>NZ_BAAAJT010000002.1:2138436-2140436 GCF_039527245.1 Nocardioides aestuarii
ACCGAGACGCGCGCGGCCGACTCCGAGGCCACCGAACCGTCCGAGACGCGACGTACGCCGCAGGCCGGACCCGGCCGGCTGCGCCGCAGCTTCGACCGCAACTGGTACGCGTGGGCGATGGTCCTGCCGACCGTCGTCGTCCTCGGCGTGCTCGTCCTCTACCCGCTCGGGCAGGGCATCTACCAGTCGCTGACCAACCTCACCGAGGCCAACCAGCAGGAGATCATCTGCACCAAGACGCTCGGGGGCGGGGAGACCTGCGAGGAGAACCCGCGCAAGTTCGAGTTCGTCGGCCTCCAGAACTACGTCGACGTCCTCACCGGTGAGCGCGGCAAGTTCTGGCTCTGGTTCACCAACACCGTCGTGTGGACGACGGCGTGCGTCTTCTTCCACTACACGATCGGCCTCGGGCTCGCGGTGCTGCTCCATCGGGAGTTCCGCGGCCGCAGCCTCTACCGCGTCCTGCTGATCGTGCCGTGGGCGGTGCCGGCGTTCGTCTCGGCGTTCGCCTGGCGCTTCATGTTCAACCAGAACTTCGGGCTCATCAACGCCGCCCTCGGCAAGATCGGCATCGATCCCGTCGCCTGGACCGACCACCGGTGGACGTCGCTGTTCACCGCGATCGTCGCGAACGTCTGGATGGGCGTGCCGTTCATGATGGTGGCGATCCTCGGGGGGCTCCAGTCGATCAACAACGATCTCTACGAGGCGGCCGCGATGGACGGCGCCTCGCCGTGGCAGCGGTTCCGGCACATCACGCTCCCCGGTCTGCGGCCGGTCAGCTCGACGGTGATCCTGCTCGGCACGATCTGGACCTTCAACATGTTCCCGATCATCTTCTTCGTCACCGGCGGTGAGCCCGCCGGCCAGACCGAGATCCTCGTGACCGGCGCCTTCCGCGCCGCCTTCGAGGGCCTGCGCAACTACTCGCTGGCCGCGACCTACGGGGTGCTGATCCTCTCGATGCTCGTCGTCTACGCGTCCGTCTACCGCCGGCTGCTCCGCCGGCAGGGAGAGGTGTTCTGATGGCCGAGCTCGCCGCCGGGGCGGCCGCCGCCCCCACCGAGAACACCTACGGCCCCGAGCCGCGCCAGGGCCGTCCGCGGTCGACGCTGGCCTCGATCGGCCTCCACGCCACGCTCCTCACGGCGGTCTTCATCGCGCTCTTCCCCGTCCTCTGGGTGTTCCTGAGCTCCCTCAAGCCCCGCCAGGAGATCCAGCGGTCGACGATCGAGCTGTTCAACAGCCCCTCGCTCGACAACTACAAGCAGGTGCTGTTCCACACCGACTTCCCGACCTGGTTCCTCAACTCGGTCGTCGTGGCGGCCTTCACGATGGTCATCGGCATCGCCATGTCGGCTACGGCGGGCTACGCGCTGTCCCGCTTCAACTTCGCCGGCAAGCGCGGCCTGATGTGGGTCTTCCTGCTGACCCAGATGTTCCCGGTCGCGATCCTGATCGTGCCGATCTACACGATCATGGCGCGGCTCGGCCTGATCGACACCAAGGTGTCGCTGATCATCGCCTACTGCACCGTGGCGGTGCCGTTCTGCGCCTGGATGCTGCGCGGCTACTTCGACACCATCCCGAAGGAGCTCGACGAAGCCGCGGCCCTCGACGGCCTCGGCCCGTTTCAGACCTTCTACCGGGTGATCCTCCCGCTCGCCCGCCCCGGACTGGCGGTCACGGCGTTCTACACGTTCCTCACGGCGTGGGGCGAGGTCGCCTACGCGATCGCCTTCATCCAGACCAGCGAGAACTACACGCTCGGCGCGGGTCTCAAGCAGTTCGTGCCTCAGTTCAACCAGCGCTGGGAGCTGCTGACCCCCGCGGCGATCCTGATCATGATCCCCGCCGGCATCGTCTTCTTCTTCGCCCAGCGCCACCTCGTCGCCGGCCTGACCGCGGGCGGCACCAAGGGCTGAGGACTCGTCCGGGCGGTAGTCCGGTTGATTCGTGTCGAGATCCGGCCCGGAGCGAGCACGAATCAACCGGACTAC
>NZ_BAAAJT010000002.1:2140510-2379131 GCF_039527245.1 Nocardioides aestuarii
TGCGGATGTTCGTGGCGATGGTGCCGCCGGCGGAGGCGGTCGAGGACCTCGACGCGTTCTTGGACGTACGCCGCGCGGCGGCGCCGTTCCGCTGGACCCAGCCCGACCAGCTCCACGTCACGCTCGCCTTCCTGGCCGCGGTACCCGACCGGTCGCTCGACGACCTGGTCGAGCGACTGGCCGCGGCCGCGCGGCGGCGTACTCCCGTCACGGCGAGGATCGCCGGGGGCGGTGCCTTCCCGCACCCCGACGCGGCGAAGGTGGTGTGGGCCGGGCTCCGGACGACCGGGACCGACCACGCGGAGCTGGTCCGGATGTCCGACGGTGCCCGGCGCGCGGCGAACGCGTCCGGGATCGCCCCGGACGGCCAACGCTTCCGTCCCCACCTGACGGTCGCGCGGACGGGACGGCCGCGGCAGGTCACGCGGTGGGTCCAGCTGCTCGACGGCTACGAGGGCCCCTCCTGGCGGGTGGGTGAGTGGTCGCTGGTCGCCTCCCACCTCGGGGAGGGGCCGGCCCGTCGGCCCCGGTACGAGGAGGTCGCGCGCGTGCAGGTCGGCTGACCGACGTGCGGTGCGTCACTGTCGTGTGACCGTGATCTCCCGTACGTTCACCACCGTGAAGATCGCTGTGGCGAGAGAGACCAGGGAGGGCGAGGCCCGGGTCGCGATGGTCCCCGAGCTCGTCGGCAAGCTGACCGCGCTGGGATGGGAGGTCGCGGTGGAGCCCGGTGCCGGCCTCCACTCGCTCCTCCCCGACGAGGACTACGCCGAGGCCGGCGCGACCGTCGACGAGGCGGCGCTCGAGGGCGCGACCGTGGTCTGCTCGGTGCAGCCGCTCGACGTCGCCCGGGCCGCCGCGCTGCCCGCGGGCACCTCGACGGTCTCGTTCCTGCCGACCCGGCAGGAGGGCGAGCTGGTCGCGACCTTCCGCGACGGCGGCGTGACCTCCTACGCCATGGAGCTGGTGCCACGGATCTCGCGCGCCCAGTCGATGGACGCGCTGTCGAGCCAGGCCCTGGTCGCCGGCTACCGCTGCGCGGTCGTCGCCGCCGGGATGCTGCGCCGCTTCTTCCCGCTGTCGATGACCGCCGCCGGCACCGTCCAGCCCGCGACCGTCGTCGTGCTCGGCGCCGGCGTCGCCGGGCTCCAGGCGATCGCGACGGCGAAGCGGCTCGGCGCGGTCGTGCAGGCCTACGACGTGCGCGCCGCCGCCGCCGAGGAGATCGCGTCGATGGGCGCCAAGCCGATCGACCTCGAGCTCGAGACCCTCGAGGGCTCGGGCGGCTACGCGCGCGAGATGACCGAGGACCGGGCCGCCCGCCAGCGCGAGCTGCTGACGCCCTACATCGCCGCGGCGGACGCGCTCATCACCACCGCCGCCGTCCCCGGCCGGCAGGCGCCGATGCTCGTGACCGCTGCGATGGTCGAGCAGATGAGCCCGGGCTCCGTCGTCGTCGACCTCGCCGCCGAGACCGGGGGCAACGTCGAGGGGTCCGTGGCCGGCGAGGTCGTGCGGATCGGCAACGCGCAGGTCTGGGGCGGTCGCAACGTCCCCAGCCAGATGCCGGGGCCGGCGTCGCGGCTCTACGCCCAGAACATCGTCAACCTGCTGACGCTGATGACCGCGACCGACGAGGAGGCCGGGGCGAGCTTCGCGCCGGACCCCGACGACGAGATCGTCGCCGGCTGCTGCGTGACCCGCGAGGGCGCGATCCTCCACGAACCCACCCGCCAGGCCCTGGAAGGAGCTGACCGGTGAGCGAGCCGATCATCTGGCTGACCATCTTCGTGCTCAGCGTCTTCGTCGGCATCGAGGTGATCTCCAAGGTCTCCTCGACGCTCCACACGCCGCTGATGTCGGGCGCCAACGCCATCCACGGCGTGATCCTGCTCGGCGCGATCATCGTCACCGCCCACGCCCACGGGTTCGCGCTCGTCGTCGGACTGGTCGCGATCGTGCTGGCCGCGGTCAACATGGTCGGCGGGTTCGTGGTCACCGACCGCATGCTCCAGATGTTCACGCGGAGGAAGCCGGCCAAGAAGGAGGCGGCCGCGTGATCCCCGTCTGGGCCCAGCTGGCCTACCTCATCTGTGCCGTCGCCTTCATCCTCGCCCTCAAGGGGCTCTCCGGACCGCGCACCGCCCGCACCGGCAACCTGATCGGCGCCGCGGCCGCCGTCGTGGCCTGCGCGCTGCCGTTCTTCTACATGGAGCGGATGGACAACGTCGTCTGGATCCTGGTCGCGATCGCGGTCGGGTCCGTCGGCGGTGTCTTCGGCGCCCGTCGCGTGCAGATGACCCAGATGCCCCAGATGGTGGCGCTGTTCAACGGCGTCGGCGGCGGGGCGGCGGCGCTCGTGGCGCTGCTGGAGCTCCAGGAGATCGTCGACGCCCCCGGGCGTGAGGCCGGGATCGGCTGGTTCGTCCTCGTCGCCACCGCCTTCACCGTCTTCGTCGGCTCGGTCTCCTTCGCCGGGTCGGTCGTGACCTTCGCCAAGCTCCAGGACCTCATGACCTCCCGGCCCGTCGTCTTCCCCGGCCTGGCCGTGGTCTTCGGTGGCGCGCTGGCCGCGGGCCTGGTGCTCTCCGGGATGCTCGTCGCCGACGCGGCGATGTGGCCGGGCATCGTGCTCGCCCTCGTGGGGGTCGCCTTCGGCCTGCTGCTCGTCCTGCCCGTCGGCGGTGCCGACGTGCCGATCGTGATCTCGCTGCTGAACGCCTTCACCGGCCTGACCGTCGCGGCGGGCGGCTACGTCCTGTCCAACACCCTGCTGCTCGTCGCCGGGACCCTCGTCGGCGCCTCCGGCACGTTCCTGACCCTGTTGATGGCCAAGGCGATGGGTCGCTCGGTCGCCAACATCCTCTTCGGCGCCCTCAAGGGCGGCTCGACGCTCGGCGCCGGCGAGGCCAGCGACCGGCCCGTGAAGTCCGCCGGACCTGCCGACGCCGCGATCATGCTCGGCTACGCCGACCGCGTGATCATCGTGCCGGGCTACGGCCTCGCGGTCGCCCAGGCCCAGCACACCCTGCGCGAGCTCGTCGACGTCCTCGGCGAGCGCGGTGTCGAGGTCGACTACGCCATCCACCCGGTGGCGGGTCGGATGCCGGGTCACATGAACGTGCTGCTCGCCGAGGCCCAGGTGCCCTACGAGCAGCTCAAGGAGATGGACGAGATCAACGACGACTTCAAGGACGCCGACGTCGTGCTGGTCGTCGGTGCCAACGACGTCGTCAACCCGGCGGCGAAGACGACCCCCGGCGCGCCGATCTACGGCATGCCGATCCTCAACGCCGACGAGGCCAAGCAGGTCGTCTTCATGAAGCGGTCGATGCGCCCCGGCTTCGCGGGCATCGAGAACGAGCTCCTCTTCGACGAGCGCACCACGCTGCTCTTCGGCGACGCCAAGGAGACGATGGGCAAGCTGCTGAGCGCCGTCAAGGCGCTCTGAACACGCTCGTCAGGCACTCCCTGACCTCGTGCGATTCGCCTGCTGAGCAGGCGTTTCGTGTGATCCACTGCTCCCACTCGAGCAGTAGGGAGACGGGGTGTCTCGGCCGGTCGCGGTGCGGTCCCGGGCGTCGGAGCTGGGCTCCGTCGCCCGTCGCCGCCTGCCCGCGCTCCTGCTGGTGCTGGTCGCCGTCAGCTCCCTCCTGCTGCTGCTCGGCCTCCACACGGTCAACCAGATCCCTGTCGCCTGGCCGGCCGCCGGGCTGCTGACCGGGCTGCTGCTGGTCACCGACCAGCACCGCGGCGTGCACCTCGCGCTGGGCGGGCTGCTGCTCGTCACCGCGCGGCTGCTCGCCGACCCCGACGTGATCTCCGCGATCGGGTTCTCGGCGGCGACGGTGGCCGGTGCGCTCGTGACCTGGAACCGCCTCCGGCGAGGTCTCGTACGCCGCCGCGTCGGCCTGGTCGAGGAGGGCGACGTCTCGCGGCTGATCGCCGCGGCGAGCCAGGGGGCGATGACCGCGGCGACGATCGTGGTGGTCACCGTCGCGATCAGCCCGTCCGGCGGCTCTCCGTGGCTGGCCGGCGTCGCCGTCCTCGGCACCCACGCGGCCTCCCAGCTGATCCTGGTCCCGCTCTTCGCGAGGGGGCCGTCGTTCGCACCGCTCGCGAGCCGTCGCGAGCGTGGCGTGCAGATCGTCCTCACGCTCGGCGTGACCGCGGCCCTGTTCTCCTACGCCGCGGCGCCGCCGCTGGTGTTCGCCGTGATGCCGATGTTCGCCTGGCTCGCCTTCCGGGGGACGCTGCGCGAGGCCAGCCTGCTCCTGGTCGGCGTGGCGGCGATCGCCTCGATCGCGACCGCGCTGCGACTCGGCCCGGTCCACGACCTCGCGACGCGCTACGACATCGCGCCCGAGCTGGTCATCGGCTTCCTGGCCCTCTTCCTCGTCGACTGCGCCCTCCTCCTGCTGCCGCTCTCGGTCATGACGACCCAGCAGCGGATGTCGGCGGCCCGCGCGAGAGCCGGCCAGCAGACCCTCCAGCGCCTCGTCGACGCGGCCACCGGATCGGCCGTGCTCTACGTCGACCTCGACGGCGTGGTCCGCGTGTTCAACCCCGGCGCGGAGGCGGTGTTCGTGCGGGGGAGCGACGAGGTCGTCGGGTCACCGGCCGACCTGCTCTTCGCCGACGCCGAGCTGCTGCGCCAGGCGGCGAGGATGGGGACGGCGCCGATCTTCGCCGAGATCTGCGCTGCGGCGGTGGTGGCCGGCGACGAGCGCCAGCCGTGGCACTTCCAGCGACCCGACGGCGAGCTCCGCAGCATGCTGCTGACCCTGACCAGCGTCAGCGACGAGCACGGCGAGGCCGCGGGCTATCTCTGCGTCGGGGAGGACGTCACCGAGCGGGAGGCGGTCCACAAGGCGCTCGTGGAGGCCGTCGAGCGGCTGACCGAGCTCGAGCGGGTGAAGGCCGACTTCGTCGCCACCGTGAGCCACGAGCTGCGGACTCCGCTGACGAGCATGATCGGCTATCTCGAGCTGCTCGACGACGGCGAGGTCGGCGACCTCACCTCGGCGCAGCGCACCCTCACCGACCGCGTGCAGCGCAACAGCCGTCGGCTGTTGTTGCTCGTGGAGGACCTGCTGCTCCTCAGCCAGATCGAGGACCGCCAGCTGACGATGCAGCCGCGGAGCCTCGACCTCCGCGCCCACGTCACCGCGTCGCTGGAGTCGATGTCCACCATCCTCGGCGGTCGTGACCTCGAGGTGGTCTCCCGGCTGCCCCAGGTCCCGGTGACCCTCGAGGGCGACCCCGACCAGCTCGAGCGGATGCTGGTCAACCTGCTCAGCAACGCCGTGAAGTTCACCCCGGACGGTGGCCGTGTCGAGCTCGTGGTCAGCGAGACCACCGACTCGGTGGAGCTCACCGTGCTCGACACCGGGATGGGCATCCCCGAGGCCGAGCAGGACCAGCTCTTCACCCGCTTCTTCCGTGCCTCCAGCGCGAGCGCCCAGGCGATCCAGGGTGCGGGTCTCGGCCTGACCATCGTCCGGACGGTCGTGGAGGCCCACGGCGGTCACGTCACGGTCTCCTCCAGCGAGGGGGTGGGGACGACCGTGTCGGTCAGCCTGCCGCGGACCCTGTCCGTGGACCGGTCCGCGGATCGACCCGTGGCCGACCAGCCTCAGTCGGCGACGCCGTACAACCGGTCGCCGGCGTCGCCCAGCCCGGGCACGATGTAGCCCTTGTCGTTGAGCTTCTCGTCCATCGCGGCCGTGACGATCGTGACCGGGACGTCGAGGTCGGCGATCTCCTCCTCGAGCCGTGCGCAGCCCTCGGGGGCGGCGAGCAGGCAGATCGCGGTGATGTCGTTGGCACCGCGATCGACGAGGAAGCGGATCGCGGCGGCGAGCGTGCCACCGGTCGCGAGCATCGGGTCGAGGACGTAGCACTGGCGGCCCGACAGGTCGTCGGGCAGCCGCTCGGCGTAGGTCGACGCCTCGAGCGTCTCCTCGTTGCGCACCATCCCGAGGAACCCGACCTCCGCGGTGGGCAGCAGTCGCATCAGGCCGTCGAGCATGCCGAGGCCCGCCCGCAGGATCGGCACGACGAGCGGCTTGGGCCGCGCCAGCTTCACGCCGGTGGTCGGCGCGACCGGGGTGGTGATCTCCTTGGGCGAGACCCGGATCTCGCGGCAGGCCTCGTAGGCCAGCAGCGTGACCAGCTCGTCGGCGAGCCGCCGGAACGTCGGCGAGTCGGTGGTCTCGTCCCGCAGGTAGGTGAGCTTGTGGGTGACCAGCGGGTGGTCGACGACGTGGGTGCGCATGGGGCAGAGGGTAGTGCCCGTCGCGGGCCCCGCGTCAGGCAGCGCGAACCCACTGGACCGCCACCGGGGGCTCTGTCACTCTGGACGCGTGACCGAGCAGCTCGACGAGGTCGACTTCGCGCTCGCTGCCTATCGCGAGGAAGGCGTGTGGCAGGTGCAGGAGCTTGCCCACGACGTGCTCGCCGACGTCGAGACGATCAGCCACGCGCTGCGCCGGTTCCCCGGCGACGGCGGTGCGGTCGGGATGGTCGCCGTCGACGAGGACTTCTTCGTGCTGGTGCGCGTCGCCGGGTCCCACTCGCGGGTGCTGCTCTCCGACGTGACGGCCGCCGACGAGTGGGAGCTCGCCGCCTCCGCCGTCGACTTCCTCGGGCTGCCGCCCCCGGAGGACGAGGACGACGCGGTCCCGGCCGGCGACCTCGACCTCCTCGGCGACCTCGGCCTCCACGCGATGGACCTCGCCGTCCTGCTCGACGACGTCGACCTCTACCCCGACGAGATGCTTTCCGACGTCGCGCGCCGGCTCGGTTTCGGGGCGTTGTTCGACGAGGCCGTCGGCCTGGCGTCCGCCTGACTCGCGCCTGATCTAGCCTCCTCGCATGGGCTCCCCCTGGGACGCCGCCATGGCGGCGGCGCTTGACGAGGCGCGCGCGGCGCTCGCCGGTGGCGACGTCCCCGTCGGCGCCGTCGTCCTCGACCCCGCGGGCGAGGTCGTCGGTCGCGGCCGCAACGTCCGCGAGCAGCTCGCCGACCCGACCGGCCACGCCGAGGTCGTCGCCCTCCGCGAGGCCGCGGCGGCGCGCGGCGAGTGGCGCCTCGACGGCCACACCCTCGTGGTGACCCTCGAGCCCTGCACGATGTGTGCGGGCGCGGCCGTCCTCGCCCGCGTCGAGCGGGTCGTCCTCGCCGCCTTCGACGACAAGGCCGGCGCTGTCGGCTCGCTCTGGGACGTCGTCCGTGACCGCCGGCTCAACCACCGCCCCGAGGTCGTCACCGGGGTCCTCGCCGAGGAGTCCACGGCCCTCCTCGAGGAGTTCTTTCGCGCCCACCGATGAGTCCTGGTCGCGGCGCCGGTCACCACCACCCATGACCGCACTCGATCTCGGACCCGCCACCCGCGCCACCGCCGACCTCGTCAGGGGCGTGCGCGACGACCAGCTCGGCGCGGCGACCCCGTGCCCGGCGTACGACGTCGGCGACCTCCTCGACCACCTCCACGGCCTCGCCCGCGCGTTCACGGCCGCCGCGGACAAGGACCTCGGTGAGATGACCGACTCCGCCCCCGAGCCGGACGGCAGCGCGCTCCCCACCGACTGGCGTGACGCGATCCCCGGGGCACTCGACCGCCTGGCCGAGGCCTGGCGGACGCCCGGCGCGACCGACGGCGTCACGCGGGCCGGTGGCGTCGACCTGCCCGGCGAGGTGGCGCTGCTGGTCGCCCTGGACGAGGTCGTGGTGCACGGCTGGGACCTGGCGCGCGCGACCGACCAGGCCTACGACCCCGATGCTGCCTCGGTCGAGGCGAGCCTCGGGTTCGCCCGGTCCTTCTCGCCCGAGGGGGAGGGCCCCTTCGGTCCGCCGGTCGCCGTCGTCGCCGACGCCCCGGCTCTCGACCGGCTCGCCGGTGCCACCGGGCGCGACCCCCGCTGGACCCCCTGACGCGATTTCGGGCGGCCCGACCCCCTCCGGTAACCTTCGGCGCGGTGGCGTGTCCGAGCGGCCTAAGGAGAACGCCTCGAAAGCGTTTGTGGGCGCAAGTCCACCGAGGGTTCAAATCCCTCCGCCACCGCCAGCTGATCGAGACCCCGTCCGGGTGACCCGGGCGGGGTCTCGTCGCGTCCGGCCCGATGCGGGCCGCCGTCGTGCGCAACGAACCGGTGGGTGACCGCGTCAGTAGGGGTGCAGCACACCCCCGGCCATCGCTGCTCCTCTGACGCACCACGACGAAGGAGTCACCATGACCACCAGCACCCGTACCGCCATCACCACGGTCGTCCGCCGCTCGGTCGCGGCGTTCGCGGTCGCCGCCGCGGCGGTCGGAGCCGTGCACGCCGTCCCGGCCGACGCGGCCACGACGGCCGGCACCACCACGATCCGTCCCGGCCAGCTCGACCGCGGCGCCGGGCCGGCCGTCCCGGTCACGCTCGGGACGGTCATCCTCGACGGCGACCGGTCGGTCGAGGTCGACGCCCACCAGATCCACCTGCTCGGCTCCAGCGGCGACGACTACGTCGTCGAGGTCTACGACGGCGAGGGCGCCCGCGTGGAGCGCGTGACGCCGGACGGCGCCCGGACGCCGATCACGCAGCGGATCAAGGGCCAGCTGCTCCTGTCCCAGGACGGCGACCGCCTCTACGAGGCCATCACCCGCGGGCGTCGCGACGCGGTCGTCCGGGTCCGTGACGCCGCGACCGGCGACCTTCAGCACAAGATGCGCTTCGAGGCCCCCGTCACCGTGGCGGGCGCGGACGGTGACACCGCGATCGTGGCGACCAACCGCCCGAACGCCACCTACCGCTGGGACCTCGCCGAGCCGAGGCTGCTGACGATGATGGCCGGCAAGGCGGCGTACGACGCCGACGTGCGCGCCGACCGCTACGTCGTCGGGAAGGGACGGGGCGAGAACTTCTGCACCCAGGTCCGCTCGATCTCCTCCCCGCACACCACGACGTGGCGCACCTGCCGCCACAGCGTGCTGGAGATCCAGAACGACTCGCGCCGGATGATCGCCGGCTCGGCCTACCTCGACGGGCCGATCAGCTCGGTGACGCTGCGGGCGCCGCGCGGTCGCGAGCTCCACGGGCTCCGCCTAGCCCACCGGGCGATCTTCGGCACCCTCACCTGGGAGGACGCCGACCACGTCCTGGCCGAGGTCTACACGAACCACAAGGTCTCCTACGTCCGTTGCGACGCCGCCGGCAGCTGCGAGCGGGCCAGCGACGTCGAGGACAACCCGTACGGCGGCTGAGTCACCCCGGGCGGCCGCGCAGCCGCACCGACAGGCAGGTCACGCAGCCCTCGAGCTTCTCGAACTCGGAGACGTCGACGGCGACCACCCGCAGACCGCGGTCCTCGAGCAGGGCCGCGGTCTCGGGGGCGGCGGCCGACATCAGCACGGTGTCGTCGCCGAGCAGCACGACGTGGGCGCCCGGCTCCTCGGGCACGGCGAGGAAGGCCTCGCCCCAGACGGACGGGTCGTCGACCAGGGGCGCGAAACCGATGACCGTGCCGTCCGGGAGCGCGGTGACGGCCGACTTCAGGTGGAGCACCTTGGTCAGCGGCACGGCCACGACCTCGGCGCCGAGCGGCGCGAGGTGGGCCCTCAGCTGCTCCACCCCGTCCTCGTTCGTCCGGCCACCGAGCCCGACCCACACGGTCTCCCCGTGCTTGAGGACGTCACCGCCGTCGAGCGTCCCGGGCGCCTCGATCCGCGCGACGCGATAACCCTGGGCCCGGACCGCCTCCTCCGCGGCCGCGGCCTCGGCGCGGCGGACGTCGGCGCCCGAGCGTGCGATCACCGCGAGGTCGCCGTAGACCACCATCGTGTCCTCGACGAAGACGGAGTCGGGGCAGTCCTCCGCGGGCGCGACCTCGTGGGTCGTCCAGCCCGCCTCGTGGAGCGCGTCGACGTAGCCGAACCACTGGGCGAGCGCCCGGTCGGCGTCGACGTCCTCGCTGCGCTCGATGTGGGTCACGAGACCGGCCGCGAGCCGCGAGGAGGGGCGCCGGACCAGCGCGTGGCGGGCGTCCATCACGCCTCCCGCGCGGCGAGGACCTGCTCGCGCAGGATGTCGGCGTGGCCGCAGTGCTGGGCGAGCTCGCGCAGCAGGTGGAGGTAGATCCAGCGCAGCGGCAGCGGCCCCCGGCGGTTGCCGGTCACCACGTCGTCGAGCCCGTACGCCGCCGCGGCGGCCCGGGAGGCGGCGCAGACCTCCGCGTAGCGCGACCGGACGGTCTCGATCGTGTCGGCGTCGTCGAGGGTGAACGACGCGTCGACCGTCACCGGGATCCCGATCTCGGCGCGCGAGCGTCCGGTGAGGGCCTCGTCGAACCACACCTGCTCGACGAACGTCGCGTGCTTGACCAGCCCGAGCAGGGTCGTCAGCGACGGGACCAGGCGGCGCCGGGCCTCCTCCTCGGTCAGGCCGTCGAGGCAGTCGTGGAGGTTCTGCCGGTGGTGGTCGACGAAGCCGTCGAGCTGCTCGCGCAGCGGGGCGTCGGTCGCGACGTCGTGCGGGTGACCCATGCCCGAACTCTAGGCGGGTTCGACCGGCATCCAGAGCTCCGTCGTCGCCGTGCTGAAGTCGTCGGCGCGCTCGACGTAGGCCACGAGCGACGGTCCCGGACGCAGCCGCCAGGGATTCGACGGGAACCAGTCGGTCGCGGTGGCCGCCCAGGTGCGTTGGAGCGCCTCCGGGTGCGGCCCGCTGCTGGTGAACACCACCCACCGCCCGGCCGGCACCTCGATCACGTCCAGGCCCTCGACGGCAGTGGTCTCGGAGACGGCGACCCCGTGGAGGTAGGTGAGCTCGCTGCCCTCCGCGGCGTCCTGCTCGACCTCGACGGTGACCGACAGCAGGCCGCCGGGCTCGCCGTACGACAGGGCCTTGAGCCGCTGGTGCTCCTCCGGCGGGATCGCGGCGACGAACGCGGCGATGGCTGTGTTCTCGCCCTCGTGCTGCAACGGCACGCGGGTGGCGTGCCCGGCGACGCGGAGGGCCGGGCGGTCGACGATGCGGGTGTCCATGGGGGTGCTCCCTTCGACGGTCAGGCGGAACCTGAGCTGTGGTTGTGACCGGAGGGGGCCGCCGTCGCGGCGTACGTCGCCCGGCGAGGCGCCGTGCACCGCGCGGAACGCGCGGTTGAACGCCTCGTGGGAGCCGTATCCGTGCCGGACCGCAATCGTCAGCAGGTCGTCGTCGCCGGCGACGAGGTCCGTCGCGGCGAGCGTCAGCCGCCGCCGTCGTACGTAGACGGACAGCGGCATCCCCGCCAGCGACGAGAACATCCGACGCAGGTGGTGGTCGGTGGTGCCGACGCGACGGGCGTAGCCGGCGACATCGACGACGCCGGCCCGCTCGACCTCGTCGACGAGCCCGTTGAGCTCTGCGATCACGGTGGCCTCCTTCTACACCAGAGCCTGCGCGGCCGCACGGGGTGCGCACCCGATCATCCCGGTCCGGTCGGATCGGGTGGCGTCGACGTCGACTACGGTGCGCCGCATGGCAGCCCACCTCTCGGTCGGCGACGGCGACCCCGCCCTCGACGAGCGCCTCAGCAGCGAGCTCGACACCTACAACTTCGCGGCGGTCGGCCGCGACGACCTCCGCGAGTTCACCGTCCGGGTCGACGACGGCGACGAGCTCGTCGCCGGCGCGAGCGGCTGGACGTGGGGCACCTGCGCCGGGATCGGCATGGTGTGGGTCGCGGAGGCGGCGCGGCGCGAGGGCTGGGGCGGTCGGCTGCTCGCCGCTGCGGAGGACGTCGCCCGCGAGCGCGGCTGCCGCCAGCTGCTGGTCTCCTCCTTCACCTTCCAGGCCCCCGACTTCTACCGCCGTCACGGCTACACCGAGTTCGCGCGGTCGCCCGGGATCCCCGTCGACGGTGAAGAAGACGTGCACTTCCTGAAATTGCTGTGACGTCGCGGGAGACTGGTCACGTGACCGTGACCGTGACCACCGACGGGCCCGTGACCGTCGTGACCATCGACCGCCCCGACGTGCGCAACGCTGTCGACCGGGCGACGGCCGAAGCGCTGCTCGCGGCGTTCGAGGACTTCGAGGCCGACGACTCCCAGTCCGTCGCTGTGCTCCAGGGCGCCGACGGCACCTTCTGCTCCGGAGCGGACCTCAAGGCGATGGACCAGCGGGTCGAGCCCGACGGACCCGGTCCGATGGGGCCGACGCGCCTCGAGCTCTCCAAGCCCGTCATCGCGGCCGTCGAGGGCTACGCCGTGGCCGGCGGCCTCGAGCTCGCGATCTGGTGCGACCTCCGCGTCGCCGCGCGTGACGCCAGCTTCGGCGTCTTCTGCCGGCGGTGGGGCGTGCCGCTGGTCGATGGCGGGACCGTGCGGCTGCCGCGGCTCATCGGCACGGGCCGCGCGCTCGACCTGGTCCTCACCGGCCGCGAGGTCGGCGCGGTCGAGGCGGAGCGGATGGGCCTGGTCAACTGGGTCGTCGAGCCCGGCACCGCGCTGGAGGAGGCGATGTCGGTCGCGTTCATGCTCGCCGAGCTGCCCCAGGACTGCCTGCGCAGCGACCGGCTCGCGCTGCTCCGCGGCGAGGGCGCCGACACCGCGACCGCGATGGCCACCGAGCTCGAGCTCGGCGCGGCGACGATCGCCGCGGGCGGATCGGCCCGCGGCGCCGCCCGGTTCGCCGCAGGTGCGGGCCGTGGCGGGGCGTCCGACCGTCGCGACTGAGGCGCGCGCCGCCCGAACGGGTTAGTCCGTTCGGACTAGGCCGACTAGCCCGCGGTGACTGGTCGAGTCCCCCCCGTCCGAGGGTCCTCCCAGAGCCTGGGACTTGGGAGGATCGTGGTCACCACGGGGAGGGCACAGATCGCCCGAAGGCGAGGACCACGGGGGACGTGCGTCGGTGGTGAGCGAGGATGGACCGGTGACCTGGTTCCCCTCGCCCACCGCCGTCGCCGAGGTCCTGCGCGGCCACGGCTACCTCGCCGATCCGGCGACCGCCACCACGGCCTTCCTCGCCGGCCGGCTCGAGAAGCCGCTGCTGGTCGAGGGACCGGCCGGGGTCGGCAAGACCGAGCTGGCCAAGGCCGTCGCCCGCTCGACGGGCGCCGAGCTGGTCAGGCTCCAGTGCTACGAGGGTCTCGACGAGGCGCGCGCGCTCTACGAGTGGAACTACAAGAAGCAGCTGCTCCGCATCCAGGCCAGCGGTGACGACGCGACGTGGGGCGAGACCCAGGACGACCTCTTCTCCGAGGAGTTCCTGCTCACCCGGCCGCTGCTGACCGCGATCCGGCGTGACCAGCCGACGGTGCTGCTGATCGACGAGGTCGACAAGACCGACGTCGAGGTCGAGGGCCTGCTGCTGGAGGTCCTCAGCGACTTCCAGGTCACCATCCCCGAGCTCGGGACGGTCGTGGCGACGCGTCGCCCCTACGTCGTGCTGACGTCGAACGCCAGCCGCGAGCTGTCGGAGGCCCTCAAGCGCCGGTGCCTCTACCTCCACCTCGACTATCCCGACGCCGACCGCGAGCGGGAGATCGTCACCGGCCAGGTCCCCGACCTCGACGAACGGATCGCCGGCCAGGTCGTCGACGTCGTCGGCCGGCTGCGCGACCTCGACCTCAAGAAGTCGCCGTCCATCGCCGAGACGGTCGACTGGGCGCGGACGCTCGTCGCGCTCCAGGTCGGCACCCTCGACGAGGCCACGATCAGCGCCACGCTCGGAGCCGTCCTCAAGCACCGCTCCGACCAGGAGCGCGCGATCAAGGAGCTCGGGCTCCCGTGACCAGGTCGGGCCTCGTCGACCGCCACCTCGACTTCCTCGAGGCGTTGCGCGGCGCGGGCCTGCCCGTCTCCCTGGCCGAGGACCTCGACGCCTTCGCGGCCCTCGGCGTCGTCCCGTGGCACGACCGGGAGGTCGTCCGGGCGACCTACGCGGCCACGGTGGTCAAGAGGGCCTCCTCGCGGCCGACCTTCGACACCCTCTTCGACCTCTACTTCCCGCGCCTCGTGGGAGCAGGCGCCGCCGACCCCTCAGCCGTCGACGAGCCCGGGGTCCGCGACAACGCCGACGCCCTCGCCGACTTCCGCGAGCGGCTCGGGGAGGCGCTCGAGGCCGGCGACGCCGACGCGGTGCAGGCGCTCGCGGTCGAGGCCGTCGGGCGGTTCGGGGAGATGCCGGGCCGCGCGCCGGGGCTGGCGGGCTGGTCGGCCTACAACGCGTTGCGCCGCGTCGACCCCAGCGACCTCACCGACCGGATCGTCGCCGCTCTCCTCGGCCAGGGCCGGACGGACCTCGAGGCGCGGCGGCAGGCGGGTCGACGGGTCGGCGCCTTCACCCGCGCCACCGAGGACGACGCCCGCCGCCGGATCGCTGAGGAGAAGGGCGCCGACCACGTCGCGGACGTCGCGGTCCGCCCCGCGATCGACCGGCTCGACTTCACCTCCGCCCGGCGCGCCGACCTCGAGGAGATGCGGCGCGAGATCTATCCGCTCGCCCGCCGCCTCGCGACCCGGCTGACCCAGGAGCACAGCTCACCCCGGGCGCGGCGCCGCGGTCCGCTCGACGTACGCCGGACCGTGCGGGCGTCGCTCTCGACCGGCGGCGTCCCGCTGACGACCCACCACCGGCCGAAGCGGCCGCGTCGGACCGAGCTGGTCGTGCTGTGCGACGTCAGCGGCTCGGTCGCCCACTTCGCCTCCTTCACGCTGCTGCTGGTCCATGCGCTGCGTGAGCAGTTCACGAAGGTCCGGGCCTTCACGTTCGTCGACACGGTCCACGAGGTGACCCACCACTTCCGGCCCGGGGCGGACGTCGGCGACGTGATGGCCGACCTGGCGGCGAGCGCCTCGCACGCTGCGCACTTCGGGCGCACCAACTACGGCCGTGCGTTCTCGACCTTCCTCGAGCGCCACCCGGACGCCGTCGGACCGAAGACGTCGCTGCTCGTGCTCGGCGATGCCCGCTCGAACTACGCCGACCTCGCGCTGCCGGCGCTGCGTGAGATCGCCGGCTCGGCCCGCCACGCGTGGTGGCTCAACCCGGAGCACCCCCGCCACTGGGACACCGGCGACTCGGCCGCCGGGCCCTACGGCGAGGTGGTGCCGATGGTGGAGTGCCGCAACCTCGCCCAGCTCGGCGAGCTCGTGCACGACATCCTCTGACCGATGCTCTGAGCGATCCTCTGACAGCGTCGCCTCAGGCGAGCCAGCCCTCGTCGCGCAGCCGGGCGAGCTCGCCGACGAGCTCGGGGTGGTCGGCCGCGTCGGCCGCGAGTCCGCCCGCGACGTAGGCACCGGCTCCCGAGGCGCCGTCGCCGTCGAAGACGACGGTGACCCGGTTGGCGGCCGTGGCGTTGACCAGCGACCCGAGCAGGGCGACCGGGTCGGACCGGTCCTCCAGGGACAGCACGCGGGTGTGGTCGGGGATCCGCGGGAGGTGGGAGCTCGGCGCGCCGGCGGTCACGACCTGGTCGACGACGAAGCCCGGCTCGTCGACCGCCGCAGCGATCTCGGCGGCGGTCACCCCGCCCTCGGCCGAGCCGACCAGCATCACGCGAGCGTCGGGGTCGCCGTGCACGGCCTCGCGCAACGCCGCCACCACCCGCTCGGCGTAGGCGGAGTGGTCGCCGCCGACGAGCCGCAGCCGGGCGGTGCCGTCGGCGGTGCGGCCACTGCCGGGCAGGTAGGTGATCCAGCGGTGGGGTGCGACCTGCTGCACGGTCACCGAGCCCGTGGTGGTCGACAGCGTCGTCAACAGGCCGGCCAGGCCGCGTGGCGTCGGTGCCGCGGCCGCCGCGCTGTCCCCGGTCCGGCCGGGGTCGTGGTCGACGAGGCCGGCGGCCGCGTCGCGCAGCGCCGACCCGACGTCGGGAGCGAGCGGCTCGGCACCGACGGCCCGGAGCCCGCCGAGCGTGGCGGAACGGCCGAGGTCGCCGGTGAGGACGCTGGCCGTGAGCAGGGCCCGGAGCTGGAGGCCCTCGAGCAGTCCGCCGCCGCCGCTCGTGGCGTGGTTGAGCAGCGTGGGGTTGTCGTGGGCGAGCTCGTCGAGGTAGCCCACCACGCCGTCGCGGTCCAGGGCGTCGGTCTCGATCAGGCCCACCGAGACGATGGCGCCGCCGAGCTCGACCTCGGGGGCGAGGTAGCCGATCGCCCGGCCGGCGATGGATCCCATCGTGCGCTCGGCCGCGTGGGCGAGGTCGTCGATCCACCGGTAGGTCAGGACGGTCGCGCGGACCATGAGGGCGTCGGCGTCGAGCTCGACCCCGCGGGTGAGGAGCCCCTGCTTGCCGGTCGTGGCCGCTCGGACCTCGTCCTCGGCGGTGCGCCAGGTCAGCGGCGCGAGCTCGGCGGAGTCGGTCACGTCGCTGTCGCGCAGGACCTCGTCGCCGAGGAGGGAACGCTCGCGGAGCTGGTCGCCCGTGGCGTCGAAGAGGTCGGCGAGCCGCAGCATCTGGGCGTAGCGGTCGGCGAGGTCGGCCTGCCGGCCCCGGTCGTTCATGTGCCCACCACCGCGAGGACGGGCGCCAGCTCCGGCGCGAGGTCGGCCGGGTCGACGGCGACGACCGCGACCCGCTGGGTGTGGTCCACCCGGCGCGGACGGAGCGCGTGCCAGCCGTCGGCGAGCAGCGTCCAGGAGACCACGCCCACGACCGACGTCTGCGTCGCGGACACGTCGGCGACCAGCGCCCGGAGACGACCCCGGGCCTCCCCGGTGAGGGCCGCCAGCGCCGCCTGCGGGTCGGGCAGCGGGTCGCCGTCCCCGTCGACGACCGGGGCCTCGGCCTGGGCCACGAGGACGGGGATCAGGTCGGCCCGGCCGTGGCGGGAGGCCTCGGCGGCCGCGTCCGCGAGCTCGAACGGCAGGTCGAGGACCGCGGGCACCCCCGAGCCCGCGACGGGGAAGTCGGCCGGCAGGACGGCGGCCCGGCCCAGCTCGTCGGCCCACCGCTCGACCGGGAACCAGGCGAGCTCGAACACCAGCCCGTCGACGGTCGAGAGCGCGGCGACCGCGTCGCCCGCGCGCCGGTGCCAGGAGCGCGCGCGCAGCCCTGCCGCGGTGACGTCGAGGTCGAGGGCGGTGGTGGGCGTCGCGAGCAGCCCGACGGCCCCGACCAGCCCGGCGTCGGCACCCGCCCCGGTGAGCAGCCCGCGGCGGTCCAGCGAGTCCTCGGCGTCGCGCAGCGAGGCCAGGGCGGCGGCGTAGGCCTCGTCCTCGGCCGTCGCCGGGCTCGCGCCGAGCCGGTCCTCGAGGGGATGGGCGTCTCCCGGGGCCTCTGCGTCGTCGAAGGGGAGGGGGGCGCCCCCCGCGAGCGAGGCGACGTGGCGCAGCTCGGGCAGCGTGAGGGTGACGCGGCGGGGCAGCCCGTCGAGGAGCGCGAGCGGGCCCGGCAGCCGGGTCGGGGCGGGGGCGGCGAGGTCGATCGTCGGCATCTCAGAGCCCCGGCAGCTCGACGGCGAGCCAGTCGCGGTGGCCCCGGGGCGGCGCGTCGAACGCCAGCAGCAGCCGGTCGTCGTCCGTCGGCCGGACCTCGACACCGTCGACGGCGTCGCGCTCGAGTCGCTCGACCCGACCGCGCGCCTCGGCGACGAGGGCGGTGACCCGGCGTTCGGCCCGGTCGATCGCGTCGCCGGTCGACGTGACCGCGTGGAGGTGGCGCTCGAGGGCGTCGGCAGCGGTGTCGTGGCGGCCGGCTGCCTCACGGAGCTGGGCGGCGCGGTCACGCACCCGCTCGCGCATCGCCTCGGCCGCCCGGCCCTGCCACCCCACCTGCTCGGCCCGGCCGACCAGCAGGTCGGCCATCGACCGGACCTCGGCCCCCTGCTCGCGCAGCTGGTCGACGCGCCTGCGGATCACCGCGGTGTCGCCGTACATCGCTCTCCCTCCCACACAGGACTCACTACCCCGTCGCCGGGCACCCGAAACCTGTCGGCATAACCAGCAGGTGAGGACGCTCGTTGGGCGGTCATGTCCGGCCACCGATCCCCCACCACGGCACTGACGGCCCTGCTCGTCGGGACGCTCGGCGTGCTGCTCGCGGTCCTCCCCGGCGGCCCTGCCGTCGCCTCCGACGGCCAGCAGCCCGTCGGCGACGTACGACGCGCCGTGTTCGTCGGCAACAACTGGGACGGCACCGCGACCGTCCTGGCCCCGGGCTCCTTCGAGGAGCTCGGCCGGCTCAACATCATCCCCGACCGGGAGGAGCGCTTCGCCGAGGCCGCGATGAACCCCGAGCGGCTCGCCTACTTCCTCGCGATCCGGGAGGCGATCGGCGAGGGCAACAACCAGTACGTCGACGACATGTACTCCTCCAACGACGGCCGGCTGCTCATCGTCAGCCGGCCCTCCTTCGCCGACGTCGTGGCGATCGACCTCGAGACCCACGAGATCGCCTGGCGGTTCGCGGTCGCCGGCCAGCGCTCGGACCACATGGCGATCTCGCCCGACGGCCGACGCGTGGTGGTCAGCGCCTCGACGGCGAACGTCGTCCACGTGCTGCGGGTGCGCGACGGCCACGAGGTCGGGTCGTTCCCCTCGGGCGGGTCGCCCCACGAGAGCGTCTACATCGCCGGGGGCCGGAAGATCCTCCACGCCTCGATCGGCTTCGTCTACACCCCGCTCGACCACCCCGCGACCGACCCGGCCAAGGGGGAGCGGGTCTTCCAGGTCGTTGACGCCGACACCCTGGAGGTCGAGCGCCGCTACGACCTGCGCGCGAAGTTCGACCGGGCCGGCCGGGAGAACCTCTCGACCGCCGTACGGCCGATGACGCTGTCGCCGGACGAGCGCAAGGTCTACTTCCAGGTCAGCTTCTTCCACGGCTACGTCAGCATGAACCTCCGCACCGGCAAGGTGCTGCGCTTCACGCGGCTTCCGAAGCGGACCGAGGAGCCCCGCGAGAACTACCTCCTCGACTCCGCCCACCACGGCATCGCGATGAGCGCGGACGGCGACGCGCTCTGCGTCGCGGGCACGATGGACGACTACGCCGCCGTCGTCGACCCGCGCACCGGCGAGCGGCGTCGGCTCACTGCCCGCGAGGACGGCAAGCCCTACTGGGTGACCCAGAGCGCCGGGGGCCGCTACTGCTACATCTCGTGGAGCGGCACCGACGAGGTCTCGCGGATCTCCTACGACACCGGACGGGTCGTCACCACCGTCGGCGTCGGTGACCACCCCCAGCGGGTCCGCAACGGCTTCGTCGACCGGTCACTGGTCGCCGGGCTGCCGTCGTACGACCCGCCGGACGACGTCCAGGCGATCCCGCCGGGCATCGTGCTGCCCGTCGGCTGACTCACCCCAGGTAGGCCGCCAGCCGGGCAAGCCCCTCGTCGACCTCGGACCGCTGGCCGGCGAAGCTGAGCCGGACGTAGTGGTGACCGTCGACGGTGTCGAAGTCGACGCCGGGGGCGAGCGCGACGCCGGTGTCGGCCAGCAGCCGGTGGGCGAAGGCCATCGAGTCCTCGGTCAGGTGACCGACGTCGGCGTGGACGTAGAAGGCGCCGTCGGCCGGGGCGAGCCGGTCGATCCCGAGCGACGCGAGCCCGGCGAGCAGGGCGCTGCGGTTGTCGGCGTAGCGCGCGACGTGGCCCTCCAGCTCGGCGTAGGCCTCGTCGGAGAAGGCGGCGACGGCCGCGTGCTGGGCCAGCGCGGGCGGGCAGATCGTGAAGTTGCCGGTCAGGACGTCGACCGGCCGCCGCAGCCGCTCGGGCACCAGCATCCAGCCGATCCGCCAGCCGGTCATCGAGAAGTACTTCGAGAACGAGGAGAAGACGACCGCCTCGCGTGAGGTCTCCCAGGCCGACCGCGACATCGACGGGTCGCCGTACTCGATGCCGTGGTAGATCTCGTCGGAGATCAGCTGGACGCCGCGCTCGTCGCACCACCGGGCGATCGCGGCGAGCTCCTCGGGCAGCAGCATGGTCCCGGTCGGGTTCGCCGGGCTGGCGACGACCAGCCCCGAGATCGGGGCCGCGTCGTACGCCGCCTCGAGCTGCGTCACCGTCGGCTGGAAGCGGTTGTCGGGTCCCGTGGGGAGCTCGACGACCTCGCAGCCCAGGGCGGACAGGACGTTGCGGTAGCAGGGGTAGCCCGGCCGTGCCATCGCCACGCGGTCACCCACCTCGAAGGCGGCGAGGAACGCGAGCAGGAAGCCGCCGCTCGAGCCGGTCGTCACGACGACGTCGTCGGGGGAGACGTCGATGCCGTGCTGCTGGCGGTGGTGGGCGGCGATCCGCTCGCGGAGCTCGGGGATCCCGGTCGCGACGGTGTAGCCGAGCGGATCGGGTCCGGCGAGCAGCCTGGTCGCCTCGGCACGCACCGCCTCGGGCGCCCCGGTGGAGGGCTGGCCGGCCACGAAGTTCACGACGTCACCGTGGCTGCGTCGGCGCCGGTCCGCGGCCGCGAGCAGGTCCATCACGTGGAAGGGCGGGACGTTCGCGCGGCTGGCGACGGCGAGACGAGACGACATGAGCCGAGGCTAGGCGGTCGATAGGATGGTGACCCGCCGCCCCTGCAAGACCGAGGTGACGCTTGACCTTCGACGTCCACGAGCTCGACACGTTCGTGCTGGTGGGCAGCGCTGTCACCCTGCTGGCCATCCTGGCGGTCCGCCTCTCCAGCCGGCTCGGTCTCCCGTCGCTGCTGATCTACCTCCTCATGGGCGTCGCGCTCGGCGAACGCGGCCTCGGCATCAACTTCGAGGACGCCCAGGTCGCCCACGCGCTCGGCTTCGCCGCGCTGGCGCTGATCCTCGCCGAGGGCGGTCTCACCACCTCCTGGCGCGAGGTGAAGCCGTCGATGGCGCTCGGGGCCTCGCTCGCGACCATCGGCGTGGGCGTCTCGATCGCCGTCGTGGCGGTCGGCAGCCACTTCCTGCTCGGGCTGCCGTGGGAGCTCGCCGTGCTGCTGGGTGCGGTCACCTCGCCCACCGACGCGGCCGCGGTCTTCTCGGTCCTGCGCGTCGTCCCGCTGCCACGCCGCATCATCGGCCCCCTCGAGGCCGAGTCGGGGCTCAACGACGCCCCGACCGTCGTCCTGGTGACGCTCGTGTCGACCGGGGCGTGGGCCGAGTATGGGCTCTGGGGAGCAGCCGGCATCGTCGTGTGGGAGCTCGCGGTCGGCGTCGTCTCCGGCCTCGCCTTCGGGTTCGGCGGCGCCTGGGTGATGCGCCGCGCCGCGCTCCCGTCGTCCGGCCTCTACCCGATCGCCGTCTTCTGCCTCGCGCTGTTGTCCTACGGCGCGGCGTCCTTCGTCCACGGCTCCGGCTTCGCTGCTGTGTACGTCGCCGCGCTGGTCCTCGGCAACATGGAGCTGCCCCACCGGGTCGCCACGAGGTCCTTCGCCGAGGGGGTCGCCTGGCTGGCCCAGATCGGGCTGTTCGTGATGCTCGGGCTGCTGCTGTCGCCGAGCCGGATCGGACTCGAGACGATCCTGCTCGCGGTCGCGGCCGGCCTGCTGCTGACCTTCGTGGCGCGGCCGGTCTCGGTGTGGATCAGCTCGCTGCGGTCGGACATGGGCTGGCAGGATCGCGCGTTCATGTCGTGGGCCGGCCTGCGTGGCGCCGTCCCCATCGTCCTGACGACGATCCCGCTCGCCGAGGGTGTCGACGGCTCCGAGCGGCTCTTCGACCTGGTCTTCGTGATGGTCGTCCTCTACACGCTCCTGACCGGCCCGACGCTGCCGTCGATGGCCCGGCTGCTGCGTGTCGCGCGGCGGTCGGAGCCGCGTGGCTTCGACGTCGAGGTCGCTCCGCTCGACCGGGTCGCCGCCGACCTGCTGCAGGTCAGCATCAGTCCGGTGTCGCGGCTCCACGGTGTCGAGGTGGGCGAGCTCCGGCTGCCGCTCGGGGCGTCGCTCTCGATGATCATCCGCGACGGCGAGACGATCGTGCCCGAGCACCGCACCGTGCTGCGCCACGGCGACGACCTGCTCGTCGTCACCCCTCGCCGGCTGCGCGAGAAGACCGAGAAGCGGCTGCGGCAGGTCTCGGTCGGCGGCCGGCTCGCGCAGTGGCTGGACCGGGCCGACTGACCGCGACCGGTGGCCTCAGACCGTCGGCTCGGCCGGCGGGCCGCAGACGGTGAACGCGTCGGTCGCCTTGACCGACTTCTTGCCCTTCACCAGGTCCTGGAAGCCGTCGCCCACGACGACCTGGACCCCCGCGGTGGTGGCGTCCTTCTCCAGGACGGGCGTGCCCTTCCCGAGATGGCTCTTGACCAGCTGGACCGCCGGGTTGCGGCGGTCGTCGGTCCAGATCTGGACCCGGTTGACCTTCGCGTCGCTGGCGTTGCCCTCCTGGCCGACGCCGAAGCCCTGCTCCTCGAAGAGGTTCATGGTCAGGCTCGCGAGGCCGTTGCGCGAGCCGGCGTTGAGGACGCTGACCGTGACGTCGCCGCGCATGACCTTCTCCCCGGCCTCGAAGGTGCGGTCGACGCAGACGGACTCCTCGCTGGTGGGGAAGGGCTTCGTCAGCGACGCCCACCCCCAGACCGCCGCCACGGAGAGCAGCACGCCGAGGGCGGCGAGGGTGATGAGGGACTTCAGCCGGGCGTCCATCAGGTCGCCACCGAGTGGACGCGCGCGTGGAGGACGTTGCGCTGCTGGAGCGCGGCCCGGAGCGCGCGGTGGAGGCCGTCCTCGAGGTAGAGCTCGCCCTCCCACTCCACGACATGGGCGAAGAGGTCGCCGTAGAAGGTCGAGTCCTCGTCGAGCAGGGCGTCGAGCCGCAACGTGTCCTTGGTGGTGACCAGCTCGTCGAGCCGGATCTGGCGCGGTGGGAGCGAGGCCCAGCCCCGGGACGTCAGCCCGTGCTCGGGGTAGGGCCGGCCCTGGCCCACGCGCTTGAAGATCACGACCAGACCTTAACCGAGGCCGTTAGGGTCGCCCCATGACTGAGGAGTCGCTGGTCGAGCAGGTCACCGCGGGCTACGCCTTCGAGGGCCAGGCCCTCGAGCTCGGCGGGCTGATGGTCGACGCCGACACCCTCGCCGAGGCCCGCGTCCGGATCCCGCTCGCGATGGTCAACCGCCACGGCCTCGTCGCCGGCGCGACGGGCACCGGCAAGACCAAGACCCTCCAGCTGCTCGCCGAGCAGCTCAGCGCCGCCGGGGTGTCCGTCTTCGCGGCCGACGTGAAGGGCGACCTCTCCGGCCTCTCGACCCCGGGCGAGGGCGGCGAGAAGATCGCGTCACGCGCCGCCTCGGTCGGGCAGCAGTGGCAGGCCACCGGCTTCCCCGTGGAGTACTACGCCCTCGGCGGGCAGGGCACCGGGATCCCGCTGCGGGTCACCGTCTCGGCGTTCGGCCCGGTCCTGCTGAGCAAGGTGCTCGAGCTCAACGACACCCAGGAGTCGAGCCTCGGCCTCGTCTTCCACTGGGCCGACACCCAGGGGTTGCCGCTCCTGGACCTCGCCGACCTCCGGGCCGTCATCGGCCACCTCACCTCCGACGAGGGCAAGGCCGAGCTCAAGGAGATCGGCGGCATCTCCACCGCCACCGCCGGCGTGATCCTGCGCGAGCTGGTCGCCTTCCAGGCCGCCGGCGCCGACGACTTCTTCGGCGAGCCCGAGTTCGCGTCCTCCGAGCTGCTCCAGGCCGCCCCCGACGGTCGTGGCCTGATCAGCCTGGTCGAGCTCCCGCAGCTGGCCGACAAGCCGCGGGTGTTCTCCACGTTCCTCCTGTGGCTGCTCGCCGACCTCTACCACGACCTCCCGGAGGTCGGGGACGTCGAGAAGCCCAAGCTGGTCTTCTTCTTCGACGAGGCCCACCTGCTCTTCGACGACGCCTCCGACGCCTTCCTCGACCAGGTGACGCGGACGGTCCGGCTGATCCGCTCCAAGGGCGTCGGCGTGTTCTTCGTGACCCAGGCGCCCACCGACGTCCCCGACCCGGTCCTCGCCCAGCTCGGCTCCCGGATCCAGCACCAGCTCCGCGCCCACACGCCCAACGACGCCAAGGCGCTGAAGGCGACGGTCAACACCTACCCGACGAGCGCCTACGACGACCTCGGCCAGGTCATCACCTCGCTCGGCATCGGCGAGGCCGTCGTCACGGTCATGGACGAGCGGGGAGCCCCGACGCCGGTCGCCTGGACCCGGCTGCGCGCCCCCGAGTCGCTCATGGGGCCGGCCGACCCCGCCGCGATGGCCGCGACCGTCGCCGCCAGCCCGCGCCACGCGACGTACGCCGAGGCGATCGACCGCGAGTCGGCCCGCGAGCGCCTCGCCGCCCGGCTCGAGGAGGGCGCGCGCAAGGCGGAGGCCGAGCAGGCGGCGGAGGAGAGGGCGGAGGAGCGGATCCCCGCCCCGAAGAAGGCACCGGCGCCGAAGGACCCGCCCAAGAGCTGGCAGCGCGAGGTGCTCGAGTCCGAGCCGGTCCAGGACTTCCTCAAGACCGCCGGCCGCGAGATCGCCCGCGGCATGTTCGGCCTCGGCCGCCGCTGACCTAGAGGGTCTGGTCGGTCCAGGCGGTCTGGATCATCTGGGTGCCGGCGTCGCGGGTGACCAGGCGGCCCCGGCCGGGGGCGAACGGGGTCGGCCGGAGGGTGCCGATGAGCGGGCCTTCGTCGGGGTTGCCCGAGAGCATCAGGCCCGGCATCGCGAGGTCGCGCATCGACTGGATGACCGGCTCGTACAGCGCGCGGGAGGCGCCACCGGAGCGACGCGCGACCGCGAGGTGGAGACCGACGTCGCGCGCCTGCGCCATCAATGGCTGCAACGCCGCGACCGGCGAGCTCTGCTGGGTCGCGACGAGGTCGTAGTCGTCGACGACCACGAACACCTCGGCCCCGCTCCACCACGACCGCTTCCGCAGCTGCTCGGGCGTCACGTCGGGGCCGGGGATCCGGTTCTCGAGGTAGGACGCGAGGTCGCGCAGCACGGGCGTCGCCTGCGCCGCGGAGGTCAGGTAGTTCAGCAGGTAGTCGTCGGGCACCTCGCCGAGCAGCGACCGCCGGTAGTCGACGACGACGAGCTGGACCTCCTGCGGCGTCCGCGTGCGCATGACCTCCTGCACGTAGGTGCGCAGCAGCGCGCTCTTGCCCGACCGGCCGTCGCCCAGCACCAGCAGGTGGGGCTCGGCGTCGGCGTCGAGGCCGACGGGGGCGAGCTCCTTCTCGTTGACGCCGAGCAGCAGCCGCCGGTCGTCGCCGGTGGTGTGTCGCGCGGCCTGGGTGCGGACCTCGTCGAGCGTGATCCGGTCGGGCAGCAGCCGCAGCTTGGGACCCGCCGGGCCCTGCCACGCCTCGGCCACGCGCGCGACGAGGTCGTCGACGCCGTCGCCGAGGGTGTCGGGCGACGGGCGCCCGTCGAGCCGCGGGAGGGCGCCCAGGAAGTGGAGCTTGCCGGGGACCAGGCCACGGCCGGGCCGCCCGCTCGGCACCAGCTGGGCGACCTTGCGGTCGATCTCGGAGTCCATCGCGTCGCCGAGCCGCAGCTCGAGCCGGGTGCCGAAGACGTCGCGCATCGCCGCCCGGAAGTCGGCCCACCGGCTGGCCGCGGTCACGACGTGGAGCCCGAAGGTCAGGCCGCGGATCGCGAGCTGCTGGATCTCCATCTCGACCTCGTCGAAGTCCGAGCGCAACGTCGACCAGCCGTCGACGACGAGGAAGACGTCGCCGTAGCCGTCGTCGACCCGCCCCTGCGCGCGCCGCGACCGGTAGGTCTCGATGGAATCGATGCCGTGCTCGCGGAAGTAGGCCTCGCGCCGGTCGACGACGCCCTGGACCTCCGCCATCACGCGGCGTACGCCGTCCGGCTCCGACCGGGTCGCGACCCCGGCGACGTGGGGGAGCCGGGCCATCGGGGCGAAGGTGCCGCCACCGAAGTCGAGGACGAAGAACTGCGACTCCTGGGGGGTCGTCGTCAGCGCCATGCTTGTGAGGACGGTCCGCAGCAGCGTGCTCTTGCCGCTGCGGGGGCCACCGACGACGGCGACGTGGCCGCTCGCGCCGGAGAGGTCGACCGAGAGCGTGTCGCGCCGCTGCTCGCGTGGGCGGTCGACCGTGCCGAGGGGGACGACGAGCCCGGGGACCTCGCGCCACCGCCGCGAGACCAGGCCGAGGTCGGGGTCGACGGCGAGGTCGCCCATGAGCCGGTCGAGGGTGTCGGGGACGTCGAGCGGCGGCAGCCAGACCTGGTGGGCGGCCGGGCCCTCGCCGACCATCCGGCCCACGGCGACGTCGAGCAGCGAGGCCTGCTCGCCGGTCGGCTGCGGCTCGGGTGCCGCCGAGTCGCCCGGGGGGTTGTCGTCGCCCGGGTCGAGGCTCTGCACCTCCGAGATGGTGAAGGGCAGGATGCCGCGGACGTGGCCGCCCTCGTCGCGGCGTACGCGCACCCGGCCGCTCGGCGGCCCGGAGACGTACGCCGCCTTGAACCGCTGCATCGTCGTCGGGTCGGGCTTCAGGTAGCCGAGCCCGGGGACCGGCGGGAGCTCGTAGGCGTCGGGCACGCCGAGGACGGCCCGCGACTCGCCGGCCGAGAAGGTCCGCAGCCCGACCCGGTAGGAGAGGTGGGACTCCAGCCCGCGCAGCCGGCCCTCCTCGAGGCGCTGGGAGGCGAGCAGCAGGTGGAGGCCGAGCGAGCGGCCGAGCCGGCCGATGGCGACGAACAGGTCGATGAACTCGGGCTTGGCCGAGAGCATCTCGGAGAACTCGTCGACCACGATGAACAGCGACGGCAGCGGTTCGAGGTCCTCGCCGGCCGACCGGGCCCGCTCGTAGTCCCGGACCGAGGCGAAGTTGCCGGCCTCGCGCAGGAGCTCCTGGCGGCGCACCATCTCCCCCGAAAGCGCGTCCTGCATGCGGTCGACGAGGGTCAGCTCCTGGGCGAGGTTGGTGATCACCGCGGAGACGTGGGGCATCTCCGACATGCCGGAGAAGGTCGCGCCGCCCTTGAAGTCGACGAGCACCAGGTTGAGCTGCTCGGGCGAGTGGGTCAGCGCCAGGCCGAGGACGAGCGTGCGGAGGAACTCCGACTTGCCCGAGCCGGTCGCCCCGATCACCAGCCCGTGGGGGCCCATGCCCTGCTGGGCGCTCTCCTTCAGGTCGAGGTGGACGAGGGTGCCGCCCTCGCCGAGCCCGATCGGGACCCGCAGCCGGTCGCGCGCGGGACGCGGCCGCCACGCGGCGTGGGGGTCGAGGCCGTGGACGTCGCCGAGGCCGAGCAGGTCCATGAAGTCGCGGGGCCCGCTGATCTCCCCGCCGCTGTCGGGGGCGTCGGCGTGGACGGTGTGGAGCGGCGTGAGGCGGCGCGCGAAGGCCTCGGCGGTCGCGAGGTCGCACTGGTCGCCGAGCGCCGCGACCGGCTCCTCGCGCAGCCGGACCGCCTGCAGCCCGACCTTGGCACCGCGCGCCTCGCCGGTCAGCTGGAGCCGCAGCCGGCTCGCGTCGCCGAGCTCGTCCCACCGCGTCGGGAGGTCGAGGACCGTGACGCCGTGCAGCCCGTCCGGGGGGATGACGTGGTTGCCGGGCGGCAGCACCGCGCCGTCGGTCACCAGCAGGATGTGCGGGGTGGCGGGCCGCTCGTCCGCGCCGAACCGGGGCCGGTCGCCGAGGTCGGGCGGCAGCAGCGCGGCCAGCTCGTCGAGCGAGGTCGTGACGATCCGCTTCGGCCCGACGGCGTCGGACTCCTGGGCGCTCTGGGCGTGGGGCAGCCACTTCACCCAGTCCCAGTGGATGAGGTGGTCCTCGCTGGCGAGGACGGCGACCACCAGGTGCTCGGGGGAGTGGAAGGCGGTGGCCGAGCAGACCATCGCGCGCGCCAGGCTGCGCGTCGGCTCCTCGTCGCCGCAGATCTCGATCCGGTCGAAGGCGCGCAGGTCGATGCTTGCCGGGAGGTCGGGCTGGAGCCGGTGGACCACCAGCAGCCGGTGGAGCGCCGACGCGCAGGCCGGGTCGACCTGGTCGATCGGCGCGCTCTGGGGCGGCACCAGCTCGGTCGACAGCGGCTGGGTGCAGGTGCCGTAGCGGACCTGGAGGAAGCCGTCGTCGCCGCTGGTGTGCTCCCACACCCGCGACCGCTCCTCGGCGAGCGCGGGCAGGGACGCGGGCTCCGGGTGGTGCCAGGTGAGCGCGCGCCGTTGCCGGTCGGCGGCGTCGCGCGCGATCTGGCGGACGTTGCCGAGGTAGCGCAGGTACTCGGTCCGGGAGCCGGTGACCTGCTGGGTCCGCTGCTTCCGCTGCCGGTCGAGCTGGACGACGATGAAGCCGAGGGTGGCGAAGAGGAACATGCCGGCGGCGATGTAGCTGCGGCCGGCGTTCGCACCGGACTGGCCGGCCATCGAGGCGACCAGCACGATCGACCCGAGGCTGCCCAGCATCGGGATCGCGTTCATCAGCACGCCGCTGGCGCCCTCGTGCTGCTCGATCGCCGGCGGGGGCTGCAGCACGATCTGCCCGGAGGGCAGCTCCGGCTCGTCGAGCCTCGTCCCACGCAGCGTCGTGCTCACCCGGTCCCCATCTCGTCGTCCCAAGCCGACGCATCACCCTAGCCACCGCCCCGGACGGCGGGGCTAGGGTCGTGCCGACCAGCGAGCGATCGGCGGACACGGGCGACATCGGGGGAGCCATGGCGGGGGAGCGGACGGGTCCGGCACCGGGTCAGTCGCTGGCGCTCAGCGTCCACGGGCCCGCCGGCGTGCTCGACCTCGTCGTGCCGCCCGGTGCGCAGGCCGAGGACCTCGCCCGCGAGTACGCCGACCAGTCCGGCCTCGGGGCGGCGCCGCTGCTCTGGAGCCGGTCCGGCGAGCCGCTCGCGCCCGATGCCACCCTCGTCGCCGCCGGGGTCGTCACCGGCGACCTGCTCGTGGCCACCACCGCGGTCCTCCGGCCCGCGACCACCGGGGACCGGGGAGGCGCACCCGCGCGGGCGGAGGTGCCACCCGGGCCGCTGGCGCCCGTGTGGTCGTGGTGCGCGGCCGCGGCGGCACTGCTCGCCGGCTGGGCCGCCGGGCGGGCCGACGACCCCACGTCGGCCGTCACGGTGTCGGCGGTGCTGCTGGCCGCGGCGGTCGTCGGCGTCGTACCCACGGGGCGGCTGGCCTCCCAGCGGGTCCTGGCCGCGCCGGCCTTCGCGGGTGCGGCGGCCTACGCCGTGCTGGCCGACCCCGACCCGGAGCGGCTGCCGCTCGTGCTCGGCATGTGCGGGGTGGCCGCCGCGGTCTGCGCCGCGGTCGGTCGCGCGCTGTCGGGCGGTCCCGACGAGGCGCTGCGGACCTGGATCGCCGGGGGCCTCGGGTTCTTCGCGCTGGCCGGCGGCGCCGCGCTCGCGGGCCTCCCGGCGGCCGTCGTGTTCTCGGTCGCGCTCGTGGTCGCCGTCCTCGCGGCGCGGTTCGTCCCGCTGGTCGCCGTCGACGTCGACGACCACCACCTCATCGACCTCGACCGGCTCGCCGTCACGGCGTGGTCGGCCCGCGAGCGGCCGCCCGCGCGGCGGGGCAGGATCGTGGTCCCGGCGGGCACCGTCGCCGAGGTCGCCGGCCGCGCGGCGCGCACGCTGGCCGCCGCTGCTGCCGCCATCGCCGTGGTCGCCGTGCCGTGCGCGGTGCTGCTGCTCGGCGCGGTCGATGCCCGCTTCGACCTGATCGGCGTGCGCTGCCTGGTGTTCTTCGCCGGCGCCGCGCTCCTCCTGACCGCCCGGAGCCACCGCCACGCCGCGCCGCGGGTCCTGCTGCGGCTGGGCGGGCTCGGGTGCTGGCTCGCGCTCGCCGGCCACGTCCTCGTCGGGGCCGAGCCGCCGGGCGCCGGCTGGCGGATCGGGGCGCTGGCGGCGGTCGTCGCGCTCGGCGTGCTGCTGGTCGTCGTCGCGGTCGCGACGGGCCGCGGCTGGCGGTCGATCTGGTGGTCGCGCCGGGCGGAGGTGGCCGAGGGCTTCGCCGCGGCCGCTGCCCTCGCGAGCCTGGTCCCCGCGACCGGGCTGTTCCGCCTGCTGTGGGAGATCGCGCCCTGATGTTTGGCCCGGCAGCAGCCGGGTAGGACCGTGGGTGCCCGCTCGGCCTCCCGCCGCCCGGGCGGACGCCAGACACCACGGGGGCGGCCCATCGCCGTCGTACGCAACCACTTCCGACACGAGGAGCGCAGTGCAGATGGCAAGCAGCGAGATGGGGATGGGAGAGGGCACCCTGCAGAAGGCGGCCCAGCTGGTCTCCGGGGCCAAGCAGGACTTCGACCGGATGAGCGGTGAGCTCGAGGGCCAGATCGCCGGTCTCCGCGGCAAGTGGGCCGGCTCCGGCGGCCAGGCCTTCTTCGTCCTCCACCAGGCGTGGACCGAGAAGCAGAAGGTCGTGGTGAGCGCCCTCGACGAGTTCGAGGCCTCCCTCGTCGGCACCCAGCGCGACGTCACCAACACCGACGACACGCAGGCCGGCAACTTCACCAACTTCCAGAGCCGGCTCAGCTGAGCCCCGCGACTGACGGACACCCGAGGAGACTTCGATGAACATGGACGGACTTCGCGTCAACCACGCCGGCCTCGACCAGGCCGCCCAGGACCTCTACACCACGGTCAAGAAGATCGACGACCGCATGAACCGCCTCGAGAGCGAGCTCTCGCCGCTGCGCAGCGACTGGTCCGGTCAGGCCCAGCAGGCCTACACCGCCGCCAAGGCGAAGTGGGACGCCGCGCTCCAGGACATGCGCAACCTGCTCGACGACACCAGCCGCACGGTGTCGCAGTCGAACGCGGAATACCGCGCCGCCGACCAGCGCGGTGCGAGCAGCTTCGACCTCTGAGCTCCACCTCCACGACGGGTCGACCGGTCCCGGCGCCACGGCGTCACCGGCCGGCCCGTCGCCGGTAGGCTGCCCGGCGTCCGACTCGGGAGGACCAGCAAGACGGGGGAGCAGAACCGATGAGCCAAGCGCCTGCCAGCGCGTCCGGGCTGGTGAGGGTGACCGTCACGTCCGGCACCCGACGGGTCGACCTCGTCCTGCCGGCGGCGGTGCCCGTCGCCGAGCTGTTGCCCGAGCTCGCCCGCAGCGTCGGCCTGCTCGACGCGACGACCGTCCACGGCGGCTACCGGCTGGTGACCCAGGAGGGGCGAGAGCTCGCCACCGACGCGAGCCTGGTCGTCCAGGGTGTCGAGGACGGGGTCGTCCTCACCGTCGCGGCCGGTGTCGACGACGAGCCGCCACGGGTCTACGACGACGTCGTCGAGGCGATGACCGACGCGGTCGAGCGCGACCTGCGGCCGTGGCAGCCGGCCACGGGTCGGCGTACGGCGCTGACGGCCGCCTCGCTCCTGCTCGGGCTCGGTGCCGTGGCGCTGCTGGTCCAGGACGGTGCGCTCGCCGCGGCCGCCGCCGCGCTGGTCGCGGTCGGCCTCGTCACCGGTGCCGTCGTCCTCTCGCGCGCCCAGGACGAGCCCGAGGCGGCCATCACCGTCGCGTGGATGGGAGCCGGCTACGCCGCGGTCGCCGGGGTGCTGCTCGCCCCCGACGGCTCGCTCTTCGGCGCCCCCGTCGCCGCCGCGGGTGGTGGTGCGGTGCTGGCCGGACTCGTGGCGCTGGTCGGCCTCGGCGAGGGGCGCACGCTCGTGCTGCCACCGGTCGTCGTGGGTGCGGTCTTCCTCGCGACCGGGCTGGTCATGCAGGCCGCGCCGTTCGACCCCGCCGTCGTGCTGACGATCTCGCTGGTGCTCGTCGTCGTCGCCGGCAGCGTCTTCCCGTGGCTCGCCCTCGGCGCCACCAGCACCCGCGTCGACCAGCTCTACACGGTCGCCGACATCACCGCCGATCCCGACGAGATCGACCCCGACGAGGTCGGCGCCGACGCGCGGCTCGCCCACGAGATCCTCGTCGCCGTCTCGGCCACGGTCGGCCTGCTGCTGGTCCTGATCGCCCCGCTCGCCGTCGGGCTCGGCGTGGCCGGCGCCCTCGTCGCGATCACCTGCGCCGTCGTCGTGATGCTCCGCACCCGGCAGTACCGCGTGGGCTCGGAGGTCCTCACCGGACTCGTCTCCGGCATCACCGGCCTCGCCTCGGTCGCGCTGGCCGCGCTGTGGCTCCACCCCGAGTGGCGGCCCGCGACGGCCGTCGTCCTCGCAGCGGCCGGCGCGCTGCTGCTCGCGCTCACGTTGCTGCCCGCCACCCCGTCCGTACGCCGCGGCCGGCTCGGCGACGTCGCCGAGACCGCCGGCCTGGTCTGCCTCCCGCCGCTGCTGCTCCTCGCCACCGGCGTCTTCGCGGCGATCCGGAGCTGACCGGATGGCGACCAAGAAGGACCTCGTCGAGGCCTACTCCTTCAGCCGCCGACGACTGGTCACCGCCTTCGTCTCGGGCGCGCCGGGCGGGCGCGAGGTCGAGCCGGCCCGTCCCGGCCGCTCGGTGGTCGGCGGGCTCGCGCTCGGCGTCCTCCTGATCGCGGGTGCCGCGATCGCCGGCGTCTTCACCACCAACGTCGACCCGGCCTGGGCCGAGCAGCCGGGCCTGGTCATCAGCAAGGAGGAGGCCGAGGTCTTCGTCATCACCGACGCGAGCTCGAGCCCCGTCCTCCACCCGATCCTGAACATCACCTCGGCCAAGCTGATCCTCGGCGCCGACGTCGAGCCCCAGGTGATCCCGGAGGAATACATCGCCGAGGAGACGATCGGCAGCGACCTCGGGATCTTCGGGGCGCCCTACGACGTGCCCGACGTCGAGCGGCTGGTCGAGACCGGGTGGACGGCCTGCACCGCCGGCGACGGCGCCGAGGGCGGCCTGAGGCTCGCGGTCTCGGGTGATCCCCAGGTCACGCCGGCCGCCGCGTCGGCCGGCACGCTCGTCACCGTCGACGACGAGACCTGGCTGGTCGCGACCAGCCGCCCCGACTCCACCGGTGCGGTCAGCGCCCATCGCTACCTCGTGCCCGACGCCGAGACCCCCGCCCAGGTGGTCGCGCTGACGGGCATCGGCCTCGGCACCGCCGCCGAGCGGGTCGAGGTCAGCCGCGAGTGGCTCGACCTCTTCCCCGAGGGCGCACCGGTCTCGCCCGACTCCTTCGCGGGCGTCACGCCCCGCGTGGGCGGCAGCGGGGAGCCGCGTCCCGGTGACGTCGTGACCGTGAGCGGCACCCCCTACCTCACCACCGCCGACGGCGAGCTCGCCGAGCTCGACCCGTTCGCGCTCGGTGTCGCCACCGGTGGCGAGACCGGCCCCGACTACGACGGCGAGGCGGTCTTCGCCGACGAGGACCCGCTGGTCGACAACCGCTGGCCCGGCGCCGGCCTCGACCCGGTGTTCGGCGAGCGCTGCGCCCAGCTCGAGTCCGAGCCGGGCCGGGCGCCTCGCGTCGTCCTGGCCCAGGAGCCCGAGGGCGAGGCGGCCGCCGGCGACAGCTCGGGAGAGTCGGTGTGGGTCGCAGCCGGCTCCGGCGCGTTCGTGCGCTCGGGCGGGTGGGACGTCGCCGAGGGCGGCAGCCCGTTCGTCGTCGACGCCAAGGGCGTCGCCTACCCGCTCGTCGGTCCCGGGGTGGGTGACCTGCTGGGCTACGAGGGCTATGACGAGCCGGTCGTCCCAGACAGCTGGATCGAGCTCTTCGACCAGGGCGTCCAGCTCTCCCAGAACGGCGCCTTCTGCGAGCCCAGCCTCGAGGACGGGCCGTGCGGCTGACGCCGCTGCTCGGGGCGGGCCTGCTGACGCCGGTCCTGCTGGCCCCGGCCCCGGCGCACGCTGCACCGGCCGACTGCGCCGCGATCGGGCGCGACGACACCGTGACCTCGACGGGCGCGCGATCGGTTCCGCTGGACCTGATGGGTGCCGAGCGGGCGACTGAGATCCTGGACTCGCGCGGCCGTGCACCGGGCGAGGGCGTGCGGGTCGCGATCGTCGACAACGGCATCACCCGGCAGCCGCCCGTGGTGTCGCTGCCCGTCGCCGCCGAGCGGTTCGGACCCACCGCTCCGATCGAGGACGGTCACGCGACGGCCGTCGCCGGCCTGGTCGCGGGCGGCGTACGTGACCAGGGCGGGCCGGTCGGGGTCGCACCCGCGGCGGAGCTGGTCGACGTCCGCGTCTACGGCGGCACCTTCGACGACGGCACCGGAGGGGTCGCGGTCGACGACGTCGTGGCCGGGCTCGAGTGGGTCGTCGAGCAGGGCGACGTCGACGTCGTGGTCATGGCCCTCGACCTCCCCCGCGACGACGCCCTCGGGCGGGCGGTCGCCGCGGTGCGCGCCGAGGACGTCGTGGTCGTGGCCAGCAGCGGCAACCGTCCCGCGGAGGGGCAGGACGGCTTCGCCGACCTCGGCGAGCTCGAGCCCGGCGAGGACGCCGTCGACGAGGTCTTCCCCGCGGGCTACACCGACGACGTCTTCGCGGTCAGCGCGACGGCCGACGGGGTGCCGGTCGACCCGGGGGCCGAGGCCGACGCCCAGCAGACGGTCCTGCTCAACAGCGCCACCGACGCGGCCGTCCCGGTGTGGGGCGCGGTCACCGTCGCCGCCAACGGCTCGACCTGCCGGCTCTCGACCGTCGCGACGTCCTGGGCCGCGGGCCTCGGCGGTGGCGTCGCGGCGCTGCTGCGCTCGGCATACCCGGACGAGACGGCGGCCCAGATCGAGGCGCGGATGCGGGTCACCGCCAGCGGCAGCCAGGCCAGCCCGACCACCGCGACCGGTGCCGGCGTCCTCCAGCCGGTCGAGGCGCTGACCCGGGCGATCGAGCCGTCGAAGCGGGGCGAGGTCGACGACATGCCGCGCCAGGACCGGCCCCGGACCCGGGTCACCGCACCGCCGCCCACTCCCGACCCGGTGGCCGGCACCCTCGCGGACGCCCGCTGGTGGGGGCTGGTCGGTGGCGCCGCCCTGGTCGTCGCGCTGCTGCTCCGCCCGCTCCTGGCCCGTCGCCGCCCCTGAGGCAGCGCGTGCTCATCGCGCCGTCGTACCCGGCCTGAGGGTCGTGGATCGGCGACATCGCGACGCTCAGGTCGGGTACGACACTCAGCGCGGCACGTGCGTACGTCGGCCCTCAGCGGGCGACACGGAACCCGAGGTTGCCGGTCGTGCTGTCGGGGGTGTTGGAGCTGCGGGCGTCGACGCGGTAGCGCCAGCAATAGCTGTCGTGACACAGGTAGGACCCGCCACGCATCACCCGCGACGTCCCCTCCCCGGGCCCGGTCGGCGCCACGCGCGGGGACCGGGCGTAGTAGCCGGGGTCGAACCAGTCGGCGCACCACTCCCACACGTTGCCGGTGACCTCGTGGAGCCCGAGGTCGTTCGGGGGGAAGGTGCCGACCGGGCAGGTGCCGGCCCAGCCGTCCTCGGCGGTGTCGTGCTGGGGGAAGCTGCCCTGCCAGACGTTCATCCGGTGCTCCCCGCACGGTTCGCGCTCGGCGCCCCACGGGAAGTGGAGGTCCTCGACGCCGCCGCGGGCGGCCCGCTCCCACTCGGCCTCGGTCGGGAGCCGGGTGCCGCTCCAGGCGCAGAACGCCCGGGCGTCGTCCCAGCTCACGTGCACGACGGGGTGGTCGAGCCGGTCGTCGAGCGTGCTGCCGGGACCCTCGGGCGCCCGCCAGGACGCACCCGCGACCTGGCGCCACCACGGCGCCGCGGCGACCGCACGGGTGGGCGGGAAGTCGTCGGGCAGCAGCCCGGCGAAGACGAAGGAGTCCCCGAACCGCTCGGCCGTAGTGACGTGGCCGGTCTTTTCGACGAAGCGGGCGAACTGGTCGTTGGTGACCGTGTGCACGCCGATCGCGTACGCCGCCAGCTCGACCTCGTGGGCCGGACCCTCACCGTCCTCGGCGTAGCCGCGCGGGTCGTCGGTCCCCATCGTGAAGGTGCCCGCGGGGACCTCGACGAGTGCCGGAGCGTCCGCGTCCGGTCCGGGCGCCGCGGCGCCGGCGCCCGGCGCGGGGCGCTCGGTGGGCTCACGGGCGGGTCCGCAGCAGGAAGGGGACACCGGCTCAGGATGACGGATCCGGCGGGCGGGTCGGCCCCGGACGCGCGAACGGCGCCGTACGAGCTCGTACGGCGCCGTTGCTGAGTGGCGGAGGATAGGGGATTCGAACCCCTGAGGGCTGTTAACCCAACCCGCTTTCCAAGCGAGCGCCATAGGCCACTAGGCGAATCCTCCGCGGAGGAATGTACCGGCCGCAGCGGGAGACGCCGAATCCGGAGGGGCTCGGGTTGGTGGCCGCGAGCACCTCACCTAGACTCGGGCCAACCCCCCGCGTGGCGGTACCCCACCCAACTCCCCCAGGGCCGGAAGGCAGCAAGGGTCAGTGGGCTCTATCGGGTACGCGGGGGGCCTTTTCATGTCACGTCCACGTCCGGGTTCATGTCCGGGGAGGGGCTGGGGACGGGCGGTGTCGCCTGTCAGGCCCGGTGGCTAGGGTGCAGTCGTGGAGTCCCCGCTCGCCCTCTACCGGCGCTACCGCCCCGAGACGTTCGCCGACGTCATCGGGCAGGACCACGTGACGACCCCGCTGCGGGCGGCGCTGGCCAACAACCGGGTCAACCACGCCTACCTCTTCTCCGGCCCCCGCGGCTGCGGCAAGACCACGAGCGCCCGGATCCTCGCCCGGACGCTCAACTGCGAGCAGGCGCCGGTCGCCGACCCGTGCGGCGAGTGCGACAGCTGCCGCGACCTCGCTCGCGGCGGGCCCGGCTCGATCGACGTGATCGAGATCGACGCGGCCTCCCACGGCGGCGTCGACGACGCCCGCGACCTGCGCGAGAAGGCGTTCTTCGCTCCGGTCAGGAGCCGCTACAAGGTCTACATCATCGACGAGGCCCACATGGTGACCACGCAGGGGTTCAACGCCCTGCTCAAGCTGGTCGAGGAACCTCCGCCCCACCTGCGCTTCGTCTTCGCGACGACCGAGCCGGAGAAGGTCATCCCGACGATCCGCTCGCGCACCCACCACTACCCGTTCCGGCTGATCCCGCCGCGGCTGCTGAGCGGCTACCTCTCCGAGCTCTGTCAGCAGGAGGGGGTCGCGGTCGAGCCGGCCGCGCTGCCGCTGATCGTGCGGGCCGGCGCCGGGTCGGCGCGCGACTCGCTGTCGGTGCTCGACCAGCTGCTCGGCGGCGCCGGGCCCGAGGGCGTCACCCACGAGCTCGCCACCGGCCTGCTCGGCTACACCCCGACCGCCCTGCTCGACGACGTCGTCGACGCCTTCGCGGCGGGTGACGGCGCTGGGGTCTTCGGCGTGGTCGACCGGGTCATCGAGACCGGCCAGGACCCCCGCCGCTTCACCGAGGACCTGCTGCGCCGGCTGCGTGACCTCGTCATCGTCGCCGCCGTGCCCGACGCCCCGGCGACCGGCCTGATCGACGTCTCCGAGGACCAGGCCGACCGGCTGGTCGCCCAGGCCGCACGCTTCGGCCCCGCCGAGCTCAGCCGGGCGGCCGACCTGGTCGCGAGCGGCCTGACCGAGATGCGCGGCGCGACCGCGCCCCGGTTGCTGCTCGAGCTGATCTGCGCCCGCGTGCTGCTGCCCGGTGCCGACACCGACGGCGGGGTCGCCGCGCGGGTCGACCGGCTCGAGAAGCGGGCGGCGATCGCGGGCGGTGCCCCGAGCCCGGCGCCGGTCCGCGAGGACCCCGCGCCCCCGACCGTCCAGCACCCGACGGCACCTGTGGCCGAGCCCGCACCCGAGCCGACCCCGGCTCCCGCCCCGGCCGCGGCGGAGCCGCCGCCGGCCGACCCCGAGCCCGAGCCGGTCCCGCCCGCCGCGCCGCCCGTCGTGCCCGACCCGGAGCCGACTCCCGCACCCGCCGCCGAGCCGGCAGCGAGCGGCGGCGGCCTCAGCCTCGTCGAGGTGCGCCGGCTGTGGCCCGACGTCGTCGAGGCGACCAAGCTGCGCCGCCGGGTGGCGTGGATGCACCTCACCCAGAACTCCCAGGTCGTCTCCGTCGAGGGCAACGTCCTGACGCTCGGCTTCACCAACGTCGGCGCCCGCGACTCCTTCGTGGGCGGTGGGTGCGACGAGATCCTGCGCCAGGCCGCGATCGACGTCGCCGGTGTCGACTGGAAGGTCGAGGCGATCGTCGACCCCGGTGCGTCCGGCGGGACGCCCGCCCCGTCGGCCTCCGCTCCTGCGCCGGCGGCCGAGCCGGAGCCCGCACCGGAGCCGCCCGCCGACGAGCCACCGGCCCAGCGGCCGTGGGAGCGGGCGCAGGCCGCCGACGCCGAGGCGCGCGGCCTCCAGGGCGACGCCCCCGAGCAGTCCGGTGACCCCGACGACGACGCCCACCGCGACGACCCCGACGCCGATGCCGACGGCCTCGGCGGCGCTGCCCTGCTCGAGCGCGAGCTCGGCGCCCAGGTGATCGACGAGATCCCCCACACGTGAGCCCTTCCCCGTCCCGAAAGGACCGACCATGACCCAGGACCCGTTCGCCGGACTCGGCGGTGCCGGTGGCCTCGACCTCAATGCCCTGATGCAGCAGGCCCAGCAGATGCAGGAACAGCTCGAGCAGGCCCAGGCCCGCCTCGCCGACACCGAGGTCGAGGGCACCGTCGCCGGCGGGGCCGTCACCGTGAAGGTCAACGGCGTCGGCGAGCTCGTCGGTGTCGAGATCCGCGCCGGCGGCTTCGACGGCGGCGACCCCGACGACCTGTCCGACCTCGGCGACATGATCGTGGCCGCCTACCGCGACGCCAAGGGCCAGGCCGACGGCCTCGCCTCCGAGGCGCTCGGCCCGCTCGCGGGCGGCGGCGGTGGCGGCATGCCGGGGCTCCCCGGCCTCGGCGGCTAGGAGACCCACCCGTGTACGAAGGTGTGGTCCAGGACCTCATCGACGAGCTCGGCCGGCTCCCCGGCGTGGGCCCCAAGAGCGCCCAGCGGATCGCCTTCCACCTGCTCCAGGCCGACGCGACCGACGTACGCCGGCTCGCCGACGTGCTGGTCGAGGTCAAGGCGAAGGTGAAGTTCTGCTCGACGTGCTTCAACGTCTCCGAGGAGGAGCAGTGCCGGATCTGCCGCGACCCGCGGCGCGACCCGACCGTGCTCTGCGTCGTGGAGGAGTACAAGGACGTCGTCGCGATCGAGCGGACGCGTGAATACCGCGGCCGCTACCACGTCCTGGGCGGCGCGATCTCGCCGCTCGACGGCATCGGCCCCGACCAGCTCCGGATCCGTGAGCTGCTCCAGCGGCTGGCCGACGGTGAGGTCACCGAGGTGATCCTCGCGACCGACCCCAACCTCGAGGGTGAGGCGACCGCGACCTACATCACACGGATGTTGAAGACCCTCGGGTTGCGCGTGACGCGCTTGGCGAGTGGACTGCCGGTGGGTGGAGACCTCGAGTACGCCGACGAGGTCACCCTCGGCCGAGCATTCGCAGGAAGGCGGAGTGCAGATGACTGATCAGACCCTGGGCCAGACGGTGCAGACTCCCGAGGAGCTCGAGCGACTCGCGTTCGCCCAGCAGATCGCCGACCAGGTCGAGTCGTTCCTGCTGGCGCTGCGCGCGATCGCCCGCGAGAACGACCCCGGCCGGGGTGTCTCGCTGCTGCTGCTCGAGATCTCCCAGATCCTGCTCGCCGGCGCCCGGCTCGGAGCCCAGCAGGACTTCACGCCGCGGCTGGAGTACCAGCCCGACGTCGGCCCCGAGCCCGACGTCGACGACATGCGGCTGCGGCTCGCCGAGATGCTCGGCGGGCTCGACACCTACGGCTTCGTCTTCGACCCCTACGTCCCCGAGGTCGTCGAGAGCCAGCTCTCCGACGACCTGACCTCGATCGCGACCGACCTCGACAACGGCCTGCGCCACTACACGAACGGCAACGTCGCCGAGGCGCTGTGGTGGTGGCAGTTCTCCTACGTCTCCTCCTGGGGCAACCTGGCCGGTGCCGCGCTCAACGCGCTGCTGTCGGTCGTCTCCCACGACCGGCTCGACGTGGAGGTGCCGGCGGAGGCCGCGCAGCTCCAGGCAGCCGACGCCCTCTTGGACGGCGAGGAGCCGAACGCCTGACCCTCGATAGACTCGGGCGCGGTCCCCACCCGAGATCGAAGGGCAGGTCATGGGCATCGTCGTCCAGAAGTACGGCGGGTCGTCGGTCGCCGACGCCGCCGCGATCAAGCGCGTCGCGCGACGGATCGTGGAGGCGAAGAAGGACGGCCACGACGTGGTCGTCGCCGTCTCCGCGATGGGCGACTCGACCGACAACCTGCTCGACCTCGCCGGCGAGGTCAGCCCGCTGCCGCCGGCCCGCGAGCTCGACATGCTGCTCACGGCGGGAGAGCGGATCTCGATGGCGCTGGTCGCGATGGCGATCTCCGACCTCGGCTACAGCGCGCGGTCCTTCACCGGGTCGCAGGCGGGCGTGATCACCGACTCGGTCCACGGCAAGGCCAAGATCATCGACGTCACCCCCGGCCGGATCTCCACCGCCCTGGACGAGGGACACATCGTCATCGTCGCCGGCTTCCAGGGCGTCTCGCGCGACACCAAGGAGATCACCACCCTCGGCCGCGGCGGCACCGACACGACGGCGGTGGCGCTGGCCGCCGCACTGAAGGCCGACGTCTGCGAGATCTACACCGACGTCGACGGCGTCTTCACCGCCGATCCGCGGATCGTGCCGACCGCCCGCAAGCTCGACGCGGTCACCTACGAGGAGATGCTCGAGCTCGCCGCCTGCGGCGCCAAGATCCTCCACCTGCGGTGCGTCGAGTACGGCCGCCGCTACGACATCCCGATCCACGTCCGCTCGTCCTTCAGCCAGCTCGAGGGCACCATCGTGGCGGGCAGCATCGACGACCAGCAGCACCAGGAGAGCACCATGGAACAGGCGATCATCGCCGGCGTCGCCCACGACCGCAGCGAGGCCAAGATCACCGTCGTCGGCGTCCCCGACAAGGTCGGCGAGGCCGCCCGGATCTTCGAGGCGCTCGCGGGCGCCCAGATCAACATCGACATGGTCGTCCAGAACGTGTCGGCCGCGGCCACCGCGCTCACCGACATCTCCTTCACGCTGCCGCGCGAGGACGGCCAGACCGCGATGGGTGCGCTCGCGAAGATCCAGGCCGAGGTCGGCTACGACAAGCTCCTCTACGACGACCAGGTCGGCAAGGTCTCGCTGATCGGCGCCGGGATGCGCTCCCACCCCGGCATCACCGCGAAGTTCTTCGCCGGCCTCGCCAGCGCGGGCGTCAACATCCAGATGATCTCGACCTCGGAGATCCGGATCTCGGTCATCGTCGACCAGGCCCAGGTCGACGCCGCCGTCCAGGCCACCCACACCGCCTTCGACCTCGACGCCGACGAGATCGAGGCCGTCGTCTACGGCGGGACCGGACGATGACCCTCAGTCTCGGCATCGTCGGCGCCACCGGCCAGGTGGGCGTCGCGATGCGCCAGATCCTCGAGGAGCGCGGCTTCCCGGCCAGTCAGGTGCGGTTCTTCGCCTCTGCCCGCTCCGCGGGCACCGTCCTGCCCTACGCCGGGGGTGAGGTGGTCGTCGAGGACGCTGCCACCGCCGACCCGGCCGGGCTCGACATCGCGCTCTTCTCCGCCGGCGCGACGACGTCGCGCGCCCTCGCCCCGGCCTACGCCGACGCGGGCGTCACCGTGGTCGACAACTCCAGCGCCTTCCGCAAGGACCCCGCGATCCCGCTGGTCGTGAGCGAGGTCAACCCGGGCGCGCTCCGGCCGGTCATCGAGGCCGGGCGGGGCATCATCGCCAACCCCAACTGCACGACGATGGCCGCGATGCCGGTCCTCAAGCCGCTCCACGACGAGGCCGGTCTCCAGCGGCTGGTCATCTCCTCCTACCAGGCCGTGTCCGGCTCGGGGGTCGCCGGCGTCGACGAGCTCGCCCACGGCGTCGAGGCGGTCGGCGAGAAGGCCCGTGAGCTCGCCTACGACGGCGGTGCGGTGGCGTTCCCCGACCCGGTGAAGTACACCGAGCCGATCGCCTACAACGTCCTGCCGCTCGCCGGGTCGATCGTCGACGACGGGCTGAACGAGACCGACGAGGAGCAGAAGCTCCGCAACGAGTCGCGCAAGATCCTCGACCTGCCCGACCTCCGGGTGTCCGGCATCTGCGTCCGGGTGCCGGTCTTCACCGGCCACTCGCTCGCGGTCAACGCCGAGTTCGCCCGCGGCATCACCCCCGACCGGGCCCGCGCGCTCCTCGCCGGTGCCCCCGGGGTCGAGCTGATGGAGGTCCCGACCCCGTTGAAGGCTGCGGGGAAGGACCCGTCCTACGTCGGCCGCATCCGGCAGGACCCCGGCGTCGACGGCGACCGCGGGCTGGCGCTGTTCATCAGCAACGACAACCTCCGCAAGGGCGCCGCCCTCAACACCGTGCAGATCGCCGAGCTCGTCGCCGCCGCCCGCTGAGGCGGGCGGCGACCGCCGACGGTCAGCGGTGGCGCTCGGGCCCGGTGGGCTCGACGAAGGCGGTCGTGACCCAGTGGGAGAGGGCGTAGGCAACCGCGCCGATGACCGGCATCGCCAGGGCCATCCACGAGCTCTGGAGGTTGCTCGAGAAGAGCAGCACGACCACCGCAGTGAGCCCGACGGCGAGGAAGCTGGTGCTGCCGGTCTCCTCGAGACCGAACCAGCGCAGCAGGAAACGGCCGAGGATCACGACGAAGGCCAGGATCGCCAGCCACATCACGACCCCGCCGCCTTGGCACGACGACGTGCCGCGGATGAAGTCGCAGGTCTGGAGGCCCGCCCACATCAGGCCGACCAGCAGGCCGCCGACGACCGCACCGGTCAGGGCCGCTGCGGGCAGGGGCTTGAGGGCGGGGCGACGGCGGGTCCGCTTCTCCCGGTTCCGACGCTTCGGCTCGGAGGCCGGCTCCGGCTCCGGCTCCTCGATCGCGACGGTCCCCCGCGGTGGCTCCGGAGCAGGGTCGGGCGCCTCCATGGCGGGCCCGGCGGCGGGCTCGTCGCGCTTGCGCCGGCGCAGGCCGAAGGAGGGCAGCTCCAACGAGGGGCCGTCACCCGAGTCCTTCTCAGCCATGGCTCCGAGTCTGCCAGATCACGGCCCGCCGGGAAGCAATATGTCCCGGTGCCAGCACACTGGCACCGGGACATATCCGTGGTCGGGCTGACAGGATTTGAACCTGCGGCCTCCTCGTCCCGAACGAGGCGCGCTACCAAGCTGCGCCACAGCCCGATCCGCTCCGCGCGGGTCACCCCGGCGCACGAGCACGGTCACCCTACCCGAGCGTGGAGCGGGGTCAGAAATCGGCCCCGACGAGCGAGATGAGGGTGGCTTCCGGGCGGCAGGCGAGCCTGATCTGCGCGTAGGGCGACGTGCCGAGACCGGCCGAGACGTGGAGCCAGGACGACCCCGGGTCGCCGGCCGCGGACGCGGCCGGGTGGCGGTGGAGGCCCTTGGCCCGCTCGGGCTCGAGGTCGCAGTTGGTGACCAGCGCGCGCCCGCCCGGGAGGCAGACCTGGCCGCCGTGGGTGTGGCCGGCCAGCACCGCGTCGTAGCCGTCACGGGCGAGCTGGTCGAGGACCCGCAGGTAGGGCGCGTGGGTGACGCCGAGCCGGAGGTCGGCCTCCGGGTCGGCCGGGCCCGCGACGTCGTCGAGGCGGTCGTACTCGAGGTGGGGGTCGTCGACCCCCGCGAACGCGACCGTGAGGTCGTCGACCCGGAGCCGACCACGGGTGTTGGTCAGGTCGAGCCAACCGGCGTCGGCCAGCCCCGCCCGCAGGTCGTCGAAGGGCAGCATCGGGCTGTCGGTGTGACGGGTGCCGTCGTCGGGCAGGAGGTAGCGGAAGGGGTTGCGCAGGGTCGGCTCGAAGTAGTCGTTGGAGCCGAAGACGAAGACGCCGGGGACGTCGAGCAGGCCGTCGAAGCAGTCGAGGACGTAGGGCACCGACTCCCGGTGGGAGAGGTGGTCGCCGGTGTCGACGACGAGGTCGGGCTCGAGGTCGGCCAGGCTGCGCACCCAGTCCTGCTTGACGCGCTGGCCGGGGGTCAGGTGGAGGTCGCTGAGGTGGAGCAGCCGCAGCGGGCGGTGACCCGGCGGCAGCACCGGCATCGTCGCCCGGCGCAGCACGAAGCGCCGCGTCTCGCTGACGGCGTACGCCGTGACCGCGGCGCCGCCGAGGACCGCGGCGCCGAGCGCACGGGCGAGAAAAGGCATGGCACCACCCTGACAGAATGGTGCGCATGAGCGCACTCAAGGACCGACTCCGCACCGACCTCACCGCCGCCATCAAGGGGCGCGACGAGGTCAGGTCCTCGACGATCCGGATGGTGCTGTCGGCCATCACCAACGCCGAGGTCGCCGGCAAGGAGGCCCGCGAGCTCAGCGACGACGACGTCGTCGGGGTGCTGTCGACCGAGGCCAAGAAGCGGCGCGAGGCCGCCACGGCCTTCGAGGAGGGCGGCCGGACCGAGATGGCCGCCAAGGAGCGGGCCGAGGCCGAGGTGATCGCCGACTACCTGCCCGAGCAGCTCGACGCCGACGCGATCGCCGCCCTCGTGGCCGACGCGATCGAGAAGACCGGTGCGGCCGGCGAGGGCATGAAGGCGATGGGCAAGGTCATGGGTGTCGTGACGCCTCAGACCAAGGGCCGGGCCGACGGCGGTGCCGTCGCCGCGGAGGTCCGCCGCCAGCTCGCCTGACGAGCCCCCGCGTCAGCGGCCTCCGCCGCCACCTCCGCCGCCGCCCCCGCCGTTGCCGCCACCGCCGCCGTTGTTCCCGCCGCCGTTGTTCCCGCCGCCGTTGCCGCCACCACCGTTGTTGCCGCCGCCTCCGTTGTTGCTGGGCGGGGGCGGGGTGTAGCCGTTGGAGATGTAGAGCGTGACGGGGGCGCCGTCGAAGTACTGCTCGCCGGTGCCGGGGTCGGTGAAGGCGACCGTGCCCTCGGGATAGCTGGAGTTCGCCTCGGGGCCGATGACGGCGGTGAAGCCGGCGTCCTGGAGGATCCGGGTCGCCGTCTTGATCGAGAGCCCCCCGACCGACGGCACCTGGCCGCCCTGGTCGAGCAGCGCGCTCTTGTCGGGCTTGGTGAACGGCACGTCGTCGAGCCACTGCTGGACCACGCCCATCGCCTGGCCCCACATCGGGCCGGCCGTCCCGGATCCGGAGACGTCGTAGAGCGGCGAGCCGCCGACCGAGACACCGGACAGCGGGATCGGCTGACCCTCGGCGTTGGCGCCGGCGATCATCGACGCGGTCGCGAGGTTGGGGGTGTAGCCCACGAACCACACGGCCTTGCCCTCCTGGGTGGTGCCGGTCTTGCCGGCGTCAGGCTGGGCGGTCTGGATGTTGGCACCGAAGCCGCCCGGGGCCAGGACCCCGGCGAGGATGTCGTTGACCGTGTCGGCGACCGCGTTCTCCATCACCTGGGTGCAGCGCTCGGGATACTCCTTGAGCGTGTTGCCGCGGGTGTCCTCGATCGCGGTGACGGGCCGGGAGTCGCAGTGCTCGCCGCGGGCCGCGAAGGTCGCGTAGGCCTCGGCCATCTCGAGCGGGCTGACGTCGGAGACGCCGAGCGTGAACGACGGCACCCGCTCCTTGTCGGGGTTGGTCAGCACGACGCCCATCTTCTTGGCCAGCTCGTAGGGCTTGCAGAGCCCCGTGACCTGCTCGAGCGCGGCGTAGAAGGTGTTCACCGACTTCTGGGTGCCGGTGTAGAGGTCGAAGGTCCCGCCGGCGTCGTCGTAGTTGGAGGGCTCCCAGACCGTGGTGCTCTGGTAGGGGCAGTCGGGCTTGCCGAACTGGCTCTCCGGGATGAAGTCCTGGGCCGGGACGTTGAGGGAGTAGTTGGGCGGGACGCCGTCGATCAGCGCCTGCGCCAGGACGAACGCCTTGAACGTCGAGCCTGGCTGGAAGCCGGCTGAGTCGCCGTACTCCTGGGGGACGACGTAGTTGAGGAAGGTCTGGCCGGCCTTCTTGTTGCTGCCCATCGGCCGCGACTGGGCGAGCGCCTTCACGTCCCCGGTGCCGGGCTCGACCATCGCCATGCCACCGATCGCGTTGTCGGTGGGGAAGACGCGCTCCCGGACGGCGTTGTCGGCGGCCTGCTGGAAGCGCAGGTCGATGGTCGTCTCGATGGTGAGACCCCCGGTGCGCAGCATCTGGCGCCGCGCCTCCTTGTTCCTGCCGAGCGAGGGGTCCTCGAGGAGGTAGTTGATGACGTAGTCGCAGAAGAACGGGGCCCGCGAGTTCACGCAGCCGTTGTCGGTCGGCTGGGGGTCGATGCCGAGCTTGGTCTTGCTCGCCTTGTCGGCCCGCGCCTGGGGGACGACGTTGAGCTGGGCCATCCGCTCGAGCACGACGTTGCGGCGCTCGAGGGCCGCGTCGGGGGAGTTCGTCGGGTCGAGGCCGGTCGGGTTCTTCACCAGGCCGGCGAGCATCGCCGACTCGCGGAGGTTGAGGTCCTTCGCGTTCTTGTCGAAGTAGTGGCGGGCGGCCGACTGGATGCCGTAGGCACCGTCGCCGAAGTAGGCGAGGTTGAGGTAGCGCTCGAGGATCCAGTCCTTGGAGTACTGCTCCTCGAAGGCGATCGCGTAGCGCAGCTCGCGCACCTTGCGCGCGATCGACTCCTCGGTCGCCGCGGCGCGCTCGGCCTTGGTGTCGGCCTGGCTGACCAGGGTCAGCTTGACCATCTGCTGGGTGATGGAGGAGCCACCCTGCACGGTCGAGCCCGACGCCTGGTTGGTGACCAGGGCGCGCAGCGTGCCGCGCAGGTCGAGGGCGCCGTGCTCGTAGTAGCGGTAGTCCTCGATCGCGACGATGGCCTTGACCATCGTGCGCGAGACCTGGTCGAGGGAGACGTTGACCCGGTTCTCGTCGTAGAGCGAGGCGATCGTGTTGCCGGCGCCGTCGACAATGGTCGTCTTCTGGGAGAGCGGCTCGACGGTCAGCTCCGTCGGCAGGTCGTCCATGGTGCGGGAGACGTCGCGGGCGGCAAGACCCATCAGGCCGGCGAAGGGGATCGCCAGGCCGGCGACGACGACGCCGAGCACGACGGCGACGGCGACCATCACACCCAGGTGTGACAGCACGCGGGACGTCGGAAGGCGTTCCTCGGGCGGCATGGACATGGGCTCGAGGATAACGGGGGTCACCCACCCCGACTATTCGTGACTCGTCGGGACTAGTCACTTCGGACTAGGGAGATTGAATCGAAAGAGTCTGTGTGACCCGCGTGTCGGTTCTTTACCTTTCTTCCATCGGGATTCATAAGGGAAGTCATGGGGACTCCCTGACCCGGACGGACTGTGGGGACGTCACCATGTGGATCGAAGACTGGGCACCATCCGCCGCCTGCCGCCAGGCCTCGCCGGACGCGCTGTTCGTGCGCGGCGCCGAGCAGAACAAGGCCAAGCTCCTGTGCAAGGGCTGCCCCGTGCGCACCGAGTGCCTCGCCGAGGCCCTCGACAACCAGATCGAGTGGGGCGTCTGGGGCGGCATGACCGAGCGTGAGCGCCGGGCGCTGCTCCGCCGTCGGCCGGGTGCCTCGTGGCGCTCCGTCCTCGAGACCGCGCGCGAGCAGCACACCTCGCCGGCGGCCCTCTGACCGACCGCGCACGACGCCGGCCACCTCCGGGGCCGGCGTCGCGCGTCGTCACCCCCCGCTGAGGAGGTGGCCGACGTCACGCAGCCCGTCGAGGTCGTGCACGTCACCGGCGAGCGCCGGGACGACCGCCGTCGGCACCTGCGGGTGGGCCGCGGCGAACCGCGTCCGCAGGCCACGCTCGCGCTCGACCAGGCGTGACCGGTCGGCGTGGAGCCGCAGCAGTCCAGCTGTCCTCGAAACGGGGGAGTCGTCAGCTCCGTCCTCTCTCCGGCTCAGCCGCTCGTACGCCGCCATCGCCTCGTCGGCCGACAAACTCCCCTCGGGGGGTGCCGTGGCCCGGTTGACCACCAGGCCGGCGAGCGGCATCCGGTCCTCGCTGAGCCGCTCGACGAAGTACGCCGCCTCGCGGAGCGCGTCCGGCTCCGGCGCGGCGACGACGAGGAACGCCGTCCCGTCGGCCTGCAGCAGCTCGAAGGTCTTCTGGGCCCGCTGGCGGAAGCCGCCGAAGAGGGTGTCGAACGCGGCGACGAAGGTCTGCATGTCGCGCAGGACCTGCGCGCCCAGGATCCTGGTCATCGCGTTGGTGACCAGCCCGACGCCGGCGGTCATCAGCTTCGCCGGTCCCTTGGCGGGCGCGAGCAGCAGCCGGATGAAGCGGCCGTCGAGGAAGCGGGAGAGCCGCTCGGGGGCGTCGAGGAAGTCGAGCGCCGACCGCGACGGCGGGGTGTCGACGACGATCAGGTCGTAGGTGTCGTCGGCGCGGGCGGCGGCGTGGATCTGGCCGAGCTTCTCCATCGCCATGTACTCCTGCGTCCCCGCGAACGAGGAGGAGAGCGCGACGTAGAACGGGTTGGTGAGGATCTGCTGCGCCTTCTCGGGGCTGGCCTGGCTCTCGACCACCTCGTCGAAGGTGCGCTTCATGTCGAGCATCATCGCGTCGAGCGAACCCTCGCCGGCGACGTCGGGGACCGGCCGCGGGGTGTTGTCGAGCTCCTCGATCCCCATCGACTGCGCGAGCCGGCGGGCCGGGTCGATCGTGAGGACGACGACCTTGCGGCCGCGCTCGGCGGCGCGCAGCGCGAGCGCGGCGGACGTCGTGGTCTTCCCGACGCCGCCGGAGCCGCAGCAGACGATGATCCCGGTGTCTCGGTCGTCGAGCAGCGCGTCGACGTCGAGGACCGGCGCGGTCGACCCGGCGCCGGCGAGCGGGCCGACGCGGGCGCGGTTGCCGGCGGACGACTGCGGGCTCATGCCATCCCCTGCTCGCAGAGCGACCCGGCCAGCTCGTAGAGCCCGCCGAGGTCGGCGCCGCCGGGGAGGCGCGGCAGCTCGACGGTCGGGACGTCGAGCTGGGCGACGAGCTCACGCTGCGAGTCCTCCAGCGCGCGGCGCACGGCGTGGTCGCGGGCCTCGGCCAGCAGCCCCTCGACCAGCGCGTCGTCGGCCTCGATCCCGGCCGCCTTGAGGTCGGTGGCGACCGCGGCCGGCTCGACGTCGCCGGAGGTGAGGGCCGCGAGGTCGTCGGCGCCGAGGTCCTGCGGGCGGACCAGGTTGACCACGACCGAGCCGAGCGGGAAGCCGTGGTCGCGCAGCTCCTCGATGCCGTCGGCGGTCTCCTGCACGGGCATCTCCTCGAGGACGGTGACGAGGTGGATCCGGGTGCGCTGGCTGCGGAAGAGCTTCATGACCTGGTCGGCCTGGCTCTTGATCGGGCCGACCTTGGCGAGGCCGGCGAGCTCGCTGTTGACGCCGAGGAACTGGGCGATCCGTCCCGTCGGCGGTGCGTCGAGCACGACGGCGTCGTACTGGCGCACGTCCTTGCCGCGTCGGCCCGGCTTGGCGGCCTCGTAGACCTTGCCGGTCAGGAGCACGTCGCGGACGCCCGGCGCGAGCGTGGTGGCGAACTCGATGACGCCGAAGCGGTCGAGCGCCTTCCCGGCGCGGCCGAGCTTGTAGTACATCGCGAGGTATTCGAGCAGCGCCGACTCGGGATCGATGTGCAGCCCGTACAACGCCCCCTGCTTCTCACCGTTGCCGGTGCCGACGGCGATCCGCCGCTCGGCGTAGGGGAGGGGGTCGACGTCGAAGAGGCGGGCGATGCCCTGCCGGCCCTCGACCTCGCAGAGGAGGACGTCCTGGCCGCGGCTGGCGAGGGCCAGGGCGAGGGCGGCGGCGACGGTCGTCTTGCCGGTGCCGCCCTTGCCGGTCACGACGTGCAGCTGGGCACCGGACCGGGTGGGGGTGGGCATGCAGCCATCGTAGGCAGCCCGATGTGTGCACGGGGGCCATACGTGACGGCCCTCACGCGGGGCTAGGGTGCAGGCGTGGACAAGGTTGTTGCGTCAGCGGCGGAGGCCGTCGCCGACATCACGGACGGATCGACCCTCGCCGTCGGAGGCTTCGGCCTGTGCGGCATCCCCTCGGTGCTGATCGAGGCGCTCCTGGAGGCCGGCACGACCGACCTCGAGGCGGTCTCGAACAACTGCGGGGTCGACGACTGGGGCCTGGGCCGGCTGCTGATGGAGAAGCGGCTGCGGCGGATGGTGTCGTCGTACGTCGGGGAGAACAAGGAGTTCGCCCGGCAGTACCTCTCCGGCGAGCTCGAGGTCGAGCTGACGCCGCAAGGGACGCTGGCGGAGCGGATGCGGGCCGGCGGCTCCGGCATCCCGGCGTTCTTCACCGCGACCGGTGGCGGTACGCAGGTTGCCGAGGGCGGGATCCCGTGGAGGTACGACGCCGACGGCAACGTGGTGAAGTCCTCTCCGCCGAAGGAGACGCGTGACTTCGGCGGGCGTGAGTACGTCCTCGAGGAGGCGATCGTCGCCGACTTCGGCCTCGTGCGCGCCTGGAAGGGCGACCGCCACGGCAACCTCGTCTTCAACGACTCCGCGCGCAACTTCAACCCGCTGGCCGCGATGTGCGGGCGGCTGACGATCGCGGAGGTCGAGGAGCTCGTCGAGCCCGGCGAGCTCGACCCCAACGCGATCCACACCCCTGGGGTCTTCGTCCAGCGCGTCGTCGCGCTGACCCCCGAGCAGGCTGCCGACAAGCGCATCGAGCGCGTCACCGTTCGCAAGAAGGAGGCCTGAGAGATGCCGTGGACCCGTGAGGAGATGGCGGCGCGTGCCGCCTCGGAGCTGACCGATGGCTCCTACGTCAACCTCGGCATCGGCCTCCCGACGCTGGTGCCGAACTACGTCGCCGACGACGTCGAGCTCGTCCTCCAGTCGGAGAACGGCATCCTCGGCGTCGGTGCCTACCCGTGGGAGGGCGAGGAGGACCCCGACCTCATCAACGCGGGCAAGGAGACGGTGACGCTGCGCAAGGGCGCGTCGTTCTTCGACTCCGCCACCAGCTTCGGGATGATCCGCGGCGGCAAGATCGACGCCGCGATCCTCGGCGCGATGCAGGTCTCCAAGGACGGCGACATCGCCAACTGGATGATCCCCGGCAAGATGGTCAAGGGCATGGGCGGCGCGATGGACCTCGTCCACGGCGCCAAGCGCGTGATCGTGCTGATGGAGCACGTCGCCAAGGACGGCTCGCTGAAGATCCTCAACGAGTGCGCCCTGCCCTACACCGGCAAGAAGGTCGTCCAGCGGATCATCACCGACCTCGCCGTCATCGACGTGATCCCGGCATCTGACGGAGGGGGCCTCAAGCTCGTCGAGCTCGCCCCCGACGTCACCGAGGACGAGGTCCGGGAGAAGACCGAGCCCGAGCTGATCTAGCGCGCCGCCGCGAGCTCCGGCAGCGGCCCGCACCGTACGCCGTGCACCTCGCGCACGCGGTCGAGCGCGGCGGCGGTGTGCTCGATGAGCGCGCCGTGCTCGCGCATGACCTGCACGCTCGTGAGCAGCTGACGGTGGAGTGGGAACCACTTCTCGAAGTCGAGGCCGTTGCGGGCGAAGACGGTGCGCGGGAGCGCGTCGATCATGACCGACAGGTTGTGCATGTGCACGGCGACGACGGTGCACGCCCACGCGTCGCGGTCCCGGCGCCCCAGCGTGTCGGCGTCGACCTCGTAGAGCGGCAGCTCGTCGAGCTTGCCGAGCATCAGCAGGTGGGTGATGAAGTAGCCGCTGAACGAGGCGAGCAGTGCGATGGTCGAGCGGGGCGTGACGGTGGCGACGCGTCCGCCGGCCGAGGTGTAGGGGGCGTACGGCTGCTGCTCGCCCCGGAAGAAGTGACCGCTGCAGTTGACCAGCCAGCTGCCGGGCTCGATCGCCCGCCGCGCGCCGCTGCGCAGCTCGAGGTGGGGCCGACCGCCCTCGTCGACGACGTCGACGAGGTGGTCGGTGACCACCTGGCGGAGCCCGGCGCTGATCGTCGTCGCCTCGCTCCGTGACAGCTGGCCGAACAGGAAGTCGCGGGGGCGGGGCGTGATGCTGATGGTCGACGGGTGGTCGCTCACCCACCTCATGACCTCGCGCTCGTTGGTGCCGTCGAAGCGCATGCTCCAGTCGCGGAAGTAGGGATAGCCGCGCTGGCCGCCCCACCACCGCCGGTGGCCGGTGGGGAACGCCCGGTCGCGCTCGAGGAAGAAGGTGCCGGAGCCGGCCAGCATGTTGACCTCGCGACCCGGCTGGGCGGTGATGATCGCCCGGGCGGTGTCCATGGCGGTCTTGCCGCCGCCGACGATCCACACCGGCGCGGTGCTGCGCGCGATCTCGCCCTCCCGCACGTCGGACTCCGGCGTCACCGACTGCACCTGCTCGCTGCTGACGGGGAACGGCCGGTTCGGCATGATCTCGAGGCTGGTCGCCTTCACGAAGCGCTCCGCGGACGCGACCCGTTCCCGGCCCTCGGCCCCGCGGCAGGTGACCCGCACGGTCCCGTCGACGACCTCGTGCCCGACGTACTCGGTCTCGAGCCACTGGTCGAGCCGCACGCGGTGCCGGAGCTCCGCGATGCAGTGCGAGAAGTGGTCGAGGACCTCCCACTTGGTGGCGAGGTAGGCCCGGCCCTCGCCGAGGGTCCACGGGATGTCGCCGGCGGTGAAGAACGGGTGGGGCTGGTGGAGACGGACGTAGGGATAGGTGTCGACCCACATCCCTCCGACGCGATGTCGCCGGTCGACGAGCAGCACCCGGTCGTGCGGCCCGAGGTAGCCGCTGGCGACCGCGAGGGCGTTGAGCCCGGCGATCCCGGCGCCGACGACGACGACCTCGTAGTGGTCGGACGGTGCGGACGTGTGATCAGCCGTCATGGCTGCCTCCCCAGGGGCCGGGTCCCGGCCGGAGGTCGGCGCGACCCAGATCCTCTACAGTGGCGCTCCTGGCCGGGGAAGTCCATGCCTGCGCCCGCCCGTCCCATCCCGAGGGGGCCGGCCCGTGCTTGGATGCAGCGATGAGGCTCCTGGTCGTCGGCGGCACCCGGTTCATCGGCAAGCACGTCGTGGAGGCAGCGCTGGCAGCTGGCCACGACGTCACGCTCGTCCACCGGAACCCGACCGACCTGTTCCCCGAGGCGCGCCACGTCCTGGCCGATCGCGACGGCGACCTGTCGGCGCTGGCCGAGGGGGAGTGGGACGCGACGGTCGACGTCTGCGCCTACCTGCCGCGCCAGGTCCGCTCGCTGGCGGCGGCGCTCGGCGGCCGCGGCGGCCACCACGTCCTCGTCTCGAGCGTCTCCGTCTACGCCGACCCGCCGGGCCCGGGCGGCGACGAGTCCAGCGCGCTGCTCCCCGCTGCCGGTGAGGACGTCGAGGACGTGACGGCCGAGACCTACGGGTCGCTGAAGGTGTCCTGCGAGCTGGCTGCCTCCGAGGTCCACGGCGACGACGTCGCGCTGGTGCGCCCGACCTACGTCGTGGGGCCCGACGACTACACCGGCCGCTTCCCGTGGTGGGTACGCCGCCTGCAGCGCGGCGGCGAGGTGCTCGCGCCGGGCGCTCCCGACGACCCGGCGCAGGTGGTCGACGTACGCGACCTGGCGGCGCTGGTGCTCACGCTGGCGTCCGAGGGACTGACCGGGCCGTTCAACGCCGTCCGCCCCCACGTCGCGTGGTCGGTGCTGCTCGAGTCGGCGGCCGCGGTCGCCCCGGAGGGCACGACGCTGACGTGGGTCGACGGCGAGTGGCTGGTCGGGCAGGGTGTGACCGCTCGCGAGCTGCCGCTGTGGAGCGAGGGCGTGGCGGACTGGGCGTCGGCGATGTCGCCGGCGCGGGCCGAGGCGGTCGGGCTGCGGCACCGGCCGATGGCCGAGATCGTGCGCGACACCGCCGCCTGGGTCACCGACGCGCGGCTCGTGGGCGGGGTCGGCCTCACCCCCGAGCACGAGGCGGAGCTGCTCGACCGATCGAGGTCAGAGCGGTGACGGGCGTGACAGCGTGCTGCTGGTCCGGCCGGTGACATAGCCGAGGCGCTCGTTGAGGGTGAGCATCGGCCGGTTGCCGACCTGGGTCCACGTGTAGATCTCGGTCAGGCCGTGGTCGGCGGCCCAGCGGAGCGTCCGGCGCTTGAGGTGGACCGCGAGGCCGCGCCCGCGCCAGTCGTGGCGTACGGCGGTCAGCGCGTTCTCGCCGCGCTCGGGATGGTCGGCGTCGCGGTCGAGGCCGGCGCAGCCGACCACCGCACCGTCGTGGACCGCCAGGAACATCGGGTCGCCGGCCCACTCCTCGCGCCACTGCTCGGCGGAGACCTCGATCGGCTGGAAGACGGCGAAGTCGGCGAGCGCCTGCCGGCCGAAGCCCCCATAGCTCGCCGCCCAGAGATCGGGGCGCTCGTCGGTGGTGACCACCTCGACGCCCTCGGGCGGCGGACCGGGCTCGGGCTCGTCGCCGACGCCCCGCACCTGCTCGACCTGCTGGTCGACCTCGAGGAAGCCGAAACGATGGGCGAAGGCGAGCGACCCCTCGTCGTCGGTCATGGCCCGCAGGTCGGCCACGCCCAGGCCCGCGACGTGGTCGGCGAGGGCTCGGAGGAGCAGCGTGCCGTGGCCCCGGCGCCGGTGCTCCTCCAGGACCATCGGGGAGACGTAGCCACCGCCGGCGATGTTGGACCGGGCTGCGGCCCCGGACCCGACGACGAGACCGTCCTCGGTCGCGAGCAGCATCAGCCGGTCCGCGGAGTCACGGGCCCGCATCTCCGCGACCGTGTCGGCGCGCTCGTAGGGCACCACCGCGACCCGGACCCGGCGCCAGGCCTCGTAGTCCTCGTCGGTGGTGCAAACCGTCAGCTCCACGCCTCGCAAACTACTAGCGTGGGAGCGTGCCGCGCCCCCGACTTCCCGACCCGGTCGGGCTGCGCCGTGACGAGCTCGACCGACTGCGGCGCGACCTGCCCGCCGACCTCGTCGAGGAGGCCGAGGCGGGCGGCGGGTTCTGGTGTGCCGGGAGCTACTACCACTCCGAGCAGCAGGTCATCGACGGCGCGACGGAGCACGGGGTCCGGTCGCTCCGGCTCGGGTTCAGCGACGTCACCTTCCTGCGCGACGTCCCCGACCTCCGGCACCTCTGGCTCGAGTCCGACGGTGTCGTCGACGCGGCGTCGATCGGCGACCACCCCGGGCTGCGGGCGCTGATCCTCGACGTCCGCGGACTGCGCGGCGAGGTCGACCCGTTCGCGTTTGAGGACCTGCGGTGGTTCCGGGCCGGCCTGGGAGGCAAGGGCGGCGCGATGCTGATGCCCGCGATCGAGCGCGGCCACCCGCGGCTGGCCTCCCTGTCCGTCCGCGAGACGAAGGCGCGTACCGTCGCCGAGCTGGTCGCCGGGTTCCCGGCGCTCGAGGAGCTCCGGATCTCCTACGCCGACCGCCTGCGGTCGCTGGGCGACCTCACCCCGGTCGCGGGGTCGCTGAAGCGGCTCTCGCTGCACATGACCCAGCTGCGGTCGCTCGAGGGTGTCGAGGTGCTCGACCGGCTCGAGGAGATCCGGATCTACGCCGGCCCCCTCGCCGACGTCTCGCTGCTCGACGCCCTGCCCGCGCTTCGGCGTACGGACCTCACGCTGGCGGCGCTGCGGACCTGACCGCCCGGCCCAGCCCGGGTCGGCGGTCCCGTCACACCCGGGACCTTCGGTCCTGGGACGACCGCCTTTCGGCAAGGGCGCGGCGGGGTGCGTCGTTCCTAGCGTGTGGAGCGACAGCAAGGCAGGCAGGCCCCGACAGGAAGAGACCCTCATGCGTTCCGTGCTCGACAAGCTCATCTCGTGGACCGGCGTCGCCCTCGCCCTGGTCCTGCTCCTCGCCGGAGCGCTCCTGACCTGGGCCAGCGTGTTCGTGGGCGACCAGGTGCACCAGCAGTTGACCATGCAGGACATCACGATGCCCGAGGGCGAGGCGCTCTCGAGCCTGCCGGCCGAGGACGCCGCCGCGCTCGAGCAGTACGCCGGCAGCGCGCTCGACACCGGTCCGGAGGCCAAGGCCTTCGCCGACCACTACATCCTCGCCCACATGAACGCCTCCAGCGACGGCCGGACCTACGAGGAGGTCAGCGGGGAATACATCGCGCTGAGCGACGAGGAGAAGGCGTCCGACGAGGGCCAGGCGCTCGCCGGCCTGCGGCAGACGCTGTTCATGGGCAACACGCTGCGCGGGCTGCTGCTCTACGGCTACGCCTTCGCCACGATCGGCACCATCGCCGGCATCGCAGCCGCCGTCGCCTTCGCGGGCGGCGTCGTGATGCTGCTGCTGGCGGCGCTCGGCTTCCGGCACTCACGCAGCGCCGTGGCCGACACGGACGAGAGGGAGCTGGTCACCGCCACGGCCTGACCCGTTCGCTCGTCCCGCCGCCGCCACCGCACCCAGTCCGGTGGCGGCGGTCTACCGTCCGCCGGGACCAAGGTCCCGTCGGTCGCCGACCTCCGCCCGCTGCGCCCGGCCGGGGCCGGCGGGAGGGTGAGCGTGGAGCCACGGAGGAGTGACCGCCATGAACGACGTCGAACCGGTCGAGATCCGCCCGAGCGCCCGGCCGCAGGCCAGACCGGTGCCGCTGGTCCTCGGTATCGTCCTCGCGCTCATGGGCGTGCCGCTCCTGGTCGCCGGGCTCGGCCTCGGCTGGGCGTTGGGGACCCAGCGGGACGCCGACGGCTTCTTCACGACGCCGGCTCGCGAGCTGACCACCGAGACCGTCGCGCTGAGCAGCACCGTCCTCGAGCTCGGCCGCGCCGGCGAGGACGACTGGTGGGCCGACAACGACGTCGCGACGGTGCGGGTCCGCGCGTCGTCGGAGTCGCCGGTCTTCCTCGGCATCGGCCCGAGCGACGACGTCCGGGCCTGGCTCGACGCCGCGGCGTACGACGAGCTCACGGACGTCACGGCCGACCCCTTCGACTACACGCTGACCCGACGAGGGGAGGGAGGGTCGCTCACCGGCGCGCCGGGGGACCAGGAGATCTGGATCGCGCAGGTGAGCGGCCCGGGGGAGCAGACGCTCGAGTGGGACGTCACGGGGGGGAGCTGGACGGTCGTGATCATGAACACCGACGGGTCACCGGGCGTCACCGCCGACGTCAGCGCAGGTGGTCGGCTCGGGATGCTCGTGCCGCTCGCGTGGACGCTCGGCCTCCTCGGGGTGGCCCTGGCCGCGGCGGGTGCGGTGCTCATCGTCTGGGGCGCCTCGCCCCCGGACCCCGCAGCGCCCGGGCGTCGCAAGGTCACGACCGTCGACGACGGCCGCGCCTCGCCCGTCACTGTGACCGGGATGCAGGACGCATCGCTGAGCCGCTGGCTGTGGCTGGTGAAGTGGTTCCTGGCGATCCCCCACTTCATCGTGCTCGCCGTCCTGTGGACGGCGTTCGTCGTCCTGACGTTCGTCGCCTTCGTCGCGATCCTCGTCACCGGCCGCTACCCGCGGTCGCTCTTCGACCTCAACGTCGGGATCCTGCGCTGGTCGTGGCGCGTGCAGTTCTACGCGACCAACGCGATCGGCACCGACCGCTACCCGCCCTTCTCGCTCGCGCCGTCGCCGGCCTACCCGGCCGACCTCGACATCGCGTATCCCGAGCAGCTCTCGCGCGGGCTGGTGCTGGTGAAGTCGTGGCTGCTGGCCATCCCGCACCTGATCGTGGTCTCGGTCCTCGCCGGCGCCTGGCAGCTCGGCAGCGACGAGGGTGCGCAGGTCACGGTCGGCGGCCTCATCGGCGCCTTGACGCTGGCGGCCGGGCTGGTGCTCCTCGTCACCGGCCGCTACCCGACGCCGCTGTTCGACCTCCTCGTCGGGCTCAACCGGTGGGTCTACCGCGTGATCGCCTACGTCGCGCTGATGACCGACGACTACCCGCCCTTCCGGCTCGACCAGGGCCCGGCCGAACCCGCCCCGGCTCCCGCGCCGTCCGGGACCGGCTGGCCCGCTGGTTCCGCCGCTGAACCCCACGCCCAGGAGGCGCACCAGCCGTGACCGCGACCGCGCCTCCAGCAGCGCGGACCCACGTCCGCTCCCACACCGGCGGCCTCACCGTCGTGCTCCTGGTCGTCGGGGTGGGGGCGGTCGTGGTGGCGCTGCTGGGGCCGCTGGTCCTCGGCGTCATCGACTACCACGTGTCGGGTGGGGCGGCCGACCAGATCTGCGGCGGCGACGTCGCCGGCCTGCTGCTCGTGGGGCCGGTGAGCCTGGTCGCGGCCTGGCTCCTTCATCGCGGCCGGCCTGGTGCGGAGGCGCTGGCGATCGCGCCGGCGGCGTACGGGATCTACACCTATACGCAGCTCTCGATCACCGGCGACCTCGCGCGCTACGACGGCAACGCGGAACGCTGGTATCCACTCCTCTGGCTGCTCGTCGTCGCCTGCGGTGCCGTGCTGGCGCTCGCCGGTGCTCGGCTGGCTGCTCTCCCCGCGCCTGCGCCCCGTCCGCGGCTGGAGCGCGGGGTGGGGTGGTATCTCCTTGCCGTGACCGCCTTCCTCGTCCTCGGCCTCCACGTCCCGAGCCTGCTCGACGCCTGGCGCGACCAGCCGGCGAGCACCGAGTATCTCGCCGACCCCGTCGCCTTCTGGGTGGTGAAGCTGATGGACCTGGCGTACGTCGCGCCGCTGCTCGGGGCCGTCGGCGTCGGCCTGCTCCGTGGACGGTCGTGGGCGCGCCGCGCCCTCGCGCCCGTCGTCGGCTGGTGTGCCCTCCTCGCGACCGCGGTGGCGGGCATGGCCTTCACGATGCTGGCGAACGAGGGGGCGGGCGCGAGCGTCGGCCTCGCGAACGGCTTCGGCCTGGCCGCGTCCGGCGCCCTCGTCCTCACGGTCGTGACCTACCGACCCCTGTTGAGCCCATGACCGCGTCGCTCGACCTCTTTTGGATCCCGCTCGGCGCGGGCGGCCACGTCGTCCACTTCAACGGCCTGGTCTACGAGGCGATCGTCGCCCGTCGTCAGCACCGCGCCCGTCGAGCGCTGTTCCACGCAGCCCTCGTCGCCGAGCTCCCGGAGGGTCGTACGACCATCGAGGTCGGCCCGGCGTGGAACCGGATCGACGGCTCCCTCGACCATGGCGCGGTCGTCACCGGCCCGGTCGGCCTCCAGCCCCTCGGCCGCTGGCGGTGGTTCCGCTACGAGATCCGCTGCTGGCCCGACGGCGTGATCCCCGACCTCGCGTACGCCGTCGGCGGTCCGCAGCGGCTGACCGACGACGAGTCCGTCGTGCGCCGTGCGCTGGGCGCCGCGTGCGAGGTCCCGATCCTGACGTGGGGCCGCGACGAGCTCCGCATCGGCGAGATGTGGAACTCCAACTCGGTCATCGCCTGGATCCTCGCGCGGGCCGGGGTCGACCCCGCCGAGCTGCGCCCGCCTGGCGACGGCCGCGCCCCCGGTTGGGATGCCGGGATCGCGGCGTTGAACCCGACGAGCCGGTGAAGCGCCGGCACCAGGATGCCCAGGTGTCGGGCCCCTAGATGACCTGCGCTGCGTTCGTCAGGTCGGCCTCGATGGCGGCCCTCCCCGGACACGGAGGTGCGGGGCTACTGGGCAGGAACGATGTTCTGGTTGATCCGGAAGAGGTTGCCCGGATCGTAGGTCTTCTTGACCGAGGCGAGGCGGTCGTAGTTGGAGCCGTAGTTGGCACGGATGCGGCCCTGGTCGTCTCCGGCCATGAAGTTGATGTAGCCGCCCTCGCTCGTGTGTGGTTCGAGCGCCGCGTGGTAGTCACGCACCCACCTGATGTTGGCCTCGTTGTCGGCCGGGTCGGGCCACATCCCGGCGATCACCGGGGCGAAGTTCGCGTCCCGGTAGGCGAAGGCCGTTGCGTCCGCCGCGACGTCGTGCACGGCGCCGTCGATCGGGTAGAGGTGCATGGTGGACTGCATGGCCGGCACCCGGGGTCCGTGCTCGACGTGGGCGGCGATGACCCCGGCAGTGAGCTCGGGGAGGAACGCGGCCTTCCAGTAGTGCTGGAGACCCTTGGGGAGCAGACCGTCGAAGGCGCTGTTGAGTGCGGGGTAGGGCATCCGCCCGACGTGCTCGGCGACCGGCGTCGCGACGGTGCGCAGGTCCTTGAGCATCGACTCGGCGTCCTCGTCGCTGCCGTTGAAGCACGAGACCAGGAGCACCAGCGGGTCCCCGACGCGGTCCTCGGGGATGAAGGGCAGCGGCGGGGCGATCTGGAAGGCCGGGAAGGCGCCCATCGCGCGTGGTGCGGCAGCGATCCATTCCCCGAAGGTCCTGAACAGCTCCTCGGCGGCGTCGAGCTCGAAGAACATCGGCCCGCCGTAGATCGTGTCGACGGGGTGCAGGTCGAACTCGAGCTCGGTGACCACACCGAAGTTCCCTCCGCCACCTCGCAGCGCCCAGAAGAGGTCGGGGTGCTCGGTCGCGTTGGTGGTCACGAAGCTGCCGTCGGCCAGGACGACGTCCGCGGACCGCAGGTTGTCGATGGACAGCCCGTGCGCCCGAGCCAGGTAGCCGATGCCGCCACCGAGAGTGAGGCCCGCGACCCCGGTGGTCGAGATGATCCCCCCCGTGGTCGCCAGGCCGAAGCCGTGTGCGGCATGGTCGAAGTCGCCCCAGTCGCAGCCGCCTTGTACCCGGGCGATCCGGTTCACCGGGTCGATGCGGATCCCCTTCATCCCGCTGAGGTCGAGGACGATCCCGTCATCGACCGTCCCGAAGCCGGGCACACTGTGCGCGCCGTCCCGGATGGCCAGCGGCAGCCCACCCTCGCGGGCAGCGTTGACGGCGATGCGCACGTCGGCGACGTCCGTCGCGCGGACGATCGCGAGCGGCCGCCGGTCGATCATGGCGTTGTAGACCGATCGCGCCCCGTCGTACGCAGGCGACTGGGAGGTGATGACGTCGCCGCGGACGGCGTCGAGGGTGGTCAGTGCCGGGGTGCCGCTCATGGGTGCTCCTGTGGTGTCGATGCTGCCGTGGATGTGTCCGGGGGGGCGTGGCCCTGGCTCTCAGGCAAAGAGCGCCTGGGCATGGTGGTGGAACTGACGCATGGGGGCGAGCGGACCGATCTCGATGAAGACGGCACCGTCGGAGGAGGTAGCGGTGTGGCCGGCGGGCCAGTGGTAGACCTCGCCCGCACTCGCGGTCTCCACGGTTCCGTCGGCGTGCTCGAGCCGGACCGACCCCTCCAGCACGATCCCCCAGTGAGGGCTGGGGCAACGATCGTCCGGCAGGCCCATCAGGACGGGGCCGAAGTCGGTCCCGGCGGGGACCCGTACGTGCCGGATGGCCATGTCGCCTGACTCGACGTACCTGGTCTCGAGGTCGCCCTGGGCGACCTCGACGGGAAGGTCCTTGATCGCGATGGCCATGGCGGCGCTCCGTTTCGATGGGTGGTGTCGGTAGACCAATGACGTTAGGGACGTCGCGAGCGGCTCGCCTGACCTGATCGGACCTCCTCGGCGCGAACCGTCCGGGGGTCCGATCTGACTATCTCGGCGGCCGCGGAACCGGGCTAGAGTCGAGGGACGATGCAACCTGCTCCGGTGAGCCCCAGCGGTGGACCTGCGAAGAGTCGGACCACCTTCGTGGGGCGTCACGCGGAGATCCAGCGTCTGGAGACGGTCTGGGCGGCCGTCGAGGACGACCGGCGACAAGTCGTCTTCGTCGGCGGCGAGCCAGGTGTCGGCAAGACCCGGCTGGTGGCCGAGGTGGTGGCCGCCCTGAGCGAGCACGGCGCCGCCGTGCTGAGTGGTGCGTGCCGGGAGGAGTTCAACACCCCCTACCGGCCGTTCGTCGCCGTCCTCGAACAGGCGCTGGTGCAGGCCCGTCCGGAGACCCTGCGCGACATCAGTCCCCACGCGGCGGCCCCGCTCCTACGCCTGACCGCAGCCGCCCTCGGCCCCTGGCCGACCGCCACCGTCGCACCCGGGGACGGGGACTCCCGGCCGCTTCTCTTCGACGCCGTCCTGCGCGTGCTGCTGGCGGTGGCGGAGCAGGGACCGACCGTGCTGGTCCTGGAGGACCTGCACTGGGCCCCGGAACCCACCCTGGCGATGCTGTCCCACCTCGTCGAGTCCACCGCGGGAGAGCAGCTGCTCGTTCTCGCCACCCGCCGCACGACCGCCCCGGAGCGTACGGACACGCTCAGCTTCGCCCTCGCCGACCTGCACCGGCTCGATGGCGTTGCCCGGATCGACCTCGGCGGGCTGACCACCGAGGACGTCGCCCAGTACCTGGTCGGAGAGGCGGAGGTCCCTCCCGACGTGGCGCTCGCAGCCGCACCGGTGCTGCGCGACCACACCGGCGGCAACCCCTTCTTCCTCCAGGAGTACTGGCACGATCTCGCGTCCCGAGGTGGCCTCGCCGCCGTCCGCTCCGGCAACGCCAAGGCGCCTGGTTCGGTCCAGGACGCTCTGGCCCGCCGACTGGCCGCCTTCGATGCCGCCCACACGGATGTCCTGGAGCTCGCCGCGGTCAGCGGCGACATCGTCGATCCCGCCCTCCTGGTCCAGGCCAGCGAGCTCGGCGCGGACGCAGTCCTGGAGGGGATCGACCTGGCGGTCCGCGCCGGACTCCTCACCGCGGACCTCACCTTCGACGCCGGTGCCGGCGGATACCGGTTCGTCCACGCACTGGCGCGTGGGGCGGTGCTCGACCGTATGACGGCCGCCGATCTCGCAGCGACGCACGCGCGGGTCGCTCGTGTGCTCGAGGCTCGCGTGGGCGAGGACGACCCCGGGCTCATGGCCCAGCTGGCCCACCACTTCTTCGAGGCCCGCACCCTCGGACACGGAGGCAAGGCCGCCCACTACCTGGTGCTGGCGGCCGAGCAGGCCGTGCGCAGCATTGCCCACGGCGAGGCGGCCATGCTGTACGAGCAGGTCGCCCGGCTGCACGCCGACGAGGCGCCGCCGCGCGTGGAGCTGCTCTCCGCCGCGGCGAGATGCCACCTGCAGGCCGGCCACTTCCCCACCGCCCGACACATCTACGAGGACCTGGGCACGGACAAGAACCCCAGGGTCCGGCTGCTGGCCGCCATCGGGCACGAGGACGCGTCGTGGCGCCCCTCGCACAACGGTCAGCGGTCGATGGCGATGCTCAGCGAGGCCCGCCGCGCCGCCGCGCTCGACGAGGGCGATCCGCTGAGCATCCGGGCCCTCGCCAGCATGGGCCGCGCGGCGTCGTTCACCGGCGACCGAGCCCAGGCTCGCCGACTCGGGGACAAGGCCCTTCACCTGGCCCGCGCCAGCGGTGACGATGAGCTCACCGCCCACGCCCTCGGCGCGACCCTGTGGCAGGGGCTCACCCCCGACCTGGCTCCCACGCTGCTGGCTCGCGCACTCGAGATGAACGAGATCGGGTCACGTCTCGGCGACGACGACCACCTCGGGCAGGCAGCCTTCCACCGGGGAGCCTTCGCCTACATCGTGGGTGACCAGCCCGCGTGGAGCAACGCGCAACGGGACCTGACCGAGATCGCTCTGTCTCGCGGCCAGCCCTTCTTCCGATACGTCGCCGGATGCTCGCGATACACCCATCGATTCGCGGTCGGTGACTACGTCGGAGCCCAGCACATCGTGGCGTGGCTCGACGACCAGTTCAGCCAGGAGTTCGACGGCGCCACCGAAGGGTCGTGGGGTTTTCAGCAGTTCATGCTGCAACGGGTCACCGGCGGCCTCGAGGACGTCCGCCCCCTGATCTCCGGCGACGAGAGCTTCGACGACCACTGGTTGCCCGGCCTCCTCGCCCTCTACACAGACCTGGACCTGGTCGATCCGGCCGCACGCCTCCTGGCGCACCTCTGCCGACGACTCGACGACTACCGAGCCGGTGCCCAGTGGGCCGGGGTGCTGGCGTTCATCACCGAGGCGGCTGCGAAGCTGGACGACGCCGCGGCTGCCGCGACGGTCCGGCCGCTCCTCGCCGCTCACGCCGGCAGCAACCTCATGGCCGGCGCGAACGCTGCCGTGTTCGGCTCTGCCGACCGCTACCTGGGTCAGCTCGACTCCGTGCTCGGCGCGCCCGGTGCCGACGAGCACTTCGAGCGTGCCCTCGCGATGGACCGGCAGATGGGCGCGGTCACCCACCAGGTGGAGACGCTCGCCGCGTGGAGCTGGCACCGAGCCCGGCTCGGCGGACCCGCGGACGGACGGTCGTCACCCTCCGCCTCGAGCCTCGGTGAGGAGGCGCGTGCGCTGGCCCGACAGATCGGTCACCGCCGAGAACCCCCGGCTCTCGATGCCGGCCAGGCGGTCCCTCCCGAGCTCAGTCCCCTGCCCAACGGCCTGACCGAGCGGGAGGTCGACGTGCTCCGCCTGGTCGCCGACGGCCTCTCCAACAGAGAGATCGGCGAGCGGCTCTTCATCAGCACCAACACCTCCGCCAATCACGTCCGGAGCATCCTCCTCAAGACCGGCGCACCGAATCGGACCAAGGCCGCCGTCTTCGCCACCGAGCACGGTCTCCTCTAGCCACGCAACCGACTACATCGGTGCGAACGAGCCGTCGGGAGCCAGCGTGCCCGAGAGCTCCATGATCGCGTCGGCGGGGATGCCGGCGCGGATCGCCGCCGTGCGGATCGCGTCGACGTCGTCGGCCTCGTAGAGGCAGAACGTCTTCCGCTTGTCGGAGGAGAGGAAGGACTGCAGCCAGCGCACCCCAGCCTCGTCGTTGATCCGGTTGATCGATGCAGCCGTCTCCGGGGCGACCTCCAGCTGATCGGCGAACCGTCGCTCCACCATGAATACAGGCATCTGAAGCCTCTCGATAGGTGCCGACAGCTCCTGCTTGGGAGGTCCCCACTCGGCACCGTCGACACGTCCAACCTAGACGGCCGGAGCCGTGAGGCACAGGGCAGCGCGGGAACTCTCGACCGCCGCCGAGTCCTGCGTCCGTTCTGGTGGCGCGTACGGCCGGCCTCCTCGGGATCTCCTCGCGATGGAGTGATGAGTCCGACCTGACCACTCAACGGGCGGTGACTGGCCAGATCTGACTAGCACGTCAACGTCACGACAACGTCACGACAACGTCAGATCCGGTCATGCGCCGAGCCCCGCGCCGCTCCTACGGTGGGTGGACCCCACAGGGCATCCCGAGGAGTGACCATGACCAGTCCGGCCGAGCAGGCGCCCCGCGTGGACCAGAGCATCGCTCTGCGGACGTGGGTGACGCATCCATGTCGCTAGACATCGTCAGCTGCCCGGAGTGCGGACTGGTGGCCGAGGTGACCCGTCGCGACTGGCTCGCCTCCACGGCCGGCCCCGTCGAGCACGTCCACGTCCGCTGTGTGCAACGCCACTGGTTCGTGATGCCCGCCGAAGGCGTCACCTGCGCCGAGGCGGAACCCTCGTCGGCAGCCGCACGTGCCAGCGACGGCCGCGTGCTCCCAGCGGCAGAGCCGGGCCCACGCTCCGAAGGATGAGGGACGACCGCAGTGTCGCGGTCCGCGTGGATTTCTCTGCCACGTCCGGCAGGGGGACTAGGAGTAGCGGTGGCTCTTCGCCGTGTGGCCCTGTTCGCGCGTGCAGGTGCGCCCGTTCATCGAGCGGTGCCCGCACAGCTCATCGGTGGGTGGGGTCTCAACGGCGGCAGCGACCGTCGGCGTCCTCACGGGGCGGGCCGGTCTGGAGGCTGGAGTCGGCGTCGCCGTCCTCTCGCGATAACGCGCCTCCCGCATCGCCCGCATCGCGGCTTCCTTGCTCATCGCGCATCCACAAGACGAACAGTAGGCGTGCGCGCAGACAGTTCCGCTCAGGCGCGGCGTCCACCCCGGCTGGTTCTCAGCCGGAGCCTCCCGGGGACGGCCTTCACGTGGTCTTCCGGCGGCCCTTCGTGAAGTAGAGGATCGGGCCCACGACGTTGATCGCGATGATCGCGGCCCACCTCGACTTCGGGCCGTTGACCTGGTCCGCGGGACGCCTCGCCAGGTCCGCCCACGCCGTCGCGGCGAGCGAGAGCTGCACGCACCCGATCGTCAGCACGGCGGTCCGCTCACGGTCGGACATGTCCTGCCACGTCTTCGCCATGACGGTGCCTAGCGCCCGAGGGACTTGTGCGAGCTGAACGACATGATGAGGGCGACGATCCAGAGGATCACCGTCCAGCCGCCCAGCAGGTTGATCCAGAAGATCGTCCAGTGGTTCGACTTGCCGCGCAGGGCCGCGACGGCCCACGGCAGCATGTAGCCACCGGTCAGCAGGGCCACGACGACGGCGACGAAAGCGCTGACCGGACGATCGCGCTGATCGGTCAGATAGTTGCTCATCCCCCGAGCGTACGAGGCGGGCCGATGCGGCGCACGGCCGTCGCCGTCCAGACCGGTATCAGCGCACATCCGCGCCGGCTCCTCCTGCCCATGGACCAGAGGAGCCAGCGATGACGAGCCTCGCCCCGCCGATCCTGCCGGAGCCGCGCGTGGTCGACGTCCGCGTCGACCGACTGGGCGTACCGGCGACGCCGGTGCTGACCGTCGACCTGTCGACCGTTCGTCGCTGCTACCGCCAGCTGCACGCGGCGCTCCCGGGCGTCGACCTCCACTACGCGGTCAAGGCGAACCCGTCGCGGCCGGTCCTCGACGCGCTCCTGGACGAGGGGGCCTCGTGGGACGTCGCCAGCCCCGGCGAGATCGACGCCGTCCTCGCCGTCGACCCGGACCCGGCGCGGATCTCCTACGGCAACACTGTGAAGAAGCCCGCCGACATCGCCTACGCCCACGCTCGCGGCGTACGCCGCTTCTCCGTCGACTGCGACGCCGAGCTCGACAAGCTCATCGAGCACGCACCCGGCGCCACGCTCCTGGTCCGCATCACCACGAGCGGCGCCGGCGCGGACTGGGCGCTCGGCCAGAAGTTCGGGTGCGACGAGAGCACCGCCGGGCGGTTGCTCGCCCGGGCGGTCAGCCACGGCCACCCGGTCGGGGTCTGCTTCCACGTCGGGAGCCAGCAGCACGACGTGGACGCGTGGGACGAGCCGCTCGCCACGACCGCCCGGCTCCGCGAGGTCGTCCGCGCGTGCGGGTCCGACCTCGCCGTCGTCGACCTCGGCGGCGGCTTCCCGGCGCACGCCGCCGAGCCGACGCCGGAGGTGCCGTCCTTCGGTCGCGCCATCACCGCGGCGGTCCGTAAGCACCTCGGCCCGGACGTCCCCCCGCTCATGGCGGAGCCGGGCCGCGGGCTCGTCGCCGACGCCGGCACCCTCGAGACCGAGGTCGTCCTCGTCAGCGAGCGCGCCGGTCGCCGGTGGGTCTACGTCGACGTCGGGCTCTTCTCCGGGCTGGCCGAGACGCTGGACGAGGCCATCCGCTACCGGATCACGGCCCACCGCGATGGCCGCCCGCTCCTGGAACCGGCCGGGGACGTCGTCCTCGCCGGACCGACCTGCGACAGCGCCGACATCCTCTACCAGCAGCACCGGCCCCGGCTCCCGCTCGACCTGCGGATCGGCGACCGGCTGCGCATCCACGCCGCGGGCGCCTACACGACGACCTACTCCTCCGTGGGCTTCAACGGCTTCGACCCGCTCCGCGAGGTCCATCGGTGAGCGCCCCGGGCTTCCGGTCGGCGCTGGCGAGCGGCGCGTTCCGCCGGCTCTGCCTCGCCCACGGCCTGGCGACGGTCGGACAGCTCGTCCTCACCTTCGCGGTGGGGGTCCACGTCCTGGCGGAGACCCGGTCAGGCATCTGGGTCTCCGTCACGGTCGCGCTCGCGTTCGCACCGTACGCCGCCTGCTCGGCGCTCGCCGGCGTCCTCGCTGACCGCCGGTCGCGCAGCGCCGTCCTCGCCAGCGCCGCGTGGGTCCGGGCGGCCCTCGCGGTCGTGCTCGTGGTCGGTCTGGCGACCGGCTGGCCGGTGGGCGTGGTCGTCGGGGTGACCGCCCTGCTCGCGGTCGCCGCGACGCCGTCCTACCCCGCGCTCGCCGCGGCCACGCCGGAGTGCGTCCCCGACCGCGACCTGCCGCCCGCGAACGCGCTCGTGACCTGCGTCGAGAACGTCACCTGGGTCGCCGGCCCCGGTGTCTTCGGGTTGCTCGTCCTCGCCGGGGTCGGTACGACGAAGACCGTGCTCGTCGCTGCCGGCCTGTTCGCCGTCGCCGGTGCGCTGGCCGGACCTGTCGGGCTCCACCGACCTGCGCGGGTCCAGCAGACTGGCTGGCTGCGCGACCTCGTCGTCGGCGTGACCACGACGGCCCGTCAGCCCGGGATCCGTCGACCCATGGGTCTCGCCGTCCTCGACAACTTCCTCTACGGCTACCTCGTCGTCGCGCTCGTCCTGCTTGCCGCGGCCGCGCCCGACGCCGAGGGCCGGCTCGGCCTGCTCAACGCCAGCCTGACGGCGGGTGCTCTGGCGTCGATGGTCGTCGTCAACCGGTGGACCCGCGGCGAACGGACGGCCCTGGTCCTGCTCTGGACGCTCCTCGCCTTCTGCGCCGCTCTCGTCCTCCTCGGAGCGGTCGGCGCCACCGCGCTCGGCGTGCTGCTCGTCGGGCTCGCCGGTGGCACGACCCTGGTCGCCGAGGTCGCCGCCGTGACCCTCCTGCAGCGCGCCACCGACCAGGGCACGCTGGCCCGGGTCTTCGGGATCTACGACCAGCTCAACGTCGGCGCCATCGCGCTCGGCTCGCTGATCGCCGGTCCGCTCTCGGCGGTCGCCGGTCCTGGCGGCGGGCTGGTCGTCGTCGCGTGCGTCGGAGCGGCGCTCACGGCGCCGGCGCTGCTCGCGCGGCACCGCCACGACCCTGGCGACGTGGAGTCGCAGACCGTTGACCGACGTCAGCCGGCGGCGCGACCGGCGTGATGGCCGGGTGCGCCGCTGCCGCGTGACCGCCGCCGGAGCAGCACGTCGAGTCCCCAGAAGGCAGCCGCCACCACGACACCGAAGACGAGGATCAGCGCCAGCGTCCGGGCGACCGAGGCGTAGCCGACCTCGGCGACGTTGACGAAGCCGTAGGGGTAGGCATCGATCACGGCCCCCCGAGCCAGCATCCAGACGATCCACAGCAGCGGCACCGTCAGCGCCGCCGGGACCAGCCGGGCGTCGATCCAGCCGCGTGGCCCCCAGATCGCCCAGACCAGCACGGTGAGCACCGGGGTGACGACGTGCAGGATCGGGTCGGTGAGCAACGACCAGCCCACGACCTCGGCGGTCGGCGCCAGCAGCACCTGGTAGACGATCGCGGTGACCGTGATCATCAGCAGCCCACTGAGACGCAGCACCCGGACGGCCACGCCGTCGCGCAGGGGCCGCGCGAGGAGCAGGGTCACGCCGACGGCGACGGCGATGTTCGACCAGATCGTGAAATAGCTCAGGGTGTCGAGCAGCCGCGGCAGCGCGCCGGCCGCGCCGGGCGGGGTGTCGCCGTACAGGCCGGGCTCCACCGGCAGCTGCTGATACCAGCCGAGCGTGGAGAGCAGCACCGTGAGGACGACGCCGGCCCAGGCCACGACCGCGTTGAGGAGCAGGGCCGCACGGGCACGCGAGCTCAAGGGGTGGGTCACCCGACGAGTATCCCGCCCGTCGGCTTCAGGCGACGCCCGCGCCGGCCACCCCGCTCGGCCGTCCGCGTGAGACCCACACCCGCCAGAGGACGCCGGCGACGACGACCGAGGCGAGCAGGGCGACCAGGCCGTCGACCCGGGTCGCGTTGACGGCGAGCACGAGGCCGACGAGCAGCGAACCGAGGAGGTTGAGGGCCAGCAGCCCCCGCCGCCGGTCCCGGTGGGACAGCCGCGCGCAGGCCAGCGTCGCCGCCAGGAAGCTCGCGAACACCGCGACGGCGTAGTAGGGGACCAGTCGCTGCTCGCGCCCGCCGGCGGCGACCAGGCTGGCCGCCGCCAGCAGGACCAGCGCCACGCCCCACTCCGGGACGAGGAAGCGGTTGACCCGGCCGAAGGCGCGTGGGACGAGGCCTTCCCCCTCGCGACCCAGGGTTGCCAGCGCCTTCAGCACCCCGGAGCCGGCGAGGTAGGAGGAGGCCGCCGCCGACAGCAGGAGCAGTGCGCTCACGCCCTGGAAGCCGGCGAAGGCGACACCGTCACCCACCGCATGGCGGGCGAGCTCGGCGAGGAGGGTCGAGTTCTCCGGCGGCGTACCCACGCCCATCCGGATCGCGGCGACCGTGAACCCGATCGTCAGCCCGCCGACGATCCCGATCATCAGCCACAGCGTCCAGAGCCCGTAGCGACGCCGGGCGCGATCGTCGAGGTCGGAGAGCTGGGCGATCGCGTTGGAGGGAGCCTCGACGCCGGTGGCGAGCGCCATTCCGAGGGGTACGGCGAGCAGCAGCGGGCCGAGGGCGGCGTCGGAGAGAAACGGTGGCGGGGCCGATCCGCTGGCGGTCGCGCCGGCGGGGTCGCCGAGCAGCGCCAGGGCGATCACCGAGCCGCCGAGCACGATGAACAGCACGGTCGCGACCGCGAACGCGACCCGTCCCGTCTGTCCCAGCAGGACGACCCCGGCGACGAGCGCGACGAGTGCGAGCCCGAGCGGCGTACGCACCCCGGCGAGGCCGGGGAAGTAGGCGATCAACGCCGAGGCCCCGGCCGCGCAGCTGACCGCGACCGTGAGGGTGAAGTCGACGAGCAGCGCACCCAGCGGGATGAAGGCCCACCCCTCACTGAAGGCGGCGGCCACACCCTCCGGGCCGCCGCCACCGCTCGGGAACCGTCGGATCAGCTCGCCGTAGGTCGTCGCGATCACCGCGATGACCGCGACGATGACGGCCATCGTGGGCACGAGGGTGGACAGGTCGCCCTCGAGTCCGCGCAGCGCCGCCTCGATCGCGTAGGCCACCGACGAGACGGGGTCCGCCATCACCGTGAAGGCGAAGGCGAGGAAGACGACGAGCCGACGCATGGCCCGACCGGTCGGGCGTCACCGCTTGGCGCGCGGCAGCCAGTAGGCCTTCCCGTCCATGTCGTAGGTCGGCTCGATCCCCAGGGTCCTCAGGACGGTCGGCATGATGTCGATCGACCGGACCTCGGCCCGCAGGTCCTTCGACGACAGGCCGCCGCCGGCGAAGACGATCGGGATCTGCTGGGTGCTCCGCTGGATGCCGCCGTGGTCACCGAGGACCGAGTAGGTCGTGTCGTCGCGCAGCGTCGCGACCAGGTCGGGACCGTAGTCGGCGGCCTGGGTGTCGACGAGCTCCTGGGCCTTGCGCGAGAACCACGCCTTCTCGCCGGGTGAGCGCATCAGCTTCCATCGGACCGGCGTGACCCGGTCGAAGTGGTCGCCGTTGCGGTGCCACACCGCGGTCACGTCGGGCAGCGTCCTCATCACGGCCGCGGCCTCCCGAGTGGCGGCAGGGGACTGGTCGGTGAGCCAGACGTTGAGCGAGGAGTCGCTGTAGGAGAAGCCGACGTTGCCGGTGTCGACGAGCGGCTGGAGCGCCTCCTGCGGCCGGTTGTAGAAGATGTCGTTCTCCGGGTCGCCGTAGTACCAGTTGAAGAAGCCGTAGTCGTTCTCCGGCTCGAAGTCACCGTGCCAGTGGCCCTCGTCGGCCGCGACCGACCCGTGGTCGGCGGTGAGGACGACGAGCGTGCTGTCGAGCTGGCCGCTCTCCTCCAGCGCGTCCATGATCCGGCCGACCTGCGCGTCGGCGGTCGCCGTGGCGAACTCCATGTGGGTCATCGGGTCGTAGTTCGGCGTCGCACCCTCGGGGTCGTTGACGCCGCCCCACATGTGGGCCGCCTTGTCGACGCCCGGCAGGCTCACGAAGATGCCGCTCCACCCGTCGCCCTCGTGGTCCATGATGTCGAGCACCGCGTCGGTCGCCCAGACGTCGCCGCCCTGGTGGGCGGGCTCGTCGCCGACGACGTAGCGGTCGTCGGTCGCGGGATAGAGCTGCGCCGGGAACTGCAGGGTGTCGTAGCCCTTGTCGCGCTCGACGAGGTAGCGCGAGCCGCAGGCGCTCGAGATGTACGCCGGCGGGGCGGGCACGCCGGTCGGCATCCGGTAGCGGATCCCGTCGCAGGTCGGGCCGCTGGTGAACGTCGTGACCGAGGTGTTCTCCGAGCCCGGTCCCGCGAGCCCGTAGGCGGCGTACCCCTTGGGGCTGACCGTGAAGACCTTCCCCGTGTCGTCGAGGTAGTCCGACAGGTGGGGATAGCCGGCGTGCTCCTGGAGCGGAGCCATCTGGTCGTAGCCGAAGTTGCTGGTCAGGTAGAGGCCGCCCGGTGCGCCGAGGACCCCGTCGACGTCGCGGTAGCCCTCGTTGGTCCAGCCCATGTGCTTCGGGAGCATGCCGGAGGTGATGACGTTGTGGGTCACGACCGTGACCGAGCCCGTGTGGCCCAGATAGCTGCGCGGGGTGTCGACGCCGTCGGCCATGAGGGCCTGGACGTTCTGCATGTCGTACTTGTCGACGATCTCCTTGCTCAGGGCGTCGACGACGATGATCACGACCTTGTCCGGCCGCGACGGCGGCGGGGGGCCGGCCGTGGCCTCGCTCTGGGCTCCGGTCGCGGCCGCGGCGAACGCCAGCAGCGCGGTGGTCAGCGGGACGAGCACACGGCGACGATCCATCTTCGGAAGGTAGCGGCCGGATGTGACCTGCGCCACACCCTCACGCTCCACCGTTCGGTAACGGCGAGGGACCTCAGTCGCCCGGCGACAGCAGCGGCTCGGCGTCCTCGTCGTCCACGCCCGGCCGGACGTGGACCGCCGTCGTCGGCGAGGGGAGGGCCTGGCCGCCGTCGAGCCACGCCTCGAGGTCGGGGGTCCGGAGGCGGGCGCCGGACAGGGCCGGGACGAGGAGCGCGACCACCACTGCCGAACCTGCGAGCACCAGCATCCCGAGGAACCCGCCCCGCAGCCCGGCGGCGAGGTCGCTGCTCGAGAGGGCGAGGTAGAGCACGACGGGGGCCACACCGAAGGTGGCCGTGGACCGCAGCAGCTGGACCAGCGCGAACGCGCGTCCCAGCGAGGTGGACGGCATCGCGAGCCCCGTCATCAGCAAGCCGGGCGAGACGGTGGCCCCCGCGCCGAAGCCCAGCAGGAGTGCGACGAGGGGGACCAGCCACCCCTGGTTGGCGGTCGTCACCGCGAGCAGCGTCGCGGCGGCCCCGCCGAGCGCCAGCAGGCCGGCGTTCGCCAGCACCGGGACGAAGCGGGTGGTGAAGAGCAGGCCGAACGTGACGGCCGCGACCCCGAGACCGACGGGCATCGGCCACCACAGCCAGCCCGCCTCGTCCGGGGCGTTGCCGCCGACCTCCACCAGCCAGGTCTGCGCCAGCTCGAAGAGCGTCACGAACAACGCGCCACCGAGCATCGCCACCGTCACCCCGGTCACGGGGACCTGGGTCACCAGACGCGACACCGGGATGAGCGCGTCGTCCTTGCGGCGCTCCACGACGAGGAGGGCGAGCAGCGCGACGACCCCGGCCGCCAGCGGCACCAGCACCACCGGGTCGGTCAGCGAGCTGCCGGAGAGCCACGACATGGCGAAGAACATCCCGACGACCGCCGTCGCGGCCAGGGAGAGCGCCGCGGTGTCGACGGGCAGGTCCGGGTCGGCGGGGTCGAGCTCCGGATAGCCGACGAAGGCGACGACCCAACCGACGGCCGCGATCCCGGCCGTGGCCAGCAGGAAGCCCCGCCACGCACCGGTGACGGCGAGCTCGCCGCCGATGATCGGGCCCAGGGTGATCATCCCGAAGAGCCCCACGTCGATGATCACCACCGTCTGCGGGAGCCGGCGCGCGCCGTACCGCGTCACGAGCGGGGGGAGCGAGCTGATGAGCATCCCGCCCGCGGCCGCGCCCTGCACGATGCGTCCCAGGGTCCAGGCGACCTCCCCCGCGGCGTACGCCGCCACGACCGTCCCGACCACGAACGCCGCCTGGTAGGCCAGGAACAGCCGGCGCTGCCCGAAGCGCTGCGCCGCCTGCGCCGCCGCGACGACGCCCAGCGCGTAGGCGGCGTTGCCGAGGCCCGCCGCGAGCTGGAGGCTGCGTGGGGACGCCGCGAGGTCCTTGGTCAGCACGTCCTCGAGCGGGAAGAGCGCGGTGGAGAGCACGACGTAGGGCCCGAGACCCAGGAGTGCGAGGGCGGCGACGAGTCCGTAGCGACCGCGCAGGGACTGGCCCACGCCCACCTCCCTCGCCGTCGTGGTGCTCCGCGGACGAAGTCTTCCACCGGGGTGGTCAGGGGACGCGCAGCCGTCCGGACCGGGCTTCCCGTCGGGCTCGCACGAGATTGACCCGCGAAACCTGCGCGTGGTCGACTGCGGCCCTCGTGTCGGACACATCATCATCTCGGGGGAACAACTGATGCGCTTCCTGTCGTCTGCTCGCGGCCGCGTGGCCGCTCTCTCGCTGGCCCTGGCCGGCACCGTCCTCGTCGCTGCTCCGGCCCACGCCGAGCAGACCGACATCACGGTCATCACCCACAACATCCGCGGCGGCCAGATCAACAAGGGCGACCTGGCCACGCTCAACACCGTCAGCCGGCAGGTCCGGAAGCACTCGCCCGACGTGGTGATGCTCCAGGAGGTCTGTGCCTCGCAGTACGTCGACTTCAAGCGCCGGTTCCCCGCGTCCGACGGCTGGACCGTCCACTTCAGTGAGCGCAAGTACCACACGGGCTGCGGCGAGATGATCGGCGAGGTGATCGCGACCCCGCGCAACGGCGCGAGCGGCCTCTACGCCCCCGAGCTGGCCAGCGAGAACCCCGACGGCATCAAGTACCACCTGTCCTGCCTGACGTTCCTCAAGAACGGCGGCCGGGAGTACCTCGCCTGCACGACCCACCTCAGCGCCGGCGACAAGAACGCCGCGATCCGCGAGGCCCAGCTCAACACCATCAAGTACGAGCTCGAGTGGAGCGTCGGCTACGGCCGCGGCGTGATCTTCGGCGGCGACCTCAACACGCTGCCCGACTCCCCGATGATGAACAAGCTCTACCGGATCCGGAACAACGGCTCCGAGACCGGTGCCGGGAGCTTCTACGAGGGCGACCAGAACGACGGCCGCTACTTCGCCTCGGCCTGCGCCAACCAGCCCTTCTGCAAGAGTGGGCAGCCGACGATGAACGGGAAGAAGGTCGACTACGTGTTCTTCAACGCCAGCCGCACCAAGCCGACCGGCTCGACGATCAGCGAGACCATCGCGGGCAAGGGCCTGTCCAACCACAACATCGTCCGGGCGACGTCACGCTTCTTCTGGTGAGGTCAGCGACGCGGTGGGGGGCACTGGCGCTGCTCGTCCGGCCGGTCTACATCGCCACCGAGTACGTCGTGGCCGCGGCGACGACGGGCGGCTACAGCTTCGTCCGTGACTCGGTCAGCAAGCTGGGCGAGGTCGGGTGCTCGGACGCCTACTGCTCACCGCGCCACGAGCTGATGAACGGCTCCTTCGTCGGCTTCGGGGTGCTGCTCGCCGGCGGGGCCGTGCTGCTGTCGCGGCCGCTGGGGCCCTGGGTCACCGGCCTGCTCGTGGTGTCCGGCGCCAGCTCGGTCGCCACGGGCCTGGCTCCCCTCGACCAGGACGCCGTCCGGCACGCGCTGGCCGCGACCCCGTTGTTCGTGGCGCAGCCGGTCGCCCTGGGTGTCCTCGGTGCACGGGTGCGACACGACCACCCACGCCTGGGCAAGGCGCTCATGGCCACGGGAGTCGTCACCGGCGCCGCCGCCGTCGGGTTCGTGCTGACCGGCGACGACCACGCGTCGGGCGCCCTCGAGCGCCTCGCTCTCTGGCCGGTCCTGGTCGGGCTGGCCGGATATGCGTGGACGCAGCTCCGTCCTGCGTCTGACGAGGACTGACCCTCCGGCCGCACGCGGCGGCCACGGACGCCACCGACGGACGACGGCGACCGACGTCCTGTCGGTCAGACCCCGAGACCGGTCCTGTCGACCGTCCGGTGGAACCGCATGCCGGCCAGCCCCCCGAGGGCCGCACCCAGCAGGGTCACCACCACCAGGAGGACGGCGGCGACGATGCCGCCGGTGGTGAGGTCGCCCTCGGAGACCGGGATGCGGGGGAAGCTGTTGAGCTCGGAGAGGACGTTGTAGTTCGCGCCCGCAACGACGGCCAGGACCGCGACGACGACGGCGACGACGAGGGCCCACACCCACACGGCCAGTCCCTGCTTCGTGCCGTCGAACCGGGCCATCCGGCCGGCGACGTAGCCACCGCAGTAGTACGCGACGAACAGGATGACCAGCAGGACGATGCCGCTGAACAGGCCGACCGTGCCGGCCGAGTCCGCCGCCTCCGCGGCGGCCTCCCCGGCCCCGGTGTCGGTGGCGAGGCCCACGGCGGCACCGAGAGCAGCGGCGAGCGCCGTCAGCAGCACCGTCACGCCCGTGGCGGTCAGGAAGCCGAAGAAGGCCGAGCCCCACTTGATGCCGCCGTGCTCCTCCCTCTCGCGCGCGACGACCGCCTTGCGGTCCCCGCCGCGCGAGCGCTCCCGCGCGGGCGGCGTCCACCGCGAGGTGGAGCCGATCGACTCGTCGTCACGGTCCGACCGGCGGTCTCGGGTGTCCCGGTCGGGACCTGTGCCTGCGCTGTGGCTCATGTCGTGTCCTCTTTCTGCTGCGTGCTTCTGCTGCGTGGTGACACGTGGCCGCCCCCTCCCCCCGGTTCGGGGACGGCCACGGGTGATCGGGTGGGCGCGCGGCCTCAGTAGAGCGGGTTGCCGTCGTACGCCGCGTCGGTGGACGCGCCCGTGTGCTCGTCGCCGCTCCAGTCGTGGTCGTCGGTGGCCCGGCGCGCCTGCTCGTCGACCCCGGGAGCGTTGGCGGCGGCCCGCTTGATCTGGGGCGCCTCGGCCTCCGCCCGGGTCAGGTAGCTCTCCCACCGGTGCTGCATGGGCTTGATCAGGCCACCGCCGACACCGACCACGACGACGCCGGCCACAGCGGCCAGGATCGCGACCAGGACCGGGGTGGTGACCGTGGTGGCGACGCCGACCTGGTTCAGCGCGGCGATGATCCCGAGGAACAGGATGAAGACCGAGGCGGCGTTCGCGAGCGTCCTCCCGTAGGAGAGACCGCCCAGGGTCCCCTCGACCAGCGTCTTCGCGGCGGCGGCGATGGCCGAGGCGACGACGACGATGATGATCGCCACGATGATGCTCGGCAGGAAGGCGATGACCTGGGTGAGCAGCTCGCTGATCGGGTTGGGCCCGAAGACGCCGAAGGCCAGCTGGAGCACGAACAGCACCAGCGTGTAGTAGACGAGCTTCGCGATGATGTCGCTGGCGTCCATGCTGGAGTTCTCCAGCGCCCGCTTCACCCCGCCCCGCTCGACCGCCTTGTCGAAACCGACCCGTTCGAGCAGAGCACTCAGGGCCTTGCCGATCGCCTTCGCGATGACGATGCCCACGACGAGGAGGATCAGGAACAGGATCAGCTTCGGCAGGAACTCGGCGATCGTGCTGAGGCCGTCGGTCAGGCCGTCTTGAAGCGCATCCATGGTTCAGCTCCTTGCTCCGGCCGTGGCGGCACGGCACCGTCACCGGCACGGCGAGAAGGAGAAGATCCAGGCTCGGGTGGGGACGATGTCCGCGCCACCGAGGTCCGGGGTAGCGCCACACAGTTGTGGCTTGCTCGTCCAAACTACGTGACCCCCGCACGAGCCAGACCACCCGTGAGGGTGTGGGCGACCGATCAGCCCCTCGAGACGGTGCGAGACCGCGCCGTCGGATGGGAGGGTCGGGGGCATGGTCACCCTGCTCGCCACCGCCCGGGAAGCATTCAGGACCCGGCTGTGGCCGATCCCGACGATCGCGGTCGTGCTGGCGGTGGGACTCGGCCTGGGCGTGCCCGCGCTCGACGAGGTGGTCGACGGAGAGCTCTCGGACCGCGTCAGCGCGTGGCTCTTCGGCGGGGACGCGGACGCCGCGCGGTCGCTCCTGGGTGCCATCGCCTCGTCGATGATCACCGTCACCGCACTGACGTTCTCGCTGACCGTCGTGACCCTCCAGCTCGCGAGCAGCCAGTTCTCGCCGCGGCTGCTGCGCACCTTCACCCGCGACCGGTTCGTCCAGGTCACCCTCGCGCTCTTCCTCGCGACCTTCACCTATGCGCTGACCGTCCTGCGTGCCATCCGTGGCTCCGGTGACGACGGAGGCGCCGAGCTGGTGCCGCAGGTCGCCGTCACGCTGGCCTTCGTGCTCGCGATCGCCAGCGTGCTGGCACTGGTGCTCTTCCTGGCCCACCTGACCGAGCAGATCCGGGTCGAGACCATGCTCCGCAACGTCCACCGGGAGGCGGTCGCCACCCTGGGCGAGGTCCTCGAGGAGCGGGAACCGGGCGGCGCCGTACGTCCGCCGCCACCCAGCCCGCCGTCGTCGGCCGCGGACCTGCTCGCCCGGGGGGACGGCTTCGTCACCTGGATCGACCGCGACGGACTCCTCGCCGTCGCGACCGAGGAGGACGTGGTCCTGGGCATGTCGGTCGACCCGGGCAGCTTCGTGGTGGCGGCCACGCCCCTCGGCAGCCTCTGGGCGCGCGACCTGCGTCCGCTGTCCAGCGCGGCCGTCGAGCGTGTCGGTGACCGCGTGGCCTCGTGCGTCCGGCTCGGCTTCGAGCGGACCTCGGCCCAGGACGTCGGCTTCGGACTGCGCCAGCTGGTCGACGTCGCGGTCAAGGCGCTCTCCCCGGGTGTCAACGACCCGACGACGGCGGTCCACGCCCTGGGCCACATCTCGGCGCTGCTCTGCTCCCTGAGCGACCGCGACCTCGGTCCGCGGCTGCTCGCGGACGACGACGGCCGGACCCGGGTCGTGCTCCACGGCCCCGACCTGGCCGACCTGGTCGCCCTGGCGCTGGCCCAGCCCCGCAAGTACGGCGCGGCGGACGCCCAGGTCATGCAGAAGGTCCTGCAGGTCCTGCTCGACCTGAGTCGCCGCGTCTCACCGGACCAGCGGGCCGTCGTCCTCGTCGAGCTCGAGCGGACGCGACGTGTGATCGCGAGGGAGACGTTCGACGATCAGGAGGCCACCGCGCTCGAGGAGACGGAGAGCGACATCCGCCGCACTCTCGCGCGCTCGGCCGCCTGAGTCCGGGCCGTGCGCCTCAGCGACGGCGGGGGCGGCGGCGCCAGGCCAGCAGCCCGACGCTGAGCGAGCCGAGCAGCAGGAACTGCAGGCCCATGGCGTCGAGGAAGCCGAAGGAGAAGATCGCGCCCGGGGCGGCGACCGCCCAGTTGCGGACCTGCTTGCTCTGGCGCCGGCCCGTGACCGACCAGGTCGCGATGTGCTCGCAGTTGTTGCGGACCAGCGAGTAGTTGGTCTCGCCCAGCCGCGACTCCGCGTTGCGGAGGATCTGCTCCGTGGGCAGCTTGAACCGGTAGGACTTCACCCGGATCTCGCCGCCACGGGCGAACGCCTGCCTGGAGACACGCTCGACCCGACGGCCGGCACCTCCCGCACTCTTCCGGCCGAAGTGGATGACGGTTCCGTCACCGCAGTCGATGCCGTGGTGGGTGTAGTGCCGCCGCCTGACGAAGAGGTGGTCGCCGCGGCTCACGCCGCGAGTCTACGTTCGGGTGAGCGGCCCGGCAGATTCGCCGACAAGTAGGGTCAGCACCCGTGAGTGCACCCCACCCCACCTACGAGCAGCTCGTCGACCTCCCGGCCCACGTCCAGCAGCCGGTCCCGATCGCCTTCGAGGACGCCAACGGACACCTCAACGTCCGCCACTACACCGGCATCGCCAGCGAGGGCCTCGACGAGTCTCTGGTCGGGGTCGGCATCCCGCAGATGTGGCCGGCGATGGGACACGCGGTGTTCTCCGCCGAGCACCACCTGACCTACCTCGCCGAGATGCGCACCGGAGACCGGCTCTCCGCCCGCGTCCGCCTGCTCGGCCGCTCCGAGCGCGCCGCCCACGCCCTCGTCTACCTCCTCGACGAGACGCACGAGCGGGTCAGCTTCGTGATGGAGGAGATCTTCCTCCACATCGACATGGAGAGCCGCAAGACGGCCCCGTGGCCCGACGACGTCGCCGCCGCGATGGACGAGAAGATCGCCGAGGACGCGCGCCTTCCCTTCGAGCCCGACCTCAGCGGCTCGCTGTCGCTGCGCTGATCAGCCCTGCCACCTCGACCGGGTGGGTCGACGCCGCCAGGTGGTCGGCGCCGGGCACGATCTCCAGCGCGGCCTGCGGCACCAGCCGTGCGACCCGCTCGGCCATCGCCGCGAACATCGGCCGGGTCGCGGCGCCCTGCACCACCAGGGCCGGGCACGCGACGGCGGCCGCCTCCTCGTCGCTGAAGGACCAGCCGAGAAGTGCCGCGAGGTCGGCGGTGAAGAATGCCTCGGCGCCCGCCTCGATCTCCCCGACGGACCCCGCCCGCAGCGACTCCTGGCGTGCCCGCCAGTCGTCACCGGCCAGCGCTCCCATGAAGCCGTCGAGCGCGGCCGCCGTCCCCCGCTCACGCTGGTCGGCCACCATCTCCTCGCACAGGCCCCGGAACACGCCGTCGTACGCCGTGCCCGCGGGTGGCGGCTCGACGAGGGTGAGGCGGGAGACCAGGTCGGGGCGGTGGCTGGCGAGGGCCAGCGCGACCGCCGCGCTGTAGCTCGCGCCCACCACGTGCACCGGTCCGTGGGCGAGGTCGCGCAGCTGTTCCGCGACGCTGTCGGCCTCCCCGCGGATCGAGCCGAGTGACGGCCGCGGACAGTCGACCGGGCGCAGGCCGGCGGCCGCGAGCTGCTCACCGAGCGGCAGCAGCTCGCCGGCGTCGAGGGCGGTCCGGATCAGGACCACCGGTGTGTCGGTCATCGGAACTCATTGTGCGGCATCCCTTGACATGGTGTTCGAACATGTGTTCGAATAGTGCCAGCACTTCAACGGGGGAGTGCAGCATCACGGGGGCCGTCCTTGACCATCACGCCACACCTCCATCCGGTGGTGGAGTGCGTGCGCGCGATCGGCTCCGGACTCGACGACGTTGCCGGGGTCGACCCGATCTACATGACCACCCCCGAGAAGCGTGAGGCGCTGGCGGCGATGGTCGAGGCCGCCGCCCGGCTCGACGAGCTGCGGCTGCGGGTCATGGCCGGCGCCGACGACCTCGCGCTGGACGCCGCGGCGCGCGACATCGCCGCGCTCCACGCCCACGAGTCCCGTCTCGACGGCGCGGCCACCCGTCGCGACCTGCGTCTCGCCCAGTCACTCGACGCCCGCTGGCGAGGCGTCGCCGCCGCGTTCCGCACCGGAGCGGTCAACCGCGACCAGGCCGAGGTGATCGTCCACGCGCTCGACCGGCTGCCCGACGACCTCGATCCCGAGGTCTACCGCCACGCCGAGCAGCGGCTCGTCGACGAGGCCCGGACGTGGGGCCCGCGGCAGCTACGCATCATGGGCCGCCGGATCCTCCACCTCGTCGCCCCCGACGTCGCCGACGACGAGGAGCGCAAGGCGCTCGAGCGTGAGGAGCAGAACGCGCTGCGGCGGACCTTCCTGACGACCCGCCGCAACGGCGACGGGACCACCGACTTGAAGGTCCGGGTCTCCGATGCCGCCGCCCACCGGCTGCTGACCTATCTCCAGGCCTTCACCTCGCCGCGCCAGCACGACACGACCGACCGCCGGCCCTACGACCAGAAGCTCGGCCAGGCATTCATGGCCTTCCTCGAGTGCGCCGACCCCGCGCGGCTCCCGATCCACGGCGGCTCGGCCACGACGATCATCGTGTCGATGCCGCTCGAGGAGCTCCGCGACGGTGTCGGCGTCGGACTCGTCGGTGACGAGCCGATCAGCGCCGGCGAGGTCCGCCGCCTCGCGTGCCAGGCCAGCATCGTGCCCCTCGTCCTCGGCGGCGACTCCGAGATCCTCGACCTCGGCCGCCACCGGCGACTCTTCTCGCCCGCCCAGCGCAAGGCGATGGCCGTCCGTGACGTCCACTGCCGGGCCGAGGGCTGCACGATCCCCGCCGCCTGGTGCGAGGCCCACCACGACGCCGACCCGTGGTCCCGTGGCGGGAAGACCGACCTCGACGACGGGGTCCTCTTCTGCACGTGGCACCACCACCGCGCCCACGACGACCGCTACGACGCGAGACGGCTCCCTGACGGGAGTGTGAGGTTCGCGCGGCGGACGTGAGGGAGACCACGCGCTTTCCCACATCTTGGTGACAGACCTGCCAAGTCCCGACGTACCAGGCCACCGGTCCCTACCGTTGGTCCTAGTCCGATGCGCCTGTGGGGGGACATCGGACGTGGCGACCAGAACCCGAGACTGGCCGCCCGACGCGGCCCTCGCCATCCCCATGGTGGCGGGGGCCGCTTCTTCGTGCGCGACACCGCCGTGCGGGCATGCGAAAGGCGGGAGGTGAACCTCCCGCCACTACCAAGGTATAGCGGCACCGGGGCCTTGCGGCAAGCCCCCCGCGCGGCCCCACCATGGTCCGTCGTGCCCCCAGAGAACAGCCCAGAGAACAGCCCAGAGAACAGCCCAGAGAACAGCACTGTCTTCGCCCTCCCGAGCGACCTCGTCGCCAAGACCGACCCTGCCCTCGTCGCCGACGACGAGGCCCACTTCGCCGTCATCGCCGCCGGTCTCGCCGAGACCGTCACCGAGCTCGAGCAGCGCCTCGACGCCGCGCAGCACGACTCCTCCCGCCACGGGACTGCCGCCCTCGAGCGCGACCAGGAGGTCCACCGCGTGACGGCACGGCTCCGGGCGCTGCGCCGGTTCGGCCTCGACCTCTGCCTCGGGCGGATGGACCCGGTCGACGGCGAGTCGATCTACGTCGGGCGGCTCGGGCTGACCGACCCGAAAGGTGACCGACTCCTCGTCGACTGGCGCTCGCCCGCGGCCGAACCGTTCTTCGGTGCGACTCACGCCGATCCGATGGGGCTGGTCAGCCGGCGGCGCTACCGCTGGGCGGGCGGCGTCATCACCGACTACTGGGACGAGGTCTTCGACCCCGAGGCATTCGCCGGCCACGCGGCCGCCCTCGACGACCAGTCCGCCTTCATCGCGACCCTCGGGGAGACCCGGACCGACCGGATGCGCGACGTCCTCGGCACCATCGCCGCCGACCAGGACGCGATCGTCCGGGCGAGCAGCCGCGGACCGCTCGTGGTCGACGGGGGACCCGGCACCGGCAAGACCGTGGTGGCGTTGCACCGCACGGCCTACCTCCTCTACGCCGACCCGCGGCTGGGCCACCGGCGCGGCGGCGTCCTCGTCGTCGGTCCCCACCGGCCCTACCTCGCCTACGTCTCCGACGTCCTGCCGAGCCTGGGGGAGGAGGGGGTGAGGACCTGCACGCTGCGCGACCTCGTGCCCGAGGGCGCGACGGCGGACGACGAGGCTGATCCCGTCGTGGCGGGGCTGAAGGCCGACGCCCGGATGGTCGCGGCCGTCGGGCGGGCGGTGAAGGTCTACGAGGAGCTGCCGACCGAGGGGATGGAGGTCGAGACGCCGTGGGGGGACGCGTGGCTGTCGCCGGCCGACTGGGCGGAGGCGTTCGAGGCCGCCGACGCCGACGTACCCCACAACGTCGCGCGCGAGGAGGTGCGCGACGCGCTGCACGACATCCTCGTCGACAAGGTGTCAGGGGACGGGGAGGCGCCGGAGCAGCAGGTACGCCGCGAGCTGCTGCGCAACGCCGGGCTCGCCACGGCCCTCGACGCGGCCTGGACGCTGATCGACCCGCTCGACCTGGTCGGCGACCTGTTCTCCGTGCCGGCGTTCCTGCGCCACTGCGCGCCCCACCTGACCCCGGACGAGGTGCGACTGCTCCAGCGGGACGACCCGACCGCGTGGACGACCTCCGACCTGCCGCTGCTCGATGCGGCGCGCCAGCTGCTCGGTGACCCGGACATCGGCCGGAAGCGGCGCCGCCAGGAGGCGGAGCGCGAGGCCCGGCGGGAGGAGATGGCCGACGTCGTCAGCACCCTGGTCGAGCACGACGACTCCGAGATGATGCTGATGTCGATGCTGCGGGGCCAGGACCTCCAGGGCGCGCTCGACGACGTCCAGGTGCCCGCACCGGACGAGCTCGCCGGCCCGTTCGCCCACGTCGTGGTCGACGAGGCGCAGGAGCTGACCGACGCCGAGTGGCAGATGGTGCTCAGCCGCTGCCCGAGCCGCAGCCTCACCGTCGTCGGCGACCGGGCGCAGTCGCGTGCGGGCTTCCACGAGGGGTGGGAGGAGCGGCTCCAGCGGGTCGGCATGACCGGCGTACGACGGGCGTCGCTGACGGTCAACTACCGCACGCCCGAGGAGGTCATGGCCGAGGCCGAGCCGGTGATCCGCACGGCGGTCCCGGACGCCAACGTCCCGACGTCCGTCCGCAGCAGCGGCATCCCCGTCCACCACGGGACGGTCGACGAGCTCGACGAGGTGGTCGCCGGGTGCGAGGGCATCGGCGTGGTCATCGGGGCGCCGGAGCTCACCGGGACCGAGCGGGTGAGGTCGCTGACGGCCGAGCTCGCGAAGGGCTTGGAGTTCGACCTCGTCGTGATCGTCGACGCGGGCGCGCTGACGCCGGTCGACCGCTACGTCGCGATGACGCGGGCGACCCAGCGGCTCGTGCTGCTGGAGCGATGACCTAGCGTGAGCAGGTGACGACGAGGGGTCTGCTGGCCGACACCCGGCCGCTCCAGATCCCCCACTTCCGGCGGCTCTGGCTGGCCAACATCGTCACCGTCGTCGGCGCGCAGCTGACGGTCGTCGCCGTGCCGGCCCAGATCTACTCGATCACCGGGTCGTCGGCCTACGTCGGGCTGACCGGCGTCTTCGGCCTCGTCCCGCTGGTCGTCTTCGGGCTGTGGGGCGGGGCGCTCGCCGACCACATGGACCGGCGCACGCTGCTGATGATCACGACGACCGGGCTGATCGTGACCAGCGGCCTGTTCTACGTCCAGGCGGCGACGGGCGCCGACAACGTGTGGCTGCTGCTGGGGCTCTTCTCCGTCCAGCAGGCGTTCTTCGCGGTCAACCAGCCGACCCGGTCCGCCGTGCTGCCGAAGCTGGTCCCGGGCCACCTCCTGCCGGCGGCGAACTCCCTCAACATGACGGTCATGCAGGCCGGCGGCATCGCCGGTCCCCTCGTCGGCGGCGCGCTGATCCCGATCGTCGGGTTCTCGTGGCTCTACGCGATCGACACCGTGACCCTGTTCGCGACGCTGTTCGCCGTCGTCGGCCTGCCGCGGCTGCCCGTCGAGGGCGCGGTGGGCGCCCCCGGCCTCGGCGCGGTGATCGACGGATTCCGCTACCTGCGCACCCAGCCGGTCCTGATGATGAGCTTCGTCGTCGACATCATCGCGATGGTCTTCGGCATGCCGCGGGCGCTGTTCCCCGAGATGGCCCACCTCGACTTCGGCGGGCCCAGCGAGGGCGGCCTGGCGTTCGCGCTGCTCTTCGCGGCGATCCCGGCCGGCGCCGTGCTCGGCGGCGTGCTGTCCGGCTGGGTGTCGCGGGTCGAGCGGCAGGGGCTGGCCGTCATCGTGTCGATCATCGTCTGGGGTCTCGCGATGGTCGGGTTCGGCGTCTCCGCGCTGCTGGCGCCGACCGTTCCCGGGATGCTCGCGGTCGCTGTCCTCATGCTGGCGATCGGCGGTGCGGCCGACATGTCCTCGGCCGCCTTCCGGATGTCCATGCTGATGACCGCCGCCTCCGACGAGGTCCGCGGCCGGCTCCAGGGCATCTTCATCGTCGTCGTCGCCGGCGGACCACGGGTGGCGGACGTCGCCCACGGCGCCACCGCGGCCGTCACCGGTGCCGCGGTCGCGGCGGCGGGTGGCGGTGTCCTGGTCGTGGTCGGGACGGTCGCAGCCGCGCTGCTCGTCCCGGCGTTCGTGCGCTACCGGGTCACGCGGCCCGCGGGACCGGCGTCCGCGACGCCGTGAACACCGCGCCGACAGCGGCGACCACGGCGATGCCGAACACGGCGAGGAACGGGTCGGTGCCGGCGCGCTCCGAGGCGGCGTAGGCCATCCCGCAGAGGGCGAGCGAGAGCGCGGCTCCCAGGGAGTCGGCGATGCTGATGGCCGAGGAGTTGAAGCCGCGGTCCACGTCGGTCGAGGCGGCGAGCATCGCGACGCCGGTCCGGGAGAAGCCGAAGCCCATGCCCGAGCCGGCGACGACGAACGCGCCGGCCGCGACGAGCGGGCTGAGGTCGAACCGGACCGCGAGCCAGAGCAGGATGACCGCGCCGAGCAGCGTCGACGTCCCGACCTGCATCGCGCGCTCGCTGGTGATCCGCTCGCCGAGGCGGGCCTGGACCTGGCTGGCGGTCGCCCACACGACCCCGACGACGGTGAGCGCCAGGCCGGCGCGCGTGGGCGTGAGGTCCCAGCGGACCTGGAGGACGAGCACGATGTAGGCCTGTCCGCAGAAGAAGGCAGCGCTCATCAGGGCGCGGGTGCCGATGACGCTGGGCAGGCCACGACCGGCGCGAAGGGTTCCGCTCGGCGTGAACGACCGCACCGCCACCAGCACGACCGTGAGGGCGAGGAGCGCTCCGACCGGACCGAGCAGCGTGTCGTTGGAGCCGAGGAGCTCGACGGCGAGGACGCCGGCGGAGGCGACGACTGCCCAGACCATCCGGGATCGGGGCGCCGGCTCGGACTCCGACGTCGAGCGGAGGCCGGGGACGACGGGCGCGACCATCACGGCCGCCAGCGCGACCAGGGCGACGATGCCGAGGAAGACCCAGCGCCAGCCGAACGCGTCGGCGACGAGCGCCGCGATCGCGGGGCCGAAGAGAGAGGGAAGGACCCAGGCGGCGGCGAAGCTCGCGAAGACCGCGGGACGCAGTCGGGGCGGATAGACCAACCCGACCACGACGTAGAGGCTGACCGTGAGTGCGCCGGTGCCGAGGCCCTGCACGACGCGGCCGGCGACGAAGACCTCCATCGTCGGGGAGAGGCCGGCCATGAGGACGCCGACGGTGAAGAGGACGAGGGCGGCGACCAGCGACCCCGCCGGACCACGCCGGTCGCACCACGCGCCGGCGGCGACGGTGCCGACGACGCCGCTCGCGAGGGGCGCGGCGAAGGCGAGGGCGTAGAGGCTGAGCCCGTCGAGCTCGCGACCGATCGTCGGCATCACGGTCGTGACCGCCATCGCCTCGAACGCGTTGAAGGCGATCAGCGAGAAGACGCCGATGGTCGTGGCGAGGTAGGTCGCGGAGAGGATGCCGCCCTTCGCGGGAGCGGGCGCCTCTTGGTTGCTGGTCACGGTCACCTGGTGGACGCTAGGAGTTGAAGTGTGCTTGAGATCAAGCCGTCGGCGATGAGTCGGGCCCGGTCCGACGGTCAGTCTCTCCGACCGACCACGAGGAGGACACATCATGAGCAGTGACCGCGGCAAGGTGATGGCGAGCATCACGGTCTCGCTGGACGGCTACGTGACCGGTCCTGACGACGGACCCGGCCACGGCCTCGGCACCGGTGGGGAGCGGCTCCACTACTGGGTCATGGGCGGGCCGTGGACCTACGACTCCGAGCGCGAGGCCGGAGCGGGCATGGGCGAGGTCGACCGCGCCTGGTACGACAGCCTCACCGCCGACCTCGGTGCCGGCGTCGTCGGCCGGGGCATGTACGACGCCGCGGGGGCGTGGGGCGGGACGAACCCGTTCCCCGGCACCCTCGTCGTGCTCACCCACCGCGTCGAGGACCAGCCGGACGAGTCGGCCGGGTTCCTCTTCGTCGACGGGTTCGACGCCGCGCTCGAGGCGGCCCGGGGGCTCGCCGACGGCAAGGACGTCTCCCTCGGGGGAGGGGCCGACCTGATCCGGCAGGGGCTGCGGTCCGGGGTCGTGGACGAGCTGGCGATCTCGACGGCGCCGGTCCTGCTCGGCGGCGGCAAACGGCTCTTCGACGGGTTCGACCGCGACGTCGACCTCCAGATCCTCGACGTCCACGCTGCGGCGTACGCGACCCACGTGAGGTATGCGATCCGCCGGTGAGCCGCACTCAGCGGTAGGTCGGGAACCCGAAGTTGCCGGCCCAGCCGGGTTCGAGGGCGATCTCGCACTCGCCGGTGTCGGCCGAGCAGCGCAGCAGCCAGGTGCGTCCGGCCGGGACCTCGAGACCGTTGGTGTCGCTCACGAGGCCGGGGTCGTTCGGCGTGAGTGGGTCGTACTGGACCAGGACGTGGTCGTCGTCCTCCCACACGGGGACCCAGGTGATGCTGCCCAGCTCCGGGACCATCAGGGGCACGTCGCGGCCGCCGCCGGCTGGGCTGATGACCGGGCCGGTCTCCGTGTCGCGCACCACCCGGGAGCGGTCGGGTGACCAGTTCACCCAGTCCCAGGACGTCTCCTCTCCTGCGGAGAAGCGGCCGTCGGCCGCCACCTGACCAACGACGACGGGGCCGACGGGGTTGCCCTGGAGGATGCCGAGGCCGTCCGCGGTGACGAACCGGACACCCGTGGCCGCGTGGTCGGGTGCGCCGGTGACGATCCGGACCCGGTCCGTCGCGATGTCGTAGAGCCGGATCTCGGAGGTGTCGAAGTCGACGGTGTAGACCCGCCCGAGGTCGTCGATGCCCGGCACCCACCCGTTGGCGCTGTCCCACGGGACCTCGGCGACCACCGTCGCTCGCAGGAGGTCCACCACGACGAGCGTCGGCTCCGGCTGGGCCGAGGTGAGCCAGGCTGCCCAGTCGCCGTCGTTGCTGACCGCGGGGAACCAGTGCTCCGGGCCGCTGCGGTCGAGGAGCACCGGGACGCCCTCGTCCCGGAGGAGGACCACGCCGCGGCGGTCCCCCAGGTAGAGCGTCGAGCCGCCCCGCGACACCAGCACGTCGCACCAGGCAGAGACCCTCGTGGCTCCGCTGACGATGGTCCGGCCACCGTCGCAGTGGGGGATCCCCGGCGGCTCGCCGACCGGCAGCTCCCCCAGGGGTGGTGCGGCCGGCTCGGGGGCCGTCGAGGGTCCGCCCGCACGCAGCTGAGGGAGCAGGACGGCCACGACGGCCAGACCGGCTGCGACGCCGACCGATCGCAGCGTCGTACGGCGCCGGGCGCGGCGGCGACCGCCGGACCGCAGCCGGTCGAGGTCGGGGGCGCCGGGACGGTGGGCGGCTGCGGCGCGGTCGAGAGCGTCGACGAGGTCGGTCTCGAGGCTCATCGGTCCACCTCCTGGGCGGTCGTGGCGAGGGCGGCGACGGCGCGCCGGAGCGCTGTCATCGCGTCGTGGGCGGTCGACTTCACGGTCCCGGCGCTGCAGCCGAGCTCGTCGGCGATCTCACGCTCGCTGAGGTCCTCGTAGTAGCGGAGGACGACGACGGCACGTTGTCGCGGGGGAAGGGCGCACACCAGGGGCCAGAGCAGGTCGTGGTCGGCGAGATCCCCTTCGTACGCGGGCGGGACCGCGATCTCGGGCGGGTCCGCGACCACGACCTCGCGCCTTCGGAACGCCCGGCGGTGCTGGGAGGTGAGGGCGTTGACCATCACGCGCCGGACGTAGGCGTCGGGGGAGTCCATCCCGGCGACCCGTGGCCAGACCACGTAGACCTTCTCGAGGGTCTCCTGGACCAGCTCCTGGGCCGTTCCGTCCGAGGCGGTCAGCAGGAGCGCGAGCCGGTGGAGCGTGACCCACCGTGCTGACACGTACTCCTCGAAACCCTCGTCGTCCCGCATCGACCGCTCCCCGCGTCGTTCCTGACCATTGAACGCCGTAGCCCGGGGCCGGGTTGGGTGGTCTGGGCCGGCGGGTCAGTGCTCCTTCTCGAGGCCGACGGCGTCGCGCAGGCGCGTGACGGAGTCGTGCAGGTCGGCATCCTCGGCGGCGCGCGACTCCATCAGGTCCGAGAGCGCCTCGGCGATGACGTTGAGCTTCTCGTGCTCCGCCTCGTTGTTGCGGCGGCCTGCGTTCTCGAGCAGGACCAGCAGCAGCAGCGACAGCACGGACGACCCCGTGTGGAGCGCGAGCTCCCACTTCGTCGAGCTCGACCACAGCGGGAAGCTCGCCGCCCAGAGGACGAGGGCGGCGACGATGACGAAGAAGAAGGGCGCCCTGCTGACGCGGTCGTTGACGGCGGTGACGAACCGCTCGAACTGGTTGCGGCGGTCACCGTCACCCCGGCGGCTCTTCACGGCCTCGTTGCGCTCACCCATGCCGTCGAGTCTGCCTGAGCGGCGGGAGTAGGGTCCGGGCATGACCAAGTGGGAGTACCAGGTGGCGCCGATTCCGCTCCACAACGAGGCACTGATGCTCAACAACTTCGGCCAGGACGGCTGGGAGCTGGTGGCCATCCAGACCAACGCGCAGGGCGGGCTGGTCGCCTTCCTCAAGCGCCCGCAGGAAGGATGAGGCGATGACCCACCCCGAGGAGCGTCTGGCCGAGCTCGGACTGAGCGTGCCGGAGGTCGCGAAGCCGGTGGCCGTCTACGTCCCGGCCGTGCGGTCCGGCGACCACGTCTTCACCTCCGGCCAGCTGCCGATGCGGTCGGGCGAGCTGATGATGACCGGCAAGGTCGGCGGTGACGTCAGCGTCGAGGACGCCGTGGCCTGCGCGCAGCAGTGCGGGCTCAACGCGATCGCGGCGGTCAAGGCCCAGGTCGGCGACCTCGCGCAGGTCAAGCGCGTGGTCAAGGTGGTCTGCTTCGTCGCCTCGACCCCCGACTTCACCGGCCAGCCGCAGGTCGCCAACGGTGTCTCCGAGCTGCTCGGCAGCGTCTTCGGCGATGCCGGTGTCCACGCACGGTCCGCGGTCGGCGTGCCGGTGCTGCCGCTGGACGCCCCCGTCGAGGTCGAGATCATCGTCGAGGTGGCAGCGGAGGCCGACTAGTGGTCCAGCGGCTGCCGCTGCCCGACTCGCTGGTCGCCCAGGCCCGGGCCTACGCCGACGGCTCGGCGACGCCCGCCGAGCCGCGGGACGCGGCGACCGTCGTGCTGCTGCGGCCGGGCGCTGGCGAGAGCACGTCGGAGGTCTACCTGCTGCGGCGGCAGACCTCGATGGCCTTCGCCGGGGGCATGTGCGTCTTCCCGGGCGGCGGCGTCGACCGCCGCGACTTCGACCACGCGGTCGCGTGGGCGGGGCCGACGCCGACGGAGTGGGCCGAGCGGCTCGGGTGCGACGAGCCGATGGCGCGGGCGCTGGTGTGCGCCGCCGTGCGCGAGACCTTCGAGGAGTCCGGCGTCCTGCTCGCCGGCACCGCCACCGAGGTGGTCGCCGACACGACGGCGGACGACTGGGAGGCCGACCGGGTCGCGCTGGAGTCGCGCGAGCTGTCGCTCACCGACTTCCTCGACCGGCGTGGGCTGGTCCTGCGCACCGACCTGCTGGGGGCGTGGGCGGCCTGGCTGACGCCGGTCTTCGAGCCGCGCCGCTACCGCACGTGGTTCTTCGTGGCCCGGCTCCCGGGGGGCCAGGTCACCAGTGACATCTCGAGCGAGTCGTCGGCGGTCGCGTGGCTACCGGTCGGCGACGCGGTCGCCCAGGCCGAGGCCGGCGAGATCATGATGATGCCGCCGACGTGGTTGACCTGCCTCGACGTGGACCGCTACGCCGGGCCTGCGGCGGTCCTGGAGGAGGCCGCCGGTCGACGGGTCGACATGTTCACCCCCGAGGTCGTGGCCTCCGAGGAGGGCGACTTCGTCCTCTCCACGCCTCCCCAGTACGCCGACCTGCTGGCCGGCCGATGACCGCTCCGGGCGAGTGGGACGGCGGGTCCTTCGGCGAGCGCGGCCACTGCGTGCTCGCGCCCAACGCCAACCACATGACCCTCGACGGCACGAACACGTGGGTGCTGCGCGAGCCCGGCGGCCGCCGGTCGGTCGTGGTCGACCCCGGGCCGCCCGACCCCGGCCACCTCGCCGCGGTGCGCGAGCTCGCGGGTGACGTCGCGGTCGTGCTGCTCACCCACCACCACCTCGACCACTCCGAGGCGGCCCGGGAGTTCGCCGAGTCGGTCGGCTGCGGCGTACGCGCCCTCGACCCGGCCCACCGGCTCGGCGACGAAGGTCTCGGCGGGGGTGACGTCGTCGCGGTCGACGGGCTCGAGGTCCACGTCGTGGCGACGCCCGGCCACACGTCCGACTCGTTGTCGTTCCTGCTGCCGCAGGAACGGGTGGTGCTCACCGGCGACACGGTTCTCGGTCGGGGGACGACCGTCGTGGCCCACCCCGACGGCCAGCTCGGCGCCTACCTCGACTCCCTCGACCGGCTCCACGCGCTCGCCGAGGCGCAGGAGCTGACCGCGATCTGGCCGGGCCACGGGCCGGTCCTGCCCGAGGCGCTGCCGGTGCTCGAGCACTACATCTCCCACCGGCAGCAACGTCTCGGCCAGGTCGCCGATGCCGTCCGGCAGCTGCAGGCCGGCGGGGTCGCCGACGCCGCGAACCTCCCGCGCCAGGTCGTGGAGGTCGTCTACGCCGACGTGGATCCGGTCCTCTGGGGAGCCGCAGAGCTCTCGGTCCGCGCGCAGCTCGAGCACCTCGCCGACCGCGCCTGAGGCGGGCGGGTCACGCCTCGGTCACGGGCAGGTCACGGGGCGGTCACGGCTCACCCCTCGGGATGTGCGCTCGCACGGAGCCTGTCATAACGTCGAGGGCTGTTCGCACGTGTCACTGCACGACCAACCGTTTGCACGTCCAACCGAGAGGTAGCGCATGTCTGACCGCACGACGGTCGATCCACAGCACCACCCGAACGACTCCCACGAGCACGACCCTCCAACCCGTCTCGGTCCCCTCCGCGCCCCGCGCGTCTTCATCCCCGCGGCGGCCATCGTCCTGGTCTTCGTCGCGATCGCGATCGCGATGCCGGACCGGCTCTCGGACCTGCTGACCACGGCCAACAACACGGTCGTCGTCGACCTCGGCTGGTGGTACGTCGCGATCGTGACCGGCTTCGTCGCCTTCGCCCTCTGGATGGCGCTGTCGCCGATGGGTGACATCGTCCTCGGCAAGGACGACGAGGAGCCCGAGTTCGGGCTCAAGTCGTGGTTCGCGATGCTCTTCGCGGCCGGCATGGGCATCGGTCTCGTCTTCTGGGGCGTGGCCGAGCCGCTCAACCACTACGCGGCGCCGCCGCCGGGCTCCGAGGCCCAGACCGGCACCGCCGCTGCGGGTCGCGCCGCGATGGACACGACCTTCCTCCACTGGGGCCTCCACGCGTGGGGCATCTACGTGGTGGTCGGCCTCGCCGTCGCCTACGCCGTGCACCGCAAGGGCCGGCCGATCTCGCTGCGCTACGCCCTCGAGCCGCTGTTCGGCAAGAAGGTCCTCGGCTTCTGGGGCGACCTCATCGACGTCGTCGCGATCGTCGGCACCCTCTTCGGTGTCGCGACCTCGCTCGGCTTCGGCGTGACCCAGGTCGGCGCCGGCCTGTCCTACCTCGGCGTCGTCGAGGAGGCCGGCACCGGCCTGCTCGTCGTGCTCGTCGTCGCGATCACCGCGATGGCGCTGGCCTCGGTCATCAGCGGCCTCGACAAGGGCATCAAGCTCCTCTCGAACATCAACATGGGCCTCGCCGGCGTCCTGCTCGCCGTGGTCCTGCTGCTCGGACCGACGGTCTTCATCCTCAGCGACTTCGTCACCCAGATCGGGTCCTACCTCCAGAACTTCCTGCGGCTCTCCTTCGACGTGAAGCCGTTCCAGGGAGACGAGGGCAGCTCCTGGCTGTCCGGCTGGACGACCTACTACTGGGGCTGGTGGATGAGCTGGGCGCCCTTCGTCGGCATCTTCATCGCGCGTATCTCCCGTGGCCGTACGGTGCGCGAGTTCGTCCTGGGCGTGATGCTCGTGCCGACCCTGGTGACGATGCTCTGGTTCTCGATCATGGGTGGCTCGGCCATCTACCGTGAGATGTTCGGCGGCGGCGGACTGATCGCCGAGGACGGCTCGGTCTCGACCGACACCGCCCTGTTCCAGCTGCTGGACGGCCTGCCCGCCTCGGGCCTGCTCGCCGTGCTCTTCATGGCCCTGGTCACGATCTTCTTCGTCACCAGCTCCGACTCCGGCTCGTTCGTGGTCGACATGCTGGCCGAGGGCGGCGACCAGAACCCGCCGGTCTGGAGCCGTGCCTTCTGGGGAACGATGGAGGGCCTCATCGCCATCGTCCTGCTCCTCGTCGGCTCCGGCGGTCTCGCTGCGATGCAGACCTCCGCGATCCTCGTCGCGGCACCGTTCAGCATCGTGATGGTGCTGATGGTGATCGCGACCGCGAAGGCGCTGCTGGCGGAGAACGGCGTCCGCCAGCGCGCTAAGCGGAAGTGGCTGGCCCGCGAGGTCGCCCACGAGCTGCACACCAACGACGACTACGACCTGTCGGTGACCACCAACGGCAGCTCGAACGGCACCGCCACGGGCACCGCCCAGCAGCCGGTGGAGCGCGTCTGACGACACGCTCGCCCGTCGTCACGACGCCCGGTCAGGTCTCACCTGGCCGGGCGTCGTCGTACGACGACCGCCGCGGCGACCGCCAGCAGCACCAGCAGCCCGGCACCGGCGAGCACGAGCCGCTGCCGCTCCTCCGACCACGGCCAGTCCGGGCCCGGCCGGTCGACGGTGGGCCGGTCGAGCAGGTCGACGGCCACTGTGAGGTCCGCGACCCCGTCCTCCACTCGTGCCACGACGGCCTCCCCGTCGCGCCGGTTGCCGGGGGCGGGCACCAGGACGATGTCCGTCCCGCGCGACGCGACGTCCGCCGCCACCGCGATCGTGTCCGCCCCGAGCCAGCCGAGCGGCGCGTAGGTCGTCTGTCCCTCGTCGTAGCCGCCGAAGTAGGCGAGGCGCACCCGCATCCGGTTCAGGTCGACGACGTCGACCGCGCCGTTGGGAGTCGTCGAGCCCACGGCGACCCGTGTGCCGTCGGGTGACATGGCAGCCACGGGAGTGGGCTCCAGCACACGCTGGATCGTGAAGCCGGCGATCCGTGCCTCGTCGTCGTTGACGGAGATGTGGCCCGGGTGGAGCAGACCCCGGACGGCGTCATCGCCGGCGAGCACCGCGGTCGTGTCCGGTCGCGCCGGCCACGGCCTGGTCGAGGAGCTCCCGGGCGCGACGCGACCGTGGCTGACCCACCCCTCGGTCTCGATCACGCCCGAGGCCCAGACGAGCCAGCCGCTGTCGGGTGACCAGGTCACGGCCAGGACCTCCTGCTGCGGGCCCGGTTCGTTGGCAGGAACGACGGGGATCTCGCGGACGGTGCCGTCCTCGAGGGTGACGGTGCGGACCCCCGTCTCCCCGTCGGGGTCGAGGTAGGCCCAGGCCAGCTGTCGACCGTCGGGGGAGAGCGCCACCCGGTGGCTCGGGGATGCGCCACCCGGAGCGTTCCACCCCGGGAGGTCGAGGATCCGGTAGCTGCCGTCCGTCGCCGACACCGCGACCGGGAGGCCGCCACTGGTGAAGGCCGCGGCCTGGACCCCGATCGCGAGGTCCGAGGTGCGGAAGGCGGGGTCGGCGAGGACGTGGTCGGGCACGGCGCGCAGGTCGGTGGGGACGGCGGCCGGCGCGTCGACGGGTGCGGCGGGGGCGATCCGCGTCGGGGCGGTGACGAGCAGCGACGCCGTACCGCCCACGACGACGAGGACGGCCGCGACGACCCCGAGGACGACGGCGCGGTCGCGGCGACGGGCGCGACGGCCCCGGCGCCAGGCGTCGTGGGCGGCGTCGTAGGGACGGGGTGAGGGAGCACGCTCGGCGATCCGGGTGAGCTCCTCGCGGAGATCCGTCATGTCAGCACTCCGATCATGCGTGTGCTCCGATCAGGTCGGCGAGCTCCGGGGCGCGCGTGCGGAGCCGCTCGAAGGCCTGCCGGGTCACCGACTTCACGGTGCCGCGGCTGATGCCGAGGGCCCGGCCCGTCTGCTCCTCGGTGAGGTCCTCGAAGTAGCGCAGCACCAGGATCGTGCGCTGCTTCACGGTGAGCCGGGCCAGCGCCTGCTCGAGGGTGAGCCGGAGGTCGTGGTCGGCCGCGGAGCTCGCGGGCCGATCGTGGTCGAGGAGCGACACCTCGTCGAGGTGGCGCTTGCGCCAGCGCGAGATGTTGCGTGTGTAGAGCACGCGGCGCACGTAGGCCTCGGGCTCGTCGAGCTTCTCCCAGCGGCGCGCCGCCTCGACGAGGGCGACCTGGAGCAGGTCCTCGGCGTGGTGGTGGTCGCCCGTGAGCAGGTAGGCCGTGCGCAGCAGTGCGCCGCTGCGCGACGCGACGAAGTCGTTGAACTCCGCTTCCCGAGCGTCCACGTCACACCCCCTTCACCGCGTCAGACGCGATGAGGTGGGCGAAATGGGGTCAGCGTGCGCGACGCGACAGTCGCTCGATGTCCATGATGACGACCGAGCGGGGCTCGAGGCGCAGCCAGCCACGCGACGCGAAGTCGGCGAGCGCCTTGTTGACCGTCTCGCGGGAGGCGCCGACGAGCTGCGCGAGCTCCTCCTGCGTGAGGTCGTGGTGGACGTGGACGCCGTCGTCGGCGGTGCGGCCGAACCGGTCGGCGAGGTCGAGCAGCGCCTTGGCGACACGGCCGGGGACGTCGGAGAAGACGAGGTCGGCGTTGACGTCGTTGGCCTTGCGCAGGCGGCCGGCGATCTGCGAGAGCAGGCCCAGCGCGACGACGGGGCGGCCCTCGAGCCAGCGCAGCAGGTCGTCGTGGGAGAGCGAGGCGAAGGCGACGTCGGTGACCGCGGTGACGGTGGCCGATCGCGGACCGGGGTCGAAGAGCGAGAGCTCGCCGAACATCTGGCCGGGGCCGAGGATGGCGAGCAGGTTCTCGCGACCGTCGCTGGAGGTGCGGCCGAGCTTCACCTTGCCGTCGAGGACGATGTAGAGCTTGTCGCCCGAGTCGCCCTCGTGGAAGAGCACCTCGCCGCGGCGCAGCCGGGTCTCGGCCATGGAACCGCGCAGCGCGGTGGCAGCCTCGTCGTCGAGCGCGCTGAAGAGAGGTGCCTGACGCAGCACGTCGTTGTCCACGGATCCTCCAAGATCGTCGAGTCGGTGCTGATCCTAGCCAGTGGCTGATCTCACAGGGTAAATCCGCCGGATCGTCGGGTGTCACCGTACCCACATAGGCTGTGCCCATGTCGTCCGAGAGTCGTACGTCGCTGGTGCGGCGCGCCCGCAAGGTCGACCGGGTCCTCGCCGAGACCTACCCCGACGCGCGATGCGAGCTCGACTTCGACGACCCCTTCCAGCTGCTCATCGTCACGGTGCTCTCCGCCCAGACGACCGACCGCCGGGTCAACGCCGTGCGCCCCCACCTCTTCGCCGCCTATCCCGACCCGGCCGCGATGGCGGCGGCGCCGCGCGAGCACCTCGAGGAGCTGCTCGGCCCGCTCGGGTTCTTCCGCGCCAAGACCGAGTCCGTCCTCAAGCTCTCCGCCGCGCTCGTCGAGCGCTTCGACGGCCAGGTGCCGCCGCGGCTCGACGACCTGGTCACGCTCCCCGGCGTGGGCCGCAAGACCGCCAACGTCGTCCTCGGCAACGCCTTCGACGTCCCCGGCATCACCGTCGACACCCACTTCGGCCGCCTCGTGCGCCGGCTCGGCTGGACCGAGCAGACCGACCCGGTCAAGGTCGAGCACGAGATCGGGGCGCTGTTCCACAAGCGCGACTGGACGATGCTCTCCCACCACCTGATCTGGCACGGCCGCCGCCGCTGCCACGCCAAGAAGCCCGCCTGCGGTGCCTGCCCGGTGGCGCACTGGTGCCCGTCCTACGGCGAGGGGCCGACCGACCCGGTCGCCGCCGCGGCCCTCGTGAAGACCCAGGGCCCGGCGTGAGGCTCGGGCTCCCCCTGGCGCTCGCCACCACCCTCCTCGTCCTCACCGGCTGCTCGACGCCGCCACCGGGCGAGGCGCGGATCGACGTCGACACCCCCGAGCTGCGGCTCGCGAAGGACCGCGCGGGCGTCGAGCCCTGCCCCGAGGTCGCAGCGGACCCGGTCGACGGTGGCCTGCCCGACGTGACGCTGCCGTGCTTCGGCGGCGGTCCCGACGTGGCCCTCAGCGGCCTGCGGGGCCCGATGGTCGTCAACCTCTGGGCGTCGTGGTGCGGCCCGTGCCGCCAGGAGATGCCGGTCCTCCAGGACTTCCACGAGCGCTACGGCGACGAGGTGCCGATCCTGGGCGTCGACTGGCAGGACGCCCAGACGGCCGGTGCCATGGACCTGGTGGCCGACAGCGGGGTCACCTACCCGCTGCTCGCCGATCCCCAGAACCTGCTCGAAGGTGCGGGGCCCTTCCGCTCCATCGGGTTGCCGACGACGGCCTACGTCGCGGCGGACGGCACGGTCACCCTGGTGGCGGGGGAGATCGAGTCGCTCGACGAGCTGCGCGACGAGGTGCGGGACCGGCTCGGGGTCGCGCTGTGAGGCCCGACTGGCTGCGGCCGATCGAGGAGGGCGCCCGCGAGATCTCGGTCCACGACCTGACCCGGTTCATGCCGCCCGAGGACAGCGACCCGCGTCGCGGCGCAGTGCTCATCCTCTTCGGCGAGGGCGAGTCCGGCCCCGACCTGCTGCTGACCGAGCGTGCCCACCACATGCGCAGCCACCCCGGCCAGATCTCCTTTCCCGGCGGGTCGATCGACCCCGGGGAGACGGCCCACGACGCGGCGCTGCGCGAGGCCGAGGAGGAGACCGGCCTCGACCCGGCGGGGGTCGACGTCTTCGCCGAGCTCCCCGAGCTGTGGCTGCCGCCGTCCAACTTCGCGGTGACCCCGTTGCTGGCCTGGTGGGAGACCGAGAGCCCGGTGGGCGTCGTCGACCCCGACGAGGTCCACGAGGTGATGCGGGTCCCGATCCGCGACCTCGTCGGCCCCCAGCACCGGATCCGTGTCGAGCACCCCTCGGGCTGGGTCGGCCCCGGCTACCTCGTCGGGGAGGCCAACGACCGGGTGCTGTGGGGCTTCACCGCCGGCATCATCGCGCGGCTCTTCGACTTCGTCGGCTGGGCCGAGCAGGTCGACGACGCGCCCCTGCGTGCGCTCCCCGCCCACATGCTGCAGGGTGATCCCACCCGTCAGCAGCTGCCGCGCCAGAACACCCGACTCGGAGAGGACCGGTGAGCGCTCCGTGAGTGCCCAGTGAACGTCCTCGACTGGCTCCTCGTCGTCCTGGTGCTGACCTACGCCCTCTCCGGCTACTGGCAGGGCTTCATCACCGGCGCCTTCGCGACGGTCGGGCTGCTGGTCGGCGGCCTGATCGGCGTCTGGCTGGCGCCCGTGGCTCTCGGCGACGCGGCGCCGTCGGTCCTGGTCTCGCTCGGTGCCCTCTTCATCGTGATCCTGTGCGCCTCGCTCGGCCAGGCGCTGCTCCAGTACGGAGGGGCGCGGCTGCGCGACCGCGTCACCTGGCAGCCCGCACGCGCGCTCGACGCCGTCGGCGGCGCGCTGCTGAGCGCCGTCGCGGTGCTGCTGGTCGCGTGGGCGCTGGGCGTCGCGATCGCGGGCTCCGGGCTCCCTGGCGTGTCCACCCAGGTCCGCGGCTCCGCGGTGCTCGCCGAGGTCGACCAGGTGCTGCCGGACAGTGCCGACACCGCCCTGAGCGCCTTCAACGACGTCGTCGGCTCGGGCTTCTTCCCGCAATACCTCGACCCGTTCGCCCCCGAGCGGATCGTTGAGGTGGGACCCGGGCCCAAGCGGCTGCGCACCGACCCCGACGTGGAGGCCGCCCGCGCCTCCGTCCTGAAGATCCGCGGCACCAACGACTGCGGACGCGGCGTCGAGGGCTCCGGGTTCGTCTACTCCGACGGCCGGGTCATGACCAACGCCCACGTGGTCGCCGGCGTCGACGAGCCGCAGGTCGAGGTGGCCGGCGACACCGTGCCGGCCGAGGTCGTCCACTACGACTCCGACCTCGACGTCGCGGTCCTCGCGCTCGACACCAGCGGCCTCCCCGCGCTGCCGTTCGACCAGGGCGTCGGACCGGGCGACGGCGTCGCGATCCTCGGCTATCCCCTCGACGGGCCCTACGACGTCCAGCCCGGCCGCGTCCGCGCCGAGCAGCGGCTCCGGTCACCCGACATCTACGGCCGCGGCAGCGTGCTGCGCGAGGTGTTCTCGGTCCGTGGCCTGGTCCGACCCGGCAACTCCGGCGGCCCCATCGTCACCTCCGGTGGTGACGTCGCCGGCGTGGTCTTCGCCGCGTCGGTGCAGGACGACGACACCGGCTACGCCCTCACCGCCGAGCAGGTCGCCCGCAGCGCCGCGACCGGCATCTCCCGCTCCGAGCCGGTCTCCACCGGCGACTGCGCCGGGTAGCGGAGACGCGCCAGCGGATCCGCTGATGGTGGTCGAGCGAGCCGCCCGACCGAGGCACGAGGTCGGGACCGGCGTGTCGAGACCCGGTGAGGAGGCGTACGGCCTGAGCCCTACGACTTGCCCTTGAGGGCCTGCGGGATCTGACGGCCCTGCTCGATCGCCTTCTCGGGCGCCTTGACCTTCTTCACGCTGCGCACGCCGAGGAACACCAGCAGCCCGGCGACGAGGAGGTAGAAGCCGAAGACGATGAGGAAGGACCAGTGCAGGCCGAGTCCGGCCCAGTGGATGAAGTAGGCGATGGCGACCGACAGCATGATGATCGCCAGCACGGCGATGAACCCGGCCGCGGCGAAGAGCCCGATCCCGAGCCCGCCGGCCTTCGCGCTGACCTTGAGCTCGGACTTCGCGAGCTCGATCTCCTTGCGCACGAGGCTGGAGATGTCGCGGCTGGCGTCGGTGACCAGACGGCCGATGGTGGGGTCGGTCTCACGGACGGGTTCCGGTGCCATGTCGCCGACCCTATCGTCCCGATAAGGTGGAAGCGGTGTGCCGGGAAGTCTGGTCGGCTCGTCGGCGTACTCAGTGCCGGCGGTGAACGGTGTCCGACCACGACCGAGAGGCCTCACATGTCCCAGTCCGAGAACCGCAAGCGCATCGACGAGCGTGTCTGGCGTACCGGTCCCGTCTACAGCGAGAGCAGCCGCCCGCTGGCCCGGTTCGTCGCCCGCCCCGTCCGGGAGTTCCTCCGGGTCGAGACCGCCGGCTCGGCGCTGCTGCTCGGTGCCGCCCTCGTCGCCCTCGTCTGGGCGAACTCGCCGTGGGCGGAGACCTACGACTCCTTCTGGCACAGCCACATCACCCTCGACCTCGGGATCCTGACGCTCGACGAGAGCCTCCAGCACTGGGTCAACGACGCGTTGATGGTGATCTTCTTCTTCGTCGTCGGGCTCGAGATCAAGTACGAGCTGGTGCAGGGAGACCTCCGCGACCCCAAGACCGCGGCGCTCCCGATCGTGGCCGCGCTCGGCGGCATGATCGTGCCGGCGCTCATCTACGTCGCGGTCCTCGGCGGCCAGGAGGGCTCCCACGGCTGGGGGATCCCGATGGCGACCGACATCGCGTTCGCCGTCGGTGTGCTCGGCCTGCTCGGCCGGCGGATCCCCTCGCCCGCACGGCTCTTCCTGCTGACTCTGGCGATCGTCGACGACATCGGCGCCATCGTGGTCATCGCGGTGTTCTACACCTCCGACCTCAACCTCACCGCCCTCGCGGTCGCCCTGCTGCTCCTCGGCCTGATGGTCATGATGCGGGTGCTGCGGATCTGGGCGATCTGGGCCTACGTCGTCGTCGGCGTGCTGGTCTGGGTCGCCACCCTCGAGTCGGGCGTCCACGCGACCCTGGCCGGCGTCGCCATTGCCCTCATCACCCCGACCGTGCCGCTGCTCGAGGAGAAGGTCGCGCGCGAGTACGCCAAGAAGGCCCTCGCCGACCACGAGCTCGATGCCGACGAGAGCGACCGGCTCCGGTTCCTGCTCGACGAGTCCGTCCCGGTGGTCGAGCGGCTGCAGACCCGGCTCCACCCCGTGTCGTCGTTCTTCGTGCTGCCGGTCTTCGCGCTCGCCAACGCCGGCGTCTCCGTGGGCGGGGGCGTGTTCGGCGAGGCGCTCACCTCCGCGATCGGGCTCGGCATCGCGTTCGGCCTCGTCGTCGGCAAACCGGTGGGCATCGTGGTCTTCGCCTTCCTCGCGGTGAGGTTCGGCCTCGGCCGGCTCCCGGACCGGTCAGGCTGGCGGATGATGATCGGCCTGGGGTTCGTGGCCGGCATCGGCTTCACCGTCAGCCTCTTCATCGCCGGGCTGTCCTTCCCGGGCGAGGAGCTGATGACGGCAGAGGCCCAGATCGGCATCCTGACCGGGTCGCTGGTGAGCGCGGTCCTCGGTGTCGCCTTCCTGCTCATGGGCGGTGCACCCGCCGAGGAGGGCGACGACGACGACGGGTCCCCGACGTCCGAGGACGTCGAGGACCCGGCGGTCGCGTCGCGCTGAGGCGGAAGGAGGGGGAGGTCAGTCCTCGTCGGAGGACCCCGACCCCTCCTTGTCCTTGATCAGGTCCATCACCGTGGAGTCGGCGAGCGTCGTGACGTCGCCGACCTCGCGGTGCTCGGCGACGTCCTTGAGCAGGCGGCGCATGATCTTGCCCGAGCGGGTCTTCGGCAGCTCGGGGACGACCATCACCTGACGGGGCTTGGCGATCGCGCCGATCTCGTGGGCGACGTGCTTGCGGAGCTCCTCCACGATGTCGGGTCCGCCGTCGCCGGCAGACTCGCGCAGGATGACGAACGCACACACCGCTTGGCCGGTGGTGTCGTCGGCGGCGCCGACGACCGCCGCCTCCGCGACCTTCGGGTGGGAGACGAGCGCCGACTCGATCTCGGTGGTGGAGAGCCGGTGGCCCGACACGTTCATGACGTCGTCGACGCGACCGAGCAGCCAGATGTCGCCGTCGTCGTCGAGCTTGGCGCCGTCGCCGGCGAAGTAGAGGCCTTCCCAGCGCGACCAGTAGGTGTCCTTGAAGCGCTGGTCGTCGCCCCACAGCGTGCGGAGCATGGCCGGCCACGGCTTCTTCAGCACCAGGTAGCCACCGGCGCCGTGGCCGACCGAGCGGGCCTCGTCGTCGACGACGTCGGCCGCGACGCCCGGCAGCGCCTTCATCGCCGAGCCGGGCTTGCCGGCGGTGACGCCCGGGAGCGGACTGATCATGATCTGGCCGGTCTCGGTCTGCCACCAGGTGTCGACGACCGGGCAGCGGTCGCCGCCGATCACCTCGCGGTACCAGACGTAGGCCTCGGGGTTGATCGGCTCGCCGACCGAACCGAGCAGCCGGAGCGAGGACATGTCGTAGCCGTCGGGGATCTCGCGGCCCTGCTTCATGAAGGTCCGGATCGCGGTCGGCGCGGTGTAGAAGATCGTGACCTTGAGGTCCTGCACGATCTGCCACCACCGGCCCTTCTCCGGGGTGCCCTCGAACATGACCTGGGTCGCGCCGTTGGCCAGCGGCCCGTAGACCATGTAGGAGTGGCCGGTGATCCAACCGACGTCGGCGGTGCACCAGTAGACGTCGTCGTCCTTCAGGTCGAAGACCTCCCAGTGGGTGAACGACGTGCCGGTGAGGTAGCCGCCGGTCGTGTGCAGGATGCCCTTGGGCTTGCCGGTGGACCCGGAGGTGTACATCACGAAGAGCGGGTGCTCGGAGTCGTGGAGCTCGGGCTCGTGCTCGGCCGAGGCGGCGTCGACCACGTCGTGCCACCACACGTCGCGACCACCGTCGGACCTGGCGTTCCAGTCGACGTCCTGCCCGGTGCGGCGTACGACGAGGACGGTCGCGGCCAGGCTGTCGTCGTCGAGCTTGGTGACGGCCTCGTCGACGGCGGGCTTGAGGGCTGACGGCGCGCCGCGGCGGTAGCCGCCGTCGGCGGTGATGACGACCTTCGCGCCGCAGTCGGTGACGCGGCTGGCGAGGGCGTCGGCCGAGAAGCCGCCGAAGACGACCGTGTGCGGGGCGCCGAGCCGGGCGCAGGCGAGCATCGCGATCGCGGTCTCGGGGATCATCGGCATGTAGATGGCGACCCGGTCGCCCTTCTGCACGCCGAGCTCGGCCAGCGCGTTGGCCGCCTTGCAGACCTCGTCCTTGAGCTGGCTGTAGGTCAGATCCCGGGTGTCGTCCTCGGGCTCGCCGACCCAGTGGAGCGCCACCTTGTCGCCGTTGCCGGCCGCGACGTGCCGGTCGACGCAGTTCACGGCGGCGTTGATCGTGCCGCCGACGAACCACTGGGCGAACGGCGGGTTCGACCAGTCGAGGACCTGGTCCCACTTCTGGCCCCAGTCGAGCCGCTCGGCGGCCTCGGCCCAGAAGGCCTCGGGATCGTCCTCGGCGCGGGCGTAGGCCTCCTCCTTCACGTTGGCGTGCTCCGCCAGCTCGGCCGGGGGCTCGAAGCGGCGGTCTTCCTTCATCAGGTTCGAGAGCGTCTCGTCAGCCATGGTTCGGAACCTACTCCTGCGGGGTTGTCGGGAGGTTGGCGCGGGCGGGGCGCCCGCAGTCGGACCGGGAACCACAGCGGCGGCGAGGAAGACCTCGCCGCCGCTGGGTTGGGGTGGTTCAGGTCAGAGCTCGCCCTGGGCGTGCTTGGCGACCAGCTGGGTGCGGCCGGGGAAGCGGATCTCCTCGACCAGCTCCTGCATCTCGGCCGACGGCTTTCGCGTGAACTGCGAGACCGTGATGGTCACCGCGAAGTTGATCAACATGCCGATCGTGCCGAACCCGGTCTCGGCGATCCCGAAGATGCCCTCGGAGTTGCCGTAGATGTCGATGGTCCACAGCATGTAGGCCATCGTCGTGAGCAGTCCGACCGCCATGCCGGCCGTGGCGCCTGCCGCCGTGCACTTCTTCCAGAAGATCCCCAGCACGAGGATCGGGAAGAAGCTGGCGGCTGCCAGTCCGAAGGCGAGTGCCACCACCTGGGCCACGAATCCCGGCGGGTTGATGCCGAGGTAGCCGGCGACCACGATGGCCGCGGCCATCGCGATCCGACCGACCAGCAGCTGGCGGGCCTCGGTGGCCTGCGGGTTGATCCGCTTGTAGTAGACGTCGTTGGCCACCGAGCTGGAGATCACCAGCAGCAGGCCGGACGCCGTGGACAGCGCGGCGGCGAGACCACCGGCCGCGACCAGGCCGACGATCGGGGCCGGCAGGCCGCCGATCTCGGGCGAGGCCAGCACGATGATGTCGTTGTTGACGAAGACGTCGGAATAGCTGAGCACCGTGTCGCCGGCGAGGTCCGCGATCGGGGCCCCGACCGCGCCGGGTGCCTCGGGGGCCTGCGTGATCAGCCCGACGTCGGCCCAGGTGTTGAACCAGCCCGGGACGTCGGAGACCGCGGTGCCGTCGATGTCCTTGATGATCTGCAGCTTGCTGAACGCCGCCACCGACGGAGCGGTGGTGTAGAGCAGCGAGATGAAGAACAGCGCCCACAGGGCCGAGAACCGCGCCGCCCGCACCGACTTCGCGGTGTAGAAGCGGACGATCACGTGGGGCAGGCCCGCCGTGCCGAACATCAGCGCCGCGGTGATCAGCACCATGTTGAGCATGTTGGTCGAGCCGAAGGCCGCGGTGTACTCGCTGAGGCCGAGGTCGGTCTGCAGCCCGTTGAGCTCCTCCAAGATGCTGCCGAACCCGATCTGCGGGACGGCGATGCCGGTGACCTTCGCCGACACCGCGAACGCCGGGATCAGGTAGGCGATGATCAGCACGGTGTACTGCGCCACCTGGGTCCAGGTGATGCCCTTCATGCCGCCGAGCACGGCGTAGAAGAAGACGATGGCCATGCCGATGACGACGCCGACCGTCGTGCTCACGCCGAGGAAGCGGGTGAAGACCAGGCCGACGCCGGCCATCTGGCCCGCGACGTAGACGAACGAGACGACGATCGCCGCGATGACCGCGATCAGCCGGGCACTCTCGGAGTAACGGTCGCCGACGAAGTCGGGGATCGTGTACTTGCCGAACTTCCGCAGGTACGGCGCCAGCAGGAGCGCGAGCAGCACGTAGCCGCCCGTCCAGCCCATCAGGTAGACCGACCCGCCGTAGCCGTTGCCGGCCAGGCCGATGATGCCGGCGAGGGAGATGAACGACGCGGCGCTCATCCAGTCGGCCGCGATCGCTGCGCCGTTCGCCGGTGCGGGGATGCCGCCGCCCGCGACGTAGAAGCCGGAGGTGTCGGAGACCCGGCTCGCGTAGGCGATGTAGATGTAGACGCTGAAGGAGGCGACGACGAAGATCGTCGTCCAGAGCTGGATGTCGGTCATGAGTGGTGCACCTCCTCCTCGTACTCGTCGACGCCGTACTCCGCGTCGAGCTTGTCCATGCGCCAGACGTAGACGGCGATGAGGATGACGAAGGTGATGATCGATCCCTGCTGGGCGAACCAGAAGCCCAGCGGGAAGCCGATGAAGTCGATGTTGTTGAGCGGCTCCACGAAGAGGATGCCGGCGCCGAACGACACCAGCGCCCAGATCGTCAGCAGCACCGCCATCAGTCGTAGGTTCCTGCGCCAGTACTCCCGGCGCGCCTGTTCGTCCACGGGTCCTCCCAGGGGTCGCGCGGCGGGCCGCCGCGTCTCGGTGACGCCGAGGACAGCAATCGGGCCGAGGCCCGGTCAAGGGGTTCCTGTGACTGCGGTCACCTCGTGCGCCGAGTGGTGGCGGGTGCTCGGCGAGCGGTGACCGCGGTCACACGGGGGCCGCGTGGGAGCCCCTGACGGCGCCGGAGCGACCGCTCGTCGCGGCCAGGGTGCCGTTCGTCGTGCGCCGCGGCGGGTGAGCGGCCCGCGCGAGCCTCCCGGTGGTCCGGAAGCCGACGTAGCATCCCCGCCATGAGCGCCCCCGCCCCGACGTCCCCCGCCCCGACCCGCCGCGCGCCGGTGCCCGGTCGCCGGCAGCTGCTCGGCGCGGTCGCCCTGGTCGCCTTCGGCTCGATGATCCCCTGGCTGATGACCGGCCTGGGCTCGATCTCGGGATTGCGCGGAGGCGGGCTGTGGACGTTCTACGCCGCGATGCTCGGCCTCGCCGGCGCGCTCGTCCCCCACCGCACGCTCCGCATCGTGCAGGGGTCGGTGATGGCGGTGGTCGCGCTGGTGCTCCCGGTGTGGCAGGTCGTCCACGTGCTCAACCTCGTCGGCACCGACGGCTGGTGGCCCGGTCCCGGCCTGGTGCTGGTCTTCGCCGGCGGCGTCGTCGCCGCGCTCGCCGTGCGCCGCCTGGCGGCCACGCCCGCGGAGGGGTGAGCCGCTAGCCCCGGTCGAGCTGGACCTGCTCCGGGGTGTGCAGGCGGACCATGAAGCGGTGGACGTCGGCCGGGACCCGGCTCCGCGTCGCGCGGGAGACGACGACCATCGTCAGGAACGCCGCGGGCACGCTCCAGGCGGCGGGCTGCTCCAGCAGCGTCGAGCCCCAGCCGGTGCCGGGCTCGGTCGTGAGGGTCCACAGGACGGCGATGCCGGAGCCGGCGCCGCCGACGACGAGGCCCGCGAGCGCGCCGCGGGCGGTGAGGCCGCGCCACCAGATGCCGAGGACGATCAGCGGGCAGAAGGTCGACGCCGCGACCGCGAAGGCGAGCCCGACCGCGCGGGCCACGCCGACCGAGGGTGTGGAGAGCGCGAGCAGGCACGGCACCAGCACGGCGACGACGCACCCGGCCCGGAAGGCGGCGACGCCGCTCAGCCGGCGGCCGAACGCCCGCCCGGTGACGTCCTGGCCGAGCACGCCGGCGACCGCGATCGCCAGCCCGCTGCTGGTCGAGAGGAACGCCGCGAAGGCGCCGGCGGTGACCAGCGCGGTCAGCACCTCGCCGAGCAGCCCCGGCACCATCAGCCGCGGCAGCTCGAGCACCAGCACGTCGCTCCGGCCCGAGGCCACCAGCGCGTCCGCGTAGATCCGGCCGAGCGCGCCGTAGACCGGCGGCAGCAGGTAGAAGAGGCCGAGCAGCCCGAGCACCGCGAGCGTCGTACGCCGCGCGGCGCGGCCGTCGGGGTTGGTGTAGAAGCGCACGACGACGTGGGGCAGCCCCATCGTCCCGAGGAAGGTCGCGACGATGAGGGAGTAGGTGAGGTAGACGCCCTGCGCGTCCGAGCCCGCCAGCGGCAGCGCCCAGAGCTCCGGCTGCTGCCCCGAGCCGACGACGTCGACCGGGTGGGGCGCGCCGTCGCCGACCCACACCAGCAGCAGCACCATCAGCGGCAGCAGCAGCGCGGTGAGCTTGAGCCAGTACTGGAAGGCCTGGACGAAGGTGATGCTGCGCATCCCGCCGGCGAGCACGTTGAGCAGGACGATCACCGGCACCACGACCTCGCCGGCCCAGCGGGGCGCGCCGAGCGTCGACTGGAGCGTGATGCCGGCGCCCTGGAACTGCGGCAGCAGGTAGAGCCAGCCGATCAGCACCACGATGAGCGTGCAGAGCGAGCGCACCCGGGTCGAGCCCAGCCGGGCCTCGGCGAAGTCCGAGAGCGTGTAGGCGCCCGACCGGCGCAGCGGGGCGGCGACGAGCACCAGCAGGACGAGGTAGCCCGCCGTCCAGCCGACGGGATACCAGAACATCTCGGTGCCGTTGACCAGCACCAGCCCGGCGATGCCGAGGAAGGAGGCGGCCGAGAGGTACTCGCCACCGATCGCCGAGGCGTTCAGACGCGGCCCGACCGTGCGTGAGGCGACCATGAAGTCGCTGGTGGTGCGCGAGAACCGCAGCGCCCACACGCCGATGCCGAGCGTCGCCGCCGTGACCAGCACGACCGCGACGACGCCCGGCACCGCCGAGGAGGTCACGGGCGGTCCACGGTCTCGACGAGGTCGGTGAAGTCGTCCTCGTTGCGCTCGGCGGCGCGGACGTACCACCAGCCCACCCCCACCAGGAACGGGTACGCCGCCACGCCGATCAGCAGCCACGCCAGCGGCAGGCCGGCGACCCGGGTCGCGGCGAGGTCGGGCACCAGCCAGAAGAGCAGCGGCAGCCCGCCGAGTCCCACGGCGAGCACCAGCAGCGCGAGGCCCGCCAGCCGCAGCTGCTCGCGCAGCAGCGAGCGCAGGTAGATCTCGCCGAGGCGGGTCTCCTCGTCGATCTGGCTGCGCCGCGGCCGCGCCGTACGCCGCGTGGGACGCCGCGAGGGACCGGTGACCCGGACCCGGGGCGGCGGCTGCTCGCTCACCGGCCCCGCCGGGTGAGGACCTCACGCAGCTGCGGCGTGTGGCGGCGACTGACCTGCAGCAGCTGCCCGGCGACCAGCACCGAGCAGCGGCCGCCCTCGACCCGGAGCTCGTCGACGTGGGCCAGCGACACCAGGAGGGAGCGGTGGATCCGGACGAACCCGCTGTCTCGCCAGTCCTCCTCGAGCGTCGAGAGCGGGGTGCGGACGAGGTAGGAGTCGGCCTCGGTGTGGAGACGCGCGTAGTCGCCCTGGGCCTCGACGTAGCGGATGTCGCCGCGGGAGAGGAACCGGGTGACCCCGCCGCGCTCGACCGGCACCTGCTCCTCGACCGGTGCGGCCGGGGCCCCGCTGCGCTCGGTCACGCGTCGCACCGCCTCGGCGAGCCGCTCCTGGCGGACCGGCTTGAGGACGTAGTCGACGGCGCTGAGGTCGAAGGCGTCGACCGCGTGGGCGTCGTGGGCGGTCACGAACACCACGGCCGGCGGGTCTCGGAACCGGCTGAGGACCTGCGCCATCTCGAGGCCGGTGAGGCCGGGCATGTGGATGTCGAGGAAGACCACGTCGACCTCGTGCTCCTGGAGCACGCGCAGCGCCTCCGTCGCCGAGCCGCAGGTCCGGATCTCGCCGATCCGGGCGTCGCGCTCGAGCAGGAAGGAGAGCTCGTCGCGGGCCGGCAGCTCGTCGTCGATGACGAGGGCGCGCAGGGGCTGGTTCATTGCACGTGCACCCCCGGCGCGAACTTGGGCACCCGGACGGTCACCTTCGTGCCGGCGCCGGGCGCGGTCTCCACCACCAGACCGTAGTCGTCGCTGAAGGCGTTGCGCAGCCGCGCGTCGACATTGCCGAGGCCCACGGAGTCGAGGTCGGCGTCGCCGGCGAGCGCCCGGCGTACGCGCTCGGGGTCCTCCCCGACGCCGTCGTCCTCGACCGAGATCACGCACTCCTGGTCGAGGTCGCGCGCGACGATCGTCAGCCGCCCGGTCTGCTGGCCGGCGAGGCCGTGGCGCACCGCGTTCTCGACCAGCGGCTGGATGCAGAGGAAGGGGACCGCGACCGGCAGCACCTCGGGCGCCACCCGCAGCGTCACCTCGAGCCGGTCGCCGAAGCGGGCCTGCTCGAGGAGGAGGTAGCGCTCGATCGACTTCAGCTCCTCCGCGAGCGTCGTGTAGTCGCCGTGGCTGCGGAAGGAGTAGCGGGTGAAGTCGGCGAACTCGAGCAGGAGCATCCGGGCACGGTCCGGGTCGGTCCGGACGAAGCTCGCGATGGCGCCGAGGGAGTTGTAGATGAAGTGGGGGCTGATCTGGGCCCGCAGCGCCCGCACCTCGGCCTCCATGAGCCGGGTCCGCGAGGCGTCGAGCTCGGCGAGCTCGAGCTGTCCCGACACCCACCGGGCGACCTCGTCGGCAGCACGGACGAGCGCCCCGCTCTGGGCGTCGGAGCAGGCGACCAGGGCGCCCACGACGACGTCCTCGACGAGCAGCGGGCTGAGCACGACCTGGCGGCAGGGGCAGCTCGGGTCGTCGCACTCGGGAAAGGTGCTCACGACGGTCTCGCCCGACTCCACGACCCGGTCCAGCAGCGGCCCGAGGTCGTCGCGGTGGTGGACGCCCTGCCCCTCCCAGGCGAGGGCGGCGGCGGTGTCGGAGAGCGCGACGGCGGGAGTGCCGAGCAGGGTGCGCAGGTGGCGGATGCTCCGCTCGGCGCTCGCCGTCGTCAGCCCCTCGCGGAGCGCGGGGGAGGCCAGGCTCGCGGTGTGGAGCGCGCGGTAGGTCGCGCGGTCGACCTCGGTCCCGAGCCGGGTACGCCGGCGCAGGCGCCAGCCTCGCGTCATGGGCGGAGGCTACCGGCCCCCGGCGGTCGGCGGGTCGACCTGCGCGTCGCCGTCAGCGGAAGTCGATCAGGAGCGTGCCGCTGCCGTCGGTCGGCGGCTCCGTCGGCCCGGCCTGGGCCGCGTCCCCGGGCTCCTCGACCGACGGCTCGTCGCGCGCGGGCTCGGGGCGAGCGTCCGGCCGGTCGTTGACGCGGGCGCGGTAGCACTCGCAGTCGTAGGGCAGCTTCATGCCGTCCATGCCGCGGCCGTAGTCGTCGTAGAGGGTGCGCACCCGGTCGAGCAGGGCCTCGCGCTCGTCGACCTCGAGGGTGGACACATAGCTGCGGGAGCCGACGAGGTCGATGATCGAGTCACGGTCGACGTGCTGCCAGTGGGCGAAGGACTGCTCGTCGACGAAGCCGAAGAGGTCCGACTGGACGAGCGCGTCGACCGATGCGTCCTCCGCGTGCGCCAGCTGCGGCTGGTCGGTGAGGATGTTCCACAGCTTGCGCACCCACGGGATGCGCGCGTCGCGGTTGTTCCAGCAGACCGCGACGTGGCCGCCGGGGCGCAGCACCCGGGCGATCTCCGGCAGCGCCTTCTCGTGGTCGAACCAGTGGAAGGCCTGGGCGGCGACCACGACGTCGACCGAGCGGTCGGCCAGGGGGATCTCCTCCGCGCCCGCGACCGAGGTCCGGACGTCGGGCAGCGCCTTCTGCAGCACGCCGAGCATGTCGGCGTCGGGGTCGGTGGCGTGGACGTCGTGGCCGAGGGCGACCAGCTCGCGCGTCAGCTTGCCGGTGCCGGCACCCAGCTCGAGCACGGTGGCGGCTTCCCGGCCGACCAGCCAGCGCGCGGCCTCGGCGGGGAACCCGGGCCGCCCGCGGTCGTAGGCCGCGGCCACGGGGCCGAAGCTGCGGGAGAGGCGGCTGAGGTCGTCGTCCATCGGGGGCAGGCTACCTGTCGGCCACACCGCCGGCGCTGACTAGCCTTGGGGCCACCATGAGCGACCCCAGCAGCACGAGCACCGCCGAGACCCTGGCCCGCCTCCACGCGCTGGAGGGGGTGCCGTCGGCCCTCGCCTCGGCGCGCGACGGCATCGACGCGGTCCTGCGCGACCGCGGGCTGCGGCGTACGTCGCCGGAGCAGACTGCCGAGTCGCTCCTGCGCGGCGCCCACGCCAGCGCCGCGCTCGAGGGCTCCACCTCCGACCTCGGCGTGGTGCGGGCCGGCGGTGGCGACGAGGTCGCGGCTGCGGCCGTCCGGGTGTCGACCGAGCTGCTGGGCCTGGCGCCGGTGCTGCGCCGCAGTCCGCTGCAGGCCCTCGCCCGGCTCCACACGCTGGCCGGTGCGGGGTCGGTCGACGCCGACCGGCTCGGGCGGCCCCGCGATGCCGAGGCGGCGCAGCGGCTGCGTGTGGTCGCGGACATGCTGGCCTCCGACGCCCCCGCGCTGCTGGTGGCCGCCGTCGTCCACGGCCAGCTGCTGGCCGCCGCTCCCTTCGCCTCCCACAACGGCGTCGTCGCCCGCGCCACCGAGCGGCTCGTGCTCGTCGCGCGCGGCGTCGACGAGAAGTCCCTGGTGGTGCCGGAGGCCGGTCACCTCGCGCTGCGACCCGGCTACGAGCGGACCTCGGCCGCGCTCAAGGACGACGCCGCCAACGCGGTGCACCAGTGGCTGCTCTACTCCGCCGAGGCCTTCGCTGCCGGCACCGAGGCGAGTCCCGTCGTCAGCCCCTGAGGGGCCGCACGTGCGAGCGGCACCCGTGTCGAGGACTCGGGTGCCGCCGCTGACACGTGATGCCTGGCTACCAGGCGTGCATCTCTTTGTTGTTGCCCCGGGCAGATCCCGGTGACAAGCGCCCTGTAGGAAGGGTGGATCGCCGCGTGGGTACCTGGCTCACGTGCGGACTCTGTGGAGTTGGTGAGTCCATTACGGCACGTCCGCGGCGACACTTCAAGGGCCAGTGGTCACCTGCTTCCCAACTCCCGTGCAGCTGTCCGGAAGTCGACCGCCACGCCGGGGACCAGTGCCACTCAGGAGGCCGTACGACGGCGCCTGGCGTTGCTCCAGACCAGGCCGCCGAGCGCCAGCGCGCCGCCGACGGCGAGCGCCGCCAGGGTCGGCCGGGGTGGTGGCAGCGGGACCCGGCTGCGCAGCGCCACGGGCTTGGTGAAGACCAGGACCGGCCAGCCCCGGGACGCCGCGACCCTGCGCAGCTCCTTGTCGGGGTTGACCGCGTGGGCGTGGCCGACGGCCTCGAGCATGGGCACGTCGGTCACCGAGTCGCTGTAGGCATAGCTGCTCTCGAGGTCGTAGCCGAGCTCGGACGCGAGCTCCTCGATCGCCCGGGCCTTCTCCTCGGCATAGGCGTAGTAGGCGATCTCGCCGGTGTAGCGGCCGTCCTCGATCTCCATCCGGGTGGCCACGACGCGGTCGGCGCCGAGCATCTCGCCGATGGGGCCCACGACCTCGGTGCCGGAGGTGGAGACGATGACGATGTCGCGACCGGCGAGCCGGTGCTCCTCGATCAGGCCGACCGCCTCGTCGTAGACCAGCGGGTCGACGACGTTGTGGAGGGTGTCGGCGACGATCTCGCGCACGGTCGCGACGTCCCAGCCGGCGCACAGCTGGGACATGAACGCCCGCATCTTCTCCATCTGGTCGTGGTCGGCGCCACCGACGAGGTAGACGAACTGGGCGTAGGCCGAGCGCAGCACCGCGCGACGCGAGATCAGGCCGCCCGCCTGGAACGGCTTGCTGAAGGCCAGCGTGCTCGACTTGGCGATGATCGTCTTGTCGAGGTCGAAGAAGGCCGCGGTCGGGCGGGTCACGCTGTTCACTGTAGGTGGGTGGCAAGGCTCGCGGGCCCGGAAGCATCCACATCGGGGGCCGCCGCGTCGTCCTCCACAACCCCGGCTGCGCGGGGCCGCGCCGCCCGTCGGCCGCGGCGAGGGTCGACGCCATGGAAGCGAACCCACCTGGCACCCCGCTGGTCGTCACCGCCGACGAACGGCTGCTCGACGAGCTGCTGCGGCTCGGCGCGGCCGCCGGCGTCACCCCCGAGGTCGCCCCGGACCCTGTGGCCGGGCTCAGCGGCTGGGCGTCCGCGCCCCTGGTCCTGGTGGGCGACGACGTCGCGGCCGCCCTCGCCGAGCTGCGACCGCCGCGCCGCGACGGCGTCCACGTCGTCTCCTGGGGCGGCTTCCCGGACGAGGCGATGCGGACCGCGCTGGCGCTCGGTGCCGAGAACGTCGCGGAGCTGCCCCAGTCCGGGGAGTGGGTGATCGAGCAGCTGACCGACCTCGGCGACGGCCGGCGGCGGCGGGCCGTGACCGTCGGTGTCGTGGCCGGCTCGGGCGGGGCCGGCGCGAGCGTCCTGGCCGCGGCGATGGGCCAGGTCGCCGGCCACGTCGGCCCCGCCGCGCTGGTCGACCTCGACCCGCTCGGGCCGGGCCTCGACCGGGTGCTCGGGATGGAGGACCGTCCCGGGGTCCGGTGGGACGAGCTGTGCCAGACCACGGGTCGGCTCGGCGCCGCGGCGCTGCGGGAGAGCCTGCCCCGCCGCGACGGGCTCGGCGTCCTCACCTGGTACGCCGGCCGCCGCGGCGTGCTGCAGCCGTTCGCAGTCCGGGAGGTGCTCTCCGCCGCCCAGCGTGGCCACGACGTGGTCGTCGTCGACCTGCCCCGGTGGCGTGACGCGATCGCCGAGGAGGTGGTGGCGCGGTGCGACCGGGTGGCCGTGGTCGCCCGGCCGACCGTGGCGGGCCTGGCCGCCGCCGCCCGGGTCGCCGCCGGCCTCCCCGACGGCCGGGTCGGGCTGGTGCTCCGCGGGTCGGGCCTCGACGAGCGCGACGTCGCCCGCGTCGCCGAGCTGCCGGTGTGGTCGCGGATGAACGACCAGCGCGGCCTCCTGGAGTCGATGGAGCTGGGCCTGGGGCCCCTGCGCTCCCGCCGGACCCCGCTGGCGCGCACCGCGCGCGGCCTGCTCGCCCCGGTCGCGGGAGCGGGCGCCGCGTGAGCGACCAGCCCGACCGGCTCGTCCCGCTGGTCGAGCTGGTCCGTGACCGGCTCGCCCGCGACCCCGGTTCCCTCACCCCCCACCGGGTGGCGACGGCGCTGCGTGCGGCGGGACGTCCGGTCGGCGACGCGACCGTGCTCGCCGTCCACGACCAGCTGCGCCGCGACGTCGTCGGGGCCGGGCCCCTCGAGCCGCTGCTGCGGACCCCGGGGGTCACCGACGTCCTCGTCAACGGGCCCGACCAGGTCCACCTCGACCGGGGGCAGGGCCTCGAGCCGGCCGGCGTCCGTTTCCCCGACGACGACGCCGTGCGCCGGCTGGCCCAGCGGCTGGCCGCCAGTGCCGGTCGCCGACTGGACGACGCGACGCCCCACGTCGACGTCCGCCTCGCCGACGGCACCCGATGCCACGCCGTGCTGGGACCGGTGGCCCGACCCGGCACGTCGATCTCGCTGCGGGTGCCGAGCCAACGCGTGCTCTCCCTCGACGACCTGCGGGCCGCGGGCTCGGTCACCGACGAGGGGGCCGACCTGCTCCGCGAGGTCGTCGACGCCCGGCTCGCGTTCCTCGTCACCGGAGGGACCGGCGTCGGGAAGACGACGCTGCTGGCCTCCCTGCTCTCCCTCGTGGACCCGCGCGAGCGGCTGGTGCTCGTCGAGGACGCCTCCGAGCTGCGGCCCGACCACCCCCACGTCGTCGGCCTCGAGGCACGGCCGCCCAACCTCGAGGGGGTCGGCGAGGTCACCGTCCGCACCCTCGTCCGCCAGGCGCTGCGGATGCGGCCCGACCGGCTCGTCGTCGGTGAGGTGCGCGACGGGTCGGTGGTCGACCTCCTCGCTGCCCTCAACACCGGCCACGACGGCGGCTGCGGCACCCTCCACGCCAACTCGGCGGCCGACGTCCCGGCCCGGATCGAGGCGCTCGCGCTCGCCGCAGGGCTGGGGCGCGAGGCGACCCACGCCCAGCTGGGGTCGGCGCTCGACCTCGTCGTCCACCTCGAGCGGCGCGGTCCGCGTCGGCTGCTCCGGGAGGTCGCGGTGCCCCACCGCGGCGCCGACGGCCGGGTGGAGGTGCTGGCGGCGGTGCACTTCGACGACGACGGTGCCGCCCGGCGTGGCCCCGGAGCGCGACTCCTGGCGGGAAGGCTGGGGTGAGTCCGCCGCTCCTCGTGGTGTCGGTGGCGGTCGCCGCCGCGTGCTGGTGGGCGCTGCCCCTCCGACCGGAGCGACCGCCGCGCGGCTCGCCCCCGGTCGGAGTCGTCTGGCTGGCCGCGCCCGTGCTCCTGCTCGTGGTGCCGCCGGCGTTGGTCGTGGCGGTCGTCGTGGTGGTGGCCGGCGGCCGGCGGCTCTGGTCGCTGCGCTCGTCCCGCCGCCGGGCGGCCGTCACCGCGGCCGCCGTGCTCGAGGCCGTGGAGCTCGTGGCCGCCGAGGTGTCCGCCGGTGCACCGCCCGCGACGGCGCTCCACCACGCAGCCGAGGCCTGGGGACCGCTGGACGCCGCGGCGTCGACCGCCGTCCTGGGTGGCGAGGTGCCCGTGGTCCTGCGCGGGCTCGCGACGGAACCCGGCGCCGAGCGGTTGCGGGTGGTCGCTGCCGCCTGGGAGGTGGCCCACCGCGCCGGCGGCGGACTGGCCGAGGCGCTCACCAGCGTGGGGGAGGGACTGCGCGACGACCGGTCGACCGAGCGTGTCGTCGAGGGCGAGCTGGCCTCGGCCCGCGCCACCGCACGGCTGGTGGCCGCGTTGCCGGCCTTCGCGCTCCTGGTCTCCTCCACCACCGGCGGCGGGGCCTGGGCCTTCGTGACCTCCGAGCCCCTGGGATGGGCCTGCCTCGTCGGGGGGTTGCTCCTCGGGCTGGTCGGCCTGACCTGGATCGAGCGGATCGCCGCCGGGGTCCACCGGTGACGGCGGGACTGGTCGCCGTCGCGCTCGGGGCAGCCCTCCTGCTCCTGCGGCCTCCGCGGCCGGCGCCGCCCACGGCCGCCGTCGCCGCGCCCCCGGCCCGGGGCCGGGCCCGAGCGCGCCTGCTCTGGCCGGCGCTGGCCGGACTCGGGGCATGGTCCTTCCTCGGCGGCATCCCCGGCCTGCTGGCCGGTGTCGTGGCCGGGACCGGCGTCCACCTGGTGCTCGCGCGCGCCGAGCCGCCCGAGCAGCGGCGCGAGCGGGAGGCGGTGCGACGGGACCTGCCGGCGCTGGTGCTGCTGGTCTCGCTCGCGCTGCGGGCCGGGTCGGCCACGGGCCCGGCCGTGCGCGTCGCAGCGCGGGCCCTGCCCGGGCCTGCGGCCGACCGGCTCGCCCGTGCCGCAGACCGGCTCGGCCTCGGTGTCGACCCCGAGCGCGTGTGGACCGAGGTCGCGCACGACGCCGAGCTCGCGCCCCTCGGTCGGGCGCTCGCGCGGGCCGAGCGCTCAGGCGCGCCCGTCGCCGCCGTCGTGGAGCGGCTCGCCGACGACCTCGCGCGTGCCGGGCGGGCCGAGGTCGAGCAGCGTGCCCGCGCGGTCGGGGTCCGGGCCGCCGTCCCGCTCGGGCTCTGCCTGCTGCCGGCGTTCCTGCTCCTCGGGATCGTGCCGCTGGTGGCCTCGCTGGTGGCCGACCTGTCGTGGTGAGGGTCCCTCTGCCGTCCACAGCGGGTCCGTCCGGCGTGGTCCTCCCCAGCCCGGCCGCAGGGCGTGGCGGCGTGGTCGACGACCGGGAAGGGTCTCCTCTGCGGGCCGCACCGGGTGGCCCACGACCTGGGGGAGACCAGATGAAGCACCAGATCCGTCGGACCGGTCAGGAGCGCGGCATCACCACCGCCGAGTACGCCGTCGGCACCGCCGCGGGCGCCGGCCTCGCCGGCCTGCTCTACACGCTGCTCAGCGGGGGCTTCGGCGACCAGCTGCTGCGCAGCCTCTTCGACCACGTGCTCGGGCTGCTGGGCATCGGATGAGCCGGCGGCCACGCCGGCCCGAACGACCGGACCAGCGCGGGGCGGTCACCGCCGAGCTCGCCCTCGGCATCCCGCTGCTGCTCGCGGTGGTCGTCGCGCTGGTGTGGCTGCTGGCCGTGGGCGCTGGCCAGGTGCGGGTCGTCGACGCGGCCCGCGAGGCCGCCCGGTCGCTGGCGCGTGGTGACGACCAGGCGGTCGTGGTCGCCCGGGCGGAGGAGGTCGCGGGGGAGCGGGCCACGGTCACGGTGGTCAGCACCGGACCCGAGGTGCGGGTGCTGGTCACCCGTCGGCTCGACGGGCCGGGTGGGCTGCTCGACGCCCTGCCGGGCGCCTCGCTCAGCCACGAGGCGGTGGCCGCGTCCGAGGGTCCACCGTGACCCGCGAGCGCGGCGCGGCCAGCCTGCTGGTCGTGTCGTTCGCGGCGGTGCTGCTCCTCGTGGGATGCGCGCTCGGTGTGGTCGCCGCGATGGTGGCCGACCACCGCCGGGCGGCCGCAGCCGCCGACCTGGCCGCCCTCGGCGGCGCCGCCGCGCTCCAGCGCGGTGAGGACGCGTGCGCCGTCGCCACGTCGCTCGCGGTGGCCAACGCGGCGCGGCTCGTCACCTGCGCGGTCGCCGGGTCCGACGTGGCGGTGGCGGTCGAGGTGGTCGGTCCGCGGTGGCTGGGCCAGCACGGCGACCTGGTCGGTCGTGCCCGCGCGGGTCCGTCGGCCGTCGCCCCCGACGGCTAGGAGCTGCTGCTCTGCTGGGGGTTCACGCGGCGGATCCAGTCGATCAGGTCGCTGCTCGAGCGCGTCTGCATCCACACCCGGCCGGGCCCGACGAAGTCCGTCACCAGTCCCTCGCCGCCGAGCAGGGTCGACTTCCAGCTGCCGGCCTTCCTCACCGAGTAGCGCACCGACTCCTCGAAGGCGACGACGTGGCCGGTGTCGAGGGTCAGCGCCTCGCCGTCACCCAGCGTGGTCTCGACGATGGCGCCGTAGGACGACACGAGCAGGTCGCCCTGGCCGCTGCAGCGCAGCAGCAGCAACCCCTCGCCGCTGAAGAACGACTTCGACCCGCCCCACTTCGAGTCGACCTCGACGCTCGGGTCCGAGGCGATCCACGACCCGGACTGCACCATCAGCGGCCGGGCGGCGTCGACCCCGACCATGACCATGTCGCCGGGAAGCGTGGCCGCGACACCGACCTGCCCGCCACTGCCGGCGTGGAAGTCGTTGACGAAGAAGCTCTCCCCGCCGAGGCTGCGCTTGAGCCCCTTGAGGAAGCCGCCGCGCGTGGAGGTCTCGATCGAGACGTCGCCGCGCATCATCACCATGGCGCCGGCCTCGACCCTCACCCCGCCCCCGGCGGGCAGCGTTACGACCCCCATGGCGAAAGCAGGTCCGGAGGAGATGGCAGCGTCCATGGCCTCGACCGTAGCCAGCGGTCGCCGGGGGCGCTAGCAGGTGACGCGGTCGGGTGGTGCGTGCTCGAGCAGGGCGTCGAGCAGCCGGATCGCCCCGGCCTTGTCGAGCGGGTTGTTCTGGTTGCCGCACTTGGGTGACTGCACGCACGACGGGCAGCCCTCCGGGCAGCCGCAGTCGGCGATCGTGTCGCGCGTGGCGCGCAGCCACGACCGGGCCGCGCGGAAGCCGCGCTCGGAGAAGCCGGCGCCGCCCGGGTGGCCGTCGTAGACGAAGACGGTGAGCACGCCGGTGTCGTGGTGGCGGGCCGTCGAGACCCCGCCGATGTCCCAGCGGTCGCAGGTCGCCACGAGGGGCAGCAGCCCGATCGAGCAGTGCTCGGCGGCGTGGGCTGCTCCCGGGAGCTCGTCAGGGGCGAGCCCCGTCCCGTCGAGGACCGCGTCGGGCACGGTCCACCAGACCGCGGTGGTGTGGAGGGTGCGCTCGGGCAGGTCGAGGGGCACCTCGCCGATCACCTCGCCACCGGGGTGGCGGCGCTTGAGGTAGGCGACGACCTGGTGGGTCACCTCGACCTCGCCCAGCGAGAGCCGGCAGCTGCCCCAGTCGACGTGCTCACGCTCCTGGACGACCGAGATCTCCGTCGTCTCGCGGGCCGACGTCGAGTATCCGGGGTCGTGGGCCTCCAGGATGGCGACGTGGTCGTCGAGGTCGAGCTCGCGCACCACCCACGTCTCGCCGCGATGGAGGTAGACCGCACCGGTGTGGACCTCGCCGTGGGCGCGGCCGCCGTCGACGGTGCCGACCACCCGTCCCGTGGCGGCCTCGAGCAGCTGCACCTGCGGGCCACCGCCGGACCGGATGTCGGCGAGCTCGGAGGCCGGGCGCCGGTCGGTCCAGAACCACCCGCGCGGGCGTCGGCGCAGCAGGCCGGCAGCGGTGAGGGCGTCGGCGACCCCGCGGCTGGCGGGCCCGAACATCGGCAGGTCGGCCTCGGTCAGCGGAAGCTCCTGGGCCGCCGCGCACAGGTGGGGCCCGAGCACGTGGGGGTTGTCGGGGTCGAAGACGCTCGCCTCGACGGGTCGGCCGACGAGGGACTCGGGGTGGTGGACGAGGTAGGTGTCGAGCGGGTCGTCGCGTGCGACGAGCACCCCCAGGGCGTCGCCGGCTCCGCGGCCGGCCCGGCCGAGCTGCTGCCACAGCGCCGCGCGGGTGCCGGGGAAGCCGACCATGATCACGGCGTCGAGCCCGCTGATGTCGATGCCGAGCTCGAGGGCGTTGGTCGCGGCCAGCCCGACCAGCTCGCCGCGGCGGAGCTGACCCTCGAGCTCGCGCCGCTCCTCGGGGAGGTAGCCGCCCCGGTAGGAGGCGACCTTGCTGGGCAGCGACGGATCGACCTCGGCCAGCAGGTCGCCGGTGGTGCGGGCCAGCTGCTCGACCCCGCGGCGCGACCGCACGAAGGCCAGCGTCCGCACGTCGGCCACCACCAGGTCGGTGAGCAGGTCGGCGGCCTCGGCACCGGCGGGGCGGCGTACGGGGGCTCCGTTCTCCCCCAGCCAGGACGCGAAGGGCGGCTCCCACAGCGCCAGCGACACCCGGCCGCGCGGGGAGGCGTCGTCGGTGACCGCCCGGACCGGGAGCCCGGTCAGGCGGGAGGCCGTGACCTCGGGGTCGGACATGGTCGCCGAGGCCAGCACGAAGGTCGGCTCGGCGCCGTAGCGGGCGCAGACCCGGCGGAGCCGGCGGAGCACCTGGGCGACGTGGGCGCCGAACACGCCGCGGTAGTGGTGTGCCTCGTCGACGACCACGAACCGCAGGCGGGAGAAGAAGCGGGACCAGTGCTCGTGGCCGGGCAGCAGGGACCGGTGGAGCATGTCGGGGTTGGTGAGGACGTACTCGGCGTGGTCGCGGGTCCAGTCGCGCTCCTCGCGGGAGCTGTCGCCGTCGTGGGTGGAGATCCGGACGTCGAGGTCGAGCGAGCGCAGCGACGCCCACTGGTCGTGGGCCAGGGCCTTGGTCGGGGCGAGGTAGAGGACGGCAGCGCCTCGCTCGCCCCGCAGCCCGCGGGAGACCGAGGCCGCCGTCAGGGCCGGGAGCTGGAAGGCGAGCGACTTGCCGGACGCGGTGCCGGTCGAGACCACGACGTGCTCGCCGGCCCAGGCGGCGTCGGCCACGGCGACCTGGTGGGCCCAGGGCCGGAGGACGCCCCGGGCCGCGTAGGCCTCCCGGACGTCGAGCGGCACCCACCCCGGCCAGTCGGCGTGGCGGGCGGCACGCGCCGGGAGCTCCTCGAGGTGGGTCAGCCTGTCCTCCCCACCGCGGTCGGTGGTGAGCCGCTCGAGCAGCGCCGTCGCCCACGACGGGGCCGGCGACTCCGGGAGAGGCTCGGACACGCTCACCACCGCAGTCTCGCAAACCGCGGTGACACGGGCGCGGGACGGGAGTCGGACTCGCCCGGTGGAGAACGCCGCCTTCCGCCCCACGGCGCCCGACGGCGTGCTTTGATAGGTCCGGCAGACGGAGCGATGGACCGCCGGCCGGGACCGTTCGGGTGATCTCGGTGGGCGGCCCTGGGGAGATCTTGTGGACCTTTCACTGACGACGCGCGAGGCGGGCGGCAAGACCGTGGTCGCCGTCGGCGGCGAGATCGACGTCTACACCGCGCCCAAGCTGCGCGACAAGATCACCGAGCTCGTCGCCGGTGGCTCCTACCACCTCGTGATCGACATGCAGGACGTCGAGTTCCTCGACTCCACCGGCCTCGGCGTGCTCGTCGGCGGCCTGAAGAAGGTGCGCGCCCACGACGGCTCGCTCCAGCTCGTCTGCAACCAGGACAGGCTCCTGAAGATCTTCCGGATCACCGGACTGGCCAAGGTGTTCGTCATCCACGACACGGCCGACCAGGCGCTCGCCGCCGGCTGAGAGCGAGAAAACCAGGCGGACACGATGTGGTCCGCCTCACACCTGCCTGCCTACTGGCCCTTACCCGTGCGTAGACTCCCCGACGTTCGTGAGACGTGAGTCACTCAGGAGGAACTAGATGACCGGGATCGCTCCCGCTGTCGTGGAGGTCTCCGGGGCCAATCTCGGACTGGTGGGGGTCGTCTTCCTGATCGCGCTCGGCGCGCTCGGGATGGCGTACAAGTTCCGCCAGGAAGTGTTGGCCGCCGGTGAAGGCACCGACAACATGAAGAACATCGCCCAGGCGGTGCAGGAGGGCGCCAACGCCTACCTGCAGCGGCAGTTCCGGACGCTGGCGATCTTCGCCGCGATCGCGTTCGTGCTGCTGCTGGCGCTGCCCGCCGAGGACTGGGTCGTCCGGGTCTTCCGGTCGGTGTTCTTCCTCGTGGGGGCCAGCTTCTCCGCCGCCATCGGCTACCTCGGCATGAGCCTCGCCGTGCGCGCCAACCTGCGGGTGGCTGCGGCCGCCAACGAGCAGGGCCGCGACCCCGCGATGAACATCGGCTTCCGCACCGGCGCCTTCGTCGGCATGGCCACCGTCGGCCTGGGCCTGCTGGGCGCCAGTGTCGTGGTGATGGCGTTCCAGGACCAGGCGCCGGAGGTCCTCGAGGGCTTCGGCTTCGGTGCCGCGCTGCTCGCGATGTTCATGCGCGTCGGTGGTGGCATCTTCACCAAGGCCGCCGACGTCGGTGCCGACCTGGTCGGCAAGGTCGAGAACAACATCCCCGAGGACGACCCACGCAACGCGGCCACGATCGCCGACAACGTCGGCGACAACGTGGGCGACTGCGCCGGCATGGCGGCCGACCTCTTCGAGTCCTACGCCGTGACCCTGGTCGCGGCCCTGATCCTGGGGTCGATCGCCTTCGGCGACGCCGGCCTGGTCTTCCCGCTCCTCGTGCCGGCCATCGGCGCGCTGTCCGCGGTCGCCGGCGTCTACCTCACCAAGCCGCGGGCCGGGGAGAACGGCCTGACCACGATCAACCGGGCCTTCTACATCTCCGCCGCAGTCGGTGCCGTGGCCTCGTTCGCGCTCGCCTTCATCTATCTGCCGACCGACTTCGCCGACCTCGAGGGCGCCGAGCGGAGCGCGCTCGACCAGATCGCGGGCATCGCCCCCAACGGCAGCCCGGCCATGATCGCCGCGCTGGCCGTCGTCATCGGCGTCGCGCTCGCGGCCGCGATCCTCGCCCTGACCGGCTACTACACCGGCACCGACCACCGCCCGGTCAAGGACGTCGGTCGCACCTCGATCACCGGTCCGGCGACCGTGATCCTGTCCGGCCTCTCGGTCGGCTTCGAGTCGGCGGTCTACACGACGCTGGTCATCAGCGCCGCCGTGTTCGGGGCCTTCCTGCTCGGTGCCGGGTCGCTGTCGGTCGCGTTGTTCGCGGTCGCCCTGGCGGGTTGCGGCCTGCTGACCACCGTCGGCGTCATCGTCGCGATGGACACCTTCGGCCCGGTCTCCGACAACGCCCAGGGCATCGCCGAGATGTCCGGCGACGTCAGCCCCGAGGGCGCGCAGATCCTCACGGAGCTCGACGCGGTCGGCAACACGACCAAGGCGATCACCAAGGGCATCGCGATCGCGACGGCCGTGCTGGCCGCCTCCGCGCTGTTCGGCTCCTACATCGGCACGGCGCTCGACTCGCTGCGCGAGATCACCCTGGCCGAGGACGACGTGATCTCCTTCAACGTCTTCAACCCGGACATCCTCGTCGGCATCCTGATCGGCGTCTCGGTGGTGTTCCTCTTCTCCGGCCTGGCGATCAACGCCGTGGGCCGTGCGGCCGGTGCGGTCGTGATGGAGGTGCGCCGCCAGTTCCGCGAGATCCCCGGGATCATGGAGGGCACCGGTCGTCCCGAGTACGGCAAGGTCGTCGACATCGTCACGAAGGACTCGCTGCGCGAGCTCGCGACCCCCGGCATCCTGGCGATCCTCGCCCCGATCGCGGTCGGCTTCGGCCTGGGCATCGGCGCCCTGGCCGGCTTCCTCGCCGGTGCCATCGGCGCCGGGACCCTGATGGCCGTGTTCCTCGCGAACGCCGGTGGAGCGTGGGACAACGCCAAGAAGCTGGTCGAGGACGGCCACCACGGCGGCAAGGGCTCGCCGGCCCACGAGGCCACGATCATCGGTGACACCGTCGGCGACCCCTTCAAGGACACCGCCGGTCCGGCGATCAACCCGCTGATCAAGGTGATGAACCTGGTGTCGCTGCTGATCGTCGGTGCCGTCGTCAGCCTGACCCTCGGCGAGGACGCCAACCGGCCGATGTCGATCGTCATCGCGCTGCTGGCGGCTGCCGGCATCGCCGCGGCGGTCATCATCTCCAAGCGGCGCTCGGCCGTGATCGGCGAGGACGAGCCGGGCACCCCGGCCGAGCCGACCCCGCCGCCGGCCCCGTCGGCGAACGAGCCGGAGTCCGCGTCCCACGACGACGCGGACACGACGCGGCAGCTCTAGCCCGCACCACCGACGACCCCGTCCGGCCGACGCCGGGCGGGGTCGTCGCCGTTCCGGGCGGGTGCGAGGATCGCCGCATGCAGCGGCTGGCCCTGGTGTCCGACGTCCACGGCAACCTCACCGCGCTCGAGGCGGTGCTGGCCGACATCGACGCCCGGGGCATCGACCGGGTGCTCAACCTCGGCGACTACGTCGGCAAGGGTCCGCGCGGGCGCGAGGTCGTCGACCTGTGCCGCGAGCGCTGCGAGGTCAACCTGCTCGGCAACTGGGACGACTTCCTCCCCGACCCGGACCGTACCTTCGACAACGAGGCGTTGCGCTGGTGGCTCGACCAGCTCGGGCCCGGGCAGGGCGAGTGGCTGCGCTCGCTCCCCTTCAACCACGACTTCTGGCTGAGCGGGCGCAGGGTCCGGCTCTTCCACGCCAGCGAGGAGACCGTCCACCGCCGCGTCCGCTACGTCCGGACCCAGGCCGAGTTCGAGGCGCTCTTCACCAACACCGCCGCGACCGGCGACGGGCCGGAGCCCGACCTCGTCGGCTACGGCGACACCCACGACCCTTTCTACGAGTGCCAGCTCGAGGGCCGCACGTCCTTCAACACCGGCTCCGTCGGCAACTGCATGGGTGACCCGACCCCGATGTACTGCATCCTCGAGGGCGAGGTCGACAGCCAGGAGCCGGCGCCGTGGTCGATCGCCTACGTGCGCGTGCCCTACGACGTCGAGGCGGAGCTCGCGGTCGCCCGCGAGATGGGGCTGCCGCAGTACGACGGCTACGAGCTCGAGCTGCGCCACGGCCTCTACCGCGGCGGGCTGGAGGAGTGGCGGCGCGGTGAGCGCGAGACGGGCTACCACGAGCGGACCCCGGAGGTCGGGGCATGAGCGGGCGCACCGAGGACACCACGTGGGCCGTCCCGCTGCGCGAGGGGCTGCTCGCGGCCGGTTACGGCTACGACGCGGTCGCCGGGCTGCTGGGGCGCGAGGCCCACGACGCGCTCGCCCGCAACGAGACCGTCCCCGCCCGGCGCCGTACGGCCGGCGGGTCGCCCCTGGAGACGCTCGTCCGGCTGTTCCTGCTCCAGGTCGCCGTTCCCCGGTCCGCGGTGGAGGCCGCCCTCCCCGGCCTGGTCCCCGACCTCGCGGCCGGCGGCGTGCTGGTCGCCGACGACGCCGAGGTGCGGGCGCTCGTCGACTGCCGGCCCTACGCCGACGACGACCACGACCTGTGGGTGATGAGCGACCTCACCCCGGGACTCGACGGCCGGCCGACGAGCGTCGATGCCGATCACGTGCTCGGCATCAGCCCGGCCTCGACCTCGCTCGCCCAGCTGACGCTGCGCCACGACGTGGACCGGGCGCTCGACCTCGGCACTGGCTGCGGGGTCCAGGCGCTCCACCTCGCCGCGCACAGCAGGACCGTCGTGGCGACGGACGTCAACGACCGGGCGCTCTGGCTCGCCCGGGCGAACGCCGTCCTCAACGGGGCCGACAACCTCGACGTCCGCCACGGCTCGCTGCTCGAGCCCGTCGTCGGCGAGACGTTCGACCTGGTCGCGACCAACCCACCGTTCGTCATCAGCCCGCCGGGCGGTGACCGGCTGACCTACCGCGACAGCGGGCTCCCCGGGGACACCGTCGTCGAGCGGATCGTCCGCGACGCGCCCGACCACCTCGCACCCGGCGGCTGGCTCCAGGTGCTCGCCAACTGGGCGATCCACCGCGACCAACCGTGGGACGAGCGGCTCGGCGGCTGGCTGCGCGACGACTGCGACGCGCTGGTCGTGCAGCGGGAGGTCCTCGACCCGCCGTCCTACGTCGAGCTGTGGCTCAAGGACTCCGGGCGCCACGGCGGCGCCGACTACGTCCAGCGGTACGACGCGTGGCTCGCGTGGTTCGACGAGCAGCGGATCGAGGGCGTCGGGTTCGGCTGGCTCAACGCCCGGCTCCGGCCGGCAGGCCCCGGCGGCACCCACCGCTTCCTCGAGTGGCCGCACGCGGTCGAGCAGCCGGTGGCGCCGGCGATCGCCGCGTGGGGATCGGCGGTCGGGCTCCCGGTCGACCCGGACGAGCGGCTGCTGCGCCGCCCGGACGTCCAGCAGGAGACCGTCGGCGCCCCGGGCGCGGAGGACCCCGAGGCCGTGGTGCTGCGCCAGCAGCGCGGTCTGATGCGCGCCCGCCGGGCCGACACGGTCGAGGCCGCGCTCGTCGGGGCCTGCGACGGCGACCTCTCCGTCGGCCAGGTCCTCGACGCCCTCGCGCACCTGCTCGACCGGCCGGCCGACCAGGTGCGCGCCACCTACCTCCCGGTCGTGGCCGAGCTCGTCGAGGAGGGCTTCCTGACCCGCGGGTGACATTCTGGGTGGCCGGCGACCCACTGGGGGATTGACATCTCGCGCTACCGTGATCCGCCGTACAGCCCCTGACCCCACGCCCATCCCCCCGCACCTCCAGGAGAGAGTCGCACCCGTGCCCCACAAGCTGGTCATCGTCGAGTCGCCCGCCAAGGCCCGCAAGATCGCGGAGTACCTCGGCTCGGGCTACGTCGTCGAGTCCTCCATCGGTCACATCCGCGACCTCCCGAACAGCGCCGCCGACACCCCGGCGAAGATCAAGGACGAGCCGTGGGCCCGGCTGGCGGTCGACGTCGACCACGGCTTCGAGCCCTACTACGTGGTGCCGCGCGACAAGAAGCAGCACATCGCCAAGCTCAAGAAGCTGCTCAAGGACGCCGACGAGCTCTTCCTCGCCACCGACGAGGACCGCGAGGGCGAGGCCATCGCCTGGCACCTGCTCGACGAGCTGAAGCCGAAGAACATCCCGGTGAAGCGGATGGTCTTCCACGAGATCACCAAGCCCGCGATCCTCGCGGCCGCCGAGAGTCCCCGCGAGCTGGCGATGGACCTCGTCGAGGCCCAGGAGACCCGCCGGATCCTCGACCGCCTCTACGGCTACGAGGTCAGCCCGGTCCTGTGGAAGAAGGTCATGTCCGGCCTGTCGGCCGGCCGCGTGCAGTCGGTGGCGACCCGGCTGGTCGTCGACCGTGAGAAGGAGCGGATGGCGTTCCGTGCCGCGTCCTACTGGGACCTCGAAGGCACCTTCGACGCCGGCAGCAAGCACGACCAGCGGATGTTCCCGGCGCGGCTCCACAGCGTCGACGACCACCGCGTCGCCCGCGGCGCCGAGTTCGGCGACGACGGAGAGCTGACCGAGAAGGCGCGCAAGGCCGGCGTCGTCCACCTCGACCGCTCGAGGGCCGAGTCGCTGGCGAGTGGCCTCCAGGACACGACCTTCGACGTCCGCTCGGTGGAGTCCAAGCCCTACCGGCGCTCGCCCTACGCGCCGTTCCGGACCACGACGCTGCAGCAGGAGGCCTCGCGCAAGCTCGGCATGAGCTCCTCGGTGACGATGTCGGTCGCCCAGCGGCTCTACGAGAACGGCTACATCACCTACATGCGTACCGACTCGACGACGCTGTCGGGAGACGCGGTCAACGCCGCGCGGTCGCAGGTGCGAGAGCTCTACGGCGCCGACTACCTGCCGGACAGCCCGCGGGTCTACGCGAGCAAGGTCAAGAACGCCCAGGAGGCCCACGAGGCGATCCGCCCCGCGGGCGAGTCCTTCCGTACCCCGGCGCAGACCGGCCTGACCGGGGAGCAGTTCCGGCTCTACGAGCTGATCTGGATGCGGACCGTCGCCTCCCAGATGAAGGACGCCGTCGGCCAGTCGGTCACGATCCGGCTCGGCGGCGCCGCCGCCTCCGGTGAGGACGTCGTCTTCTCCGCCAGCGGCCGGGTCATCACCTTCCACGGCTTCCTCAAGGCCTACGTCGAGGGCACCGACGAGGGCAAGCAGAAGGACGACGCCGAGACCCGGCTGCCCGCGGTCGAGCAGGGCGACGCCGTCAGCGCGGCGTCGGTCACCGCCGACGGCCACGAGACCAAGCCGCCCTCCCGCTACACCGAGGCGACGCTGATCAAGGAGCTCGAGGAGCGGCAGATCGGCCGGCCCTCGACGTACGCCTCGATCATCGGCACCATCCTCAACCGCGGCTACGTCTACAAGAAGGGCACCGCGCTGGTGCCGGCCTGGCTCGCCTTCTCGGTGACCCGGCTGCTGACCGAGCACTTCCCCCGGCAGATCTCCTACGAGTTCACGGCCCGGATGGAGGACGTGCTCGACGACATCGCCGGCGGTCGCCGCGACCGCAACAGCGAGCTGGGGGAGTTCTACTACGGCTCCGGCGACGTCGAGGGTCTCAAGACGCTCGTCAACGAGCTCGGCGACATCGACGCCCGCGAGCTCGCCACGTTCCCGATCGGCCCGGCCGAGGACGGCGTCAACCTGCGCGTCGGCCGCTACGGCCCCTACCTCGAGGGCACCGAGGACAGCGCCTACGCCGGCAAGCGGGCCAACGTCCCCGACGACCTGCCGCCCGACGAGCTGACCGCGGCGAAGGCGCGCGAGCTGTTCGCCAACCCGGCCGGCGAGGAGATCGAGCTGGGCGAGCACCCCGAGACCGGGCTGCGGGTGGTCGCGAAGAACGGCCGCTACGGCCCCTTCGTCACCGAGCAGCTGCCCGAGGACGCGCCGAAGAAGGACAGGCCGCGGACGGGCTCGCTCTTCAAGTCGATGAGCCTCGACACGATCACCCTCGACGACGCGGTCAAGCTGTTGTCGCTGCCGCGCGTGGTCGGGACCGACCCGGAGTCGGACGAGGAGATCACGGCCCAGAACGGCCGCTACGGTCCCTACCTCAAGAAGGGCACCGACTCCCGCTCGATCGAGTCGGAGGAGCAGCTGCTCACGATCACGCTCGAGGACGCGCTGAAGATCTACGCCCAGCCCAAGCAGCGGGGTCGCGGGGCGGCGACCGCGCCGCTCAAGGAGCTCGGCAACGACCCGGTCTCCGGCCAGCCGGTCGTGGTGAAGTCGGGCCGCTTCGGTGAGTACGTGACCGACGGCGAGTACAACGCCACCCTCCGCCAGGGTGACTCGGTCGAGTCGATCAACCTCGAGCGCGCGGCCGAGCTGCTCGCCGAGCGTCGCGCCAAGGGCCCGGCGAAGAAGACGGCCAAGAAGGGCGCGAAGAAGACGGCGAAGAAGTCGACGGCGAAGAAGACCGCCACGAAGTCGACGGCGAAGAAGACCGCCAAGAAGGCTGCGGCGAAGAAGGCCTGACGGGACCGTCGGCCCTCGCCCGTAGGGTGATCCCGTGACTGCTGGACACCACACCGACACCGGGGTCTTCGTCTGCCTCGAGGGCGGCGAGGGCGCCGGCAAGTCCACCCAGGCGAAGGCGCTGGCCGGCTGGCTGACCGAGGTCGGTCACACCGTGCGGCTCACGTTCGAGCCGGGCGACACCGCGGTGGGCCGCGAGCTGCGGCGGATCGTCCTCGATCCCGCGACCGGCGACCTGTCGGCCCGCACCGAGGCGCTGCTCTACGCCGCCGACAAGGCCGAGCACGTCGACACCGTCGTGAGGCCTGCCCTCGAGCGCGGTGAGGTCGTGGTGACCGACCGCTACGTCGACTCCTCCCTCGCCTACCAAGGCTCCGGCGGCCTCGACCGCGCCGGCCTCGAGGCGATGCTGCGCTGGTCGACCGACGACCTGCGCCCCCACCTGACGGTGCTGCTCGACCTCGAGCCGCGGCAGGGGCTGGGCCGGTTCACCGAGCGTGACCGGATCGAGCAGCGCGACCTCGACTACCACGCGCGGGTGCGCCAGGTGCTGCTCGACCTCGCGGACGACGACCCCGCCCACTACCTCGTCCTCGACGCCCGCCTCCCGGTCGACGAGGTGACGGCGGCGATCCGCGCGCGGGTCGAGCCGCTGCTGGGGCAGGCAGGCTGATGGGCTCGGTGTGGGACGACCTGGTCGGGCAACACCGGGCGATCGACGCGCTCCGCCGCGCGGCCGACGGCCACGGCATGACCCACGCGTGGCTGTTCACCGGCCCGCCGGGATCGGGCCGCTCGAACGCCGCGACCGCCTTCGCCGCGGCCCTCCAGTGCGACGCCGAGGTCCCGGGGTGCGGGGTGTGCAAGGGGTGCCACACGACGCTGAAGGGCTCCCACGCCGACGTCACGGTGGTCCGGACCGAGAAGCTCTCGATCGGGGTCGACGAGGTCCGCGACCTGGTGCGGCGGGCCGCCCTCGCGCCGGTCGGCCGGCGGTGGCAGATCATGGTCGTGGAGGACGCCGACCGGCTCACCGAGCAGGCCTGCAACGCCTTGCTCAAGGCGATCGAGGAGCCGACCGGGCGGATGGTGTGGATGCTCTGCGCGCCGACGGTCGAGGACGTGCTGCCGACGATCCGCTCACGGACCCGGCTGGTCAGCCTCACCACCCCCACCGCGCGCGACGTCGCCGACTTCCTCGTCCGCTCCGACGGGGTGCCGGCCGAGCTCGCCGCCTATGCCGCGCGTGCGAGCCAGGGCCACATCGGCCGCGCCCGCGCGCTCGCCCGCGACGAGGACGTGCGCGAGCGCCGCGAGCAGGTCGTGGCGGTGCCGACCGCCCTCACCTCGTTGGGGGCGTGCCTCGCGGCGGCGACGGCGCTGGCCGAGACGAGCAAGGCCGAGGCCGACGCGATCACCAGTGCTCTCGACGCCCGGGAGCGGCAGGACCTCGCCGAGGCCCACGGGGTCGTCGAGCGGGGCCGTCGGCCCCGCGAGTACGCCCCGGCGCTCGCGGCGCTCGAGAGGAACCAGAAGACCCGCGCCAAGCGGCGCCACCTCGACGTGGTCGACCGGGCGCTGATGGACCTGGCGTCGGTCTACCGCGACGCGATCGCGGTGGCGGCGGGTGCCCCGGGTGACCTGGTCAACGAGGGACGCCGTCACGAGGTGACGAAGCTGGCCGACGGCTCGAGCGCCGAGCTCAACCTGCGCCGGATCGGCTGGATCTTCGAGGCCCGCGAACAGATGCTGGAGTTCAACGTGCCGGTGGCCCTGGCCCTGGAGTCGATGATGGTCGCGCTCAAGCTGCCCGACGGGGCGCGGCGGTGAGTGCGGGAGCGCGGAGGGTCGTCGCCCTGGTGCTGGTGGCGGCGCTGGTGCTCGCCGGTGCCGGCTACCTCCTGCTCCAGGCCCTGCCTGACGACAGCGGCTCGGCCGGTGGCCCGGCCGAGGTGGGTCCACCGCCCCCGGTCGAGTCCGGGTCCGACCAGCCGCCGCGGCGGGCGCTGGCCCGCTTCTACGAGCAGGGCCTGAGCTGGCAGGCGTGCGGCGACGCCCAGTGCGCCCGGCTCGAGGTGCCGCTCGACTACGCCCAGCCGCGGGGCCGGACGATCGAGCTCGCCCTGCTGCGGGTGCCGGCCCGCGGGGAGCGGCGCGCCTCGCTGGTCGTCAACCCCGGGGGCCCCGGTGCCCCCGGCACGCAGTACGCCGCCCGTGCCGCCGACGTGTTCCGCGACCCGCTCCTCGCCCACTACGACGTGGTCGGCTTCGACCCGCGCGGGACGGGGCGCAGCGCCCCGGTCGACTGCCTCTCCGACGCCGAGCTCGATGCCTACCTCGCCGCCGACCCGGTGCCGGACACCGCGGCCGAGCGGGCCGACCTCGTGGGCGGCTACCGCCAGCTCGGCCGCGGGTGCGTGCGCGACGACGCGATGCTCGCCGCCCACGTCTCGACGATCGAGGCCGCGCGCGACATGGACGTGCTGCGCGCCGCGCTCGGCCAGCGGCGCCTCGACTACTTCGGTGCCTCCTACGGCACCAAGCTGGGGGCGACCTACGCCGAGCTGTTCCCCCGGCGGGTGGGCCGGCTCGTGCTCGACGGGGGTGTCGACGTCTCGCTGCCCTCGCGCGAGGTCAGCCTCGAACAGGCCCGCGGCTTCGAGACCGCGCTGCGCGCCTACGTCCAGAACTGCGTCGAGGAGGTCGACGACTGCTTCCTCGGCGACTCCGTCGAGGGTGGCCTCGACCGGATCACCCGGTTCCTCGAGGAGGTCGACCAGCAGCCGCTGCCGACGTCCTCGGGTCGCGACCTGACGGTCGGGCTGGCCTTCTACGGCCTGATCACGCCGCTCTACAACCGCTCCAACTGGTACGCCCTGAGTGCCGGGCTGCAGTCGGGCTTCAACGGCAACGGCGACCTGCTGCTGAGCTTCGCCGACGCCTACGCCTCGCGCGGCCCGGGCGGCGGCTACACCGACAACTCCTCGGAGGCGTTCCCGGCGATCAGCTGCCTCGACGACCCGTGGTCGATCCGGCCCGGCCAGGTCGCGGCGCAGGTGCCCGACTTCCGCGAGGCGTCCCCGTCGTTCGGCGAGGTGTTCGCCTGGGGCCTGGTCGGGTGCAGTGGTCAGGTCGCCCGCTCGACCGAGCCGCCGATCGAGATCGACGGCGCGGGTGCCGCGCCGATCGTCGTGGTCGGCACCACGCGCGACCCCGCGACCCCCTTCGAGTGGTCGGTCGCGCTGGCCGACCAGCTCGACTCGGGCGTCCTCGTCGAGCGCGACGGTGACGGCCACACCGGCTACAACGCCGGCAACCCCTGTGTCGACCGGGCCGTGGAGGCCTACCTGGTGCGCGGCGAGGTTCCCGAGGACGGGCTCGCCTGCTGATTCACCGGTTGGGCGATCGCCTGGATCCGCTTCGTGGCGAGGTCGATCATCAGCCGGGCCGCGGGGGAGAGGGTGGCGCCCGCGCGGTGGACGATGGCGAGGGTGTCGAACTGGCGGGGTCGCAGGGGCACCAGGCCGGCCGTCGGGGCCAGGCGGGGGAGGAGCTGCTCGGCGGCGCCGCGGGGGATCACCGAGTCGGCGAGCCCCATCCCGACCAGCTCCACCGCGGTCTCGACGTCCTCGACCTCGATCCTGGTCATCGGGTTGCGGCCCGTCTCGTGGAGGAGCTGCCGGAGGATGATCCGGGTCGAGTCGTCGGCGCGCCAGGTCGTCTCGGGCATCACGAGCGAGGCCTGCGAGAGTCGTCGCGCGGTCACCGGGCTGGCGAGCCGGTCGTGGTCGGCGCTGATGTAGACGAGCTCGTCACGTGCCACGGGGGTCACGCTCATGCCCTCGCTGGTGACGGTCGGCACCGCGATCATCGCGGCCTCGAGCCGGCCGCGACGGAGCTCGTCCTGCACCTCGTTGGAGTTCTGGCCGATCAGCTCGACCCGGACGCCGGGGTGCTGGGCGAGCACGTCCGCGACCAGCCCGGCGCCGGCGTAGAGCCGCGCGGTGCCGAACATGCCGAACCGGATGGTGCCGGTCTCGAAGGTCGTCACCCGCTGGACCGCGCGTCGCGCCTCCTCGGCCGCGGCCAAGGTGCGCTCGGCGTGGGGTCGCAGGGAGTCGGCCACGGTGGTCGGTACGACGCCGCGACCCACGCGCCGGAACAGCTGGGCCCCGCACGACTTCTCCAGCGACCGGATCTGCTCGGAGACCGAGGGCTGGGCGTAGCCGAGCTCCTCGGCGGCCGCGGTGAGCGAGCCGTGCTCGTAGGTGGCGATGAAGCACCGGAGCTGGTGGAGGGAGAACATAGGAATCTCCTTGAGGTTCTGCTGAAAAGACAGGCTACCTCTATGGATCCGTGTCCCGGAGAATCAGTGGTGCAACGTCGACGAGACTCTGAGGAGGACCCCCGTGTTCAGCCACCACTGCACCGCCTGCGACCGCACCCAGCTGATCTTCACCAGCCAGGTGACCGCGATGACCAACGACGAGCTCGGCATCACGGTGTCCTTCACCTGCTGGTGCGGCTCCGAGCAGACCACGCTCACCGGCAAGGGCGCCCGCGTGGCCCGCGCCCTCGTCGCCGCCTGACCCTCCCGCGCGCCCCGCGGTTTCGACGCCCGGGCACCCCGTCGGTATGATTCGCCGGGTTGCCCGGGCGTTCGACGTCCCGGGCAGCACGCCGCCTTAGCTCAGTCGGTAGAGCGATTCACTCGTAATGAATAGGTCGTCGGTTCGATTCCGACAGGCGGCTCCGCAGGCCCCTCGCGACGTCGTCCCCCGGCCGTGGTGACGACCGGGGGACGACCTCCGTGTGTCAGGACCGGGCCAGGCCCTCGGTGGCGACCCACTCCTCGACGCGGGCCATGCCCTCGTCGAAGGAGACCAGCGGCTGGTAGTCCAGCACCTTCTGCGCCTTGGCGATGGAGACCGTGCCGCGGCGGTTGAGCATGTACATCGTGCCGGCGGCGAGGTCGCTGTGGGTGCCGAGCAGGCGGATCACGCCACCGACCAGGTCGGCCAGCGGGGCCGCGATCCGGACCGGCAGCGTCACGAGGCGTCCGCCGCCCATCTCGGCCAGGCGACCGAAGTAGTCCGAGCACGGAACGCCGACGCCGTCGGTGATGTTGAAGACCTGCCCGCGGGAGTCGTCCGGCTTCGCCAGCACCTGGACCATGCCGTCGACGAAGTTGTCGATGTAGACGGGGGAGAAGACGCCCCTGCCCCCGTCCGGGATCGGGAAGCCGGTCGGCTTGGCCATCTCCTGCATCGGCACCCGGACCCACACCGAGCCCGGTCCCCAGACGTCACCGGGTCGGACGACGGTCACGTCGATCTCGCCGGCGGCGTGCGCGGTCAGGACGACGGCCTCCGAGTTGACCTTGGTGTCGGTGTAGACGTCGTTGTCGACGTGTACCGGGTAGGTCTCGTCGACGCCGTCGGGGAAGCCGAAGCCGTAGGCCATGATCGAGGAGAAGTGGACGAAGCGCGGGACGCCCGCGTCCACCGCGGCACGCAGGACCTGGTGGGTCCCGAAGACGTTGACGTGCCAGGCCCGCTCGAGGCTGTACGCCGGGCCCAGCAGGGCCGCGGTGTGCACCACGACGTCGACCCCGTCGAGGGCACCGGCCCACGACTCGGGGTCGGTGGTGTCGCCGGCGACGACGCCGCGGTCGGGGTCGGCGACCAGGTCGACGCCGGTGACCGTGGCACCCAGCTCGCGGAAGCGGGCGGCCATCGCACGGCCGATGAAGCCGTTCGCGCCGGTGATGAAGACGTGGAGGTCGAGTCGGGGGGCCGGTCGGGCGCTCTCGTCGACGGTTGCCATGGTGTGTTCCTTCCTTCCGGGTGGCGCGTCAGGCGCCGGCGACGTCGGCGGGCACGGTGATCTCGCGCTTGAGGATCTTGCCGGTGGCGCCCAGCGGCAGGGCGTCGGTGAGCCAGACGATGCGCGGGTACTTGTACGCCGCCACGCGCTCACGCACGTAGTCCCGCAGCTCCTCGGGGGTGGCCGCGGCGCCGTCCTTCAGCACGACCGCGGCGGCGATCTCCTCGCCGTGGGTTTCGTGGGGGACGCCGATGACGGCGACCGACCCGACGGCCGGGTGCTCGTAGAGCACCTCCTCGATCTCGCGGGGGTACACGTTGTAGCCGCCGCGGATGATCATGTCCTTGGCGCGGTCGACGATGAAGTAGTAGCCGTCCTCGTCGCGGCGCGCGAGGTCACCGGTGCGGAACCAACCGTCCTGCAGCACCTGGGCGGTCGCGCTGGGCTTGTTGAGGTAGCCCTTCATGACGTTGTGGCCGCGGATTGCGATCTCCCCGACCTCGCCCTCGGGGGTGTCGTTCCAGTCCTCGTCCACGAGGCGGAACTCCACGCCCTCGATCGGCTGCCCGACCGAGCCGGCCTTGCGCTCGCGGTCCGGGTGGTTGAAGGAGGCGACCGGGCTGGTCTCGGACAGGCCGTAGCCCTCGAGGATCGGGGCGCCGTAGGCCTCCTCGAACCCGTGCAGCACCTCCACGGGCAGCGACGCGCCGCCCGAGACGCACAGCTCCAGGGTCGAGGTGTCGAAGCGCGCCCGGTCGGGGTGCTGGAGGAGCGCGACGTACATGGTCGGGACGGCGCCGACGAGCGTGACCTCGTCGCGCTGGATGACCTCGAGCGCAGCGCCCGGCTCGAAGCGGGGCAGCAGGGTGAGCGTGGCGCCGACCAGGAAGCCGGTGTTCATGCAGACCGTCTGGCCGAAGGAGTGGAACAGCGGCAGACCGCCGAAGACCACGCTCTGCTCGGTCAGCCCGAGGAAGCCGCGGCACGCCTCGGCGTTGCGCCTCATGTTGCTGTGGGTGAGCTCGGCGCCCTTCGGCGACCCGGTGGTGCCCGAGGTGTAGAGCACGACGGCGGTGTCGGCGGCGTGCCGCACCTCCAGGCTGATCGGCTGGTGCCGGGCGACCTCGTCGGCGAAGCCGGGGCCGACGGGGACGTGGAGCGCGCCGGCATCGGCGGCTCCCTTGGCGGCCTCCTCCGTGGCGGCGTCCCAGGCGAAGAGCACGGCGGCGCCGGAGTCGGCGAGGGCGTAGCCGATCTCGCGGGCCTTGAACAGGGGGTTCATCGGCACCACGACGGCGCCGGCCCAGAGGATGCCGTAGTAGACGACCGGCATCGAGGGCAGGTTGGGCAGCAGCACCCCGACCCGGTCGCCCGGCTGCACGCCCATCGTGCGCAGCCAACCGGCGACCCGGGCAGCGGCGCCGGCGAGCTCGCGGTAGGTGGTCTCGTGCTCGTCGAGCCGGACGGCGACCCGCGTGGGGTGGCTGACGGCGGTGTGCCGCAGGTTGCCGGCGAGGTTCATGGTGTTCTCCTCCTGAGGTGTGGGGCGGGGCGCCCCGGTGGTGTCGGTGTCGTGGACGGGTGGGACGGGGAATGTCGTGACCGGGGCCAGGGCCCGGACGACGGCGCGCAGGCCGGAGCGGCTGCTGGCGAGGCCGTTGTGGCTGCCGCGGACGCGGACCGGGACGGCACCCGGTGCGACGCAGGAGCTCCAGACGACGATGCCGTCGCCGCGGGTGTGGACGGAGGTCAGACGCACCTCGGTCGGGAGCGGCGCGGCGAGGGCGAGGCCGGTGCGCTCGGCGCAGGCGCCGCGCAGGCAGTCGTCGTCGAGCCACAGCGGCGAGTGGCGGCGGTTCCGCCGTGCGATCGCCTCGGCCACGCCGAGGACCCGCTCGCTGGCGGCGAGCTGGTGGGTGAGGGGGCTGCCCAGCGTGACCACCTGGCGCACCAGGTCGGGACGACGGGCGGCCACCAGGCGGGCCAGGGTGCCACCCCGGCTGTGACCGACGAGCGCGACCGGCCCCTCGGCGGCCGCCACGGCGGCGACCCGCCGCTCGAGGCGGTCGACCAGGTCGCTGGTGCAGCCGGCATTGAGGCGGATCCCGCTCCGGTGGGTGCGGAAGCCCCGCCTGCGCAGGTGGCGTGCGGCCGGGCGCAGCGACCAGTCGCCGGCCAGGAAGCCGGGCACGAGCACGACGGCCGCGGCCCGGCCCCCTCCCGGCGGCTGGGCCGGAACGGGCAGCAGCGAGAGGGCGGCCCGCCACAGCGACAGCAGCTCGCGCAGGGCGAGCCACCACGGCGGGCGCCAGGCCGGCACCGCGTCGATGCCGTGCGGTCCCCCGGCGCTCATCGGCGCCGCCTCGGTGCGCGGCGGGTGCGCCGGGTCGGCACGCCGACGGCCTCGGCCAGCTCGGCGAGCGCGGCCTCGAGGTCCGCCGCGAGGTGCCAGACGTCGGGGAAGTTGTCCCGGTCGACGGTGAGCCCGAAGTCCAGCCGGTCCTGGTAGCTGAGCAACGTCACGGCGAGGCCGTGGCCGTTGAACACCAGGTTGACCGGGTGCTGGGACACGACCCTCGCCCCCGCGAGGTGCAGCGGGATCCGCGAGCCGGGAAGGTTGGAGACCGTGAGGTTGAACGCCGGGTCGATCAGGCCGTTGGCCGCCGTGAAGCTGATCGCCCTGGCCACCCGGCCGAAGAGGGCCGGCGGCACCGTGTGGTTGGCGTCGGTCAGCAGCGTCGCCGGGGTGGCCCGGTGCCGGGTCTTGGCCGACTGCATGGTGGCGTGCGACCGCTCGAGCCGCGCCACGGGGTCCGGCTCGTCGGTGGGGATCTCGGCGATCAGCGAGGCGATGTGGTTGCCGAAGCCGGTGCCCGGGGTGCGCACCGAGATCGGGACGTAGGCCACGAGTGGCTCGGTGACCGAGTCCCCGCGCGCCAGCAGGCGGCGCCGGACGGCACCCGCGGTGACCGCGACGACCACGTCGTTGACGGTCAGGCCGGGCTTGGTGTCCTTGACGGCCTTGACGGTGTCGAGGTCGAGGGTTCCGAAGGCGAAACGGCGGTGCGCGGAGATCCGGCCGCCGAAGGACACCTCGGGGCCCGGCCCGGTCGGGCGCTCCAGGATGGCACCGTCTCGGTCCCGCGTGATCAGCCCGTAGACCGCGTCCGCGGCCCGCGTGAGCGGGCCGGTCCCCGGCAGGGTGCGCATGGTCGGGAGCTGGTCGAGGTGGCGCAGCGTGGCCGGCAGCGCCGACAGCATCCGGACCTGCTGGCGGGGCAGCGACGCCACGCCACGGGCCAGGAGCGACAGGTCGGACGGCGGCGCCGGGAGCTCCCGGGGCTGGTCCGGCGGCTCGACGTCGCGCCCCTCGGGGGCCACGTCAAGGAGGGTGCTCAGGAGCTCGAGGCCGGAGACGCCGTCGACGAGGGCGTGGGAGATCTTGGTCAGGACGGCGACGCGACCCTCGGCGAGGTCACGCACCACGTAGACCTCCCACAGCGGGCGCCCGCGGTCGAGGGGGCGCGAGGCGACCCGCGCCACCAGGTCGCCGAGCTGCTCGTCGGTCCCGGGGGAGGGCAGCGCCATCTCCCACAGGTGGTCGTCGAGGTCGAAGGCGGGGTCCTCGACCAGGACCGGGTAGTCGAGGTCGAAGGGCACCGTCCGGAGCGTCATGGTGAACAGCGGGAGCAGGTGGATCCGCTCGGCGATGACCGAGCGCACCGTCTCCAGGGTCACCGGCCGGCCGTCGTACGTCGTCCCCTCCACCACGGTCAGCTGGACGACGTGGGTGTGGGTCCGGCCGTCCTCGGCGGCCAGGAACTGGGTGTCGAAGCTCGAGAGCCGCCTCATCGGGCCACCTCCGCGGCCGGCGCGGGAGCCGTCGTGGCGTCGGCCGCGAGCAGCGTCGCGAGCTCGGCGCGCAGGGCCTCGGCCAGTCCGTCGAGGTCGTCGACCAGGTCCCGGTCGGCGACGAGGCCCACGTTGAGCTGGTCGAGATAGCTGAAGACGGTGATGTTGAGGCCGAGGCTGTCGCTGATCGTGCTCACCGGATAGTGCTCGAGCACGCGGGAGCCGGCGCAGTAGAGCGGCAGCCGCGAACCCGGGACGTTCGAGATGACGACGTTCGCCGCGGGCGAGAGGCCCTCGGTCGCGGCCAGCCGGGTCAGCGCCCGGGTCACCCGGCCGAACAGCACCGGGGGCACCAGCTCGGTCGAGTCGCGCAGGAGCGTCGCCGGGATCGCACGGTGCCGCTCCTTGGCGACCGCCAGCTCCGCGCGGCAGGCCCGGAGCCGGTCGATCGGGTCGGCCTCGTCGGTCGGCAGCGGGACGACCATGGTTCCGACGCGGTTGCCGAAGGTGCCCTGCTCGGCACGGGTGCGGACCGAGACCGGGACGGCGGCGACCAGCGGCTCGGCAGGAAGCCGGGCCGTGGATCCCAGCCACGAGCGGAGGGCGCCGGCGCACAGCGCGACGACGACGTCGTTGACGGTGGTGCCGTGGCGGTCCTTGAGCAGCCGGACGTCGTCCAGCGGCAGCGAGACGGTGGCCAGCCGGCGGTGCCGGGAGATGGTGCCGTTCAGGTGGGTCCGTGGGGACTCGAGTCGCGGCGCGTCGAGCAGGTCGCCGTCCTCACGGATGCCCGCGACCTCGGCGAGCCGTCGGGCGGTCCGCCCGGTAGTGCGGGTGCCGGGGAGGCCACGGACCGTGGGCACGTGGTCGAGGTGGGTCAGGGTCCGCCAGCCGGCGCCGAGCGCCCGGAGGGAGTGCCGGGCGGCGTCCGAGAGCCCGCGGCCGAGCAGCGCGACCTGGCCGGGCACCCGCTCCCCGCGGAACGGGGGAGCAGGGGCGAGGTCACGACCCTCGGGCGAGCCGTCGAACAGGACTCCCATGATCTCGGCGCCCGAGACCCCGTCGACCGCCGCGTGGTGCAGCTTGGTGAGCACGCCGACACGGCCGTCCGCCAGGCCGTGCAGCAGCCAGATCTCCCACAGCGGACGGGTGCGGTCCATCGGCAGGCCCGCCAGCCGGGCGACCTGCTGCTCGAGCTGGGCGGTGGTTCCGGGGGCCGGCAGCCCGAGCTCGCGCACGTGGAACTCGACGTCGACGTCGGTGTCGACCCAGTAGGGGTGGCCGAGGTCGAAGGGCACCTCGGCCAGCCGCCAGCGCAACGGCGGCAGCAGGTGGAGCCGCTCACCGACGAGGTCGACGAGGTGCTCGCGGGTGAGCCGGGAGCCGTCGGCCCGGAGGCCGTCGACGATGGCGAGTGCGGAGACGTTGGTGTTCGTCCGGCCGTCCTCGGCGGCGAGGAAGAACGTGTCGAGACTGGAGAGAGCGTGCACGGGGACCTTCTGTGGTGCAGGTGATCGAGCAGGGAGCAGGGAGCAGGGGGCAGGGAGCAGGGAGTCGGGGTGCCGCCGCGCCGCCCCTCCGGGGCGACGCGGCGGCGTCCGGGACGAGCCGCGTGGCTCAGGCGGACGGGTCGATGAGGACCTTGGCGTCCGAGGGGTGGTGGCCCAGGCGCGCGAACGCGTCGGCGACGCCCTCCAGCCCGACCGTGCCCGTGATCAGCGGCGCGGCCTCGAGCTCACCGGACGCCAGGTGGGCGACGGTCGCGGCGAACTCCTCGGGCGAGTAGTAGAGGCTGAAGCGGATGTCCAGCTCCTTCAGGATCCCGTGGGCCGGCTCGATGGTGTCGGGGTCGAGGTTGATCCCCGCGACCGAGATCCGCGACCCCGCGGGCGCGCCGGCGATCAGCTGCTGGAGCAGGCCGGGAGCTCCGGTGCACTCGAAACCCACGGTGGGCCGGAGCGGGATCTGGCCGAACACCGCGGTCGGCGGGGCCATGCGGGCAGGGTCGTCGGTGGCAGCCGCCCACGTCCACGCCTCGTACGGCGACTCGGTGGCGGGGTCGACCACGACGTCGGCGCCCAGGACCTTGGCCAGGTCGCGGCGTTCCGCGGACAGGTCGGCGGCCACGATGGGGCCCACTCCGCGCATCTTCAGGACGGCGATGACCGCCAGGCCGATCGGCCCGCAGCCGAGCACCAGCGGCACGTCGTCTGCCGCGGTCTCCACCCGGTTGACCGAGCGCAGCGCGACGGCCAGCGGCTCGGTCAGTGCGGCGACCTCGGTGGGGAGCTGGTCCGGCACCGGGATGAGGAGCGCCTCGGAGAGCACCATCCGCTCGGCGTACGCGCCGGGGGTCTCCTGGCCGGCGAAGCCGAGGAGCACCGGCTGCTGGCGCAGCAGCATCGGCATCGACACGACCCGCGTGCCGACGGGCAGCTGCTGCTGGGTGTCGGGACCGTAGGAGACGACCCGGGCCACGAACTCGTGGCCGAAGACGATCGGCTGGTCGAGGTCGAGCAGGTCGACGCCCATCAGGGCCTGCGAGGCGCGGTTGAAGCCGTCCGCGTGGACGGCACAGCTCTTGTCGGAGCCGCAGATCCCCGCCGCGAGCACCTCGACCAGCACCTCGCCCGGGCCGGGGACGGGCTCGGGGAGCTCGCGGACGGTCAGCTCGCCCTCCGACAGGACGACGGCGCGCATCACTGGTCCTCGCTGGTGAAGTCGGCCGCGCCGCCACCGATGTAGTTGACCGAGCCGTGACCCTGGGCCTCGCCGAGGGCGGAGGTCAGGTGGGCGATCAGGGCGGCGTCGAGGATGGAGTGGAAGCTGCCGTCCTGGTTGAAGTTGATGTTGGCGCCGCTGACGCGGAAGAGCACGACGGTGTCGCCGGTGTTCTCCTCGGGGACCTTGAAGGTGTGGACCGAGGCGCCGGGCTCGTAGAGGTAGCAGCCGGCGGTCTGCGGCTGCTTGGGGTACTCGACGTAGTGCCAGGAGCCGCTGATCGTCCAGGCGTCGACGGCGCCCGTGTGGTAGTGGAGGGGCAGCTCGACGCCCGGCGCGAAGGTGGCCAGGACCACCCACTCGCCGAGCTCGAGGTCGAGGCGGAGCGGCTTGAAGTGCACGCCGGGGCCGAGCGCGTCGACGATCAGCGGCTGGTCGTTGGTGTCGACGGTGAGCAGCTCGCCCTGGGGGAGCGCGACGAGCGGCAGCATCGCCCCGGTCGAGGTGGTGGCCGGGACGGGAGTGGTGGCGGTCATGCGGGCAGGGTCCTTTCGGGCGCGCCTGAACCTCAGGCGACAACGGGAGATGGGCTCGGCCGTCGAGCCCCGGCAGCGGGCCGGCTCGGGCCGGCCGGGCTCCGGTGGGCTGGTCTCCAGCCGATCCCGGTGCCTGCTGCGTGTGTCAAGCATGACGTGACGATCGTCTCCTCGTCTTGACAGAAGGGGACAACCGTTTGACAGTTCGAGACATGGGTGTGATCCGCGCCTCAGGTCTGCTCGGCTACCGCGAGCTGGTCCGCGAGCTGGGCGCGAACCCGGACCCGCTGCTGCGATCGGCGGGCGTGCGACCGAGCGACGCCGGGGACCACGACACGTTCATCAGCTATCGCAGCCTGGTCATCGCCGTCGAGCTGGGGGCGGAGGCGACCGGGGCTCCCGACTTCGGGCGGCAGCTGGCGACCCGGCAGGGCATCGAGATCCTGGGACCGGTGGGGGTGGCGGCACGGACGGCCGCGACGATGGGCGAGGCACTCGAGATCTTCACGACCTACCTGTCGGCCTACAGCCCCGCGATCGCGGTGGCCGCCGAGCCGCTGCCGGACCCCGAGCGCACCTTCTTCTCGTTCCAGGTCGTGGCGTCGGGCATCCCGGCCCACCGGCACACCACCGAGCTGTCGTTGGGCATCGCGCTCGACGTGTTCCGGTTCCTGCGCGGCGACGCCTACGAGCCGGTGAGCGTCCACCTCGACCACGCTCCCCTGACCGACGAGGAGGACTACCGCGACTACTTCGCCTGCCCGCCGCACTTCCAGGAGCGGCGCAGCGGCCTGACCATGCGCACCGAGGACCTCGCCAAGCCGCTGACGGGCGACAGCCAGGCCCACCAGGTGATCCTCCGCTACCTCGACGGGCTGGTGAGCACCGACGAGGGCGGGACGGTCGCCCCCACTCGCCGACTGGTGCGCCAGCTGCTGCCCACCGGCGCCGTGACCCTGGTGCTGGTCGCCCGCCAGCTCGCGATGCATCCCAAGACCTTCCAGCGGCGGCTGGCCGCGGAGGGAACGACCTTCGGGGACGTGCTCGAGGACACCCGCCGTGAGCTCGTCGAGCACTACCTGCGCGACACCGACCTCGGCCTCGTGCAGGTCGCCCGTGAGCTCGGCTACGCCGAGCAGAGCGTGCTGACGCGCTCGGTCAAGCGATGGTTCGGCACCGGCCCGGCCGAGCTCCGCGAGCAGCTGCGGAGCCCCCGGCAGGCGGCCGCCGGTCCGGCGGCGGTCGGGATCCCTCCGGTCGAGCCCTGAGCCCTGCCGATCAGCGGCCGTCCTGGTCGTGCGCCGTGCCCAGCTGGCCGGCGAGCGTGCCGTCCGCAGCCGCCTCCGGGGTGAGGTGGACCTCGAGCTCGACGGTGCTGCCGTCGGCCCGGTGGAGCTGTGCGAGGCCGCTCCATGCGAGACCGTCGCGGGGGAGGTCCGACGAGAAGAGCCCCGCCGTGGTGTCACCTCGTCCCCGCCCGGTCAACTGGGAGAAGGCGGGGTTGGCATAGACGAGGCAGCCGTCGGTGTCGGTGCGCCAGACCAGGTCGCCCAGCGAGTCGGCGAGGGACTCGAAGCGGTGGCGTTCGACCTGGAGCTCGAGGCGCAGCCGCAGCCGGTCGAGGTGGGTCCAGGTGCGTTCGGCGGTCTCCTCGAGCAGGGCCACGTCCTCGGAGCTCCAGTCGCGGGGTCGCGCCGAGGTGACTCCCAGCGCGGACACGCAGACACCGTCGCGGGAGTCGAGCGCGGCCACCGCGGACCGGACCGAGAGCGAGGACCAGGCGGCGGCGGTCTCGGGGTCGAGCTCGCGCTGGGCGTCGCGCACCACCAGCGTGCCGCCGGTCAGGAGCGCGGTCCGGACAGTGGCATCACTGAAGTCCCGGAGCCGGTAGCGTCCCGCGATCGGTGGCTGGCCGTCGGCGTAGCCGGGGTGGACGACGAACGTGCCGCCGGCCAGGTCGATCTCGTGGAAGTGCGCACGGTCGGCACCGAGGTGGCGCCCGACCAGTCTCGAGGACATGACCCGGACCTGGGCAGGGTCCCGGACGGTGCGCATCGTCGAGGTCAGCCGGCGGCGGAACCCGTCGGGACCGGAGACGGAGATCAGCGTCCGCCGGTCCGGCATGTCCAGCTTGCGCAGCAGGGCGGCGATGTGGGTCTCGACGGTGCGCTTGGAGATGGTCAGCAGGTCGGCGATGTCCTGGTTGTCGTAGCGCTCGACGACCAGCCTGAGCACGGTCCGCTCCCGGCTCGTCAGCGATGCCTGGGGCGGCGCGTCCGTGGGAGACCACGCTTGCGCTCGATCTGCCGGCACCGTCATCTCGACCCCCTCCCCGGGAGTATTGCGTGGACCAGTCGACCGGCGCGTACGCCGGACTGGGGAACTGTGTGGATCTGTGTGCTGCACGGATGTGGGCTGGTGTGACTCCTGTTATCCACGAGGAAAGGGTTGTTCCACGAGGTAGCAGTCAGGAGTCAGACGTGCGCAGAAGTGTTGTCGTGGCCGCGAGCGCGGCCCTCGCGATGGTCGCCGTACCACTGGGGTCCGGGGTCGCCGCCGGCGTGCCCGGTCGAGCCACCGTGGTGGCGAGCGCGGCGCTGGCTCCGTCGCCCAACCTGGTCGACCGCGCGGCCGCCGCCGGGATCAGCTGGCCCTCGACGCCGTCGTGGGACGTCACGCCCGTCGACTACGACGGCGACGGGGACGTCGACTTCTCGATGTCACTGCACATGAGGAACGCCGGGGAGCTGCGTCGCAACAACGGCGACGGCACCTTCACCCGGGTGGGAGTGGGTGCCGTCATGCCGCGCCCCAGCCCCGAGGGAGGCCTGGTCGACCGCCACTCGTGCGCGTGGTCCGACGTCGACCGCAACGGGCTGCCCGACCTCTACTGTGCCGCCGGCCGCTACCGCAGCAACCGCCTGAAGGACGAGAGCATCAACAACGAGCTCTTCCTCCAGACGTCGGCGGGCTCGTTCCGCGACGTCGCCACCGCCTCCGGGGTCGGTGAGCCCTGCACCCGCGGCCGCCACATCGCGGTGCTCGACGTCAACGGGGACGGGTGGGACGACCTGTTCGTGGGGGCGCAGAAGGAGCGCAATGCCTCCGGCGATCCGTGCAACCAGCAGTCCGGCTACCCCTACAACGAGCAGTCGAAGGTGTTCGTGAACCTGGGGGACAACGCGCAGGGCGAGTGGCGCGGTTTCCGGGCCGGGACCGAGTGGAACGTCACCCAGCCCAACACCGGCAACCGATTCGCGATCACCTGGGACTACAACCACGACGGCCGCGACGACCTGCTCACCGGTGCCTACGCCAACCAGAGGCCGCGCCTCTACCGCAACGACGGCGGGGGCTTCACCGAGATCGGGCGGAGCGGGCAGGTCCCGCTGCCCGCCGTCAACGGCGTCGAGCTGGCAGACCTGACCGGTGACGGCATCCTCGACCTCGTCTTCGCCGACGACGCCGGGTTCGCCTACCGGGCCGGCACCGCCGCGGGCCTGAGCGGCACCACCGTCCGCATCGGCACCCCTCCTGCGGGTGGCCGCGGCTGGCGGGTCGCGGTGGGCGACATCAACGGCGACGGCCGGACCGACGTCTACGGCCTGGTCGCCTCCACCGGGTCCGGGAACCCCGCCGACGGCGTGTTCGTCCGTACGGCGGGAGGTGGCTGGCAGCCTCACGAGGTCCCCGGAGCCGGGGGCGACAGCAACAGCGTCGCCGCGGTCGAGGTGGGCAACCGTGCTCAGTTCGTGGTGCTCAACGGCGGCAACGCCGAGAGCGAGAACCCCGGCCCGGTGCAGCTCATCGCCTGGACGGGCTAGGGGCCGGGGGCGTCGCTCCGGCAGCGGCGCCTAGGGTCGGTCGGATGGCTGACCTCATCTTCGCCAACGGGCGGCTCTTCGACGGCCTCGCCTACCACCACGAGCACGCGCTCGGCGTACGAGGACAGGTGATCCACTCGGTGGGCCCGCTCGACCGGGTCCGGGAGGACATGGCCGCCGTGTCCGACGGCGTCGAGGAGGTCGACGTCGACGGCGGGCTGGTCATGCCGGCGTTCCACGACGCCCACGTCCACCCGCTCATCGGCGGGCTCGAGATGCGCAGCGCCCTCCTGACCGACTGCGACAGCGCGGCCGACTGCCTCGACAAGATCGCCGACGCGGCGGCGGAGCAGGCGGGTGACGGCTGGTTCCGGGCGGGCGGCTGGTCACTCGAGCACTTCGATCAGCACACCGGACCGACGGCCGCCGAGCTCGACCGCGTCGTGCCCCACCGACCTGCGTTCCTGCCGAGCAACGACCACCACAACGCGTGGGTCAACACCCGGGCCCTCGAGCTCGCCGGCATCGACCGGCACACCCCGGACCCGCCCGACGGCTGGATCGAGCGCGACGCCGACGGCAACCCGACCGGCACGCTGCGCGAGGCGGCCGCGCTGCTGGTGCACCGGCACGTCGACACCACCCGCGAGGAGAAGCGGGACGCCCTGCGTGACGCCCAGGCGCACCTGCACCAGTGGGGGATCGTGGGGTGGCAGGACGCGTTGGTCGGCGGCTACGCCGGGATCGACGACCCGACCCAGGCCTACCTCGACCTCGTCGAGGCCGGCGAGCTCACCGCCCGCGTGCGGCTGGCGCTCTGGTGGGACCGCCACCGCGGTCCGGAGCAGGTCGAGGACCTGGTGGCCGAGCGCGAGCGGCTCGGCGAGGCGGGTCTCGACGCCGGGTCGGTCAAGCTGATGGTCGACGGGGTCTCCGAGACCTTCACGATGGCGGTGGACGAGCCCTACCTCGGTGGCGCGCGCTGTCCCTGCCAGGGCGGGGAGCGCGGCCTGACCTTCCTCGGGCCCGACCAGCTCGCCGAGGCCGTGGTCGCGCTGGACCGGGCCGGCTTCCAGGCCCACTTCCACGCCCTCGGCGACCGGGCCGTCCGGACCTCGCTCGACGCCATCGAGGCCGCGCGCCGCCACAACGGCTGGAGCCACCAGCGCCACCAGCTCGCCCACCTCCAGCTCGTCGCCCCCGCCGACCGCAACCGCTTCCGTCTCCTCGGCGCGATCGCCAATGTCGAGGGGATGTGGGCGCGCTACAAGACCCCGGCCGTGCAGATGGTCGAGCCCTACCTCGACCAGGAGCGGCGGGACTGGCAGTACCCCTTCGCCGACATCGTCGACAGCGGCGCGCTGGTCGCCGGGGGTTCCGACTGGCCGATCAACCCGCCCGACCCGATGGAGGGCATCCACGTGCTCGTCAACCGCTCGTCGCGCACGACCGACGAGCGTGACGAGGAGCCGCCGATGCGCGACGACCAGGGGCTCACGCTGGTCCAGGCGATGCAGGCCTACACGAGCGGGGCCGCGCACGCCAACCACCAGGAGGACTCCGGCAACCTCCGGGTCGGGGCCTCCGGCGACGTGGTCGTGCTCGACCGCGATCCCTTCGACCTCCACGAGGACCACATCGGGTCGGCCGAGGTCGTCGCGGCCTGGTCCCGGGGCGACGAGGTCTACCACCGGGGGTGAGGTGCGGTCACTCGACGCGTGGCAGCCTCGGAGCAGACCGACGAGAGGAGAGGCCGTGCCCGAGAAGAAGTCCCCCGGTCCGAGCGTGAAGGACGACGAGCTCTACGAGAAGCTCCGTGACGAGGGCAACAGCAAGGAGAAGTCCGCGCGCATCGCCAACGCGGCCGCCAACACCTCGCGGTCCGAGATGGGCAAGCGGGGCGGCTCGTCGCCGGCCTACGAGGAGTGGACGGTCGAGGAGCTGCGCGACCGGGCCGCCGAGCTCGACGTCGAGGGACGCTCCGACATGACCAAGGACGAGCTGATCGAGGCGCTGCGGGAGCGCTGAGCCCGGACGTGTTCCGTGGCAGGGTGACCGCGTGGCGCGGGTCGTGGTGCTGGTCGAGGGCGAGAGCGACGCCGTCGTCGTGCGCCGCCTGCTGAGCGGGCGCGGTCAGGACCCCGAGGTCGTGGTCGCAATGGGTGGCGTCACCAACGTCCGGCGCCACGCCGAGGAGCTGCGTGCGGGCGGCGCGGACCCGGTGCTGCTCGCGCTCGGCGACGTCGGTGAGCGGCGCTACCTCGAGAAGGTCGAGCCGCCGCTGGCCGGGGTCTTCCTCTGCGACCGTGACCTCGAGGAGGAGCTCTTCCGTGCCCTGGGTCGCGACCAGGTCCTCGAGGCGATCGCGGCCATCGGCGACGAGGAGCGGTGGGCGACGTTCTGCGGCCAGCCCGAGTGGCGCGACCGTCCGGTCGACGACCAGCTCCGGCGCTTCGTCGGCACCCGCAGCGGCCGCAAGGCGGCGCTCGCCGACGAGCTGGGTCGACGGCTGCGACCCGGGGCGGAACCACCGCCGCTGGTGGCCCTGCTGGACGGGGTCGCCCGCTACGGTTGACTTTAGTTCAGATCTCGTACTTAATAGGTGACGTGGCTCTCACCCTGGGCGTCGACACCTCGACGCAGTCGTGCAAGGCGCTCCTCGTCGACGCCGACGACGGGCACGTCGTCGAGGCCCGGCAGGTGCCGCACCCGGACGGCACCGAGGTGGATCCGGGGGCGTGGCTCACGGCGGTCGACGAGGCCACGGCGGGGCTGCTCGACCGCGCCGACGCCGTCGCGGTCGCGGGCCAGCAGCACGGGATGGTCGCGCTCGACGCCGACGACGTGCCGGTCCGCGACGCCCTCCTCTGGAACGACACCCGATCGGCGGGCGCGGCCCGTGACCTGGTCGAGGAGATGGGCGGGCCGCAGGCGTGCGCCGACGTCCTCGGCAGCGTCCTGGTCGCCTCCTTCACCTCCTCCAAGCTCCGGTGGCTGCGTGACCACGAGCCGGAGGCCGCAGCCCGCGTCGCCCGGGTGCTGCTGCCCCACGACCACGTCTCCCGCCACCTGGCCGCCCCCGGCACCGAGCCCTTCACCGACCGGGGCGACGCGTCCGGGACGGGCTACTTCTCGACGGTGACCGACGACTGGCGGCCCGACCTGGTCGAGCAGGCGTTGGGTCACGGCGTCGCCCTGCCGCGCGTGGTCGCCCCCGGCGGTGTCGCCGGCGAGGCCCGCACCGGTGCCGTGCTGGCGGGCGGCACGGGCGACAACATGGGTGCCGCCCTCGGCATGGCGCTCGCGCCGGGCGACGTGCTCGTCTCGGTCGGCACCTCCGGGGTCGCGTCGGCCGTGAGCGCGACGCGCGTGACCGACGGCAGCGGCGTCGTGACCGGGTTCGCCGACGCGACCGGCGGCTTCCTGCCGATGGTGACCACGCTCAACGCCGCCGGCATCCTCGACCTCCAGGCCCGCTGGCTCGGTGTCGACCACGACGGGCTGGCCGAGCTCGCGATGTCGTCGTCGCCGGGCGCCGGCGGCGTCACCCTGCTGCCCTACTACGGCGGCGAGCGGAGCCCCAACCGGCCCGACGCCGCCGGGACCTGGACCGGGCTCTCGCCGTCGACGACCCGCGCCGACCTCGCCCGCGCGGCCTACGAGGCGCTGCTCTGCTCCCTGGCCGACGCGGTCGACCGGCTCGTGGCGGCGACCGGCGAGCAGCCGCGCCGCGTCCTGATGGTCGGCGGCGCGACGCGGAGCGCCGCCCTGCAGGCCCTCGCCCCCGCGATCCTCGGGGTCCCCGTGACTCTCCCGCCCCCGTCGGAGTACGTGGCGCTCGGCGCCGCGCGGCAGGCGGCCTGGGCGCTCGGGGGCACGGCCGAACCGCCGCAGTGGCCCGCGGCCGGGACCACGGTCCTCGAGGCCGCACCCACTCCCGAGGTCCGCGAGGCCTACGCCGGCCTCCGCGACCGCACCGACTCCTGGACCCACACCCACCCCGCACCGGAAGGCACGCCATGACGACCGACATCCCCACCCCGACCCCCGAGGACAAGTTCTCCTTCGGCCTCTGGACCGTCGGCTGGCAGGCCCGCGACCCGTTCGGCGACGCGACCCGTCCCGAGATGGACACCGTCCACGCGCTCGAGAAGCTCGCCGAGCTCGGTGCCTACGGCGTCAACTTCCACGACGACGACGTGATCCCCTTCGGCAGCGACGACGCCACCCGTCAGGCGATCATCGACCGGTTCCGCAAGGGGCTGGCCGACACCGGCCTGGCCGTCACCACCGCGACGACCAACCTCTTCACCCACCCGGTCTTCAAGTCCGGTGCCTTCACCAACAACGACCGCGACGTACGCCGCTTCGCGCTGCGCAAGGTCATGAGGAACATCGACCTCGCCGCCGAGCTCGGCGCCGAGGTCTACGTCGCGTGGGGCGGCCGCGAGGGTGCCGAGTACGGCGCCTCGCAGGACACCCGGGTCGCTCTGGACCGGATGAAGGAGGCGTTCGACCTGCTGGGCGACTACGTCACCGAGCAGGGCTACTCGATGCGCTTCGCGATCGAGCCCAAGCCCAACGAGCCCCGCGGCGACATCCTGCTCCCGACCGTCGGCCACGCGCTGGCCTTCATCGAGCGGCTCGAGCGTCCCGAGATGGTCGGGGTCAACCCGGAGATCGGCCACGAGGAGATGGCCGGCGTGAACGCCGCCGCCGGCTACGCCCAGGCGCTGTGGGCGGGCAAGCTCTTCCACATCGACCTCAACGGGCAGAACGGCCCGAAGTACGACCAGGACCTCCGCTTCGGCGCGGGCAACGTCCGCGGCGCCTTCTGGGTGGTCGACACCCTGCTGGCCGGCGGCTACGACGGCCCGGTCCACTTCGACTACAAGCCCGCGCGCACCGAGGGCGAGGACGGGGTCTGGGTCTCGGCCGCGGCGAACATGCGCAACTACCTGGTCCTGCGCGAGAAGGTGAAGGCGTTCCGGGCCGACCCGGAGGTGCAGTCGGCCCTGGCCGCGGCCCGTGTCCCCGAGCTCGAGGTCCCGACGCTCGCCGACGGCGAGGGGTGGCGCGAGCTGCAGGCCGCCGAGCTGGTCGACCCGGACGTCCTGGCCGCGCGGCAGGGTGGTTTCGAGCTGCTCGACCAGCTGGCGCTGGAGCACCTCTACGGGGTCCGCTGACGATGGTCGCGAAGCCGGCCGCGGGCACCGAGGGCCTGCGCCGGCAGAACGCCTCCGCGGTGCTGCGCGCGCTGCGGCGGGAGGGTCCGGCGACTCGCGCCGACCTGGCCAAGAAGACGGGGCTGGCGAAGGCCACCGTGGGCGTCATCGTCGGCGACCTCGAGGCCGCCGGCGCGGTGGTCGAGCAGGAGGCCGACCGGCCCGGCGCCCGCGGACGTCCCGGCCGTCCCGTCGCCCTCGGGGGCAGCCGGTTCGTGTCGCTCGGGTTCGAGCTCAACGTCGACTACGTCGCCGCCGTCGTCCTCGACCTCGCGGGCGAGCCGGTCCACACCGAGATCCAGCCGGCCGACGGCTCCGAGGCGCTCCCGGAGCTGGCGCGCGCCGTGGTCGACCAGCACGTCGGGTCGGACCGGACCGTGGTCGGCACGACGGTGGCCGTCCCCGGGCTGGTCCGCGACGACCACCGGACCGTCGCGTGGGCGCCCAACCTGCACCTCGACGGCCCGGGTCCGGCCGAGGCCCTCCGCGGGGTGGTTCCCGGCGAGGTCGAGGTCAGCAACGACGCCAACTGCGCGGCGTACGCCGAGGCCCACCACGGTGCGGCGCTCGGCGTCGCCCACTCCCTCTACCTCACGGGAACCATCGGCATCGGGGCCGGCATCGTGCAGGACGGCGAGCTGATGAGCGGCGGCGCGGGCTTCGCGGGCGAGGTCGGCCACATGCCGGTGGGCAGCTCGACCGCCGCGTGCGGGTGCGGACGGCGTGGGTGCTGGGAGGCGTCGGTCGGGCTCCAGGCGATGCTGGCCGCGGTCGGCCTGCCGGAGCTCGACACCCCGGTGCGGACTGCCGAGGTCGTGGCGGCGACGGCGCGCGACGACGCCGCCGTGCGCGCCGGCCTGGCGCGGGTCGGGGAGGACCTGGGGCTGGGAATCGCCCTGCTCAGCAGCGTCCTCGACCCGGAGGTGGTCGTCCTCGGCGGCTACTTCGCGCCGCTGGGAGAGCTCGTCCTCGGGCCGGCCCGCAGGACGCTCGACGCACGGCTCGCGTCGGCCGTCCAGGTCCGCCCCGAGCTGCGCCCCAGCACGCTCGGCATCCGGGCCGCGGCGCTCGGCGCCGCCGAGCGGTCGCTCGGCCCGGTGTTCTCGGGAGAGCGCGACCTGGCGTGACCGGCCGGCTGGGGTCAGCCGGCCTTCATCGCGACGCGCGCGTGCACGTCGTCGAGCGCGGCGTCGAGGGCGGCGACGGGGTCGACCAGCAACGGCTCGAGCGCGATCTCGGCGGCACCGAGCAGGGGCGAGTCGCCGCCGAGCCCCGGGAGGGTCAGCGTCACCGACTCCAGCGGTGCGGGCAGGGCGAGGTCGGCCAGTCCGCGGCTCACCTCGGTGCTCACGAGCTGGTAGAGCGAGGTGAAGTAGCCCCCGAGCACGACCGTCTGGGGGTTGAAGGTGTTGACGATGCTGGCGAGGCCGTGGCCCAGCGCGGTGCCGGTCGTGCGCAGCTCGGGGGAGGGCTTGCCGAAGTCGGCCAGGACCTCGTCGAGCTGGGCGACCCGGTCGGGCGGGCAGTGGATCGCCTCGGCGATCGCGTGGGCGCCGACCTCGGTCTCCCAGCAGCCGCGGTTGCCGCAGTGGCAGGGCCGGCCGGTGGGGTTGAAGCGGAGGTGACCGACCTCGCCGGCGTAGCCGCCGTAGCCGCGGAGCAGGTGGCCGCCGATGATCACCCCCGCGCCGACGCCGACGTTGCCGGAGACGTAGATCAGGTCGTCGACCCCGACGCAGGCGCCGCGGGTGTGCTCGGCGAGGGCGCCGAGGTCGGCGTCGTTGCCCAGGGAGACGGGCACGTCGAGGCCGAGGGCCGCGAGGACGATGCCGCCGAAGGAGACGTCGTGCCACTCGAGGTTTGGCGCGAGCCGGACCAGACCGTCGCTCCGGCGGACCAGGCCGGGGACGCTGATCCCGATGCCGACCAGCGGCGAGGCGGCGGGAGCGTCCTCGACGACGGTCCGGATCAGCGACGCCACGGACGCCCCCACCTGCCACGCCTCCCCGCCGCCGACGACCGGCGCCTGGGCGCGTCGGTGGATCCGGCCCCCGAGGCCGACCCGGGCCACGACCGCCTTGTCGACCCCCAGGTCGACGGCGATCACGAAGGGTCCCGCGTCCGCGATCCGTACGCCGGCCGACGGCCGCCCGGCCCCCTGGCGGGCGCTGCCGGACGGGCTGGCGTGCTCGGCCACGCCGAGCGCCTCCAGCTCGCCCACCAGGCCCGCGATGGTGCTGCGGTTGAGGCCCATCAGCGTGGTCAGCTCGGCCCGGGAGAGCTGGCCGGCGGCGTGCACGTGCCGCAGCAGCGTGCCGAGGTTGTGGCGCCGGACAGCCTCCTGGTTGGTGCCGAGGCCCGTACGCCGCTGAGCGCTCACCTGGGCCCCTAGACCCCAGCGGAGGAACGACGACGACGGGAGATGGCGTCCACGCTCGCGGCCAGCAGCAGCACGCCGCCGGTCACCAGCAGGTTGATGTAGCTCGCCTGGTTGAGCAGGCCGAGGCCGTTCGGGATGGTCGCGATGACCAGGCCGCCGATGACGGCGTGGATCGCCTGGCCGCGACCGCCGAAGAGGCTGACGCCACCGATCACGGCCGCGCCGACGGCGTAGAGCAGCTCGTTGCCGCCGCCCGAGCCCGGCGAGACCTTGCCCGTGTAGGACGCGGACAGGATGCCGCTGATCGCTGCCATCGAGGAGCAGAGCACGAAGGCCGTGATCTTGATCCGGCGGACGTTGATGCCGGCCCGGCGTGCGGCCTCGGCGTTGCCGCCCACGGCGTAGAGGTGGCGTCCGAAGCGGGTCTTGCCGAGGACGAAGGTCCAGAACAGCAGCAGTGCCACCACGACCGGCAGCACCCACGGGATGCCCCGGATCTCGAACAGGTCCGGGTTGGGCGCGCGGTTGGCGCTGAGGAGCGCCGTGAGCAGCAGCACGACCACCGAGAAGAGCACGATCCGGACGGCCACCAGGCCGATCGGCCGGTGCACGAGGCCGTTGGACTTCAGCGTGCGGTAGCGCCACAGCGAGAGCGCCGCGAAGCCGACCACGATCACGATCGCGGCGACCCAGCCCGCCGTGACGGGCACGTTCTTGATCGACAGCCCGCGCAGGACCGGGTCGTCGAAGCGCAGCGACCCGCCCGCACCGATCAGCTTGAGCGGCACCGCCTGGAGGCCCAGGAAGAAGGCCAGCGTGACCACGAAGGACGGGATGCCGAGGAAGGCCACCAACGATCCGATCGCGCTCCCGATCACCGCCCCCACGACGAGCGCGGCGAGGGTGGCGGCCCACCAGGTCCAGTCGTAGTCGATGAGGACGAGCGCGGTGACGGTGGCGCACGCACCGCCGGCCACGCCCGCGGACAGGTCGATCTCGCCGATCAGCAGGACGAAGACCAGGCCCATCGCGAGGACGCAGATCGAGCCGGCCTGGACCACGAGGTTGGCCATGTTGTAGGTCGAGAGGAACCGGTCGTGGAGCGAGCTGAAGACGATGAACAGCACGACGAGGCCGAGGATCGCGGGCAGCGAGCCCATGTCGCCGCCACGGAGGCGGTTGACGTAGTCGCGCGCCGAGTCGGCGATCGTGGCGGCCTGGCGGTTGTCGTTGTCGAAGCCGGAGGCGGCCGGGGTGGCCGCGTCGGAGGAGGTGGTGGTCATGGTGGATTCTCCGGTCGTGGTCAGACGGTCGCGTTGGCGGTGTTCTCGGAGATGCCGAGGTCGCCGGAGCGTCCGGCGGTGATGAGCTCGACGACCTGGCTGTGGGTCACGTCCTTGCTCGCGACGTCGGCCGCCACGCGGCCGAGGTAGAGCGCGGTGATCCGGTCGGCCACCTCGAAGACGTCGCCCATGTTGTGGGAGATCAGCACCACACCGAGGCCGCGGTCGGCCAGGCGGCGTACGAGGTCGAGCACCTGGCGGGTCTGGGCGACGCCGAGCGCCGCGGTGGGCTCGTCGAGCAGGACGACCTTGGAGTTCCAGAGGACGGCCTTGGCGATCGCCACGGTCTGGCGCTGGCCACCGGACAGGCTGGCCACGCTCTGTCGCACCGACTTCACGGTGCGCACCGAGAGGGAGGCGAGCGTCTCGCGGGCCCTCGACTCCATCGTGATCTCGTCGAGGCCGAGGCCGGAGGTCTCCTCGCGGCCGAGGAACATGTTCTGGACGATGTCGAGGTTGTCGCAGAGCGCGAGGTCCTGGTAGACGACCTCGACGCCGAGGGCGGCGACGTCGCGCGGACCGTGGACGTCCACGGTCCTCCCCTCGAAGTGGTAGTCACCGCTGTCGCGGCCGTAGATGCCGGCGATGATCTTGACCAGGGTGGACTTGCCGGCGCCGTTGTCACCGACGAGCGCGGTGACCTGTCCGGGGTAGACGGCGAAGTCCACGTCGTGGAGGACGTGCACCACCCCGAAGCTCTTGTTGACCCCGCGCAGCTCGAGCAGCGGTTGCTCCATGACTCACCTTCCGATGATGCTGAATTTGTTGTGCGGCAGAACATGAACGACGCCCGGGCCGGGTCACGGCCCGGGCGTCGTCCCGTGGGAGGGGACTCAGTCGACGGAGAGGGCGATCAGGAGATGCCCGCGTCCGTGCACAGGTCCGCGTACTTGCCGGTGCAGACGTCCTCGAGCTTCTGGCCGCCGTCGTCGATCACGTCGCCGACGTTGTCCTTGGTGATGGCCTGCGGCTCGAGCAGGATCGAGGGGACCTCGCTGTCGTCGGAGGAGTCGACCGTGGTGCCGGTGGTCTCGGCGTCCTCGCCGTTGACGAGCGCGATGGCGGCGTCGGCCAGCGCGCCGGCCTCCTGCGTGGCGGACTTGTAGACCGTCATGCACTGGGTGCCGGCGAGGACGTTCTGGAGACCCTCGACCGTGGCGTCCTGACCGGTGACCGGGACCTTGCCGGCCTGGCCGTTGCCCTCGAGGATGCTGATCGCCGCACCGCCGAGACCGTCGTTGGCCGCGAGCACGCCGTCGACCTTGCCGTCCGCAGCGGTGTAGAGCTGCTGGAAGATCGTGGCGGCCTCCTCGTTGTCCCAGTCGGGGACGGCCTGCTCGCCGACGACCTTGTAGTTGCTCATCTCGTCGAGGACGCTGTGGGCGCCCTCGGCGAAGAGGGTCGCGTTGTTGTCGGTCGGGGAGCCGTTGAGGTAGACGATGTTGGCGTCCTTGTCGCCGAGGCAGTCCGCGAGGCCCTGGCCCTGCAGCTCGCCGACGACGGTGTTGTCGAAGGACACGTAGTACTCGGCCGAGCCACCGAGGGTGAGCCGGTCGTAGTCGATCGTCGCGACGCCCTGCGAGGCCGCCTTCTCCTGGATGGCCGCACCCGACTCGGAGTCGAGGTTGACGATCGCGAGGACGGTCACGCCGTTGCCGATCATGGTGTCGGCGATCTGGGTCATCCGCTCCGCGTCGCCCTCGGCGTTCTGGATGTCGTACTCGACGCCGGCCTCGTCGAAGGCGGCCTCGAGCGCCGGACGGTCCGCGCTCTCCCACCGCACCGACGACTCGGTGTCGGGGAGGATCACGCCGATCTTGCCGTCGGCCGAGCCACTTCCCGAGTCGCTGCCCGACCCGGTGTCGCCGTCGTCGCTCCCGCACGAGCTCAGCGCCATCGCGGCACCGAGAAGGGGGACGAGGACCAAACTGTGCTTCCGCTTCACGCGAACCGCCTCCTGGAAATCTCGATCGCGCACCGGCTCGCAGGGTGCGAGACCGTCATGCATATGTTGTCGCAAACAACATATGGACGTGACCGTGGTCACGTAAAGAGGTCACTCGCGGGCGTTAACAAGTTGTTACATCTTGTTACTTCGCCGCATCGGCAGGTGCGGGATGCCGTCCTCGAGGAACTCCGCGCCGTCGACGGCGAAGCCGTGGCCGCCGTACCAGGCGGCCAGGGGCGACTGGGCGTCGAGCACCACGTCGCGGCCCGGGCAGGCCTCCAGCGCGGCCTGCAGCACCACGTCGGCGAGTCCCTGCCCCCGAGCCGGACGGGCGAGCACGACCCGTCCGACCCGCCACACCTCGTCGTCGTCGAGGACCCGCGCGTAGCCGAGCAGCGCCCCGTCGTCCTCGAGGAGGACGTGGCGGGTGCCGGGCTCGTCGTCGCGTCCGTCGAGGTCGGGGTAGGGACAGTCCTGCTCGACCACGAAGACGTCCTGCCGGAGCCGCCAGACGGCGTACGCCGTCGCGGGATCGAGCTGGTCGAAGGTCAGGGTGCGGGTGCTCGGACCGGTCACCCGGCCCATCCAAGCAGCCACGCGCGGCGTAGGCTGGCGGCGTACAGACAGGGGAGCCCGGTCGCGGGCTGAGAGTGCGGATCCGCCGCAGACCCTCCGAACCTGATCCGGTTGAGACCGGCGTAGGGAGTCACCATGAAGCGTCGTCCCGTTCCTGCTGCCTGGACCGTCGTCCTGCTCGCAGCGACCCTGTCGGCCTGCAGCCTGACCGCCACCGAGGAGGAGCCGTCGGCGGCGACCGGCGGTGACGCCGGCGGTCGGGTCGTGCTCGTCACCCACGAGTCGTTCTCGCTGCCGAAGAAGCTCGTGAAGGAGTTCGAGGCCGAGTCGGGCATCGACCTCGAGGTCCGGGCGGCCGGCGACGCCGGCACCCTCACCACCAAGCTCGCCGTCACGGCCGACAACCCGACGGGTGACGTCGCCTTCGGCGTCGACAACACCTTCGCCTCCCGCGCGCTCGACGAGGGCGTGTTCGCGACCACCGACCTCGAGGTGCCCGCCGGTGCCGGGGACTACACGGTGCCCGGCGACGACGGCGCCCGGATGGTGCCCGTCGACACCGGCAACGTCTGCGTCAACGTCGACACGACGTGGTTCGAGGAGCGCGACCTCGACCCGCCGGCGACGCTCGAGGACCTCGCCGACCCCGCCTACCGTGACCTCTTCGTCACGCCCTCGGCCCTCTCGAGCTCGCCGGGGCTCGCCTTCCTGCTCGCCACGGTCGCCGAGTACGGCGACGACTGGCCGTCCTACTGGGACCGGCTGCTCGGCAACGGCACCCGCGTCGTCGACGGCTGGAGCGACGCCTACTTCACCGACTTCACCGGCGGGGGCGGCGACGGAGACCGGCCGGTGGTGCTCTCCTACGACTCCTCGCCGGCGTTCACCGTGCCGAAGGGCGGCGGCGCGTCGACGACGGCGGCCCTCCTCGACACCTGCTTCCGCCAGGTCGAGTACGCCGGCGTCCTCGAGGGTGCCGACAACCCCGAGGGCGGCGCCGCCGTCGTCGAGTGGCTGCTGTCCGAGGACGTGCAGGCGGCCCTGCCCGACTCGATGTACGTCTTCCCCGTGCGCGAGGGCGTCGCCCTCCCGCCCGACTGGGAGAAGTACGCCGAGCAGCCCGACGACCCCTTCACGCTCGACCCGGCCGACATCGCGGCTCACCGTGACGACTGGCTCGAGCAGTGGCGGGACCTCACCACCCGGTGACCGCGCCCGTGAGGCGGCTGCTCGCCCTCGCTGCGCTGGCCGCCGTCCCGGTGGCGGTGCTCGGGCTGTTCTTCGTCGTGCCGGTGAGCGGCATGGTGGCGCGCGGCTTCTGGCCCGACGGCGAGTTCGCGCCCGACCAGGTCTGGGAGGTCCTGACCCGCGACCGCACCCTGCGCGTGCTCGCCTTCACCCTGTGGTCGGCGGCGGCGGGCACGGTCGGGTCGGTGGGGCTGGGCCTGCCGGCGGCGTACGTCCTCCACCGGACGGCGCTGCCGCTGCGGCGAGGGGTGCGCTCGGCGCTGCTGGTGCCGTTCGTGCTGCCGACCGTCGTCGTCGGCGTCGCCTTCCGGCAGCTGCTCGGGGCCGGCGGCCCGCTCGGCTTCCTGGGCCTCGACGGCAGTGCGACGGCGATCGTCCTCGGCCTCGTCTTCTTCAACGTCGCTGTCGTGATCCGGGTCGTGGGCGGCGCGTGGGAGCAGCTCGACGACCGGCCCGGCCACGCCGCGGCGACGCTCGGGGCGAGCCCGGTGCAGGTGTTCCGCACGGTCACGTGGCCGCAGCTGCGCCCGGCGGTCGTCTCCGCGGCGACGGTGGTCTTCCTCTTCTGCGCCACCGCCTTCGGCATCGTCCTGACCCTGGGCGGGAGCCGCTACGCCACCGTCGAGACCGAGATCTACCTGTTGACGGTCCAGGTCTTCGACCTCCCGGGCGCCGCCGCGCTCTCGGTGCTCCAGCTCGTGGTGGTGCTCGCCCTGCTGCTGGTGGCCGGCCGCACCCGCTCCACCCCCGTCGTACGCCGCCCGGCGACGCCGCACCGTCTCCGCCGGTCCGACGTGGTGCCGGTCGCGGTCACGCTGCTGCTGCTCGCGGCGATCGCCGCCCCGGTGCTGGCCCTGCTGGTGGGCTCGCTCCGGGTCGACGGCGCGTGGGGGCTCGAGAACTACACGGCGCTTTCGACCACCGGTCAGCGTGACGCGCTCCAGGTCAGCGTGACCGCCGCGCTGCTCAACTCGCTGCGCACCGCCGTCGACGCGACCTGGATGGCGCTGCTGACGGGGCTGCTGGTCGCCGTGGTCGTGACCCGGCGCTCACGGAGCCGGGCCGAGCGGCGGACCCGGCGGCTGCTCGACGGTCTCTTCATGCTGCCCCTCGGCGTCTCCGCCGTCACCCTCGGCTTCGGCTTCCTCATCACCCTCGACCGGCCTCCGTTCGACCTGCGGGACAGCCCGCTCCTGGTGCCGATCGCGCAGGCGCTGGTGGCGCTGCCCCTGGTCGTCCGCACGCTGGTGCCCGTGCTGGCCGGCATCGACGACCGGCAGCGCCAGGCCGCGGCCTCGCTCGGCGCGGGGGCCCTGCGCACCCTCGCGACGGTCGACCTCCCCGTCCTGTGGCGACCGGTGCTGGCGGCGAGCGGGTTCGCGTTCGCGGTGTCGCTGGGGGAGTTCGGAGCGACGTCGTTCCTGGCCCGCGAGGACTTCCCGACGATGCCGCTGGTGATCTTCCGGCTGCTGGGACACCCGGGCGAGCTCAACTACGGCATGGCCCTGGCGGCGTCGGTCGTGCTCGCCGCCACGACGGCGGTCGTCGTGCTGGCCGTCGAGCGGCTCCGGGTCACGAGCGTGGGAGCCTTCTGACGTGCTGGAGCTCGCCGACGTCTCGGTCGACCTCGAGGGTGAGCGGATCGTGTCCGACGCGACCCTGGCCGTGCCCGACGGTTCGGTGACCGCGGTGCTCGGCCCCTCCGGCTGCGGCAAGTCGACGCTGCTGCGCGCGGTGGCCGGGATCGAGCCGCTCGCCGCCGGTGCGCTGCGCTGGGACGGCGCCGACCTCGCGGGGGTGCCGACCCACAAGCGGGGCTTCGCCCTGGTCTTCCAGGACGGCCAGCTCTTCGACCACCTCACCGTCGGCCGCAACGTCGGCTACGCCCTGCGGCTGCGGCGGGCGCCCGGCACGGACCGCCGGGTGGCCGAGCTGCTCGACCTCGTGGGCCTCCCGGACCACGCCGACCGGATGCCGGCGACGCTCTCCGGCGGCGAGCGGCAGCGGGTCGCGCTGGCGCGTTCCCTCGCGGTCGAGCCGCGGCTGCTGCTGCTCGACGAGCCGCTGTCGGCGCTCGACGCCGGGCTGCGTGAGCGGCTCGCCGGCGACCTGCAGCGGATCCTGCGGGAGGCGGGCACGACCGCACTGCTGGTCACCCACGACCACGAGGAGGCCTTCGCCGTGGCCGACCGGATCGCGGTCATGCGCCGCGGCCGGATCGTGCAGGACGGCGACCTCGGTGAGGTGTGGCGGGCGCCCGCGGACGCCCAGACCGCCCTGTTCCTCGGCTATGCGACCGTGCTCGACGGCGCCCGCGCCGTACGGCTGCTGGCGGAGGCCGGGCTGCCGGCCGCCGACGTGGTGGCCCTGCGGCGCTCGGCCCTGACCCTCGACCCCGACGGCCCGCTGCGCGCGCGGGTCCGGGAGGCCCGCGCCACCCCCGACCAGGTCCGGCTGCGGGTGCACGTCGACGGCGTCGGCGACCTCGACGCGGTCGCCTCCCTGGACGCCCACGCCGGAGCCGGCGACGAGGTAGGGCTGCACGTGGACCACACCCGGCTGGCGGTGGTGGGACGCCCCTAGACTGTCGGGGTGTATCGCCGTGCCTATGCCCTGCTCGTGGGGTGCGCCGTCGTCATGGGCGGGCTCGCGGTCGTCACGGCGATCTCGCTCGACAAGAAGCTGGCCGACCCCGAGGGCTTCCTCGGGCCGGCCTGGGTCCGGCTGCCGCTGCTGCTGCTCGGTGCCTTCCTGGCCGACGTCCTCCCGCGGACGCTCTGGTACTCCCGCGGCAACCCCTCGATGTGGAAGGACATCGTCCGCCAGCGCGTGCGCACCCACTGGACCCGTGAGCGGCTGACGCTCGTGGTGATGGGGCTGGTCTGCTTCTACATCACCTACGTCAGCTACCGGAACCTCAAGTCGTTCCTGCCCTTCGTCATGGGCGACAAGAAGTACGACTACGAGCTCCACCTGATCGACAAGGCGATCTTCCTCGGCAACGAGCCGGGCCGGGTGATGCAGGACCTGCTCGGGACCGGGGTCTCGGCCCACTTCCTGTCCTACATCTACCTCTGGTTCCTGCCGCTGGTGCCCATCGCGCTGACGGCGTGGCTGATCTGGTCGCGCAACATCTCCTACGGCTACTGGTTCGTGACGTCGCAGTGCATCGCCTGGAGCCTCGGCACGCTCTCCTACTACATGCTGCCCACCCTCGGCCCCGGCTTCTTCGTGGCCTGGGTCTACGAGCCGGTGGTCGACGCGGGCACGCCGACCTCGGCGTTGATGGACTCGTTGTCGAACGCGCGCGCCCGCGTGATGATCGAGGGGGTCGAGGGAGCCGTGCAGTCGACGGCCGGCTTCGCCAGCCTCCACACGGCCATCACGCTCCTCGTCGCGCTGATGGTGCAGTACACGATCAACTCCCGCATCGTGCACTGGGTCTTCTGGCTCAACTTCGCCGTCACCATCGTCGCGACGCTCTACTTCGGCTGGCACTACGTCGCCGACGACGTCGCCGGCATCCTCATCGCCCTGCTCGCCTTCTACCTCGGCGGCAGAGCGAGTGGACAGGTCTTCGAACGCCACGGGCTCGCCTCCCACCCGACCACCACCACCTCCGCGGTCCCCGTCGACGCCACCAAGGGCTGACCCGAGGTCGAGTCGCGCGTTCGTGACCGTCGAGTCGCGGACGTGGGCCGCCAGGGGTGTCACAGGCGCGCGACTGGCACGTCACAAACCCGCGACTCGGCCGATCCGTGAGAACTACACGGGTGTAGTTCGCAAGGCGACACGCCGGGGGCGCACGTGATTTCTGAGGTTTTTGTTCCCATTGGGACGAAATCGCACTAGCGTGCCGGTCGACGACGGACCAAGTCGACCCCCCAGGAGGCCTCGTCGTGCGTGCAGGAGGAACGGCTCGGGCCGCGGTTCTGGCACTGGCAGCGGTCCTGGCGATCCCCCCGGTCGCCGGGCCCGCCGCCGCCGAACCCGGTGGCGGCACGCCCACCCGCCAGCAGGTGCGCGACGCCCGGGACGCCGCGGACGCCGCCGAGCGCGACGTCGCCGCCGTCCAGGCCGAGCTCGCCGCCGCCAACGCGCGGCTGCAGGAGTCGGCCGCGGCCGCCGCCCGCGCGGCCGAGGAGTGGAACGGCGCCCGCTACCGCGCCCGGCAGACCCGGCAGGCGGCGCGTGCCGCCGCCCAGCGGGTCACGATCGCCGGCACCGATGTCGACGAGCAGCAGGCGGCGTACGCCGACGCGCTGGTCACCAGCTATCAGCTCGCCCCCAGCCTCACGGCGATGTCGTCGATCGTGCAGGCCGACGGGATCACCACCGTCGTGGAGCAGGCCACGACCATGCGGGCGGCCGAGTCGGCCCTCGACAGCAGGTACGACGGGTTCCGTGCCGCGGCGACGCTCGCCCAGGTCGCCAGCGACCAGGCCGACGAGGCCGAGGCCGACGCCTCCGCGGCCCAGGTCGAGGCACGGGAGGCGCGCGACGCGGCCGCAGCGGCCGCGGACTCCGCCGCCGCCCAGGCCCAGCAGGTCGCCCGGCGCAAGGACGGTCTGATCGCCGAGCTCGCCGCGCTCCAGGACACCAGCATCGAGCTCGCCGAGCAGCGGCAGGCAGCACTGGAGGAGCAGGCCGCCCAGGAGGCCGCGGCCGCCGCCGAGGCCGCCGCCCAGCAGGCCGCGGACGAGCAGGCGGCTGAGGAGGAGGCCGAGGACTCGCAGGAGCCGGCCACGCAGCCGAGCGCCCCGTCGACGCCCACCACCCCCACCACCCCCACCACCCCCAGCACGCCGTCGCAGCCGAGCGCCCCGCCGCCGCCCCCCGCCCCCTCCGGCGGCGCCTCCGCGGCGGTCTCGTTCGCGAAGGCCCAGCTCGGCGAGCCCTACCGGTGGGGCGCCGCCGGGCCCGACGCGTGGGACTGCTCCGGCCTCACGATGGGTGCCTGGGGCGCAGGCGGGACGAGCCTGCCCCACTACTCCGTCGCCCAGTACGAGCAGTCGAGCCCGATCTCGGCCGGCTCGCTCCAGGCCGGCGACCTCGTCTTCTGGGGATCCTCGAGCAGCCCGTCGTCGATCTACCACGTCGCGCTCTACATCGGTGGCGGCCAGATCATCCACGCCCCGCGCACCGGCCGGCCGGTCGTGCAGGAGTCGATGTACTACTGGACGACGCCGAACTTCTACGCGCGACCCTGAGGACAGGTTGGCTACCGGCCAGTAGATTCGTGTCATGGCGACCGACACGAGCTCCCCGGCCAGCGCCCCCGCGACCGAGACCGGCTATCAGCAGCCGACGGTCGACGTCGGGTCGTTGCTCGAGCTGCTCGACGGTCGCTACCGCGACGTCCGCGAGCTCGTGCGGACCAACCTCGTCACCTACGACGCCGTGCTCGAGGACGCCGAGCAGATGCCGACCGACGACTTCCGCGACCGCGTCCGCGACCTCGTCGTGGAGATGGCCGCGACCGGCCAGACCGGGATGGGGTTCCCCTCGGAGTACGGCGGCGGCGGCGACATCGGCGCCAGCGTCGCGGCCTTCGAGACCCTCGCCTTCGGCGACCTCTCGGTGCTGGTGAAGGTCGGTGTCCAGTTCGGCCTCTTCGGTGGCGCGATCCTCCAGCTCGGCACGCGGCGCCATCACGACGCCTACCTGCGCGACCTGATCTCGGGGCGGACCATGGGCTGCTTCGCGATGACCGAGGTCGGCCACGGCTCCAACGTCCAGGCGCTCGGCACCGTGGCGACGTACGACGCGGAGACGGCCGAGTTCGTCCTCACCACGACCACGCCCGAGGCGCGCAAGGACTGGATCGGCAACGCCGCCCGTCACGCCGAGCTCGGCGCCGTCTTCGCCCAGCTCGAGGTCGGCGGCGAGCGCCACGGCGTCCACTGCTTCGTCGTGCCGCTGCGACGCGACGGCGACGTCCTGCCCGGCATCACCATCGAGGACGACGGGCTCAAGATGGGGCTCAACGGCGTCGACAACGGCCGGATCACCTTCGACGGTGTCCGCGTCCCGCGCGAGAACCTGCTCAACCGCTTCGCCGACGTGACCGAGGACGGCGTCTACGAGAGCTCGATCGAGAACCCCAACCGGCGCTTCTTCACCATGCTCGGCACCCTCGTGCAGGGGCGGGTCTGCGTCGGCGGCGCCGGCATCAACGCGGCGAAGGTCGCGCTCGCGATCGCGGTGAGGTACGCCGACCGGCGGCGCCAGTTCGAGGCCACGAACCCGCCGGAGGAGGACCTGCTCCTCGACTACGGCCAGCACCAGCGCCGGCTGCTGCCGCTGCTCGCGCGCACCTACGCGCTCCACTTCGCCCAGGAGGTCGTCGCCGACGAGCTCCACCAGGTCTTCTCGGGCCTCGAGGCCGGGGAGGAGTCGCGACGACGACTGGAGTCGCGCGCAGCCGGGACCAAGGCCCTCGGGACGTGGCACGCGACCCGCACGATCCAGGAGTGCCGCGAGGCCTGCGGTGGCCAGGGCTACCGCGCGGCCAACCGGTTTGCCGCGCTCAAGGCCGACACGGACGTCTTCACCACCTTCGAGGGCGACAACACGGTCCTGCTCCAGCTGGTCGCGAAGGGCCTGCTCACCGACTACGCCGGCGAGTTCGAGGACATGGACCAGTTCGGCACGGTCCGGTTCGTCGCGGGCCTCGCGGTCGAGACGGTCATCGAGAAGACGGCCGTCCACAAGCTGATCGAGCGGGTGAGGGACGTCCTGCCCGGCGGTGACGAGTGGGACCAGGAGGCCGGGCTGCTCGACCCGGACTACCAGCGGATGATGTTCCGCTTCCGTGAGGAGCACATGCTCGCCGGCGTCGCACGCCGGCTCAAGCGCGGCATCGACCAGGGCATGAACGCCGGCGAGGTGTTCTCCCGGGTCCAGGACCACGTGATCGCCGCCGCCAACGCCCACGTCGAGCGGCTGGTCCTCGACGCCTTCCTCGACAAGCTCGCGGGGCTCCCGGACGGCGACCAGAAGGTCGCGCTGTCGCTGCTGTCCGACCTCTTCGCGCTGTCGACGATCGAGGCCGACCGGGCCTGGTGGATCGAGCACGGGCGGCTGTCGGTCACCCGCTCCAAGGCGATCAGCCGTGAGGTCAACGGCCTGTGCCGCAAGGTCCGTCCCCTCGCCGTCGACCTCGTCGACGCGTTCGGGGTCCCGCGCGAGATGCTCCGCTCGCCCGAGCTGCTCGGCTGATGGGGCTCGCGGGGCGGCTGCTGGGCGGCTGGGACGCCGACCCGCTCTGGGGGACGGCCTACGACTGGATCGTCGAGCACCCGGTCGTCGGGGGCGCGCTCTGGCGGGCGGGCACCGGCAGCGACCTGCGGCTGCTCCACGAGGCGGCCGACGAGATCGGCCGGCTCCCGGCGGGCTCGGGCGTCCTCGACGTGCCCTGCGGCGGCGGCGTGGCGCTGCGCGGGCTGCGGCCCGGCCAGGGCGTGGCCTACGTCGCCGCGGACCTCTCGCCGCGGATGCTCGACCGGACCCGCGAGGCGGCCGACGCACGCGGCGTCGGCGACCAGGTGACGACGGTGGAGTGCGACGTCGCGGCGCTGCCGTTCGACGAGGCCTCCTACGACCTCGTGGTGTCGTTCACCGGCCTCCACTGCTTCCCCGACCCGCGCGCGGCGGTGCTGGAGATGGGGCGGGTGCTCCGACCCGGCGGTGTGCTCAGCGGGTCGGCCGTGCTCGACGGCACGGGCTGGCGCCACGAGCCGCTGCGCCGGGTCGGGCGGGCGGCGAACCTGATCGGCCCGTCCGGCTCCGCCGGCGACGTACGCCGGTGGCTGGCCGAGGCCGGGCTGGAGCAGGTGTCGGTACGGGTGACCGGCGCGCTCGGCTGGTTCCGCGGCGTCAGGGCCTGAGGCGGGACCGACTTCCCGGGCGAGTCGTGCGGTTCCGGAGTGATCCAGTCACGCGAAATGACTGGTTCCCCGGATATCCGGGGAAATCGCCACCCCCGTGGGACCTCAGTGGCCGCCGTTGTCCTGGAACCGCTGGAAGGAGGCCCGGACCTCGGCCTCGGCCGCGTCGCGGCCGACCCAGTCGGCGCCCTCGACGGACTTCCCGGGCTCGAGGTCCTTGTAGACCTCGAAGAAGTGCTGGATCTCGAGGCGGTCGAACTTGGAGACGTGGTTGATGTCGCGCAGGTGCTCGAGGCGCGGGTCGAGCGTCGGGACGCAGAGGACCTTGTCGTCGCCGCCGGCCTCGTCGGTCATGCGGAACATGCCGATCGCGCGGCAGGAGATGAGGCAGCCGGGGAAGGTGGGCTGCTGGAGGATGACCATCGCGTCGAGCGGGTCGCCGTCCTGGCCGAGGGTGTTCTCGATGAACCCGTAGTCGGCGGGGTAGGCGGTCGAGGTGAAGAGCATCCGGTCGAGGCGGATGCGTCCGCTCTCGTGGTCGACCTCGTACTTGTTGCGCTCCCCCTTGGGGATCTCGACCAGCACATCGAACTCGAGCACCGTTGCTCCTCCTCACGCAGACCCGGCCCGTCCGGGCCCGGACCAGTGTCGCGCACAATAGCGGCGAACGCGCATCGGGGAAGGGGTCAGGGTGGGACGAGGTGACCGACGCCACTCGCGCGACGGCAGGGGCGGCCGCGTCGGCTGGCTGGTGGCCGTCGTGCTCGTGCTGGCGCTCGCCGGTGGTGCCGCTGTCGCGTGGCGGACGGGCACCCTCGACGACCTCGTCGACCGCTACCTGACCGCCGAGCAGCCCGACCCGGTCACCGAACCGGCCGCCGTACCCCCTCCCGAGGGCGTCGAGGCGCCGGGACTGCCGGAGCCGGAGCCGGTCGCCGCGGCGGCGTCCGGGGGCACGATGCGTCCCGCCGCCGTACGCCGCGCGCTCGCGCGGGGTCTCGCCGACCCCGACCTCGGCCGCTCGGTGCACGTCGCCGTCGCCGACCTCGAGCGGCGCAACGCCCCCGCCTACACCGAGGACACCGCGACCCGGTCGACCTTCACGCCGGCCTCGACGATGAAGCTGGCGACCAGCCTCGCGGCACTCGAGGCGCTCGGCCCCGACCACCGCTTCGAGACGACGGTCGTGGCGAGGGGCCGCGCGCTGACGCTGGTCGGTGGGGGAGACCCCACCCTCGAACGCACCCCCGACGAGGCGTCCGCCGGCGTCCCCGACCTGGCGACGCTGGCGCGCCGGACGGCCGAGGCGCTCGCGCAGGGCGGGAAGGCGCAGGGCGGGAGGAAGAAGGTGAAGCCGGTCCGGCTCTCCTACGACGCGACGCTCTTCACCGGACCGTCGGCCAGCAGCCACTGGCGCGCCGACTACGTGCCCGACGACATCGTCAGCCCGATCACCGCGCTCTGGGTCGACGAGGGCCTCTCGCCCGACCACACCTACCGGTTCGACGACCCGGCGGCCGCGGCTGCGGACGTGTTCGCGGCGGCGCTGCGGGAGGCCGGGGTGCCGGTCGCCGGTCCCGTCACCGCCCGCCGCGCTCCCCGCGCGGCCGAGGAGGTCGCCGCCGTCGAGAGCCCGCCGCTGTCGCAGGTGGTCGAGCACGTGCTGGAGGTCAGCGACAACGAGGGCGCCGAGGTGCTCGCCCACCACGTGGGCGCCGCGGTCGAGGGGGAGGCGTCCTTCACGGGCGGGGCCGCCGGCGTACGCCGCACCCTCGACGACCTCGGGGTCCCCCTCCGCGGAGTCAGGATCCACGACGGGAGCGGCCTCGCCCGCGACAACCTGCTCGCGGCCGAGACCCTCCTCGGCGTGCTGCGCGCCGCGGGCGACCCCGACCGCCCCGAGCTGCGGGCGGTGCTCACCGGGCTGCCCGTGGCGGGGTTCACCGGGTCGCTGGCCCTCCGCTTCGACACCGGCCCCGAGGCGGCGGTCGGCCGGGTGCGGGCCAAGACCGGGTCGCTCACCGGCGTCCGGTCGCTCGCCGGGGTCGCCGTCGACCAGCGCGGCACCCCCCTCGCCTTCGTGCTCGCCGCCGACCGCATCAAGTACCTCAAGACCGAGGACGCCGAGCAGGCGCTCGACGAGGTCGCCGCCGAGATCGCCGCCTGCCGCTGCTCCCGCTGATCGTGCGGGGCCGCGGGCTAGGGTCCGGGTATGAGCGAGATGGTCGACTGGGAGCTGGCCGTGACCGTGGGCGGGCGCCTGGCCGGCCCCGGTCCGGTGGTGCCACCGGACGTGGCTGCCGCCGCGGTCGCCGAGCTGCGCGACGGTGCGGACCGCTCGACCGGGCTGGTCCGCGAGTTCACCGGCCTCGCCGCCGCCGAGCGCACCGCCCCCGTGCTCGTCGTCGACCGGCCGGGCTGGGTGCGCGCCAACGCCGAGGCGTTCTCGATCATGCTCGAGCCGGTCGTGGCCAAGCTCCAGGAGAAGAAGGGGGCGCCGACCGGGCTGACCGCGGCGGTCGGCTCCCGCGTCACCGGCGGCGAGGTCGGGCTGCTGCTGGGCTTCCTCGCCGGCAAGGTGCTCGGCCAGTTCGACCCGTTCCACGAGCCGTCGGGACGGCTGCTGCTGGTGGCGCCCAACATCGTCCACGTCGAGCGCGAGCTCGAGGTCGACCCGACCGACTTCCGACTCTGGGTGTGCCTCCACGAGGAGACCCACCGGGTGCAGTTCACCGCCGTGCCGTGGATGCGTGACCACCTCAAGTCCGAGATCGACGCGCTCGCCGAGACCGTCGACCCCGGGGCCGCGCTCGAGGGTGGGATCGACCGCCTGGTGGAGGCGGTCCGGGGCAGCGGCAGCATCCTCGACGTCGTCAGCAGCCCCGCCCAGCGCGAGGTGCTCGACCGGGTCACCGGCGTGATGTCGCTGCTCGAGGGCCACGCCGACGTGGTGATGGACGGCGTCGGCCCCACCGTCATCCCCAGCGTGGAGAAGATCCGCGGCAAGTTCGACCAGCGGCGCAAGGGCGTCGGCCTGCTTGACCGGGTGCTGCGCAAGGCGCTCGGCCTCGACGTGAAGATGGCGCAGTACCGCGACGGCGCCCAGTTCGTCCGCGGCGTCGTCGACAAGGTCGGCATGGCCGACTTCAACGCGGTCTGGGAGCGGCCCGAGAACCTGCCGTCCAAGGCCGAGATCTCCGACCCGTCCGCCTGGGTCTCGCGGGTCCTCTAGGTCCGTGGCCGGTCCCGACCCCGCCGTCGCCGCCGTCCGTCTCGCCGTACGCCGCGCTCTCGCCGACGTCCTCGACGGTCGCACGGCCGGGCCGGTCCTGGTCGCGTGCAGCGGCGGCGCCGACTCGCTCGCCCTGCTCGTCGCGACCGTCTTCGAGCTGCGCGGCAGCGGCGTGCGCACGGTCGGGGTCACCGTCGACCACGGCCTCCAGCCGGGGTCCGCGGAGCACGCCACGCAGGTCGTGGCGCAGATGGCGGCGCTCGGCGTCGACGAGACGCTCTCGGCGCGTGTGCACGTCGAGGGCGGGGGTCAGGGGCCGGAGGCGGCCGCCCGCGAGGCCCGCTACGCCGTCCTGGAGGAGGTCGCCCAGCACTTCTCCGCCTCGGTCGTGCTGCTCGGCCACACCCTCGACGACCAGGCCGAGACCGTGCTGCTCGGCCTGGCGCGCGGCAGTGGCGGCCGCTCCATCGCCGGCATGCGCACGGCGTTCGACGTCTTCCGCCGGCCGCTGCTCGAGGTCACCCGCGCCGAGACCGTCGCCGCCTGCGCGGCGGAGGGGATCCAGGTCTGGGACGACCCCCACAACACGGACCCGGCCTACACCCGGAGCCGGGTCCGCCACGCGGTGATGCCGGTGCTCGAGCGCGAGCTCGGCCCGGGGGTCGCACGAGCGCTGGCGCGCACCGCGACCCAGCTCCAGGCGGACGTCGCGGAGCTCGACCGGCAGGCCGCAGCGGCCCACGCGCGGCTCGACGGAGCCGACGGCCTCGCCGTGTCCGAGCTCGAGCAGCTCTCCGACGCGATCCGGCTGCGGGTGCTCCGGCTCGCCGCGCTCGGCGCCGGGGCGCTGCCGGCTGACCTCACCCACGGCCACCTGCGCTCCGTCGACGCGCTGGTCGGTGACTGGCGCGGCCAGGTCGGCGTCGACCTCCCGGGCCACGTGCGCGCCGTACGCCGGGACGGGCGGCTCGCCTTCGTCCGCGCGCCCGGCACCGTGTGACCGCGCGCCGACCGGTTTCCCGAGGCCAACTGCTGCCCGGGCGAGGCACACGTCCTAGGCTGCGGCCATGGATGCGTCCCACGTGGAGTCCGACCTCGTCAACGTCCTCTACACCGAGGAGCAGATCCAGGCGAGGCTGGCCGAGCTCGCCCGCGACATCGAGCGCGACTACGAGGGCGAGGACCTGCTCATCGTCGGCATCCTGCGCGGCGCGGTGATGGTGATGGCCGACCTCGCCCGCAGCTTCACCCGCCACCTCGAGATGGACTGGATGGCGGTGTCCTCCTACGGCTCCGGCACCAAGTCCAGCGGTGTCGTCCGGATCCTCAAGGACCTCGACACCGACATCAGCGGCCGCCACGTGGTCATCGTCGACGAGATCATCGACACCGGCCTGACGCTGTCGTGGCTGACCTCCAACCTCGCCTCCCGCGGTCCCGCGAGCGTGGCGATCTGCACCCTGCTGCGCAAGCCGGAGGCGCTCCAGATGCCGGTCGACGTCAAGTACGTCGGCTGGGACATCCCCAACGAGTTCGTGGTCGGCTACGGGCTCGACTTCGACGAGAAGTACCGCAACCTGCGCGACATCGGCACCCTCGCGCCGCACGTCTACTCCTGAGCAGGGTGGCCGATTGGCCATACCTGCGAGAATGGTCCCTCCCATCCCCAGCTGAACCGAAGAGAAGTTGTGAAGCGGATCCTCCTGAACCGTTGGGTCATCGGCGTCCTCGCCGTGACCGGCGTCCTGCTCGCCCTCCAGTACCTCGTCCCGACGGGTGAGTACGAGGAGGTGAGCACGTCCCGCATGATCGAGTACATCGAGAACGGCGACGTCGCGACGATCAAGTTCATCGACGGTGACCAGGTGATCGAGGCGACCCTCGACGACGACGTCGAGCGCGACGGCGGCAACAAGGTGATGACCTACTGGCTCACCGACACCCAGGCCGAGATCGAGCAGGCGGTCGAGGACCAGATCCAGTCCGGCGACATCGAGAGCTACTCGACCGAGATCGCCAAGCCGTCGCTGCTCGGCTCGATCCTCGCGACGTTCCTCCCCTTCGTCATCATCGTGCTGGTCTTCCTGTGGCTCATGAACAGCATGCAGGGCGGCGGCGGCCGCGGCGTCATGCAGTTCGCGAAGTCCAAGGCGAAGATGATCACCAAGGACATGCCGAAGACGACCTTCGGCGACGTGGCCGGCTGCGAGGAGGCCATCGAGGAGCTCGGCGAGATCAAGGAGTTCCTCTCCGAGCCCGCGAAGTTCCAGGCCGTCGGGGCCAAGATCCCCAAGGGCGTGCTGCTCTACGGCCCGCCGGGCACCGGCAAGACGCTGCTGGCCCGCGCCGTCGCCGGTGAGGCAGGCGTCCCCTTCTACTCCATCTCCGGCTCCGACTTCGTCGAGATGTTCGTCGGCGTGGGCGCCAGCCGCGTCCGCGACCTCTTCGAGCAGGCCAAGGAGAACGCGCCCGCCATCGTCTTCATCGACGAGATCGACGCCGTCGGCCGCCACCGCGGTGCCGGCATGGGCGGAGGCCACGACGAGCGCGAGCAGACCCTCAACCAGCTGCTCGTCGAGATGGACGGCTTCGACGTCCGCGGCGGCGTCATCCTGATCGCGGCCACCAACCGGCCCGACGTGCTCGACCCCGCCCTGCTGCGCCCCGGCCGCTTCGACCGCCAGATCCAGGTCGACGCCCCCGACCTGTCCGGCCGCCACCAGATCCTCCAGGTCCACTCCCGCGGCAAGCCGATGGCGCCCGACATCGACCTGAAGGGCGTCGCGCGCCGTACGCCGGGCTTCACAGGCGCCGATCTCGCCAACGTCCTCAACGAGGCCGCGCTGCTGACCGCGCGCGCCGGCGGCAAGCTGATCGACAACGACGCCCTCGACGAGGCGATCGACCGCGTGATCGCCGGGCCGCAGCGGCGTACGCGCCTGATGAGCGAGAAGGAGAAGCTCGTCACGGCCTACCACGAGGGCGGCCACGCGCTGGTCGCCGCGGCGCTGCCCGGCAGCGACCCGGTCCACAAGGTCACGATCCTCCCGCGCGGCCGGGCGCTGGGCTACACGATGGTGCTGCCCGACGAGGACAAGTACTCCCAGACCCGCAGCGAGCTGCTCAACAAGCTCGCCTACATGATGGGTGGCCGGGCGGCGGAGGAGATGGTCTTCCACGACCCCACCACCGGTGCCGGGAACGACATCGAGAAGGCGACGAACCTGGCCCGGGCGATGGTCACCCAGTACGGCATGACCGAGGTGCTCGGGGCCGTCAAGCTGGGTGAGGGCAACGGTGAGCCGTTCCTCGGCCGCGACATCGGTCACCAGCGCGACTACTCCGAGGACGTCGCCGCCAAGGTCGACGAGGAGGTCAAGAAGTTCGTGGCCACCGCCCACCAGGAGGCCTTCGACATCCTCGAGGACAACCGCGACGTCCTCGACTCGCTGGTGCTGGCCCTGCTCGACCGGGAGACCCTCGACAAGCAGGAGGTCGCCGAGATCTTCTCCGCGCTGCGGATCCGCCCCGTGCGGCCGGCGTGGACCGGCTCGCCCGACCGCAGCCCGTCGTCGATCCCGCCGATCGAGGTCCCCCAGGAGATCCGCGACCGCGTGCGGGCCAACGGCACCCCGCCCGCCGAGGAGGCCGGCGTGGTGATCACGCCGCCAGGCACGGGTGGTGACCTCCACGGCGGTTCGCCGGACGCCGGGACGCCTCCGCCCCCCGAGCCGCCGGCGCCCACGAGCTGAGCCCGGCGTGACCGATCCCATCGCCAACCCCGAGCGGTCGCTCGCGGACATCCCGGAGTTCGACCACGCCCGCGCCGAGGCCGCCGTGCGCGAGCTGCTCGCCGCCATCGGTGAGGATCCCGACCGCGAGGGGCTCCGTGAGACGCCGGCCCGCGTGGCGCGCGCCTACGCCGAGCTCACCGCCGGCATGCGGATGCGGCCCGAGGAGGTCCTCACCACCACCTTCGACCTCGGCCACGACGAGATGGTGCTGGTCCGCGACATCGAGCTGTGGTCGATGTGCGAGCACCACCTGGTGCCGTTCACCGGTGTCGCCCACGTCGGCTACATCCCGGCGGCGAGTGGCAAGATCACCGGGCTCTCCAAGCTCGCCCGCCTCGTCGACCTCTACGCCAAGCGGCCCCAGGTCCAGGAGCGGCTCACGACCCAGGTCGCCGAGGCGCTGATGGAGATCCTCGACGCCCGCGGGGTCATCGTCGTCATCGAGGCCGAGCACCTCTGCATGACGATGCGCGGCGTCCGCAAGGCCGGCGCCCGCACCATCACCTCCGCCATGCGCGGCCAGCTGCGCGACCCGGCCACGCGTGCCGAAGCGCTGTCGCTCATCAACTCCCGGAGGCCGTGATGGGAACGGCGACCCCGCTGCTGATGGGGATCGTCAACGTCACCCCCGACTCGTTCTCCGACGGTGGCCGCTACGTCGACCCGGCTGCCGCGATCGCCCACGGCCGCCAGCTGCTCGCCGACGGCGCCGACGTGCTCGACGTGGGAGGCGAGTCGACCCGCCCCGGCGCGACGCGGCCGCTGCTCGAGGAGGAGCTGGCGCGCGTCGTCCCCGTCATCGAGGCGCTCTCGCGCGACGCGGTCGTCTCGGTCGACACCATGCGGGCCGAGGTCGCGCGCGCCGCGCTCGACGCCGGTGCCCGGATCGTCAACGACGTCTCCGGCGGACTCGCCGACCCCGCGATCCTCGACGTCGTCGCCGCCACCGACGCGACCTATGTCGCGATGCACTGGCGCGCCCACGCCGACCGGATGCAGCAGCTGGCGTCGTACGACGAGACGGGCGGGGTGGTCGCCACCGTCCGCGGCGAGCTCGCCGACCGCGTGGCGGCCGCCCGGGCGGCGGGGATCCCCGACGAGCGGCTCGTCCTCGACCCCGGGCTGGGCTTCGCCAAGACCGCGGCCCACAACTGGGCGCTCGTCGCCGGCCTCGAGGAGATCGCCGGGCTGGGGCTGCGCGTGCTCGTCGGCGGCAGTCGCAAGTCGTTCCTCGGCAGCCTGCTCGCCGGGCCCGACGGCAGCCCGCGCCCCGTCGACGACCGCGAGGCCGCGTCGACCGCCCTGACCCTGCTGCTGGCCGAGCGCGGCGTGTGGTGCGTGCGGGTCCACGAGGTGCGCGCGAGCCGCGACGCGCTGCGCGTGCTGGCACGGCTGACCGAGGAGGAGCAATGACCCCGACGACCGACGAGCTGTCCATCACCGGCATCGAGTGCTTCGCCCACCACGGGGTGTTCGACCACGAGCGCCGCGACGGCCAGCGCTTCGTCATCGACCTGACGCTCGGCCTCGACACCCGGCTCGCGGCCGAGACCGACGACTTGAACAACACCGTCGACTACGGGACCCTCGTCGCTCAGGTGAAGACCGCGGTCGAGACGGACCCGGTCGACCTCGTGGAGACCCTGGCCGACAGGGTCGCCCGGGTGTGCCTCTCGGGCCGTCGTGTTGAATGGGTGCAGGTGACCGTGCACAAGCCCGAGGCACCCATCGAGGCACCGTTCAACGACGTGGCACTGTCGATCCGGAGAGACGCGAAGGAACACCCGTGACCGAGACGCCCAACCCGAACATCATCGATGCCGACACCCTCACCGGGGAGATGCGGCCCATCCGCCGCGTGGTCCTCGCCCTGGGATCCAACCTGGGCGACCGGATGACCTCGCTCCAGGGCGCGGTCAACGCGATCGCCGACACCCCCGACGTGTGGGTCACCTCCGTGTCCCCGGTCTACGAGACCGAGCCGGTCGACGCCCCCGAGGGGTCGGAGAACTACCTCAACGCGGTGCTGCTGCTCGACACCACGCTCGCCGCCCACCGTTTGCTCGACCGGGCACTGGCCGTCGAGGACGCCTTCGACCGCGAGCGCAGCGAGGTCCGCAACGCCCCGCGCACCCTCGACATCGACCTCATCGTGGTCGGCGACCGCCGCAGCCACGACGAGCTGGTGCTGCCCCACCCGCGCGCCCACCAGCGCGCCTTCGTCCTCAAGCCGTGGCACGACCTCGAGCCCGAGGCCGAGCTGCCCGACGCCGGACCCGTCGCCGAGCTGCTCGAGCAGGTCGACACCACGATCATCGCGCTGCGCGACGACCTCGAGCTCGAGATCCCCTGACCCACCGGTGAGCACGCCCTCCGGGGAGCCCGGGCCGGAGGGCCGGCTCCGCCCCACCGGCCCCGCGACCGTCGGCGCCACCGTGATGATCGGGCTGGTCGCGGGGTGGCTGCTCCACCCGGTCTCGGCGCGCCTCGGCAACCCGCCGGTGGTGAGCTGGCTCCAGCCGCTGACGCTGGCGTTCGTGGCGGCGGTGCTCCTCGCCGCGGCCTACGCCACCCACCGCACGCTCCACGTCCGTCGCGACGGGCTGGAGCCCCACCAGGCCGTCAACCGGCTGGTGCTGGCCCGCTCCTGCGTGGTCGTGGGCGGTCTGGTGGCCGGCGGCTACGCCGGCTACGCGGTCAGCTGGCTCGGCGTGCGCGCCGAGCTCGCCGACGAGCGGATCCTCCGCTCCTCGCTCGCCGGTCTCGCCGGCGTGGCCATCGTGACCGGAGCGTTGCTCCTCGAGCGTGCGTGTCGCGTCCGTTCCGAGGACGGGGAGCCCTAACCTACGAGCATGTCTTCCCCGACTGCTCGTCGGCGACAGCGCTCCACGCGCCTCACGGTCGCCGTTTCCCTGCTCACGACCGCCGCGGTCCTCGTGACCGCCGCGTTCCTCGGTGGCTCCGCCTGGTTCCAGGCGTTCGCCGCGTTCAGCGCGGTGGTGCTCGGCGCCGCCGCGACCCGGATCACCCACACCGAGCTGCTCCAGAGCCGCCGCGAGGCCGCGCGCGACCGGGCCGAGCAGGCCCAGGCCTACCGCGAGCTGACGGACCGCCGCACCGCCGAGCACGCCGAGTTCAGCGCCGCCATGACCTCGCGCGTCGAGCGCCAGGAGGTGGCCCTCACCGAGCTGGAGGTCGCGCTGTCGGCGGCCCAGAAGCGGGCGGCCGAGGCGACCCTGAAGTTCAACGCCGAGGCGCGCCGCGCCGAGCTCGCCGAGAACGAGGGTCGCGACACCACCCGTCGGCTCGAGGAGGCCGAGGAGCGGGCGGCCGAGGCCGCCCTGCGGGTCGCCGAGCTCGAGCAGGAGATCGACGTCCTGCGCGCCGAGGTCACGGCGTGGGAGCAGCAGCCCGGGCGGATGCACGCCTGACGGTAGGGAAGAATGTCCTGACGTGATCCCGAAGGACAACCGCTTCCAGTCCGACCCCGACGGCATCCTCGCCGACTCCGACCACCTGCTCGACGGCTGGCAGGTGGCCGCGCCCGACCCGAGCGACCGCTTCGACGTCGCGCGGCTGACCCAGCTGCTGCGCGCCCACGAGGACGCCGGCCGCGGCTGGGCGGGCGCCTCGGTCGACGACGTCCTCGTCGAGGTCTCCGAGCAGGGCCTGCGCATGCGCGAGAACGTCGTCGTGCGCGACCCCGAGGGCACGATCCGCGCGTGGGGCAGCGTCCACGACCGCGCCGCCGGCCGGATGATGTTCGTCCACGTCGTCGAGCGCGACCTCGAGGACAAGATCGCCGACTCCTGCTCGCGCCTGCTGTTCGAGTGGGCCGAGGAGCAGGCCCGCGCCGTCGGCGCGGCGCGAGGCCTCGAGACCCAGCAGATCGACACCGGCGCCTTCGCCGGCGACCAGCGCCAGGCCGACTGGCTCTCCGGCGCCGGGTTCCGCAAGGTCCGGTCGTGGTGGCAGATGAAGCGTCCCGTGGAGCCCGACGAGATCTCGCTGGTGCCCGACCCCGACGAGTGGGAGGCGCGCGGCGCCCGGTTCCGGCTCGTCGACCGCGAGGGTGGCGCCCTGCCCGACGAGGAGGACCTGCGCGCCGTCCACGACGTGCTCGAGCAGGCCTTCACCGACCACTTCAACTCCTTCGAGGAGACCTACGCCGAGTTCCTCCACCGGCTCCGCGAGGACCCGGGCCACCGCTGGAACCACTGGTGGCTCGCCGAGCTCGTCGACGACGTGCCCGAGGGACTCGAGGCCCCCGCGGGCCGCGCTCCGGCCGTGGGCGCGCTCGTCGGCACGGTCTCGGAGAGCAGCTCCGGGCCCGACGCCTCCTACGTCTCCTACATCGGCGTCGTCGACGCCGCGCGTGGCCGGGGCGTGGCCAAGGGCCTGCTCAACACCGTCATCGCCGACGCGGCCCGCCGCGGCCGTCGGTCCGTGGGCCTCGAGGTCGACGCCGACTCCTCCACCCACGCCCACCGCCTCTACGAGTCCATGGGCTGGCGCACCAAGTACGTCACCGAGTCCTGGCACCGCCACGTGCCGGTGACGGAGCCGGTCGAGGAGTCAGTCGACGAGTGAGGCGCGCAGGGCGGAGTGGATGCCGGTGGGGGTGAGGACGCCGACGAAGCGGGCGCCGTCCTTGACGCCGACCATCGGCCGGTCGTCGCGGAGCATCGCGGCGAGCGCCTCCTCGAGGGTGGCGCCGACGTCGACGACGCCGGCGAGCTCGGAGGCGTTGACGCCGTCCATCGGCTCGAGGTGGTCGGGGTCGATGGCCGTGACGGTCAGGCGGCGCAGGCCGGACGTCGAGCCGACGAAGTCGGCGACGTAGTCGTCGGCGGGCCGGGCGAGCAGCTCGGCCGGCGTCGCGACCTGGGCGAGCCGGCCACCGGCGGCGAAGACCGCGACCCGGTCGCCGAGCCGCACCGCCTCGTCGATGTCGTGGGTGACGAGGACGACGGTCTTGCCGAGGTCACGCTGGAGCGTCTTGAACTCCTCCTGCAGCCGCACCCGCACGACCGGGTCGACCGCACCGAACGGCTCGTCCATCAGCAGGACGGGCGGATCGGCCGCCAGCGCCCGCGCGACCCCGACCCGCTGCCGCTGCCCGCCGCTGAGCTGGTGGGGGTAGCGGCCGGCGTAGGTCGCGGCGTCGAGCCCGACGAGCTCCATCAGCTCGTGGGCGCGTGAGCGCGCGGTCGACCTCGACTCGCCGTAGAGCAGCGGGACCGTCATCACGTTGGTCTCGATGGTCTGGTGGGGGAAGAGCCCGACCTGCTGGATGACGTAGCCGATCGAGCGGCGCAGCGCGACCGGGTCACCGTGGGTCACGTCCTCGCCGTCGACCTCGACCGTGCCGGTCGTCGGCTCGATCAGCCGGTTGATCATCTTCAGCGTCGTGGACTTGCCGCAGCCCGAGGGACCGACGAGGCAGACCAGCTCGCCGGGCGCCACCGCGAGGTCGAGCTCGTGCACCGCGACGGTGCCGTCGGCATAGGTCTTCCCGACCCCGGACAACCGGATCATGGCGGGCTGGGCGGTAGCGTCCATGCCGTGACCCTACTGGCGCAGGCCGCGGAGCCGAGCTGCTACAGCCGCCTGACCAACGAGTGGTTCTGCCTCCAGTACGTCGTGGACCGGCAGGACGAGATCGTGGAGGCGACCGTCCAGCACGTCTGGATCACCGTCGCCTCCGTCGCCTTCGGCGTCCTGGTCGCCTTCCCGCTGGCCCTGCTCGCCCGCCGTCACCCGCGGTTGGAGTCGTCCGTCCTCGGGATCAGCACCGGCCTCTACACGATCCCGTCGCTGGCGCTCTTCCCGCTGCTCGTGCCCTTCACCGGGCTGTCCCCGACGACCGTGGTGATCGGGCTCGGGCTCTACGCCCTCACCGTGCTGGTGCGCAGCATGCTCGAGGGCTTCCGGGCGGTCCCGGCCGACGTGCGCGAGGCCGCCACCGGGCTCGGGTACGGCGCCGGCCGGCTCCTCACCCGCGTCGAGCTGCCGCTCGCGCTGCCGGTCATCATGGCGGGGCTGCGCGTCGCGACGGTGTCGACCGTCGCGCTGACGACGGTCGGCTCGCTGGTCGCCTACGGCGGTCTCGGCAACCTCATCAAGGACGGCGTCAGCACCAACTTCCGCGCCGAGCTGCTCACCGCCGCGGTGCTGTGCGTGGTGCTGGCCGTCCTCCTCGACGTCCTGCTGGTGCTGCTCCAACGGGTCCTGACTCCGTGGACGAGAGGGGCGACGGCATGAGGATCTTCCTCGACACGTGGGACTACCTGACCACGGCGAGCAGCTGGACCGGTGACGGCGGCATGCTCCAGCTCCTCCTCCAGCAGCTGCTGCTGACCGTGACCGCGCTGGCCATCGCCGTGGCGGTCGGGCTCCCGCTCGCCCTCTGGCTCGGCCACCTGGGCCGCGGCGGCTTCCTCGCCATCAACGTCAGCAACATCGGCCGCGCCGTCCCGACGTTCGCGCTGCTGGCGCTCCTGGTGACCCTCGACTTCCCCGGCCGAGCCGAGCTCGGCCCCTACGGCCGGGCCGGGCTGGCGACGCTGCTCGCCCTGGCCGCCTTCGCGCTGCCGCCGATCATCACCAACGCCTACGTCGCCGTGCGCGAGGTCCCGGCCGAGGTGAAGGAGTCCGCACGCGGCATGGGCATGACCGGCCGCCAGCAGTTCGTCCGTGCCGAGCTGCCGCTCGCGCTGCCGCTGGTCGCCTCGGGGCTCCGGCTGGCGCTCGTGCAGGTCTGGGCGACCGCGACGATCGCCGCGCTCGTCGCCGGGCCTGGGCTGGGGCGTGTCATCACCGACGGCTTCTACCGCACCAACTACGGCAAGGGCATCGCCGGCGCCGTGGTGGTGGCCGCCGTCGCGCTGGTCCTCGAGCTGCTGGCCGCGTGGGCGCAGCGGGCGGTCACCCCGCCCGGTGCCGGGGGTTCACCCCGCGGGGGAGATGACATGTCGGAGCCCCCACGTACGCTTGACCCGGCGCTCGCCTCCGGCGAGGGCTAGCGGGAGGCTCCCGCACCGGACACGCGCGGTCGCCCACGGCCGCGGGACACAGAAGGTAGTGCCCATGACTTCCACGCTGACGTTCAAGCGCTCGTTGGCCGCGGTCCTCGCCGCCGGCTCCCTCCTGCTCGCCGGTTGCGCCGGCGACGACCTCGCCTCCGACAGCCCGGGCGGCGACGACTCCTCGGCGGGCGGCTCCGGTGGCCCGGTCTCGATCGCCGGCCAGTCGTTCCCCGAGGCCACCCTGATGGCCGAGATGTACTCCCAGCTCCTCGCCGACGCCGGCTACGAGCCCGACGTCAAGCTCGTCGACTCCCGTGACGGCTACATGCCGACCTTCCCGGGCGAGGTCGACGTCGTGCCGGAGTACGTCGGCGGCATCGTCAACTTCCTCAACGCCGACGCCAACGGTGCGAAGGCCGAGCCCTTCGAGGCCGGCGACGGCCAGCAGCTCGCCGACGACGGCCAGCAGCTGCTCGACGACGCGGGCATCACCCTGCTCGACGTCTCCGGGGCGACCGACACCAACGCGTTCTTCGTGACCCAGGAGTTCTCCGAGTCCGAGGGCGTCACCACGCTCTCCGACCTCGAGGGGATGACCGTCACGCTCGCGGCGGCCCCCGACTGCGAGGGCCGGCTCGACTGCGAGGGCGGGCTGTCGGACCAGTACGGCATCGACATCACCGAGGTGCTGCCGCTGGGCTACGCCAGCGACCAGACCTACCAGGCCGTGATCGACGGCGAGGCCGAGCTCGGCGAGACCTCGACGACCGACGGCACCCTGGAGTCCCAGGGCCTCGTGGTGCTCGAGGACGACCAGCAGATCCAGCCGGCCCAGAACCTCGTGCCGGCGGTGTCGACGGAGTTCCTCGACGAGCACCCCGACCTCGCCGACGTCCTCAACCCGCTGATGGCGGCGCTGACCACCGAGAATCTGACCGAGCTCAACGGCCGGGTGGCGGTCGACCGCGAGAAGCCCGAGGACGTCGCCCGCGACTTCCTCGAGAGCGAGGGCCTGCTCTGACACCGCGCGCGCTGCTCGTCCTGGCGGGGCGGTCGGAGCTGGCCTTCCACCAGCTCCACCGCGAGCCGCTCTACGCCCACGCGCTGCGGGCCCTCGACGCCGCCGTCGGCGACGTCGAGGTGCTCGCCGACCCTGCCGACGCCGATCGCCTACGCCGCGACGCGCGGCGGTGGGGGATCCCCGTCGACGTGCTGCCGCCCGAGACCTGGTGGCAGCAGGTCGTCGCGGACGGTCGACCGCTGCTGGTCCACGACGCGCTCTGCCCGCTCGTGACCGCCGGCTTCATCACCACCGTCCTGGCCCGGGGTCGGGAGCGGCCCGACCAGGGTGCGGCGGGGGTCCGCACCGTGACCGACACCCTCAAGGCGGTCGTCGACGGTCGGATCACCGAGACCATCGACCGTGACGCGCTCGTCACCGTCACCTCCCCGGTCCTGGTGCCGGCGACGGCGCTGGACGCCGGCGACGTGTCGGCGCCGATGCCGGTCGACGACGGGGCGGCCCTGGTCGCCTGGCTGCGGCGCCGGGTCGAGGTCGAGCTGGTCCGTGCCCCCTCGCTCGGCCGCCGGATCGAGGACGTCCGCGCCGTACGCCTCCTCGAGAGCCTCGACGAGGTCGGCCACCGGGTGCGTGCCGGCGCCGGCCACCCGACCCCGGTCGGGGCGTCAGTGGCGGAAGATCGACCGTAGCTCGCCCGCGAGCTTGCGCGGCTGGCGCAGCACGGCGCCGGGCAGCGTCCGGAGGAAGCCGCGAGGGTCCTGGCCCGCCCGACGCCACAGCCGCAGCGGCTTGCTGGCGACGCGCTGCTCGAGGTCGGCGAGATAGGTCGGCAGCATGTCGCGGGCGGGCACGTCGAGGTGGGCACCGCACTCGGTGCAGCGCGTCGACTCCAGCAGCCGCCCGGTGTAGTGCAGCTCGTGGTCGGTGACGCGCTGGCAGGTCTCGCAGTGCAGCTCGGCGATCTCGGTGCTCACCGGCGTCGACCTCCCTCGCGTCCCCCGGACAGGTCCCATCGTGCCTTGGCGAGCAACCGCTCGGCGATGAAGAGGTCGTCGGGGAACGTGATCTTGATGTTGCCGGCGTCGCCGGGGACGCAGTGGACCGGCACGTCGGTGTAGCGCTCGATGCAGCTCGCGGTGTCGGTGCCGACGAAGTCCTCGGTGTCGGCGTGGCGGTAGGCCTCGAGCAGCGGCGCCGCGGCGAAGGCCTGGGGTGTCTGGACCGCGACGATCCGGTCGGGGGCGAGCTCGCTTCCGTCGAGGGTGGCGAGGTGGCCGTGGTCGTCGGCCGGCAGTGCCCCGCCGAGCTCCGCGGCGGCCTCGATGACGCTGGCCCACAGGTCGCTGCCGGCCAGCGGTCGGGCGGCGTCGTGGATCACCACCACGTCGACCTCACCCGCCTCGATGGCGGGGGCGAGGAGCTGGAGGGCCGCCCACTCCGAGCCGTGCCGGCTGTTGCCGCCCTCGACCACGTCGACCTTCGGGGGGCCGACCTCGCGGGCGAGGGTGGCCTCGATGACGTCGCGGTCCTGGTCACGGATGACGAGCACGGTCCGGACGACCTCGGGCAGCAGCCGCGCCCACCGGATCGACCAGGTGAAGACGCGGCGGCCGGCCAGCGGCAGCAGCACCTTGTTGGTGTGGCTGCCCGTACGCCGCCCCTCGCCGGCCGCCAGCACGACGACCGCGGCGCGGACGGGGGCGGGGTCGGACGGCACCGGCCGAGCGTAGCCGCGACCGGTGCCGTCCGAGACCAGCCCCTGGGCACGAGCCTCAGCCGGCCGCCAGCAGGTCGCGCAGCTCGGTGAGCGTCGGCGCCTTCTCGCCGGCCGCCATGCCGTCCTGGATGCGCCGCATCCGGACGATGGTCGAGCTCTCGACGAGCTCGACGTCGTCGTAGGTGAGCATCTGGTCGACCGGGACGTCGCGGGTCAGCACGGCGCCCTGGAGCACACCGAGCGGCACCGCGTTGTCGCGCCGGAAGTCCTCGACCGGGTCGATCAGGCCGCGCACCATCGAGCCGCCGATCCCGTCGATCCGCTCGCCGGCCTTCAGCGGCCGCTTCGCCTCGGCACCGACCTCGGCGGTCCAGTGCTCGGAGGTGAGGCTGGCCCGGTGGTCCAGCGCCATCTCGTAGACCGTGAGCGGGGCCTCGAGGCTGGCGAGGTGGTAGGGCCGGTAGAGGGCGAAGTAGGGACCCTCGCCCATCTGGAGGTAGGTCATCTCGTGGTGGACGTAGGGGTCCTCGGTGCGGACCACCACGAAGACACCGGGCGCGACCGGCCCGGTGCAGTAGTCGACGACGCCCGCGCGGTCGAGCACGCCGCCGTCCGCCTTCAGCGCGAAGGTCTGGTGGAGCGTCGGCACCGTCGACGGCGGGCCGTGCATGCCGCGCTTGCTGACCCCCAGGCCGGTGGTGTTCGCCAGCGCCGCCATCTCGATCATGGCCTTGGAGCCGTCGACGAAGCTGGTCAGCATCTTGGGGTTCATCTGCTTGGTGCGCGCCCGCTCGGCGAGGTCGTCGGGGCCGGCGTGGGGGTCGAGCGGGTTGTTCTTGCCCTTGCCGGCGCAGATGACCTCGAAGTTCAGGTCACGGGCGTAGTCGACGAGGATCTTGGTCTCCACCGGCTCGTCGCCGCGGCACACCGAGTAGATCCCCTCCGAGGAGTCGGCGAGCTCGGCGAGGTAGCGACCGATCGTCACGTCGGACTCGACGTTGAGGGTGGCGATGCCCATGCCGGCGGCGAGCGCCTCGACGGCGACGCGGGCGCCGACGTCGGGGACGCCGGTGGCCTCGACCACGATGTCGAGGGGCAGCCCGCCGAGGTCGTCGGTGCCGGCGAAGGCGACGCTGCCGCCGTTCTCGATCTCGCGCGACGCCCGGTCGACGTCGGTGGTGTCGGCCGGCGTGATGCCGGCCTGGCCGAGGGCGTCGACGGCACGGCCGCGGTCGACGTCGAACACGGCGGAGAGGGCGATGCCCGGCATCCGGAGCAGCTGGGCGGCGAAGCCCGTGCCCATCTGCCCGGCGCCGACCAGCCCCACCCGCAGCGGCCTGCCGGTGTGGTCGAGGCGCTCTTGCAGCCTGTCGCGATAGCTCATGGTCAGTTCTCCTGGTCGGAGCCGGCGGGGCGCGTGATCCGGAAGGTGTCGCCGGCCTTGAGCAGCGGCAGGTCACCGGTCCGGACGCAGACGTCGCCGGGGAGGTTGGGTTCGGTTCGGCCGTCGGCCTTGAGGTCGAGGTGGCCGAGGTTGAGGAGGTTGTCGCGGACGACGTGGCCGACCGCCAGGACCTCCATCTCGGTCCCCCCCACGAGGAGGAGGTCGCCGGCGCGCGGGCCGTCGTCGGAGATCGCGGCGCGGTGCAGCACGGACATGTCGTGCAGCTCCGCGGGCGCGTTGTCCCCGAAGAAGATGAGCAGGCCATGGTCGAGGAACGCCTCGACCTGGCCGCCCACCTGCGTGACCTCCGACTCCCAGACGACCTGCGAGTCGGAGGTGGTCATGCTTCTTCCACGTCCTCCGGCTTGACCCCCGAGACGAAGAGCTCCTCGGTGATGAACTGGGCCAGCGGGCCCGCCGGCGACGTCGCGTGGATGTCGACGGTCTTCACCTTCTTCATCGGGTAGACCCCGACACGGGCCGTGCCGCCGCAGTCGATGACGGCCACCGCGATCTTGTCGAACGGCGCGCTCTTGGAGAAGCCGTCGTAGGCCTCCCCGCCGGTGAGCTCGGCGATCTTCTCGGCGACGGGGTGGATGCCGCCTCCGGTGATCGAGGCGATCAGCGGCCGGTCGTCGCTCGGCGTGATGGTCAGCGGACCACCCCACCCGCCGCGACCCTTGCTGACCTTGACGGACTTGTACTCAGCCATGGTGGAACTCCCTGTGGTTGTCAGGCTTGTCGGAGGACGGACCCGGTCACGAGCTGGAGCTGTAGAGCCCGAAGCTGGCGAACCAGGCGATGACGACCGCGAGCGGTCCGGTGATGAGTCGCGACATCAGCACGGCAGGTACGCCGACCTCGACAGTCTCTTCCTCGGCCTCGCCGAGCGCCAGACCGACGGGGATGAAGTCGCAGCCCACCTGGGGGTTGATCGCGAACAGCGCCGGCAGCGCGTACTGCGGCGGGATGTCGCCCTCGCCGATCCGGGTGCCGAGCAGCACCCCGACGACCTGGGCGATGACGGCGCCGGGGCCGAGGACGGGCGAGAGGATCGGGATGGCGCAGAAGATGCTGATCGCGAGCAGGCCGATGAGGTTGGAGGCCAACGGCTCGATCAGGTGGGCGAGCGCGTCGCCGATGCCGGTCTCGGTAATGATGCCGATCAGGAGGGCGATGAACGCCATGAAGGGCAGGATCATCTTGATGACGGTGTCGATCGAGTCGCGCCCGGCCTGGTAGAGGGTGCCGACGACGCCGCCGACGGCCTTGCCGATCTTGACCAGGACGTTGCCGAAGCCGCCGCCGCTGCGGGTGGTGGTCGTGGTGCTCATGCCGAGACCTCCTCGGTGGTGGTGCGCCGCGAGAGCATGCGCGCGGTGATGAGCTCGGTGACGATGCCGCGGATGAGGATCACGACCATGCCGACCAGGAGGAACCGGACCGCGAGGTCGGCGGTGCTCAGGCCGAGGGTGGTGATGCCGGCGGCGATGCCGAGGTAGACGAAGAGCTCACCGGCGTTGGCGTGGGGGAAGATGCCGGTGATCGGGTGGACGAACGAGACGGCCGAGTCGTAGAAGGCCGGCTTGTAGCGCTCGGGCAGGAATCGGCCCATGGTGTAGGCCATCGGGTTGGTCAGGAAGAAGACCGACAGCACCGGCAGCACCAGGTAGCGCACCGGGTAGTACTGGATTCCCGGTCGGGCGGCGACCTCGCCGAGCTTGTCGATCCGCTCCGGGCCGATCAGCCGGATCAGCGCGTTGACGCCGGTCAGCAGCACGATCAGCGTCGGGACGATGCCGATGACGAGGCCCTGGAAGGTGGCGCCGCCGGCCTGGAAGAGCCCGATGAACCACTCGGCCGCGGACGCCAGGGCTCCGAAGAACCCGGTCGGCTCCTCGACCGTGTCGGTGGCGGCGGCCGTCACGATGGCCGCCACTGGGGTGAATGGCATGATTTCTCCTTGTCGAGGGTTTCCCGAGGAACCGATCCGTGATGCGTGCCTGGCATCTGTTGCTGTGTCGGCGGGCGAGCCGCTCGACGTCCTCGCGGTCGGGCCTGGGTGCCACCAGCCCCGGCCGCGGGGAAACCTGGTTCTAGTGCAGGGCCGGCTGGCCCTGCCTGAGGAGCTCGGCGGCCTGGCGGACCGCCTCCCTCTGCTTGGTGGAGAGCCCGGGGACCTCACGCTCGCCGCGCAGCTGGCTGGCCTTGAGGCCGAGCACCTCGGTGAAGCGTCGTGAGCGGGCGAAGGTCGTGAAGCCCTTCAGCTGGATCGCGTCGGTGACGACGCCGTGCTCGTCGAACGCCAGGGCGGCGAAGGCGCGGCCACCGCGGTAGCGGCGTCCGCCGGAGCCGACGCTGACGGTGCCGGCGCCGCGCAGGCGACGTACGTCGTCGTTGAAGGACATCGACTGGCGGTAGGTGAGCCACAGCTGCACGAGCCAGCCGGCCACGACGGCCGCGAGCAGGAGCATGGGGGTGGGCATCTCAGGCACCTCCGGTGGTGGGGACGGGTGAGGCGGTGCTCAGCTCGTCGCTGAGCAGGTGGCGGGCGAGCCCCTCGTCGCAGACGAGGGAGTCGATGATGTGACCGCGCAACGCACCGAGGACCCCCGGCGCCTTGGCGCGGCCGTAGGCGACGCCGATGACGTGCGGGATGGCGATCAGGTCGTCGAGGGTCACGGCCATGACGTGCTCCTCGACCGCGCCCCGGACGGCCTTGCCGGACGCCGTGTAGTAGCGGGCGGCCACGTCGCCGACCGGCTGCTGCGCCCAGAAGTGCTCCGCCTCGTCGTCCTCGAGCCGCAGCGCGTCGAGGATGGCGGAGGACGAGCCGTGGGTCGGGGTGCCGATGCCGACGACGGCGAGGTCGGCGCGCGTCGCGGTCTCGAGCGCGTCGGCGATCGAGGTCTCCGACAGCAGCGCGTCCCGGGCGACGCTCGACTCCAGCGTGGCGGGTGCGTGGAGGAAGCGGTAGCCGGCACCGAGGCGCACGGCGAGCTCGCGGACCAGCTCCTGGCCGCTGATCTCGTTGCGGATCGACGACAGGCCACCGACCAGCTGGACCAGCGTGACGCCGCTGTGGGTGTCGTCGCCGGTCGTCGCGTAGACCATCGACTGGAGCGCGTGGCCCCAGGAGAGTGCGACGGTCATCGAGTCCTTGAGGTTCTCCAGCAGCAGGCGGGAGGCCTGGACGCCGACCTGGTCCTCGAGCCGGACGCCGGCCCCGGCGCCGTGGGCGACCCGGACGTCGCGCAGCCCGAAGCGCTGCTCGAGCTGCTCCTCGAGCTCGTGGACGCGACCACCGGGGTCGTTGATCTTGATCTCGACGATGCCCTGGCGCTGCGCCTCGGCGAGCATGCGCGACACGTTGGACCGGCTGGTCCCGAGCGCCTGCGCCACCTCGGCCTGGGAGCGGCCCTGGAGGTAGTACAGGCGCGCGGCGGCCAGCAAGGTCTCCGGCGTGCGCGGTGTGGGCATTTGCACCTCTGTGACTAAGCGTTCTCACATACGTTCAGCCATGTATAGGGGTGTGACTCCAGTCACGTCAAGGGGTCGGCGCCGCTGGTTCGCGAATTGGGCGGGATCTGTTGACGTCCCGTGGACAAAGGTCAGGCGGCGAGCAGCAGCTCGCGGGCGAGCGTCTCGTCGCAGACCAGCGAACCGAGGTGTCCGCCGCGGAGCGCGGCGACGACCGCGAGGGCCTTCTCCCGGCCGCTCGCGACGCCGACGACGTGGTGGATGCCGCGCAGGCCGTCGAGGCTCACGCCGACGACCCGGTCGTCGACCGGGCCGGTCACCGGGACCCCGTCGGCGTCGTAGAAGCGGCCGGCCAGGTCCCCCACGGGCCCGGCGTCCCAGAATGCGCGTTGCTCCTCGGTCGACAGGTCGAGGCTCTCGAGCACGGCGGCGGAGGAGCCGGTGCGCGGCGTACCGACCCCGACGAAGGCGAGCCGTGCCCGCCCGGCCGCGCCCAGCGCGGCTGCGACCGACTCCTCGGCCACGACGGTGCGGGTGGCCTCGGCCGAGCGCAGGGTCGCCGGGGCGTGGAGCGGGCGGTAGTCGGCGCCGAGCCTGGAGGCGAGCTCGCGGACGAGCTCCTGGCCGCTGACGCCGTGGCCGACGGCGGAGGTCCCGCCGAGGAGCTGGAGCAGGGTGACGTCGTGGTCGCGGTCGACGTCGACGGACCTCACCAGCGACTGGAGCGCATGGCCCCAGGAGAGCGCCAGGGTCGAGCCGTCCTCGAGCGAGTCGACCAGCAGCCGGGCGGCGAGCCGTCCGGACTCGTCGAGGGCGGTCCCCGGGCCGCGGCGGGCGACCCGGGCCGTCGTCAGGCCGAAGGTGCGCTCGAGCTGCGACTCGAGATCGGGCGCCCGGCCGTCGGGATGGTTGATCCGGATCTCGACGATGCCGCGCCGCTGCGCCTCGGCGAGCATCCGCGAGACGTTCGGCCGGCTCGTGGACAGCGCGGTCGCGACCTCGGCCTGGGAGCGGCCCTCCACGTAGTAGAGGAGGGCCGCCCGCAGCAGGTCGTCGGAGCTCCGGGCGCGACTCAGAGCGGTTGCTCCAGCCGTGCCGCGAGCCGCGCCAGGAGCTCGGCCGCGTGGGCGCCGTCGGCGACCCGGTGGTCGACCGTGAGTCCCGCGTGGACCGTCAGTGCCACACCGAGCCCGCCCGGGACGGCGACCGGCCGCCGGGTGATCGCGCCGAGGCTCAGCACGGAGGCCTGCGGCGGCGTCAGCAGTGCCTGGAACCGGTCGACGCCCGCGCCGCCGAGGTTGGACAGCGAACCGTTGGCGAGCCCGAGGTAGCGACGGTCGAGCTTGCCGGTGTGGGCGGCGCGCACGACGTCGCGGATCTCGGCGTCGAGAGCGGCGGCGTCGCCCGTGTCGGGCTCGGAGAACACCGGCACCAGCAGGCCGCGGTCGGTGGCCACCGCGAGCGCGACCGCCGGGGGACCGGAGTCGACGGAGCGGTCGCCCTCCCAGCGCGCGAGCAGGTCGGGCACGTCGCGCAGCGCGGCGGCGTAGCCGCGCAGCAGGACGGTCGTCCACGACAGCCCCTGGCGGGCCGCGTCGGCGGTGTCGAGGGTGATCTCGCGCCACACCGTGAACTGCGGGATCGCCGCCGAGGGCGTCATCGCCCGCGCCACCGCGGCCCGGATCGACGCCTTGCGGTCCAGCGAGGCCGGGGCCGCGGCGGGCGTCTGGGTCGGTAGTGCGACCGGGGCTGCGACCGGTGCGGGGGCCGGCTCGGCCGGGGCGGGCAGCGCCGCCTCGACGTCGGCCATCCGGACCAGGCCGTCGGGACCGGTGCCGGAGAGGGCGTCGAGGTCGACCCCGTGCTCGCGGGCCAGCGCGCGGGCCCGAGGCACCGCCGGGGTGATGCCGCGTGCCTCAGCCTGTCGGGCCTCGGGCTCCGGGGCGGGCTCGGCGACGACGGGCGCCGGGTCGGGCTCGAGGTCGGCCTGCGCCGGCGGCGCCGGCTCGGGCTCGGGGTCCGGCTCGCTGAGCAGGTCGCCGAAGCTCGCGCCGTCGTCCTCGCCCTCGACCCAGCCGATCGGCGCGCCGACCTCGGCCATGCCGGTCTCGACGGCGATCTCGACGAGGGTGCCGGCGACCGTGCTCTCGACCTCCATGTCGATCTTGTCGGTCATCACCTCGCAGACGACGTCGCCGACGGCGACCTCGTCACCGACCTTGACGTTCCACGAGGCGACCTCGCCCTCGGTCATCGTCATCGACATCTTGGGCATCCGGATCGCGAGGCGCGCCATCACGACTCCTTGATGAGGGTCTGGGCGGCCTCGACGATGTCGTCGACCTGGGGGACCGACGCCGTCTCGAGCTGGGGGGCGTAGGGGATCGGGGCGTCGAGGCCGCTGAGCCGACGGATCGGGGCCAGCAACCGGTACAGGGTCGGTGACCCGGCGATCCGCGCGGCCAGCTCGGCGGTGAAGCCGACGTGACCGGGCGCCTCCTGGACCAGCAGCGCCCGTCCGGTGCGGGAGACGTCGTCGAGGATCGGCCGGTCGTCGAGCGGGGTGAGCGTCCGCGGGTCGAGGACCGAGGCGTCGATGCCCGCTCCGGCGAGGGTCTCGGCGGCCTCGAGCGCCCGGGAGACCATGACGCCGGTCGCCACGATCGTCAGGTCGTCACCGCGGCGGCGTACGGCGGTCTCGCCGAGGGGGACGCGCACCGCCTCCTCCGGCACCGGGCCCGACGTGCGGTAGAGCAGCTTGTGCTCGAGCACGATGACCGGGTTGGGGTCGTCGATCGCTGCGAGCAGCAGGCCCTTGGCGTCGGCCGCGGTCGCGGGCATGACGACCTTGAGGCCCGGCACGTGGGCGAACCACGCCTCGAGGCTCTGGGAGTGCTGGGCAGCCGCGCCGGTGCCGGAGCCCAGCGGCGCCCGCAGCACCATCGGCACGCTCGCCGCGCCGCCGAGCATGTAGTGGATCTTGGCGGCCTGGTTGACGATCTGGTCCATCGCCTGGTTGGTGAAGTCGGAGAACTGGATCTCCACGATCGGGCGCATCCCGGCCAGCGCGGCGCCGACGGCGGCGCCGACGATGCCGAGCTCGGAGATCGGGGTGTCGCGGATCCGGTCGGCGCCGAAGCGGTGGTAGAGGTCGCCGCTGACGCCGAAGGCGCCGCCGTAGACCCCGATGTCCTCCCCGAGCATGAAGACGGAGTCGTCGGCGGCCATGGCCTGGCCGATCGCCTCGCGGACGGCCTCGGAGTAGGTGATGGTGCGCTCGGACGTCTGGTCGGTCATGGTGTGGTCCCTCGGGGTCAGGCGCGCGCGAAGACGGCGTCGAGCAGGTCGGACGGATCGGCGTCGGGCGCCGCGTTGGCCGCGCGGACGGCGGCCTTCATGTCGTCGAGCGCCGCGGTGCGGGCGGCCTCGATGTCGGCGTCGTCGAGCAGGCCCTCGGCCCGCACCCGGTCCTCGAAGCGCAGGATCGGGTCGCGCTCGCGCCAGTCGGCGATCTCCTCCTTGGTGCGGTAGAGGTTCTTGTCCGACTTGCTGTGGCCCTTCCAGCGGTAGGTCACGTTCTCCACCAGCGTCGGGCCCTCGCCGGCCCGGGCCCGGGCGACCGCCTCGGCGACGGTGTCGTGGACCGCGACCACGTCGTTGCCGTCGACGGTCACCCCGGGGATGCCGTAGCCGGCGGCCCGCTCGGAGATGTGCTCGATCGCGAAGGACTTCTCGGTCGAGAAGGACATGCCGTACTTGTTGTTCTCGCAGATGAAGACGACCGGCAGCTTCCAGATCGCGGCCAGGTTGACGGCCTCGTGGAAGGCGCCCTCGTTGGCGGCGCCGTCGCCGAAGAAGCAGGCGACGACGCGGTCCTCGCCGCGCAGCTGGTAGGCCAGCGCGGCGCCGGCGGCGATCGGGATCCCGCCGGCCACGATGCCGTTGGCGCCGAGGTTGCCGGTGGCGACGTCGGCGATGTGCATCGAACCGCCGCGGCCCCGGCAGTAGCCGGTCTCCTTGGCCAGCAGCTCGGCCATCATCCGGGTCAGGTCAGCGCCCTTGGCGATGCAGTGGCCGTGGCCCCGGTGGGTCGAGGTGATGGCGTCGTCGGCGCGCAGCGGGAGGCAGCTGCCGGTGGCCGAGGCCTCCTGGCCGATCGAGAGGTGCATGGTGCCGTGCATCAGGCCCCGGGCGAAGAGGTCGTCGACGGCCTCCTCGAAGCGGCGGATCGTCCACATCGTGCGCAGCGCGTGGCGCGCCTGCTCCGGGCCGGCGAGCGGGGAGGTGCTCATCCTTCGGTCTCCTATCTGCACATATGTGCATGTGACAAGCACGTTTGTTCAAGAAGGGTAGGTCAGGGGCGCCCGCCGGGGCAAGGGGTGGTGTGATCCAGCCGACTCCGCGACCGGTTCCCCGCAGGGATGAGGCGCGCGTACGCTGCTGTTCACTCCTCAGGAGACAGAACACAGACGTCCGGTACCCGGCCGGTCCGCACCCGCGGATGTCGGAGGGACTGCAACGAGAAGGGTTCTCCCATGAGCAGCACCCCCCACCGCGCCCTGCGGACGGGCCACCGCATCGGCGTCGTCGGCGCCGGTCGCGTCGGCGCCGTCCTGGCGGCCGCGCTCCGCGCCGCCGGCCACGAGGTGGTGGCTGCCGCCGGTGAGTCCGACGCCTCCCGCGGCCGGATCGCGGCACTGCTCCCCGGCGTACCCGTCCTGAAGCCGACGGCCGTCGCCCGGGCCTGCGACCTGCTGCTCCTCACCGTCCCCGACGACATGCTCCCCAACGTGGTCTCCACGCTCGCCGCGAGCGGCGCCATCCGTGAGGGCCAGGACGTCGTGCACACCTCGGGCCGCCACGGCCTCGCCGTCCTCGAGCCCGCCGCCGCGGTCGGCGCCCGCACCGTCGCCCTCCACCCGGCGATGACCTTCACCGGCACCGACGTCGACCTGCCCCGGCTGGTCGGCTGCGTCTTCGGCGTCACCGCCGACGAGGCGGGCCGGCCGCTCGCCGAGGAGCTCGTCGGCGATCTCGGCGGCCGCATCTCGTGGGTGCCGGAGGAGCGCCGCGCGCTCTACCACGCGGGCCTCGCCCATGGCGCCAACCACCTGGTCACCCTCGTCGCCCAGGCGGTCGAGCTGCTCTCGGCGTCCTCCGCGGACGGCGACCACGCCCGCTCCGCCGAGACGCTCCGCCCGCTGCTCCAGGCCGCCCTCGACAACGCGCTCGCCCAGGGCGACTCCGCCCTGACCGGTCCGATCGTCCGCGGCGACGTCGGCACCGTGCGCGACCACCTCGCCGAGGTCGCCCGCAACGCCCCCGACACGCTGCCCTCCTACGTCGCCATGGCCCGCGCGACCCTCGACCGGGTCGTCACCGACGGCCGGGTGCTGCCGATCCGGGCCGCCGCGATCCGCCGGGTGCTCGACGCTGCGGTCGACCCGGCGACGCAGCCGACCACCACCCGGCGATGACCCGACCCGCGGTCGCGGGCTCCCGTACGGAGCTCGCGGAGCTGCTCGACCGCTCCGGGTCCCGGGTCGCGCTGGTGCCGACGATGGGAGCTCTCCACGACGGGCACGCCAGCCTGCTGGCGCGGGCCCGAAAGGAGGCCGGGCCGGACGGACGCGTGGTGGCGTCGGTCTTCGTCAACCCGCTCCAGTTCGGGGCGGGAGAGGACCTCGACCGCTATCCCCGCACCTTCGACCTCGACCTCGACGTCTGCGCCCGGGAGGGGGTCGACGTGGTCTTCGCGCCGACCGTCGACGAGGTCTACCCCGGCGGGGACCCTCTCGTGACGGTCGACCCCGGTCCGCTCGGCGACCTGCTCGAGGGGGAGGTCCGGCCCGGCCACTTCCGCGGCGTCCTCACGGTCGTCGCCAAGCTCTTCGGCCTGGTCCGCCCCGACGTCGCCGTCTTCGGCGAGAAGGACTACCAGCAGCTGGTGCTCGTCCGCCGGATGGTCGCCGACCTCTGCCTCGGGCTCGACGTCGTCGGCGCGGAGACCTGGCGCGACCCCGACGGCCTCGCCCTCTCCTCCCGCAACCGCTACCTGTCCGACGACGAACGCCGGTCCGCCCTGGCGCTGAGCCGGGCGCTGCGCGCGGCGGTCGAGCGCGCGGCGTACGGCCTGCCGGCGGCGCGGTGGGCGGCGATGGCGGTGCTGAGGGACGAGCCCGGCGTCGAGCTCGACTACCTCGCGATCACCGACCCCGACCTCGGCACCCTCGAGCCGCACGCGGACACCGAGCGCCCCGCCCGCGTGCTGGTCGCTGCCCGGGTCGGCACCACCCGGCTGATCGACAACCTGCCCCTCACCCTCGGAACCACTGAAGGCTCCTGATGCTGCGCACGATGATGAAGAGCAAGATCCACCGGGCGACCGTGACCCAGGCCGACCTCCACTATGTCGGCTCGGTCACCGTCGACGAGGACCTGCTCGATGCCGCGGACCTGCTGCCCGGCGAGCTGGTGCACATCGTCGACATCACCAACGGCGCACGGCTCGAGACCTACACGATCGCCGGCGAGCGGGGCTCGGGCGTGATCGGCATCAACGGGGCGGCCGCGCGGCTGGTCCACCCGGGCGACCTGGTCATCCTGATCGGCTACGGGCAGATGGAGACCGCCGAGGCCCGCGACTTCCGGCCGAGCGTCGTCTTCGTCGACGCCGGCAACCACGTGATGGCGACCGGCGACGACCCCGCCGAGACCTTCGGCGCCCCCGCGCTCGCGCGTGGTGACAAGATCAGCCGGTGATCCCTGCCCGCCTCGCCGCGCCCGACCCGGGCTGGACGACGCGCGCCGACGTGGTCGTCATCGGGTCCGGCATCGCCGGACTGACGGCCGCGCTGCGCCTCTACGGCCACGTCGACAAGATCCTGGTCATCACCAAGGACGTGCTCGGCGCGGGCTCGACCCAGTGGGCGCAGGGTGGCATCGCCGCGGCGCTCGGGCCGGGTGACACCCCTGAGCAGCACGAGCACGACACGCTGGTCGCCGGGGCTGGCGCCTGCGACCGCGAGGCCGTGCGGGCGCTGGTGACCGAGGGCCCCGACGCCGTCCACGAGCTGATCAGCTGGGGCGCGGTGTTCGACCAGCACGACGGCGGCCTCTCCCTGACCCGCGAGGGAGGCCACCACCGCGACCGGATCGCCCACGCGGGCGGCGACGCGACGGGCGCCGAGATCCAGCGCGCCCTCATCGCCGCCGTCGAGAAGGCGCCGGAGATCGAGGTCATCCAGCACGCGCTGGCCGTCGACCTGCTGCGCGGCGACGACGGCGCGATCGCGGGGGTGACCGTCCACGTGCTCGGCGAGGGGCAGGTCGACGGCGTCGGCCGGGTGCTCTGCCGGGCCGTGGTGCTCGCGAGCGGCGGCCTCGGACAGGTCTTCTCCCAGTCGACCAACCCGTCGGTCTCGACCGGCGACGGCATGGCGCTCGCCTTCCGGGCCGGCGCGACGCTGCGCGACCTCGAGTTCGTGCAGTTCCACCCGACGGTGATGTGGCTCGGTCCCCACTCCCAGGGCCAGCAGCCGCTCATCTCCGAGGCCGTCCGCGGCGAGGGCGCGTTCCTCGTCGACTGGGAGGGCGCCCGGATCATGCGCGGCGTCCACGAGCTCGAGGACCTCGCCCCGCGCGACGTCGTCGCCAAGGCGATCACCCGGCGGATGAACGACACGGGCAAGCCCCACATGTGGCTCGACGCCCGCCACCTCGGGAGCTCTCACGCGAGCGGAGCGAGCGTCGCCGGTGATCGAGCAGCGAGCGCAGCGAGCGTGTCGAGATTCTGGGAGCGACGCTTCCCGACCATCCTCGCCACGGCGCGCTCCCACGGCGTCGACCCGGTCACCGAGCTGATCCCGGTCGCCCCCGCCCAGCACTACGCCTCCGGCGGCGTCGCGACCGACCTGTGGGGTCGCGCCGGCGTCCCCGGGCTCTACGCCACCGGCGAGGTCGCCTGCTCCGGGGTCCACGGTGCCAACCGGCTGGCCTCCAACTCGCTGCTCGAGGGGCTCGTGTTCTCCCGACGGATCGCGGAGGTGCTCCCGGGCGAGCTGCGGCCCTGGCAGGAACCCGCCACCGACCGGCGTACGCCGGGGCTCGTCGCCGGCTCGCTCCGGCCCCACCTCCAGGAGGTGATGACCGGCGAGGTCGGCGTGCTCCGCTCGGAGAAGGGGCTGGCGACAGCACGCTCCGACCTCGCGGCGCTGGCCTCCGACGACCACGTCGAGCCCGGGCCGGACGCGTGGGAGACCACCAACGTGCTCACGGTCGCCCAGGCGCTCGCCGCCGCGGCCGAGCTCCGTGAGGAGACCCGCGGTTCCCACTGGCGCGAGGACCACCCCGAGCGCGACGACGAGCGCTGGGCCGGCCACGTCGACGTCGTGCTCGAGCAGGTCGCCGGGGGGTGCGCCGTCCGTACGTCGTTCCACCCCTCGCCCGCGACCGACGGAGGTGCCGCATGAGGCCGAACCCGCGCCACGTCCCGCTCGAGCTGCGCGAGGAGATCGTCGCCGCCGGGCTCGACTACAGCGAGGTGCTCGACCACGTCGTCCAGGCCCTCCAGGAGGACCTGCCCGGCGAGCACGACGTCGACACCACCAGCGTCGCCACGATCGCCGACGACGCGGTCGCGGTCGGTGACTTCAACGCCCGGGAGCCCGGCGTCGTCGCCGGTCTGGGGGTCGCCGCGCTGGCCTTCGCACTGGTGGCCGGCGACCGCGTGACGGTGTCCGGACGGGTCGCCGACGGCACCCGCGTCGAGCCCGGAGACGTCGTCATGACCGTCGCGGGCAACGCCCGCGACCTGCTCACGGCCGAACGCACCGCGCTCAACTTCGCCAGCCACCTCTCGGGCGTCGCGACGGCCACCTCCCACTGGGTCGCCGCCCTCGAGGGGACGCGGGCGCGCGTCCTCGACACCCGCAAGACACTGCCCGGCCTCCGCTCGCTGCAGAAGTACGCCGTGCGGTGCGGCGGCGGTGTCAACCACCGCTTCGGCCTGTCCGACATGGCGATGGTCAAGGACAACCACGTCGTCGCGGCCGGCGGCGTCGTGCCCGCCTACCTCGCGGTGAGGGACCGCTTCCCCGACCTGCCCGTCGAGGTCGAGGTGACCGACCTCGACCAGCTGCGCGACCTGCTCGAGGTCGGCTGCGAGCGGATCCTGCTCGACAACATGGCGCCCGAGACCATGGCGGAGGCCGTCGCGATCACCGACGGCCGCGCGTCGCTCGAGGCCTCCGGCGGGCTCACGCTCGAGCGCGCGCGCGTCGTCGCGGAGACCGGCGTCGACTTCATCTCCGTCGGCGCGCTGACCCACTCGGTGACCGTCTTCGACCTGGGGCTCGACCTCCGGGAGGCGTGATGCTGCTCGCCGCCGACATCGGCAACGCCCACACGGTCCTCGGGCTCCTCGACGAGGCCCGCGACGGGACCGTGGTGGCCGAGTGGCGGGTCGCGACCGACGACCGGCGTACGGCCGACGAGTGGGCGGTGCTGCTGCGGGGCCTGCTCGCCGAGTGGCTCGACGCCGTGGGCGGCATCGCCGTCTGCAGCACCGTCCCGTCCGTGCTCCACGAGTGGCGCGAGATGGTGGGGCGCCACTTTCCCGACCTGCCCCGCGTCATCGTCGAGCCGGGGGTGCGCACCGGCATCCCCGTCCGCACCGACAACCCCCGCGAGGTGGGCAGCGACCGGATCCTCAACGCCCTCGCGGTCGCGACCGACCTGGGCGGCCCCGCGATCGTCGTCGACTTCGGCGGCACCGCGACGACCTTCGACGTCGTCGACCCCGCCGGTCAGTACGTCGGCGGCGCCATCGCCCCGGGCCTCGAGATCTCGCTCGAGGCACTCGGCCGCCGCGGCGCCCAGCTGCGCAAGGTCGAGCTGCTGCGCCCCCGCTCGGTGGTCGCCAAGAACACGGTCGAGGCGATCCAGTCCGGCATGGTCTTCGGGGTCGCGGCCCAGGTCGAGGGGCTGGTCGCGCGGATGGTGGCAGAGCTGGGGGTCGCCGCCGGGGACGTCCACGTCGTCGCCACCGGCTACCTCGCCCCGCTCGTCGTCGACGAGTGCGCCTGCTTCACCGAGCACCGCCCCCACCTGACGCTGCGCGGTCTCGAGCTCGTCTTCGCACGCAACACCTGAGGTTCTCCACAGCACGCTCCGACCCCCGTTTCGGCGTCCGCCGATCCCGGGAACCCTGCAGGCATGTACGGGGAACCCAGCAAGATCCGCGAGGTGGCCGAGCGCCTGGAGCGCCGCGCCTCCCAGCTCAGGAGCGAGGCCGACGCGCTGGTCGCGGCCGGGGAGCGCGCACCGTGGGTGTCGCTCGCCGCCGACCGGATGCGCGCGGCCGCCGCCGAACGACGCGCCGACCTGGTCGGCGTCGCCCGCGACTACGAGGAGGCCGCCGCCGCCGTACGCCGGCACGCGGCCGTCGTCCAGCAGCGGCTCGACCTCGTCGCCGAGGCTCGGCGTCACGTGCTGCGGGTCGTCGACCGTCTCGGCGACGCGGTCGACCTGCCTGACCTGCCGTCGGTCGACGTCCGCTGGCTCGACGTCGCCGACTCGCTCGCGGGGATGGCGTCGTGACGACCGCGCGGGTGGTGCTGTCGCTGGCCGAGGTCGTGCTCGCCGCCCGCCTGGCCGGCGACCTGCCGCTGCCGTTCGCCCGGCCCGCCCCCGGCGCGGGCCGGCTGGCGGCGCGGCTGGCGGGGACCAGGCCGCACCGGGCCGAGGAGGTGCTGGACGCCGAGCTGGCCCGCGTCGAGGACGCCGGGCCCGATGGTGCGGCTGCGACCCTCGTCCGTCGGGGCCTGCTCGACGGCGACGGTGTCGACGCGCGACTCGCGACGGCGCTGCGCCTGCTCGCGCTCGCCCCGGTGGCGGCCGTGCTCGACGTCGTCGTCAGCGCCGACCGCGGCGACCGGCCGCTCCGCGCCTGGTGGGCGGTGGGGGAGGGACGCTTGTCGGGGCTGGTGCTGCGCGGTGCCACCACCCTCGAGGTGGTGTCGGCGCCCGTCGAGGCGTGGGTCGCCGAGCTCGCCCGGCTCGTCCCCGTCGGCTCCGGGGATCCGCCGAGCGGGGCCGTGACGGTGACCTCGGAGGCGCTCCTCGGCGCGATCTCCGCCCACCGGCGCGGCCGGCCCGACCTGGTCGCGACGCTCGCACCCGGCGAGGCCGACCTGCTCCACGCGCTGGCCGGTCGGTGCCGTGGCCGCCTGCGGCTGCTCGTCCTACGCCGCCACGCGGCCCCGCCGCCCGCCGTGACCGTCTGGGTGCTGCTCGACGACGGCTGGCGGTCGCTGCGTCCGCTGCGGGGTGCGCGAGTCGAGGTCGCGCACCGCCGGCCGCCCGAGCTCGGGCTGGCGTCCTACGCCTCGGTGAGGGCCGCGTGATGGAGCCGCTCCCGATCCACGTGTCCGGTGGCGCCGCCGGCATCGACGCCCGCTACGACGACCTCGGGCGGCTCGCCCGCCTCTACGACACCGCCGGCGACGGCCTGCTCGGCTGGGCGCGGCACGACCAGGGGGAGGCGGCCGACGCCGACCTCCTCGCCTCCGTCGCGCTCGCCCCGTGGAGCTTCGCGGAGGCCGAGCAGGCGATCCTCGCGGCCACCAGCGGTCCCCGCGGGCTCGCATCGCGCGCGGTCGGTCTCGAGGCGACGGCCCTCTGTCTCACCGCCTGCGTCGACCTCTACCGCACCGCCGACGCCGCCCGGAGCGAGGCGATCGACGCGCTCCACTACGGCCTCGGCCTCGCCGCCGGGATCCACCTGCCGACGCTGGCGGTCGCCACCGGGGCGGGGCTCGGCCTGTGGCACCTGCGCGGGGGCGACACCGCCGGCTGGGTCGAGCAGCACCCCGGCGTCGTCGAGACGGCGGTGGGCTCCGGAGGGGGGTTCCTCGACGGGCTGCAGGCGGCGCCGCTGACGGCGCCGGCCATGGCGGTGCTCGGGCTGCGCGGCCTCCACGTCGACACCGCCGCGGCGGCCGCCGACCTCGGCGACCTGCTCTTCACCGAGCGGCGTGGTGCCCTCGACCCGGACCACCCAGCCGACGACTTCGACCACCCGCCCCCGACCGGTGTGCGGGACCTGCTCGACGCCCTCGGGGAGACGGCCGGTCCTGACGTGCCCGACGGCGTCTTCTCGGTGCAGGAGCTGCGCCGCGACGACGGGTCGGTCTGGATCGTGCAGCTCCCCGGCACCGACGACTTCGTCTCCGACGACGTGGTCCGCGGCAGCGGGTCCAACCTCCAGCTGACGGCGGGGGAGCCGACCGCCTACGGCGAGGCGGTGACGCAGGCGATGGCTGCGGTGGGGGTCGGGCCGGACGACCCGGTCATGCTCGTCGGCCACTCCCAGGGCGGGATGCAGGCGGCCGCGCTGGCGGCCGACCCCGGCTTCGGCTACGACGTGACCCATGTGGTGACCGCCGGGTCGCCGGTGGGGACGGTCGCGCTCCCCGACGGGGTGACCGTGCTGTCGCTCGAGAACACCGGCGACGTGGTGCCGCTGCTCGACGGCGAGCCCAACCCGGCCACGGCCCACCACGTGACCGTGCGGGCCGACGCCCACCTCGGCAGCCTCGGGGCCGGGCCCGGCCAGAACCACGCGCTGTCGACCTATGCCGCGATCGCGACGGCGGCCGAGTCCGGCGACGACCCGTCGTTGCAGCAGGTGATGGCCGGAATGCGCGAGACCGGATATCTCTCCTCCGACGCCGTCACCCGGACGACCTCTTTCCGGGCCGTCGTCGGCGAGGTGGTGAGGCCGGGTGAATTGCGGAATTGATCTGGTCGCACATTCCAGGTGAATTCATCGCGCCATTCCCCGATGAATTGGTGGCCGTGTCGAAAAGGTGCCATGATCGATTCGCCCGAGGGGGAAATAGTGGGCTCGTTGAGTGAATTGAGGGAACGCATGGCACAGAAGGTCAACATCATCCTCGTCGACGACATCGACGGAAGCGACGCGGAGGAGACCGTGTCCTTCGGTCTCGACGGCACCACCTACGAGATCGACCTCAATGCGAAGAACGCCGAGGCGCTGCGCGGCGCCCTGGCCGGCTACATCGGCCACGCCCGCAAGGTCACCAGCAGCCGCGGCCGCAAGGCGAAGTCCACCACCGCCAGCGGTCCGAGCGCCGCCGAGCTGCGCGACTGGGCCCGCTCCAACGGCTACGAGGTCTCCGACCGTGGCCGCGTCCCCGCCGAGGTCCGCGAGGCCTTCGACGCCGCCCACTGAATTCAGGTGGGCTGGGCGTCGTTCCCGGAATCCGGGAACGACGCCCTCTCTGCCTGGAGGAGAGTGACGCCGCATTCACGGAAAGCGTCGTGAAGCGCTGAAAGCACGGTCGAGTCGTGGATGTGGGGCCGCCGAGTCGCGCATTGGTGACAAGGGGGACCCGACCGGCACGTCCCAAAAGCGCGAATGGGAGGTCGCACATGTGCGACTCGACGCTGGGGCGGCACGCCTCCCGGCCGGCCTGTTCGCTGTGGGCGGACGGGCTTGGAGGGGGATCGGGAACGCGTAGGGTGGGTCCAGGGGTTGTACCTCCCGAAGCGACCCGTCGATCCAGGCGGGGCGCCCCCCAGCAACAGGAGTGATACATGTTCGAGCGGTTCACCGACCGGGCCCGCCGGGTGGTCGTGCTGGCGCAGGAAGAAGCGCGCATGCTCAGCCACAACTACATCGGTACCGAGCACATCCTGCTCGGGCTGATCCACGAGGGCGAGGGCGTGGCGGCCAAGGCGCTGGAGAGCCTCGACATCTCGCTGGAGGCGGTGCGCGCCCAGGTCGAGGAGATCATCGGCCAGGGCCAGCAGGCGCCCTCGGGCCACATCCCCTTCACCCCCCGCGCCAAGAAGGTGCTCGAGCTGTCCCTGCGCGAGGCGCTCCAGCTCGGCCACTCCTACATCGGCACCGAGCACATCCTGCTCGGGCTGATCCGTGAGGGTGAGGGCGTCGCCGCCCAGGTGCTGCAGAAGCTCGGCGCCGACCTCAACCGGGTCCGCCAGCAGGTCATCCAGCTGCTCTCCGGCTTCCAGGGCAAGGAGCAGGCCGGCGCCGGTGCCGGCGCGACGACCGGTGCCTCCGGCGGCGAGGCCCCGTCGAGCTCGCTGGTCCTCGACCAGTTCGGCCGCAACCTCACCCAGGACGCCCGTGAGGGCAAGCTCGACCCGGTCATCGGTCGCGAGCAGGAGATCGAGCGGGTCATGCAGATCCTCTCGCGGCGTACGAAGAACAACCCGGTCCTCATCGGCGAGCCCGGCGTCGGCAAGACGACGATCGTCGAGGGACTGGCCCAGGACATCGTCAAGGGCAACGTCCCCGAGACGCTCAAGGACAAGCAGATCTACACCCTCGACCTCGGCGCGCTGGTCGCCGGGTCGCGCTACCGCGGTGACTTCGAGGAGCGGCTGAAGAAGGTCCTCAAGGAGATCCGTACGCGCGGCGACATCGTGCTGTTCATCGACGAGATCCACACCCTCGTCGGCGCCGGCGCGGCCGAGGGCGCGATCGACGCCGCCTCGATCCTCAAGCCGATGCTCGCCCGCGGCGAGCTCCAGACCATCGGGGCGACGACCCTCGACGAGTACCGCAAGTACCTCGAGAAGGACGCCGCGCTCGAGCGCCGCTTCCAGCCGATCCAGGTCCAGGAGCCCTCGATCGCCCACACGATCGAGATGCTCAAGGGTCTGCGCGACCGCTATGAGGCCCACCACCGGGTCACGATCACCGACGAGGCGCTGGTCTCCGCGGCCACCCTCGCCGACCGCTACATCTCCGACCGCTACCTCCCCGACAAGGCGATCGACCTGATCGACGAGGCCGGTTCGCGGCTGCGCATCCGCCGGATGACCGCCCCCGCCGACCTGCGCGAGTACGACGACAAGATCGGCGAGGTGCGCCAGCGCAAGGAGGCCGCCATCGACGGCCAGGACTTCGAGGCGGCTGCCCGCCTGCGCGACGAGGAGAAGCAGCTCATCGCCAAGAAGTCCGACCGCGAGAAGCAGTGGCGTGCCGGCGACATGGACGAGGTCGCCGAGGTCGACGAGGAGCTGATCGCCGAGGTGCTCGCCGTGGCGACCGGCATCCCGATCGTCAAGCTCTCCGAGGAGGAGTCGACCCGGCTGCTCCACATGGAGGACGAGCTCCACAAGCGCGTCATCGGCCAGGAGGAGGCCGTCAAGGCCATCTCCCGCGCGATCCGGCGTACCCGGGCCGGCATGAAGGACCCGAAGCGTCCCGGCGGCTCGTTCATCTTCGCCGGCCCGTCCGGTGTCGGTAAGACGTGGCTGTCGAAGACCCTCGCGGAGTTCCTCTTCGGCGACGAGGACGCCCTGATCCAGCTCGACATGTCGGAGTTCGGCGAGAAGCACACCGTCTCGCGGCTCTTCGGCTCGCCCCCGGGCTACGTCGGCTACGAGGAGGGCGGCCAGCTCACCGAGAAGGTGCGCCGCAAGCCGTTCTCCGTGGTCCTCTTCGACGAGGTCGAGAAGGCCCACCCGGACATCTTCAACAGCCTGCTGCAGATCCTGGAGGAAGGTCGCCTGACCGACTCCCAGGGCCGGGTGGTCGACTTCAAGAACACCGTCATCATCATGACCACCAACCTCGGCACCCGCGACATCTCGAAGGGCGTCAACCTCGGCTTCCAGCAGGGGGGCGAGGCGGGCTCCTACGACCGGATGAAGATCAAGGTCTCCGAAGAGCTGAAGCAGCACTTCCGGCCCGAGTTCCTCAACCGTGTCGACGAGATCATCGTGTTCCCGCCGCTGTCGCAGGAGCAGATCGTCGCGATGGTCGACAACATGATCGCCGGGGTGGAGCTGCGGCTGCGCGACCGCGACATGAAGCTCGAGCTGACCCAGGACGCCAAGAACCTGCTGGCGGAGCGGGGCTTCGACCCGGTGCTGGGTGCCCGGCCGCTGCGGCGGACCATCCAGCGCGAGATCGAGGACGTCCTCTCGGAGAAGATGCTCTTCGGTGAGGTCGGCCCCGGCCAGATCGTGCTGGTGGACGTCGAGGGTGAGGGCCCCACGGCGACCTTCACCTTCTCGGGCCAGAAGGTGGCCGAGCTGCCCGACGTCCCGCCGTTCGAGACCGTGGACGTGGAGACCGGTCCGACGGGCGAGGGTCCGGACGACTCGGAGGGCCCCACGGACGTCCCGCGGGACCAGTGAGACGCGTCAGGGCAGCGAGTAGCCCTCGCCGTCCCTGACGAGCAGACCGTCCTCGACGAGGCCGGCCAGGCACCTGGTGCGCTGGTCGGCCTCGTCCCACGTCCGGGCGAGTGTCGACGCCCGCACCGGGCCGTCGGCCTCGCGCACGACGGCCAGCAGCCGGCCGCGGCACTGCCGGTCGGTGCCGGCCCAGGCCTGCCCGCGCCGCGGCGGTCCGTCGTACGCCGGGTGGCCGGCCGCCCGCCACGCGCACAGGTCGGCGACGGGGCAGGCCCCGCACCGCGGCCGGGCTGCGGTGCAGACGAGAGCGCCGAGCTCCATCAGGGCGATCGACCACGTGGCAGCCTCCGCGTCGTCCTCGGGGAGCAGGGCTGTCGCACGCTCCCGCTCGGGCTTCGTCACGTTCGCGGGGGGCAGCTCCACCCCGTCGTCGGCGCGGGCGAGGACCCGTCGCACGTTGGTGTCGAGCACGGCGTGGCGCCGTCCGAAGGCGAAGACCGCAACCGCGGCGGCGGTGTAGTCGCCGACGCCGGGCAGCGCCCGCAGGTCCTCCGCGTCCGCGGGCACCTCGCCGCCGTGGCGCTCGACGATGGCGGTGGCTGCCGCGTGGAGCCGGAGTGCCCGACGGGGGTAGCCGAGCCGTCCCCACATCCGGATCGCCTCGCCGGTCGGCTCCGCCGCGAGGGCGGCCGGCGTCGGCCACCGTTCGAGCCACTGCTCGTGGACGGGCAGCACCCGGGCCACGGGGGTCTGCTGGAGCATGTACTCGCTGACCATCACCGACCAGGCCGACGCCTGCGGGCCGCGCCACGGCAGCTCGCGCGCGTGCTCGTCGTACCAGCGCAGGAGGGGCTCATGGAGGTCGCTCATCGCTGCCGATCGTAGGCAGGCCCGCGTGGCACCGCCGGTGCGGGCGCCCGGCTGCCTACGGTGGGCGCATGACCGCGCTGACTCGTGGGCCGCTGCCGGCACGCGTCTACTGGACCCGTCGGGTCCTGCTGCTCGTGGTCGTCTCGGCCCTCCTCGTCGGCGTCGTGCAGGTCGTCTCGTGGGCCACCGGTGGCGGCTCGCCCGACCCGAAGCAGCAGGCGGCACCGGTGTCGGCCGAGCCGACCTCGGAAGTCACCGAGCAGCCGGTCACGGACCCGAGCACCCCGTCGGAGTCGCGGGAGCAGGAGCGGGAGAAGAAGGGCACGAAGGGCACGAAGAAGTCGGCCGAGCCGGTCCTGGCCGAGCCCGAGGGGCCCTGCGTCGACCGCGACGTCGCTGCTACTCCTGCCGTCGACGAGGCCGTCGGCGGCAGCCCGATCGCGGTGACCGTCGAGCTGCGCACGGTCCAGAGCGTGGCCTGCACCTGGGAGCTCTCGCCCCGGACGCTGTCGGTGAAGATCACCTCCGGCGACGACCCGATCTGGTTCAGCAGCCAGTGTCCGCGCTCGATCCGCAAGCAGGACCTGGTCCTGCGCAACACCGAGCCGACCGAGGTCGAGGTGCGGTGGTCCTCGAAGCGCTCCGACGAGGACTGCAGCGGCCAGACCGACTGGGCGCTGCCCGGCTGGTACCACGTCGAGGTCGCCGCGCTCGGCGGTGAGCCGTCCGACATGCAGTTCCAGCTGACCGCGCCCGACCGTCCCGTCGTCACCGAGACGATCCCGGTCAAGCCGAAGCAGGACGGGAAGAAGCAGGGTGGGAAGAAGCAGGACGGGAAGAAGCAGGACCGCAAGAACCGCGGCTGAGGCGAGTCAGCCGAGGACGGCGTCGAGCAACGGCTCGAGCCGCTCGACGTGGGTGACGAGGGGTCCCCGCAGCCGTCGCTGCTGCGCGAACACGCCGGTCGGTCCCAGCCGGTAGAGCAGCGCCCGCAGCACCAGCTGGTCCCAGTCGGTGCCCGTCGCCCAGTCGTCGAGCAGGGACACGGGGGCACCGTGGAAGGTCACCGCGTCGGTGGCCACGACCGCCAGCGCGAAGGCGGCCGGACGGAAGTAGACCGGCCAGTCGATGAGCCCGGGCGGACGGCCGTCCTCGACGACCACGTTGGTGAGCACGTCGCCGTGGATCACCTGCTCCGGCGCCGAGACCGGCGCGAGGTGGACCAGCAGCCGGTCGACGACCGCGAGCGTGGCAGCGTCGCCGATCGGCTCCGCCCCCTCGAACGCGAGCCGGTCGCCGTAGGACCACGGGTCGTCGCGCTCGTCGAGGAAGGCCGGCCGCGGCAGTCCGCGGAGCGCGTCGTGGAAGGCGTCGGCCGCCTCCCTCACCACCGCGAGCTCGTCGAGGAGCCGGGCGTCGCGACCCGGGAGCAGGACGTGGGCGCCCCACCCGTCCGCGGACCAGTCACCCCGGTCGGTCGCCACCGGCTCGGGCACGCGGACGGCGGGCGACCGCCAGGCGGCGTACACCTCGCACCGGAAGGTGTGCTCGGCCGACGGACCCACGGGCTTGAGCACCAGGCGGCCGTCCGACCAGGTCTTCCCCTGGCCTCCGGGCAGCAGTCTCAGGGCGTCGGTGTCGACGCCGAACCGAAGGCACGCCTCGGCCGACGGGACGTCGCGCACCGGCTCAGACGTAGCGCTCGAGGATCGTCGACTCGGCGAGGCGGGAGAGCCCCTCGCGGACGCTGCGGGCGCGCAGCTCGCCGACCCCCTCCACGTCCTGGAGGTCGTCGACGCCGGCCGAGAGCAGCTTCTGGAGGTTGCCGAAGTGGTCGACGAGCCGGTCGACCACGGAGTGGGGGAGCCGTGGGACCTTGGCGAGCAGCCGATAGCCGCGCGGGGCGACGGCGCCGTCGAGGTGCTCACCCGTCCCGAGCCCGAGCGCCCGTGCAGCGGCGGCCGGGTCGACGAGCTCCGTCGGCGACAGCGCCTCGAGCTGGTTGAGGTAGTGCTCCGGGTCGCGCGCCCGCTTGCCGGCGGGCAGGTAGTCGCGGATGACCAGCTCGCGCTCGGCGTCGACGCCGGTGATGAGCTCCTCGAGCTGGAGGGAGAGCAGCCGGCCGTCGGTGCCGAGCTCGAGCACGTAGTCCTCGATCTCGCGGGCGATCCGGGTGACCATCTCCAGCCGCTGGGCGACGACCGCGACGTCCCGCACGGTCACGAGGTCCTCGATCTCGAGGGCCGACAGGGTGCTGGAGACCTCGTCGAGGCGCAGCTTGTAGCGCTCGAGGGTCGCGAGCGCCTGGTTGGCGCGCGACAGGATCTGACCCGAGTCCTCGAGCACGTGGCGGGTCTCGCCGACGTAGGCCGCGATGATCTGCATCGACTGGGACACCGAGATCACGGGATAGCTGGTCTGGCGGGCCACCCGGTCAGCGGTGCGGTGGCGGGTGCCGGTCTCGTCGGAGGGGATCGACTGGTCGGGCATCAGGTGGGTGGCGGCGCGGATGATCCGGGTGACGTCGGTGTCGATGACGATCGCGCCGTCCATCTTGGCCAGCTCACGCAGGCCGGTGGAGGTGAAGGGCACGTCGAGGGTGAACCCGCCGGTGCAGATGTCTTCGACCGTCTCGTCGTGGCCGAGCACGATGAGGGCGCCGGTGCGGCCGCGCAGGATCCGCTCCAGGCCGTCGCGCAGCGGGGTCCCGGGCGCGATGGAGGCCAGGGCAGCGCGCAGTCGCAGCTGCCCCTCGGACCGGACGGTCGCCACGGTGTTCCTCCCCCTGGTGCGCAGGACGGCCGGGTCGTCCGGCCGTCGCTCCCCACAGTCTAGGAGATCGGTGCCGTTTCGGGTGGTCAGCCGCCCAGCAGGGACAGCAGTCGCAGCGCGCTGTGGACGTCGCCGACCTCGAGGATGCGCATCCCCTCCACGCGCCGCTCGTCGGCGCCGCTGCGTCCGGGCACGACGGCGACCCGGAACCCCAGGCGGGCGGCCTCGGCCAGCCGCTGCGGCAGGTCGCGCACCTTGCGCAGCTCGCCGGCCAGGCCGAGCTCGCCCATCGCGACCACCCCGCGCGGTGGTGGACGTCCGGTCGAGGCCGACGCCAGCGCGACCGCGATCGCGAGGTCGGTGGCCGGCTCGGTGAGTCGGGCGCCTCCCACGGTCGAGGTGAAGACGTCCTGCTGGTGGAGCCGGACCCCGCAGTGCTGGTGGAGCACGGCGAGGACCATCGCGACCCGCGAGGAGTCGAGCCCGCTCGTCGTACGCCGCGGGCGCTCCGCGGCGGTGTGGGTGACCAGCGCCTGCACCTCGGCCAGCAGCGGGCGGCGCCCCTCCATCGTCACCGCCACGCACGTGCCGGGGACCTGCTGCTCGTGGTTCTCCACGAACAGCCCCGTGGGGTCGGTGACGGCGGTGATCCCCTCGGCGGAGAGGTCGAAGCAGCCGACCTCGTCGACGGGGCCGAAGCGGTTCTTCATCGCCCGCACCATCCGGAACCGGGAGTTGCGGTCACCCTCGAAGTGGAGCACGACGTCGACGACGTGCTCGAGGACGCGGGGGCCCGCGATCGAGCCGTCCTTGGTCACGTGGCCGACGATGACGGTCGTGATGTTGCGGGTCTTGGCCATCCGGATCAGGGCGGCCGCGACCTCCTTGACCTGGGTCACCCCGCCGGGGACCCCGTCGAGGTCGGCGGCGGCGATGGTCTGGATCGAGTCGACGACCAGCAGCTCGGGCTTCACCGCCTCGAGGTGGCTGAGCACGGCCCCGAGGTCGGTCTCGGCGGCGAGGTAGAGCTCGTCGTGGACGCCGCCCGTCCGGTCGGCCCGGAGGCGGACCTGGGAGGCCGACTCCTCGCCCGTGACGTAGAGCGCCCGGCGCTGGTAGCGCGAGGTCTGGGCCGCGACCTCGAGCAGCAGGGTCGACTTGCCGACGCCCGGCTCGCCGGCGAGCAGGATCGCCGCACCCGGGACGAGCCCGCCGCCGAGCACGCGGTCGAGCTCAGGCACGCCGCTGGAGCGGAACGCCGACTCCTCGACCGACACCTGCCCGATCGGCACCGCCGGGCGCGAGACGGGGGTCGCGGCAGCGCGGGTCGTCGGGGCGGCCACCTCGGCGACCGAGCCCCACGCCTGGCACTCGCCGCACCGGCCGACCCACTTCGCGGTCTCCCAGCCGCACTCGCTGCAGCGGTAGGCGGCGCGCTGGCGGGCGGGGGAGCTTCTCGGCATGGGCGTGACGCTAGGCGATGGCGGTGACAAGCACGGCCCGGCGTCCCTGCCACGTGGTCCCTGACACGTCACGTTATGCTCGGTTGGAACGATCAAGGGGGCTCTCGATGACACGGGCTGGCAGCTGGGTGCCGACCACGCCGCCGACGCTGGCGGACGTGGCCGAGGTCGCCGGCGTGTCCCGGCAGACCGTCTCCAACGCGGTCAACAACCCCGACCTGCTACGGCCGGACACCCTCGCGCGGGTGCTCGACGCGATCGACGAGCTCGGCTACTCGCCCAACCGGGCGGCCCGCAACCTGCGCACGCGCTCCAGCCACCTGATCGGGCTCCGCTTCGCGCCCGCGCAGGAGCACACCGCCAACGCCCTGATGGACCGCTTCGTCCACTCCCTGGTCGAGACCTCGAGCGCCGCGGGCTACCACGTGCTGCTCTTCCCGGGCGACCCCGAGGATCCGACCGCCGGCTACGACCAGCTCCTGCGCTCGACGGCCGTCGACGCCTTCGTCGCCACCGACACCTACCTCGGCAACCCCCAGGCGACCTGGCTGGAGACCCGGCGCGCGCCGTTCGTCGCCTTCGGCCGGCCGTGGGACAACGAGGAGGCCGTCCACCCGTGGGTGGACGTCGACGGCGCGGCCGGGGTCGAGCTCGCCACCACCCACCTCGTCGAGCGCGGCCACCAGCGCATCGCGTGGGTCGGCTGGCGCAAGGAGCAGGTCATCGGCGAGGACCGCCGGGCCGGCTGGACCCGGGCGATGCGCTCGCGCGGGCTGTCGACGACCGGCCTCGCCTCCCGCTCCGACGACACCGTGCACTCCGGCCGCGAGGCCAGTGCCCACCTGCTCGACGAGGCGTCGCCGACCGGCTTCGTCTGCGCCTCCGACACGCTCGCGATGGGCGTGCTCCACACCCTGGGCGAGCGCGGCCTCGTCGCCGGTCGCGACGTCGCCGTCGTCGGCTTCGACGACTCCCAGGTCGCCCAGGTCGTGCCGCCCGGCCTGACCTCGGTCCGCCAGCCGCTCGAGGAGGTCGCCGTCGAGATCGTGCGCCACCTCGAGGGTCTCCTCACCCACCCGCCCGTCCGCGGCGGCGGCGTACTCCTCACCCCCGAGCTCGTCGTCCGCGGCTCGAGCTGAGGTCTGCAGGAATCCCCGGACAGCCGGGGATTCCTGCACTTGTCAGGGGATGTTTCGCCTGACAAGTGCAGGACTTCCCTGATCAGCTGGGATCACTGGAGGAAAGCCAGCACGCGGGCGGCGAGGCGCTCCGGGTCCTCGAGGTCGGCCCACGTGATACGGATGCATCGCCACCCGGTCAGCTCACGCACCCGGTCTTCGCGACGCTTCTCCCGAAGCACCGCGTCCGTCACCGTCTCGCTGTCGCGCAGGTGCTTGACGTACTTCTCCCGCCCGTCGAACTCGAGCCACACGCCGTGCTGGGGCCAGGCGAAGTCCAGCCGTGCAACGACGTGGCCGGCGTCGACGACCTCGTACTGGGGCTCCGGAGCCGGAAGGCCGTGACGCCAGGCCAAGTGGAAGAACCGTGACTCGCCCACGGACTCGATGCGGGGATCGGCGAGGCGCAGGACCAGGTCGGTGCGTTGCGTGAACGGGTCCCGATCCATCGACGAGTAGCGATGCTGGAGCTCGGCCATCGTCGTGCGACCGGAGTTGAGCAGCGCGTTCACGACGACGAGCCCTGCTTCGACCGACGCGACCGTGGTGACGTCGAGCGCAGTCTTCGTGGCACCGGTGACCGGCAGGCCTTCCCTCGTCGCGACGTCGCCCACCAGCAGCACGCCGCGATGCTGGCGTACGCCGGCCTCGCGCCGGCAGGCACGCCCGTCCAGCCGGGTCACCTCCACCCGGTCGAGCTTGAGCCCGTACACCGGCCCGCCGTGCAACGCCATCGCGGATCCGTGGCTCACCACCACCGGTGACTTGGCCTGGGCGACGACGGCGCGGGCCAGGAGCCGGTGTCGACCGCTGAGGTCCTCGTGGCGCCAGGTGCTCCCGGCGACGTACGCGCCCTGGCGAAGTCTGTGCAGCTCGCCTCTCCCCACCATGCGGGCAAGGGTGCGGTCGGTGAGCCCGGCTGCGATGGCTTCGCCACGGAGGAGGACCGGCGGAGATGCCATGGGGATCAGCAGGTCTGACATGCCCACAGGCTCTCCCGGATACGTGCCCGGCGTGGGCACGCGCTGGCCCGTCTGTGGATAACCGATCCCCCGGCTGCGACTGGTCAGGGGTTTCAGGCACTTGTCAGGGGCAGCAACACCTGACAAGTGCAGGACTCCCCGGCCATCAGGGGAATCCTGCCGTCCTCAGTACGCCCGCCACCACAGGTCGACGGCGTAGTCGACGACCAGGCCGTCGTGGGCGGCGAGGGCGTCGTCGGCGACGGCGGGTGGCAGCTCGATGCGGACGACGGCCTCGAGGTCGCGGCGGGCGGTGAACGCCCAGCGGGTGTCGAGCCGCTCGCGGTTCCAGCCGCGAGAGGTCCAGAAGCGCTCGACGGCCTCGGCGTCGACGGTCGGGTGCCCGCGCGCGAACCACCGCCCGAACGTGGAGCGGGTGGGGTCGTTGTCGATCACGAACGCCGTCCCCCCACGACGTACGACGCGCGCCAGCTCGGCCAGCCCCGGCTCGGACCCCGGCCCGAAGAAGTAGGCCCAGCGTGCGTGGACGACGTCGACGGAGGCGTCGGGGAGCGGTAGCGCCTCGGCCAGCCCCTCCAGCACCGTCACGTGGTCGAGGGCGCGGGTGCGCCGCCGGGCCAGCGACGCGAGCGACGGGTGGGGTTCCACCCCGACGACCGAGGCAGCGTCGGCGGCGAAGCGGGGGAGGTGGAAGCCGGTGCCGCAGCCGACGTCGAGGACGGTGCGGCCGGACCAGGGCGCGATCGAGGCCATCGTGGCCTCGACCAGCCCGTCGGGGTCGAAGGCGCGGTTCTCGACCTCGTAGGTGGCCGGATGGTTCCAGATGTTCGGTGAGGGTCGGGCCCCCGCTGGCACCACTAGAGCCGCACGAGCCCGTTCGGCGTCTGGACCTGGACCGCGACGATCCCGGGGGTGCCGTTGGGGGCGACCCACTCGACCTTCACGTCCTCCAGCGGGGCCTCGACCGTCTCGCCGAGCCACTCCGAGACGCGCTGGCTGTCGCCGGCGATCTCGAGGCAGGCCAGGGAGTAGGCCGGGTCGGCGCCGTGGCTGGGGTGCAGCTCGGGCTCGACGTCCCACTGGATGAGGTAGGGCAGCTGCGGGTCGGCGATCAGCCCGTTGATGCCGATCTGCTTCCAGTGCAGCAGCACGCCGTCGGGACGGTGCCGGTTGCCGGCAGCCGCCTCGCGGCCGAGCCGCTGCTCCGCGGCCGCGATGTCGTCGACCGCGACGACCCAGCCGAGCCAGCCGCCGCCGAGCTGGCTGCGCGCGCGCACGGCCTGCCCGAAGGGCGCCTTGTCCGAGGCCGGGTGGTCGAGGACCTCGACGACCTCGAGGTAGGTCCCGCCCGCGAGGGGCAGGATCATGTTGCGAGTGCCGAAGCGGGGGTGCACCCCGCCGTCCCTGAACTCGGTGCCGAGCAGTCCCCCGATGCGCTGGGCGGTGCTGGCCAAGCCGTCAGGACCTGCGGCGAAAGAGAGATGGTCCAAGCGCATGCCGCCATTGTCGACAATGACGGATCCCACTCCGCGGCCGGGGTCGATTTCTCTCGACGTCGACAGACCGGGACGGTGGCTCAGTGCGGGTCGGCCGGGTGGAGCGCCAGCGCCGAGCGTGAGCGCAGGTGGGCCTCGCAGTGGACCACCAGCGCGTCGTAGGCCGGGCGCCCCATCAGCTCGACGAGCTCGGGCTCGTTGGTGACGTAGAGCGGCTCGGGGGCGACGTGGGCCTCGGTGTTGCCGGAGCAGTACCAGTCGAGGTCGTGGCCGCCGGGGCCCCAGCCGCGGCGGTCGTACTCACCGATGCTCACCTCGACGTACGAGGTGTCGTCCTGCCGCTCGACCGTGCGGTAGGTGCGCCGGATCGGCAGCTGCCAGCAGACGTCGGGCTTGGCCTCGAGCGGCTCGGCCCCCTCCGCCAGCGCGAGCCCGTGGAGCGCGCACCCGGCTCCGGCATGGAAGTCGCCGCGGTTGTGGAACACGCACGCCTGCTGCCCGGCGACCTCGAGGGTCAGCGTCTTGGCCTCGCCGTCCTCGTCCTTGGTGACCCAGTCGGACTTCCTGACCTTGCGGCCGGGGTGGAACTGCCACTGCTCCGGGGTGAGTCGGTCGACCCACGCGGCGACCCGCTTCTGGTCGTCCTTGTCGGAGAAGTGGGCGCCCAGGGTGCAGCAGCCGGTCTCGGGCGAGGTGTCGTAGATGCCCGGACAGCCCTGCCCGAAGATGCAGGTGTAGGCGGAGGTCAGCCACGTCAGGTCGCACCGGAAGACCTGGTCGGCGTCGGCGGGGTCGGCGAACTCGACGAAGGCCCGCGGGAAGACGAGGTCCACTTCTGGCACGGGTAGACCCTACGCGGCCGGTACATTCGGGCCCATGCGGCTGGGCGTGCTCGACATCGGTTCCAACACCGGCCACCTGCTGGTGGTCGATGCCCACGACGGCGCCCGGCCGTTGCCGGCGTCGTCGTTCAAGCAGCCGCTGCGGCTGGCCGAGCACCTCGACGACGACGGGGCGGTCACCCGGACCGGCATCGACGCCCTCGTCGACTTCGTCGCGAAGTCTCTCGACGTCGCCGAGGACAAGGGCTGCGAGGAGATGCTGCCCTTCGCGACCTCCGCGGTGCGCGACGCGACCAACTCCTACGCCGTGCTGGCCGAGGTGCGCGAGCGGACCGGCGTGGACATCGCGGTCCTGCCGGGGGAGGACGAGGCGCGCCTGACCTTCCTCGCCGTACGCCGCTGGTTCGGCTGGTCGGCGGGCCGGCTGGCCGTCTTCGACATCGGGGGTGGCTCACTGGAGATCGCGGCCGGCGGCGACGAGTCGCCCGACGTCGCCTGGTCGCTCCCGCTGGGGGCGGCCCGTCTCGCCCGCGAGCACCTCGCGGACCCTGATCGGCACACCGAGGCCGGCATCAAGGCGCTGCGCAAGGACATCCGGGCCGCGATCGCCCGCGACGCCGGCAACCTGCTCCGCCACGGCGCACCCGACCTCGCCGTCGCCACGTCGAAGACCTTCCGGTCGCTCGCGCGGATCTGCGGCGCGGCCCCGTCGGGCGACGGCCCCTACGTCCCGCGCCAGCTGCCCAAGGCCGAGATGACGCGCTGGATCCCCAAGCTCGCCGCGATGTCCGACGACGAGCTCGCCGACCTCCCCGGCGTCTCCTCCAGCCGCACCCACCAGATCCTGCCCGGCGCCCTGGTCGCCGTGGCCGCCATGGACATCTTCGACCTCGACGCCTTCGAGATCTGCCCGTGGGCGCTGCGCGAGGGCGTCATCCTCGAGCGCATCGACGCGATCACGCAGTCGTCCGAGGGCGCCACGTGACGCGGATCGGCCTCTCCACAGCCTCGGTCTACCCCGAGTCGACCGCCCACGGCTTCGCCTACGCCGCGTCGCTGGGCTACGACGCCGTCGAGGTGATGGTCGGCATCGACTCGCTGAGCCAGCAGACCTCGGCGGTGCGCCAGCTCTCCGAGCACCACGGGGTCCCGATCTGCGCGGTCCACGCCCCGTGCCTGCTCTTCACCCAGCGGGTCTGGGGGACCGAGCCCTGGGGCAAGCTCGAGCGGTCCGCCGAGATGGCGGCGTCCGTCGGTGCCGAGACGGTCGTCGTCCACCCGCCGTTCCGGTGGCAGAAGGACTACGCCGCCGGCTTCGTCGAGGGGATCGCCGCGCTCGAGGAGTCGACCGGCATCCACTTCGCCGTCGAGAACATGTATCCCTGGCGCGCCAGCGCCCGCGCCAAGCGGGGCGCGATGGAGATGTACCTCCCCGGCTGGGACCCGTCCGAGGAGTCCTACGCCCACACCACGGTCGACCTCTCCCACGCCGCGATCGCCAACAGCGACGTGGTCGAGATGGCGCAACGTCTCGGCAGCCGGCTGCGCCACGTCCATCTCACCGACGGCTCGGGCTCGGCCAAGGACGAGCACCTCGTCCCCGGCCGCGGCGTGATGCGGGCCAAGGAGTTCCTCGAACACCTCGCCCACACCGGCTTCGACGGCGACATCGTGCTCGAGATCAACACCCGCAAGGCGGCGAACCGCGAGCAGCGGGAGGCCGACCTGCGCGACTCGCTCGCCTTCGCCCGGGAGTACTTCCGGGTCCCGACCCCGTGAGCGGCTCGCGGCGCGGCCGTCGTCCGGGGGCGCCGGACACCCGCGCGGCGATCCTCGTCGCCGCCCGCAGCCGGTTCGCCGAGCACGGCTACGCCGGGACGACGATCCGGGCGGTCGCGACCGACGCCGGGGTGGACGCGGCCCTGGTCCACCACTACTTCGGGACCAAGGACGACCTGTTCCTGGCGGCTCTGGCGCTCCCCGTCGACCCGCGTGCCCTCCTGGTGCCGGCCGTGACCGGCGGTGGCCCCGAGGGCGCGGCGGAACGGCTGCTCACGACGTTCCTCGGCGTCTGGGACGACCCGGAGCTGCAGCCGGCCCTGCTGACGATCGTGCGCGGCCTCATGGACCCCGCCGCGGCCCGGCTGGTCAGCGAGGGCTTCCTCCCGGTGGTGCTGGGACCGGTCGGCCAGGCCCTCGGCATCGACCGGCCCGAGCACCGGATGCCGCTGGTGGCCAGCCAGGTCTTCGGGCTGATCCTGCTGCGCTACCTGCTCGAGGTCGAACCGCTCGCCTCGATGCCCGCCGAGCAGCTCGTGGCGACCTACGCCCCGACGATCCAGCGCTACCTCACGGGACCCTTGCCGTAGGGCCGTCCCGGGTGCACAATTCATCACATGATGAAAAACATCGTGGAGGTGGACGGGCTGACCGTCGTGCGCGGCAGCCGCACCGTGCTCGACGGCCTCGACCTCACCGTCGGTGGCGGCGTGACCGGCCTGCTCGGACCGAGCGGGTGCGGCAAGACGACCCTGATGCGCTGCCTCGTGGGCGTGCAGAGGATCGCCGCGGGCCGGGTCACGGTGCTCGGCCAGGAGGCGGGCAGCGCCCCCCTGCGTGACCGCGTCGGCTACCACACCCAGGCCGCCAGCGTGTACGACGACCTCACCGTGCGCGAGAACCTGGCGTTCTTCGCCCGGGTCCTGGGGACCGACCGGTCCGCCGTCGACCACGCGGTCGAGGCCGTCGACCTCGGCAGCCACCGCGACCAGGTGGTCGGCAGCCTCAGCGGCGGGCAGCGCTCCCGCGCCAGCCTGGCCGTGGCGCTGCTCGGCGAGCCCGACCTGCTGGTGCTCGACGAGCCGACGGTCGGTCTCGACCCGGTCCTGCGCCGCGACCTGTGGGCGCTCTTCCACCGGCTCGCGGACGCCGGCTCGGCGGTCTTCGTCTCCAGCCACGTGATGGACGAGGCCGACCGCTGCGACCGGTTGCTGCTGATGCGCGAGGGTGCCGTGATCGCCGACGGGTCGCCGGACGACATCCGTGGCCGGACCGGTGCCGCCGACATCGAGGACGCGTTCCTCGCCATCGTCGGGAGCGCAGCATGAGCCCCCGGATCACCCTCGCCGTGGCCGGCCGGGTGCTGTCCCAGATCCGGCGGGACCACCGCACGCTCGCGATGCTGGTGCTGCTCCCGACGCTGCTGATGACCCTGCTGTGGTGGATGTTCAGTGACGCGCCCGGCGCGGTCTTCGACGGCATCGGCCCCGGGCTGCTCGCGCTCTTCCCGTTCTTCATCATGTTCCTGGTCACCAGCGTCACGACGCTCCGCGAGCGCTCCAGCGGCACCCTCGAACGGCTGCTCAGCATGCCGATGGGCAAGCTCGACTTCCTCTTCGGCTACGCCCTGGCGTTCGGGTTGATGGCGGCCGTCCAGTCCGGGCTCGCGGTCCTGGTCTCGGCGTGGCTGCTCGACCTCGACATCGCCGGCCCCGTCTGGCTGCTCGCCGTCGTGGCGGTCGTCGACGCGGTGCTCGGCACCGCGCTCGGCCTCTTCGTGAGCGCCTTCGCCGCGACCGAGTTCCAGGCAGTCCAGTTCATGCCGGCGGTCGTCGTGCCCCAGATCCTCCTGTGCGGCCTGTTCGTGCCCCGCGACCGGTTGCCCGACGTGCTGTCGGCGATCAGCGACGTGCTGCCCCTGTCCTACGCCGTCGACGCGATGCAGACGCTGGTCGCCTCGGCGGAGACGGCCGACGCGTGGGCCGACCTCGCGGTGGTCGCGGGGTTCGCCGTGGCCGGGCTGGCGCTCGGGGCCGCCACCCTGCGGCGGCGTACGGCCTAGGTCAGGCGGGGAGGCCGAACCAGGGCAGGCAGGGCTCGACCCCGGCCACCGCCACGTCGCGGCCGAGCCCGGACGCCTGCCAGTCGTCGCGGGTGAGCCGCAGGTGGGTGAGCTCTAGCGGCTCCCCGCCCGCCGCGGAGAGGCTGGTGCCGTTGTCGCGATAGCCGAGCCGGCGCGAGACGCCGAGCGAGGCGTGGTTGGTCGGCCGGGCGCTGCTGACGGCCGCGAGCGCGTCGAGGTGGTCGAAGGCCAGTCCGAGCACCGCCTGCCGCATCGCGACGCCGATGCCCCGGCCGCGGGCCGACGCGGTGAGCCACGACCACGAGTCGACCGTCCGGGTGAGCGCGAACTCCTCACCCTCGAGTGCCTGGACGCCGACCAGGTCGCCGGCGTGCTCGACCGCGAGCAGCAGCGTCCACGACGACGGCGACCAGGTGCCCAGGTGGTGCCAGTGGGCCCGGTGGACGAGCCGGCGCCGGTGGGCGTCGTCGTCGTGCCACGGGAAGCGCTCGACGGTCGGGTCGAGCTCGACGTCGTCGGACTGCAGGTCGGCGAGGGTCGGCAGGTCGCGCTCCCGTACGCCGCGCAGGCGGGTGTCGCGACACCACACCTCCAGGCCGAGGAGCGGCACGTCCCCCACGAGGCGGTCGTCGTCCACGGGGCCACTGTGGCACCACCGCGGCTGGGACGTCGGGCGACCCGCGGCTAGCCTGAGGTCCATGCCCCTGCTCCGCCAGCCGCTCCTCATGCTCGCCCGCAGCGAGCACGTCAAGAACGCCGTCAGCAGGATGCCGGTGTCCTCCGGCATCGTGCACTCCTACGTTCCCGGTGAGACCACCGAGGCGGCGGTGGAGGCGACCTCGAGGCTGGTCGACGACGGCCTCGTCGTCACCCTCGACTACCTCGGCGAGGACACCCTCGACGTCGAGCAGGCAGACACCACCGTGCAGGCCTACCTCGACCTGCTCGAGGCGCTCTCGGCGCGCGGGCTGACGCGCAAGGCCGAGGTCTCGGTCAAGCTGTCGGCGATCGGCCAGTTCCTGCCCGAGATCGGCGACAAGGTCGCGCTCGAGAACGCGCGCACCATCTGTCGGGCGGCCCGGAACGCCGGCACGACGGTGACCCTCGACATGGAGGACCACACCACGACCGACCGCACCCTCGCCGTGCTGCGTGAGCTGCGCAAGGACTTCCCCGAGACCGGTGCCGTGCTCCAGGCAGCGCTCCACCGGACCGAGGCCGACTGCCGCGCGCTCGCCCACGAGGGCTCGCGGGTCCGGCTCTGCAAGGGCGCCTACCTCGAGCCCGAGGACGTCGCCTTCCAGGACCGGATCGAGATCGACAAGTCCTACGTGCGCTGCCTCAAGGTCCTGCTCGCCGGCCAGGGCTACCCGATGATCGCCACCCACGACCCGCGGATGGTCGACATCGCCGGCTCGCTGGCGAGCCGCTACGGCCGGGCGCAGGGGACCTACGAGTTCCAGATGCTCTACGGCATCCGCCCGACCGAGCAGCAGCGGCTGGCCGACACCGGTGAGACGATGCGCGTCTACATCCCCTACGGCACCGAGTGGTACGGCTACCTCATGCGCCGGTTGGCCGAGAAGCCGTCCAACCTGTCGTTCTTCGTCAGGTCCCTCGTCAGCAAGAAGTAGCCTCGTGCCCATGAAGCAGACCGCCATCCTCGGCGCCGGCGTCATGGGCGAGACCCTGCTGTCGGGCCTGGTCCGTGCCGGCCGCCGCGTCGACGCCCTCCTCGTGGGGGAGAAGCGACCCGAGCGCGCCCACGAGCTCGAGGAGCGCTACGGCGTCGCGGTGGTCTCCAACGTCGAGGCCGCCGAGAAGGCCGACACCGTCGCGCTGGTCGTGAAGCCGCAGGACATGGGCGACCTCCTCGACGAGATCGCGCCCGTGCTGCGGGCGGGCCAGCTGGTCTGCTCCCTGGCGGCCGGCATCACGACCGCCTTCATCGAGTCCCGGGTGCCCGAGGGCGTCGCGGTCGTCCGGGTCATGCCCAACACCCCGGCCCTCGTCGACGAGGGCATGGCCGCGATCGCGCCCGGCTCCCACTGCGACGACGAGCACCTCGCCGAGGTCGAGTCGCTGATGGCCTCGACCGGCAAGGTGCTGCGCGTGCCCGAGCGGCAGATGGACGCCGTCACCGCCATCTCCGGCTCCGGACCGGCCTATCTCTTCTTCGTCGTCGAGTCGATGATCGAGGCCGGCGTCCACCTCGGGCTTCCGCGCTCGACCGCCACCGACCTCGTCGTCCAGACCGTCGTCGGGTCGGCCACGATGCTCCGCGAGACGGGCACCCACCCGGTCGTGCTGCGCGAGCAGGTCACCTCGCCCGGCGGCACCACCGCGGCGGCGCTCCGCGAGCTCGAGATCCACAAGGTCCGGGCCGCGTTCCTCGCCGCCATGGAGGCCGCCCGCGACCGCTCGCGCGCGCTGGCCGAGGGCTCCTGATGGACCTCGGCGCCTTCTCGATCAGCCTGCCGGTCTCCGACCTCGCCCGGTCGCGGGAGTTCTACGAGTCGCTGGGCTTCACCGTGGTCGGCGGGGATGCCGACGACGGCTACCTGATGCTGAGCCAGGGGCGCACCCTGGTCGGCATCTTCTGCTTCGAGGGCATGGACTTCGACGCCCCGATGCTCACCTTCAACCCGGGGTGGACCAACGACCGGACCGAGTCGGCCGCCTTCACCGACGTGCGCGAGGTCTCGCGGCGGGTGCGGGCCGCGGGCATCACTCCCGAACGCGACTGCGACCCCGGGGGGAGCGGTCCCGACCACGTGGTCCTGCTCGACCCCGACGGCCACCGGATCCTGGTCGACCAGTTCGTCGACGCTCCCTGACTCCTCAGCCCTCGCGGAGCGAGCGGAGCAGCACGAGCACGTCGTCGACGAGGCCGCGGACGACGGGCAGGCGGGTCAGCCGGACGGTCCGGTCGACCAGGGGGGCCACCCCGGCGACCAGCGTGCGGGTGCGTCGCTGGTCGGGGCTGCGGTCGTGCACCCAGAACAGCACGACACCCATGTGCAGGAGCCACAGCAGCTCGGGCAGCTCCTCGCGGAGTGCGGGCGCGAGCTTGAGGTCGGACCCCTCCACGGTGCGGCGGAAGAGCGCCGTGCTCGCCTCACGCGCCGGAGTCGACTCCACCGAGAAGGGGGAGAGCGGGGACGTCGGGTCGGCCGCGTTGCGGAAGAACTGACCCCCGAAGCCGTGGTAGGGCGCCGCGACGTCGACATAGCTCTCGAGCACCCCGCGCAACCGCTCGCCGAACGCGGTCGCCGAGAGCGCGGGCTCGGCGGCCGCGGCGTGCTCGACCTGGATCTGGTCGTAGAAGGCCTGGATCAGCTCCTCCTTGCCGGAGAAGTAGTAGTAGGCGCTGCCCAGCGAGACGCCGGCCTCGTCGGCGATCGCGCGCATCGTCGTGGCGTCGTAGCCACCGGCGCGGAAGAGCCGGAGGGCGGCGGTGACGATGCCGCTGCGGGTCAGCTCCGCCTTCGCGGTCCGCTTGTCGGGCACGCGCGCCACCCTAGGCGACGGGTCCCGTCGTCGTCCGGGGCTGCGGGGTCGCGAGGCCGGCGACCCAGCGGGCCAGCGGGCCGCCGAGCAGCGAGGCGCCGGCGAGCACGACGACCCACCAGGTGGCGTCGCCGTCGATCCCGGAGACGTCGAACCCGGAGGCGACGACGAAGGGCGCCAGCATGGTCAGGGGCGGCAGCACGTGGCCGAGCACGCGCGCCCGGCGGCGGGCCCGCTCGCGGGGGAGGTGACGTCCCACGAGGAAGGTCATCTCCAGGCCGACGACCACGCCCGTGACCAGTCCGGCCACCGACCCGTACATGCTCCCGGCCACGAGCATGATCCAGAGCTCCGACCAGTCGCCGCCGCCCGCGGCGTCCACCGCAGCCACGCCGACCAGCAGCACCACGCCCACGAGGGCACCGCTCATCGCGCCCAGCAGCGCGCCCGTCGGGAGCCACAGGATCTCCGGCCGCCACCGCTCGTCGTCCATGTCGCCTCGCTTGTTTCGAACGTGTTCAAAACAAGGTGGCACAAAATATGAACACGTTCAACTCATGGCCTCACAACCCCATCGCGGTCCGGGCGTCGGCCAGGACCGGTTCGGTCAGCTCGCGGCAGCGGGCCGATCCGCGGGCGAAGACGTCGTCGACGTGGACCGGGTCGGCCGCGAGGTCGACGTAGCGCTTCTGCAGGGGCTCGAGGACGGCCACGACGGCGTCGGTGACGGCAGCCTTGAGCGCGCCGTAGGTCGTGAGACCCTCGGCCGAGCCGCCGCACGCGACGAGGACGTCGATCAGGTTGGTCACGCCCGGCTTGGCCTCGCGGTCCGCGCGGACGGCGTCGGGCCCGGTGTCGGAGTCGGTGACGGCGCGCGCCACCTTGCGGCGTACGACGTCGGGCGGGTCGAGGAGCAGGATGCTGCCGGGCCCCTCGACCGACTTGCTCATCTTCCGGGTCGGCTCGGCGAGGTCCATGACCCGCGCGCCGGCCGCCGGTGTGACGACCTCGGGGACCGTGAACACCGGTCCGTAGGTGGCGTTGAAGCGCAGCGCGAGGTCGCGTGTCAGCTCGACGTGCTGGCGCTGGTCGTCGCCGACCGGGACCTGGGCCGGGCGGTGGAGCAGGATGTCGGCCGCCATCAGGACCGGGTAGGTGAAGAGGGAGCAGCGCGTCGAGGGGACGCCCCGTCCCTTCTCCTTGAACTGGATCATCCGGTTCAGCTCGCCGGTGTGGGCCGTGCACTCGAGCAGGTAGGCGAGCCCGGTGTGGGCCGGGACCGCCGACTGCCGGAAGAGCGTCGCCCGGTCGAGCCCGGCGGCGAGCAGCAGCGTCATCAGCTCGCGGGTGCGGGTCCGGAGCAGGGCGGGGTCGTGCGGCGTGGTCATGGCGTGCAGGTCCGAGATCCCGTAGCGGGCCCGGTCGTCGGTCGGGCCCTGGCGCTCGGCCATCGGCCGCAGCGCGCCGAGCAGGTTGCCGAGCGTGAGCCGGCCCGACGGGGTCAGCAGCGAGAGGGTCGTGGTCATCGGTGTCTCCTGTGGGTGAGTGCCCACGGAGGGTCCGGACATGACGAACGGCCGCCCGTGGGCGGCCGTGGATGAGGGGTGTGCTCGATCGGTGGTCCGCCGTCAGGCGGGCCACCACTGCTGGACGCGGGTCGAGGTCACGGCCTCAGTGTGCCACGAGCTCGAGCTCGTCGAGCGACCTCACGCGACGTACGCCGGCGTCCGGGTGGGCGTCGTGCCGGTCCAGCAGGACCGCGGCAGCCCGGCCGCGCTCGCGCCGTGGACGTCGTCGGCGAGCGAGTCGCCCACCATCAGGGTCGCGCCCGGCTCCGTGCCGAGCCGTCCGCACGCCGCGTGGAACGCCGCGGGGTGCGGCTTGGAGACGGGCAGGGCCGAGGAGGCGACGACGACGTCGACGACCGTGGTGATGCCGGCGCGCGCCGCCTTCAGCACCTGCCGCTCGGCCATGCCGTTCGTCAGCACCCCGACGCGGAGCCCGGCGTCACGGGCACGACGGAGCGTCGGCAGGGCGTCGGGGAAGGGCACGCACGCCGCGTCGTAGTGGTGGCGGTAGGTGTCGAACGCGGCGTCGGCCTCGTCGTCGCGGAGCGAGGGATCCTCCAGCAGGTCGCGCACCCGGGCGCGCCGCTGCTCGTCGTAGGTCAGCTCGCGGTCCTGGAATCGGCGGTAGTGGAGCGCGGACACCCCGGTCCAGCGGGCCACGAGGCCCGGACGGTCCTCGCCCATCCACGCCACCACGGCGGAGGCGGCCGCCGACGCCTGGTCGACGAGGGTGTCGTCGAGGTCGAACAGCACGCCGTCCATCCCGGCCAGTCTGCCCGACGTCCGGCCCGCGGGACCCGGCGGTAGCCTCGACGCATGGAGCACTGCTCGGGGCCGGCGTGCGTCGCCTTCGACCAGACCCTCACCGAGTACGACTTCGGCGTCGCCCACCCGATGTCCCCGGTCCGCGTCGACCTGACGATGCGGCTCGCCGAGGAGCTCGGCGTCCTCGAGCACCTGCCGACGGTGCCGGCGCCGGTCGCGACCCGCGAGGACCTGCTCACCGTCCACACGCCGGAGCTGGTCGATGCCGTCGCGCGGGCCGGTGAGACCGGCGAGCACGACGATCGCCACGGCCTCGGGAGCGACGACAACCCCGTCTTCCGCGGCATGCACCACGCGGCCTCCCACGTCGTGGGGGCGACCCTGGCCGCCGTCGACGAGGTGTGGTCGGGCCGTCGCCTCCACGGCGCGAACATCACCGGCGGGCTCCACCACGGCATGCCCGACCGGGCCAGCGGCTTCTGCATCTACAACGACGTCGCCGTCGGGATCCGGCGACTGCTCGACCAGGGCGCCGAGCGCGTCGCCTACGTCGACGTCGACGTCCACCACGGCGACGGGGTGGAGAAGATCTTCTGGAACGACCCGCGGGTGCTCACGATCTCCCTCCACGAGACCGGCCAGATGCTCTTCCCCGGCACCGGCTTCCCGCCCGACAGCGGCGGCCCGGACGCCCCGGGCACGGCGGTCAACGTCGCCCTGCCGCCCGGCACCTCCGACGCGGGGTGGCTGCGCGCCTTCCACGCCGTCGTGCCGCCGGTGCTGCGCGAGTGGGAGCCCGAGGTGCTGGTCACCCAGCACGGGTGCGACGGCCACATCAACGACCCGCTCGCCCACATGATGCTGACCGTCGACGGCCAGCGCGCGGCCTACGACGCCCTCCACCAGCTCGCCCACGAGGTGGCCGACGGGCGCTGGGTGGTGACCGGGGGTGGTGGGTACGCCGTCGTCGAGGTCGTCCCACGGGCCTGGACCCACCTGCTCGCGATCGTCGCGGGGCGCCCGCTGGACCCGGCGACCCCGACCCCGGAGGGCTGGCGCGACCACATCGCGCAGCGGCTCGGCGTGGTCGCGCCGCTGCGGATGACCGACGGCCGGACGCCCGCCTACCGCGACTGGTCGGAGGGCTACGACCCCGAGGCGTGGCTCGACCGCGCCATCCACGCCACGCGCACCGAGGTGTTCCCGCTCCACGGCCTCGACCCCCTGCCCTGACCTCCCGGTGTCCGGGCACGGTGGACCAGACCTGGACCACCGACGGGAGGTAAAATCATGGCGACGGCAAGCGGACACGCCGAGCCCCATCGGTTTCATTGGTGATTTGCTTCCCCACCAATCACACAGGCCCTATCCTTCACGTGCACGTGGGCCCGACCGGCGGGGAAGCCGGAGGCGTGCCCCTACGAGAAAGCGGTGCACGATGGAGAGCAAGCCCGACCCCAAGTTCCTGACGGTGGCCGAGGTCGCGACGATGATGCGCGTCTCCAAGATGACCGTCTACCGCCTCGTCCACTCCGGTGAGCTGCCGGCCGTCCGCGTCGGGCGCTCCTTCCGCGTCACCGAGGAGGACGTGGACGAGTACCTCCGCAAGAGCTTCTACAGCGCCGGCTGACCGACCGGCGCCGTCGGTGGGCTGGACGCCGAATCGGTGAGTCACGCACCGACGGATAGGCTGACCGGAGCCCGCGGGTGCACCCGTGCGGCCCCTCAGTCCTGAAAGGTTCCACAGTGGGTTCTGTCATCAAGAAGCGCCGCAAGCGCATGGCGAAGAAGAAGCACCGCAAGCTGCTGAAGAAGACGCGGGTGCAGCGTCGCAAGCTCGGCAAGTAAGGGCCGGCGCCCCTCTCGGGAAGCCAGCCCCGCCCCCATGAGCGCCGCCGGCAAGGTCGTCCTGGTCACCGGGGTCTCCCGCGACCTCGGTCGCCGGCACGCGCGTGCGCTCGCGGGCACCCCCGGCATCGACCGGGTGATCGGTGTCGACGTCGTCCCGCCCCGCGGTGACATCGGCGACGTCTCCTTCGTGCGCGCCGACATCCGCACCCCGGTGATCGCCAAGGTGATCGCCAAGGAGGACGTCGACACGGTCGTCCACATGAGTGTGATCGCGACCCCCGGCAGCGCCGGGGGCCGCCACACCATGAAGGAGCTCAACGTCATCGGGACGATGCAGCTCCTCGCGGCGGCGCAGAAGGCGCCGGGGCTGCGCCACCTGGTGGTGAAGTCGACCTCGACGGTCTACGGCGCCAGCAGCCGCGACCCCGCGATGTTCACCGAGGACATGGAGCCCCGACGGGCACCGCGGTCGGGCTACGCCAAGGACGCGGCCGAGGTGGAGGGCTACGTCCGCGGCTTCGCGCGGCGCCGGCCCGACGTCCGGGTGACGCTGCTGCGCTGCGCGAACGTGGTCGGCCCCCACGTGCAGAGCCCGATCACGTCCTACTTCCGGCTCCCGGTGGTGCCGACCGTCCTCGGCTTCGACCCGAGGCTGCAGTTCCTCCACCAGGACGACCTGCTCGGGGTCCTCGCCCACGCCGTCACCGACGGTGCTGCCGGGACGTTCAACGTCGCCGGCGACGGGGTGCTGCTGCTCTCCCAGGCGATCCGGCGGCTCCAGCGACCCACGGTGGCGCTGCCGTCCTTCGCGGTCGGCAGCCTCGGCTCGGTGCTGCGCTCGGCGCGGGTCGCCGACTTCTCGCCCGAGCAGCTCTCCTTCCTCACCTTCGGTCGTGGCATCGACACGACACGCATGCGTGAGGAGCTCGGCTTCCACCCGCGCCACACCAGCGAGGAGGCGTTCGAGGACTTCGGCCGCTCCCTGGTCCGCCCCGACGGCTACGCCGTGCGCGCCATCGACGCGGCCAGCCGCGTCGTCGAGCCCGGCCCCGGTGTACGCCACGAGCTGGAGGAGGTACGCCGTGGGTGACGCCGAGATCATCCCGCTCGGCACCCGGGGTCGCCCCGGGCGCGGCAGCGGCAACGCCCGGCCCTCGAGCGCCGCCCGCAGCCTCGCCGGCGGCCCGGCCCGCAAGGAGCCGCCGACGCCGGAGCCGGAGGAGACCGTCGCCCCGGAGGCCGAGGTCGAGGACGACGTCGCGGACGTCGAGCGGCCTGCGGTCACCACCGAGGAGCGCTCGCCGGTCGCCGGCATCACCGCGGGGGAGTGGCTCGGCGCCTTCCAGTTCGCGGCCAAGGAGCTCTTCGGCGAGCAGTGGGAGCCCCAGCTCGCGCGGTTCCTCGCCTTCCTGCGCCGCCGGGTGACCGGCGACTACGTCGTCGACGACTACGGCTTCGACGCCGAGGTCACCCAGCGGTTCCTCATGACCGCGCTGCGCCCCATCGCCCAGAAGTGGTTCCGGATCGAGGTCCGGGGCGCCGACAACATCCCGGCCGACGGCGGGGCGCTCGTGGTCTCCAACCACTCCGGCACGCTGCCGATGGACGCCCTCATGACGCTGGTGACCGTCCACGACCACACCGGCCGCCACCTGCGTCCGCTCGGCGCCGATCTCGTCTTCCGGATGCCTGTCGTGAGCTCGGTCGCCCGGCGCAGCGGGGCGACCCTCGCCTGCCAGGAGGACGCCGAGCGGATGCTCGCCGGCGGCGAGCTCGTCGGCGTGTGGCCCGAGGGGTTCAAGGGCATCGGCAAGCCCTACGCCGAGCGCTACAAGCTCCAGCGCTTCGGCCGGGGCGGCTTCGTCTCCGCCGCCCTGCGCACGGGCGTCCCGATCGTCCCGCTCTCGGTCGTGGGCGCCGAGGAGATCTATCCCCTCGTCGGCAACGTCCCGGCACTCGCGCGGCTGCTCGGCGTGCCCTACGTCCCGATCACGCCGTTCTTCCCGTGGCTCGGTCCGCTCGGGCTGGTGCCGCTGCCGTCGAAGTGGCTGCTCGAGTTCGGCGAGCCGATCCGCACCGACGCCTTCGAGGACGGCGCCGCCGACGACCCGATGCTGGTCTTCAACGTCACCGACCAGGTCCGCGAGACGATCCAGCAGACGCTCTACTCGCTGCTGATGCAGCGGGAGTCCGTCTTCCGCGGGAACTCGCCCGCGGCCGAGTGAGCTCCTAGGGGAGCAGGTCGTCGACGGTGTCGTCGAGCCCGTCCTCGACGTCGTCGAGCACGTCGTCGAGCGGGTCGATGCCGGTCTTGCCGTCCTTGCCGCCGCCGGTGGAGGTGTTGCCGCCGCCGGTGAGGGCGTCGGCGATCTCCTCGATCGGGCCGGTGGAGTCGTCGCCGTCGGCACCGCCGCCGGGCAACGGGTCGGTGCCGACCGTGCCGCCGGTCCCGGTGGAGCCGTCACCGCCCTTGCCCTGGGTCCCCTTGCTCGTGGTCCCGCCGCCGTTCTTCGCGCCGCCGGACTTCTGGGACGACACGACGGGCGCGGGCACCGTCTCGACGAGGCTCGGCTCGCTGACCTGGCCGGCGGAGGAGAGGAGCACGGACGGGATCTGGGTGATGCCGCCGGTGCAGGCCGGGCAGACCTGGGCCGCGGCGGCGTCGATCTCGGTCAGGACCTCGGCGGCGTACTGGAGCTCGTCCTTCGCCTCGTCGGGCAGCAGCGCCTCGAGCTGGGCGAGGGTGTCGAGGCTGGAGGCGGCGAAGTCGCGCAGCTCCTCGACCGAGGCGGTGTCGCCGGTCTGCTCGTAGTCGCCGAGGATCAGGTCGGAGGCCTCGAGCGACTGGTCGCTGAAGGTGACCAGGGTGCTGGCCACCGCCGGGCCCTCGCGCAGGTCGCCGGTCCGGAGCAGCTCGGTGACCTCGGTGAGCCGGTCGGTGGCGTTGCCGAGCAGGGAGACGCCGCGGGCGTCGTCGCTGAGCTGGGCTCCGGTGCCGGCGTCCTCGATGATCCGCTTGAGCGGGTAGAGCAGCTCCCCGGGCAGCGCCGACTGGGCGGCCACGGCCAGGGAGGTCGAGGCGCCGACCATGGCGGCGGCACCCACGAGCACCGCGATCCGTCGGTCGCGGGCCTTCGCCCGCGGCGGCAGCGTCAGTCGCTGGACCTCGTCGGTCGGGGCCGGGACCAGCAGCTCGTCGGCGGCGTCCATGAGACGTTCGCGCAGCGAGGCGGAGAACTCGGGCCGGGGCGCGGCGGGCTCGACCGAGCGCAGCGCCGTCACGAGCTCGAGGAGGTCGGCGGTCCGGGTGTCCGGGCGCGCCCCGTCCGCCCGCCCGGTCGAGAGGCTCTCGACGAGGCGGTCGAACTCCTCGGCGCGTCGCGCCGGGAACACCGGGCTCATGCTGCTGGTCCTGTCTGGTCGACGGGGTCGGTCGACTGCCCCAACGACCCCGCCTGAGCAGGGGTTACGGGTGTGGCCGTGGTGACCGATGGGTAACTTGCGGTGGGCTCGATCACGGTCACCTCACCCCCTCCGGCATCAGCTTCGCGAGGTTGCGTACGCCGCGCAGCTGGAGCTGCTTGACCGCGCCGTCGCTGCGGCCCAGGACGGCGGCGGTCTCGGCGATCGACATGCCCTGGAGGAACCGCATGACCAGGCAGTCGCGCTGCTCGTCGGGCAACCGCTTCAGCGCCTCCAGCAGCACCTCGTGGGTCAGCGACTCCAGGACGGCGTCCTCGGGGCCGTCGGTGGTGTCGTCGTGGGCCGACATGTCCTCGGTCGTCATCTCGAGGCGGGTGCGGCCGGCCTTGAAGTGGTCGGTGCAGAGGTTGCGGGCGATGGTCATCAGCCAGGCGCCGAAGTCCTTGCCCTGCCAGCGGAAGTTGTTCATCGAGCGCAGCGCGCGGAAGAAGGTCTCCGAGGTCAGGTCCTCGGCGAGCTGGACCGAGCGGGTGCGGTAGAAGAGGAAGCGGTAGACCGAGCCGTGGTAGTGGTCGTAGAGGAGACCGAACGCGTCGGCGTCACCGCCGCGCGCGAGCTCGACCAACGCGATCAGCCGGGTGCCCTCGGCCTCGTCGGCCTCCGAGGACGCGGCCTGGTCGTGGTCGCGGAAGGGGTCCGAGCCGGGGTCCGCGGACGGGCCGGTGCTGGTGGACGCCTCGCTCAGCAACCAGCCGGCAGCCTGCGGCCCACCGGCGGTGGCGGGGACCGCAGTGGGCACCAGGACGGCGGCGACGGCCGCGCGGAGGTCGTCGAGACCCCGCACGAGCTGGTCACGCTGCACGTCCCACTGCATGGCGTTGACAGGTCCTCCCGATCGCAGACGGCTCTCCCCCGGGCCGTCCGACATGGTAAGCGTCACACGGATCGGCGGGGAAGGATCGCGGAGGAGAACGTGGTCCAGACCACACCGCGACCCCGCTGAGCGCCCGCGCGGCGGCTTGCGCGACCGGAAGTCGGGCGTCCGGGGTTCAGTGGCGGCGGCGGTAGGCGACCCCGGCGGCGACGGCGCCGCTGACGGCGCCCGCGGCGGCGCCGACGAACAGCCCGGTCCGGGCGGCCTTCCGGCCGGTGCGGTAGTCGCGCACCCGCCAGCCCTCGGCCCGCGCGTGGGCGCGGAGCCGCGCGTCGGGGTTGATGGCGCACGGGTCGCCGACCAGCGTGAGCATCGGCAGGTCGTTGTAGGAGTCGGAGTAGGCCGAGCAGCGGTCGAGGTCGAGGCCCTCCCGCTCGGCGAGCGCCCTGACCGCCTCGCTCTTGGCCGGGCCGTGGAGCATGTCGCCGACCAGGCGGCCGGTGTAGACCCCGTCGACGTGCTCGGCCACCGTGCCCATCGCACCGGTCAGGCCGAGCCGCCGGGCGATGATCTGGGCGATCTCGATCGGCGCGGCGGTGACCAGCCAGACCCGCTGGCCCTGGTCGAGGTGGAGCTGGGCCAGCGCGCGGGTGCCGGGCCAGATCCGGTGGGCCATCGCCTCGTCGAAGATCTCCTCGCCGAGCTCCTCGAGCTCGGCGACGGTGTGGCCCTCGATGAAGGACAGCGCCGAGGCGCGGGTCTGGGCGACGTGCTCGAGGTCCTCGACGCCGACCACGCGGAAGTAGGCCTGCTTGTAGGCGGCGCCGAGGATGTCGCGGGTCGTGAAGAACTTGCGGCGGTGGAGGCCGCGGGCGAGGTGGAAGATGCTCGCGCCCTGCATCACCGTGTTGTCGACGTCGAAGAAGGCAGCGGTGTGGGGATCGGCGGGGGTGCTGAGGGCCGTCTCGACCTCCGCGGCAGAAGCCGCCGCCTCGCCCGCGAGCGTGGAGCGCTGTCGCAGGTCCAGCGGGCGCCGCGGCTTCTCCGGAGTCATGCGGGGGATCGTAGACGGCTCCCCGGACCGCCACACGGGACCGGACGTCTGTGCGAGGATCGCGCGCATGCCCGAGCCGCTGCCGGACCTCGCCGGACTCCTGTCCGGCGCCGCGACCGAGTGTCCCGACCGGGTGGCGCTGGTGGTCGAGGACGGCCGCACCTTCACCTGGCGCGAGCTCGACGACGAGGTCGCACGGGTCGCGACCGGTCTCGGCGAGGCCGGGGTCGTCGCCGGCCAGCGGGTGATGCTGGTCCTCGGCAACCGGGTCGAGCTGGTGACGTCCTACCTGGGGGTGCTCCGCGCCCAGGCGGTTGCGGTCCCCGTCAACCCGACCTCGACCGCCCACGAGCTGGGCCTGCTCCTCGAGCACTCCGGCTCCGTGCTGGTCGTTGCCGAGCCCGCGACGCTGCCCGCGGTCCGCGAGGCCGCCACGTCGACCCCGACCCGGGTCGTCGTCGTGGGGGATCCCGGCGAGGGCGAGCTCGGCTGGGACCGCCTCGTCGACGTCGAGCCCCGGCCGGTGCCGGTCCTGCCCGATCCCGACAAGCTGGCCTGCCTCCTCTACACCAGCGGTACGTCGGGCCGCCCGCGCGCCGCGATGCTCACCCACCGTGCCCTGCTCGCGAACCTCGACCAGGTCGCGGAGGTCGAGCCACCGATGATGCACGGCGACGACGTGGTGCTCGGCGTGCTGCCCCTCTTCCACGTCTACGGCCTCAACGCCGTCCTCGGCGGGGTGCTCCGCCACCGCTGCCGGCTGGTGCTGGCCGAGCGGTTCGACCCCCACGACACCCTCGACCTCGTCGAGGACCAGGCGTGCAGCGTCCTGCCGCTCGCCCCGGCGGTCTTCCCCCACTGGCTCGGGATCGAGGGCCTGCGCGAGCGGCTGGGGCCGGTGCGGCTCGTCCTCTCGGGCTCGGCGCCCTTGTCGCCGGAGGTCGTCGAGCGCTTCACCGCGGCCACCGGCCTCCCGGTCCACCAGGGCTACGGGCTGACCGAGGCCGCGCCGGTCGTCACCAGCACGCTCTGCTCGTCGGAGGTCCGGTCCGGCTCGGTCGGCGCCGCCCTCCCGGGCGTCGAGCTGCGGCTGGTCGACGACCGTGGGGAGTCCCCCGAGGGCGAGGACGCGGGCGAGATCCAGGTGCGCGGCGCCAACCTCTTCAGCGGCTACTGGCCCGACGGCGCCGACGGTCCCGACGAGGAGGGCTGGTGGTCGACCGGCGACATCGGCTTCCTCGACCGCGGCGACCTCTTCCTCGTCGACCGGCTCAAGGAGCTCGTCATCGTCTCCGGGTTCAACGTCTACCCCAGCGAGGTCGAGGACGTCGTCCGTGACGCCGACGGGGTGCTCGAGGTCGCCGTGATCGGCGTCGACGACGACGAGACGGGAGAGGCGGTCGTCGCCTACGTCCGACCGGCTCCCGGTGCCGACCCCGGCGAGGTGGCCGCGGCCGTCCGGGCCCGCTGCGAGCAGCGGCTGGCCCGCTTCAAGCAGCCCTCGCGGGTCGAGGTCGTCGACGAGCTCCCCCTCACCGTGACCGGCAAGGTCCAGAAGGGCCGGCTCCGCGGTCTGGAGCGCCGCCGCGCGATGGGACTCCTCGAGTGACCGCGCGGGTCACCCTCTACACCCGGCCCGGCTGCCACCTCTGCGCCGAGGCGCGGACGGTCGTCGAGCGGGTCTGCGCCGACCTCGGCGAGACCTACGAGGAGGTCGACATCACCACCGATGCTGCCCTGCTCGAGCGCTTCACCGAGGAGATCCCGGTGACCTTCGTCGACGGCCGCCAGCACGACTTCTGGCGCGTGGACGAGCAGCGGCTGCGGGCCGCGCTCGGGTGAGGCGGCCCGACGAGCTCGCCGAGGCCCTGGCCTGGGCGGGCGACGCCGTGGGCAGCGCGGTCGTGGTCGACCAGCGGCTCGCCGGCGGCATGACCTCGTGGATGACGCGGCTCGAGCACGCCGACGGAGCCACGAGCGTGCTCCGGCTCGTGACCGAGGAGCCGTGGCGCCGCCACGGCCCGGACCTGGTGGCGCGCGAGGCCCGGACCCAGCAGCAGCTCGCGGGAACGCCGGTCCCCGCGCCGTCGAGCGTCGCCACGGGCGTCGTCGGGGGAGTGGCGGCCCACCTGATGACGCTGCTGCCGGGCAGGCCGGGCGACGGGCCGGTCACCGCGTTGGCCCGGCTGCTCGCCGACATCCACGAGGTCGTCGCCGACCCGGCACCGCGGACGTTCCAGTCCTGGGCCTGGGAGGCCAAGCGGATCGTCCCCGACTGGTCGTCGCGGCCGGAGGCGTGGCGTCGCGCCTTCGACGTGCTCGCCGCGGGCGAGCCCACGTGGGAACCCTGCTTCCTCCAGCGCGACTTCGGTCCGCGCAACGTGCTGTGGCAGGGCGAGCGGGTCAGCGGCGTCGTCGACTGGGTGGAGACCTCGACCGGACCGGCGTGGCTCGACGTCGCCCACGGTGCGTCGAACCTCGCTCTCCGGCACGGTCCGGCCGAGGCCGCCCGGCTCGCGGCGGCGTACGTCGCCGAGACGGGACGTCGGCGCGAGCCGTGGTGGGAGCTGCTCGACGTGGTCGGCTTCCTGCCCCCGCCGGGGGGTGCCCTCTGGGACCTCGGCGCGCCCGGCTGGGAGGCCCTGGAGGACCTGCTCGTCGACGCCCTCGACCACCTGTCCTGAGGTCGGTGTGGAGCCTCGACACCCCGGTGGGTGTGCGGATTCCCACATGTGCTAGCCGGGCGTCACGCTCGATTTGTTCCCCCGTTCACAAACTCCTACTGTGAACGACGCCGCTCGGCCCTTCCCGGGTTCCCGAGGCCCGCGTCGGGCGGCTGGAAAGCGGAGCAGTGACTTCAGCGAGGACGCCCCACGAGACCGCCCGGGAGATCCCCGAGGCGACCGTCGCCCGGCTGCCCGTCTACCTGCGGGCGCTGTCCACCCTCGCCGACTCCGGCACCACCACCTGCTCCAGCGAGGCGCTCGCCCAGGCCGCCGGCGTCAACAGCGCCAAGCTCCGCAAGGACCTCTCCTACCTCGGCTCCTACGGCACCCGCGGGGTCGGCTACGACGTCGACTACCTGCGCTACCAGATCGCGCGTGAGATCGGGGTGACCCAGGACTGGCCCGTGGTCATCGTCGGCATCGGCAACCTCGGCCACGCGCTCGCCAACTTCTCCGGCTTCCGCAGCCGGGGCTTCCGGGTCGTCGCGCTGCTCGACGCCGATCCCCGGCGCCAGGCCGAGGTCGTGGCCGGCGTCGACGTCCGACCCTTCGACCACCTCGAGGCGATCGTCGCCGAGCACGGCGTCGCGATCGGCGTCATCGCCACGCCTGCCGCCGCGGCCCAGGACGTCGCCGACCGGATGGTCGAGGCCGGCATCACCAGCATCCTCAACTTCGCCCCGACGGTGCTGAGCGTCGGCGAGGGCGTCGACGTCCGCAAGGTCGACCTCTCCATCGAGCTCCAGATCCTCGCCTACCACGAGCAGCGCAAGAACGGCGCGCTCGGTGAGGAGGACGCCTCATGAGCGTCCTCGTGGTGGGCATCTCCCACAAGTCGGCCCCGGTCGCGCTCCTCGAGCGGGTCGCCCTCGACAGCGACGGCGTGACCAAGCTGCTCGGTGACGTCGTCTCCAGCGCCCACGTCACCGAGGCCGCGGTCATCGCCACCTGCAACCGGCTCGAGATCTATGCCGAGGTCGACCGCTTCCACGGCTCCGTCGAGGAGGTCTCCGGGCTGCTCGTCGAGCGCGCCGGCGAGCGCACCGAGTCGATGCTGCCCCACCTCTACGTCCACTACGAGGACGGCGCCGTCTCCCACCTGTTCCACGTCGCCGCCGGGCTCGACTCGATGGCGGTCGGCGAGGGTCAGATCCTCGGCCAGACGCGGTCGGCACTCCGCGTCGGCCAGGAGCACGGCACCGTCGGCTCCGCCCTCAACGTCCTCTTCCAGCAGGCGCTGCGCGTCGGCAAGCGCTCGCGTGCCGAGACCGGGATCGACCAGGCCGCCCCGACCCTCGTCACCGAGGCGCTCGCGGCCGTCGCCCCCGAGGGTGTGGCCGACCGCAAGGTCGTCGTCCTCGGCGCGGGCGGCATGGCCGGGCTCGCCACCGCGACCGTCGCCCGGATGGGCGCGCGCGACGTCGTCGTCGTCAACCGCACCGCGGACAACGCCAGCCGCCTCGCCGACGAGTACGCCGTCCGCTGGGCCGGTCTCGACCTGCTCGACGGCGAGCTGGCCGACGCCGACGTCCTCATCACCTGCACCGGGGCCGCCGGCGTGCTGCTCGGCGCCGCGCAGGTGCAGGCCGCACGTCCCGACCACCACCCGCTGGCGATCGCCGACCTCGCGCTGCCCCACGACGTCGAGCCCGCCGCGGGCGACCTGCCCGGCGTGACGCTCGTCGGACTGGCCGACCTCGCCGAGCGGCTGCGTGACAGCGACGCCGGCCGCGAGATCGACGGCGTGCGACGCATCGTCGGCGAGGAGGTCACCGCCTTCCTCTCGGCCCGGCGCCAGGCCAGCGTGACCCCGACCGTCGTCGCCCTGCGCTCGATGGCCACCGACGTGGTCGAGGCCGAGATGGCGCGGCTGGTCGCCCGGCTGCCCGACCTCGACGACGCCACGCGCGACGAGGTCCTCCACACGCTGCGGCGTACCGCGGACAAGCTGCTCCACCAGCCCACAGTCCGGGTCAAGGAGCTCGCCGACCAGACCGGCGCGGTGTCGTACGCCGCGGCCCTCGCCGAGCTGTTCTCCCTCGACTCCGACGCGGTGGACGCCATGACCCGTCCCAGTGGGGAGGCGGTCCAGTGACGACCACCGCACTCCGGCTCGGCACCCGTGCGTCGGCGCTGGCCACGACCCAGTCCGGCCACGTCGCCGACCTGGTCCGCAACCGTCTCGGCCGCGAGGTCGAGCTGGTCGAGATCACGACCGAGGGCGACACCTCCAGCGCGCCGCTGGCCCAGATGGGCGGGACCGGCGTCTTCGTGAGCTCCCTGCGCCAGGCACTCCTCGACGGCCGCATCGACCTCGCCGTCCACTCGCTCAAGGACCTCCCGACGGCCCCGTGCGACGGCATCGCCCTCGCCGCCGTGCCGCAGCGCGAGGACCCCCGCGACGTCGTCGTCGCCCGTGACGGGCTCACCCTGGGCGAGCTCCCGGCCGGCTCCCGCGTCGGCACCGGCTCTCCCCGCCGCGCGGCCCAGCTCCACGCCCTCGGCCTCGGCCTCGAGGTCGACGGCATCCGCGGCAACGTCGACACCCGGATCGGCAAGGTCCGCTCCGGCGACTACGACGCCGTCGTCCTCGCCCGTGCGGGCCTCGCCCGGCTGGGCCGGCTCGACGAGGCCACCGAGGTGCTCGACCCGCTCCAGCTGCTGCCGGCCCCCGGGCAGGGCGCGCTGGCCGTCGAGTGCCGGGCCGACGACACCACGCTCGTGACCGCGCTGGCCGCGCTGGAGGACCCCGGTTCCCGCGCCGCCGTCGAGGCCGAGCGCTCAGTTCTCGCCACCCTCGAGGGTGGTTGCTCGGCCCCGGTCGGGGCCCTCGCCGAGGTGGTCGAGGGTGACGACGGGGACGAGCTGTGGGTCAGGGCGGTCGCCCTGTCCCACGACGGCGGTCTCTCGGTGCGGATGTCCGCATCGGGGTCGCCGGCCGACGCCGCCGGCGTCGGCACCCGGTTGGCCGACGAGATGCTCGCCGAGGGCGCGGCCGACCTGATGGGCACAGCCCTCTCATCACCAGTCCCATCCGAAGCACTGACCGAAGCACCAGCGAAGAGGCAGGACGCATGACGCGAGCCACGACCAGCACCAGCGGGTCCCTTCCCCCGACCAGCCAGCCCGGATGGGTCTCCTTCGTCGGGGCAGGTCCCGGCGACCCCGACCTCCTGACGGTCCGCGCCGTCGAGCTGCTCCGGCAGGCCGACGTGGTCGTCACCGAGCAGCCCGAGCACGAGCCGATGGTCCGGCAGCTGCTCGGCCTCCCGGCCGTGGCGGCCGAGGAGGCCGACGCGCCGGAGCACCCGCTGTTCGTCGACGGCGGTTTCGGCGAGGACGGCCAGCCGCTCACCCACGCCGCGCGAGGCAAGGTCGTGGTCAAGCACGGCAAGAAGCTGCGCGTGGTCCGGCTGATGACCGGTGACCCCTTCCTCTACGCCTCCGGCCCCGAGGAGGCGCAGGCCTGCGCCAAGGCGGGCGTCGGCTTCGAGATCGTCCCGGGCATCTCCAGCGTCGGCTCGGTCCCGGCCTACGCCGGCATCCCGCTCTCGACCAAGGAGAACCGTGAGGTCACCGTCGTGACCTGCGGCGGCAAGACCGACTGGTCGCGCTACGCCGACGACCGCACCCTGGTCCTGCTCAGCGCCGTCGGCCAGATCGGCGAGATCGCCGACGCCCTGGTCGCCGCCGGCCGCCCGGCGGACACGCCGGTCGCGATGACCCGCGTCGGCACCACGACCGAGCAGACCACGGTCTGCTCGACGCTGGCCGACATCGCCGCTGACGCGCGCGCCGCCCGGATGGAGCCGCCTGCGGTCACCGTCATCGGCAAGGTCGTCGACCTCCGCGAGACGCTGTCGTGGTTCGAGACCAAGCCGCTCTTCGGCTGGCGGGTGCTGGTGCCCCGCACCAAGGAGCAGGCCGCCTCGCTCACCACCCGGCTGCGCGGCTACGGCGCGGTCCCCGACGAGGTCCCGACGATCTCCGTCGAGCCGCCCCGCAACCCGCAGCAGATGGACAAGGCCGTCCGCGGCCTGGTCGAGGGCCGCTACGAGTGGATCGCCTTCACCTCCGTCAACGCGGTGAAGGCGGTGCGCGAGAAGTTCGAGGAGTACGGCCTCGACGCCCGCGCCTTCTCCGGGCTGAAGATCGCCGCGGTCGGTGACAAGACCGCCGAGGCGATCGCGGCCTGGGGCCTGCGCGCCGACCTGGTCCCCTCCGCGGAGCACCAGTCCGCCGCCGGGCTGCTCGAGGAGTGGCCGCCCTACGACGACGTGCTCGACCCGATCAACCGCGTCTTCCTGCCGCGCGCCGACATCGCGACCGAGACCCTCGTCGCCGGCCTGATCGACCTCGGCTGGGAGTGCGACGACGTCACGGCCTACCGGACGGTGCGGGCCACCCCGCCGCCGGCGCCGACCCGCGACGCGATCAAGACCGGCAAGTTCGACGCGGTCGTCTTCACCTCGTCCTCGACGGTGCGCAACCTGGTCGGCATCGCCGGCAAGCCCCACCCGTCGACGGTGATCGCTGTCATCGGCCCGGCCACGGCCAAGACCGCCGAGGAGCACGGCCTGCGGGTCGACGTCCTCGCGTCCAAGCCGGACGTCGAGGTGCTGGTCGACGCGCTCGCCGACTTCGGTGCGACCCGTCGGGCCGACCTGCTCGAGGCCGGCCAGCCGGTCACGAAGCCGTCGGAGCGCAAGCCGTCCGGTCGCAGGGCCCGCGCGAAGTGAGCCGCGGTGGGGGGGCGGCGCAGCCGGTCCACC
>NZ_BAAAJT010000002.1:2379231-2562942 GCF_039527245.1 Nocardioides aestuarii
GAGACCCAAGGAGTCGTGCAGATGAGCGAGTTGCCGGAGATCAAGCGCCCCCTGCTGCGGCCGCGACGCCTGCGGACCACCCCGGCCCTGCGCCGGATGGTCGCCGAGACCTCCGTCGAGCCGCAGCAGCTGGTGCTGCCGGTCTTCATCCGCGAGGGCCTCGACGAGCCCCGGCCGATCGGTTCGATGCCGGGCGTCGTCCAGCACTCCCGCTCCTCGCTGCTCGCGGCGGTCGACGAGGCAGCCGAGCTGGGCCTCGGCGGGGTCATGCTGTTCGGCATCCCCGAGCACAAGGACGCCGAGGGCAGCGGTGCGACCGATCCCTCCGGCGTGCTCAACCTCGCCATCACCGACGTGGTCGCCGAGGTCGGCGACGCGCTCACGGTGATGAGCGACCTCTGCCTCGACGAGTTCACCGACCACGGCCACTGCGGCGTCCTCGACGCCCAGGGCCAGGTCGACAACGACCGGACGCTGGCGCGCTACGCCGAGATGGCGCTGGCCCACGCGGCCGCCGGCGTCGACATGGTCGGCCCCAGCGGGATGATGGACGGCCAGGTCCGGGTCGTGCGTGAGGCGCTCGACGCGGCCGAGCACACCGACGTCTCGATCCTGGCCTACTCCGCGAAGTACGCCTCGGCCTTCTTCGGTCCCTTCCGCGAGGCCGTGGACTCGTCGCTGCAGGGCGACCGGCGCACCTACCAGCAGGATCCCGCCAACGCCCGCGAGGGCGTGCGCGAGGCGCTGCTCGACGTCGCCGAGGGCGCCGACATCGTGATGGTGAAGCCGGCCCTGGCCTACCTCGACGTCGTGCGTGCGGTCCGCGACGCCGTCGACGTCCCCGTCGCCGCCTACAACATCTCCGGCGAGTACGCCATGGTCGAGGCCGCGGCCGCCCACGGCTGGATCGACCGCGAGGCCGCGATCCTCGAGACGCTCACGTCGATCCGCCGCGCCGGCGCCGACGTCGTCCTCACCTACTGGGCCGCCGAGGCCGCCCGCCTGCTCCGCCGCTGAGCTCGGATCAGGTCAGCCGTTGAGGGCGTCGTTGACGCACTCGAGAAGCTCGTTGACCGAGGTGAGCGGGTTGTCGATCACGCCGTCGGCGATGCACTGGGCGGTGGCCTCCGCCTTGGTCAGCGTGTCGTCGACGGGGTCGACCCCGGTGTCGGGGAGGTCGGGGACGTCGACGCCGCCGTTGCCACCGTTGCCGCCGTTGCCACCGCCACCACCGCCGACGGGCACGGACGGCTCGTCGGTCGGCTCGTCGGTGGAGTCAGGGGTGCCCGGGTTGCTGACCTGCGAGTCGCCCCCGCCGTTGCCGCCGCCGTCACCCTGGGGGCCCTTCGGCTGCTTCGGCTCGGGAGCCGGGGCGAAGTAGCCGGCGCTCGAGACGCCGTTGGGGACGGAGGTGAAGTCGCCGGAGGTGTAGGCCTCGTAGAAGGACAGCACCAGGTCGACGTAGTCGTCGCTGTGGTTGTAGCGGTAGACCGAGGAGCGCTGGCCGACGACCGTGGACAGGTCGTCGTTGCCGGAGCAGAGGTAGACGGCGGTGGAGAGGGCCGCGTCGTCGATGTCCTGCGGGTTGCGCTTGCCGTCGTTGTCGCCGTCGACGCCCACCACCGACCACGTGGAGGGGATGAACTGCATCGGACCGACCGCGCGGTCCCACTTCGCGTCTCCGTCGTACTGACCGGCGTCGGTGTCGCGGATGGCGCGGGTGCCGCGGGTGCCGTCGAGGGCGATACCGAAGATGCCGGGGGTGGAGACGCCCTCGTCGGTGAGGGTGTTGCCGCCGTAGCGACCGTGGTCGGACTCGACCCGGCCGATGGCGGCCACGAGCTGCCACGGGAGGCGGCAGCGGGGGTCGGCGGAGTTGATGACCGTCTCGGCCCGCTGGTAGGCCGCGAGCGCGGCGGCGGGGATGCCGGAGGCGGACGCCGTCTGGGCCTCGCGGCCCAGTGACCCGTCGACCCGGCGGGTCGTCGAGCCGGGCGTCGAGACGCTGGCAGGGTCCTCGTAGGCGGCCTCGGGGACCGTGGTGCCGTCGGGCAGCACGGCGGGCGCCTGCTCGTCGGCGACGGCGACGGTCACCGGCCCGGCGCCCACCAGCGTGCTCGTGACGGCGGCGGACAGCAGCGCGAGCGGCAGCAACGCGGTGGCCTTCTGGAACCGGCCGAACCTCGGTGCGGTCATCAGTGTTCCCTCATTCGCGTGTGGGCGGTGTCCCCGAGACGTGCTCCCTCCAGCACGGGACGTCTCTTCAACGATGCCCCGTCCATCGGGTTACGAAACGTTCACATTCACCGTACCTCCCGGGCGTGTGGCGTGCATCACGAGCGAAGGATCTGGTGGGGTGCCCCCCCGCCCCGGAATACGGCTGCTGGGGCCTCTCGGTGACAATGGAGGTGTGGTAGACACCGACAGCTCCAGCGACCTGTTCCAGCGCGCCCGAGCCGTCACCCCCGGCGGGGTCAACTCGCCGGTCCGCGCCTTCCGCGCGGTGGGCGGCACCCCGCGGTTCATCCGATCGGCACAGGGCGCCTGGCTGACCGACGTCGACGGCAACGACTACGTCGACCTGATCTGCTCGTGGGGTCCGATGCTGCTCGGCCACGCCCACCCCGAGGTGCAGGCGGCGGTCGCCGATGCGGTCGGCCGCGGCACGTCGTACGGCGCCCCGACCGAGCCCGAGGTCGAGCTCGCCGAGGAGATGGTCGCGCGCACGCCGATCGACTCGGTCCGGTTCGTCTCCTCCGGCACCGAGGCGACCATGAGCGCGATCCGCCTCGCCCGCGGCTTCACCGGCCGCGACGTCGTGGTGAAGTTCGCCGGCTGCTACCACGGCCACGTCGACGCGCTGCTCGCCGAGGCGGGGTCGGGTGTCGCGACGCTGGCCATCCCCGGCACGCCCGGCGTGCCCGAGTCGGCCACGGGCCTCACGCTCGTCCTGCCCTACCACGACCGGGCGGCCGTCACCGCGGCCTTCGCCGAGCACGGCGACCGGATCGCCTGCCTGGTCACCGAGGCCGCCCCGGGCAACATGGGCGTCGTGCCGCCCGAGCCCGGCTTCAACGAGTTCCTCGCCCGGACCTGCGCCGAGCACGGTGCGCTCTTCGTCTCCGACGAGGTGATGACCGGCTTCCGTGCCAGCAAGCACGGCCAGTGGGGCCTCGACGGCGCGCTCGAGGGCTGGCGGCCCGACCTGATGACGTTCGGGAAGGTCATGGGTGGCGGCTTCCCGGCCGCGGCGTTCGGCGGTCGCGCCGACGTGATGGCCCACCTCGCGCCCGAGGGCCCGGTCTACCAGGCCGGCACCCTGTCGGGGAACCCGATCGCGACCACCGCCGGGCTGGTGACGCTGCGCCTGGCCGACGACGCGGTCTACGACCACCTGACGAAGGCCGGCGACGTGGTCAAGCAGGCCGCGACCGAGGCGCTGTCCGAGGCCGGCGTGCCCCACGTCGTCCAGTCGACCGGCACCATGTTCTCGGTCTTCTTCCGCGGCGCGCCGGTGCGTGACTTCCGTGACGCGTCCGACCAGGACACGGCCGCCTACGCCGCCTTCTTCCACGCCATGCTGGACGCCGGCGTCTACCTGCCGCCGTCGGCCTACGAGGGCTGGTTCCTGTCCTCGGCCCACGACGACCGCGCGATCCAGACGGTGGTCGACGCCCTGCCGGGGGCCGCGCGGGCGGCCGCGGAGGCCCGGGCATGAGCGCGGCCACCGAGACGACGGTCCACCTGCTCCGCCACGGCGAGGTGCACAACCCCGGCGGCGTGCTCTACGGCCGGATGTCGGGGTTCCACCTCTCCGACCTCGGCCAGCGGATGGCCCGTCAGGTCGCCGACGTCGTCGGCGACCGCGACATCGTCCACATGGTCTCCTCCCCGCTCGAGCGGGCGTGCGAGACCGGACAGCCGCTCGCGGACGCCCGGGGCGTCGAGATCGCCACCGACGAGCGGTTGATCGAGTCCGAGAACGTCTTCCAGGGCGAGCGGTTCGGGGCCGGTGCGCGCACGCTGCGCCACCCGAAGAACTGGCGCCATCTGTGGAACCCGTTCCGGCCGTCCTGGGGCGAGCCCTACGCCGACATCGTCGAGCGGATGATGGGCGCGGTGCACGACGCCCGCGACGCGGCCCGGGGCCACGAGGCGGTCCTGGTCTCCCACCAGCTGCCGATCTGGACGACCCGGCTCCACGTCGAGGGCCGCTCCTTCCTCCACGACCCGCGCAAGCGCCAGTGCACGCTCTGCTCGCTGACGAGCCTCCACTTCGAGGACGACCGGCTGGTCCGGGTCAGCTATTCCGAGCCCGCGGGCGACCTGATCCCCACGCGCGACAAGCAGGCGCCGTTCTCGGCCGGCGGGGCCACGGAGGAGGACCGCCCGTGAGGCGGCTCGCCCCCCTCTTGCTCTCCCTCTCCCTCCTGACCGGCTGCTCCGCGTTCGGTGGCCTCGACGGCACCGGTGAGAAGGGCTACATCAGCGGCGACGGCGCGATCGTCCAGCGCGCCGTCGACGAGCGCGAGGAGCCGATCAGCCTCGAGGGCGAGGACCTCGAGGGTGAGCCGCTCAGCCTCGAGGAGCTGCGCGGGAAGCCCGTGGTCGTCACCGTCTGGGGCTCGTGGTGCCCGCCCTGCGTGGCCGAGGCGCCCGACGTGGTCGAGGCCGCCGAGCGGCTCGGCGACGACGCCGCCTTCGTGGGGCTGAACCTCCGCGACGGCAACCAGGCGCAGGGTCTCGCGTTCGAGCGCAACTACGAGGTGCCGTTCCCGTCCTTCTACTCGCCCGACGGCCGCGAGATGCTCGCCTTCCGGGGCGTGCTGACGCCGCGGTCGATCCCGGCGTTCGTCGTGCTGGACGCCGAGGGCCGGGTCGCGGCCAGCATCAACGGTGGGCTGCCGTCGACCCAGACCCTCGTCGACCTGGTGCGCGACGCCGAGGGAGCCGGTCGTGGGTGACTGGTTCGCGACCACGGCCGGATCCGGCTCGCTCGCCCTCGCCGTGCCGGTGGCCCTCGTCGCCGGCCTGGTCTCCTTCTTCTCCCCGTGCGTGATCCCGCTGCTCCCGGGCTACCTCTCCTACGCGACCGGCCTCGGCGGGGCCGACCTCGAGCACGCACGCCGCGGCCGGATGGTCGCCGGTGCCGTCCTCTTCGTGCTCGGCTTCTCGCTGGTGTTCGTGGCCCTCGGCTCGTTGTCGGGCGCGCTCGGGGCCTGGCTGATCACGTGGCAGCGCCAGATCACCGTCGTCCTCGGGGTCCTGACGATCGTGCTCGGCCTCGCGTTCGCCGGCCTGGTCCCGTGGCTCCAGCGCGACTGGCGCGTCCACCGGGTCCCGGCGGTCGGGCTGGCGGCGGCCCCGCTGCTCGGCGTCCTCTTCGGGCTGGGCTGGACGCCGTGCATCGGCCCCACCCTCGGCGTCATCACCACGCTCTCGATCAACGAGGCGACCGCGGCCCGCGGCGCGCTCCTCTCGGGGGTCTACGCCCTCGGGCTCGGGCTGCCGTTCGTGCTCGCCGCCCTGGCCTACCGCCGGATGCTCGGCGCCTTCGGGTGGATCCGGCGCCACCAGCAGTGGGTCACCCGCATCGGCGGGCTGATGCTCGTCGCGGTCGGCGTGCTGCTCGTGACCGGGCTGTGGGCCGAGATCGTCACCTGGATCCAGCTCCAGCTGGTCTCCGGCTACGAGACGAGCATCTGATGAGCGACACCCGCCGACCCGGCGAGCTGACCCTGCGCGAGCTCGCCCGCTGGACCTGGCGCCAGCTGACCTCGATGCGCACCGCGCTCGTGCTGCTGCTCCTGCTGGCGCTGGCCGCGATCCCGGGCTCGGTCATCCCCCAGGAGGGCGTCGACGCGCTCAAGACCCAGCAGTGGCGCGACGACCACCCCTCGCTCACGCCGGTCTACGAGACGCTCGGCCTGTTCAACGTCTACGGCTCACCCTGGTTCGCCGCGGTCTACCTGCTGCTGCTGGTCTCGCTCGTCGGCTGCTTCGTCCCGCGCATCGCGGTCTACTCGCGCGCGCTGCGGGCGCAGCCGCCCGCGACACCGGCCCGGCTCGACCGGCTGCCGGACCACGCGTCCTACCGCACCGACCTGGCGCCGGGCGAGGTGCTCGACCGCGCCCAGCGGGCGCTGAGGCGACACCGGCTGCGGGTCCAGGACGAGTCCGGTGGTGGGTCCGTGAGCGCCGAGCGCGGCTACCTCCGCGAGGCCGGCAACCTGCTCTTCCACGTCTCCGTGCTCGTCGTGCTCATCGGGTTCGCGATCGGCAGCCTGCTCGGCTACCGCGCCGGCTCGATCGTGATCGTCGGCAACGGCATGGCCAACACGCTGACGCAGTACGACGAGTTCGACCCCGGCTCGCTGTTCAGCGCCGACCAGCTCGACGACTTCTTCCTCGACATCGAGGACTTCGACGTCTCGTGGATCCAGGACGGGCCGTCGCAGGGGCAGGCGCGCGGCTTCACCTCCCACGTGGCCTACGCCGAGGGCGTGGACGAGCCCCAGGACTACGACCTGCGAGTCAACCACCCGCTCACGATCGGCGACACGACCGTCTTCCTGATCGGCCACGGATACGCGCCCGTGATCACGGTGCGCGACGGCAACGGCGACATCGCCTACAGCGGACCGACGATCTTCCTGCCGGAGAACCAGTCGTTCCAGTCGATCGGCGTCGTGAAGGCCAACGGTGCCCGGCCGACCCAGATCGGGCTGGAGGGCTGGTTCTACCCGACCTACGCCTTCACCGACGAGAGCGGCCCTTTCTCGGTCTACGGCGACCTGAAGAACCCGGCGATCTCGATGCAGGTCTACGCCGGCGACCTCGGCCTCGACTCCGGGACCCCGCAGTCGGTCTACGCGCTCGACAAGAGCAACGCCGAGCTCGTGACCAAGGAGGACGGGTCGATGTTCCGCGTCGACCTCGCCCCGGGCCAGACCCAGGAGCTGCCCGACGGGCTCGGGTCGGTGACCTTCGAGCGCGTCGAGCGCTGGAACAAGATCGAGATCAGCCAGACGCCCGGCAAGCTGATCGCCCTCGGGGGAGTCGTGCTCGCCCTCCTCGGGTTGCTCGGGTCACTCTTCATCCGGCCGCGGCGGGCCTGGGTGCGGGTGCGTGAGGACGAGCAGGGCACACTCGTGGAGGTGGCCGTGCTCGACCGGGCCGGCGGCGACGACGTGGCCGCGGTGCTCGAGGAGCTGGTCGCCGACCTGCAACGTGAGGAGAAGACGTCGTGACCGATGCTGCCTGGGAGGCGCTGAGCAACCAAGCGGTTGCCGCCGCCGGCGTGGTCTACTTCCTGGCCTTCCTCGCCCACCTCGTCGAGCTCTCCGCCGTACGCCGCGTGGCCGAGCCGGCCGTCTCCGAGGAGGCCGCGGGTGACGTGGTGGTCGCGACGGGTGGTCCTGCCGCTCCCGACCGCGCCCACCGCGAGGCGCTCTTCGGTCGGATCGGCGTGCTCCTCACCGGCGTCGCGGCCCTCGTCCACCTGCTGGCGCTGGTCGCCCGGGGGATGGCGGCCGACCCCAACCGGGTGCCCTGGGGCAACATGTACGAGTTCACCCTCGCCGGGACGTTCGTGGTCGCCGCCCTCTACCTCGCGCTCTTCCGGCGCTACCGGCTGGCGTGGATGGGACCGATCGTCACCGGCATCGTCCTGACGCTGCTGATGGTCGCCGTCATCTGGCTCTACCTCCCGATCGCGCCGCTGACCGAGGCCCTCTACTCCCCGTGGTTGGTCATCCACGTCGTGTCCGCGGTGATCGCGACCGGCGCCTTCACCCTCGGCGGCATCACCTCGCTGCTCTACCTCGTGAAGTCGCGCGCCGGTGCGCCCGACGGTGCGGCCGGCGGCTACCTCTCGCGCGTGCCGGCCCCGGTCGACCTCGACCGGCTCGCCTACAAGCTCCACGCCTTCGGCTTCCCGGTGTGGACCTTCGCGGTCCTCATCACCGGACCGATCTGGGCCCACCAGGCGTGGAGCAGCTATTGGAGCTGGGACCCCAAGGAGGTCTGGGCGTTCATCACCTGGGTCGTCTACGCGGCCTACCTCCACGCCCGGGCGACCGCGGGGTGGCGTGGGCGCAACGCGGCGTACCTCGCCCTCGTCGGCCTCGCGACGCTGTGGTTCAACTTCATCGGGATCAACTTCTTCTCCAGCACCAGCCAGCACTCCTACGCCGCGCCCGAGGCTCCGGCCACGGCCGTCGTCGAGGTCGTCCGCCGCTAGGCCGGCGGCGGCGGGGGAGCCGGCGCGCCCTCGGGCGGCGCGATCCGGGCGAACTCGGTGCTGGCCGGCAGGTCGCCGGACCCTTCGTCGTCCGCGTCGTCCGCGCCGGGTCGTTCCCGGTGGGGTGAGGGGTCCCAGCCCGTGTCGACGACCCGACGCTGGAAGACGATCGCCCCCACGAGGAGGGCGGCACCGACCAGGCAGATGAGGACGAGGCCGAGGACGGCCCCGGCCTTCGCGCTCGAGCCGACGAGGATGCCGAACCAGCCGAAGTCGGCGTCCCCGAAGGTCGTGTTCGCCTCGCCGAAGCTGCCGAGGACCTCGAGCAGCCCGGCCGGCAGCAGCGTGATCAGCAGCCCGTTGGCGAAGCCCCCGGTGATCGCACCCACGCGACCGCCGGTGGCGTTGCCGTAGACGCCCGCGGCGCCGCCGGTGAAGAAGTGGGGGACGAGGCCCGGGAGGATGAGGGCGAGGCCGAACACCGGGTTGAGCCAGACCGAGAGCAGCACGAGCCCGACGAGGCCGCCGCTGAAGCTCGACAGGAAGCCGACGAGGACGGCGTTCTGGGCGTAGGGGAAGACGATCGGGGCGTCGAGCGCGGGGATCGCGCCGGGCACGACCTTGGCGGCGATGCCCTGGAAGGCCGGCACCAGCTCACCGAGGATGGTACGGACGCCGAAGAGGATGACCGCGACGGCGACGCCGAACTGGAGGCCCTGCGTCACCGACTGCATCAGGTAGTTGCCGACGCCGGTCGCGCCGTCGGGGAAGGCCGTGAACGCCTCCTCCTGCCCCTCGCGGATCACGAAGAGGCTGGCGAGGACGACGTACATGATGACCATCGACAGCGCCGTCGCGACCATCGAGTCGCGCAGGAAGCGCAGCGACTCCGGGAGCTTGAGCTCCTCCGTCGAGCGGCTGCGGCCGCCGCCGGTGACGCGCCCGACGCTGCCGGACACGATGTAGCCGAGGGTGCCGAAGTGGCCGATGGCGATGGTGTCGTCGCCGGTGATCCGCCGGGTCCACGGGTGGGCGAACGCCGGCAGCGCGACCATGAGGATGCCGAGCAGCAGACCGCCGAGCCCGACGACCAGGGCCGAGGCGTAGCCGGCCGAGGCGAGGACGATCGTGAGCAGGGTGGCCATGAAGAGGATGTGGTGGCCGGTCAGGAAGACGTAGTGCAGCGGGGTGAACCGCGCGAGCAGCAGGCTGATCGCGAAGCCGAGGATCATCAGCCACGACACCTGCGCGCCGTAGTCGGCCTGGGCGATGCCGACGATCGCCTCGTTGGTGGGCACGACGCCCTGCGCTCCCGTCGCGCCCTGGATCATCGCCCCCAGCGGCTCGAGCGACGCGACCACGAGCGTCGCGCCCGCCCCGATCAGCAGGAAGCCCAGCGTCGCCTTCAGCGCGGAGCCGAGCACCTGGCCGGTGCTCTTGCCCATCGCCACCAGGCCGACGGCGGTGATGATGCCGATCAGGAACGCCGGGACGCTCAGGATCTCGTTGACGACGAACTCGGCCAGTCCTACCAACCAGTCCATGGTTTCCTCTCGTCGTTCCTCAGACGTCGTAGCTCGCGCGCAGGGCGGCGTCGATCTCCTTGGTGCTGGTGAAGTCGTCGATGATCCGCATCGGGACGCCGAGGTCGCCGAGCGCCCGGCCGATCTCGGCGGAGGTCATGATCAGGTCGGCCTCCTTGGCCTTGCCCCGCGCGGAGACCGTGTCGGTGGCCTCGACGGTGATGTAGGGACCCCAGCCCCACTGGTCGAGCACCTTCTCGAGGGTGTTCTTGAGGAACAGGCTGGTGCCGACCCCGTTGCCGCAGACGGTGAGGATGTGGTTCCTGGTCGAGCCCCGGCGCCGCTGCCGGGCGCGCTCAGGCTGCGGCTCCGGGGCGGCCTCGTCGCCGCCCCCGCGCAGCAGCTCCAGCACCTCGTCCGGCGTGGCCGCCGCGTCGAGGGCCGCCTTGCGCTCGGGATCGGCGATGACGGTCGCGAGCTCGGCCATGGCCGCCTGGTGGGCGTCGGCGTCCTTGGCGGCGAGGGCGACCACCAGGGTCACCGGGTCGTTCCTGTCGTGGCCGAACTCGACCGGCTCGGCGAGGCGCACCCACGACATCCCGGTGCGCAGCACGGCCTCGGACGGTCGCGCGTGCGCGAAGGCGAAGCCGGGCGCGATGACGATGTAGGGGCCCTTCTCGTGGACCGAGTCGATCATCGACTGCGTGTAGGCGGCCCCGGCCACCTCCACCCGCTCGAGCAGGCGGCCGGCGTGACGCACGGCGTCCTCCCACCCGTCGACGGTGACGTCGAGGGCGACCGCGTCGTCGTGGACCAGCTCTCCGAGAGTTCCCACCCGCAGCACACTAGCGCGTCAGGTGTCGTCCTTCTCGGGGCGCTTGCGCTTGCGTTCGAGGTCACGCAGGAAGTCGGGGTCGTCGTCGGGCCCGCTGACCCGCGGGGCGGGTCGGCCGCCGTCACCCGGACGGCGTACGCCGCGGCGCCGGTCGTTCAGGCGCTCGGCGAACCGGATCACGAGGTAGATGACCACCGCGATCAGTGCGACGACGAGCACAGCCTTCATGACCTCAGGATAGGCCCGTGGTGGTGACGACGGGTCCGGTATCTACCCTGAGGGGATGAAGGAGTTCTGGACCTACACCGGCCTGCGCATCGCCCTGTTCGTGGCGAGCTTCGGCGTGGTCGCCGGGGTGTGGATGCTGGTGTCCGACGAGGTGCCCCTGTTCTGGGTCGTCGTCATCGCGTTCGTGCTCTCGGGCGTGGCCAGCTATGTCGTGCTCAACCCTCAGCGGGAAGCCTTCGCCCGGCGGGTGGAGGAGCGGGCGGGCCGTGCGTCGGCCGCCTTCGAGGCGTCGAAGGCCAAGGAGGACAGCGACTGACTAGCGGTCGCGGCGCGTGATCTGGCGGCGGACGCGCGACTGGTCCTGGCCCAGCACCCGCGCCAGCAGCGCGTCGCGGTTGCGCCAGGCGAGGAAGCCGCCGACCACCAGCACGATGAGGATGATCCAACCCATGGGTCCAGCCTAGTGTGGCCTCAGAAACCGACCATGTTGAACGGCCGGTCCGGGAGGTCGGCCAGCGCAGCCAGCCGGCGCACCCCGTCGGTGGTGCCACCGATCCGACCGGCCCGGTGGAGCGTGACCACGTCGACCGGGCCGAGGTAGACGGTCGCGAGCGTCTCGGCGTCGAGCCGGACGTCGGGCTCGGCCTTCGTGGTCTCCGTCGTCGCGACTCCTCCGGCGACCCGCACGTGCCACCGGCCCGAGGCATGGCCCTGGGCGTCGTCGACCTCGAGCACGACCTCCCCGTCGCCGGCCCACGACCGGGCCGCGAGGGCGCGGGGGACGTCGAGCAGCCGGATCCAGAGGAACTCGGTGTCGGACTCGACCTTCAGGGCGTTGATGTCCACCAGCGCCCATGCCAGCGGGTCCTCCGGGGCGAAGGCGTGGTGGTGGAGGGAGCGCACCAGGTCGATGCCGGCGAGGAACTGCCAGAGCGCGAGGTGCGCCTCGGCGCTCTCGCCGACGAGGGCGACCACCCTGATCTTGCGCCAGTTCTGGTCGTCGCGGCCGTCGACGCGGTAGAGCGCGATGCCGTCGACCTCCTCGTCCGCCGTCAGGTGGACCGCGGCCCGCAGCTGCTTGTCCTCGCCCTTCTCGCCCTGGTCGTAGCGGCCGGTGAGGATCGACTCGTAGAAGCCCGGGAGCCCCACCGCGCCGCGGGTGCGCTCCTGGAAGAGGTCGAGCTGCCGGCGTACGACGTCCCAGGCGTCGCGCGGGTCGATGATCTCCACGCGGCCCGGGTCGGTGAAGCCGCGGAGCCCGAAGCGGTCGGTCGTCTCGACGACCACCGAGCGGACGAAGGTCCCGATCCCGAAGCCCCAGCGGCCGTAGATCGTCGCCTCGGAGACCGTGAGGGCGGCCAGCGGGACGTCGGCGTCGACGGCGTCTCGGAGGCAGTCCTCCATCAGCCGGCGCACGAGCCCCCGCCGCCGGTGGGCCGGGCTGGCCGTGACGTCGGTGATCATCCGCAGCGGCAGCTGCTCCCGGCCGCAGTGGAGCGTCTTGTCGAACCACGCGGTCGTGGCCACCGGGACCGGCGAGGCGCCGTAGGCGCCGGCCGGGAGCCAGGCGCCGACGCACACGACGTCGTCGGCGTCGACGTGCTCCCGCCAGATCCGGGCGAACTCGTCGTCGCTGCGCCCCTGGTGGAAGCCGTACTGCACCCCCTGGAGCCAGCCCGCGGAGCGGGCGCGACCCTCGTCGGAGTCGTCGGCGTGGTCGAGGCGTGCGAATTCGTAGTCGATCTGGCTCACGTCGGGTCACGCTAGCCCGACGGCCACCCCCAGTGCCCACAGGATTTCCGCGACACCGGTCTGCTGGAGGACCGGGACGAGGTCGCGGCCGGTGGCGCCGCCGAGGACCGTGCGGAGCGCGCGGACCGCCGGGACCAGGAAGACCAGGCCGAGCACGGCGAGCCACTGGGTGCTGACCGCCACCGCCCCGATCGCGACGGCGGCGGCGAGGACGAGCAGGGCGTAGAGGCCGCGGGTGCGCTCGTCGCCGAGCCGGACCGCGAGAGTGCGCTTGCCGGCCACCTCGTCGGTCGGGATGTCGCGCAGGTTGTTGACGACGAGGATCGCGCAGGCGAGCGCGCCGATGCCGCAGCCGGCGTAGAGCGCGGGAAGCTCGAAGCTCTCGGTCTGGACGTAGGTGGTGCCGATGACGGCGACGAGGCCGAAGAAGACGAAGACCATGACCTCGCCGAGGCCGAGGTAGCCGTAGGGCTTCTCGCCGCCGGTGTAGAACCAGGCGGCGACGATGGAGAGCGCGCCGACCGCGACCAGCCACCACGCGGTCGTGGCGGCGAGCACCAGCCCGGCGACGCCCGCGACGGCGAAGGCGAGGTAGGCCGCCCGCTTGACCGCCTGCGGGGTCGCGGTGCCGCTGCCGACCAGGCGCATCGGGCCGACCCGGTCGTCGTCGGTGCCGCGGATGCCGTCGGAGTAGTCGTTGGCGTAGTTGACCGCGACCTGGAGCGCGAGGCTGACGACCAGCGCGAGCAGTGCCTTCCACCAGACCGCGCCGCTCGCGGCGTGGGCGACGGCGGTGCCGGCGAGCACCGGGGCCACGGCGGCGGGGAGGGTGCGCGGGCGGGCGCCGGCGACCCAGTGCTTCGCGTCTGTCACGCCCCGGATTCAAGCAGGGCCGTAGCCTGCCCGCATGGTCCGGGTGGTCTTCATGTGCGGCCCCTCGGGGTCGGGCAAGACGACGTACGCGCGCGGGCTCGAGGCCGAGGGAATGGTGCGGCTGTCCTTCGACGCGCTGCTGTGGGAGCGCGGCGTCACCGCCGTCCCGCCGCCGGCGTCGGTCCACAGCGAGGTGGCCGACGAGCTCCGGACGCGACTCCTCGAGCTGGTGGCCTCGGGGCAGGACGTCGTCTGCGACTTCTCCTTCTGGTCCCGGGACATGCGCGACTCGTGGCGGTCGCTGCTCGCGCCGACGGGTGTCGTGCCGGAGACCGTCTACCTGGCCACCCCGCGGGAGACCGTGCTGGAGCGGGTGCGGGCCCGCCAGGGCGTCCACGCCGACGACGCCGTGCTGTCCGGCGAGCTCGCCGCGGCGTACGTCGACCACTTCGAGCCGCCCACGCCCGACGAGGGTCCGCTGACCGTCGTGCAGTGAGGCTGCTGGTTCGTTGGACCGAGGTCCGGGCGTGCTGGTGGCCCCACCGATCGTCGGTGGGGTCAGGGGCGGGGTTGTTCTCGGGTGCCGGTGTGGTCGCGGAGGTAGTGGTGGCCATGGGGACTGGTCCAGGCGTACTCGCCGGGGGCGGTCATGCGGTAGCGCCAGCCGCCGTGGGTCTTGAGGCGGTGGTGGAAGGTGCACAGGCAGGCGAGGTTGCCCGACTCGGTCGCGGCGTCGGGGTCGTCCGGGTCGTGGGGCTTGATGTGGTCGAGCTGGCAGGCGCGGGCGGGGCGTGAGCACCAAGGGAAGACGCAGGTGCGGTCGCGTTCGATGACCTGGTCGCGCAGGAACGTCGAGGGCTGGTAGCCGGCCGAGCGGATGCGGGTGGCGAGGTCGAGCACCGGTTGGACGGTGACGGTGGTGTGGGTGGTGGTGCACCAGGAGCGGACCTGGTCGAGGAGGACCTGGAGCTGACCGGTCTCGAGGGTCGCGAGCCGGTCGAACTCGATGTCTCCCTGGCCGGTCACGGCGGCGGCGAGGTGGACGTGGAGCACGACCTGCCGAGCAGGGCGTGCGTGTTCGGTCTCGTCGGGGTCGGTGTCGTAGTCGAGGCTGTTCTGGTGGCGGGCGAGGTCGCCGAGGGCCATGGCGCGGCGTACGTCGAGCGGGGCTTGGGATCCGAGGTCCTTCAACGCGGCAGCGCCGGCGGCGAGGGCTGTTTCGAGGTCGTGGGCGTCGGCGGGGTCGAGCTCGCCGCGGAGCAGGGCGGTGCCGCCGTAGGGCTCGACGGGCGGGTCGATCTGGACGTACCGGGGGTCGTGCGGTGCCTCCGACTCCTGCGCCGTGGCGGTGGTGTGGGTGCCGTAGCGGTGGAGGGCTTCGGCGATGATCCGGTCGAGCTGGGCGATCCCGATCCGGCTGGCGTAGGGGGTGACCATCTGGTCGACGTAGCGGGCGCCGGTGGGGGTGAGGTCGGCGTGGATGGTGGCCTCGGCGACCCGGCGTGCCCGCCAGGCGGGCACGGCGCCGGTGTGGACGGCGTCCCAGAGGCGGGGGAGGCGGTGGCGCAGCTCGAGGGCGTGGCCGATGAGGCGTTTGCCGGCGGTGGTGGACATCGCGAGGGCGGCGGCGAGCTCGGGGATGCAGAACTCCGCGACCAGGGGGCAGCCGTGCCCGGCGATGGGGACCTCGTGCTCGGAGCCGGGCACAACGACGCCGAAGGTCGCGGCGTGGTGGAGCGACTCGGGCGGGTGGAGGTCAGCCCACACTGCAGCCCGCTCCAGCAGCCTGGCCTCGGCCGCGTCCGCGGCCTGTCGTTCGGAGACCGCGCTCGCGAGGACGTCCGCGGCCGTGGTGGCCCCGGTGTCGGCGTCAGCGAGCATGTCGAACATGTGTTCGATTCTAGGCGGAACGTCTGACAGTTCGGCCGGAGGCGTGATGAGGTTCAGCCCGTGACGCAGACCAGCAGCCGCCCACCCGCCACCGCCCTCAGCTGGGCGATCCTCGCTGCGGTGGTCGCGTCGTTGGTCTTCGTGAGCCTGATGATCGGCCCGATGTTCGCGGGGATCGCGGGATTCTGGCTGGTCGGTGCGTGGGCCGCCTTCTGGCTGATCAGGCTGGCCGTCCGCTACGGCGTGAGCGACGCGCTGCAGGCGCACCGAGCCGCTCAGGACCCGGAGCGCTCAGAGCTCACCCGGTGACCCCTGGGTGACCGGCCCCCCGGCCGGTGGCCCGACGACCGGGTCGGTGACGGGCGGTGTCGCGACCGCCCCGGAGGTCGCGTCCTCCCGCTCGGACGGGGGCACGTTCCGGTCGAGGAACCGCTCGGCCGCGCGGGCCGCCGGGTGTGCACCCGCGGCGGCCAGGGCCACGATGGCCGCGATGACGAGCCACCCGCCGGCCCCCCACTCGATCGCCAGCCACGTGTAGAGCGCGGGCGCCCAGACCCGGCCGAGCGTCCCGGAGAGCTCGCTGGCGCCCTGGTAGTCGCCGCGCCGCCGCGGGTCCATCAGCTCGGCCTCGATCGACCAGCTCGCGGCGGAGAGGTAGAGCTCGGCGCCCGTCACGGTGACGTGGCCGAGCCAGATCAGGGCGATCGTCAGCCAGCCGACCGTCTCGTGGGTGGCGAGGGTGATGACGCAGGACAGCACGAAGAAGGCGGCCGAGAACCGCAGCGCCCGCAGCGCCGTGGTCACGTCCTTCACCCCGCGCGACGCTGCCATCGGCAGCACGATGCACATGACGGTGTTGGTGCCGAAGAGGAAGGCGAGGAGGACCTGCGGGGCGTCGGTCTTCGCGACCAGCCACAGCGGGATGACCAGGTTGAGCAGGACCTGGTTGGTCCACATGACGCCACCGAAGAACTCGATCGCCAGCCAGCCGGGGTTGCGCAGCGGCCCCGGTCCGGCCGGCTTCACCCGGGGTACGTCGGGCGAGCGCTCGTCGTGGGGGGCCTTCGGCAGCCGCGCGATCGCGATCGCGTTGACGACGAAGACGGTCGCGGTGAACCACGGCAGCACCCGCAGCACCTCGTTGGACTCGAAGGCCAGGGCGATTCCCCCGAACAGCGAGCCGAGGGTGAACCCGACGTTGAGCGCGGAGTACATGTAGGCGCGCGACCTCACCCGCTCGTGCGGCGGCAGGACGTCGATCGTGTAGGCGCCGTGGGCGGCGCCGCCGAGCGTCCCGGCGACCTCCATCGCCACGGCCATGGCGGCGTACCCCGCAAAGCCGTCGATGAACGGCCAGACCGAGAACAGGGCCGCCTGCAGCGCTGCGCTCAGCGTCCACATCCGTTTCGGCCCGAACAGGTCGACCGCCTTGCCGAGCGGCACGGCGGTGACGAAGGCGGCCGCGCCGGCGAGGGTGAGGCCGAGCCCGACCTGGGCGGGGGAGAGCCCGACGACCAGCAGGAAGAACACCGCCGAGCCGGTCATGAACGTGCCCTCGCCGATCGCGAACAGCAGCGACTGCGCCGAGAGCCGGCCCGCCAGCGCGGAAGGCGGGGTCGCGTAGTCGCGCACGCGGCTCACGAGGCTGGTCGACACCCGTCGATCACACCACCGGGCGGCGGTGGGCGCACCCGGTTATCGGCCGACTAGCGTCTGGGTCGTGGACCCCCTGCCCGTCACCGGCGACCCCGCCTCCGTCGTCGGGACCGTACGCCGCTGGCTGGACGCCGCCGACCCGCCACCGCTCGTCGTCGAGACGTCGGGGTCGACGGGGTCGCCGAAGCGCGTGCTCCTTCCGCGCGCGGCCGTGCTCGCGAGCGTCTCCGCCACCGCGCGGCGCCTCGGCACGGAGGGCCGCTGGGCGCTGCGCCTCCCCGCCTCCTACGTGGCGGGACTCCAGGTGGTGGTCCGCTCGCTGGTGGCCGGCCACGACCCGGTCCTCGACGGCTGGGGCCCCGACGACGAGCCCGCGACGCTGACGAGCCTGGTCCCGACCCAGCTGCTCCGCCTGCTCGACGACCCGGCCGAGGTCGAGCGGCTCGCGGCCATGGACGCGGTCCTCCTCGGCGGCGGCCCGGTCGACCCCGCGCTCCGGAGCCGCGCGGCCGACCTCGGCGTGACGGTCGTGGCGACGTACGGCATGGCGGAGACCTGCGGCGGCTGCGTCTACGACGGCTTCGCCCTCGACGGCGTCGCCGTGGCCATCGGTGCCGGCGGCCGGGTCCGGCTCGGCGGCCCGACCCTGTTCGCCGGCTACGACGGAGACCCGGCCCTCACCGACGAGGTCCTCGTCGACGGGTGGTTCCTCACCTCCGACGCCGGCCGGCTCGACGAGGACGGCCGGCTCCACGTCCTCGGCCGGCTCGACGACGTCGTCGTCTCCGGCGGTGTCAACGTCCCGACGCCGGAGGTCGCGGCACGGCTGCGCGAGCACCCCGACGTCGCCGACGCCGCGTGCGTCGGCGTCCCCGACGACGAGTGGGGCAACCGGGTCGTCGCCTTCGTCGTCGGTGGCCTCGACCTCGGCGCCGCGCGCGACTGGGTCTCGGCGGTCCACCCACGGTCGTGGGCACCCCGCGAGCTCCACGTCGTCGAGGACCTCCCGCTGCTCGCCAACGGAAAGCTCGACCGGCTCGCCCTGCAGGAGAGGGCTCGCGGATGAAGGTCTGGAGCATCCCGATGCGGACCCGCTTCCGCGGCATCACCGTCCGCGAGGGTGCCCTGGTCGAGGGCCCCGCGGGCTGGGGGGAGTGGAGCCCCTTCCTCGAGTACCCGCCCGAGGTCGCCGAGCCCTGGCTGCGCTGCGCCGAGGAGGCCGCCGCCGGCGACTGGCCCGAGCCGCTGCGCGACGAGGTCCCCGTCAACGTCACCGTCCCTGCCGTCGGACCCGAGGACGCCCACCGGATCACGCTCGCGGGCGACTGCCGGACGGCCAAGGTCAAGGTGGCCGAGCCCGGCCAGACCCTCGCCGACGACGCGGCCCGGCTCGAGGCGGTGCGCGACGCCCTCGGTCCCGACGGCCACGTCCGGATCGACGCCAACGGCCTCTGGGACGTCGACACCGCGGTCGCCACGATCCGGGCGCTCGACCGTGCTGTCGGTGGCCTGGAGTACGTCGAGCAGCCCTGCGCGACCGTCGAGGAGCTCGCCCTCGTGCGCCGCCGCGTCGACGTCCGGATCGCCGCCGACGAGTCGATCCGGCGGGCTGCCGACCCCTACCGGGTCCGCGACCTCGCGGCCGCCGACGTCGCCGTGCTCAAGGTCCAGCCGCTCGGCGGCGTCCGCGCCTGCCTCCGGATCGCCGAGGACATCGGTCTCCCCGTCGTCGTCTCCAGCGCGCTCGAGAGCAGCCTCGGGATCGCGGCCGGGGTCGCCCTCGCCGCGGCGCTGCCCGAGCTGCCCCACGCCTGCGGCCTCGCGACCGTCCAGCTCCTCACCGACGACCTCGTGGCGGAACCGCTGCTGCCGGTCGCCGGCGCCCTTCCCGTACGCCGCCCCGCGGTCGACCAAGCGGCGCTCGACCGGCTCGCCGCCGACCCGGCGCGGGTCGCCCACTGGGAGCAGCGGCTGCGGGACGTGCGCGGCGTACGGCAGGATCGAACGCCATGAGCGCCACTGCGTCCGCCACCGACACCGCCCGCGCCGTGGTCACCCGGCTGGTCGAGGCCGGCGTCCGCCACGTCGTGCTGGCTCCCGGCTCCCGCAACGCGCCTCTCGCGTTCGCCGCCCACGACGCCGCCGCGGCGGGACTGCTGACGCTCCACACCCGGATCGACGAGCGCACCGCCGGATTCCTCGCGATCGGCCTGACGCGCACCGCCGGTCCCGCGGCCGTCGTCTGCACCTCGGGCACCGCGGTGGCCAACCTCCACCCGGCCGTCCTCGAGGCCGCCCACGCGGGGCTGCCGCTGGTCGCGGTGACCGCCGACCGGCCGGCCCGGTTGGCTGGCACCGGCGCCAACCAGACGACTGACCAGGTCGGTGTCTTCGGCCGGCTGGTCGAGACGATCGAGGACCTGCCCGACCGGCTGCCGCTCGGCTTCGGACCGCTCCACCTCGACGTCCGGTTCGACGAGCCGCTCGTGCCGGACGACCGGTGGGCGCCCGAGGGCATCGTGCCCGGCGAGGGTCCCCAGGAGATCCGGCCGATGGTCTTCGAGACCGTCGCCCTCGGACCTCGCACCGTGGTGGTCGCCGGCGACGACGCCGGCCCGCCGGCACGCGTCCTGGCCGAGCAGGCCGGCTGGCCGCTGCTCGCGGAGCCGACCAGTGGCTCCCGCACCGGCGCCAACCCGGTCCGCACCTACCGCCTCCTCCTCGACGGCGAGCTCGGGCAGCAGGTCGAGCGCGCGATCGTCTTCGGCCACCCGACGCTCAGCCGCCCGGTCAGCCGGCTGCTCGCCCGCGACGACGTCACGGTGGTCGACGCGGGCAGCCGCGGGGTGTGGACCGATCGTCCCTTCGCCGTCGACGGCCGCCTGGTCTCCGGGCGCCCGAACGTCGAGGAGGCCGACGACCCCGCCTGGCTCGAGGCGTGGCAGGGCGCCGACCGCGAGGTCTCGCGCGCCCTCGACGTGCTGCTCGCCGCCGAGCCCGACCTGACCCCCCACGAGGTCGCCGGTGCGGTCAGCCGCGCGCTGCCCCCCGAGGGACTGCTGGTCGTCGGCGCCTCCAACCCGGTCCGCGACCTCGACCTGATGGTGGCGCCGTACGCCGTCGGCGACCGCCGGAAGGTCATCGCCAACCGCGGCCTCTCCGGCATCGACGGCACCGTCTCGACCGCGATCGGCGCCGCGCTCGGTCGGCCCCGGAGCAGCCGCGCGTTCGCCCTGATGGGCGACGTCACCTTCCTCCACGACATGACCGGCCTCGTGATCGGTCCCGGAGAGCAGCGTCCCGACCTGACGATCGTGGTCGTCAACGACGACGGCGGCTCGATCTTCGCGACCCTCGAGCAGGGCGCCGAGCAGTACGCCGACCGCTACGACACGTTGTTCGGAACGCCCCACGGCGCCGACCTCGCCGCCCTCTGCGCCGCCACCCGCACCCCCCACTGGCGGGTCGGGTCGCTGGCCGAGCTCGAGCAGGCGCTCGCCTCGCCCAACGGCGGCATCGAGGTCGTGGAGGTGCGGGTGCGCCGCGACAACCGGCGCGACCTCGACGCCCGGATCCGGGGGCTCAGCGCGCGGCCGTGATCTCCACCCGGTCGCCGAGCAGCTGCGGGTCGCCGTCGGTCACGTGGAGCACGGCGCCGACGAGGTCGGCCCGGCGGATCACGTCGGTCAGCTCGCCACCGCCCCAGAAGTCGTCGTAGGGGTCGTTCCAGCGGTAGCGGCTGCCCTCGGCCGCCGTCAGGGTGGTCTCGGTGCGCAGCGTCACCACGACGAGCAGCCCCTTCGCGGTGGGGGCCACCCAGACCCCGTCCTCACCCGTGGTGTTGCCGCCGTAGGGCTTCGCCTCGATCGTGATCGACGCCAGCTCGGCGTCGTCCTCCTCGTCCTCGTCGAGCAGCTCCTTGCGGGCCGTCACCCGGGCGCGGCGGTCGTCGAGCCCCGGGGCCCTGCCGGTCTCGAGGTAGCGGGTGTAGGCCGCCGCCGCGTCGGCCGCCTGCGTCCAGTCGTCCTCGGTCAGGTCGCGGGCCTCGGTCGGGCCCGGGAGCTGCCGGTCGGGCACCGTCACCGCGACCTCCGAGAGCCAGGGCGCGTCCTCCGTCCTGCGGGCGAACACCTGGACCTGCCGCGTGTCCGGCCCGGGGGCGGTGGTGTTGGCGCCGTTCGTCACGACGGCGAACACGGGGTCCCCGGTGGAGGTGACGGGATAGACGTCGCCGGAGCGTCCGGTCACGCGACCGGTGTCGTTCGGATAGTCCGACAGCCGCGAGAACCTCGTCCCGGCCTGCTCGACCTCCAGCAGCCAGCCCGCCGCCGACTTCCTCCAGCCCTTCGGGTCGTAGTCCGGCGCGTCGGCGCGGTCGCGGGCGTCGTTGGTGCGGGACTGCTGGTCGCCCATCACCGCGGCCAGGTCCTCCTGGACCAGCGGCGGTCGCACCACCTCCTGCGACTCGGGCTGCTCGGGCCGCTCCGGGGTCGCCTCGCTCGTGCAGGCCGCCAGGGCGAGCGCGAGGGCCACGGCGCTGGTGCTCCCGGCCAGTGTGCGGATCGTGACGGCCATCGACGTCCCCCGTCGGTCTGCGACCGGACCCGTTCCGGTGCGCTGGACGGACAGTAGTGGGTGCGCGCCTGCCGCGCCGGGCAACGCTGATCAAGCGCGGCGGGACGGTGGGGCGTCAGGCTGGGACCCATGACCACCGCCGCTGACACGTTCGCCGACTTCGTCGACCACCTGGCCGGCGCGCTCGACGACCACGAGGCACCGGCCGAGGAGGTGGCGGGACGCTTCCACTTCTCGCGCTTCCACTTCGACCGGATGATCAGCCAGGTCGCGGGCGAGCCGCCGCAGGCGTTCCGGCGCCGGGTGCTCCTCGAGCGCGCGGCCTACCGCCTCGTGACCACCAGCGCCCCGATCCTCGACGTCGCCGTCGAGGCGGGCTACGGCTCCCACGAGGCCTTCACCCGGGCCTTCTCCCGCGCGTACGGCGCCACGCCGGCCGCCTGGCGCCGGCGGCCCGGTCACCTGCAGATCGAGGCACCGAGCGGCGTCCACTTCCACCCACCCGGCGGCCTCCGGCTGCCCGCACGAGACGAGGTAACGAGCATGGACCTGCTGACGAGGATGGTCGAGCACCACGTGTGGCTCACCGGTGAGATGGTGCGCGTCGCCGCGCGCCTCGACGACGAGCAGCTCGACCGACCGATCGAGCTCGACGTCGACGACGACCGCCAGACCGTGCGGTCCCTGCTGTCCCGCCTGGTCGGCCAGATGGGCATGTGGAACGCGGCGATGGCGACCCGCGACTACGACTGGTCGGTGGAGGACCGCGAGTCGCTGGCCTCGCTGCGCGAGCGGCTGGCCGAGGAGGGACCCACCTTCCTCGGGCACGTGCGTGACGTGGTCGACCAGCGCCGCCTCGACGACACCTTCGTCGACGCGCTGTGCGAGCCCGCCGAGGTCTTCACCTACGGCGGCATGGTCGCCCACGTGCTCACCTTCGCCGCCCACCGGCGCACCCTCGTCGCGCTCGCCCTGGCGTCCCACGGCGTCGAGGACCTCGGCTGGGGCGACCCGATGCAGTGGGTGGCGCAGCCGGTCTAGCCGTCGGACGGCGGGTCGAACGACACCTCGAGCCGCGCGACCAGCCCGGCCGGGTCGAGCCGGAGCCGCATCGTGCCGGTGCCGCCGGAGTCGACCCAGCAGAAGTGCAGCACCAGGAAGTCGCCGTCGACGACGACCGGCCCGACGACCTCGAGCGGCTCGTCGGGCGGGTCGGCGGCGTAGGCCGCCGCGATGGCGGCGCGTCCCTCGAACGGTCCGGCCGGCACCCCGTGGAAGACCATGACGGCGTCCTCGGAGAAGCGCCGCGCGAAGCCTTCCCAGTCGCCGGAGTCGACCGCGGCGTCGAACGCGGCGACGTGATCCATCCCAGCGATCGTCCTGCTCGGCATGCCGGTGAGTGTAGGGCGGCAGAATGGGCCGGGTGGAGATCGCGTTGTTCCTGGTCGCGCTGACCGTCGTCGTCCTGACCGGGACGGCCGTCGCCGACCGCGTCAACGTCCCGGCCCCTCTGGTGCTCGTGGTGGTGGGGGTCCTCGGCTCCTACCTGCCCGGGATGCCGGAGGTGCACCTCGAGGCCGAGGTCGTCCTGCTGGGGCTGCTGCCACCGCTGCTCTACGCCGCGGCGCTGCAGACCTCGCTGGTCGACTTCAACGCCAACCGCCGCCCGATCCTGCTGCTGTCGGTCGGCCTGATCCTCTTCACCACCGTCGGCGTCGCCGCGGTCGTGCGGCTGATCCTCCCGGAGCTGTCGTGGCCCCTCGCCCTCGCGCTGGGGGCGGTCGTGGCCCCGCCCGACGCCGTCGCGGCGACCGCCATCGGCCGCCGGATCGGGCTGCCGAGACGGGTGGTCACCATCCTCGAGGGCGAGTCGCTCTTCAACGACGCCACCGCCCTGGTCTCGCTGCGGACCGCGCTGGCCGCCGCCGCGGGCGGCGTCGGCGTGCTGGAGGTCGGTGGCGAGTTCCTGCTCGCCGCGGTCGGTGGTGCGGTGATCGGCTTCGCCGTCTTCCTCGTCGTCGCCCGCGTACGCCGCCGCGTGCACGACCCGCTGCTCGACACCGGCATCTCCCTGGTGGTCCCGTTCGCGTCGTACCTCCTCGCCGAGGAGGTGGGCGCCTCCGGGGTGATCTCGGTCGTGGTGGCGGGCCTGCTCCTCGGCCACAAGGCCCCGATCCTCCAGACCGCCCAGTCGCGGATCGCGGAGCGGATGAACTGGCGGACCATCGCCTTCATCCTCGAGAACACGGTCTTCCTGCTCATCGGCCTCCAGGCGCGCTGGATCGTCGACGGTCTCGCGGAGAGCGAGATCCCGGCCTCGCAGGTGGCGCTCGTCTGTGCCGGCACCCTCGTGGCCGTGGTCGTGCTGCGGCTGGTCTGGGTCTTCACCACCTCCCAGCTGCTGACCCGGCCGTCCAGCGAGCGGCCGCCGGCGGCGATCAGCCTGCTGGTCGGATGGGCCGGCATGCGCGGCGTCGTCACCCTGGCCGCGGCCTTCGTCATCCCCGAGGAGAGCGACTACCGCGAGGTGCTGCTGCTCGCGGCCTTCACCGTCGTGGCCGGGACCCTCTTCGCGCAGGGCCTGACCCTGCCCTGGCTGGCCCGTCGCCTCGACGTACCGACCCCGGACCCGGCCGAGGACGCGCTCGCCCGTGCGTCCCTCCTCCAGGAGGCGGCGAAGGCAGGGGAGCGGGTGCTGCGCGAGCAGGAGGACGAGGACCCCCACGACGTCGTGGGCTCGATCCGGACCCGGGTCGAGCAGCGCAACAACGCCGCGTGGGAGCGGCTCGGGCCCAATCTCGACGAGGAGACGCCCAGCGAGCACTACACCCGGCTGCGGCGGGCGATGATCGACGCCGAGCGCGGCCGGGTCCTCGAGATCCGGAGCGAGGGCCGCGTCGCCTCCGACGTCGTCGCCGAGGTGCTGGTCATGCTCGACGTCGAGGAGTCGATGCTCGACGCCGCCCGCCAGTCGCGGGAGGAGCTGCGCAGCGAGCGCACCGGCGAGCGCAGCCAGCAGGTCACCGAGTGCGAGGACCTCGAGCGCTCACCGGTCGTCGACGCCGACCCCGGCGAGGGCTGCGAGACCTGCCTGGAGGAGGGCACCCGGTGGGTCCACCTGCGCCTGTGCCTGGAGTGCGGCTACATCGGCTGCTGCGACTCCTCGCCCCAGCGCCACGCCTCGGCCCACTTCCACGACACGTCCCACCCGGTGATGCAGTCCGCCGAGCCCGGCGAGCAGTGGCGGTGGTGCTTCGTGCACCACCTCACCGCCTGAGGCCGAGTCGTGGTGTGTGACAGGTGAGTCGTGGGCTTGTGACGGTCGAGTCCGCGTACGCCGGTCACCTGCCCGCGACTGGACGGTCACACACCCACGACTCGCGCTCAGAGCGGGTCGACGAAGTACTGCGGCGGTCCGTCGTCGACCTCGTCGGGGCCGGACTGCTCGGTCATCGTCGCGGTCACCTCGTGGCGCTCCACCTCGCCGGCCGCGATCTGCTCGGCCCAGTGGCAGGCGACCCGGTGGCCGGGCGTGACGCCGTCGATCTCGACGACGCGCAGCTCGGGCCGCTCGTCGTCGCAGCGCGTCTCCTGGCGCCACGGGCAGCGCGTGTGGAACCGGCAGCCGGTCGGCGGCTTCGACGGCGAGGGGAGGTCGCCCATCAGCAGGATCTGCTCGCGCTGGTCCTCGACCGCCGGGTCCGGCACCGGGACGGCCGACATCAGGGCGCGGGTGTAGGGGTGGAGCGGCGTCTCATAGAGCTCGCCGGCCTCCGACTCCTCGACCAGCCCGCCGAGGTACATGACCCCGATCCGGTCGCTGATGTGGCGTACGACGGCGAGGTCGTGGGCGACGACGAGGTAGGTCAGCTCGAACTCGTCCTGGAGCTCCTCGAGCAGGTTGAGCACCTGGGCCTGCACCGACACGTCGAGGGCCGAGACCGGCTCGTCGGCGACGATCAGCTTCGGGTTGACCGAGAGCGCGCGGGCGATGCCGATGCGCTGCCGCTGGCCGCCGGAGAACTCGTGGGGGTACTTCGACAGCGCGGACGGCGGCAGGCCGACCGCGGAGAGCAGCTCGCGCAGGCGCTTGCGGGTGGCCTCCTTGTCGTCGGCGAGGCCGTGGGCCTTCATCCCCTCGGTGAGGAGCGACTCGACCGACTGTCGCGGGTCGAGGCTCGACATCGGGTCCTGGAAGACCATCTGGATGTCCTGCCGCTTGCGCCGCAGCTCCTTGCCCTTCAGGGCGGCGATGTCGGTGCCGTCGAACTCCACGCTGCCCTCGGTCGGCGTCTCGAGGTTGAGGATCGCCTTGCCGAGGGTGGACTTGCCGCAGCCGGACTCGCCGACGAGGCCGTAGGTCTCGCCCTTGAGGATCTGGAGGTTCACGCCGTCGACGGCGTAGACGTGCCCGACGGTCTTGTCGAAGATGACGCCGCGCTTGATGGGGAAGTGGACCTTGACCCCCCGCACGTCGACCAGGACGTCAGTCACGCTGCACCTCCGCAGGGTTGTGGCACCGCAGGCCGGTGGCGGGACGTTCCTCCCACACCGGGGTCTCCTCACGGCACCGGTCGAGCGCCCGGGGGCAGCGGGGCGCGAACGCGCACGCGGAGTCCCAGGGCAGGTTGTCGGCGACCGAGCCGGGGATCGCCTCGAGCCGCTCGCCGCGTGGGGCGTCGAGGCGGGGGATCGAGCCCAGCAGGCCGTTGGTGTAGGGGTGGGCCGCGTGGGCGAAGAGCCGGTGCCGGTCGCCCCGCTCGACGATCCGGCCGCCGTAGAGGACGTTGACCTCGTCGCACAGCCCCGCCACGACGCCGAGGTCGTGGGTGATCATGATCAGCGCCGTCCCGGTGTCCTCGACGAGCTCCTTGAGCAGCGCGAGGATCTGGGCCTGGATGGTGACGTCGAGCGCGGTGGTCGGCTCGTCGGCGATGAGCAGCCGCGGCTGGCAGGCCAGCGCCATCGCGATCAGCGCGCGCTGGCGCATGCCGCCGGACAGCTGGTGGGGATAGTTCTTCAGGCGAGCCCGGGGGTCGGGGATGCCGACCCGCGCGAGGAGCTCCTCGGCCTCCGGCATCGCCTCCTTGCGCGACAGGTTGCGGTGGCGCTCCATCACCTCGGTGACCTGGAGCCCGATCGGCACGACCGGGTTCAGGGAGGACAGCGGGTCCTGGAAGATCATCGCGATGTCGCGGCCCCGCCTGTCGCGCATCTCCGAGCGCGACAGCGACAGCAGGTCGGTGCCCTCGTAGGTCGCCGTGCCGGTCACCGTGTTGCCGCGCGCGGGGAGCAGCCCCATCAGCGCCAGCGACGTCACCGACTTGCCGCAGCCGGACTCGCCGACCAGGCCGAGGGTCTCGCCGGGGCGGACGTCGAAGGAGACGCCGTCGACGGCCGTGAAGGCCTTCTCGCCGTGGCGCTGGAACGTGACGCTGAGGTCGCGCACCGAGAGCAGCGGCTCACCAGTGGGTCGCGTCATGCCGGTCACCTCCGGGACTTCGGGTCGAGGGCCTCGCGCAGCGACTCGCCCATCAGCGTGAAGCCGAGGGCGACCACGATGATGCAGAGCGCGGGATAGACCGCGAGGTGCGGGTAGTCGTTGATGTACGCCGTGGCGCGGCCGAGCATCTGGCCCCACTCCGGCTGGCGGTCGTCGGGGTTGCCGAGGCCGAGGAAGGACAGCGCGGCGGCGTCGATGATGGCGGTCGCCAGCACCAGGGTGGCCTGCACGATCACCGGTCCGAGCGCGTTGGGGAGCATGTGCCGGAAGACGATGGCCGCCGGGTTGACCCCGAGCGCTCGCGCCGCGAGGACGTGGTCGCTCACCCGTTGGGCGAGCATCGACCCGCGCAGCAGCCGCGCGAAGATCGGGACCTGGATGGTCGCGATCGCGATGATCACCGTCCACTGGCTCGGCCGGGACGACAGTGCTGCGATCGAGAAGGCGAGCAGCAGCGACGGGATCGACAGCATCACGTCGACCAGGCGCATGACCGCGGAGTCGACCCAGCCGCTGAGGGCGCCCGCGAGGGTGCCGAGGACCAGACCGCCGGCGAGGCCGAAGAGCGTCGCGAACACGCCGACGAAGAGGGTCTGCCGGCTGCCGACGAGGAGCCGGGAGAGCAGGTCCCGGCCGCGGTCGTCGCCGCCGAGCGGGTGGCCGGCCTCCGGCCCGGGGACCGGGTTCGTCTGGCGGCGTACCTCGTCGATCATCGGGTTGTCCGACGGGTCCCACGGCGCGAGCCACGGGGAGATCAACGCCAGCACGACGAACAGCACCGTGATGGCGAGGCCGATCAGGAAGACCGGGTTGCGGCGCAGCCGTCGCCACGCGCTGGCGATCAGCGAGACGCCGGCGTCGTCGCCGACCGAGGTCTCCGCCAGCTCGTCGATCTGCTGCTTGCGGCGGTCGCCGAAGGACGTCAACGGATTCTTCTTCGAGGGGCTCATCTGGTCACCTCGTCCGGACGCGGGGGTCGATGATGGCGTAGGAGATGTCGACGAGCAGGTTGACGACGACGTAGATCGCCGCCGCCGCCATGATCAGCACCTGCAGCACGGCGTAGTCCTTGTCGCGGAAGGAGATAGCGAGCGCGTCGCCGAGCCCGGGGAACGAGAAGACCGTCTCGGTCAGGATCGCCCCGGCGAGCAGGGCGCCGATCTGGAGACCGATCGTCGTGGTCACCGGCAGCATCGCGTTGCGCAGCACGTGGCGGCCGCGGATGACCCGCGAGGTCAGGCCCTTCGCCTCGGCCGTGCGGACGTAGTCCTCGTCGAGGACGTCGAGCACCGCGGCGCGGGTGATCCGGAAGATGACCGCGAACGGGATCGTCGCGAGCGCCACGGCGGGGAGGATCAGGTGCTTGAAGGCGTCCCAGGCGGCGTCCCACTCGCGGGTCATCAGGCCGTCGAGGACGAAGAAGCCGGTGATGCGCGTCGCGTCGATCCCGACGGTCTGGCGCCCGGACACGGGAAGGATGTTCCACTCGACCGCGAACCAGTACTTCAGCATGAAGGCCAGGAAGAACACCGGCACGGCGACACCGACGAGGGAGAAGACGACGGCGGAGTTGTCGAAGACCGAGCCGCTGCGCTTGGCCGCGAGGTAGCCGAGCGGGATGCCGAGCGACACCGCGATCAGCATCGCGAGCAGGGAGAGCTCGATGGTGGCGGGCAGGCGCATGAGGAAGACCTCGAACGCGTCCGTCCCCGGGAGCACCTTGGTGGAGACCCCGAAGTTGCCGTGGACGGCGCGCTCGAGGAACTTGCCGTACTGCACCCAGATCGGCTGGTCGAGGCCGAGCGCCGCCTCGAGCGCGGCCCTGCGCTCAGGGGTCTGGCGCTCGCCGAGGATGGCCGAGACGGTGCCGCCGGGCAGCGACCGCAGCCACATGAACAGCAGCAGCGAGAGCACCAGCACCACGCCGGCCATCTGGATCAGCCGGCGCACGATGAACCGGATCATGGGGGTGTGCCTTCTTCCTGGTGGTGCGGGTCGGGAGCCCGAGGGGGCAGCCTGTGAACAGTAACGAGGGGGGTCACCCTGGGTGGGTGACCCCCCTCGACCGCTGATGTGGCGGAGCTGCTAGCCGGAGCTAGCGGTCGTCACTCGCCGCCGACCTCGACGGTGTCGAACTGCTCCGCGGTGAGCGGGCTCTGCGTGAGGCCGGACACGCCCGGCCCGACGACGAGCGCCGGCGGGGAGTGGCTGATCGCCAGACCGGGGAGGTAGTCCTCCATGATCTGCTGGTTCAGCTCCTCGTAGCGGGCGGCACGCTCGTCCTCGTCGACGATGGCGTCGGCGTCCTTGAGGTCCTGCGACAGCTGGGCGCCCCAGGGGTAGGCCTTGGTGCCGAAGTCGTTGCTGTTCAGGTTGCCGAAGAACGTGCCGATGAAGTTGTCGGCCGAGTCGTAGTCACCGGTCCAGCCGAGCAGGTAGGCGTCGTACTTGCCCGCCGTCACGTTGTCGAGGTAGCCACCGTTCCAGGAGGCGGTCTTCACGTTGACCGTGACACCGACGTCCTCGAGGTTGGCCCGGATCGCCTCGTAGAGCGCCTGCGGGTCCGGCATGTAGGGCCGGCTGACCTCGGTCGGGTAGGCGAAGTCGATCGTCAGGTCCTCCTGGCCGGCGTCGGCGAGGAGCTGCTTGGCCTCGTCGGGGTTGTAGTCGTAGGCAGCCAGGTCGGCGTTCCAGCCCTTGACGGCCTCCGGCATGAACTGCGTGGCGACGGCCGCGCCCTCGGGCAGCTGGCTCTGGACGAGCTGCTCACGGTCGATGGCGTGGTAGAGCGCCTGGCGGACCTTCAGGTCCTTCAGGGCCGGGTTGTTCTCCGGCGTCAGGCCGACGTAGAAGATGTTGAACGGGTCGCGGATGACGACCTCGTTGCCGTCGTCCTCCAGACCGCTCCAGTCCGCCGGGTTCGGCAGGTCGTAGCCGTTGATGCTGCCGGCCTCGAGCTCCTGGCGACGGGTCGACTCGTCGGGGATGACCCGGAAGACCAGCTCGGACGTCTTGGCCGGGTCGCCCCAGTAGTCGTCGTTGCGCTCGAGGGTGATGGTGCCGTTGGCCTCGTCGTACTCGCCGAACTTGAAGGCTCCGGTGCCGACCGGCGCGAACGCGTAGTCGGGGAAGGAGAAGCCCTCGCCCTCGGCGGCGATGCCGTTGGCGTCGCCCTCCTCGAGCGCCTTGGGCGACTGCATGGAGAGGGAGTCGAGGGTCAGCATGGTCGGGAAGCCCGACGTGGCCCGCGTGATCTCGATGGTGGCCTCGAACTCGCCGGTGGCCTCGCAGCTCTTGTAGAGCGAGCCCTCGGGGTCGTTGGAGAAGCTGCCCATGACGTAGCCCCAGTACTCACCGGCGACCTGGCCGGCCTCGTTCTGGTCGAACATGCGGTCGAAGTTGTAGCAGACCGCGTCGGCGTTGAAGGGCTCGCCGTCGTGGAAGGTCACGTCGTCGCGGAGCTGGAAGGTCCAGGTCGTGCCGGCCTCGTCGGCCGACCACTCGGTGGCCAGCTCGGGCTGGACGGTGGCCGTGCCGGGCTTGATGCCGAGCAGCCCCTGGAACATCTGACGGGTGACCCGGAAGGTCTCACCGTCCGTGGCGTAGAAGGGGTCGAACATCTCCGGGGCGCCGGCCGCGCCGAAGGTGAACGTGCCACCGTCGCCGCTGCCACCACCCTCGTCGCTGCGGTCGGACTCGGCGCAGGACGTCACGCCGAGGGCCAGCGCCGCGGCGAGTGCCACGGGAGCGACCTTGCGGATCGTTGTCATCAGCGAAACCTCACTCATCGTTCGGTGCCCACTCCGAAAGGGTGGACCTGTTGTCGCGGGACGTGAGCCACGCCGCACGACGTCCCGCGCACCCTAGACCCAGGACTGGACCGGTGAACAGGACGCACACAGGGGACTTGGCCCACCTGTTATGAGTCCGTGACCCGCGCTGCTCGGCGTACGCCGGGGCGTAGCGTGTGCGGCATGCGGCTGACCAAGTTCGGGCACGCGTGCATCCGGGTCGAGCAGGACGACACGGTGCTGGTGGTCGACCCCGGCGGCTGGACCTCCCCGGAGGCGGTCGACGGCGCGACCGCGCTGCTGCTCACCCACGAGCACCCCGACCACGTCCACCCCGAGCACCTCCGGCGGACGACGGCGCCGATCTGGACGATCGAGGCGGTGGCCCGGATGCTGCGCGAGCAGGCACCCGACGTGGCCGAGCGGGTGACCGTGGTGGCGCCGGGCGAGTCGTTCGACGCAGGGCTGCCGGTGCGCGCGGTGGGTGAGCTCCACGCGGTGATCCACCCCGACCTGCCGCGCTTCGACAACTCCGGCTTCCTCCTCGAGGCCGGCGGCACGACCGTGTTCCACCCCGGCGACGCGCTCACCGGGCCCGACCGGCCCGTCGACGTGCTCTGCGCCCCGGTCTCGGCGCCGTGGCTCAAGGCGTCGGAGGCGGTCGACTTCGCCCGCGCCGTCGGCGCCGCCCGCAACCTCGCGATCCACGACCGGGTCTACTCCGAGGAGGGGCTCGGCATCGTCGACGGCCACTTCGGCCGGTTGCTGGGCGAGGACCAGTCCTACGTGCGCCTGGCCGAGGGCTCGGACCTGTAGCGGCCGCTCAGTCGGCGACGAGGGCGTCGCGCACCGGCACGAACTTCGCCTGCGACTCCGCGAGCTCCGCCTCGGGGTCGGAGTCGCCGACGATCCCGCAACCGGCGAACAGCCGCACGGTGGGGCCGCTGACCTCGGCGGAGCGCAGCCCGATGCCCCACTCGCCGTCACCGGCGGCGTCCATCCAGCCCACCGGGCCGGCGTAGCGGCCGCGGTCCATGCCCTCGATCTCGGAGATCAGCGCGGTGGCGGTCGGGGTCGGGGTGCCGCCCACGGCGGCGGACGGGTGGAGCGCCTCGGCGAGCTGCAGCGAGGACACGGTCCGGGAGTCGTGGACCACGCCGGCCACGTCGGTCGCGAGGTGCATGACGTTGGGGAGGTGGAGCACGAAGGGCGCCTCGGGCACGTTCATCGAGGAGCAGTGCGGGTCCAGGGCGTCGGCGACCGACCGGACGGCGTACTCGTGCTCCTCGAGGTCCTTCGACGAGCGGGCCAGGTGGGCGGCGAGGGCGAGGTCGCGCTCGTCGTCACCGGTACGCCGGATCGTGCCGGCGAGCACCCGGCTGGTGACCAGGCCGCGCTCGCGGCGCACCAGCATCTCCGGCGTCGCGCCGAAGAGGCCGTCGACGTGGAAGGTCCAGCACATGGGGTAGCCCTCGGCGAGGCGTCGCAGCGGCCAGCGGACGTCGACGTCCTCCTGGCCGGTGGCGACCAGGTCGCGCGCGAGCACGACCTTCTCGAGCTCGCCGGCGTTGATGCGCGCGACGGCGTCGGCCACGACGCCCATCCAGCGCTCGCCGTCGAGGGCGCCGTCGGCGAAGACGATGCCGGCCGGCGGGCGCGGGGGGTCGGCGAGCGCGACGGTGGCGGGGTGGTCGATCGCGCCACGGCTCACCGTGGTGAGCCAGAACCGGTCGCCGCGGCGACCCACGACCACGGAGGGGACGCTGAGGACCGACGAGCCGGGCTCGTCGGCGAACGCGAAGCTGCCGAAGGCGACCAGGCCCGTCCCGGGCTCGTCGACCTCGTCGCGGACGACCGCCCGCGCGGTCGTCTCGGTCCACCACTTGGCGGCGTCGGAGAAGCGCGCCGGGCCCGACGTACGGACCTCGGCGGCGACGCCCCAGCCCACGAGGCCCTCGCCGCGTCGTAGCCAGGAGACCGGCGCGTCGGCGGGCAGCAGGTCGAGGAGGGAGGTCTCCGCGGGCAGGTCCAGCGAGACCGTGCGGACGACGAGGCGGCCGGCCTCGTCGCGGGGGGTCGCGCTGGTCGTCACGAGGGGGAAGCCTACGCCCGGCGACCCCGGGGCCCGCAGTCGACGGGCCCCGGGGTGCGCGGTGCTCAGCTCCAGTAGACGACGACCTTGTCGCCGACCACGACCTGGTCGAAGAGCCAGTCCAGCCCGTCGTAGTCGCGGATGTTGACGCAGCCGTGGCTGGCGCCGGCGTAGCCACGGGCGGCGAAGTCGGACGAGTAGTGCACGGCCTGGCCGCCGTCGAAGAACATCGAGAACGGCATCGCGGAGCCGAACTCGTTCGACACGTGGTCCTCGTCCTTCCAGTAGACGTGGAAGAGGCCCTCGCGGGTCGGGGTGTCGTTGACGACCGAGCCGAAGCGGGCGTCCATCGTCAGCTTCACCTTCCCGTCGACGACCCAGCGCAGGGTGCTGGTGGTCTTGTCGACGCAGAGGGCCCGTCCCGTGGTGCAGCGCGGGTCGAGGGCGCCCGGCTCGGGGGCCACGTTGTGCAGCTCCTCGTGGGTCGGCTCGCGGGTCATGTCGAGCAACCGGTCCATCGTGCGCTGGTCGACCTCGCCGGTGACCGGGATCTCGCGCTTCTCCTGGAAGCCGCGGACCGCCTCCACCGTCTCGGCGTCATAGCTCCCGGAGACGTCGCCGAAGAGCCAGGCGATCTGCTTGAGGCGCGCCTGGAGGTCGCGCACCCGTCCGCCGGAGTCGCCGGAGGCGAGGAGCGCCGGGCCGGCGTGCAGCACGTTGTGGAGCTGGTCCTGCGTGGGCTCCTCGGTCATGGCGACCAGTCGCTCCCACGTGCGCAGGTCGACCCGCCCGGTGGCGCGGAAGCCGCGCTTCTCCTGGAAGCCGCGGACGGCGCCCTCGGTGTCGTCGTCATAGCTGCCGGTGGTCAGCTCGGGGAACCAGTCGAGCTGGAACAGCCGCGACTGCAGCTCCCTCACCTGCACGCCGCGGTCACCGGGCTCGAGGACCGGGCCCGGCTTCACGACCGGGCGGTCGACGACCGGCTGGCCGGGGGCCGGTGCCCGCGGGGCGGGTGCCGGCGCAGCGACGGGGTCGGTGCCGGCGCGCGTGGGGTCGTCGCGCACGGCCCAGCCGGCGCCGTACGCCGTGCCGGCGGCGAGCGCCAGGGCGACGAGGGTGACGAGCAGTGCTCGGACGAGCTTCATGGTGTCCTCCGGATTGCGGGATGGTGCGGTCGTGCGGGGGTCTGTCACCCGTCAAGACGCGACGACCACGGGATTGGTTGCGATCCGGCCCCCGTACCCTTCAGCCGTGGCCCGTGCAGACCTCGACAAGCAGCCCTCCGACGTCCGTCGGATGTTCGACGCCGTCGCCCGGCGCTACGACGTGACCAACGACGTGCTCTCGATGGGCCAGGACCGCCGGTGGCGGCGGGAGGTCCTCGACGCCGTCGACCCGCAGCCGGGGGAGAAGGTCCTCGACCTCGCTGCCGGCACGGGGACGTCGAGCGAGCCGTTCGCCGAGCGCGGTGCCACCGTCGTGCCGTGCGACTTCTCCCTCGGGATGCTGCGCGTCGGCAAGCAGGCCCGGCCCCACCTGCCCTTCACGGCCGGCGACGGGACGCGACTCCCCTTCGCCGACGGCGTGTTCGACGCCGTCACCATCTCCTTCGGGCTGCGCAACATCGTCGACCCGCTGGCCGGGCTCGGTGAGCTGCTCCGGGTCACCCGCCCGGGCGGCCGCGTCGTGGTCTGCGAGTTCAGCCACCCGACGTGGGCGCCCTTCCGCACCGTCTACCTCGAATACCTGATGAAGGCGCTGCCGGCGATCTCGCGCGCGGTGTCGTCGAGTCCCGACGCCTACGTCTACCTCGCCGAGTCGATCCGGGCGTGGCCCGACCAGGCCGGGCTTGCCGCGATGCTCGGCGAGGCGGGGTGGCGCGACGTCGAGTGGCTCGACCTCAGCGGCGGCGTGGTGGCGCTGCACCGAGCCGTCAAGGGCTGATTTAGGCCACGCCCGCGTGACCTAAATCCGCAGGTCAGGGGCTGTGTGGCGGGGCCCACCCCCGGGTTCCGGTGTGATCTGCATCGTCCTAGACTGTGCTCCGCGCCACGTCTTGTGAACTCGTTCACAAGGTCACAAGGCGGACGCGATCCGGACGAGGGAAGGAACTGCAGGGATGGAGCTCTACACGCCGGTCCTGGCGCTGGCCATCCTGGCGGCCGGCTTCGCGGTGTTCTCCGTGGCAGTCAGCGCGCTGACCGGGCCGAAGCGCTACAACCGGGCCAAGCTCGACTCCTACGAGTGCGGCATCGAGCCGACGCCGCAGGCGGTCGGCGGCGGCCGGTTCCCGGTGAAGTACTACATCACGGCGATGCTCTTCATCGTCTTCGACATCGAGATCATCTTCCTCTACCCGTGGGCCGTCCACTTCGACGCGATGGCCCTCTTCGGTCTGGTCGAGATGGTCCTGTTCATCGCCACCGTGTTCGTCGCCTACGCCTACGTGTGGCGCCGCGGCGGACTCGAGTGGGACTGAGAGGCGAAGCATCATGGGAATCGAGGAGAAGCTCCCCAGCGGCGTGCTGCTGACCACGGTCGAGGGCGTCGCCGGCTACTTCCGCAAGGCCAGCTTCTGGCCGGCGACCTTCGGCCTGGCCTGCTGCGCCATCGAGATGATGACCTCGGGCGGCCCGAAGTACGACCTCGCCCGGTTCGGCATGGAGGTCTTCCGGGCCAGCCCGCGCCAGGCCGACCTGATGATCGTGGCCGGCCGGGTGAGCCAGAAGATGGCCCCCGTCCTGCGCCAGATCTACGACCAGATGGCCGAGCCGAAGTGGGTGCTCGCCATGGGCGTGTGCGCGAGCTCCGGCGGCATGTTCAACAACTACGCGATCGTCCAGGGCGTCGACCACGTCGTCCCGGTCGACATGTACCTCCCCGGCTGCCCGCCGCGGCCCGAGATGCTCATCGACGCGATCCTCAAGCTCCACGACCAGGTGCAGGAGGGCAAGCTCGGCGTCAACCGCCTCGCCCAGATCGAGGAGCGTGAGAACGCCGCGCTGGCCGCCCTCCCGACCTCCGAGATGAAGGGCCTTCTCCGGTGACCGAGGAGCAGAACCAGCCCACGGGCTCCGTCCCCGCCCAGGAGGGCGAGGTCCGCGCGGTCGGCGAGCGTCGCGGCATGTTCGGCACGAAGGGCAGCGGCGACACCAGCGGCTACGGCGGGCTGGTCCAACCGATCGTCTACCCCGGCTCGGCCGAGCGGCCCTTCGGCGGCTGGTTCGACGAGGTCGCCGACGCGCTCGAGCAGCGACTCGGCGCCGACGGCCTCGAGACCGCGGTCGAGCGGGTCGTCGTCCACCGCGGCGAGATCACCTTCCACGTACGCCGCGACGACCTCGCCGCCGTGGCCCGCCACCTGCGCGACGACGAGCGGCTGCGCTTCGAGTTCTGCTCCAGCGTCAGCGGGGTCAACTACCCCGCCGACACCGGCCGCGAGCTCCATGCCGTCTACCACCTGCTCTCGATGACCCACAACCGCCGGATCCGGCTGGAGGTGTCGGTCCCCGACAGCGACCCCCACGTGCCGAGCCTCGTGGCGACCTACCCCACGGCCGACTGGCACGAGCGCGAGGCCTGGGACATGTTCGGGATCGTCTTCGACGGCCACCCCGCGCTCACGCGCATCCTCATGCCCGACGACTGGCCGGGCCACCCGCAGCGCAAGGACTACCCCTTGGGCGGCATCCCCGTGGAGTACAAGGGCGGCTCCGTACCCCCGCCCGACGAGCGGAGGTCGTACAACTGATGAGCACCGCCGATCAGGACCTGTACGCAGGCAGCAACGAGACCAGCGAGGGCCGGGTCTTCACCGTCACCGGCCAGGACTGGGACTCCATCACCGAGGGCCTCGGTGAGGGCGTCGCCGACGAGCGCGTCGTCGTCAACATGGGCCCCCAGCACCCGTCGACCCACGGTGTGCTCCGGCTGATCCTCGAGATCGAGGGCGAGACGGTCACCGAGGCCCGCTGCGGCATCGGCTACCTCCACACCGGCATCGAGAAGAACATGGAGTACCGCTCCTGGACGCAGGGCGTGACGTTCTGCACCCGGATGGACTACCTCTCCCCGTTCTACAACGAGATGACCTACGTGCTCGGCGTCGAGCGGCTCCTCGACATCGAGGAGCAGGTGCCCGAGAAGGCCCAGGTCATGCGGGTGCTCCTGATGGAGCTCAACCGGATCTCCTCCCACCTCGTGGCCATCGCCACCGGCGGCATGGAGATCGGCGCGCTCACCGTGATGACGATCGGGTTCCGCGAGCGCGAGCTCGTGCTCGACCTCTTCGAGCTGATCACCGGCCTGCGCATGAACCACGCCTTCATCCGTCCCGGTGGCGTCGCCCAGGACCTCCCGTCCGGCGCGCTCGACGAGATCCGCGACTTCATCGCGCTCATGCACAAGCGGCTCAAGGAGTACGCCGCGCTGTGCAACGCCAACCCGATCTTCAAGGCCCGCCTCGAGGGCGTCGGCCACCTCGACCTGGCCGGGTGCCTCGCGCTCGGTCTCTCGGGCCCGCCGCTGCGCGCCACCGGTTACGGCTGGGACCTGCGCAAGACCCAGCCCTACTGCGGCTACGAGGACTACGACTTCGACGTCCAGACCTGGGACACGGCCGACGCCTACGGCCGGTTCCGGGTGCGCCTCAACGAGATGCACGAGTCGCTCAAGCTCGTCGAGCAGTGCGCCGACCGGCTCGCCGGGCTCGAGGGCGCGCCGGTGATGATCGGCGACAAGAAGATCGGGTGGCCCAGCCAGCTGTCCATCGGCAGCGACGGCATGGGCAACAGCCTCGACCACATCCGCCACATCATGGGCGAGTCGATGGAGGCCCTGATCCACCACTTCAAGCTGGTGACCGAGGGTTTCCGGGTCCCCGCCGGCCAGGCCTACGTGCCCGTCGAGTCGCCGCGCGGCGAGCTCGGCGCCCACGTGGTCTCCGACGGCGGCACCCGCCCGTTCCGGGCGCACTTCCGCGACCCGTCGTTCACGAACCTGCAGGCGACGAGCGTGATGAGCGAGGGCGGCCAGGTCGCCGACGTCATCGTCGCGATCGCCTCGATCGACCCCGTGATGGGAGGTGTCGATCGGTGACCACCCAGATCGACGAGAACACCTGGCGCGAGCTGGAGGAGATCGCGGCGCGCTACCCGCAGAAGCGCTCGGGCCTGCTGCCGATGCTCCACCTCGTGCAGTCCGTCGAGGGTCGCGTGACCCCCGAGGGCATCGAGGCCTGCGCCGACATCCTCGGGATCTCCGCCGCCGAGGTGAGCGGGGTCGCGACCTTCTACACGATGTACAAGCGCAAGCCGGTCGGTGACTACCACGTCGGCGTCTGCACCAACACGCTGTGCGCCGTCATGGGCGGCGACCTCATCTTCGAGCGGCTCAAGGAGCACCTCGACGTCGGCAACGACGAGACGACCGCCGACGGGAAGATCACCCTCGAGCACGTCGAGTGCAACGCGGCCTGCGACTACGCCCCGGTGATGATGGTCAACTGGGAGTTCATGGACAACCAGACCCCGGAGTCGGCGGTCCAGGTCGTCGACGACCTCCGCGAGGGCAAGGCCGTCCACTCCACCCGTGGGCCGAGGCTCTGCACCTGGCGCGAGGCCGAGCGCGTGCTCGCCGGCTACGACGACGGCCTCGCCGACGAGGGCCCGGCGGCCGGTCCGGCCAGCCTGCTCGGCCTCGACCTCGCCCGCGAGAAGGGCTGGAGCGCTCCGTCGAGCCGGGCCTCCGCACGGCCCGACGGGGCTCCGGCCGAGACCGACGACCCGGTCGCCGAGGACGCCGCGATCGAGCAGGACTCGCCGAGCGACGAGACCGCCGCCGAGAAGCAGGAGGGCAAGTGAGCGACACCCTGACCCCGGTGCTCACCGCCAGCTGGGGCGACGAGCGCAGCTGGACGTTGCAGGCCTACGAGGACCGCGGCGGCTACGGCGCACTGAAGAAGGCGTTGCGCCAGCAGCCCGACGAGATCATCGAGCAGGTCAAGGACTCGGGCCTCCGTGGACGCGGCGGCGCCGGCTTCCCGACCGGCATGAAGTGGGGCTTCATCCCCCAGGACAACCCGAACCCGAAATACCTCGTCGTCAACGCCGACGAGTCGGAGCCGGGCACCTGCAAGGACATCCCGCTGATGATGGCCAACCCCCACGTCCTCGTGGAAGGCGTGATCATCTCCTCGTTCGCCATCCGCGCCAACACCGCCTTCATCTACATCCGCGGCGAGGTGCTCCACGTCGTGCGCCGCGTCCAGAAGGCGGTCAAGGAGGCCTACCTCGCCGGCCACCTCGGCAAGGACATCCACGGCTCCGGCTACGACCTCGACGTCGTGGTGCACGCGGGTGCGGGTGCCTACATCTGCGGCGAGGAGACCGCGCTGCTCGAGGGCCTCGAGGGCCGTCGCGGCCAACCGCGCCTGCGGCCGCCGTTCCCGGCCGTGGCCGGCCTCTACGCGAGCCCGACGGTCATCAACAACGTCGAGTCCATCGCGTCCGTCCCGGCGATCATCGACCACGGCGCCGACTGGTTCGCCTCGATGGGCACCGAGAAGTCCAAGGGCCACGGGATCTTCTCCCTCTCGGGCCACGTGAAGAACCCCGGCCAGTTCGAGGCGCCGCTCGGCATCACCCTGCGCGAGCTGATCGACCTCGCCGGCGGCATGCGGGAGGGCCACGAGCTCAAGTTCTGGACCCCGGGCGGCTCGAGCACCCCGCTGCTCACCGAGGAGCACCTCGACGTGCCCCTCGACTTCGAGGGCGTCGGCGCGGCCGGCTCGATGCTCGGCACCCGGGCGCTGCAGGTCTTCGACGAGACGACCTGCGTCGTGCGCGCGGTGCTGCGCTGGACCGAGTTCTACAAGCACGAGTCCTGCGGCAAGTGCACCCCGTGCCGCGAGGGCACGTGGTGGCTGGTGCAGACCCTCGCCCGGCTCGAGAGGGGTGAGGGCCAGGAGAGCGACCTCGACCTGCTGCTCGACCAGTGCGACAACATCCTCGGCCGCTCGTTCTGCGCGCTCGGCGACGGTGCCACCTCGCCGATCTCGAGCTCGATCAAGTACTTCCGCGACGAGTACCTCGCCCACCTCACCCACGGCGGCTGCCCGTTCGACCCGGCCGCCTCCACCGCCTTCGCGTCCGAAGGAGCGCTGGCCTGATGACCACTGCACCGGAGAAGACCGATCTGGTCACCCTCACCATCGACGGCGTCCAGGTCAGTGTCCCCAAGGACACCCTGGTCATCCGCGCCGCCGAGCAGGTCGGGGTCCAGATCCCCCGGTTCTGCGACCACCCGCTCCTCGAGCCCGTCGGCGCCTGCCGCCAGTGCCTGGTCGACGTCCCCGACGCCGGCAACGGACGCGGCTTCCCGAAGCCGCAGGCCTCCTGCACGCTGCCGGTCGCCGAGGGCATGGTCGTCAACACGCAGGCGACGAGCGAGGTGGCCGACAAGGCGCAGCAGGGCGTGATGGAGTTCCTGCTCATCAACCACCCGCTCGACTGCCCGGTCTGCGACAAGGGTGGCGAGTGCCCGCTCCAGAACCAGGCCATGAGCAACGGCCGCGGGGAGAGCCGCTTCCAGGCCACCGGTGGCGTCAAGCGGACCTACCCCAAGCCGATCAACATCTCCGCCCAGGTGCTGCTCGACCGTGAGCGCTGCGTGCTGTGTGCCCGCTGCACCCGCTTCTCCGACCAGATCGCCGGCGACCCGTTCATCGCGCTGGTCGAGCGCGGCGCGCTCCAGCAGGTCGGCATCTACGAGAAGGAGCCCTTCGAGTCCTACTTCTCGGGCAACACGATCCAGATCTGCCCGGTGGGCGCGCTCACCTCGGCCGAGTACCGCTTCCGCTCCCGTCCGTTCGACCTGGTCTCGGCACAGGCCGTCGCCGAGCACGACTCCTGCGGTTCCGCGATCCGCGTCGACCACCGCCGCGGCAAGGTCATGCGCCGCCTCGCCGGCAACGACCCGGAGGTCAACGAGGAGTGGATCACCGACAAGGACCGGTTCGGGTTCCGCTACGCCCAGTCCGGTGACCGGCTGTCCCACCCGATGGTCCGCGAGGACGGCGAGCTCCGGCCCGCCTCCTGGCCCGAGGCCTTCGCCGTCGCCGCCCGCGGCCTCGCGGCGGCCGGAGCGGCCGGCGTGCTGACGGGTGGCCGGCTGACCGCCGAGGACGCCTACGCCTACTCCAAGTTCGCACGGGTCTCGCTCGGCACCAACGACATCGACTTCCGGGCCCGGCCCCACTCGGCCGAGGAGGCCGACTTCCTCGCCAGCGAGGTCGTGCTGCGCTCGCCGGTGACCTACGACGACCTCGAGCACGCGACCACGGTCGTCCTCGCGGGCCTCGAGCCCGAGGACGAGGCGGGCGCGATCTTCCTGCGGCTGCGCAAGGCGTCCATGGGTCGCCCCGGCACCCGTGTCGTGTCGGTCGCCCCCTACGCCTCGCGCGGCCTGCAGAAGATGGGCGGCCAGCTGGTGCAGACCGCGCCGGGCGCCGAGCCCGCGGCCCTCGCCAGCCTGGTCGAGCACGCCGACTACGGCATCGACACCGGGGCGATCGTGCTGGTGGGCGAGCGGCTCGCCGCCGTCCCGGGAGCGCTGACCGCTGCCGCCGACCTGGCCCGCCGCACGGGCGCGAGGCTGGCGTGGGTGCCGCGCCGCGCCGGTGATCGCGGTGCCCTCGAGACCGGCTGCCTGCCGACCCTGCTGCCCGGGGGCCGTCCGGTCGCCGACGCGGCCGCGCGGGTCGACGCCGCCGCGACGTGGGGCGTCGACTCGCTCCCGGAGTCCCCGGGCCGTGACGGTGACGCGATCGTGGCCGCCCTCGCCGCGGGCGAGCTCGGCGGCGTCGTCGTCGCCGGCGTCGACCCCGACGACACCGCCGACCCCGCCGCCACGCGCGCGGGTCTCGAGGCCGCGCGGTTCGTGGTCGCCCTCGACCTGCGGGAGTCCGAGGTGACCCGCCTGGCCGACGTGGTGCTGCCGGTCGCCCCGGTCACCGACAAGGCCGGCATGTTCGTGACCTGGGAGGGCCGCCCGCGGCCCTTCGAGGTGGTGCTCCACAACCCTGCCTCGCTGCCCGACCTGCGCGCGCTCGCCGGCATCGCCGAGGAGCTCGCCGCGCTCGGTCACGGCGCCACGCTCGGCTTCCGCACGGTCGCCGAGGCGCGGGCCGAGATGGAGGAGATGGGCCCCTGGGACGGCGAGCGGGTGGCCGCCCCGGCCGTCGACCCCGTGACCGACGAGGGCGCCGCCCACGACGGGGGGCTGCGGCTCGCGTCGTGGAAGCAGATGCTCGACAACGGCCGGCTCCAGGACGGCGACGCCGCCCTCCGGGCCACCGCCCGGACCGCGGTCGTCCGCGTCTCGGAGGCCGTCGCGTCCGAGGTCGGTGCCACCGCCACCCTCACCGGTGACCGCGGCTCGGTCACGCTGCCGGTCGAGGTCGCCGACATCGCCGAGGACACCTGCTGGGTCCCGGCCAACTCCTTCGGTCGTGGCGTGCTCGCCGACCTCGCGTCGCCGGGCAGCCGGGTCACGATCACCCCGGCGACGAATGCAGCAGGAGGTGCCCAGTGATCAGCCAGATGCTCCCCCTGGCGGCCGACGACCTGTCGGCCTTCGGCCAGGACCCGGTGTGGCTCGTCATCGTCAAGGCGGTGCTGATCTTCGTGGTCCTGGTGCTGCTCACGCTCTTCAACATCTGGTGGGAGCGGCGCGTCGTGGCGCGCATGCAGCACCGGATCGGCCCCAACGTCCACGGCCCCTTCGGCCTGCTGCAGTCGCTGGCCGACGGCGTGAAGCTGGCGCTGAAGGAGGACATCATCCCCAAGGCCGCCGACCGGGTGGTCTACCTCCTGGCCCCCGTGATCATCGTGATCCCGGCCTTCGTGACGTTCTCGGTGATCCCGTTCGGGCCCGTCGTCGACGTCCCGTTCACCGACATCTCGACACCCCTCCAGCTCACCGACATGCCGGTGGCGGTGCTCTTCGTGATGGCGATCGCCTCGATCGGCATCTACGGCATCGTCCTCGGCGGCTGGTCGAGCGGCTCGACCTACTCGCTGCTCGGCGGTCTGCGCTCGAGCGCCCAGATGATCTCCTACGAGGTCGCGATGGGGCTCTCCCTCGTCGCGGTGTTCCTCTACGCCGGGTCGATGTCGACCTCCCAGATCGTCGCCGCCCAGGAGAACCTCTGGTACGGCCTGATCCTGATCCCGTCGTTCGTGATCTTCGTGATCGCGATGGTCGGCGAGACCAACCGCGCGCCGTTCGACCTGCCCGAGGCCGAGGGCGAGCTCGTCGGCGGCTTCCACACGGAGTACTCCAGCCTCAAGTTCGCGCTGTTCTTCCTCGCCGAGTACGTCTCGATGGCGACGGTGTCGGCGATGGCGACCACGCTGTTCCTCGGCGGCTGGCGCGCCCCCTGGCCGCTGGCCGAGTTCAGCATCGGCTCGTTCACGCTCCCCGGGCTCTGGGAGGGCGCCAACGAGGGCTACTGGCCGGTGTTGTGGTTCTTCGGCAAGGTCCTCGCCTTCATCTTCATGTTCATCTGGCTGCGCGGGTCGCTGCCGCGGCTGCGCTACGACCAGTTCATGGCGTTCGGGTGGAAGCGGCTGATCCCGATCTCGCTGGTCTGGATCATCGCCGTCGCCACCGTCCGGGCGCTGTCGCAGAGCGGCGGCCTCGACCGGCAGTACCTCCTCGTCGGCGCCGGCGTCATCGCCGGCCTGTTCCTGGTGCTCTTCTTCGTCGGCGAGGAGGGCCAGCCCGAGGCCGCAGCCACCGGGGCCTCCGACGACGCGTTCTCCGGCGGCTTCCCGGTGCCGCCCATGCCCGCTGGTGGCGCCGTCCGCGGTGCCGCCGCCCCGCTCACGTTCGACTCCGGCACGACCGTCCGCGACGAAAGGGACAGCGATGGCTGACCAGACCTCAGGGTCTCGCTCGCTGAAGGAACAGTTCTGGGACCCCGTCGCGGGGTTCGGCGTCACCTTCCGCACCATGTTCAAGAAGGTGGTGACCGAGCAGTACCCCTTCGAGAAGCTGCCGACGGCACCACGCTTCCACGGACGCCACCAGCTCAACCGGTGGCCCGACGGCCTTGAGAAGTGCATCGGCTGCGAGCTGTGCGCCTGGGCCTGCCCGGCCGACGCCATCTACGTCGAGGGTGCGTCGAACGACGACTCCGAGGACGGCGAGGGCCGCTTCACCCCCGGTGAGCGCTACGGCCGCGTCTACCAGATCAACTACCTGCGCTGCATCCTGTGCGGGCTCTGCATCGAGGCGTGCCCGACGCGCGCGCTGACGATGACCAACGAGTACGAGCTCGCCGACGACTCCCGTGAGTCGCTGATCTACGAGAAGTCCGACCTGCTCGCCCCGCTGCTTCCCGGCATGGAGCAGCCGCCCCACCCGATGCGCCTCGGCGACGACGAGGGCGACTACTACCGCGGCACCTTCAAGACGAACGCGGACGCCGCGCCCGAGCCGGAGGTGGCGGAGCAGTGATCAGCTTCTGGGTCCTCGCCCCCGTGATGGTCCTGGCCGCGCTCGGCATCCTCTTCGTGCGCAAGGCCGTCCACGCCGCGCTGCTGCTGGCGGTCGTGATGATCTCGCTCGCCGTCCAGTACGCCGCGCTCGACGCGCCGTTCCTCTTCGCGGTGCAGATCATCGTCTACACCGGCGCCATCTTGATGCTCTTCCTCTTCGTGCTGATGCTGGTCGGCGTCGACGCCTCCGACTCGGTCGTCGAGACGATCAAGGGCCAGCGCGCGCTGGCGACCATCGGCGGCCTGCTGCTCGGGGTCCTGCTCGTCGTGGGCGTCGCCCAGGCGTCCCTCGGCACCGCGACCGGCCTCGACGAGGCCAACGCCGACGGCAACGTCCAGGGGCTGGCCAACGTCCTGTTCTCCACCTGGGTCCTCGCCTTCGAGGTGACCAGCGCGCTGTTGATCACCGCGGCGCTGGGCGCGATGGTGCTCGCCCACCGCGAGCGCACGACTCCCAAGGAGTCGCAGGCCGACCTCGCCGCCAAGCGGATGCGCGACTACGCCGAGCGTGGCGCCCACCTGGGCCCGCTGCCCTCGCCGGGTGTCTTCGCCCGCACCAACGCGGTCGACACGGCGGCGCTGCTGCCGGACGGCACAGCGGCCGAGGCCTCGGTCTCCCGCGTCCTCGCGGCCCGCGGCACCGTGCGTACGGCGCCCGCCGAGGACGTCGAGCGCATCGAGCGCCAGATCGGCGATCCCAGCCATCGACCGGAGGGTGCCGGCAAGGCCGGCGCCACCGGTGACACCACCGAGACGGGGCCCGAGTCCGGGGAGGAGCAGGCGTGACCGAGTACATCGTCCTGTCGGCGATCCTCTTCACGATCGGCTGCGTCGGCGTCCTCGTGCGCCGCAACGCGATCGTGGTGTTCATGTGCGTGGAGCTGATGCTCAACGCCTCCAACCTGGCGCTGGTGACCTTCGCCAAGCAGCACGGCAACCTCGACGGCCAGATCGCCGCCTTCTTCGTGATGGTGGTGGCTGCGGCCGAGGTCGTGGTCGGGCTGGCCATCATCATGACCATCTTCCGCACCCGTCGCTCGGCCTCGGTCGACGACGCGAGCCTGCTGAAGTACTGAGGGGTTAGACGGTGACCAACATCTTCCTCGAGGGAGGGGACCACGCGGTCTCCCACGTCCCGGTCGTCGACCCGGGCGCCGCCGACGGCGTGCTCGGCCTGCTGTGGCTCGTGATCGCGCTGCCGCTGCTCGGTGCGGTGGTGCTGCTGCTCGGCGGCCCGCTCACCAAGGGCCGCATCGACCGGTGGGGCCACCTGCTCGGCACCGCGCTGCCGATCGGCTCGTTCGTCATCAGCGTGCTGATGTTCGTCGAGCTGCTCGGCCGTGAGGAGTCGGAGCGCCAGGTCTCCCAGCACCTGTTCACGTGGTTCGAGACCCGAGGCCTGAGCGTCGGCATGGACCTGCTCTACGACCCGCTGGCGGCGCTCTTCCTGCTGCTGATCACCGGTGTCGGCTCGCTGATCCACGTCTACTCCATCGGCTACATGGCGCACGACCCGCGCCGCCGCCGGTTCTTCGGCTACCTCAACCTCTTCGTCGCCGCGATGCTGACGCTGATCCTGTCGGCCAACTACCTCGGCCTGTTCCTCGGCTGGGAGGGCGTCGGTCTGGCGTCCTACCTCCTCATCGGCTTCTGGCAGCACAAGCCGTCGGCCGCCGCGGCCGCCAAGAAGGCCTTCGTCATCAACCGTGTCGGTGACATCGGGCTCTCGCTCGGTATCGCGCTGATGTTCGTCACCTTCGGCACCACCGACTTCGCGGCGATCAGCGCCGTGACCGGCGAGGTCGGGGAGGGCACGCTCACCGCGCTCGGCCTGCTGCTGCTCCTCGGCGCCTGCGGCAAGTCGGCCCAGGTGCCTCTCCAGGCCTGGCTGCTCGACGCGATGGAGGGCCCGACCCCGGTGTCGGCGCTGATCCACGCGGCGACCATGGTCACCGCCGGCGTCTACCTCGTGGTGCGCTCCAACTTCATCTTCGAGCTCGCGCCGGTCGCCCAGACCGTCGTCGTCGTCGTCGCCACGGTCACGCTGCTCTGGGGTGCGATCCTCGGCTGCGCCCGCGACGACATCAAGAAGGTGCTCGCCGGCTCCACGATGAGCCAGATCGGCTACATGATGCTCGGCGCGGGCCTCGGGGTCGCGGGCTACGCGTTCGCGATCTTCCACCTGCTGACCCACGGTTTCTTCAAGGCCAACATGTTCCTCGGTGCCGGCTCGGTCATGCACGGCATGGACGACGACGTCGACATGCGCCACTACGGCGCCCTGCGCTCGGCGATGCCGGTCACCTTCCTGACCTTCGCGATGGGCTACCTCGCCATCATCGGGTTCCCCGGCTTCTCGGGCTTCTGGTCCAAGGACAAGATCATCGAGACCGCACTCGCCGAGAACCTGGTCGTGGGCATCCTGGCCGTCCTCGGTGCCGGCATCACGGCCTTCTACATGACGCGCCTGATGCTCCTGACCTACTTCACCAGCAAGCGCTGGGAGAAGGGCGTCCACCCGCACGAGTCGCCGAAGGTGATGACCGTGCCGCTGATCGTGCTCGCCGCGCTGTCGGTGCTGGGCGGCGTCATGATCGCGGGCGACTGGATCGTGGAGTTCCTCGCGCCGGTCGTCGGCGAGGTCGAGCACCACGAGCCGCCGCTGCCGGCACTGGTCATCACGCTCATCGTCGTGGCCACCGTCGCCCTCGGTGTCGCGGCCGCCTGGTTCTTCGTCGGCCGGCGCGACGTCCCGCGCGAGGCACCCCAGCAGGTGTCCTTCGTGACCCGGGCGGCCCGCGCCGACCTCTACGGCGACGCGATCAACGAGGGGCTGGTGGTCGGCCCCGGCCGCCACCTGGTCTCCGGCCTGACCACGATGGACAACCGCGGTGTCGACGGTGCCGTCGAGGGCGGCTCGTCCGCCGTCGGCGGGCTCGCCCAGGTGCTGCGCACCGTCCAGAACGGCTTCGTCCGCTCCTACGCCCTCTCGCTCCTGGCCGGCGTGCTGCTGGTCGTGCTGACCCTGATGGTGGTGAACTTCGCATGAGCGACTTCCCCTGGCTCACCACGCTGGTCGTGCTGCCGCTCCTCGGCGCGGTCGTGACCGGCTACCTCCCCAGCCGCGGCATCATCGCGCGGCAGGTGGGGCTGGGCGTCGCCCTGGTCACGCTGGTCGTCGCCGTGGTGATGGCCACCCAGTACGACGTCGGCGGCGGCTACCAGTTCGCCGAGGAGCACGAGTGGATCAGCGCCTTCGGCGCCCACTACGCGCTCGGCGTCGACGGCCTCGGGCTGCTGATGGTGCTGCTGACGGTGGTCCTGGTCCCGATCGTGATGATCGCGTCCTGGCACGAGACCGATCCGAAGGCCGACGTCTTCTTCGCGTGGACCCTGGCGCTCGAGGCCTTCTCGATCGCCGTCTTCGCGGCCACCGACGTCTTCCTCTTCTACATCGTCTTCGAGGCCACGCTGATCCCGGCCTACTTCCTCATCGGCGGGTTCGGCCGCGAGGGGCGCACCCGGGCCGCGGTGAAGTTCCTGATCTACCAGCTCGCCGGTGGTCTGGTGATGCTCGGTTCGGTAATCGGGCTCTACGTCGTCTCGGCCCAGGCCGGCTCGCCGTCCTACCTCCTGAGTGACCTCCAAGGGCTCTCGATCGACCCGACCGCCCAGAAGTGGATCTTCGCCGGCTTCTTCGTCGCCTTCGCGATCAAGGCGCCGATGTTCCCGGTCCACACCTGGCTGGCCGACACGACCGAGAAGGCGACCACCGGCACCTCGGTGCTGCTCGTCTGCGTCCTGGACAAGATCGGCACCTTCGGCATGATCCGCTTCTGCCTCGGGCTGCTGCCCGACGCGTCGCAGTGGGCCACGCCGTTCGTCGTCGTGCTCGCGCTGATCTCGATCGTCTACGGCGCCCTCGTCGCGATCGGCCAGGACGACATGCTGCGCCTGATCGGCCTGACGTCGCTGAGCCACTTCGGCCTGATCGTGCTCGGCATCTTCGTGTTCACCAGCGAGGGCGGCGCCGGCGCCATCCTCTACATGGTCAACCACGGCATCGCCACGGCCGCGCTGTTCCTGCTCGCCGGGTTCGCCGTTCGCCGCCGCGGGACGGCGCTGATCAGCCAGATGGGCGGCATCGAGAAGGTCGCCCCCGTGCTGGCGGGCATGTTCCTGGTCGCGGGCCTCGCCGCCTGCGGCCTGCCCGGGCTGTCGCCGTTCGTCTCCGAGATGCTCGTGATCATCTCGGCGTTCGACTACGCCTGGTGGGCCGGTGCCGTCGCGGTGACCGCGATCGTGCTGGCCGCGATCTACGTGCTGTGGATGTACCAGCGCGCCATGACCGGTCCGACCGCCGCCGACCTCGAGGGCTTCACCGACCTCGACCGGCGGGAGGTGGGCGTCGTCGCGCCGCTGCTCGTCGCGCTCGTGCTGTTCGGGTTCTACCCGCAGCCGCTGCTCGACGTGATCAACCCGAGCGTCGAGCAGACGCTGACGCAGGTGGGTGTCGTGCACGAGGAGCCCACCGTCCCGGCTGCCCCGGCGACCGAGGGAGAGGGTCACTGATGGAGTTCGTGAAGCCCACCATCGAGTACGGCCAGCTCTGGCCGCTGTTCGTGGTCTTCGGCACCGCCTGCGCCGGGGTCCTGGTCGAGGCGTTCCTGCCCCGCCGGTCCCGCTACGTCGTGCAGGCCCTGCTCGCCGGCCTCGGCCTCACCGCCGCCCTCGTCGGCACCGCGCTGGTCGGCGCCGACCTGGCCAGCCTCGGCGACGGCGTCGCGCGCGGCAACCTCGCCATGGAGGGCACGCTCGCCCTCGACGGCCCGACGGTCTTCCTGTGGGGCGTCATCCTGCTCTTCGGGATCGGCGGCGTCATGCTCTTCGCCGAGCGTCAGCTCGAGGGCGGCGTGTCCGCGTTCGCGGGGCAGGCCGCGGCGCTGCCCGGCACCGAGGCGGAGCGCCAGGCGTCGACGTCGGGCCTCGACCACACCGAGGTCTTCCCGCTCATGGTCTTCGCGGTCGGCGGCATGATGATGTTCCCGGCCGCCAACGACCTGCTGACGATGTTCGTCGCGCTCGAGGTGCTCTCGCTGCCGCTCTACCTGCTCTGCGGACTGGCGCGTCGCCGCCGCCTGCTGAGCCAGGAGGCCGCGCTGAAGTACTTCCTCCTGGGCGCCTTCTCCTCCGGCTTCTTCCTCTACGGCGTGGCGCTGGTCTTCGGCTTCGCCGGCTCCTTCGAGTTCGCCGCGATCAACGAGGCGGTGCGCAACGACCTCGGCAACCGCACGCTGCTGCTGATCGGCATGGGCATGCTGGCGGTCGGCCTGTTCTTCAAGGTGGGTGCCGCGCCGTTCCAGGCCTGGACCCCCGACGTCTACCAGGGTGCGCCGACCGCGGTCACCGCGTTCATGGCGGCCGCGACCAAGGTCGCCGCCTTCGGTGCGATCCTGCGGCTCTTCTACGTCGCCTTCGGGGCCGACCGCTGGACGTGGCAGCCGATGATGTGGGTCGTCGCGATCCTCACCATGGTCGTGGGCGCGGTGCTCGCGGTCGCCCAGACCGACGTGAAGCGGATGCTGGCCTACTCCTCGGTGGCCCACACCGGCTTCCTGCTGACCGGTGTGCTGGGCGTCCAGAGCTCCACCGACCTCGCGATCGGCCAGCTGACCTCGCTGCAGGCGGTGCTCTTCTACCTCGTCACCTACGGCTTCACCACCATGGGCGCCTTCGCCGTCGTCACCCTGGTGCGCGACTCCGGTGGCGAGCAGACCCACCTGTCGCGCTGGGCCGGTCTGGGCAAGTCCTCACCGCTGGTGGCGGGCGTGTTCGCCTTCTTCCTGCTCGCGATGGCCGGCATCCCGCTGACCTCCGGCTTCATCGGCAAGTGGGCGGTGTTCGCGTCCGCGCTGTCGGCCGGGGCCTACCCGGTCGTCGTGGTCGCCATCCTCAGCAGCGTCGTGGCGGCGTTCTTCTACGTCCGCGTCATCCGGGTCATGTACTTCACCGAGCCCACGGGCGAGGCGGCGACCGTGACCCACCCCTCGATCCTGACCGCGGCGACCATCGCTGTCGGGGCGGCCGTCACGCTCGTCCTCGGTGTCGTCCCCGGCCCGGTGCTCGACCTCGCGGCCCGTGCGGGAGAATTCATCAGGTGACGGACTCGACCCTCGCACTGCCCGTCGTCGACGCTGCCCTCGAAGCGCGGCTGGTCGACCGGTTGGCCCGTGTCGAGGAGCTGCTCGCGGGCCACTGCCAGGGCCGCACGGCCTACGTCTCGGAGGCGGCGACCCACCTGATGATGGCAGGCGGCCGGCGCTTCCGGCCGCTGCTGGTGCTGCTCGCGGCGGAGACCGGCTCCCACCCGGAGGCCGAGGAGGTCCACACCGCCGCCTGCGTCGTGGAGCTCACCCACGTCGCGTCGCTCTACCACGACGACGTCATGGACGAGGCCGCGCTGCGGCGGGGCGCCGACACCGCCAACGCACGGTGGGACAACCACGTGGCGATCCTGACCGGCGACTTCCTCTTCGGTCGCTCCTCCGAGCTGACCGCGGACCTCGGTCCGGAGGCCGTCCGGATCCAGGCACGGACCTTCACCCGGCTCGTCGAGGGCCAGATCCTCGAGACCGTGCCGCCGGGACCGGGCGAGGACCCGCTCGCCCACTACCTCGAGGTCGTGGCCGGCAAGACCGGTTCGCTGATCGCCACCTCGGCGCGCTACGGCGCGATGTTCGGCGGCGCCGAGCCCGAGGTGGTCGAGGCGCTGAGCGCCTACGGCGAGATCGTCGGCTCGGCCTTCCAGCTCTCCGACGACATCCTCGACGTCGCCGCGGAGTCGGCCGACTCCGGCAAGACGCCCGGCACGGATCTCCGTGAGGGGGTGCCGACGCTGCCGGTCCTGATGGCGCGGGCCTCGACCGACCCGGCGGACGCCCGGCTGCTGGAGCTGCTCGACGCCGACCTCACCGACGACGCCCTCCACACCGAGGCGCTGGGGCTGCTGCGGTCCCACCGCGCCATGGCCGAGGCGCGCGACTACGTCGTCGCCCAGGCCGCCGAGGCCAAGGCCGTCCTGGCCGTGCTCCCCGAGGGCTCGGTCCGTCGCGCTCTGGAGGACTTCGCCGACGTCGTCGCCACCCGCACGGCCTAGCCCGGCGCGCCACCTCCGAAGGTAAAATCCGGCGCGAAAGGGTCCGCGGACGACCCCTCGTGCCGATAGTGGAGGTCCCCCCAACCCCCCGCCCTCCCCCCGGGCCGAGCCAGAGGTCTACTCGACATGTGGCGAACCATCAGCGCGCTCTCGTCCGCCCTGCTGCTGACCGGCCTGACGGTCGTCCCGTCAGCCCCCGCGCAGGCCACGGCCCTGTCGGCCACCGCGAGCTCCGACTCGTTCAGCAACGCGGCCGCGAAGGCGCGCAGCTACGGGTCGCGCACCGCCGTCGTCGTGGACAACCGGCGAGGCCTCTACAAGCGCGGCTACCTCAAGTTCCGGGTCCCGGCCATCAGCGAGGACCTCGAGCTCGCCACGGTCCGGTTGTCGGTGCACCCACTGACGAGCTCGGCGCACGACCTCAACGTCGTCAGGGCCGGCAACGCCTGGCGCGAGCGTCGGCTGACCTGGCACACGCGTCCGGCCTCCCACGAGTTCCTCGGTTCCTCCGACGCGCTCCGCAGGGGCGTCGACGAGGTGATCGACCTGAAGGTCGACGGCATCCGCCCCGGGCGCTGGCTCACGGTGCGGTTGGGCACGTCGGCCCCGGTCCGGTTGCGCCTCGCGTCGTCGGAGGCGCGTGCGGCGGCACACCGTCCGCGCCTGATGATCACCACCCGGCCGGCGGCGAGCACGCCCGAGGGTCCCACGGACCCCACCGGGCCGGGCGCCACCGAACCGGGCACCCCCACGGATCCCGGCGACCCGGCCGACCCCACCCGGTCGGGACCGTTCTCCACCAAGCGGATCGGCATGAGCGCGCCGGCCTACCTGTGGGACCAGCGCATCGACGAGGTCGGCTCCTCGGGGGTGACCGCGCGCCGCATCTTCGCGGACCTCACACCCACCGGCACCGACCAGCTGAAGCTGATCCGTGAGGCGATCGCCGACGGCATGCTCCCGGTGATCTCCTACAAGGTCCCCGATCCCGCGGTCATGGCGGCCGGGGGCTACGACGCCTGGCTGGCGAACCTCCGGACCCAGCTGACCAGCCTGGACGCCGATGTCACTGCCACCTTCTGGCACGAGCCCTACGGCGACATGGACCCCGCGACGTTCCGGGCCGCCAGCCTGCGGTTCCTCGACGGCGTCGACGCACCCCGGATCGCCGTCGGCCCCATCCTCAACGGCTGGCTGCTGGACCGGAAGGTCTCCACCTTCGCGTCCTTCACCGACGCCGAGCTGCTCGACCGGTGGGACTTCGTCGCGGTGGACTCCTACCAGTCCGGGACGGTCAGCAACCCCGGACCCGCCATGCCCGCCCGCGCGATCCCGCTGCTCGAGCGATGGCTGAGCTCGGTGGGTCACCCCGACAAGCCGCTCGGCCTGGGCGAGTACAACGGTTTCACCGCGGAGGCCGTCGCCGACGCGGGTGAGGTCATCCTGTCCACCCCCGACCTGTGGTTCGCGGCCGTCTGGAACTCCACCGCCGGCAACCACGTCCCGCTCGAGGGGGACCGGATCACCGCCTACCAGCGCACCAAGTCAGACTCCCGCGCCTCGCGTTGAGCGGCGGCCGGGCCGTCAGTCCGGGATGGGCTGGTAGTGGATCGTGGTCGTCCAGTGCCGCTCGCCCGGGAGCACGTCGGTGCCACCGTCGCGGTCGCGGGCGACGACTCGTGCGGCCACTCCCAGGGCGCCGCCGAAGCAGGCACGGGTCACCGTGACCCGCACGCGGCGCCCCGCGCTCGTCGCGGCGGCGCGGCACCCGTCGAGCCGCGGTGCGCGCACGCGCCACCTGTCGGAGCTGCGCGTGACCACGACGCGAGCGGGATGCTGGCGTGAGGCTCCGCGCACGAGGACGTCGAGTCGCCGGAGGAGACGGAGCGAGCGAGTGGCGAAGATGGTGTCGACGGTGACGGCGCGCGGGGTGCCGTTGGTCAGGCGGCCGCGCCGGACGTCCGCTGCTCCGTCGCCCAGGTCGCCGTCGCCGTCCACGTAGTCGAGCACCGCGACCTGGTGGACGAGCCGCACCTGCTGGCGGCGGAGCAGGGCCGCGCCCCCGCTCGGGGTCCCGACCAGCCAGATCTCGTAGATCCCCTCCGGGAGCACCGTGCCGTCGGGGGCGAGCCCGGACCAGTCCCAGTGGATCCGGCCGCGCTCGCGGTGTCCGAGATCCTCGCTGAGGACGACCGCGTCGTGACGGACCACGTCGATCCGGTAGGAGCCGGGCTCCAGGATGTCGACGACGCTGCGCGCATGGTCCTGCCGGTTCGGCTCCTCCGGCCACAGGTGGGTGCTGCTGGTCACCTCGCGCCGGTCCTCGTGCATGACGTCGAAGGTGACCGAGTCCGCCACTCCGGAGCCGTCGGACACCGAGTAGGTGCAGGTGGGGCCCGACGGCTCGATCGGGACCTGCTGCAGCGCACTCTCCGGGGCGGCCGGGTCGTAGGTGTGGCGGAACTCCTGGTAGGTGAACGAGCGACCCGAGACGTGGAACGTGCACCGACCTTGCACGACGTAGCTCCCGGCTGCGGCTCCCGAGTAGTCCACGGTCACCCAGGCCGGGCCCGGCCGCTCCACCAGCTCGTCCGGGAGCGGGCTGGTGATGGACGGAGCCCCGACGACGGGATCGCGGTGCGACGCGGTGGGGAAGGACGGCGCCGCAAGAGAGGTGACAGCGAGGGCGAGGCCCAGGCCCGTGGTCGCGACGGCGTGCAGCACGGTGATTCCCCCGAGTGTGATGTCGTGTCAGCTGACGGCCGAAGCCTAGGGCAGGCGTCGCCACCCGGTCGCCGGAACCCGTCAGAGCGCGGAGGCCTCGGCGACCAGGCGGAGCTGGCGGCGGCGGTGGGTGAGCGCCTCCCACGTGAAGACGACGAGAGCGATCCACACCAGCACGAAGCCGATCCAGCGCGAGGCCGGCATCGGCTCGTCGTACCAGAGCACGCCGAGGGCGAACTGGAGGATCGGCGCGATGTACTGCAGCAGGCCGATGGTGACCATGCTGATCCGGATCGCGGCAGCGCCGAAGCACAGCAGCGGGATGACGGTGACGATGCCGGTGGTGGTCATCAGGACGGCGTGGCCGGCGCCCTCGGTCCCGAACGACGACGCGCCGGTCGCCACCAGCCACCCGACGTACGCCGCCGCGACCGGGCCGATGTAGAGGGTCTCGACGGCGAGCGACTCGACGGCGTCGACGTTGGCGGTCTTCTTGGCGAGGCCGTAGGTCGCGAACGAGAAGGCCAGCAGCAGGGCGATCCAGGGTGGCCTGCCGTAGTCGATCGTGAGCACCAGGACCGCCACGGCCGCGAGGCCGACGGCCGCCCACTGCAACCGCCGCAGCCGCTCGCCGAGCACGACCACGCCCATCAGCACCGTGACGAGCGGGTTGATGAAGTAGCCCAGGGACGTCTCGACCACCCGGCCGTTGTTGACGCCCCAGATGTAGCCGCCCCAGTTGACACTGATCACGACGGCCGCGACCAGCAGCAGCCACCGCGTGCGCGGGTTGCGCAGCACCGCCGCGACGTCCCGCCCCCGCCGCAGGACGGCGACGACCAGCGACACCGTGACCAGCGACCACAGGACCCGGTGGGCGAGGATCTCCACCGCACCGGCGGGCTCGAGCAGCGTCCAGTAGAGGGGGAACAGCCCCCACATCGAGTAGGCGGCGACGCCGTAGCCGACGCCACGCTGGCTGCTCAGGCGATCGTCCAGGTGTCGCCGCCGTGGAGGAGCGCGTCGAGCCGGGAGGAGTCGTCGCCGTCGACACCGCCGCGGGCGGTGGTGACCTGGGCGCGGGCCTGGTCGTCGTAGGTCCCGCGCTCGACCTGCCGGAAGATGCCGATCGGCGCCTGGTGGAGGTAGCCCGCATCGGTGAGCCGCGAGATCGCGAACGCCGTCGTCGGGTCCTCGGCGTGGGCGTCGTGGACGAGCAGCGCGTCCTCGCCGACCTCACCCTCGCCCGAGCCGACGTCGGCGACGCGGACGCCGCCGGTGACGGTGTCACGCACGAGTCCCTTGGTCCCCCCGACGCCGAACCGGATCGGCTCACCGTGGCGGAGCGGGATGATCGCGTCCTCCTTGGTGTCGCGGTCCTTGATCGCGTCGAAGGCGCCGTCGTTGAAGATCGGGCAGTTCTGGTAGATCTCGACGAACGACGTCCCGCGGTGGGCGGCGGCCGCGGCCAGCACCGAGGTGAGGTGCTTGCGGTCGGAGTCGATGGTCCGCGCGACGAACGTGCCCTCGGCGCCCAGGGCGAGTGACACCGGGTTGAAGGGGTGGTCGAGCGAGCCCATGGGCGTGGACTTGGTGATCTTGCCCGGCTCGGAGGTGGGGGAGTACTGCCCCTTGGTGAGCCCGTAGATCCGGTTGTTGAAGAGCAGGACCGTCATGTTGACGTTGCGGCGCAGCGCGTGGATCAAGTGGTTGCCGCCGATCGAGAGCGCGTCACCGTCGCCGGTCACGACCCAGACCGACAGGTCTTCGCGGGCGGTGGCGATGCCGGTCGCGATCGACGGCGCGCGTCCGTGGATCGAGTGCATGCCGAAGGTGTCGAGGTAGTAGGGGAAGCGCGAGGAGCAGCCGATGCCGGAGACGAAGACGATGTTCTCGCGGCGCAGGCCGAGGTCGGGCAGGAAGCCCTGCACGGCCTTGAGGACGGCGTAGTCGCCGCAGCCGGGGCACCAGCGGACCTCCTGGTCGCTGGTGAAGTCCTTGCCGGTCTGGGTGTCCTCGGTCGTCGGGACGCCCTCGGTACCGGTGCGCAGGCCGGGCAGGCCGAGCTCGGTGGTGCTCATCGTGCGTCTCCTTCCGCCTCGGCGACCAGCTTGCCGATGACCTCCGCGAGCTCGGCCGCCTTGAGCGGCAGGCCGCGGACCTGGTTGTAGCCGACCGCGTCGACGAGGTACTTCGCGCGGACCAGCATCGAGAGCTGGCCGAGGTTCATCTCGGGCACCAGGACCTTGTCGTAGCGGGCGAGGATCTCGCCGAGGTCCTTCGGGAACGGGTTGAGGTGGCGCAGGTGGACCTGCGCGACGTTGCCGCCGGCGTTGCGCACGCGGCGGCAGCCGGCGCCGATCGGGCCGTACGTCGAGCCCCAGCCGAGCACGACCACCTTGGCCTCGCCGCTGGGGTCGTCGACCTGCGTGGGGGGCAGCGACTCCGCGATGCGGTCGACCTTGGCCTGCCGGGTCCGGACCATGAAGTCGTGGTTGGCGGGGTCGTAGGAGATGTTGCCGTGACCGTCGCCCTTCTCGAGGCCGCCGATGCGGTGCTCGAGGCCCGCGGTGCCGGGGACGGCCCACGGACGGGCGAGGGTCTCGGCGTCGCGCTGGTAGGGCTGGAAGCCGTCGTCACCCAGCCCGTCAGCGGTGGCGAACGCGGGGTCGATGGTCGGGATCTCGGAGAGCTCGGGGATCCGCCACGGCTCGGAGCCGTTGGCGAGCATGCCGTCGGAGAGCAGCATGACCGGGGTGCGGTAGGTGATCGCGATCCGGGCGGCCTCGAGGGCGGCGTCGAAGCAGTCGCCGGGGGAGCGGGGGGCGACGATCGGCACGGGCGACTCGCCGTTGCGGCCGAACATCGCCTGCAGCAGGTCGGCCTGCTCGGTCTTGGTGGGCAGCCCGGTCGAGGGCCCGCCGCGCTGGACGTCGACGACGAGCAGCGGCAGCTCGGTCATGACCGCGAGGCCGATGGCCTCCGACTTCAGGGCGATGCCGGGGCCGGAGGTGGTGGTGACGCCGAGCGAGCCGGCGAACGAGGCGCCGATCGCCGCGCCGATGCCGGCGATCTCGTCCTCGGCCTGGAACGTCGTGATGCCGAACGACTTGTGCTTGCTCAGCTCGTGGAGGATGTCGGAGGCCGGCGTGATCGGGTAGGAGCCGAGGAAGACCGGCAGCCCGGACTGGACGCCCGAGGCGACCAGGCCGTAGGAGAGCGCGAGGTTGCCGGTGATGTTGCGGTAGGTGCCGACCGACATCGGCGCCGGCTTGATCTCGTAGGTGACCGCGAACGTCTCGGTCGTCTCGCCGAAGTTCCAGCCCATCTTGAAGGCGGTCACGTTGGCGTCGCGGATGTCGGGGACCTTCGCGAAGCGGCGCTCGAGGAAGCTGATCGTCGACTCGGTGGGGCGTCCGTAGAGCCACGAGAGCAGGCCGAGGGCGAACATGTTCTTCGCGCGCGAGGCGTCCTTGCGGGTGAGCCCGAACTCCTTGACCGCCTCGACGGTCATGCCGGTCAGGTCGACCGGGTGGACGGCGTACTCGTCGAGGGAGCCGTCGTCGAGGGGGTTCTGGGTGTAGCCGGCCTTGGTGAGGTTGCGGCTGGTGAAGTCGGCGGTGTCGACGATGACCGTCGCCCCGTGACGCAGGTCGCCGAGGTTGGCGCGCAGCGCCGCCGGGTTCATCGCCACCAGCACGTCGGGGCTGTCGCCGGGCGTCAGGATGTCGTGGTCGGCGAAGTGGACCTGGAACGACGAGACGCCGGGCAGCGTGCCCTGGGGTGCGCGGATCTCGGCGGGGAAGTTGGGCAGCGTCGACAGGTCGTTGCCGAACGCGGCCGACTCCTGCGTGAAGCGGTCGCCGGTCAGCTGCATGCCGTCACCGGAGTCGCCGGCGAACCTGATGATGACGCGGTCGAGCTGCTTGACCTGCTTGGTCACCTCGGGCCTCTCCGTGATCGTCTCTGGACATGTCCGGTGGCGCTCCGGGGGAGGGGCGCACCGACCCTCCACGATAGCCCTCGCCCGGCCGTGTCCCCACCGGTCTCCGCCTGCGGACAGGTGACTCCTGCCACGCCGGTGTGCACCCTTCCCCACTATTGGGCTAGTAAGTCGAGTAGGCTGCGCGACATTGTTCAGTACGACGTCTCCCAGGGACGTCGTCACAGAAGGAGTCACCCATGTCGTCATCACTCGTCAAGGCCGCCGCCGCCTCCGCAGCCGTGCTGCTGACCACCACCGCCTGCTCCGCCGCCGGTGGCACTGCCGCCGGCGACGAGGGGGAGCAGCTGAGCCTCGTCGGCTTCTCGGTCCTCGAGGCTGCCAACGCCCCTGTCTTCGAAGAGTTCGCCGGTACCTCCGAGGGCGAGGGTGTCGGCTTCCAGACGTCCTACGGCGCCTCCGGCGACCAGAGCCGCGCCGTCGAGGGCGGCCTCGACGCGGACGTCGTCCACTTCTCCCTCGAGCCCGACATGCAGCGGCTCGTGGACGCCGGCCTCGTCGCCGAGGACTGGAAGGACAACGAGACGAAGGGCATCGCCACGTCCTCGGTCGTCACCTTCGTCGTCCGTGAGGGCAACCCGGAGGGCATCGAGGGCTGGGAGGACCTCGTGAAGCCGGGGGTCGAGATCATCACCCCGAACCCGGCGTCGTCGGGCTCCGCGAAGTGGAACATCCTCGGCGCGTGGGCCCACGTCGCCGGCGCCGGCGGGTCGGACGCCGAGGCCGAGGACTTCGTCACGAAGTTCCTCGAGAACACCATCGCCCTGCCGTCCTCGGGCCGCGAGGCCACCACCGCCTTCTCCGAGGGCAACGGCGACGTCCTCATCTCCTACGAGAACGAGGCGATCCTCGCCCGCCAGAACGGCGAGGCCTTCGACTACGTCGTGCCCGACGACACCCTGCTCATCGAGAACCCGGCGGCCGTCACCACCGACGCCCCCGAGGCGGCCTCGGCCTTCCTGACGTTCCTGACCACGCCCGAGGCGCAGGCCGACTACGCCCTCTCGGGCTTCCGGCCGGTCGTCGACGGCGTCGAGCTGCCCGACGTCGAGGGGGCCAACGACCCGTCGAACCCGTTCCCCGACCCGGGCACGCTCTACACCATCGATGACGACTTCGGCGGCTGGGCCGAGGCCAACACGAAGTTCTTCGACGAGGAGTCGGGCATCATCCCGCGGCTCCAGGCCGAGACAGGCACCGCGGAATGAGCACCGTCGCTCTGGAAGCAGGGCGACGGCGGCCGAGGACGACGACCACGCTCGGGCGTGGGTCGTCGCTCGCCCTCGGGGTCTCGGTCACCTGGTTCAGCCTGCTCGTCCTCATCCCGCTGGCCGCGCTGGTGGTCACGGCGGCCGGCGGTGGGTGGAGCGCCTACGTCACGACCCTGACCAACCCGCAGACGTGGGCCGCCATCAGCCTCACGGTCGGCGTCTCGTTCGGCGTCACGGCGGTCAACGTCGTGGTCGGCACCGTCGTCGCCTGGGTGCTCGTCCGCGACCACTTCTGGGGCAAGCGCGCCCTCGACGTCGTCATCGACATCCCCTTCGCGCTGCCGACGATCGTCGCCGGCCTGGTGCTGCTGTCGCTCTACGGGCGCCAGGGGCCGCTGGGGGTCGACTGGGCCAACACGCGGACCGCCGTGTGGCTCGCGCTGGCGTTCGTGACCCTGCCGTTCGTCGTCCGGACCGTCCAGCCGGTCCTCGAGGAGCTCGAGCACGACGTCGAGGAGGCCGCGTCGTCGCTGGGCGCGGGGCGGCTGACGGTGTTCCGCCGGATCATCCTGCCGAGCCTGGTCCCCGCCATCGCGGCCGGAGCGGCGCTCTCCTTCGCCCGGGCGATCTCGGAGTACGGCTCGCTCGTCCTGCTGTCGGGCAACCTGCCGTTCCGGACCGAGGTGGTCTCGGTTCGGGTGATCTCCTTCATCGAGGGGGGCAACACGGCGGCCGCCGCCTCGGTCGCGTCGGTGATGCTCGCCATCGCCCTCGCCGTGATCGTCGTCCTCGACGTCGTGCAGAGGCGGGTGTCGCGCCGTGGTTGAGGTGTCCCCGCCCCTGCGCTGGCTGCTGCGGCTGCTAGCCGTGGGCTACGTGGTCATGCTCGTCGCCTGGCCGGTGTCGTTCGTCGTGAAGGACACCTTCGCCGACGGCACGACCACGCTGCTCGAGACGCTGGCCGACCCGCTGGTGCGGAGCGCGCTGCTGCTGACGGTCGAGGTCGCCTTCTGGGCGGTCCTGATCAACCTCGTCTTCGGGGTGTCGATCTCGATCCTCCTGGTGCGCCACGAGTTCCCGGGCAAGCGCGTGCTGTCCGCCCTCATCGACGTGCCGCTCTCGGTCTCGCCGGTGGTGGTCGGCCTCGCACTGCTGCTCGTCTACAACGGCCGGACCGGCTGGTTCGGTCCCACGCTGGAGGGTCTGGGCTACCAGGTCATCTTCAGCACCCCCGGCATGATCATGGCGACCTGCTTCGTCGCACTGCCGCTCGTGATCCGCGAGGTCGTCCCGGTCCTGACCGAGATCGGGGACGACCAGGAGCAGGCCGCCCGCAGCCTGGGCGCCAACGGCCGCCAGACCTTCTGGCGGATCACGCTGCCCAGCATCAAGTGGGCCGTCGTCTACGGCGTCGTCCTCTCGCTCGCACGGTCGCTGGGCGAGTTCGGCGCGGTCAAGATCGTCTCGGGCAACTTCACCGGGCAGACCCAGACGGCCACGCTCGTGGTCGAGCAGAGGTACCAGAACTTCGAGCAGCCCACGGCCTACGCGGTCGCGTTCCTGCTCGCGTTCGTCAGCGTCGTCTGCATCGTCGTGGTCTCGCTCCTGCGTCCCAAGGAAGGGTCAACAGCATGAGCATCGACATCTCCCGCGTCACCAAGAAGTTCGGGGACTTCGTCGCCCTCGACGACGTCTCCGTCTCCATCCCGACGGGCCAGCTGACCGCGCTGCTCGGGCCCTCGGGCGGCGGCAAGTCCACGCTGCTGCGGATCATCGCCGGCCTGGAGTCCGCGGACTCCGGCACGGTGACCATCGAGGGCACCGACGCCACCCGGTTGCCGCCCCAGAAGCGCAACGTCGGCTTCGTCTTCCAGCACTACGCCGTCTTCAAGCACATGACGGTGGCGAAGAACGTCGCGTTCGGGCTCGAGATCCGCAAGAAGCCCAAGCCGGAGGTGCTGCGCCGGGTCGAGGAGCTGCTCGACCTGGTCCACCTCTCGCAGTTCTCCCACCGCCTGCCGTCGCAGCTCTCCGGCGGTCAGCGGCAGCGCATGGCGCTGGCCCGTGCGCTCGCGGTCGAGCCGACGGTGCTGCTGCTCGACGAGCCGTTCGGTGCCCTCGACGCCAAGGTCCGCAAGGAGCTGCGGGAGTGGCTCCGACGACTCCACGACGAGGTGCACGTGACCACCGTCTTCGTGACCCACGACCAGGAAGAGGCGCTCGAGGTCGCCGACGAGATCGTCGTGATCAACGACGGCCGGATCGAGCAGGTCGGCACGCCCGACCAGCTCTACGACGAGCCGGCCAACGACTTCGTGATGGGCTTCCTCGGCCAGGTGACGACGCTCGGCGACGTACGGCTGCGGCCGCACGACGTCGACGTCGCGGTGTCACCGCTGCTCGCCGGCTCGATCGAGGGCACGGTCTCGCGCTACCTCCGCGTCGGCTTCGAGGTGCGGCTGACGGTGCTGACCACGGACGGGCAGAGCGTCGACGTGACGATGACCCGCGCCCACGCCCGCGGCCTGGACGTGACCGAGGGCCAGACGGTGTGGCTCACGCCCACCACCGGCGCCACGGTCGTCCCACGGATGGAGCTCGCGGCGGGGTGAGGAGCGCGCTGGTGGAGGAGCCTCAGCGGTAGTTGGTGAACTGCACCGCGAAGTCGTAGTCCTGCTCCTTCACCAGCCGCTGCACCGCCTGGAGGTCGTCGCGCTTCTTGCTCGACACCCGCAGCTCGTCGCCCTGGATCTGTGCCTTCACGCCCTTGGGGCCCTCGTCGCGGATCAGCTTGCTGATCTTCTTCGCGTCCTCCGAGGAGATGCCCTCCTTCAGCGCGATGCCGATCTTGGACTGCTGGCCGGACTGGCGCGGCTCGGAGGCGTCGAGCACCTTGAGCGAGACGTTGCGCTTGACCAGCTTCTGCTTGAAGACGTCGAGCACGGCGCTCGCACGGTCGTCGGCGGAGGCGGTGATCTCGATCGCCTGCTCACCCTGCCACTCGATGGTGGCACCGGTTCCCTTGAAGTCGAACCGGGTGGCGACCTCGCGTGCGGTCTGCCCGAGTGCGTTGTCGACCTCCTGCCGGTCCAGCTTGCTCACGATGTCGAAGGACGAGTCAGCCATGGGGTCCCCTCCGGTTTCGGCTCTGCGTCGTACCTTCTGTATTCTTATCGCTCGTCGCGTCCCGGTCACAGCCGGGGCACCGACACGGCAGGTTGCCCGAGCGGCCAATGGGAGCGGACTGTAAATCCGTCGGCTTTGCCTTCGAAGGTTCGAATCCTTCACCTGCCACGCCAGACCCCCACCAGCGGTGGGGGTCTTGTCGTCTCCGGGGCCGGGCCACCTAGGCTTCCTCGGCGTCGTCCGGGACCGGCTCGCCCGGAGACACCAGCACCAGCTCCTCACACTGCTCGGCGAGCTGGGCGCTGACCTGGGCCGGCATGCCGGTGTCGCTGATGATCACCGAGGCCTGAGAGAGCTCGGCCATCGAGCTGAGACCGACGACACCCCACTTCGTGGAGTCGGCGAGCACGACCAGCCGGCGGCCGCAGCGGATCATCGCCCGGTTGGTCTCCGCCTCGAGCATGTTGGGGGTGCTCAGGCCGGCGCGCGAGTCCATGCCGTGCACGCCGAGGAACACGGTGTCGACGTGGAGCGACTCGAGGGCCGCAATCGCGACCGGGCCCACCAGGGCGTCGGAGGGAGTGCGAAGGCCACCGGTGAGCAGCACCGACACCGGTTCCTGGGCGGTGCGGTGCAGCACGTCGGAGACCCAGATCGAGTTCGTGACCACCGTCAGCCCGGGGACGTCCACGAGGTGCCGCGCGAGGGCGTGGGTGGTGGTGCCGGCGGAGATCGCGATCGCGGAGCCGGGGCGCACCAGGGAGGCGGCCCGGGCGGCGATCGCCTCCTTCTCCGCCAGCCGTCGCGCCGACTTCGCCTCGAAGCCGGGCTCGAGGCTGGAGGGCTCGGCGCGCACCGTGGCCCCGCCGTGGACCTTCTCCAGCAGCCCCTCGCGGTGCATCACCTGCAGGTCCCGGCGGATGGTCATGTCCGAGACGCCCAGGAGCGTCACCAGGTCGGAGACCCGGACCGTGCCATCACGCTCCAGCTCGCCCAGGATGCGGCTGCGCCGCTGCACCGCCAGCACCTCACACCTCCCCGTGGTCGACGACGGCCACGCCGCCGGCGGGGACGCTACCGGGGAACCTCCCGCCCGTCAGCAGGTCGCGGCCGCTGACCTCGACCGCGGCAGCGGCGTCGGTGTGGTTGATGACGAACGACCAGGTCGAGCCGCCGTCGCCGTGGCGGCGCACGACCTCGACGCCGGCAGGCGCCAGACCGTGGGCGACCCCGGCGCGGTCGAGCAGCGACTCGACCAGACGGTCGGTGCCGGCCCGGTCCAGCCGGGTGGCGACGTACCACGCCTCGCCCTCCCCGACGGTGCGTCGCGTGATCGCGGGGAGCCCGGCCGCCGGCCCGTCGACGTACGACGCCACCGGCTCCGCGCCGCGCAGGTGGACGTGCTCGGCCCACGTGTCGGCGCGGCCGCCGTCGTCGAGGTGGACCGTCTCGCCGGCCGGCAGGGGAAGGAACTCCTCCACCCACACCCCGAGCAGGTCGCGGTAGGCGCCGGGGTAGCCGCCGAGGCGGACGTGGTCGTGCTCGTCGACGATGCCGCTGAAGTAGGTGACCGCGACGACCGCGCCGGCCTCCGCGGTCGCCCGGAGAGCGTCGGCGGCCCGGTCGGTCACGGTGTAGAGCGTGGGGACGAGCACGACGTCGTAGCCGGACAGGTCGTGCTCGGGGTGGACGACGTCGACACCGACCTGACGGTCGGTCAGGGAGCGGTGGAGGTCGTGGGCGCGGTCGAGGTAGCGGACGTCGATGCTGGGGTGGGAGTCGAGCTCGCTGGCCCACCAGGCCTCCCAGTCGAAGAGGATCGCGACCCTGTTGTCGGCCCGGGCGCGGGCGACCGGCTCGAGGGCATCGAGGTCGGCGCCGAGGCCGCAGACCTCGCGCCACAGGCGCGTGTCCGTGCCGGCGTGGGGGACCAGGCCGGAGTGGAACTTCTCCGCCCCGGCCCGCGAGGCGCGCCACTGGAAGAAGAGGATCCCGTCGGACCCGCGGGCCACGTGGGCCATCGCGTTGCGGCGCAGCTGGCCGGGACGCTTCGCGACGTTGCGCGGCTGCCAGTTCACGGCGCTGGTCGACGTCTCCATCAGCAGCCACGGGGCGCCGCCGGCGACCCCGCGGGTGAGGTCGCTGCAGAACGCGAGCTCCCGGAAGCCCTCGGGGTCCTCGGCGCGGAGGTAGTGGTCGTTGGTGACCAGGTCGACCTCGCGGGCGAAGGCGAAGTAGTCGATGTCGCGCACGTGGTCGGTGACCATGAAGTTGGTCGTGACGGGGACGCCCGGGGACAGCTCGTGGAGCAGGTCGCGCTCGGCGACGAAGTTCTCGATGAGCTGGTCGGAGGAGAACCGGTGGAAGTCGAGCTGCTGGGTGGGGTTGGGGAACGCCGGGGCCGACCGGGGCGGGTTGACCTCCGCGAAGTCGGCGTAGCGCTGCGACCAGAAGGCCGTGCCCCAGGCCTCGTTGAGCGCCTCGACCGTGCCGTAGCGCTGCTCGAGCCAGCCCCGGAACGCCGCGGCGCTCACGTCGCAGTAGCAGCGCGCGACGTGGCAGCCCGACTCGTTGCCGACGTGCCACAGCGCCAGGGCGTCGTGGTGGCCGTAGCGCTCGGCCAGGACCCGGACCAGGCGCAGGGCGTGCTCCCGGTAGACGGGGGAGGAGGGGCAGTAGGCCTGCCGGGCGCCGGGCCAGAGGGTGGTGCCGTCGACGGTCACGGGCAGGGTCTCGGGGTGGCGGTGCGCCAGCCACGGCGGTGGCGACGCGGTCGCCGTGGCCAGGTCGATCCGGATGCCTCCGGCGTGGAGCCGTGCGACGACCTCGTCGAGCCAGCCGAGCTCGAAGCGCCCCGGCTCGGGCTCGATCCACGCCCACGAGAACACCCCGAGCGTGACCAGGTCGACGCCGGCCTGCTGCATGAGGGCGACGTCCTCGACCTGGACCTCGGTGGGCCACTGCTCGGGGTTGTAGTCGCCTCCGTAGGCGAGGCGCGGGAGTGGGGCAGGCATGCGGACACTGTGGACCCGGCCTGTGGCGAAGTCAACAGAAACCATCACAGGGTCGTCCAGAGATGTTTGATCGTGCAACTACCGGATAGCGGCGTTACGAGTCCGAATCGTTGCTGACGAGGGGGTTGACAGCGTCAGTGACGACCGTCACGCTGCTCGGAACGTGTTCAGTTCTGTCCGTTTCGGCGGTCACAGGTGTTGGAGGTTCACATGGTCAGCGCTCCCCGTCCCCGGTTCGGACAGAGCATCCCCGGCTCGGCGATTGCCACGGCCGCCTCGACGCGGCGCAGCTTCCTGCGCAACGCCGCCCTCGGCGGGGCGATCCTCGGCGCGCCGAGCCTGCTCGCGGCGTGCGGCGGTGACTCGGGCGGTGGCGGCGGCAGTGCCGACGGCACGGTGAAGTTCGGCCTCAACGAGGCGCAGGGCTCCGGGCCCGCCTACGACCGCGCGGCGGCCATGGTGGCGGCCTACGAGAAGAAGACCGGGCGCACGGTCGACGTCAACGCCGTCGACCACAACACCTTCCAGGAGAACCTGAACACCTACCTCCAGGGTGCGCCCGACGACGTCTTCTCCTGGTTCGCCGGCTTCCGGATGGCCCAGCTCGCCGAGAACGGCCTGATCTCGGACATCAGCGACGTGTGGCCGATCGACGGCATGACCGACGCCTTCAAGACCGCGGCCACCGCGCCCGACGGCAAGCAGTACTTCGTGCCGGTCGCCTACTACCCGTGGGCGGTGTTCTACCGGAAGTCGGTCTTCGAGAAGAACGGCTGGGTCGCACCCGAGAACAAGGACGACCTCGACGCCCTGATGCAGGACATGCAGGGCAAGGGCATCACGCCGTTCGCCTTCGGCGACAAGGACGGCTGGCCGGCGATGGGCACCTTCGACATCCTCAACATGCGGCTCAACGGCTTCGACTTCCACATGGAGCTGATGGCCGGTGACGCGGCGTGGGACAGCGCCGAGGTCAAGAACGTCTTCTCGACCTGGGGCGACCTGCTGCCCTACCACCAGGAGGACCCGCTGGGCCGGACCTGGCAGGAGTCGGCCACCTCCATGGCCAAGGGCGACTGCGGCATGTACCTGCTCGGCACCTTCGTCGTCGACGCGATCGCCGACACCCAGGACGACCTCGACTTCTTCACGTTCCCGGCGCTCGACGACTCGATCGGCAGCGACGCGCTCGACGCCCCGATCGACGGCTTCTGCCTCGCGGCGGGCGGGCCGAACCAGGAGGGGGGCAAGGAGATGCTGAAGTTCATCGGCACCGCCGAGGCCGCCGACGCGGCCAACAACGGAGCTGACGCCCCGATGATCGCGGCCAACGCCAATGCCTCCACCGACACCTACTCCGACCTCCAGAAGAAGTCGGCCGAGGTCGTCGGCGCGGCCGCCAACATCGCGCAGTTCCTCGACCGCGACACCAACTCCGACTTCGCGTCGACGGTGATGATCCCCTCGATCCAGGACTTCCTGAAGAACCCCGGCGACATCGACGGCATCACCGCCTCGATCGAGCAGCAGAAGCAGTCGATCTTCTGAGCGGCGGAGCCGTGGACAACGACACCACCACGACGAGGGCGGTCCCCCGTCGCCGCCGGATGGCGGCGGGCGACCGGCTCGTGGTCACCCTCATGGTCGTGGTTCCGGCGCTGCTCGTGCTGTGGCTGGTGTGGCTGCCGGCGCTGGGATCGATCGCGCTGTCCTTCGGGCGGTGGAACGGCTTCGGTGACCTGAGCACCATCGAGTGGATCGGCTTCCAGAACTACCGCGACGTCACGACCATCTACCCGCCGTTCTGGCCAGCGGTGCGCCACAACCTCATCTGGCTGGTGTTCCTCTTCGTCTTCCCGACCCTGCTCGGCATGCTGCTGGCGGTGGTGCTCGACCGGGAGATGCGGGGCGGCCGGTTCTACCAGACGGCGTTCTACATGCCGGTCGTGCTGTCGCTCGCGCTCGTCGGCTTCATCTGGCAGCTCTTCTACTCGCGTGACCAGGGCCTGATCAACCAGGTCTTCGGAAGCGAGGTCGACTGGTACGGCGACCCGAACGTCAACCTGTGGGCCGTGCTCGTCGCCACCGCCTGGCGGCACACCGGCTACATCATGCTGATCTACCTGGCCGGGCTGAAGGGCGTCGACCAGTCCCTGCGCGAGGCCGCGGCGGTCGACGGGGCCTCGGAGTCGAAGACGTTCTTCTCCGTCGTCTTCCCGGTGATGAAGCCGATCAACATGATCGTGCTGGTCATCGTGGTGATCGAGTCGCTGCGCGCCTTCGACATCGTCTGGGTCATCAACAAGGGGCGCAACGGGCTCGAGCTGATCGGAGCCCTGGTCAACCAGAACGTCATCGGCGAGGCGACCCGCTACGGCTTCGGCTCGGCGCTGGCCGTGATCATGATGGTGATCTCCTCGGTCTTCATCGCCATGTACCTGCGGATCGTCTTCCGCGAGCAGGAGGAACGATGAGCTGGTCCGACAGCGGGACCGCGGTGGCGGTCCCCGCCACCGAGGCCCGGGCCGACACCCCGCCCGAGCGGGTCGAGGGGGGCGTGCTGAACCGACGGCGCGGTGCCGTCGCCACCGTGGTGATGCTGGTCCTCGCCCTCGTCTGGCTCTTCCCCCTGGTGTGGGCGGTCCTCAACTCCTTCCGGAGCTATGAGTACACCCAGGCCAACGGCTATCTCTCGCTCGGCGGCTGGACCTTCGACAACTACGAGCAGGCATGGCGGCAGGGCAACTTCTCCCAGTACTTCGTGAACTCGCTCTACATCACGGTCCCGGCGGTGCTCCTGACGCTGTTCCTGTCGTCGCTGGTCGCCTTCGTGCTCGCCCGCTTCAGCTTCCGCTTCAACCTGGCGCTCCTCGGCTTCTTCCTCGCCGCCAACCTGCTTCCGCCGCAGGCCCTGCTGATCCCGGTGTTCCGGATGTTCCGCGAGATCCCGCTGCCGCTGTGGATGAGCGACTCCGGGTCGATGCTGTCGAGCTACTGGGCGCTGATCCTGGTCAACACGGCCTTCCAGATCGGCTTCTGCACGTTCGTGCTGAGCAACTACATGAAGACCATCCCCAAGGAGGTCTACGAGTCGGCCCAGATCGACGGGGCGGGCGTGTGGCGGCAGTACTGGCAGCTGACGATGCCGCTGGTGCGGCCGGCGCTCGCTGCGCTGGCCACGCTCCAGGTGACGTGGATCTACAACGAGTTCTTCTGGGCGACGGTGCTGATCCAGGACTTCGACAAGCTGCCGGTCACCTCGGGGCTGAACAACCTCCGCGGCCAGTTCTTCACCGACACCAACCTGGTGGCGGCGGGCTCGGTCCTGGTCGCGCTGCCGGTGCTCGTCGTCTTCTTCGCCCTGCAGAAGCAGTTCGTGTCGGGCCTGACGCTGGGTGCCACCAAGGGCTGACCAGGACCTGACCAGTGCGGGTCAGGAGCTGGTCAGACGTCGGCCTCCATGGCGGCGACGAAGTCCTTCTTCACCGTCCGCCAGGCCTCGTCGGTCATCGTGCGGCGCCAGTAGGGCGAGCAGGACATGTCGGGCCGGGTGAACCCGCCGTCGGTGAGCAGGTGACGGCGGATCGCGCGGATCTCCTCCGCCTCGCCGTGCACGAAGGCGTGCCCCCGGCCGGACGGGAGGCTCAGCCCGGCGACCGCGTCGGGGAGCGACGCCGGACGGTGCAGCCACTGCAGGTCGAGCCCGGACGGCGTCGCGAGGTCAATCTCGTGGTCGGGGCCGTCGCAGAGCAGTCGTACGAGCACCGGGACGCCGTCAGGGCAGGCCTCGAGCGACGCGGCGATCGCGGGCAGGGCGGACTCGTCGCCGACGAGCAGGTGCCAGTCGGCCGTCGGATCAGGGCGGTAGCCGCCGGACGGTCCGTCGAAGTCGAGGGCATCACCCGGCGCAGCCGCGGCCGCCCACGGACCGCCGACGCCGTCGTCACCGTGGACGACGAAGTCGAGCGTGAGCCGCCCCGTCGCCGGGTCCCACGACCGGACGGTGTAGCGACGGCGCAGGCCGTCGGGCGGGAGCGCCACGTTGACGTAGGTGTCGGTCGCGTCGGGCATCTCGAACCCGGCAAGGCCCTCACCGCCGAGGACGACCCTGATGAGGAGCGGCGTCAGCCACTCGGTGCTCTCGACCTGTCCCTGCCATCGCGTCACAGGAGACAACGCTAGGTCACCCTTGGTTGAGGTCGGACGCCTTGTTGCTGATGACCTCGCGCCGTTCCTCGGGCGAGAGCGCCTCGAGCGCCGGTACGACGTCAAGCCCGTGACCGCTGACCTCGTGGGCCTGGGCCAGCGGGACGACCGTGTGGACCACCTGGCGGTCGGCGTCGTCGCCGTAGAGGTGGAGGACCGTGAAGGCCTGGTGGCCGTCGACGCCGGAGATCAGCCGGTCGAGCGGAGCCGGGTCGGCGGTGTAGCAGCTCGCGGAGGCGACCGACACGGGGATGCCGGCGAAGGTCGACCACGACGTGTAGTGGAAGTGGCCACCGACGATGGCGCGCACGTCGGAGCCACGCACGACCTCGGCGAGCCGGTGCTGGTCCTGCAGCTCGATGACCGCCGCGACCGGCAGCATCGGGACCGGGATCGGCGGGTGGTGGAGCGCCAGCAGGGTGCCGTGCTCGGACGGGACGACCAGCTGGTCGGCGAGCCAGTCGAGCTGGCTGTCCTCCAGGTCGCCGTGGTGGTAGCCGGGGACGCTGGTGTCGAGGGCGAGGACGCGCAGCCCGCGGACGTCGTAGGCGCGGTCCTGGGGCCCGACGGCGTCGTGGTCGGGGCTGCTGCCGAACAGTCCGGCGGCGTACGGCGCCCGCTCGTCGTGGTTGCCCATCGTCCAGACGACCCGGGCACCGAGGTCGGCGACGACCGGGTCGACCAGCTCGCGCAGCCGCGCGTAGGCCGCGGGCTCGCCCCTGTCGGCGAGGTCGCCGGTGAACGCCACGACGTCGGGGACGGGGTCGAGCCGCCGCAGCCGGTCGAGGGCGAGCAGCAGGCCCGCCTCCGGGTCGATCGCGCCGTACTGGCGAGCGCCCCCGGCGAGGAGGTGGGGGTCGCTGAGGTGGGCGACGGTGTGCACGGGGCGGGGGTACTGCCCGAACTGGACCACGCGCCGACTCTAGGCCGCCGGGTGGGACGATGGAGCACGTGCCACAGCAGATCCACGACATCGGCAGACGCCGGGCGTGGGCGATCTGGCTGGTGGCGCTGGCCGTCTACCTGCTCGCGGTCTTCCACCGCAGCTCGCTCGGCGTCGCCGGGCTGATCGCGGCCGACCGCTTCGACATCGAGGCGACCCAGCTGTCGCTGTTCACCGTCCTCCAGCTGCTCGTCTACGCCGGCATGCAGGTGCCGGTCGGCGTCCTGCTCGACCGCTACGGCTCTCGCGCGATGCTGCTGGCCGGCCTGGTCTTCATGACCGCCGCCCAGGTGGCCTTCGCTTTCTCCGAGTCGTTCCCGACCGCGGTGCTCGCCCGGGCGGTCCTCGGCGCAGGCGATGCGATGGTCTTCATCAGCGTGATCCGGCTGGTCGGTGCGTGGTTCCTGGTGCGGCAGGCCCCGCTGGTCACCCAGCTCACCGGCCAGGTCGGCCAGGTCGGCGCGATCATCGCCGCGGCCCCGCTGTCGTGGGCCCTCCACGAGCTCGGCTGGACCGCCGCCTTCGGCCTCGCCTCGACCGTCGGTGTCGTGCTGATGGTCGCCGTCGCACTCGTGGTCAAGGACTCGCCGTACGCCGCGAGCGGGATCACGCCGGTGAAGCTGCGGGCGCTGGCCCGGTCCGTGCAGACGGTCTGGGGCAACCCCGGCACGCGGCTCGGGATGTGGTCGCACTTCACGCCCCAGTTCTCCCCGACGGTGTTCGCGATGCTGTGGGGCTTTCCCTTCCTCGTGCGCGGGCAGGGGCTCTCGACCGGCGCCGCGAGCACGCTGCTGATGCTGATGACCGGCTGGGTGATCATCAGCGGCCTGGTGCTGAGCTGGCTCGTGACCCGGCTGCCGCTCTACCGCTCCTGGATCGTGATCGGCGTCGTCGGGCTGATCGCGACCACCTGGACCGTCGTCCTGCTCCGTGACACCGCGGCGCCGATGTGGCTGCTGGTGGTCCTCGTGCTGGCGACCGCGACCGGTGGCCCGGCGTCGATGGTCGGCTTCGACCTCGCGCGCTCGTTCACCCCGCTGGAGTCACTGGGCCGGGCCAACGGGCTGGTCAACATCGGCGGCTTCGCGGCCTCGCTGATGACGATGGCGCTGGTGGGGATCGTCCTCGACCTCCGTCAGCCGGGCGGCATGAACGCCTACGACCTCGACGACTTCCGGGCCGCCCTGTGCGTGCAGTACCTCTTCTGGACGATCGGCGTGGTCCAGATCCTGCGCTACCGCCACCGCGGACTCGCCCACCTGCGACGGGTCCACCCCGGCGCGGTGGAGTCGATGAAGCGCGGTGAGCCCTTCGTCCACCCCGGCTTCAGCGACCGCGAGGGCGTCTGACGGCTGGTCAGTCGAGTGCCGGCACGATCGTGCCGGTGACCTCGCCGAGCGCGATCCGACCGCCCCGGGTGCCGGGGGCGGTGTAGCGCAGGGTGACGGTGTCGCCGTCCTCGAGGAACGTCCGCTCGCGACCCGCGGCCGTGAACGGCTCCTGGCCGCCCCAGCCGAGCTCGAGCAGCGACCCGCGCTGGTCGCGCTCCGCGCCCGAGATCGTGCCCGAGGCGACGAGGTCGCCGGTGCGCAGCGACGCCCCGTTGACGGTCATGTGGGCCAGCATCTGGGCGGGCGACCAGTACATCGACGAGTACGGCGGCCGGCTGACGACCTCGCCGTCCAGCTCGACCTCCACCGCGATGTCGAGGCCACGTGCGCTGCCCGGCGCGAGGTAGGCCAGCGGCTCGGGGTCCTGGCCGGGCAGGTCGCACCACGCGGCGTCGAGCGCCTCCAGGGGCGTCACCCAGTGGGAGATCGAGGTCGCGAACGACTTGCCGAGGAAGGGGCCGAGCGGGACGTACTCCCACGCCTGGATGTCGCGGGCGCTCCAGTCGTTGAGCCCGACGACTCCGAAGACGTGGTCGGCGAAGTCGGCGACCGCGACCCGCGAGCCCAGCGCCGACCCGGTGCCGACGACGAAGCCCAGCTCGGCCTCGATGTCGAGACGCCGGCTGGCGCCGTAGGACGGGGAGTCCTCCGTCGGCGCCTTCCGCTGGCCGCACGGGCGGACCACGTCGGTGCCGCTGGGGACGACCGTGCCGGCGCGGCCGTGGTAGCCGACGGGCAGGTGCTTCCAGTTGGGGAGCAGCGGCTCCGCGTCGGGGCGGAACATCTTCCCGACGTTGGAGGCGTGGTCGAGGGAGGCGTAGAAGTCGACGTAGTCGGCGACCTCGACCGGCAGGTGGAGCGTGACCTCGCCCAGCGGCAGCAGGTGGGGCTCGACGAGGTCGCGCTCGGTCTCGTCGGTGAGCAGGCCGGTGAGCCACGTGCGCAGCGACGCGCGCACCTGGCGGCCCTCGGCCATCAAGGCGTTGAGCGAGGGCTCCTGGAAGACGTGGTGGGAGTCGAGCATCTCGGCGGCGGCGACGGGCGCTACGTCGAGGACGAGGTCGCCGATCCGCACCCCCACCCGCGGCTCCTCGCCGGGGAGGGAGAAGACACCCCAGGGCAGGTTGTCGACGTCGAAGAGGGAGCCCGCGGCACCCTCGACCCAGCAGTCGGTCACGAGTCCTCCAGGAGTGACAGGGCGATCAGGTCGTCGCGCGGCTCGACCACCGAGCAGGAACCGAACGAGGTGAACCACCGGCGCGCGCGGCGCAGGTCGCCGTCGTCGACGGCGTCGAGCAGGGGGCCGGCCTCGCGCTGCTCGAGCAGGGCCACGACGTCGTCGCGGGAGGCCCCGTCGAACGCGCGGATCGTGGCGGCGAGGACGTTGAGGAAGCCGTGGTGGGTGAACCCGTCCGTGTTCTCGTGGCGCAGCGCGTTGTGGAGCCCGGCGGTGCACTTGAACGGCGTCTCGCGGTCGAGGGCGGCGTCGATCCAGCCGGCCAGGGCGTGCGGGTGGGGGAAGAGGTGCTCCTCGAGGCCGCCCGTGCGGAACTTCAGCCGGAGCCCCGACTCGGCCACCACGTCGGCCGCGCGCAGCCAGCCCCCGGTGTCGGCGACGTGCGGCAGCTCGACGTACGCCGACTCGGGGTCGAGGCCGGCCGCGTCGACGGCCGCGGCGACCCGGCGTGCGTTGCCGGGCAGGTCGTCGAGGTCACGCAACGCGACCTCGACGCCGGCCAGCTCGTGGCCACCGCGCTCGACCAGCCGGAGAGCCGGGTCGATGCCGCCCGCGCCACCGGTCACGACGACCGAGAGGCGCAGCGGCTGGGCCACCTCGGGGACCGCTCGGTCGGTGACGACGAACGACCCGACCAGGTCGGACCACCACTCGCCGCGCCGTGCGGCGTGGTCCTCGACGGCAGTCGGCAGCGGAGCGTCACCGGGTGGGAAGACCGCCGCGTCGTCGACGAGGCCGGCCCAGGTCCGGTCGAGTGTCGGTGTCATCACCGTCACTCTAGGGGCCGGGTCAGTCGGCCGCCGTCCAGGCCTGCTTGAGGCTCACCCGTCCCTGCGTCTGCAGCAACGCGCGGCGGTAGAGCCGCTCGGCGAAGACCACCGTCGCGGCCATGGCGGCGGCCAGGATCGCGATGGCGATGACCGGCTCCCACCACGCGGCGTCGCCCTGGAGCAGCCTCATCGGCATCAGCACGCAGGAGAACGGCGGGACGTAGGACGCCACCGTCAACGCGGTCCCCTCGAACAGGAACGCCCCGAAGAAGACCCCCATCATGAGGAACGAGAGCGGGGTCGCCGTCGTCTGGAGGTCCTCGGCCCGGCTGGCGAGGGCACCGGCCACGGCCCACCAGCAGGCCAGGAAGCAGAAGCCCACGACGAAGAAGGCGACGAACCAGCCGAGGCCGCCGCTGAGCGCGGGCAGGAAGCCGCCGTAGTCGGTGAAGGAGATGCCGATCAGGCCGACGGTGACCAGCAGGGCTGTCTGCGCGATCGCGAGCAGCGTGTTGCCGGCGATCTTGCCGATGAGCAGCTGGCGAACCGGGATCTTGGTGGTGATGATCTCGACGACCCGGCTCGACTTCTCCTCGGTGATGCTGCCGGCCAGCGTGTAGCCGAAGCCGAGCGCCGCGAAGTAGAAGAGGAAGGCGAGCGCGACCCCCATGGCCTGGGCGAAGCCCTGCCGCTCGGCGTCGCCCTGGAGCAGGTCGGTCGAGACCTCGCTGCCGGCCTGCAGCTCGCCCAGCGTCGTGCCGGCGTCCTCGGCGTTGGCGGCGAGGACGGCGTCGCGGAGCACGGTCGCCGCGGCGCGCTCGACGTCGCCGGGGACCCCCTCGTCGCCGATGAGGAGCCAGCCGTCGTCGGTGGGCCTGATCAGGAGGTCCGCGTCGCCGGACCGCAGCGCGGCCTCGCCCTCGGCCTCGGTCGCGACCTGCTGGACCTCGACCCGCACCGACTCGTCGACGTCGGCGGTGCGCTCCTCGAGCAGCGTCGCGGCGTCGAGGGCGTCGGCGGTCGCGACGACCTCGTAGGTCTCGGTGTCGTTCTCGCTGACGACCTGCCAGCCGATGAAGCCGGTGATCAGCACGAGGGTGATGGCCGTGCCGACGAGGAACGCCTTGTCGGTGAGCTTGGTCATCACCTCGCGGCGGGCGACGAGCAGCCACGGGTTCTCGGTGTTCATGCGGTGACCTCCCGGTAGATCTCGGCGAGCGGCGTGCGGACCTCGGCGAGCTCGACGACCTCGCCACGCGCCAGGCCCTCGGTGAGCAGCGCCCGGCGTACGTCGGCGTGGTCGGCCGCGGGGCTGGGGCGCTCCGCGAGCTCCACCACCGCGACCGGGCCGTCGACGTCGACGACGTGGAGGCCGCGGACGTCGCGGACCCAGCCGGCGTCGCGGTCGACGACGAGCCGGAGTCGGGCGGGCCCGCGGGAGCGGAGCTCCTCGACGGTGCCCTGGGCGACGACGCGGCCGGCGCGGAGGACGACGAGCCGGTCGCAGAGCTGCTCGACGAGGTCGAGCTGGTGGCTGGAGAAGAGGACGGGGACGCCGCGAGCGGTCTCCTCGCGCAGCAGGTCGACCATCGAGTCGACGGCGCTCGGGTCGAGACCGGAGAAGGGTTCGTCGAGGACGAGGGCCTGGGGCTCGCCGAGCAGCGCGGCGATGATCTGGACGCGCTGCTGGTTGCCGAGGCTGAGCTTCTCGACCCGGTCGCCCGCCCGGTCGGCGAGCCCGAAGCGCTCGAGGGCGCGCTGCGCCGTACGACGTGCGTCGCCGGCGGCGAGGCCACCGAGCTCGCCGAGGTAGACGAGCTGGTCGAGCACCTTCTGCTTGGGGTAGAGGCCGCGCTCCTCGGGCATGTAGCCGAAGCGGCGACGGTCGGCGTCGGTGATCGGCCGGTCGTCCCAGAGGACCTCGCCGCCGTGGAGACCGAGCAGCCCCATCACCATCCGCATGGTGGTCGTCTTGCCCGCGCCGTTGCCACCGACGAAGCCCGTGAGCTGGCCCGGGGGGACCTCGAAGGAGACGTCGTCGACGACCGTGGTGTCACCGAAGCGACGGGTCAGTCCGCGTACCTGGATCATGCCTCCACGCTAGGGAGTCGGGGCCCCAGGCGGATCCGTCTGGCGGGGGAGATCGTCAGCCGACCAGGCCCGCCTTGTGGGCGAGGACGACGGCCTGGACGCGGTCGCGGAGGTGGAGCTTGGCCAGGCAGTTGGACACGTGGGTCTTGACGGTGGCCTCGCCGACGTAGAGGCGTGCGGCGATCTCGGCGTTCGACAGGCCCTCGCCGAGCAGCTCGAGCACCTCGCGCTCGCGTTCGGTCAGCCGGTCGAGCATCGCCACCGCCTCGGGGTCGGCGGCGTCGGCGTCCGCGGCGGGCGCGGCGGTCATCTCGGCGATGACGCGGCGGGTGACCTCGGGGGAGAGCAGGGCGTGCCCGTTGCCGACGGCGCGCACGGCCTCCACGAGGCGGTCGGCCTCGCAGTTCTTCAGCAGGAAGCCGCTCGCCCCGGCGCGCAGGCCGGCGAAGAGGTAGTCGTCGCGGTCGAAGGTGGTGAGGATGACGACCTTGCCGAGGCCCTCGGCGACGACGTCGGCGGTGGCCTGGATGCCGTCGACGCGGGGCATCTGGACGTCCATGAGCACGACGTCGGGCCGCAGCGCGCGGGCGAGGGAGACGGCCTGCTCGCCGTCGCCGGCCTCGCCGACGACGTCGATGTCCGGCTCCACGGACAGGATCATTCGGAAGCCGGAACGGACCAGGGCCTGGTCGTCGACGAGCAGGACGCGCAGGGGGTCAGTCACCGGCTGCCCCGTGGAGCGGCAGACGGACCCGGACCCGGTAGCCGCGGGTCGCCCGCGGTCCGATGTCGACGACGCCCCGGTGGGACGCGACCCGCTCGCGGATGCCGAGCTGGCCGAGGCCGGTGCCCGACGTGCCACTGCGCTGGCGGCCGTCGTCCACGACCTCGACCTCGGCGAAGGGGGAGCTGCCGCCCTCCGTGACGCGGAGCGTGACCGAGGCGCGGGAGGCGGTCGAGTGGCGTTCGACGTTGGCCAGGGCCTCCTGCACCGTGCGGTAGAGGGACAACCCGACGGGGCCGGGCAGCCGGCCCGCCGCGCCCTCGCGGTCCTCGACGACGTCGTACGTCGTGCGGAGGCCGCTGCGCTCGGCGACCAGCGCCGGCAGGTCGACGGCGCCGGGGCCGGTGGTGCGGTCGGGCTGGTCGAGGCCGGTGCCCTCGGCCTGGCCCTCGATGTCGCGCAGGGTGCCGAGCAGCGAGCGCATCTGGGTGACCGCCTCGCGGGAGCTCTCCTCGATCGCGCCGAGGGCGGTGGTGGTCGCCTCCGGGTCGCGGTCGTGGACGCGGCGCGCGCCGGCGGCCTGGACGCCGATGACCGAGACGTGGTGGCCGACGACGTCGTGGAGCTCGCGGGCGATCCGCAGCCGCTCGTCGACGACGGCCCGGCGGCGCAGGGTCTCGGCCTGGCTGGCGATGGTGGCTGCCTGGTCTGCCAGCGCCTCGCGCTGCCGGGCGCTGCGCCAGGCGACCTGGCCGCCGATGATCGCGCCGACGAAGTAGGCGACGTTGACGATGAAGGTCAGCAGGACGAGCGCCGGGATCGCGGGCAGGAAGCCCTCGGACTGCGTGGCCTCCTGGTCGCCGAGGTACTGCTGGAGACCGGTGCCGATGGCGAACTGCCAGCCCACCCAGCAGAGCATGAAGGCGAGGATGGTCCCGCTGACCAGCAGCGACGTACGCCGGCTCCGGCCCCAGGCCATCGCGGAGAAGAGGCCGACGAAGTAGACGATCTGGAGCGAGAGCTGGGCCATGACCTGGGGCATGACCACGCCGGTGACGAACATGTGCGCGGCGAGGTAGACGGCCGTGGCGACCGGGAAGCGGCGGCGCAGGACGACGGCGACGGCCGCTGCGGACATCACGAGGTAGATCACCCAGAAGGGCTGGTCGACGCCGTGGAAGGCGCCGGCGCTGCGGGCCATCTCGAGCGTGGCGATGCCGATGGCCTCGACCGCCGCGCCGGTGGCGACGTCGCGGCGCCCGATCGGTGGCACCGGGCGCGACCAGTCGTCCTCGAGGGCGAAGAAGGTGGACAGCGTGCTCACGTCCCCACCCTAGGGACGAGGAGTGCCGCCGACCTCCGCCGTGAGGCGGAGACGGGTCAGGGCCAGAGCGCCTCGGCCTCCTCGCGGCGGCCGCTGACGGCCTCGAAACCCGTGAAGTAGCGACTACCTTCGGCCGCGATCGCCCGCAGCCGGCGCTGCTCGGCGGCCGCGAAGGCGATCCAGGCGTCCCGGGCCTCGCGGTGGGAGGTGTTGAAACGCCAGACGTCGATGGCGCGGCAGTCGGCCAGGGCCTGGTCAACCGCCCCCGAGGCCTCGGGCACCTGCCCGGACACCAGGCGCATGAGCCCGGCCTCGACCTCGGCCGGCGCGGTGCCGAACGCAGGCCGCACATAGCTCGCCATCGACGCCAGCCGCCGCTCGGCCCGAGCGACCGACTCGGTCGCACCGGCCGCGCAGGCGTCGATGGCACGGCGCTCGCTCCCGGCCCGCCGTGTGCCCTCGGCCCAGAGGGCCGCTCCGACGACGACGGCCGCCAGGAGGAGGACGCCGAGGATCCGCAGGGACCGCCCCGCAGGCGCGTCCGACTCGAGGACCTCGGGCTCGCCGGTCTCGGTGGTCACCCGTCCAGTGTGACCCTCACGCGCGAACCGTCGCCGGATCGGTCTCGACCACGTAGGCGTCGTGGTCGGAGAGGTAGCGCCCCTCCACCGCCGCGACCACGTGGTCCACACGGGTCAGAAGCCACTCCTCCGGCACGGCGACGTGGTCGATGGCCCGCTGATCCGTGTCGCGGTGGGGCGCGGCGGACGTGTGGACGGCGAGTCCGAGCTCGCGCGTCGCGTCGACGACGGCGGCCCGTCCACGCCTCGTCCCCACCCAGTCGCGACCTTCGAGGGACGTGTTCCAGTCCCCGCCCCAGACCTCCGGACGGGACTCGACGATCCGTGCGACGGCATTGGCCGCCCGATGCCCCGTGTCCCCGCCCTTCCACGGCGCATCGCCACCCGACGCCCTCCACGGCAGCACGGTGCTGCAGACCTTCAGGTCGTCGACCAGTGCGGACGCCGATGCACCGTGCGGATCGGGAAGAGGCATCAGCTCAGGAGCGAGGACGGCGGCCCACCACCGGTCCTCGGCCATGTGCTCGGTCGTTGCGTGGCACTGCATGCCGGGCACCGCGACGTCCCCGCGGACTTCGGTCAGCAGCAGGACGTCGCACCTCAGTCCCTGGATGAAGCCGAGGTGTTCGGGCGTCCATCGTCCGGCAAGGTTCCAGGTCCCGATGCGCACGGGCGTCAGTGCACCACGGATCGACCGATCACTCGTGGGAGTCGAACAGGTCGTCGCAGGATCGGTGGGGGAGGACGGTGGTGCCTCGGTGGTCGACGAGACGGGTGAGTCCGTGGGGTGTTCGCCAGACGTAGACGCCTGGCCTGAGTTGTCGTACGCGGTAACCGAGGTGTGTCTTGGCACGGTGGCTGGTGCGGGCGAGGGGCTGGGAGTTGTGGTCGCCGGTCTGCCCCGGCGCTCCGGAGACGTAGGCCTCGACGTGGTCGAGGTCGAGGTGCGAGGAGACCTGGTTGGCGTGGGGGAAGGCGTCGACGGGGGTGCGGAGGCTGACGCGCTCGCGGACCGAGGCGGGGTGCTCGTAGGCGTCGACGGCGACCTGGTCGGCGAGGTCGACGACAGGTCGGACGGTGACGTGGGTGTGGCCGAGCCAGTCCTGGACCTGCCGGGTGAGGACCGGACCGATGTCCTCGACCCGGGCGAGACCGCTCTCGGTGCCGACGGCGTCCTCGCTGAGGTGGACGACCATGACGGCCTGCCGGGTGGGATCCGGCGCCTCGTCCCCGCGGAGCAGGGCCACGAGGTCCTCGGGTCGGGCGAGCCACCCGAGGGCCTCGGAACGCAGGACGTCGCGGCTGGTGCCCTCCGGGAAGCGAGGAGCGAGGAGGTCGGCGACCCGTTCGAGCATGGCGTCGATCCACACGGCGTCACCGGCCTTGACGCGAGCGATGAGGTGGCGCAGGCCGAACTCGTCGGTCTGGGAGAGCGTGACGTAGCGGCGCCGGAGCTGTTCGTCGAGCAGGCGGGCGTGCCGCTCGGGGTCGGCCTCGATGACCTTGGCGCGGACGATGTCGAGGAGCCGGCCGGGCGAGACCTCGGCGAGGTCGTCGGGAAGTGCGGCGTCGACGACCATGACGCGGACCATGTCGAGCGGGCGGGACAGCACGGCGGCCTTGCGGGCGACCCAGGGCTCGAGGTGGAGCTCCTGGACGGCCCGCCACCACCGGGGCAGCCGGTGGCGCAGGTCGAGGGCGTCGGCCACCACTGCTCGGGCCGAGTGGTGGTGGACGCGGCGCGCGATGGCGAGCTCGGCGAGGCAGAGGTCCTGGACCATCGGGGTTCCGTCGCCCCCGACCTCGATCAGCCGGTCCTCCCCGGACCACGAGCGGGGTCCGCGCAGGTCGCTGCGCTGGGGGTCGGCGGCGTGGAGGTCGGCCCAACGAGCAGCGAGCGCGAGGTCGCGGGCCTCGGCCGCACGGCGGACCACGACCTGGTCCTCGACCGCGGCGAGGGTGGCCGCGGCGTCGAGGTCCTCGGTGAGCATGTCGAACATGTGTTCGATTCTAGGACGACCCACTGACACTCGCAGCGGCTCGCCGAGCGTCTGCGACGCATGGGGGCGACGTCGGTGAGCGGGCCTTGGGGCCCGTGTCGATGAACCGTTGGACCCTGCCGCCGACGTGCTCCGGGTGTCAGTCGCGCACCGTGCGCACCAGGTGCGCGTCCGCATGAAGTTCGAGGACCTGCGCCGCGTCGACCCCGAGGCCTACGCCGCCTGGTTCGCCCACCGCGGCTACCTGGCGACCGCCTTCGTCATCGTTCGTCGGCACCGTTGGGAGGGGAGGAGCGTGCTCACGGACACGGGGGACGACGTCCTCCCGTGCGAGGACCTGCGCCACCGCGTGAGCTACGCGGAGGACCGCGTGGTGTTGTCGGTGCCACGCGCGTGCCTCGGTCGCCCGCCATGGGTGCGCGTGGGCATGCGGAACTTCATGTCGAGCCTCACGTCCGTGGACCTCGAGGAGGTCTGTGACACCCCGTTCGCCGACACGGCGTTCTCCCGCAGGCGCACGCCACGCCTGCACCATCCGTCGCCGTCGTGACGCCGAGACGTCACGAGCTCACCGCCACGGATCGGTGAGCTCGCGCAGGTCGCGCAACGTCTCGAACATCGCTGACAGCCGGTCCTCACCGACGTGGTCGGCCCACTCGTCGAGGATCCGGACCAGCTCCGCGCCGGCGGCCTCGATGGCCGGCCGTGCGTGGTCGGTGAGCCTCACCAGCCGGGCTCGGCGGTCGGTCGGGTCGGGCAGGCGCTCGACGTAGCCCGCGGCCTCGAGCTGGTCCACGAGGTAGGCCGCCGTCTGCTTGGTCACCCGCGCCTGCTCGGCGAGGTCGGAGACCCGGGTCCCGTCGGGTCCGATCCGCGAGGCGACGCGCGCCTGGGCCACGGTGATGTCGGTGATCCCCGCGGCCACGACCGCGTCGTAGGCACGCTGCTCCATCGACCGGTTGGCGACGAAGAGGAGGACGCCGAGCTCCTGCTGTTGACGGGGAGTGGGCACGGCGTCATATTAGACAGATAATCTGTCTAGTTCGACCGGGGCGCGCCATGGACACCGACACCGTCTGGAAGTACATCGACCTCGAACGCGCCTTCATGGCCGACCTGCTCGAGTCCCTCACCGACGAGCAGTGGCGTATGCCGAGCCTCTGCGACGCCTGGACGGTGCGAGACGTGGGCGCCCACATCGCTTTCGCCCAGTCGTCGGTGACGGAGATCCTGGGCCCGGCGCTGCGGGCCGGGTTCCGCTACAACGTGTTCGTGCGCGACTCGGCGATCAGGAGCCCGCTGACCCACGACGAGATCGTCGCGAAGATCCGGAGCTTCCTCGGATCTCGGCGCAGGGTCGCCTTCATCACCGACCTCGAGCCACTCATCGACATCCTCGTGCACAACCAGGACATCGCGCGGCCGCTCGGCGTCGACCACCCGATGCCGCCGGAGGCCGCCGCCGCAGCGGCCGACCGGGTGCTCACCACCCCCGTCGGGCTCAAGCGGTGGCGCAACCCGAGGGGGGTGCGCCTCGTCGCGACCGACACCGACTGGTCGTGGGGTGACGGCACCGAGGTGCCCGACTCGATGGAGGGCCACCTGATGCGGCTCACCGGCCGGGCTGCGTGAGCCGTGCCCGTCCTCCCGCCCCCGCTGCTGGCCCTCGCCGCCGGCGTCGGCCAGCGCGTCCTCACCGGCCCGACGGCCAGACCCGGTCCGGTCCGCGTCGTGACATCGGCCGCGTTGGTCGCGGTGTCCGCGGCGCTCGCGAGCTCCGCATCCCACCGGTTCCGCGTGAGCGGGACGACCGTCGAGCCCTTCCGGCCCGAGCAGGCGTCCGCCCTGGTGACGGACGGCGCGAACGGGATCACCCGGAACCCCATGTACGTCGGGATGGCCGGGATGCTCGTCGCGCACGCCGTCTGGCGCGGGTCGCCGGTGGCGCTCCTGCCGGCCGCGGCCTTCGTCGCGTTCATCGACCGGGTGCAGATCAGCGCCGAGGAACGGGCGCTCGCGCAGAAGTTCGGGGACGCCTACGAGGACTACCTCGCGAGCGTGCCGCGCTGGATCGACGCTCGCAGCGTCGGCCGGTGACGAGGACGGGGCTGACACCGCGCACACTGGTCGGGTGGGGTCCGCCGACGAGGGGAAGCGACTGAGGGCACGCGCGACGGCTGCCCGTGAACGCCTGCAGGACCGCCTGCGACGTCGCCGCTCACGCGGGTCCCAGTGGGTGCGGAGCCTCGTCGAGCGGCTGCCGGGCCCGGTCCGCGCCGGCGTGGAGCTGGCCGAGCGCGCCACCCGGGACGCCGTGGCCGACCGCGTGCCCGGCCTCGCCGCGGAGGCCACCCTGTTCGTCCTCATCTCGCTCCCGGCGCTGCTCCTGGTGGTCCTGGGTTCGCTGGGCTTCGTCGCCGCGAGACTCGGGCCCGCGGGCCAGGAGGAGCTCGATCGGCTCGTCTACGACGTCCCCCGGACCTTCCTGTCGTCGACCACCTACGAGAGCTACGCGGACATCGTCGCGCAGGTGCTGGACGCCGGCAGGGTCGACGTCATCGGCATCGGCGCCGTCCTCGCGCTCTGGACCGGCTCGCGCGCGACCAGTCGCGTGCTCGAGACGCTGGTGATCGTCTACGACATCGAATCTCCACGGCCCGGCTGGCGGCGCCGCCTGCTCGCCCTGGGACTCACCGCCGGTGCGCTTCTGGCGGCGGTCGCGCTCCTGCCGCTGCTGGTCCTCGGACCCCGCCTCGTGGAGTACGTCGCGCCGGACACCATCGCCACCGCGACCCTGACGGCCTTCGGCTGGGCCTACTGGCCCGCCCTCGGGGCGCTGGTGCTCGCGGGTCTCACCACGCTCTTCCACGTCGGCGTCCCCTGGCACACGCCGTGGCGTCGCGACCTGCCCGGCGCCGTGCTGGCGATGGTGGTCTGGCTGGTGGCCGCCGCCGCACTCCGCGTCTACCTCGCGCTCAGCGTCCTGGGCGGCGACGAGGCCGTCTACGGCCAGCTCGGCACCCCGATCGCCGTGGTGCTCTGGCTCTACGTGTCATCGATCGCGGTGCTGCTCGGTGCGGAGCTCAACGCGGAGATCGAGAAGCGCTGGCCGACCATCGAGCGCGCCGAGCAGCAGGCCGCCGTGGACCAGCACACAGGCTGACCGTCAGCCGATGACGCAGAGCTCGTTGCCGCCGGGATCTGCCAGCCCCACGGCACCCGCGCACCCGACGTCGGTGCGGGTCGCCCCGAGAGCGAGCAGCCGGGCGACCTCGCCGTCGGGCGTGGAGTCGACGACGGCGAGGTCGAGGTGGAGCCGGTTCTTCCCGAGCTTGGGTGCGACCGGGTCTCCGCCCCAGGTGATCTTCGGCCCGCCCCACGGTGCCTGGACGGCGGTCTCGCCGTCCTGGTCCCACACCAGCGGCCACCCCAGCGCATCACGCCAGAAGTAGCCGATCTCGGCGAGCCCGTCCCCCGCGAGCGAGCTGTAGAACGGGCAGCCGGCCAGGAAGTTGCTCCCCGGCTCCAGCACGTCGACCTCGTTGCCCTCGGGGTCGGCGAGCACGACGTTCTCGGCCTCGGGCCCCTGTCCGATGTCGAGGTGCCGCGCTCCGTGGGCGAGCGCGCGCTCGACGGTCTCGCGCTGCTCCTCGAGCGAGTCCGGGAGCAGGTCGGGGTGCATCTGGTTGGGCCCCCACTTCTCGTACGGCGCGTGCGCGAAGCGCAGCCCGAACCCCACGTCCGGCGGCCCCGCGAGTGCCGGAGCACCGCGGGCGGTCGTCACGTCCCAGCCCAGCAGCGCGCCGTAGAACGCCGCCATCCTCTCGGGGTCGGTGGTGTCGATGGTCAGGGTGCTGACGGTGAGGGGGATGTGGGTCACTCCTGGGTGCTGAAGGCGGCGTCGAACGCAGCGGAGGGGGCGTCGAAGGCGAGGCGCCGGACGAAGTCGAGGGCCTCCGGGGCTCCGACGAGTCGGTCCATGCCGGCATCCTCCCACTCCACCGAGATCGGCCCCGTGTAGTCGATCGAGTTCAACATCCGGAAGCACCGCTCCCACGGCACGTCGCCGTGGCCGGTCGAGACGAAGTCCCAGCCCCGTCGGGGGTCGGCCCACGCGAGGTGGGAGCCCATCCGTCCGTTGCGGCCGTTGCCGACGAGCTTCTTGGCGTCCTTGCAGTCCACGTGGTAGATCCGGTCGCGGAAGTCCCACAGGAAGCCCACCGGGTCCAGGTCCTGCCACACGAAGTGCGAGGGATCCCAGTTCAACCCGAAGGCCTCCCGGTGCCCGATCGCCTCCATCGTGCGCACGGTGGTCCAGTAGTCGTAGGCGATCTCCGAGGGGTGGACCTCGTGGGCGAAACGGACTCCCTCTCCGTCGAAGACGTCCAGGATCGGGTTCCAGCGCGCCGCGAAGTCCTCGTAGCCCGCGTCGACGAGGTCCTGGCCCGCCGGCGGGAACATGGCGACGTACTTCCAGATCGAGGAGCCCGTGAAGCCCACCACCACGTCGACCCCGAGCAGACGGGCGGCGCGCGCGGTCATCTTCATCTCCTCTGCCGCGCGCTGGCGGACACCCTCGGCATCGCCGTCGCCCCAGATCCGGTCGGGAAGGATGCCTCGGTGGCGCTCGTCGATGGGGTCGTCGCACACCGCCTGGCCCTTGAGGTGGTTGCTGATCGCGAACACCTGCAGGCCGTGCTTCTTCAGCACCTCCTGCTTGGCGGGGACGTAGGCGTCGTCCTCGACCGCTGCCCAGGGGTCGAAGTGGTCCCCCCAGCAGGCGATCTCCACGCCGTCGTACCCCCAGCCGGACGCCAGGCGGCACACCTCCTCGAAGGGGAGGTCGGCCCACTGGCCGGTGAACAGAGTGATCGGACGGGTCATCGTCGTTCCTCTCGGGTCGGGCGGGTGGGAATGGCTCTCACGGAGTGACGTCCTGCCACGTGGCACTGTCCGAGCTGGTCTCGACGGCGGCGAGGACCCGCTGCACCTGGAGTCCGTCGGCGAACGACGGCGACGGGTCGCCGCCGGCCGCGAGGTCGTTCACCAGGTCGACCACCTGGTGGGTGAAGCTGTGCTCGTAGCCGATCAGGTGGCCCGGGGGCCACCAGGCCGCCATGTAGGGGTGCTCGGCCTCGGTGGCGAGGATCCGCCGGAACCCCCCGGTGGCGGCGTCGTCGTCGCCGTCGTGGAAGTGCAGGACGTTCATGTCCTCGAAGTCGAACGCCAGGCTGCCCCTGGAGCCGTTGACCTCGATACGGATCGCGTTCTTGCGGCCGAGGGCGAACCGGGTGGCCTCGAACACGCCCAGCGCCCCGCCACGGAAGCGGGCGATGAACGCAGCCGCGTCGTCGACGGTGACCGGGCCCCGGCGTGCCGTGTCGGCAGCACCGGAGAGGCCGGTGTGGTGGTCGGCGGGGAGCGGCCGCTCCGTCACGAAGGTCTCCAGCCTGCCGGACACCGAGGCGATGGCATCGCCGGTGATGAACTGTGCGAGATCGACGATGTGGGCCCCGATGTCGCCCAGGGCGCCCGAGCCTGCCTTGTCCTTGTCCAGCCGCCAGGAGAGTGGAGCCTCCGGGTCGACGATCCAGTCCTGCAGGTACTGCGCCCGCACGTGGTGGATCCGTCCGAGACGCCCGTCGGCGACCAGGCGGCGGGCCAGGGCGATCGCGGGCACGCGACGGTACGTGAACCCCACCATCGCCCGGACACCCGCCGGCCGCGCCCGTTCGGCAGCCGCGACCATCGCCTCGGCCTCCTCGACCGAGTTGGCCAGGGGCTTCTCGCACAGGACGTGCTTGCCGGCCGCCAGGGCCGCGATCGCGATCTCGGCGTGCGTGTCACCCGGGGTGCAGATGTCGACGAGGTCGACGTCGTCGCGGTCGATCAGGGAGCGCCACGACGTCTCGGTGGACTCCCACCCCAACCGTGCGGCCGCAGCGGCGACGAGGTCCGGGTTCCGACCGGCCACGGCCCTCATCCGCAGCCGCAGCGGCAGGTCGAAGAACCGGGGAGCGTTGCGCCACGCCTGGGAGTGGGCCGCCCCCATGAACGCGTAGCCCACCATGCCCACGGAGAGGGTCTCCCGCGCGGCGTCGGCCGGAAGGTCCGGGTGGTCGGTCATGACATCTCCCTCGTCCGGGGCACTGCGAGCCCGGTGTCGGCGTCGAAGAGGTGCGCACGGTCGAGGTCCACGGTGACCTGGAGCTTCTCCCCGAGGGTGCCACCGATCGTCGCGCGGGCCTTGACCTTGAGCATCTCGCTGCCCACCTTGACGTCGACGAGCGTGCGGTCGCCCAGGGGCTCGAGGCCGTAGATCTCGCCGGGCAGCTGCGCGGCGCCCCGCTGCTCCAGCGACAGGTCCTCGGCACGGAGGCCGAGCAGCAGCGGCCGGCCGTCCTCGGCCGTCGACCAGCGGGGACGAGGCAGCGACCAGCCCTCCGACCCGACCAGGCGGTCGCCGCTGGCCTTGCAGGAGAGCAGGCTGATCCGGGGGCTGCCGACGAAGCCGGCGACCCACTGGTTGGCGGGCCGCTGGTAGACCTCGCTCGGGGTTCCGACCTGCTGGACCTGTCCGTCACGCAGCACGGCGATCTGGTCGGCCATCGACAGCGCCTCGACCTGGTCGTTCGTGACGTAGACGAACGTGCCGCCCAGGCTGCGGTGGATCCGCGTGAGCTCGGTCCGCATCTCGACGCGCAGCTTGAGGTCGAGGTTCGTCAACGGCTCGTCCATCAGGAAGGCTCGCGGCCGCCGGACCAAGGCCCTGGCCAGGGCGACCCGCTGCATCTCGCCGCCCGACATCTGTGCCGGCCGACGCTTCAGGAGCCGCTCGATGTGCAGGAGACCGGCCACCCGCTCGACGGCCGTGGCGATCTCGTCGGACGGCATCCGCCGTGCACGCAGCGGCGAGGCGATGTTCTCGTACGCCGTCCGGCGCGGGTAGAGGGCGTAGCTCTGGAAGACCATCGCCAGGTCCCGCGCTGCCGGGGTGTCGTGGGTGGCGTCCCGGCCGTCGAGGTGGACCGTCCCGGCGTCGAGTCGTTCCAGGCCGGCGATCGCCCGCAGCGTCGTGGTCTTGCCGGCCCCCGAGGGCCCCAGCACGACGAAGAAGGATCCGTCCGGGATCTCGAGGGTGACACCGTCCAGCGCCTGGACGTCGCCGAAGGCCTTGCGCAGCCCGGACGTCGACACGGTGCCCATCAGGCCACCAGCCCTTCGCTGTCGACGTCGTAGACGGGAGGAGGCCCACCGACGTGGCGCAGACCGACCGGCGCCTCGGCGGCGAAGTGGGTGGTGGGAGGCATCCGGACCCGGACGTCCTGATCACCACCGTGGTCGACGACGTAGATGATCTCGTCGCCCAGGGTCTCGGCCGACACCACCCGTCCGGGGATGGTCCCGGCCTCCTGCGGCGGGGTGACCTCCAGCGCCTCGGGCCGGACGCCGGCGACCAGCGTGCGGTCGCGTGGCAGTCCCGGGGGGACGGTGAGGGCGAGCCCGCCCGGGCCACGCAGCTCGCCCTCGGCGACGTCGACCGGGATCAGGTTCATCGGCGGCGACCCGATGAAGGCGGCGCAGAAGAGGCTGGCGGGACGGTTGTAGACCTCCAGCGGGGTGCCGACCTGCTCCACCCTGCCCTTGTTGAGGATCGCGATCCGGTGGCCCAGGGACATCGCCTCGACCTGGTCGTGGGTGACGTAGACCATCGTCGTCCCGAGCTCCGCCTGCAGGTGCTTGATCTCCGTGCGCACGTCGGCCCGCAGCTCGGCGTCGAGGTTGGTCAGCGGCTCGTCCATGAGGAACGCGCGGGGACGGCGGACGAGCGCCCGCGCGAGCGCGACCCGCTGCTGCTCTCCACCCGAGAGCCGCTGGGGGCGGCGGTCGAGGAGGTGGCCGAGCTGCATCTTCTCGGCGGCGGCCTCGACCCGCTGGCGTACCTCCGGCTCGGGCAGACCCTCGGCCCGCAGCGGGAAGGCGAGGTTGTCGCGGGTCTTCAGGTGGGGGTAGAGGGCGTAGAACTGGAACACCATGGCGATGTCCCGCTCGGCGGGGGGCAGGTCGTTGACCAGCGTGCTGCCGATGTGGATGTCGCCCGACGTCTGCCGTTCGAGGCCGGCCATCGCCCGCAGGGTCGTGGTCTTCCCGCAGCCCGAGGGGCCGAGCATGACGAAGAGCTCGCCGTCACCGATGGACAGGTCGACGCGGTCGACGGCCACCGTGCCGTCCGGGTACTGCTTGTGGAGCGCGGAGACCTCGATGCCGGCCATCAGCGACGCACCGCCCCGAGGGTCACGCCGGCGACCAGGTGCTTGCGGACCAGGTAGGCGAAGACGAGGACGGGGAGCGCGAACACCACCGCGGACGCGGCGACGAGACCCCAGTCGACCGTCGTGCCGCCGATCAGTCCGGCGATGGCGGGTGGCGCCGTCCGGACCTCTTCGCTGGAGGTGAGGAAGATGGCGAACACGAACTCGTTCCAGGAGAAGATCAGCGCGAACACCGCCGTTGCGGCGATGCCCGGCACGAGCAGCGGGAGCGTGACCCGCCAGAACGCCTGCAGCCGGGTGTAGCCGTCGAGCATCGCGGCGTCCTCGTACTCCGAGGGCACCTCGTCGACGAAGCCCTTCATCATCCAGATCGTGAAGGGCACGTTGAACGCGGCGTAGATCAGGATCAGACCGAGCTTGGTGTTGATGAGCCCGAGCTCCCGGTACATGAGGAAGATCGGGATCACGACCACCACCGGCGGCATGAACCGCGTGGAGAGGATGAAGAACAGCTGGTCCTTCTTCGCCTTCAGGCTGAACCGTGAGTAGGCCCAGGCCGCGGGCACGCCCAGGAGGGTCGCCAGCAGCGTCGAGGCGCCGGCGACCTGTACCGAGTTGAACAGCGACGTCGACAGGTCCGAGGCCCCGCCGCCGGGCGCGACGAAGACGTCCTTGTAGTGGTCGAGCGTGACGGTGAACCCGAAGAACTCGGCCGGCACCGCGTAGACGTCGCGGTTCTCCTTGATGGAGGTCTCCAGCATCCACAGCACCGGGAAGAGCATGGCGACCGCGAGCAGTGCCAGGAGCCCGACCTCCACCACCGCACGTCCCCTCCTCCTTCGGGGCGCGGTCGAGGTGTCGCCCGGGGCGGACGCTGCGGGCAGGGCTTCGTCGACGGAGATGGCCATCAACCCTCCTTGAGCTTGTTCAGGTAGCGCAGGTAGAGCTGCGTGAGGACGATGACGACGAGGACCATGAGGATCCCGTACGCCGAGGCGGTGCCGGTGTTGAAGCCGAGGAACGCCACCTTGTAGACGTGGAACGAGAGGGTCTCGGTGGAGACGCCGGGACCGCCGTTGGTGAGGATGTAGACCAGGTCGAACAGCCGGAAGGCCTCGATCCCCCGGAACATCACCGCGATCAGCAGCAGGGGCCACACCAGGGGCAGCGTGATGTGGCGGAACCGGAACCACTCCGACGCCCGGTCGATCGAGGCTGCCTCGTAGAGGTAGTTGGGCACGGCGGTCAGGCCGGCCAGGGCGATCAGCATGATGAACGGCGTCCACTGCCAGGTGTCGACCACGATCAGCGACAGCAGGGCGGTCCGCTGGCCGGTGAGCCACTCGACCTGCGGCAGCCCGAGCGAGGCCAGCATGCTGTTGATGACGCCGAACTGGGCGTCGAGCATGAAGCGCCAGAACAGGCCGACCACGACGGGCGAGAGCATCATCGGGACCAGGAACAGGGTGGTGAGCAACCCGCGACCGCGGGTGCGTCGCGAGATCAGGTAGGCGATGGAGAAGCCGAGCACCGTCTGGAGCGTGACCGCGCCGACGACGTACATCAACGTCGTCAGGGCACGTTCGTGGACCTGCGCGGAGGTGAGGACCGCGACGTAGTTCTCGAAGCCGACGAAGTTCGCCGGCACGTCCCGGGTGGCCGAGTAGTCGGTGAACGACAGGTAGAGCGCCCAGAGCAGCGGGAAGATGGACATGCCGAGCAGCAGCAGCATGGCCGGCGAGATGAAGAGCGCAGCCAGCCCGCGGTCGCTGAGGCGGCGTGATCTCCCCGGTGCAGGAGGCGTCGAGGACGCCTCCTGCACCGGGTGGTCGGTGATCGACATCGTTGTCAGCTCACAGCCCGCCGCCGGAGCCGGAGTCCAGCACTTCCTGCTGCTCGGCAGCGATGTCGTCGAGCGCCTGCTTCGGGTCCTTGGCCCCGTTGAGGGCCGCGTTGACGTTGGTGTTCTCGATGTCGATCAGCTGGGCGTAGACCGGCACGTTCCACATGTCACGCATCCGCGAGACGGAGTCCGCGTAGACCTGGTTGAAGGGAGCAGCGTCGAGGAACTCCGGCGACTCGAGCGCGTCGGTGCGTGCCGGGACGCCGCCCGCCGCTGCCCACTTCTTCTGGACGTCGGCCTGCTCGAACCAGCGCATGAAGTTGAGCGCCTCCGCCTGGTTCTCGTCGGCGGCGTAGGCCGAGATGTGCATGCCCATTCCGCCCAGCGGAACGAGGTCGGTCTCCTGCGACGGGAGGGTCGCGAAGCCGAGCTTGTCCAGGATCTCGTCGCGGGTCTCACCGAGCGTCGACTGCTCGGGATCGAGCAGACCGCCGCTGGCCGCGATCCACTGGAACGCGATGCAGGCCTTGCCCTGGCCGACCGCGGCGTTCACCTCGTCGATGAACCAGTTCCCGGAGCCGGGGGCCGTCAGGGGCTTCATCTCGTTGACCAGCACGTCCATCGCCTTCTGGCCGGCATCGTCGTTGATGATGCCCTCGATCTGGCGGTCGCCGGCGTTCCACAGGTTGCCGCCGTAGACGCCGTTGACCGTGTTGTAGGTGACGGCCGCGGCGTCGGAGCCGTTGGACTGGTGGAACGCGAGACCGCTGACGCCGGGGTTCTCCTCCTGGCACTGCGCGGCGGCGTCGATCATCTCGTCCCAGGTCTGCGGCGGCTCGTCACCGATGAGGTCCTTGCGGTAGATCATGGTCCAGGTGTCACCGAGGAGCGGGAGCCCGTAGAGGCTGGCGTCCTCGTCCCGCTGGCCGGTCTCGGCCTGCGGGTACTGGCCGTACGCGGCCAGGAGGTAGGGGTCGTAGGCGTCGACCTCGATGTTCTCGTCGACGAAGTCGGTCAGGTCGAGGATGTTGCCGTTGGTGACCGCCTCGCCGATGTGCTGGGAGTCCAGGATCGCGATGTCGAAGTCGGTCTGGCGCGCCGCGAACTGGGTGAACATCGCGTCGTGCCAGTTGGCGTTGGGCACGGTGTTGACCTCGATGGTCACGTTGGGCCGCTCCTTCGCGTACTCCGAGTTGGCGAAGTCCTCCAGCGCCTGTGCGGGAGGCCACTCGAACCAGATGAAGCTGAGCGTGATCGGCTCGTCGGTCAGCTCCGGGATCGTGCCGGGTGCCTTGGGTCCGGTGGCCTCGGGGTCGTCGCTCTCGCTCCCGCCGCCTCCGCCGCCGCAGGCAGCCAGGGCGGTGGCCATCACCATGGCAGCCGCTGCCAGTCCCGCCCGCCTGCGGGGAAGAGACCGTCGTCCCACTCGCTTTGCGTACCGCATCTGTCTCCTGCTTCCTTGTGTGTCGTGCTGCGGGCCGGGGCCCGTGGTGGTTGTGGTGTTGTTGCTTCTGGGTGATCGGGTGACGTCACCAGGACGTCGCGACGTACTGCGTCTCCATGAACTCGAGCAGCCCTTCGGTGCTCCCCTCACGTCCGAGGCCGCTCTGCTTGGTCCCGCCGAACGGTGCGGCCGGGTCGGACACGAGCCCTCGGTTGAGGCCGACCATCCCGCTCTCGATGCGTTCCGCCAGGTGGAGGCCGCGAGCGAGGTCGGCGGTGTAGAGGTAGCTCACGAGGCCGAAGGCGGTGTCGTTGACCGCGGTCAGCACCTCGTCCTCCTGCTCGAAGCGCACGACGGGTGCCACCGGCCCGAAGATCTCCTCGTGCAGGACACGCGCGTCCGCAGGCACGTCGACGAGCACGGTGGGCGGGTAGAACGACCCCGGACCGTCGCCCGGGCGACCGCCCAGCACCGCTCGAGCGCCCCGGCCGACTGCGTCGCGCACGAGCTCGTCGACCTTGCGCACTGCCGCCTCGTCGACGAGCGGGCCGCACTCGGTGCGCTCGTCGCTGCCGGGACCCACTTGAACCGCGGCCATCCGTTCCACGAGGCCCGCGACGAAGGCGTCGTGGACCGGCGCCTGGACGTAGAAGCGGTTGGCCGCCGTGCAGGCCTGTCCGCCGTTGCGCATCTTGGCGACCATCGCGCCCGAGAGGGCGTCCTCGAGGTCGGCGTCGGCCAGGACGACGAAGGGCGCGTTGCCGCCGAGCTCCATGGCGCACTTGAGGACGTTGTCGGCCGCCGTGCGCAGCAGCAGGCGTCCGACCTCGGTCGAGCCGGTGAAGGACAGCATGCGGGTGCGCGGGTCGGTGAGCATCGCGTCCACGACGGGCCCGGGACGGGACGTCGTGACGACGTTGAGCACACCGGGCGGCAGGCCGGCGGCCTCGAGCAGTGCGGCGACCGCGAGCGCCGTCAGCGGTGTCTCGGCCGCGGGCTTGAGCACGACCGTGCAGCCGGCCGCCAGGGCGGGGGCGATCTTGCGGGTCGCCATCGCCGCAGGAAAGTTCCACGGGGTGACGAGCACGCTGACGCCGACCGGCAGGTGGCTCACCAGGAGCCGGTTGGCGCCGGTGGGGGACTGGCCGAGCTGGCCGCGCAGGCGTACGCACTCCTCGGCGTACCAGCGGAAGAACTCGGCGGCGTAGGTGACCTCGGACCGAGCGTCGGCCAGCGACTTGCCGTTCTCGAGCGAGATGAGGAGGGCCAGCTCCTCGCGCCGTGCCTGCATCTCCTCGAAGACCCGCATCAGCAGCTCGGCGCGGCAGCGCGGCGCGGTGGCCGCCCAGCCCGGGGCAGCCGCCGACGCAGCGTCGATCGCCGCCGCGGCGTCCGCGGGGTCGGCGTCGGCGACGGTCGCGAGGACGGCACCGCTCGCCGGATCGTGGACGTCGAGCCGGCGGCGGCCGGTGGCGTCACGCCACGCGCCGCCCACCAGCAGGCCGGAGGGCACGTCCAGGGCGTCGGTCACGACGTCGAGGGCAGTGTCGACGGCGGTCATGAGGAGGCCGCCGGGGCTGCGGGATCGAGCACGGACCGCCGTGACGGTGCTTCCCGGAGGGCCTTCCGGTCACCGGCGTGGGCAGCCCGGACGATGCGTTCGAGGGCGTCGAGGTCGAGCCTCCTCGGGTTGTTCGAGACCAGTCGCTCGGCGCCGAGCGACTGCTCGGCCGTCCAGCGCAGCTGGTCGGCCGGGAGGCCGAGGTCGGCCAGGGTGGCCGGGATCCCGACCGAGGCCAGCAGGTCGGACACCCCGTCGATGGCCCGGTCCGCCAGGTCCTCCTCCGAGCCCCCCGGCTCGAGACCCATGGCCCGACCGACTGCCCCCAGCTCGGTCACGCGCGCCGGACGGTTGAACTCCATGACGTAGGGCAGCAGCGTGCCGACGCCGACCCCGTGGGGGGTGTGGGTCAGCACGCCGACGGGATACTGGATGGCGTGGGCGGCGGCGGTGCCCGCGGTGCCGAGGGCGAAGCCCCCTGCGGTCGCGCCCAGCATCATCGCCTCACGGGCGGCGACGTCCCCGGGTTCGGACCAGGCCCGGTGCAGGCTCGCCGAGATCAGGCGCAGCCCGAGCAGGGCGAAGGTGTCGGTGAGCTCGTTCTTGCCCACGAAGACCCGCTCGCCCGCCAGGTCCGCCGTCCCCGGGCGCCGGACCGCGGTGAAGGCCTCGATCACGTGGGCGAGAGCGTCGGCACCGGCGCTCGCGGTGAGGGCCGGCGGGCACCCGAGCGTGAGCTCCGGGTCACAGATCGCGGTGTGGGGGATGAGGAAGGGGCTGGAGATGCCGACCTTGCTGATGCGCTCGGGGTCGGTCAGCACGGCGACCGGAGTGACTTCCGACCCCGTGCCGGCCGTGGTGGGCAGCGCGATGACCGGGAGCACCGGCCCCGGCACCCGCAGCTCGCCGTAGTAGTCCGAGGCCTGACCGCCGTGGGTGTGCACCACCGCGACGGCCTTGGCCAGGTCGAGGCAGCTGCCGCCCCCCATGCCGATGACGACGTCAGGGTCGCTGGCCGCGGCGAGCTCGGCACACTGTGCGACCTGGTGCACAGGGACGTCGGGCAGCACCTCGGTGAACGAGGTGACGTGGACCCCCGCGGCCTCGATCAGGCCCACCAGCTCGGCGAACTCCGGGGTCTCGCCGAACCGGGCGTCGGTGCACACCAGGGCCCGTGCCCCGAGGCTTGCGGACACCCGGCCCAGGGCGTGGCGCTGCCCGGCCCCGAAGAGGACCTGACGAGGCCCGCGCAGGACGCCGAACGTGCTCATGGAATCTCCCGTGCTCCGGTGGCGGACCCTCGCGACCCAGGGGGTGGGGCGGGGGTTGCTGACCCATTTCATATACGATTTGATTGTGCGAGAGCATGGGGGAGCGGTGCAGCCGCTGTCAACAGGTGGTCAGGACGAGTTCCTGCCTGGCGAGGAAGGGACGTGACGGGAACGTGGACGACGACGCGGTGAGCGAGGGTGACCTCGCGTCCCTGACGAGCACGTCGCAGCGCCGACTGGGCCGAGCGCGCGGCCGGCTCGCGGACGAGGTCTACGACACGTTGCTCGAGCAGCTGATGTCGTTGCGGATCGTGCCCGGCTCGCGCGTCACGATCGACGCACTGGCGCGCGAGCTCGGCGTCTCGCAGACCCCGATCCGCGACGCTCTGAACCGCATGGAGGCCGACGACCTCGTCGTGCGGGTGCCCCACGCCGGATACCGGATCCCGCCACCCATCACCCGGGTCAGGTTCGAGGACATGCTCGAGATCCGGCTGTTGCTGGAGCCCGCAGCAGCGCGTCGAGCGGCAGAACGTGCCTCAGCGGAGGAGGTTTCACGGCTCCGGCGGATGCTGGAGGAGATGGAGGAGCTCGCCGCCGGAGACGGCCACCTCGCCTACGGTGCCTTCGGTCTGCGCGACGCCGCGTTCCACGACCTCGTCGCCAACAGCGCGGGCAACCAGGTGGTGCGGGAGGCCCTGGGTCGACTGCACACCCATGTCCACCTCTTCCGGCTCCTCTACGACCGCGAGGTCACCTATGCGGCGATGGGTGAGCACGACGAGATCCTGTCGGCGATCGCCGCGAGGGACCCCGATGCCGCGGCCTACGCGATGCGCCAGCACATCCTGCTCTCCGGCGACCGGTTCCGGCGGCTCTTCGACGAGGCGGACGGGCGCGTCCAGGACGCGTCGGGTCTTGACGCCGGAGCACCGTCCAGCGATCCTAGGCATCACTGATCGAATCGGATCGGATTTGATCTCTGCGGTCGCTGCGACGAGGCAGCACCCGCGCAGTCACCCGTGAACGCAAGGAGAGTCAGTTGCCCAGAGCACTGGTCCTGACCGGCGACGCCGCCGAAGAGCTCGACACCATGTATCCCTACTACCGCGTGCAGGAGGGCGGCTGGGACGTCGACGTGGCGTCTCGCACGATGCGCGACGTGCAGCTGGTCATCCACGAATTCGACCCCGACTCCGACGCCTACGTGGAGAAGAACGGCCGCAAGCTGCCGGTCGACGTCCCGTGGGCCGAGGTCGACGTCGAGCTCTACGACGCCCTGATCATCCCGGGGGGTCGCGCCCCGGAGTGGATCCGGGTCGACGACGACGTCCGCCGCATCACGGAGCACTTCTTCGCCCGTGACCTGCCGATCGCCCTGGTGTGCCACGGTGCCCAGGTGCCCGCGGTCTACGGGCTGATGAAGGGCCGGAAGACCGCCTGCTTCCCGCCGATCACGGGAGACATGGAGAACGCCGGGGCGACGGTCATCGACGCTCCCGACGTGGTCGACGGCAACCTGGTGTCGTGCCGCGGCTGGCCCGACATGCCGCAGTTCGGTCGGGCGATGATGGACGTCTTCGACAAGTCGGTCGCCTCGACGTGACGGCGGCGGTTCCGGGGTGAGCCCGTCGCACGCCGTCAGCGTCGAGGGCACCCCGGTCGAGGTGCTCGACGTCGGTGTCGGCCCCCCGGTGCTCCTGCTCCACGGCTCCGGACCCGGCACGACCGGGTCCGGAGCCTGGGGGACCACCGCGGAGGCCCTGGCCGGCCGGTGGCGCCTGGTGGCTCCCGACCAGGCAGGTTTCGGAGGCAGTCCCCTGCCGCCCGGAGCGCGGGGCGGGCTGCGCGTGTGGACCGACCGGGCGGCCGCCCTGATGGAGGCTCTCGGTCTCGGTTCCTACGCGGTCGTCGGCCACTCGATGGGCGGTGCGGTGGCGTTGGCTCTCGCCGCCTCCCGGCCGCAGCAGGTCACGCAGGTCGTCGCCGTCTCGACCATGGGCGCTCCGGGCGCTCCGCTCTCGCCGGCGCTCGACATGCTCTGGGGCACGACCCCGGGCGAGTCCGGTGCGCGTGCCGTGCTCCAGGCACTCGTGCACGACGAGTCCCACGTCACCGACGCTGCCGTCCGGTCGCGAGCCGCCGCGATCGAGGCGGGCGCGCCCGCCTACGCCGCCCTGTTCCCGCCACCACGGCAGAGGTGGGTCGACGACCTGACGCTCCCGCCCGCACTGCTGGCGGCCGTGATTGCTCCGGTGCTGCTGATCCACGGGGCTGACGACGAGGTCACCCCGCTCGCGACGGCGACGTCACCCTTGGTCGAGCACCTCCCGGACGTGCGCGTCCACGTGCTCGACAGGTGCGGTCACGTACCGCAGCTGGAGCATCCCGATGCCTTCCAGGGTCTGCTGGCCGGCTTCCTCGACGACGAACCGAGCTAGCTGGTCCAGGCCCGCCACAGGGCGGCGTACTCGCCGTCCTCCCGGTCCACGAGGTCGTGGTGGCTGCCGAGCTCGGCGATCTCGCCGTCGATGACCACGGCGATCCGGTCGGCGTCGTGGGCCGTGTGGAGCCGGTGGGCGATCGCGACGACCGTGCGACCCTCGAGGAGCGCGTTCATCGACCCCTCCAGCGACCGGGCGGTCCGCGGGTCGATCAGCGAGGTCGCCTCGTCGAGCACCAGCGTGTGGGGGTCAGCGATGATCAGCCGCGCCAGCGCGACCTGCTGGGCCTGCGCAGGCGTCAGCGCGGTCTGGCCCGAGCCGATCCGGGTGTCGAGCCCGTCGGGCAGGCGGCGTACCCACTCGTCGGAGCCGACGGCGCGCAGCGCGCCCCACACCGCGTCGTCGGAGGAGTCCTCGCGGGCGAGGACGATGTTGTCGCGGACGGTGCCGATGAAGACGTGGTGCTCCTGGGTCACCAGCGCGACCTCGGTGCGCAGGACCTCCAGCGGCAGCTCGACCAGCTCGACCCCGCCGACCGTCGCCGACCCGGTGCGCGGCCGGTTGATGCCCGACAGCAGCCGGCCCAGCGTCGACTTGCCCGAGCCGGACGGACCGACGATCGCCAGTCGCTCACCCGTGCGCAGCGTCAGGTCGACGCCGTGGAGCACGTCATGGCCCTCGCGGTAGGCGAACCGCAGGTCCTCGCCGACCAGCTCGACGCCGTCGGGCAGCGCCTCGCCCGGGGTCCGGTCCTGCGGCACCTGGGCGATGCCGAGGAGGCGGGCGGTCGACGTCGCCCCGACCTGGAGCCGGTCGAGCTCGCCGACCAGCCGGTCGAGCGGACCCGACAGCGCCTCGACGTAGAGCATCGCGGTCGTGATCTCGCCGAGGCCGACCCAGCCGTTCCAGTAGCCCCACGCGCCCACGACCAGGGTCACGACCCGAGGGGAGTTGAAGGCCATGTCGATGACGCCGAAGAGCAGGTTGCGCAGCGACATCGTGTAGCGCTCGGCCTGGGCCGAGACCTCGATGTCGTCGTCGCCCTGGCGGACCCGGAGGTCGCTGAGCCGCAGCGCCTCGACGGTGCGGGCGCCCTCGACGGTCTCGGTCAGCGTGGTGTTGATCCGCGAGTAGGTCGAGCCCTCGGTGATGTAGCCCTTGGGTGCCCGGCGCAGGTAGTTGCGCACGGCGAAGTAGCTGCTGCCGATCACCAGCAGCGACGGCACGGCCAGCAGCAGCGAGTTGGCGAGCATCGCCACGACCGACAGCACGACGGTGAGCAGCGAGATGATCGCCATCGGCAGGCCGAACTGGACCGCCCGACTCATCGTGCCGACGTCGCGGGTCACGCGCGTGACGAGGTCGCCGGTGCTCGCGCTCTCGACCTGCCCCAGCGGCAGCCGCAGGATCGTCCGGACGACGTACTCGCGCGCCGAGGCCAGCAGGTCCTGGCCGAACAGGGTGGAGGTCCACTGGGCGAGGAAGGTCATCAGCGCCTGGGCGAGCACGACCACGACGACGAGCAGCGCGAGGTCGGTGAGCCGGCCGCTGTCGGCACGCCCCTCCTCGACCAGTCCGACGAGGTCGCCGAGCAGCCGCGGCACGACGAGGCCGAGTCCGGCCGCCAGCGCGTTGAACAGCACCAGCGCGCCGAACATCCCGCGCCGCTGGAGGACGAGGTCGCGGAAGAACCGGAACACGACGCGGTCACCCGCGACCGGCCAGCCCCGCTCGGGGAAGCGCGAGTCGCGGTAGACCTGCTCGGCGGTGTCGCGGCGCAGGTGGTGGCGCACGCGCCACGCGGAGAGGCGCTCGTTCCACGCGGCGTCCGCGGGCGGACGCAGTCGCGGGTCGACGACGGGCGCGTCGTCGGCGTGGTCGCTCCAGGTGGCGGCGGACGTCGACAGCAGGTCACTCATGCGGTCACCTCCTCGTCCATCGCGCGGGCGACGACCTCGCGGTAGGTCGGGTCGTCGGACAGCAGCTCGTCGTGCCGGCCCTCGGCCACGACCCGCCCGTCGGCCATCAGCACGACCCGGTCGGCGTGGTGGAGCCACAGCGGCGAGACCGTGCACACGACGGTCGTACGCCGCGCGCGCAGCCGCGCGACCCGCTCGGCGATCCGCGCCTCGGTGTGGGCATCGACCGCCGACGTCGGCTCGACCAGGACCAGCACGGGTGCGTCCATGCCGAGGGCCCGCGCCAGCACGACCCGCTGGCGCTGGCCGCCCGACAGGCCACGGCCGCGCTCGTCGAGGATGCCCTGCCAGCCGCCGGGCATCGCGTCGTAGACGTCCTCGGCGTTGGCCGCGAGCAGCGCCTCCTCGGCCTCCGCGCGGCTCAACCGGCGGTGGGGGTCGACGGCGTCCTGCAGGGTGCCGGCGAACAGCTGGCTGGTCGTGTCGCTGACCAGGACGGTGCGGCGTACGTCGCCCAGCGACGCGGCGGCGAGGTCGACGTCGCCGAGCCGGACGCCCCAGGCGCCGCTGGTGCGCTCGGCGTCACGCGCGGCGATCTCGGCCCGGCGCCGGGCGCGCTCGGACCGTGCCCGACGGGCGGCGCGACCCTTGAGGCCCTCCTCGGGCTCCTCGCTGATCGGCTCGGTGTCGGGCGGGAGGTAGCGGCCGAGCCGGTCGGCGAGCCGGGCGCTCTCCTCGGGCACGGCGTTGACCACGACGGTCAGCTCGCCCGGGCGCGCGGTGAAGCCGCTGGCGTCGTCGACCAGGCCGGCGGCCGGGTCGAGGGCGAGCGGAGAGGACGGGTCGCGCCACGGCGGCTCGGGCTCGAAGATCGCGATGGCCTTGCGCGCGCTGACCAGCGACCGGGTGATCTTCTGGGCGAACTCGAAGAACGTCCGGATCGGCCCGATCAGGTAGAGCCCGTAGCCGAGGAAGCTGACGAGCTCGCCGATCGTGAGCCGGCCCTCCTGCACCTCCCGGGTGCCGAGCCAGAGCAGCAGCACGAGGAAGACACCGGAGAACAGCACCCCGAGCGCCTCGATCACGGCCTGCCAGATGCCGGCCGAGACGCCGGCGGCCTTGGAGCTCTGCGACTGGCGGGCGTAGTTGCGGCCGAAGGTCCGTTCGCCGCCGATCCCGCGCAGGATGCGCAGCCCGGCCACGATGTCGGTCGCCATCGAGGTCAGCTCGGAGTTGCGCGAGCGCTCGACCTCCTGGCGGCGGTGGAGCGGCTTGAGGAACGGCAGCGCGACGCCGACCAGGATCGGCGCGGCCGCGAGCACCACGAGGCCCAGCCGGGGCGAGGTGACCAGCACGATCGCGGCGACCGCGAGGAAGGCGACCAGCTGGGAGAGGGCGCGGGCGAGGATCTCGTTCATCGCGCCGAACTCGTCGGAGTCGCTCGAGGCGACGCTGAGGATCTCGCCGGTGGGGGAGCGGCGCGGCAGGACGTGGCCCATCTGGGCGGCCTTGCGGGTCACGAGCATCGTCGTGCCGTAGAGGCTGATCAGCCAGCTCCGGACGATGAGGGTGTGGAGCAGGATGCCGAACACGGCACCGATCACGGTCACGAGCAGCAGCAGCCCGGCGAACTCGCCGACCTTGGCGCCGTCACCCGGCAGGATCGCGACGTCGACGGCGCGGCCGAACAGCCACGGGCCCGCGATCAGCGGCAGCTGCCAGAGCACGCCGAGGACCGTGTTGATCCAGACGATCCCGCGCTGCTCGCGGACGATCCAGCGGAGGAAGCGCACCGGGCTGGTGACGTCGGGGGGTGGCTGGAGGGACCGGTCCCCCTCGGGAGACCAGTACGTCGTCACGGTGGGGGGGAAGTCCCGGAGTCCCCTGGTCTGATCTGTCTGCATCGCGTCGTCCAGCGTAGGTCTCGGCGCCGACGGACCGCGATGGATTTTCGGCGTCGTGCTGAGGGTCACGCGCCGACGCCAGGACCTCGAGCGCCCTTCACCTCAAGCGGGCGCGTTGAGGAACCACCGGTGGCCGAAGGGATCGACGAAGACCGCGACGCGGCCCACCTCGCCGGCGTCCTCGGGGCCCCGGGTGAGCGGTGTCCCGGTCGCGACCACGGCGGTGGCCACCTCGTCGACGTCGGCCACCGCGAGGTGGAGCGTCGCGCAGGCGCCGCGATCGGGGGCCGGCGGCGCGACCCCGGCCTCCTCGAACTCGTCGGACATCATCCAGCGGGCGTCCCCGACCGCGAGCTCGCAGTGGCCGACGCGTCCGTCGTCCATCACGATCGGCTCCACGACGACGCGCGCCCTCAGCGCCTCGGCGTACCACTCGATCGCGGCGCGGCTGTCGCGGACGCAGAGGTAGGGCGTCAGGTGCTGCTCGGTCACGGGTCCCCCTCGGATCGGTTCACTACGATGGCACGGTGACCAGTGTGCTCGACGTGGACGACGCCGGCGAGGTCTACTCGGCGGCCCTCGAGCCACGCCCGCGCACGGTCGCGCGCCGCCTGCTGCTCGGCGCCCTCGACCTGTGGTGCGCCCAGACCGGCGGGCGCATGGAATTGAGCCGGGCCGCCGACGTCGTGGTGCGGCGCCGCCACGACGGGGTCGCGGAGCTCCGGCTCCCGGTGCCGGTGGTCGACGACGCCGCGACCTGGCTCGCGATGGTGCGCGAGGACCTGCAGGTCCTCGATCCCTCGGAGTTCCGCGAGGCCTGGCGCATCGACTGAGGGGTCGGCTCAGCCGCCGGTCGCCTTCCGCCTCTCGGCGTCGTCGGTCGCGTCGCGCTCGAGGCGACGCATCCCGGCGACCAGCAGCGGGTCGGCGTCGTCGGCGTGACCGGCCGCCAGCAGCTCGTGGAGCCGGCGTCGCATCCGCGGCTCCCAGAACTTCTCGAGGTGGGTGCCGACCTGCACGGCCGCCTGCTCGGGGTCGAGGTGGGCGAGCTGACGGGCGATGTCGTTGCCCATCCGGATCTCGGGCGGCAGCCCCTGGTGGGAGGTGGAGGTCACGGCTGGGCCGCCAGGTCGCGCTGGGCTGCGGCGCCGTCGGCCCGCTGCTCGGCGTTGGCCACACCCACCTGCACGGCGGTGACCTTGTACTCCGGGCAGTTGGTCGCCCAGTCGGAGTTCTCGGTCGTCACGACGTTGGCGCCGGTCACCGGGTGGTGGAAGGTCGTGTAGACGACGCCCGCCGGCATCCGCTCCGACACGACGGCCGTGAGCGTGGTCGTCCCGACGCGCGAGGAGAGCTCGACCCGGTCGCCCGTGGAGATGCCGCGGACCTCGGCGTCGGCGGGGTGGATCTCGAGGACGTCCTCGGGGTGCCAGGTCTGGTTGGCCGTACGCCGCGTCTGGGCGCCGACGTTGTACTGGCTGAGGATCCGTCCCGTCGTGAGCACCAGTGGGTAGCGCCGGGTGGTGCGCTCGGTGGTCGGCACGTAGACGGTCTCGACGAGGTGGCCCTTGCCGCGCACGAACTCCCCGACGTGCATGGTCGGCGTGCCGTGGGGGGCCGCGTCGTTGACGGGCCACTGCATCGAGCCCTCGGCGTCGAGCCGGGCGAAGGAGACGCCGGCGAAGGTCGGCGTGGTCGCGGCGATCTCGTCCATGATCTCGGCGGCCGAGTCGTAGTGCATGTCGTAGCCCATCGCCTGCGCGATCTCGCAGACCACCCGCCACTCGTCCTTGCCGACGCGGCTCGGGAAGACCGGCCGCACCCGGTTGATCCGGCGCTCGGCGTTGGTGAAGGTGCCGTCCTTCTCCAGGAAGCTCGAACCCGGCAGGAAGACGTGGGCGAACCGCGCGGTCTCGTTGAGGAAGAGGTCCTGCACCACGACGAGGTCCATCGCCGACAGCGCGGCCTCGACGTGCTGGGTGTTGGGGTCGGACTGGGCGATGTCCTCGCCCTGGACGAACAGGCCGCGGAAGCTGCCGCCGATCGCGGAGTCGAACATGTTCGGGATCCGCAGCCCGGGCTCGGGCTGGATCGTGACGCCCCACAGCGACTCGTAGATGTCACGGACCTCGCCGCGGGAGACGTGGCGGTAGCCGGGCAGCTCGTGGGGGAAGGACCCCATGTCGCAGGAGCCCTGGACGTTGTTCTGCCCACGCAGCGGGTTGACCCCCACGCCCTCGCGCCCGATGTTGCCGGTGACCATGGCGAGGTTGGCCATGCCCATCACCATCGTCGAGCCCTGGCTGTGCTCGGTGACGCCGAGGCCGTAGTAGATCGCGGCGTTGGGCGCACCGGCGTAGAGCCGGGCCGCCGCCCGCAGCTCCTCCGGCGGCACGCCGGTCGCTGAGGCCGTCGACTCCGGGGAGTTCTCCTCGCGCGCGATGAAGGCGAGGTAGTCGTCGACGCCCTCGCATCGGCTGCGCAGGAACTCCTCGTCGTGGAGGCCCTCGGTCACGATGGTGTGGGCCATCGCGTTGACGAAGGCGACGTTGGACCCGGGGAGGACCGGCAGGTGGTGGGCGGCCTCGACGTGCGGCGTACGGACGAGGTCGATGCGACGGGGGTCGGCGACCACGATCTGGGCGCCGGCCCGCAGCCGCTTCTTCATCCGGGAGGCGAACACCGGGTGGGCGTCGGTCGGGTTCGCGCCGATCAGCAGGACGACGTCGGCGCTCTCGACCGACTTGAAGTCCTGGGTGCCGGCGGAGGTGCCGAACGTCTGGTTGAGCCCGTAGCCGGTCGGGGAGTGGCAGACGCGCGCACACGTGTCGATGTTGTTGTTGCCGAACGCCGCGCGGACCATCTTCTGGACGACGTAGACCTCCTCGTTGGTGCAGCGCGAGGAGGAGATGCCGCCGATCGAGCCGACGCCGTGCTCGGCCTGGATCGCCCGGAACCCCTCGGCGACCCGGCCGATCGCCTCCTCCCAGGAGACGACCCGCCACTCGTCGGCCGTCGTGTCGCGGACCATCGGGTGCATCTGGCGGTCGTCGTGGCTGGCGTAGCCGTAGGCGAAGCGGCCCTTCACGCAGGAGTGGCCCTCGTTGGCGCCGCCGTCCTTGCTCGGCACCATCCGCACGACGCGGGTGTCGTCACCCTCGCCCTTCACCTCGGCGCGGAAGGAGCAGCCGACGCCGCAGTAGGCGCAGGTGGTGTCGACCGACCGCGTCGGCATCCCGAGGTCGACCAGCGACTTCTCGGCGAGCGCGTCGGTGGGGCAGGCCTGGACACAGGCGCCGCAGGAGACGCACTCGGAGGAGAGGAAATCGGTGCCGCCGGCGCTGATCCGGGAGTCGAAGCCGCGGCCCTCGACGGTGAGCGCGAAGGTGCCCTGGATGTCGCTGCAGGCCCGCACGCAGCGCGAGCAGACGATGCAGGCGGCGGGGTCGTAGTCGAAGTAGGGGTTCGAGGCGTCGGTGGCCTCCTCGACGTGCTGCTGGCCGAGCCCGTAGCGCACCTCGGCCGAGCCGACGCGGGTGGCGAGGGCTTGGATCTCGCAGTTGCCGCGGGCGCAGCCGTCGCAGTCGGTCGGGTGGTCGGAGAGGTAGAGCTCCATGACCCCCTGCCGCAGCTGCTGGACCTGCTCGGTGTCGGTGTGGACGACCATGCCGTCCGCGCACGGCGTCGTGCACGAGGCCGGCACCCCCTTGGCGTCCTCGACCTCGACCAGGCACATCCGGCAGGAGCCGAACGCCTTCATCGAGTCGGTCGCGCAGAGCTTCGGCACCTCGATCCCGGCCAGCGCCGCCGCACGCATCACCGAGGTCCCGGCGGGGACGTCGACGGTGCGGCCGTCGATCGTGACGCCGACGGTCTCGCCGTCGACGTACGGCGTGCCGAGGTCGGTCTCCGGGGTCCAGTCGTCCACGGTCGTCATGAGGAAGCCCCCTCCAGCTGGGAACGGTCGAAGTCCTCGGGCCAGTGGCGCATCGCGCTCCGCACCGGCATCGGGGTGAGGCCGCCCATGGCGCAGAGCGACCCCTTGGTCATGGTGGTGCACAGGTCGTCGACCAGCGTGAGGTTGCGGCTCACGTCGCGTCCGGCGATCACGTGGTCGAGCGTCTCCTTGCCGCGGACGGCGCCGATCCGGCACGGCGTGCACTTGCCGCAGGACTCCAGCGCGCAGAACTCGAAGGCAAAGCGCGCCATGCGGGCCATGTCGACGGTGTCGTCGAAGACGACGACCCCGCCGTGCCCGAGCATCGCCTCGATCTCGGCGAGCTCCTCGTAGCCCATCTGCACGTCGAAGCGGTCGGGGTGGACATAGGCGCCCAGCGGACCACCGACCTGGACCGCGCGGACGGGTCTGCCGGTGAGGGTGCCGCCGCCCCAGTCGTCGACCAGCTCGCGGAGCGTGACGCCCATCGGCAGCTCGACGATGCCGCCGCGGGCGACGTTGCCGGCGAGCTGGAACACCTGCGTGCCTCGAGACCGGCCGACGCCGAGTCCGGCGTAGGCCTCGCTGCCCTCCGCCAGCACCATCGGCACCGCGCACAGGGTGAGCACGTTGTTGACGGCGGTGGGGAGACCGAACAGCCCCTTGAGCGCCGGGATCGGCGGCTTGGCCCGTACCTCGCCGCGACGGCCCTCGAGGCTCTCGAGCATCGACGACTCCTCGCCGCAGATGTAGGCGCCCGCGCCGACCCGGACGTGGAGGTCGAAGTCGTGGCCGCTGCCGAGGACGTCGCGACCGAGGAAGCCGTGGGTGTAGGCGGTCTCGATGGCACGGCGCAGGGCCGTGATCGCGTGGGGGTACTCCGATCGGACGTAGACGTAGCCCTCGCTCGCGCCGACGGCGTACGCCGCGATCGCCATGCCCTCGATGAGCGTGAACGGGTCGCCCTCGACGACCATCCGGTCGGCGAAGGTGCCGGAGTCGCCCTCGTCGAAGTTGCAGGCGACGAACTTCTGGTCGGCCTGCGCCTCGAGCACCGTCTTCCACTTGATGCCGGCCGGGAAGCCGGCACCGCCGCGGCCGCGGAGGCCGGAGTCGGTGACCTCCTGCACGACCTCGGCGGGCGTCATCGCCAGCGCCCTCCGCAGGCCGGCCCAGCCGCCCTGGGCCTCGAAGCCCTCGATGTCCTGGGGGTCGATCACGCCGACCCGGGCGAACGAGACCCGGCGCTGGCCGGTCAGCCAGGGATGGTCGTCGACGACGCCGAGCGACTCGTGGCGGCCCGCGAGCACGTCGGCCGCGTCGTCGGGGGAGACGTTCGGATAGCCGACCCGGCCGTCGTCGGTCTCGACCTCGACCAGCGGCTCGGCCCACAGCATCCCGCGCGAGCCGTTGCGGCGGACGGTCGCGCCGGCGGCCTCGAGGGCCACGGCGACCTCGTCGGCGCCGACGGAGACCGCCGCCGCGTCGCACGGCACCCAGACGGTCGTCATGACCACTCCCGGGTCAGCTGCTCGAGCCGTGCGGCGTCGAGCCGGCCGTGGAGCCGGCCGTCGAGCATGCCGCTCGGGCCGAGCGCGCAGTTGCCGAGGCAGAAGACCTCGCGCACCTCGACGGCCTCGCGTGCGTCGTAGGCCGCGACGGCGTCGACGAAGACCTGCTCGGCGCCGACCGCCTGGCAGGCCTCGGCACGGCACAGCGCGACCGTGTGCGACACGGCCGGCGTCGTGCGGAAGTCGTGGTAGAAGCTGACGACCCCGTGGACCTCGGCGACCGAGAGGTTGAGGACGTCGGCCACCACCTCGATGTCCTCCCGGGAGACGTGGCCGTGCTCCTCCATCAGGTCGTGGAGCACGGGCATGAGGGGCCCCCGTTCCCCGAGGTGCTGCTCCGCGATGGCGCGCGTGCGTTGCGCGTGGGTGCTGAGGGAGTCGGTCGTCAAGGTGCCTCCGCAGACGGTGGGCCGGGGGTGTGACCCGGGTCTCACCCCGTAGTCCACACGGTACGACGGACCCCTGTCCATCACTTGGCCTCGTGGTTCGGCATGCGCAACACCCGCGTGGCACGATGCCCAGCAACGCACTCATTGCGGACGAGCAAGATCGGATAACGGACATGTACTACCGACAGGTCGGCACCGTGCCCCCGAAGCGGCACACCCAGCACCGCGACCCCGAGGGCCACCTCTACCGCGAGGAGCTGATGGGGGAGGAGGGGTTCTCCTCCGACTCCTCGCTGCTCTACCACCGCGGCGTCCCGTCGGCGATCGTCGACAGCCAGGTCTGGGAGCTCGGCGACCAGGCTCTGACCCCCAACCACCCGCTCAAGCCGCGCCACCTGAGGCTCCACTCGCTCTTCGAGGACGGTGCGGGTGCCTGCCCGGTCGAGGGGCGCCGCCTCGTCCTCGGCAACGCCGACGTGCGGATCGCCTACGTCGTCACCGGCGTCGAGGCCTCACCGCTCTACCGCAACGCCATCGGCGACGAGTGCGTCTACGTCCAGTCCGGCAGCGGGACGGTGGAGACCGTCTTCGGCGTCGTGCCCTACCGGGCCGGCGACTACGTCGTGGTGCCGCGCGCGACCGACCACCGCTGGGTGCCCGCCGAGCCGAGCCGGCTCTACGCGATCGAGGCGAACAGCCACCTCCACCCGCCCAAGCGCTATCTCTCCCGCTTCGGCCAGCTCCTCGAGCACGCGCCCTACTGCGAGCGTGACCTCCACGGTCCGACGGCCATCCACCTCGTCGACGGCACCGACGTCGAGGTGCTGGTCAAGCACCGGACGTCGCGCGGCGTCGTCGGCACCCGGCTCACGTATGCCACCCACCCCTTCGACGTGGTCGGGTGGGACGGCTGCCTCTACCCCTACACGTTCAACATCGAGGACTACATGCCGATCACCGGCAAGGTCCACCAGCCGCCGCCGGTCCACCAGGTCTTCGAGGGCTGGAACTTCGTGGTCTGCAACTTCCTGCCCCGCAAGGTCGACTACCACGAGCTCGCGATCCCGGTGCCCTACTACCACTCCAACGTCGACTCCGACGAGGTCATGTTCTACGTCGGCGGCGACTACGAGGCCCGCAAGGGCTCGGGCATCAACATCGGGTCGATCAGCCTCCACCCCGGCGGCCACGCCCACGGTCCCCAGCCCAGCGCGATCGAGGCCTCCCTCGGCGTCGACTACTTCGAGGAGTCGGCGGTCATGGTCGACACCTTCAAGCCGCTCGAGCTCGGCGAGGGCGGCCTCGCCGCCGAGGACCCGGCCTACGCGTGGAGCTGGGCGGGGCGCGGACCCGACGCCGACAACGGCGACGGAGGCCCCGCGGTCTACTCCAACAGCTAGACCTCAGAGCCAGAATCGGTCACGGTGACCGAATCTGGCTGACGCAGAGCCCGGGTCAGGCCGCCGAGCCCTCGCCGTACCTCGGGTAGTCGGTGTAGCCCGCGTCGTCGCCGCCGTAGAAGGTCGCCTTGTCGGGGTCGTTCAGCGGCAGCCCGTCCTGGAGCCGACGCGGCAGGTCCGGGTTGGCGATGAAGGTCGCCTTGTCGGGGTCGTTCAGCGGCAGCCCGTCCTGGAGCCGACGCGGCAGGTCCGGGTTGGCGATGAAGGCACGACCGAAGGCGACGGCGTCGACGAAGCCCTGCGACATCACGCGCTCGGCCTTGGCGAGGTCATAGCTGCCGGCGGCGACGATGACACCGGGGAAGGCCTCCCGCAGCCGCTCGCGGTAGCCGTCGGTCAGCTGGTCCCCGCCGACCCAGTCGGGCTCGGAGAGGTGGAGGAAGGCGATGTCGCGCTCGGCGAGCAGCTCGGCGACCAGCAGTCCGGTGGCCTCACCGGCGGGGTCCTCGACACCGTTGAAGGCACCGACGGGGGAGATCCGGACGCCGACCCGGTCCGCGCCCCACTCGGCGACCGCGGCGTCGACGACCTCGGTGAGCAGTCGAGCCCGGTTGGCCGGCGACCCCCCGTAGGAGTCGTCGCGGTGGTTGCTGTTCGGGGAGAGGAACTGGTGGAGCAGGTAGCCGTGGGCCGCGTGGACCTCGACGAGGTCGAAGCCGGCCTCGCGGGCGTTGGCGGTCGCGCGGCGGTAGTCCTCGACCACGCGCGGCATCTCGCTGCCGAGGAGGGCCCGTGGTGCGGGGGAGTCGGCGCGGGTGACCCTTCCGTCCGCGCCGAGGACCGAGGTACGCCCGCCCGAGGCGATCGCGCTGGCCGACACCGACGGCTCACCACCGTGGAGGGAGGGGTGGTTGACCCGGCCGGTGTGCCAGAGCTGCGCGGCGATCCGGCCGCCGGCCTCGTGCACGCCGTCGGTGATGTCGCGCCACGCGGCGACCTGGGCGTCGCTGTGGATGCCCGGGGTGTCGGCGTAGCCCTGGCCCTCGGGGGAGATCTGGGTGCCCTCGCTGACCAGCAGCCCGGCCGAGGCGCGCTGGGCGTAGTACTCGCGCATGAGCCCGTTGGGCAGGTGGTCGGGGGCGGGGGCGCGCATCCGGGTCAGCGGGGCCATCAGGACCCGGTGGGGCGCGCGAACGGCGCCGATCGTCAGCTCGTCGAAGAGGTCAGCCACGCGGGGTGCAACGGGCGGCGGGCGCCGGGTCATTCCCGGGGGTGAGCCGAGTCACCTTGGAGCGTGGGTGAGGATGGAACCCATGACCCGACGCGCTCCAGCCGAGGACATCGACGAGGCCGACCTCGATGTCAGCCTCCCCAGCGACGCCGCTGCGGGGGTGACGGCCGTGGCGGTCGCGATGAAGCGGACCATCGAGCAGATGGGTCCGCTGCGCGCGACGAAGGGTCTGCTGAAGCTCAACCAGGTCGACGGCTTCGACTGCCAGGGCTGTGCCTGGCCCGACCCCGAGGCCGGCCACCGCCACACCGCGGAGTTCTGCGAGAACGGAGCCAAGGCGGTCGCCGAGGAGGGCACCAAGCGCACCGTCGGTCCCGACTTCTTCGCCGCCCACCCGGTCGCGGAGCTCGAGCAACGCACCGACTACTGGCTGGGCCAGCAGGGCCGCATCACCCAGCCGATGGTGCTGCGCGACGGCGCCACCCACTACGAGCCGATCGGCTGGGACGCCGCGTTCTCGATGCTCGGTGAGCGGCTGCGCGGCCTCGCCACGCCCGACGAGGCGGTCTTCTACACCTCCGGCAAGACCTCCAACGAGGCCGCCTTCGTCTACCAGCTGTTCGCCCGCTCCCTCGGCACCAACAACCTGCCCGACTGCTCGAACATGTGCCACGAGTCGACCAGCGTCGCCCTCGACGAGGTCATCGGCATCGGCAAGGGCTCGGTGACGCTGCGCGACATCGAGACCGCCGAGCTGCTCGTCGTCATGGGCCAGAACCCCGGCACCAACCACCCGCGCATGCTCACCGCGCTCGAGAAGGCCAAGCGCAACGGCGCGAAGATCCTCGCGGTCAACCCGCTGCGCGAGGCGGGCCTGGTCCGGTTCCACAACCCCCAGAACGTCCGGGGCGTCGTCGGCAACGGCACCGGCCTGGCCGACCTCCACCTGCCGGTGCGGGTCAACGGCGACCTCGCGCTGCTCCAGGCGCTGGCCTTCCACCTGCTCGAGTGGGACGCGATCGACCGCGACTTCGTCGAGCGGCACGGCCACGGCTTCGAGGAGTGGGCCGCCCACATCAAGGAGCTCGACTGGGACGCCGTCGACCGCGCGACCGGGCTCGACCGGTCCGAGATCCGCGCCGCCGCCGAGATGCTGCGCGACTCGCAGGCCACGGTCTTCTGCTGGGCGATGGGCATCACGCAGCACCGCAACGCCGTCGCGACCATCAAGGAGATCGCCAACCTGGCCCTCGCCCAGGGCAACATCGGCAAGCCCGGCGCCGGCGTCTGCCCGGTCCGCGGCCATTCCAACGTCCAGGGCGACCGGACCATGGGGATCTGGGAGAAGGTGCCCGACAGCTTCCTCGACGCCCTCGACGCCGAGTTCGGCATCGAGTCACCCCGCGAGCACGGCCTCGACAGCGTCAACGCGGTCAAGGCGTTGCGCGACGGCCGGGCGAAGGTGTTCTTCGGCATGGGAGGCAACTTCGTCGGGGCGATCTCCGACACCGCGGTCGCGGAGGCCGCGATGCGCGGCGCCGAGCTCACGGTCCACGTCTCGACCAAGCTCAACCGCTCCCACGTCGTCCACGGTCGCGAGGCGCTGATCCTCCCGGCCCTCGGGCGCAGCGAGAAGGACCACACCGGCGGCCGGGCCCAGCGCGTCACCGTCGAGGACTCGGTCTCCTCGGTCCACGCGTCCCAGGGTCCGCTCTCCCCTCCGTCCTCCCACCTCCGCTCCGAGGTCGACATCGTCTGCAGCCTCGCCCTCGCGACGCTCGGCGAGGACCACGTGGTCCCCTGGGCCGATCTCCGCGACGACTACACCCGGATCCGGCGGCGCATCGGCCGGGTCGTGCCCGGGTGCGAGGCCTACGAGGCGAAGGTCGACCAGCCGGGCGGGTTCGTCCTGCCCCACCCGCCGCGCGACTCGCGGGCCTTCCCGACCGACGTCGAGAAGGCGAAGTTCACCGTCAGTCCCACCGACGTGCTCCACGTGCCCGAGGGGCGGCTGCTGCTCCAGACGCTGCGCTCCCACGACCAGTTCAACACCACGATCTACGGCCTCGACGACCGCTACCGCGGGATCAAGGGGGGCCGCCGCGTGGTCTTCGTCCACCCCGACGACATCGCTGCTCTCGGCCTGGTCGAGGGTGGTCGGGTCGACCTGGTCAGCGAGTGGGACGACGGCGAGCGGCGCGCCGAGGCGTTCCGCGTGGTCGGCTACGACCAGCCGCGCGGCTGCGCGGCGGCCTACTACCCGGAGACGAACCCGCTGATCGCGCTCGACCACGTCGCGGAGGGCAGCAACTGCCCGTCCTCGAAGTCGGTGGTGGTCCGGCTCGAGCCGCCCGGCCCCGACGCCCCGAGCGGGGACGGCCACGACACCCCGGGGACGGGGACGAAGCGTTCCACGGACCCCGACCAGCTGTCCTGACGTCACAATGGTGAGGTGACCAACCCCGAGCGCGACCCCGACGAGCTGCACCTCGACCCCTGCGCCGCGGCCGACGAGGTCGAGGTCCTGACGGCGCGGGAGGTGCCGCTCGGCGGGCCCCGGGCGATGCGCGTACGCCGCACGCTGCCGCAGCGCCACCGCTCGCTGATCGGGGCGTGGTGCTTCGTCGACCACTACGGGCCCGACCGGGTGTCCGACACCGGCGGGATGTCCGTCGCCCCGCACCCCCACACCGGGCTGCAGACGGTGAGCTGGCTGTTCACCGGCGAGGTCGAGCACCACGACTCCGCGGGCCACCACGCGATGGTGCGTCCCGGCGAGGTCAACCTGATGACCGCCGGTCGCGGCATCAGTCACAGCGAGGTGTCGACGCCCGCCACCGAGGTCCTCCACGGCGCCCAGCTGTGGGTCGCCCTGCCCGACGCGACCCGTGACGCCGACCCCGGCTTCGAGCACCACGCCCCGGAGCCGGTGGCCGGCGACGGGTGGGAGGCCCGCGTCTTCCTCGGTTCGCTGCTCGGCTCGACGTCGCCCGTCACCACCCACACCCCGCTGCTCGGGGCCGAGCTGCTGCTCGAGGCCGGGACGGTCGTCGACCTCGACGTCGACGAGGCGTTCGAGCACGGCGTCCTCGTCGACACCGGCGTCGTCGAGGTCTGCGGACAGGAGACGAAGACCGCCGACCTCGCCTACGTCGCCCCGGGACGGACGTCGCTCCGGCTCGCCGCCGGGAGCGAACCCGTCCGGCTGCTGGTGCTCGGCGGCCCGCCGTTCGGCGCGTCCATCGTCATGTGGTGGAACTTCGTCGGCCGCACCCACGAGGAGGTCGTCGGCTACCGCGAGGAGTGGCAGCGCCAGGTCGAGGAGGGTGGCGACGGCCGTTTCGGGGTCGTCGACAACCCGATGGAGCGGATCCCCGCCCCCGGGCTCCCCAACGCCCGGCTCAAGGAACGCCGGTGAGCGGAGCCGTCGTCGGCGCCGACGGCTTCGCGCGCTGCCCCTGGGGGGCCGGCGACGACGTCAACCGCGACTACCACGACACCGAGTGGGGCGTGCCGATCCACGGCGAGTCCGCCCACCTCGAGCGGCTGACTCTCGAGGCGTTCCAGTCCGGCCTCTCGTGGCGCACCATCCTGGAGAAGCGCGAGAGCTTCCGCGCCGCCTTCGCCGGCTTCGACGCCGAGGTGGTGGCGGCGTACGACGACGCCGATCGGGCGCGGCTGATGGCCGACGCCGGCATCGTCCGCAACCGGCTCAAGGTCGACGCGGCGATCACCAACGCCCGCGCCACGGTCGAGCTGCGGGGCAAGGGCGGGCTCGAGGCGTTCGTCGAGGGCTTCCGGCCCGCTCCCGCCGACCCGCCGGCGACCACGGCGGACGTGCCGACCACGTCGCCGGAGTCGGTGGCGCTCGCCAAGGCGCTGAAGAAGGAGGGGTTCGTGTTCGTCGGCCCCACCACCATGTATGCGCTGATGGAGGCGATCGGCCTCGTCGACGACCACCTCGTGGGCTGCCACCGACGCGGAGTCGCCGCTCAGTAGCCTCGGCCCATGACCCGGGTGCATGCCTTCTCCGACGACGCTTTCGGCCACCACGACGCGGTCGGCCTCGCCGACGAGCTCGCCGAGGGGCGGGTGTCGATCCCCGAGCTCGTCGAGGCCGCCCTGGCCCGCACGGCGGCGGTCGACGACCGGCTCGGCGCGGTCGCCCACGCCGACCCGGCGGGGGCCCGCGCCCGCGCGTCGGATCCGCGCGGCGGCTTCTTCGCCGGCGTCCCGACCTTCGTCAAGGACAACGTGGACGTCGCCGGGCTGCCGACCCGCCACGGTGCCGACGCCTGGGAGGCGCGACCGCGACCGGCCGACGGCGACTTCGCCCGGATGTACCTCGCGACGGGGCTGGTGCCCCTGGGCAAGACCCGGCTCTCCGAGTTCGGCTTCAACGCCGTCACCGAGCACGCCCGGCAGGGACCGGTCCGCAGCCCGTGGTCGACCGCCCACACGGCGGGGGCCTCCTCCAGCGGCTCGGCGGCGCTGGTCGCCGCGGGCGCCGTCCCGATCGCCCACGCGAACGACGGCGGAGGGTCGATCCGGATCCCGGCCTCGGTCAACGGCCTCGTCGGCCTCAAGCCCACCCGCGGCCGGCTCGCGCAGGACGCGATGCACCGCCAGATGCCGGTGCGGATCGTCTCCGACGGTGTCCTCACCCGCAGCGTGCGCGACCAGGCGGCGTTCTACCGCGAGGCCGAGCGGGTCTACCGCGACCTCCGGCTCCCGCCGCTCGGGGACGTCAGCCGCCCCGGCCGGACCCGGCTGCGGGTCGCGGTGGTGACCGACGGCATCGGCACCTCCGCCAGCCCGGAGGTCACCGACCTCACGCTGCGGACCGCCTCGCTCCTCGAGGGCCTCGGCCACCGCGTCGAGCGGGTCGCCAACCCGCTGCCGGACTCGCTGCGCGACGACTTCCTCCTCTACTGGGCCTTCCTCGCGCTGGCGATGGTGAGGGGCGGCCGACGCAGCTTCGGCCCGACCTGGGACCCCACCCGGCTCGACCACCTCACCCACGGCCTGGCGCGGCACGCCCAGCGCAGGCTCCACCGGCTGCCCGGCGCCGTACGCCGGCTGCGGGCGACCAAGCAGATGAGCCGCGACTTCTACGCCGACCACGACGTGCTGCTGACCCCGACCCTCGCGACGCAGACGCCGCTCGTCGGACACCTCGACCCCCGCCAGGACTACGACACGATCATCGAGCGGCTGCTCGCCTGGGTGGCCTTCACGCCGATGCAGAACGCCACCGGCGACCCGGCCGTCAGCCTGCCCCTCGCGACGACGTCCGACGGGCTCCCCCAGGGGATGATGCTGGCCGCCGGCTGGGGCCAGGAAGACCTGCTGCTCGAGCTCTCCCTGGAGCTCGAGGAGGCGGCCCCGTGGGCCCGGATCGACGCCTGAGCGAGGCCCCCTCATCCCGATTTCATGACCACCGCGGGGAGTGTGTACTGTTCTCGGTCGTTGCCCCTTTAGCTCAGTCGGCAGAGCGTCTCCATGGTAAGGAGAAGGTCTACGGTTCGATTCCGTAAAGGGGCTCTGGGTCGGGTTCGGGCCTCCACGCGGAGGGTCGGCACCACGTCCCGGTGGCGGGGTAGCTCAGGTGGTTAGAGCACACGGCTCATAATCGTGGTGTCGCGGGTTCGAGTCCCGCCCCCGCTACTCAGACAGACGCACAGCAGGACAACCAGAAGGACTTCCCGTGGCCAGCAAGAGCTCCGACGTTCGCCCCAAGATCACCCTGGCCTGCCAGGAGTGCAAGGAGCGCAACTACATCACGAAGAAGAACCGGCGCAACGACCCCGACCGGATCGAGCTGTCGAAGTTCTGCCCCCGTTGCCGCCAGCACACGACCCACAAGGAGACCCGCTGACCGCGGATCCCCTCGCAGGTCCTGCCTCGACCCGTCCGGTGACACCGGGCGGGTCGGCGTCTTTTCCGGCGCCCCCGGCCGGGCCCTAGGGTGGTGGCCATGCCGATCGACCAGGGACTGGTGGGCCGCAGCTTCCCGCCGACCGCGCCCTTCACCGTGACCGAGGACCACGTCCGCGCCTTCGTGGAGGCCACCGGCGCGGCCTACGACGGGGGAGCGGCGCCGGCCACCTACCCGATCGTGCTCGCCTTCGACGCGATGAACGCCTTCCTCGACGCCGAGCAGGTCGACCTCTACCGGATCGTCCACGGCGAGCAGCGGTTCTCCTACACCCGCCCGGTCCGCCCCGGCGACGAGCTGACCGCCACCCTGACCGTCGCGAGCCTGCGCCAGATCGGCGGCGCCGACATCATCGGCACCACCAGCGAGATCACCGACGCCGAGGGCGTCGTGGTCTGCTCCACTTCGGCCACCCTCGTCCACAAGGGAGCCGACGCGTGAACGCCGGCGACCGCTTCGAGACGGTCACCTACGACGTCACCCGCGACGACCTCGTGCGCTACGCGGTCGCCAGCGGCGACCACAACCCCATCCACCAGGACCAGTCCGTCGCCGAGTCGGTCGGCCTGCCCGGTGTGATCGCCCACGGCATGCTCACGATGGCCCTGGCCGCGCGGGCGGTCGCCGAGTGGACCGGCGGCGCCGAGGTCGTCGAGCTGGGCTGCAAGTTCACCAACCCCGTCGTGGTGCCCGCCGCGGGCGGCATCGACGTCGTCGTCGCCGGCACCGTGAAGAAGGTCGAGGACGGTCTGGCCACGCTCGCCCTCGAGGTCACCAGCGGTGGCCAGAAGGTCCTCGGCATGCCCAAGGCAGTCGTGCGTGCCTGACCTCGCCGACCACACCACCCTGCGGCTGGGCGGCCCTGCCGACCGCTGGGTGCGTGCCACCAGCGAGGCCGAGCTGGTCGAGGCGGTGACCACCGCCGACGAGGCCGGCGAGCCGGTGCTCGTGCTCGGCGGCGGCTCCAACGTCGTCGTCGCCGACGACGGCTTCCGGGGCGTCGTCGTCGAGGTCGCCACGACCGGCATCGCCCCCGACGTCGAGGACGGGGTGTCGTGCGGCGGGGTGATGGTCACCGTGGCCGCCGGCGAGGCCTGGGACGACGTGGTCGCCACGGCCGTCGACCGCGGCTGGGTCGGCGTCGAGGCGCTCTCCGGCATCCCGGGCTCGACCGGTGCGACCCCGATCCAGAACGTCGGTGCCTACGGCCAGGAGGTGTCCCAGACGATCGCCACCGTGCGGGTCTGGGACCGCGTGCTCCGCGGCGTGAGGACCTTCGCCAGCGCCGACTGCGGGTTCGCCTACCGCCACTCCCGCTTCAAGGCGGACCCGCAGCGCCACGTCGTGCTCGACGTCACCTTCCAGCTCCGCCAGGGTGACCTCGGGGCGCCCGTGGCGTATGCCGAGCTCGCCCGCACGCTCGGCGTCGAGATCGGCGGGCGGGCGCCGCTGCGCGCCGTGCGCGAGGCCGTCCTCGGCCTGCGCCGCGGCAAGGGCATGGTGCTCGACCCCGACGACCACGACACCTGGAGCGCCGGCTCGTTCTTCACCAACCCGTTCGTCGACCCCGCCGACCTGCCGCAGGGCGCGCCGGCCTTCGAGCAGCCGGACGGCCGGGTCAAGACCAGCGCCGCGTGGCTGATCGACCACGCCGGGTTCGGCAAGGGCCACGGGCTCGACCGCGGCGGAGCGGCGGCGCTGTCGACCAAGCACACCCTCGCCCTCACCAACCGCGGCGGGGCGACCACCGACGAGCTGCTGTCGCTGGCCCGCGAGGTGCGCGACGGGGTCGAGGCGGCCTACGGCATCCGGCTGGTGAACGAGCCGGTCCTCGTGGGCTGCGAGCTCTAGCACTGGTCGCACGCAGGGGCCGGGACCTAGAGTCCCGGCCATGGGGGTAACCGACCTCCAGGCTCGGCTGGTCGATGCGGGCGGGGCGTTCGCGAGCAACGCGCGCAATCCGCAGCTGCGTCGCGCCCAGCTCAGCTTCCTCGGCGCCTGGACCGCCGAGTACGCCTTCACCGTCGCTCTCGGGATCGTCGCCTACCGGGAGGGCGGCGCGGCTGCCGTCGGGCTGGTCGGGCTCCTCCGGATGCTCCCCTCGGCCCTCCTGGCCCCCTTGCTCACCCCGCTGGCCGATCGGGGCCGTCGCGAGCGGGTCCTCGTCCTGGTGTCGATGCTGCGCGGGCTCGCCACCGCCGGCGCCGCCCTCGCGGCGGCGTGGCAGGGGCCCGCGGTGGTGGTCTACACCCTCGCCGTGCTCTCGACCGTCGCAGCGACGCTCTTCCGACCCGCGCACTCGGCGCTGCTGCCCTCGCTGTGCCGGACGGGTCACGAGCTGGCGAGCGCGAACGTCGTCCGCGGCATGCTCGACTCGGTGGCCACGCTCGTCGGTCCGCTGCTGGCGGCGGTGCTGCTCGGCCTGACCGATGTGTCGGTCGTCTTCACCGTCGCCGCCGTGGCCTCCTTCGCGTCTGCCGCGATCCTGGTGGGTCTTCGCTACGACGCACCACCACGTCCGGCCGCCCACCAGCGACCACAGCTGCTCGCCGAGGCGGTCCAGGGGCTGCAGGTGGTGTCGTCCAGCCGCGACCTCACCCTCGTGATGGTGCTCGCCGCCGCGCAGGCCCTCACCAAGGGCGCGCTGACGGTGCTGTCGGTCGTGGTCGCGATCGAGCTGCTCGCGACCGGGGAGCCCGGAGCCGGAGCGCTGATGACTGCCGTGGGGGTCGGGGCAGTGGTGGGATCGCTGTTCGCGTCGCTGCTCGTGGGCACGGCCAGGCTGTGTGCCTGGTTCGCCCTGGGGATCGCGCTCTGGGGCCTGCCGCTGGTCGTGGTGGGCCTGGTGCCCCAGGAGGCCCTGGCCCTCGTGGTGCTGGCGTTCATCGGGGTGGGCAACGCCCTCATCGACGTCGCGGCGTTCACGTTGCTCGGGAGGTTGGCCCCCGAGGAGGTCCTGGCCAGGGTGTTCGGCGTGCTCGAGAGCACCGTGGCCGTCTTCGTCGGGCTCGGTGCGGTGCTGGCCTCCGGCATCGTGGAGGTCTGGGGGCCGCGGGCCGCGCTCGTGTGCGTGGGGCTGGTGTGTCCCGTGCTGGCTGCGGTCGCACTCCCGCGCCTTCGCAGGCTCGACCACGCCGTCGGCGTGCGCGACCGGGCGGTGACGCTCCTGCAGCAGGTCCCCATGCTGCGGGTGCTGCCCCTGCCCTCGATCGAGCAGCTCGCGCGCGGGCTCCGGCCGGTCGCGGTGCCGGAAGGTCAGGAGGTCTTCGCCCAGGGCGAGGTGGGCGACGTCTACTTCGTCATCGAGTCGGGCGAGGCCGAGGTCCTCGGTGACGGGCGGATCGTGACCTCGCTCGGGCCGGGCGAGGGGTTCGGGGAGATCGCGCTGCTCCGCCGGAGCCCCCGCACGGCCACCGTGCGTGCGCGGACCGAGCTCCGCCTGCGTGCCCTCGACGGTGAGCACTTCCTCCCCGTCGTCCTGGGGTTCACCCCGGCCGGTCGTGAGGCCACCGCGGGCGTGGACCTGCTGCTGGACAGGTGGGCCCCCGGCACGGACCCCCTGCCCTGAGTCACGACCGGGGCGCTCCGCGGTCCTCGTCGCGCTGGCCCGGAGCCGTGAGCCAGGCGTCGATGTCGGCCAGCGCGCGGTCGACGACGTCGGAGGGTGCCCGCGAGGCCCGGAACGACATCCGGGCGAGCTCGGCCAGCTGGGCGTCGGTCAGGTCGTGGGCGGCACGCATCGTGGCGTACTGCGCCGCGAGCCGCGACCCGAACAGCAGCGGGTCGTCGGCGCCGAGGGCGACGATGGCGCCGGCCTCGACGAGCTGGGGGAGCGGCACCGAGGTGAGGTCGCTGTAGACCCCCAGCGCCACGTTGGAGACCGGGCACACCTCGAGCGCGATGCCCCGCGTGACGACCTCCTCGAGCAGCCGCGGGTCCTCCGCGGTGCGCACGCCGTGGCCGAGTCGTCCGGGGTGGAGGTGGTCGAGGCAGGTGCGGACGTGGTCGGGCCCGCGCAGCTCGCCACCGTGCGGGACCAGCAGCAGCCCGGCCCGCTCGGCGATCGCGAAGGCCGGGCCGAAGTCGGCCGTCGTGCCCCGGCGCTCGTCGTTGGACAGCCCGAAGCCGACGACCCCGTGCCCGGCGTACTGCGCGGCCAGCCGGGCGAGCGTGCGCGCGTCGAGGGGGTGGCGGGTGCGGTTGGCGGCGATCACGACCGCCATGCCGAGCCCGGTGTCGCGCGCGGTCTGGTCGACGGCGTCGAGGACGAGGTCGGTGAAGGCGGTGATGCCGCCGAACCGGGCCGCGTAGCCCGACGGGTCGACCTGGATCTCCAGCCAGCGCCCGCCGTCGGCGACGTCGTCCTCGGCGGCCTCCCGCACCAGCCGGCGGACGTCGCCCTCGGTGCGCAGCACGCTCCGCGCGACGTCGTAGAGCCGCTGGAACCGGAACCAGCCCTTCTCGTCGGCCGCCGACAGCGGCGGCGGCCACTCGCTGACCAGCGACTCGGGCAGGTGGATGCCGTCGCGCTCGGCGAGCTCGAGCAGGGTCGCGTGGCGCATCGACCCGGTGAAGTGAAGATGAAGGTGAGCCTTGGGCAGGGCAGCAAGCTGCCCTCGCCCTGCGCTCACCACCGTTCCCCCGCGCTTCGCGCTCGTTGTGGTTGCGGCGGGCGCGCCATCACTGGTCAGTTGCCGGCCAGCTTCTCGGCGGCGGCGAGCAGGACGCAGGTGGCGACGGCCTCCATGGCCTCGCGGACCTCGGCGAGGACCGGGAAGGTCGGGGCGAGCCGGATGTTGGTGTCGTCGGGGTCGTGGCTGCCGGGGAAGGCCGACCCGGCCGGGGTCAGCGCGACCCCGGCGCCCTTCGCGAGCTCGATCACGCGGGAGGCGGTGCCCGGCAGCACGTCGAGGCTGACGAAGTAGCCGCCTCGCGGGTCGGTCCAGGTCGCCACGCCGGTGCCGCCGAGGCGTTCCTGGAGGACCTCGAGGACCGCCGCGAACTTCGGCGCGATCACCTCGCGGTGCTGGCGCATGTGGTCGCGCACCCCGTCGGGGGAGCCGAAGAACTGCACGTGCCGCAGCTGGTTGAGCTTGTCGGGGCCGATCGAGCCCTTGCCGAGGTGGCCGGTCCACCAGGCCACCGTCTCGGGCGAGCCGGCGAGGAAGGCGACCCCGGCGCCGGCGTAGGTGATCTTGGAGGTCGAGGCGAAGACGATCGGCCGGTGGGGGTTGCCCGACGCGGCCGCGAGCGAGAGGACGTCCGCGCTCTTGGTCTCCTCGGCGGTGAGGTGGTGGAGCGCGTAGGCGTTGTCCCAGAAGATCTTGAAGTCCGGCGCCGCGGTGGGCATGGACACCAGGCGAGCCGCGACCTCCTGGGTCGTCACCTGGCCGGTGGGGTTGGCATAGGTCGGGACCAGCCACATGCCCTTGATGGTGGGGTCGCTCGCTGCCAGGCGGGCGACGGCCTCGACGTCGGGGCCGTCGTCGGTCATGGGCACCGTGACGGTGTCGATGCCGAGCCAGCTCAGCAGGGTGAAGTGGCGGTCGTAGCCGGGCACCGGGCAGATGAAGGTGACCTTCTCCTCGGCCGACCACGGCCGCTCGGAGTCGACGGCACCGTGGAGCCACAGGTCGACGAGGGTCTCGCGCATCATGACCAGGCTCGAGGAACCGCCGGCGACGACCTGGCCGGGCTCGATCCCGAGCAGCTCGCCGAACATCTCCCGGATCTCCCGGATCCCGTTCAGCCCGCCGTAGTTGCGGACGTCGACGCCGTCTCCGTCCTTGACCGACGTCGGGAGCGAGAGCAGCCCGTCCGACAGGTCGAGCTGCTCGGTCGAGGGCTTGCCCCGGGTCAGGTCGAGGGACAGGCCGCGCCCGAGCAGCGCGTCGTACGCCGCCTGCTGCTGCTCGCGGAAGGCGGCGAGGTCGTCGGCGGGCAGGTCCGGCAGGGAGGTCGTCTGGTCGGCCACGGGCCCATGCTCGCATCCCCTCCCCGGTCGATGAAGTGCCGGTTCGACTCAGGCTTCGTCCGCCGGGTACTGTTCGGTTCTGGCGTTTCCCCAGATGCTTCGGCCTGCCCGCAGGACGTGCTGGAAGCGCCGTAGGGCACTAGCTCAACTGGCAGAGCATCGGTCTCCAAAACCGAAGGTTGGGGGTTCAAGTCCCTCGTGCCCTGCAAGATCCCACACCGAGTGAGAAGAGGAAGGCGATGACGGACAGCCGCGCTGATCGCCGCGAGAGCACGGAGCAGCGGACCAGCCCGGTCACGTTCTACCGGCAGGTCGTGGCCGAGCTGCGGAAGGTCGTCTGGCCGACGCAGGAGCAGCTGGTCACCTACTTCATCGTGACCCTGGTCTTCGTCGCCTTCTTCATGACGCTCGTGTCCCTGCTCGACCTCGGCTTCGGCAAGCTGGTCTTCGAGATCTTCACCGGCGGCAACGCGTAGTGAGTGACGAGCAGGACGCCCCCACCCACGACGACATGACGGAGCAGCAGGTGTCGGAGCAGCACGACGAGAACATCGTCGCATCGGACCAGACCGACGAGATGGCCGACGAGATGGCCGACGAGATGGTCGCCGAGGGTGGCGAGACCGCCCCCGAGGAGAGCCCCGCCGACGAGGTCGTCGAGGAGTCCACGGACGCACCCGACGAGGCTGCCGACGAGGCCGGCGAGGTCGAGGAGCCCGCTGACGACGACCCGCTCGAGGCCTTCCGCCGCGAGCTCTGGGCCAAGCCCGGCGACTGGTACGTCGTCCACACCTACTCCGGCATGGAGAAGCGGGTGAAGTCCAACCTCGAGAACCGCATCATCTCCCTCAACATGGAGGACTACATCCACGAGGTCGTGGTCCCCACCGAGGACGTCGCGGAGATCAAGAACGGCCAGCGCAAGATGGTCAACCGGACCCGCTTCGCCGGCTACGTCCTGGTTCGCATGGACCTCACCGACGAGTCGTGGGCCGCGGTCCGCCACACCCCCTCGGTCACGGGCTTCGTGGGCCACGCCCACCAGCCCGTGCCGCTGAGCATGGCCGAGGTCGAGAACTGGCTGGCCCCCACCTTCGCCGAGGCGGAGGCCGAGGCGGCCGCCGCGTCCGGGGAGGGCGAGACCTCCGGCACCACCACGACCACCCAGAAGCGCCCGATCGAGGTCGCCGACTTCGCGGTCTCCGACTCGGTCATGGTCGTCGACGGCCCGTTCGCCACGCTCCACGCGACGATCACCGAGATCAACGCCGAGGCCCAGCGGGTCAAGGCGCTCGTCGAGATCTTCGGCCGGGAGACCCCGGTCGAGCTCAGCTTCTCGCAGGTGCAGAAGGTCTGAGCGCGGGCTGACGAAGCCGGCACGATTTCCGGATCGTGCCCCCGCCGTCCAGAATGGACGGCTGCAACACCAGTGGCAGGGGATGCCCCCGTCATGACCACGAGAGAGAAAGAAGAAGGCAATGCCTCCCAAGAAGAAGATTGCTGCGCTCGTCAAGGTGCAGCTGCAGGCTGGCGCAGCGACTCCGGCTCCGCCGGTGGGTACCGCCCTCGGTCCCCACGGCGTGAACATCATGGACTTCTGCAAGGCCTACAACGCGCAGACCGAGTCGATGCGCGGCAACGTGATCCCCGTCGAGATCACCATCTACGAGGACCGCTCGTTCGACTTCATCACCAAGACCCCGCCGGCCGCCGAGCTGATCAAGAAGGCTGCCGGTCTCCAGAAGGGTTCGGGTGTCCCGCACAAGGAGAAGGTCGGCAAGCTGACCAAGGACCAGGTGCGCGAGATCGCCACGACGAAGCTTCCCGACCTCAACGCCAACGACATCGAGGCCGCCATGAAGATCGTCGAGGGCACCGCCCGCTCCATGGGCGTCACCACCGACTGATCCAGGTCGAGACCCACCCACCCTTCCGTGGCAGGGCCGCGCTGGCCCGCTGACCACTCTTCAGAAACGAGATCCGACATGCAGCGCAGCAAGACCTACCGCGCCGCGAGCGAGCTGTTCGACAAGAACGAGATCTACTCGCCGCTGGCCGCCATCAAGATCGCCAAGAACGGCAGCAAGAAGAAGTTCGACGAGACCGTCGACGTCGTCATGCGCCTCGGCGTCGACCCCCGCAAGGCCGACCAGATGGTGCGCGGCACCGTCAACCTGCCCCACGGCACCGGCAAGACCGCGAAGGTCCTCGTGTTCGCGAACGCCGACAAGGCCGACGCCGCCCGTGAGGCCGGCGCCGACGTCGTCGGTGGCGACGAGCTGATCGAGAAGGTCGCCGGCGGCTGGCTCGACTTCGACGCCGTCGTCGCGACCCCCGACATGATGGGCAAGGTCGGCCGCCTCGGCCGTGTGCTCGGCCCCCGCGGCCTGATGCCGAACCCGAAGACCGGCACCGTGACGCCCGACCCGGCCAAGGCCGTCTCGGACATCAAGGGCGGCAAGATCGAGTTCCGCGTCGACCGCCACGCCAACCTGCACTTCATCATCGGCAAGGCCTCGTTCGCCGAGGCCCAGCTGGCGGAGAACTACGCCGCCGCCCTCGAGGAGGTGCTGCGGCTCAAGCCGGCCAGCTCCAAGGGTCGCTACATCAAGAAGGTGACGGTCTCCACGACCATGGGCCCCGGTGTCCAGGTCGACCCCAACCGCACCAAGAACGTCGCCGGTGAGGACGCCGCTCCCGCCGAGTGACGCAGCCGTACGGCGCATCGTGGCCCGGTCTCCCCGCGGGGGGCCGGGCCACGGTCATTCGGTGAAGACCCGCTCGTCGACGAGCTTCTCGCTGACCACGGCGCCGTCGGGCTCGAAGCGGCCGCGGCCGAAGTCCTTGCGGAACTCGAGCTCGGCGCCGGCGCGGCCCGAGCGGTTCTTCTCCAGGGTCATCACGGAGTAGTTCCTGAAGTGCTCGCCGTTGTCGCCGGCGTACATCAGGTGGTGGCGGGCGACGATGTCGGCCTTGTTGGCGAGCACGATCACCACGTCGGCCTCGTAGGCCAGCGCCGTGGAGCCCTTCATGTTGCGTGCCCGCATCCGCTGGCCCGGCTCGAGGCCCGCGCGGTCGGAGGCCGAGAGGGCGAGCACCGGGCACTCGTACTCGATCGCGATGTCCTTGAGCCCCTCGGTGACGGCCGTGACCGACTCCTCCTCGTTCATCGCCTCCAGGGGGCGCACCTTCTGCAGGTAGTCGATGACGATCAGTGGCGGTTCGCCGAACTCGGTGATGACGTCCTTCACGGCGGTGGCGATCACGCCGAGGTTCGTCTGGGTGGTGGTGGAGCGGTGGATCAGCATCTTCTGGGCGTAGGACGCGACCTTCTCGAGCGCGTCGAGGCCGCCGGTGTAGCGACGCAGCCGCTCGGGCAGTCCGCCGTCCGTGTCGTCGGTGCCCTCGAACGCCGCGCGGACCTGGTAGACGGTGACGCCGTCCTCGAACCCGAGGTCGGCCGCCTCGGCGGAGATGACCTTCTGGAGGAGCACCTCGGCCTCGAGCTCGAAGGAGAAGAAGAGGACCGGGCGACCGACGCGGGCGACACCCCGGGCGATCTGCAGCGCGAAGGTGGTCTTGCCCTCACCCTGGGCGCCGGCCAGCAGGTTGAGGCCGCCGGCGCGCAGGCCTCCGCCGAGGGCGTCGTCGAGCAGCGGGAACCCGGTCGGCCAGATCCGCGCGTCCTCCTCGGGGGAGAGCAGGCGCGCGTCGACGCGCTCGAGCACCTCACCGAGGGGGTTGAGCAGCGGGTCGTCCATGGGAGGATCGTCCCATCGTCGTGGGCGGGCCGCCGGTGATTTGGCCGGGATGACCCGATCGGCCTAGAGTGCGTGGTCGTAACCAGAGACCGCCGGTGATCCCTCACAGGATCGAAGGTTCCGCTGACGCGGACGGCCAGCGCAGGAGACAGAGCAGGATCCGCCTCGCGGACATCCCACGCCCTGAGCCTGTGCTCGGGGCGTTCGTCGTCTCCGGGCCCGGAGGTCTCTCCATTCCGGAAGGAGACCCATGGCGCGGGCAGACAAGCAGGCCGCCGTCGCGGAGATCGTTGAGTCGTTCAACGAGGCTTCGGGCGCGGTGCTGACCGAGTACCGCGGCCTCACCGTGAAGCAGCTCCAGGAGCTGCGTCGCTCGCTCGGTGAGAACGCGAGCTACGCCGTGGTCAAGAACACGCTGGCCAAGATCGCCGCCACCGAGGCGGGGATCGACGGCTTCGACGACCTCCTCAACGGTCCCACCGCGATCGCCTTCATCAACGGCGACGCGGTCGAGGCCGCGAAGGGTCTGCGTGACTTTGCCAAGGCGAACCCCACCCTGGTCATCAAGGGTGGCGTCCTGGACGGCAAGCAGCTCGACCCGACCGAGATCGCCAAGCTGGCCGACCTCGAGTCCCGCGAGGTGCTCATGGGCAAGCTGGCCGGCGCGATGCTCGCGTCGCTCAGCCAGGCCGTCTACCTCCTCAACGCCCCGATCTCGCAGGTGGCCCGGCTCGCCGGTTCCCTCGAGGCCAAGGCCCAGGAGGACCCCTCGATCCTGGCAGGTGGTGCCGGTACGCCGGTCGCTGACGCTGCCGAGGAGGCCCCGGCCGCCGACGAGGCGACCGAGGCCGAGGCTGCCGACGAGCAGCCCACCGACGCCTGACACCGGGCGCCGGACCACCACCTGTCACACGTAACAAGGAAGGAAGCCATCATGGCGAAGCTCACCACCGACGAGCTGCTCGACGCGTTCAAGGAGATGACCCTCATTGAGCTGAGCGAGTTCGTGAAGCAGTTCGAGGACACCTTCGGCGTCACCGCGGCCGCCCCGGTCGCCGTGGCCGCCGCCCCGGGCGCCGGCGCTGCCGGCGGCGACGCCGGTGCCGCTGCCGAGGAGAAGGACGAGTTCGAGGTCGTCCTCGAGGCCGCTGGCGACAAGAAGATCAACGTCATCAAGGAGGTGCGCGCGCTCACGTCCCTCGGCCTGAAGGAGGCCAAGGACCTCGTCGAGGCCGCCCCCAAGACGATCCTGGAGAACGCCACCAAGGAGGCCGCCGAGAAGGCCAAGGAGGCCCTCGAGGGCGCCGGCGCCACCGTCACCCTCAAGTGACGCTCTAGCAGCCACGGCACGACCCCGGGACGGGGCGGACACCTGCGGGTGTCCGCCCCGTCCTGCATTTCCGGGGCCCCCGCAGGTGCCTCGCGGCGCGCCTGCTGAAAGTGTGACGGTCGTCAAGAAATGTGCGTAACCTCGCGGAACGTTCCGCGTTGTTACTGGCGAGTGGCGCGCGAGCCGGGATGCCGTGCGTGCTCGGACGTGCAGGCAACCGGACGAATCGGGATGGAGGGGGTCTGGGCTCATGGGCGTGGAGATCAAGGTCGACGACCTGTCCAAGTCGTTCGGCAAGCAGCTCATCTGGGGCGACGTGACGTTGACCGTCCCCGCCGGTGAGATCTGCGTGATGCTGGGCCCGTCGGGCACCGGCAAGTCGGTGTTCCTGAAGACCCTCATCGGGCTGCTCAAGCCCGACAAGGGCTCGATCGTCATCGAGGGCACCGACATCGCCTCCTGCTCCGAGCGCGAGCTCTACGAGATCCGCAAGCTCTTCGGCGTGCTGTTCCAGGACGGCGCGATGTTCGGCTCGATGAACCTCTACGACAACGTCGCGTTCCCGCTGCGCGAGCACACCAAGAAGTCGGAGTCGGAGGTCCACTCCATCGTCATGGAGAAGATGGACCTCGTCGGCCTGATCGGCGCCGAGGACAAGCTCCCCGGCGAGATCTCCGGTGGCATGCGCAAGCGCGCGGGCCTGGCCCGGGCGCTGGTCCTCGACCCCGAGATCGTGCTGTTCGACGAGCCCGACTCGGGTCTCGACCCGGTGCGCACGTCGTTCCTCAACCAGCTGATCGTCGACCTCAACGCCCAGATCGACGCGACGTTCCTCATCGTCACCCACGACATCAACACCGCCCGCACGGTGCCTGACAACATCGGCCTGCTCTACCACAAGCACCTCGCCATGTTCGGGCCGCGCGAGATGCTGCTGAGCTCCGAGGAGCCCGTCGTCCGCCAGTTCCTCAATGCCCAGCGGGTCGGTCCGATCGGCATGTCCGAGGAGAAGGACGCCGACGAGCTCGAGGCCGAGAAGGACCAGGAGCTGCCGCCCCTGCCGCCCATCCCGCTCCAGCTCGACCCCTCCAACGGCATCGCCCGGCGCAGCCAGCGTCCGCCGGGCGAGTGGTGCAAGGAGAACGGCGTGACCCCGCCGCCGGGCTCCTTCGAGGAGAACATGTCGATGGCGACCGGGGCGTGACGTGGCGTCCCTGACCGCTTCGCGGGCGCTCGCGCCCGTCGCCGCTGCCGGCAACCTGTTCGCCTTCGCCCTCGACGTCGGGCGAGGCCTGTTCCGGCGCCCGTTCCAGCTGCGCGAGTTCATCCAGCAGGCCTGGTTCATCGCGTCCGTCACGATCATCCCGACGGCGCTGGTCGCCATCCCGTTCGGTGCGGTGATCGCGCTCCAGGTCGGTGGCCTGATCAAGCAGTTCGGGGCCCAGTCGTTCACCGGCTCCGCCTCGGTCCTCGCCGTGGTCCAGCAGGCCGCCCCCATCGGCACCGCGCTCCTGATCGCCGGCGCCGGCGGCTCCGCGATCGCGGCCGACCTCGGCGCCCGCAAGATCCGTGAAGAGCTCGACGCGATGATGGTGCTCGGCATCGATCCCATCCAGCGGCTCGTCGTGCCGCGGGTGCTCGCCTGCATGCTCGTCGCGTTCTTCCTCAACGGCATGGTCAGCTTCGTCGGCGTCGCCGGCGGCTACTTCTTCAACGTGGTGCTCCAGGACGGCACGCCCGGCGCCTACCTCGCGAGCTTCACCGCGCTCGCCCAGATCCCCGACCTGGTGATCGGCCTGATCAAGGCGCTGATCTTCGGCCTGATCGCCGCGGTCGTGGCGTCCTACAAGGGCATGAACGCCGGGGGAGGCCCGAAGGGCGTCGGTGACGCCGTCAACGAGTCGGTCGTCATCACCTTCCTGCTGCTGTTCGTCGTCAACTTCGTCCTCAGCGCGATCTACCTCCAGGTCGTGCCCCCGAAGACGGGATGACGTGATGGCCAACCTCCGCACGGCCGCACGACGGCCCCTCGACTCCCTCGACACGCTCGGTGGACAGCTCTCCTTCTACCTCGGCGTGATCCGTGCGACCCCCCGGTCGGTCACGCGCTACCCCAAGGAGATCGTCCGGATCCTCGCCGAGGTCACCCTCGGCCGCGGTGCGCTCGCCGTCATCGGCGGCACCGTGGGCGTCATCCTCGGCATGACCTTCTTCACCGGCGCCCAGGTCGGTCTGTCCGGCTACGCCGCGCTCAACCAGCTCGGCACGGCGGCGTTCTCCGGATTCGTCTCGGCCTACTTCAACACCCGCGAGATCGCGCCCCTGGTGGCCGGGATCGCGCTGGCCGCGACCGTCGGCTGTGGCTTCACCGCCCAGCTCGGCGCGATGCGGATCTCCGAGGAGGTCGACGCGCTCGAGGTCATGGCGATCCCCTCGATGCCGTTCCTGGTCGCCACCCGCGTGGTCGGTGGCCTGATCGCCATCATCCCGCTCTACGTGGTCGGGCTGGTCTCCTCCTACGTCGCCAGCAGGCTGGTGGTCACCCAGTTCTACGGACAGTCGACCGGCACCTACGACCACTACTTCGACCAGTTCCTCCCACCGGAAGACGTGTTGTGGTCCTTCGGCAAGGTGCTCGTGTTCGCCGTCACCGTGATCCTCATCCACTGCTACCACGGCTACAACGCGTCGGGCGGCCCGGCCGGCGTGGGCGTGGCCGTGGGCCGAGCGGTCCGCACGAGCATCGTCGCGGTCAACGTCATCGACCTGTTCCTGTCGATGGCGATCTGGGGCGCGTCGACCACCGTCAGGCTGGCGGGGTGATCTGACGATGCGACTCGCGATGCCCCACAAGGCCCTCGGCGTGCTGTTCCTGTGCCTGCTGCTGCTCGGGGTCTACCTCACCTACGCGATCTTCACCAAGAAGTTCGCCGACTACGACGAGGTGACCCTCCAGACCAGCAAGATCGGCCTCCAGCTCCCGGAGCGGGCCGACGTCAAGGTGCGTGGCGTGATCGTCGGCGAGGTGCTCGACTTCGACGCCACCGCCGAGGGCGCGACGCTGACGCTGGGACTGTTCCCCGGTGAGATCGCATCGATCCCCGGCGACGTCACCGGCTCGATCGTCCCCAAGACCCTGTTCGGCGAGAAGTACGTCTCCCTCGAGGTGCCCGAGGGGAGCACGGCGCAGGCGTCCGCGCTCGAGCCCGGAGCCACCATCGAGCGCACGGCGGTGTCGATCGAGGTCGAGGAGGTCCTCTCCGACCTCTACCCGCTGCTCCGCACGGTGCAGCCGGCCGAGCTCAACATGACCCTCAACGCCCTCGCCACCGCCCTCGAGGGCCGGGGCGAGCGGTTGGGCGAGAACCTCGAGACGCTCGACTCCTACCTCAAGCGGCTCAACCCGCAGATCCCCCAGCTCATCGACGACCTCCGGCTGACGGCGAGGGTCTCCGACACCTACGCCGACGTGATGCCCGAGATCGCGTCGATCCTGCGCAACACGATCACCACGACCGGCACCCTCGAGGACCGCGACGCCAAGGTGCGGGCGCTCTACCAGGACGTCTCGGCCTTCGCCGACACCTCGGAGGCGTTCCTCGACGCCAACGGCGACAACCTGATCCGGCTCAGCCAGCTCAGCAGCGAGCAGCTCCGGGTCTTCGCGCGCTACGCGCCCGGCTTCCCGTGCCTGCTGCGAGGCGTCACCAACGCCGGTCCGCTGCAGGCGGAGGCATTCCGCGGCTTCACGCTCCACATCGTGCTCGAGACGCTGCCCAACCAGCCGCGTGGCTACACCGCGGCCGACATCCCGCGCTACGGGGAGGACCGTGGCCCGTCGTGCCTCAACCTCCCCAACCCGCCCTGGTCGCAGAACAACCCGGTGCGCCACCAGCCGAACTTCGACGACGGCATCGACGAGCCGACCGGAAAGGGAACCAGTCGCGTGGCTCCTTCCTTCGCGAGCGAGCGCCGCCCGGTGGGCTCCGGCTACGCCGGTACGCCCGGCGAGAGCGCGCTGCTCAAGTCCGTGCTGGGCCCGAGCCTGGGCGTCTCGGCCGGCGAGGTCTCCGACCTCGGTGTCCTCCTGGTGGGCCCGATGGCCCGGGGGGCGGAGGTGGGCTACCAGTGAGCGTCCTCGACAAGAAGACCGCCGGTGACCTCACCCGGCTGATGGTGTTCGTCGTGGTGACCGCGATGGCCACGGGTCTGCTGATCGTCACCATCGGCAACCTCTCCTTCACCGGCAAGGTGGCCTACAAGGCCGAGTTCTCCGACGCCACCGGCGTCGTGAAGGGCGACGACGTCCGGATCGCCGGCGTCAAGGTCGGCAGCGTCAGCGACGTCGAGATCGTCGACCGCAGCCGGGCCCTGGTGAGCTTCGACGTCGAGGAGGACGTCCCGCTGTCCGGGGCGACCAGCGCCGCGATCCGCTACCGCAACCTGGTCGGACAGCGTTACATCTCCCTGACCGAGACCATCGGCGACACCGCCGAGCTCGCCGAGGGCGCCACGATCCCGATCTCCCGCACCTCTCCCGCGCTCGACCTGACCGTGCTGTTCAACGGGTTCAAGCCGCTCTTCCAGGCGCTGTCGCCCGAGGACCTCAACCAGCTCTCGTTCGAGATCATCCAGGTCTTCCAGGGCGAGGGCGGCACGTTGGAGGGGCTGCTGGCCAACACCGCGTCGGTCACCCAGACCCTGGCCGACCGCGACGAGGTCATCAACAGCCTGGTCGACAACCTCAACGACGTGCTCGCCAACGTGGGCGACCGCGACGAGGAGCTCACCCGCCTGATCCAGAACTTCCGGGCCTTCGTGGGCGGGCTGAAGGACGACCGGAAGGCGATCCTGACCTCGCTCGACCAGATCTCGGCGCTGTCGGTCGAGACCGCCGGGCTCGTCGACGGCATCCGTGAGCCGTTCGTGCGCGACATCAAGGAGCTGCGCCGGTTCGCGGGCAACATCGACAGGAACAAGGCCGAGCTCGACCGCGCGATGCAGGTGCTCCCCATCAAGCTCAAGAAGGTGGGTCGCACCGCGATCTACGGATCCTTCTTCAACTTCTACCTCTGCCAGTTCAGCGGCAAGGTCCAGCTCCCGGGCAAGAACGCCCTGGACGTCACCTACCCGCTGCCGGGGCAGAAGGTGTCCGACAGGTGTGATCTCGGATGATTCCCTTCCGCGAGCGCAACCCCGTCGTCATCGGCGCGATCTCGATCGCCGTCCTGGTGGCGCTGCTGCTGGCCTCGTTCAAGGCCTCCTCGCTGCCGATCATCGGCGGCGGAGACGTCTACCACGCGGCCTTCTCCGAGGCGGGCGGCCTCAAGGTCAACGACGAGGTCCGCATCGCCGGCGTCCGGGTCGGCAAGGTCGAGGACATCGAGCTCGCGGGTGACCACGTGCTGGTCACGTTCCGGGTCGACGGCGACGCCGAGTTCGGCCAGGAGAGCCGGGCGGCGATCAAGGTCAAGACCCTGCTGGGCTCGATGTTCCTCGCGCTCGAGCCCGCGGGCGAGGGCCAGATGGACGAGGGCTACGAGATCCCCGTCGAGCGCACCCAGTCCCCGTTCGACGTGGTCGAGGCGTTCAGCGGCCTGGCCGAGACGTCGGAGCAGATCGACACCGACCAGCTGGCCGAGTCGCTCACCACGCTCGCCGACCTGACGCGCAACACACCCGACGAGTTCCGCGACGCGCTGTCCGGGGTCTCGGCGCTGTCGGCCAACATCGCGGCCAAGAACGAGAAGATCGGGGAGCTGCTCGGCAACCTCGAGAAGGTCTCGGGCGTGCTCGACGAGCGCGACCAGGACATCGTCGCCCTGATGCGGGACGCCGACGTGCTGTTCCGCGCGCTGGTGAAGCGACGCGAGTCGGTCCACCGGCTGCTGCTCGCCACCACCCAGCTGTCGAAGGAGCTGACGGCCCTCGTGCGCGACAGCCGGGCCGACCTGGAGCCGGCCCTGGACAACCTCGAGAACGTGGTGCAGGTGCTCAACAAGAACGAGGACAACCTCGACAACAGCCTTCGGCTGATGGCGCCCTTCTACCGGGTCTTCGCCAACACCCTCGGCAACGGTCCGTGGTTCGACACCTACATCCAGAACATGCCGCCGGTCCCGCAGGCAGGGGGATGACCGTGAACATGGAGATGATCCGCAAGGCCGCGGTCCCGGTCGTGCTGCTCGCGCTCGTCGCCGCTGCCGGTTTCGTGCTGCTGGGCGGCGAGGACAAGAAGACCGTCACCGCGCTCTTCCCACGCGCCATCGCCGTCTACGAGGGCACCGACGTCCGTGTGCTCGGCGTCTCGATCGGGACCGTCGACTCGGTGACGCCCTCGGGCACCGACGTGGTCGTGACGATGTCCTACGACCCCGAGGTGGACATCCCGGCCGGGGCCGAGGCCGTCATCATCTCGCCCTCGGTCGTGGGCGACCGCTACGTCCAGCTCACCCCGGCCTACGACGGGGGCGAGGTGCTCGCCGACGACGCGACGCTCGACCTCGACCACACCTCGGTACCGCTCGAGCTCGACCAGATCTACGAGAACCTCGACAAGCTCAACGTCGCCCTCGGTCCCAACGGGGCCAACAAGGAGGGCGCGCTGAGCGACCTGCTGCAGGTCACCGCCGACAACTTCGGTGGCCAGGGCGAGCAGTTCAACCAGACGATCCAGGACTTCGGGAAGTTCTCCCAGACCCTGAGCGACAACCGCGAGGAGCTCTTCGGCTCCCAGCGTGCGCTCCAGGGGTTCGTCTCGACGCTGGCGAAGAACGACCAGACCGTGCGCGACTTCAACGCCTCGCTCGCCGACGTCTCCACGATGCTCGAGGGCGAGCGCGAGGAGCTCAAGTCGGCGCTGTCCAACCTGTCCACGGCGCTGGGGGAGGTGTCGACCTTCGTCCGCGACAACCGTGAGGCGCTGGGCCGCAACATCTCCGGGCTCAACCGGGTCACCAAGGTGCTGGTCAAGCAGCGCGACGCGCTCGACGAGATCCTCCAGGTCGCCCCCACGGCGCTCAACAACCTGGCGCTGACCTACAACCCGCAGGCCGGCACCCTCGACACCCGGTCCAACATCCAGGAGACGCCGGGGCAGATCGCGTCCGACCCGGGCGTCTTCCTCTGCGGGCTGGTCAACCAGGCCGACACCTCCGGCGACACCTGCGACGCGATCAAGGACATCCTGCCGCGGGCGGGTGCGATGACGAACCTGCGCGGACTCCAGGGGGAGAACCCCCGCTGGCGCGACCGCTACGACCCCACGCTCGGTGGCCTCGTGGAGGTGGACCAGTGATGCGCACCCCCCGATTCCTGCGCGCGCTCGTCGCCACCACCGCAGCAGCGGTCGTCCTGACCGGCTGCTCGGGCGGCGTCGGCGACCTGCCGCTCCCCGGCGGCACCGACGTCGGCGACGACCCGATCGAGGTGAAGGCGGAGTTCGCCGACGTGCTCGACCTGGTGCCGCAGACGACGGTGAAGGTCAACGACGTCAGCGTCGGCAAGATCACCGCCGTCGACCTCGACGGCGAGACGGCCGTGGTGACGATGCAGCTCCCGTCCGACGTGGACCTCCCGGCCAACAGCGTGGCCGAGATCCGCCAGACCAGCCTGCTCGGCGAGAAGTTCGTCCAGCTCGAGGCGCCCGAGGACGGCGCCTCGACCGAGCGGCTCGCCGACGGTGCGACGATCGCCCTCGACGACACCGGTCGCAACCCGGAGGTCGAGGAGGTCCTCGGCGCGCTGAGCCTGGTCCTCAACGGTGGCGGCGTCGCCCAGCTCAAGACCATCGCCTCCGAGCTCAACCTCGCCCTCGACGGCCGCGAGGACTCGGCGAAGTCGGTGCTGCGGCAGGTGCGCGAGCTCACCGGTCAGCTCGACGACGGCAAGGAGGACATCGTCGACGCGATCGAGGGCCTCGACCGGCTCTCGCGGTCGCTGAACAAGCAGATCGGCACCATCGACTCGGCGCTCGACGAGCTGCCGAGCGCGCTGGCGACGATCGACCAGCAGCGCCAGGACCTCGTGAAGATGCTGCAGGCCCTGAACCGTCTCGGGGACACCGGTGTCGAGGTGATCCGGCAGTCCAAGGCCGCGACCATCGACTCGGTGCGGCAGCTGGTGCCGGTCCTGACCAACCTCGCCGACTCCGGTGACGCCTTCGTCAACGCCTTCAACGTCTTCCTCACCTACCCGTTCGTCGACGAGGTCGTCGGCCGCGACCCGCAGGTCGCCCGCAACCTCCACATGGGCGACTACACCAACCTCTCGATCCAGCTCGACCTGTCGCTGACCGGGGACGACGACAGCATCACGCTGCCGCCGCCGATCGACCCGACCGATCCGTGCACCACGCTCGCCGAGGTCAAGGAGGAGCTGGGCGAGAACATCCCGCTCGACGAGCTGCTCGACTACCTCCAGAACCTCGACGACCTCTGCGACGGCGCCCAGGACGCGATCAACACGTGCCTGAGCAAGAACAAGCCGAACAAGATCATCAACTGCCTCGAGAACAAGCTCGGCGTGACCATCGCCGACCTCACCCAGGGCGTGCTCGACAGCACCTGCGACCTGCTCGGCATCCCGGCCAACCAGTGCCCGGACGTCTCCGGCGGCGGTGGTGGCGGCGGTGGTGGTGGCGGCGGTGGCGGCATCCTGCCCGACCTGCCCGACCTGCCGCTGCGCGCGCCGTTCGGGGCTCCGGCCGCCGGCGGCGGGCCCGACCCGGGACCCACGTTCGGTGATCTCCACGACTCCTACGACCCCGCACTGGTCGACCTGCTCGTCCCGGGGATGGTGACTCGATGATCGACCGCCGGACCAAGATGCAGCTGCTCGTCTTCGTGCTGATCACGCTCGTGGGCGTGAGCTACGTCGGCGCCCGCTACGCGCGCCTCGACCGGATCTTCCACGACGACACCTACACGGTGGTCGCCCACTTCGCCGACTCCGGCGGCATCTTCGCCGGCGCCGAGGTGACCTACCGCGGCGTGCGCGTCGGCGAGGTCGAGTCCATGGAGCTGACCGCCGACGGCGTCGACCTGATGCTGTCGGTCTCCGAGGACTACGACGCGATCCCGTCCGACACGATGGCCCTGGTCGGCAACCGCTCGGCGGTGGGTGAGCAGTACGTCGAGCTCCAGCCGCAGTCCGACGAGGAGCCCTATCTCGAGCAGGCCTCGGAGATCCCGGTCGAGAACACCGCGACCCCGATCCAGACCCAGACCCTGCTGACCAACCTGTCCAACACCGTCGAGTCGGTCGACAAGGACGCGTTGCGGACGACGGTCTCCGAGCTGGGGGCGGCGTTCGGCGGCACGGGCGACGACCTCCAGCGGATCATCGACACCGGCAACGCGTTCATCGAGGACGCGAACGCCAACTTCGACACCACGACCGCCCTGATCCGCGACGGCAACACCGTGCTCAAGGGCCAGGTGGCCTCCGCCAGCGCGATCCGCACCTTCGCGCGCGACCTCTCGCTCTTCAGCGGCACCCTCGCTGCCTCCGACGACGACCTGCGCGACCTCATCGACAGCGGCTCGGTCGCCGCCAACGACCTGCGCCGGTTCCTCGAGGACAACGAGGTCGACCTCGCCGAGCTGATCAACAACCTCGTCACCACCGGCGAGATCGTCGTCAAGCGCCTCGACGGCATCAAGCAGATCCTCGTGATCTACCCCTACGTCGTCGAAGGTGGCTTCACGGTCGTCTCGAAGTCGCCCGACACCGACATGTACGACGCGCACTTCGGGCTGATCCTGACCGACACCCCGCCGGTCTGCACCCGCGGCTACGAGAGCACGAACCGCCGCAACCCGACCACCGAGCGGGGCAACGCCCCCATGAACACGCAGGCACACTGTGCCGAGCCGGCCACCGAGAGCAACCCGCGCGGCGCCCAGCACGCTCCCCGCGCCGCGACCGGTTTCGCCGCCTCCGACCAGGACCCGATCGCCAGCTTCGACCCCACGACCGGCAAGCTCCGGTGGGGGAGCGAGGTCCCGGCCTCGATGCGGTCCACCGGTACGCTCGCGCCCAGCACGCTTGGGAAGGAGTCGTGGAAGTGGTTGTTCCTCCAGCCCCTGACGACACCGCAGGACTGACGGACCCCACCACCCACGAGGCACCCGCGCGCTCCACCAGCCCGAGGCTGGTGATCGCGGGCGCGCTCGTGCTGGTGCTGCTCGCGGCCGCGGTCGTGAGCGCCGTCCTGGTGACCCAGCGCGGCTTCGCGCCGCTGGGGATCGACCGCGGTGCCGACGGCCAGCAGGCCGAGCGCGAGGTCGTGATGAGTCAGGCGCGCCAGTTCATGCTGCGCGCCAACACCTACGGCCCGGACCAGCTCGGCGACGACGGGTCCCTCGGCGACTACCGGGCCCTGGTCGAGGAGGTCATCACCCCCAAGCTCGCCACCTCCTTCCAGAAGGAGGTCAGCGCCGCCGAGCAGATCGTGGCCCAGACCGGCGCGACCCGGACGACCGAGGTCTTCTCCACCGGGGTCGCCACCCTCGACGACGACCGCGCGACCGCCCTGGTCGCGGGAACCTTCACCACCGCCTACCCGGACAAGAACGGTGACCCCCGGCCGACCGAGCCGGTGCCGTTCCGGGTCCAGGTCACGCTGGTGGACAGCGACGGTGAGTGGCTGGTCGACGACTTCGCCCCGATCACGGAGGCCCAGCAGTGACCGGCCCGAACTGGTACGACGTCCTCGACGTCGAGCCGACCGCGACCACCGAGGAGGTCCGCGACGCCTGGCGCTCGGCGATCGCGGACCTGACCCCCGCCGACCGGCGCTTCCGGCTCTACAACGAGGCGGCCGAGGTGCTGCTCGACGACGAGCGGCGCGCGGCCTACGACGCCACGCTCGAGCCGGAGCCCCAGCCCGAGCCGGAGCCCCAGCCGGAGCCCCTGCCGGGCGCGGAGCCCGGTCCCGAGCCGGCCGCCGCCGCACCGGTGGCCGCCCGGAGCGGACCCACCGTCCCAACCTGGCTGCTCGCGGCCCTGGCGGTCCTGACGGCGCTCACGGTCGGGCTCGCGGGCTACCTCTGGTTCGTCCAGCCCTCGCCCGTCGACGTCGACGACGCGACGGCGGCTGCGCGCTCGGCGGCCGAACGGGCCGTGGTCCCGGTGCTCTCCTACGACTACCAGGACCTCGACGGCAGCCGCGAGGCCGCGCGGGAGTTCCTGACGCCGGGATATCTCGAGGAGTACGACAAGCTCTACGACGGCCTCGTCGAGGGCAACGCCGGCAGCACCCGGACGGTCGTCGAGGCGACCTTCGTGGCCTCGGCCGTCGTGCGCGGGGGCGAGGACCGGGCCGAGATCCTGGTCTTCGTCGACCAGTCCACGACCAACGCCCAGAACAAGCAGCCGGTCGTCTACCGCAACCAGGTACGGATGCGGATGGAGGACGTCGACGGCCGCTGGCTGGTCGACTGCATGATCACCCAGCCCGGCGGCGAGTGCGCGTCCTGACGCACCGGACTCGGCGGTTCTGCTTGACCTGAGCGGGTCGGGCGTTCATGATCTACGCGACGTCAACGGACGATCCGCGTTTCTCGAACGCCGCCGCTTGACGCCGGTGTTGTGTCCTGCCCTGCCGCTGGGGTACTCTTCACGTTCGCACCCATTCTCAGATGCACTTCCGCCTGCCCGGTGGCGGTTGTGTGGTGATCGGGTGCCCTCTCCCAGAGCGACCCGTGAAAAGGACACCTCTTGGCTGCGCGTACCGCCACTGGTAACTCCCTGGAGTCGAAGCGAATCTCCTTCGCGAAGATCTCCGAACCCCTGGAGCTCCCCAAGCTCCTCGCCCTGCAGACCGACAGCTTCGACTGGCTCATCGGCAACGACGCGTGGACCGCCGAGGTCCAGCGTCGCCGCGACGCCGGCGACGACGTGTCGGAGAAGTCGGGCCTCCAGGAGATCTTCGAGGAGATCTCCCCGATCGAGGACTTCAGCGAGACCATGTCGCTGTCGTTCGAGAACCCCGTCTTCTACGACCCGAAGTACACGGTCGAGGAGTGCAAGGAGAAGGACTTCACCTACTCCGCGCCCCTCTACGTCTCCGCCGAGTTCACGAACAACGAGACCGGCGAGATCAAGGGCCAGACCGTCTTCATGGGCGACTTCCCGCTCATGACGCCCAAGGGCACCTTCATCATCAACGGCACCGAGCGCGTGGTCGTCTCGCAGCTGGTCCGTTCCCCCGGCGTCTACTTCGAGCGCTCCGCCGACAAGACGTCCGACAAGGACATCTTCACCTCCAAGCTGATCCCCTCGCGGGGCGCCTGGCTGGAGTTCGAGATCGACAAGCGCGACCTGGTCGGCGTCCGCCTCGACCGCAAGCGCAAGCAGAACGTCACGGTGCTGCTCAAGGCGCTCGTCGCCGTCGCCGAGGAGACCGGCGAGGAGTTCGACTACGACGGCGTCATGGCCGAGCTGCGCGAGTTCGAGTCGATCCAGCTGACCGAGGAGAAGGACAACACCCAGGGTCCGGACGACGCGCTCCTCGACATCTACCGCAAGCTGCGCCCGGGCGAGCCGCCGACGCGCGAGGCCGCGCTGACGCTGCTGAAGAACTACTACTTCAACCCCAAGCGCTACGACCTCGCGAAGGTCGGCCGCTACAAGATCAACAAGAAGCTCGGCGAGACCGAGGCCTTCGACCAGCAGACGCTGACGATCGCCGACATCGTGGCGACCATCAAGTACATCGTCGCGCTCCACGAGGGTCGCGAGACCATGACGATGCCCGCCGGCGACACGATCGTCGTGGCCGACGACATCGACCACTTCGGCAACCGCCGCATGCGGACCGTGGGGGAGCTGATCCAGAACCAGCTCCGCACCGGTCTGGCCCGCATGGAGCGTGTGGTCCGCGAGCGGATGACGACCCAGGACGTCGAGGCCATCACGCCGCAGTCGCTGATCAACATCCGACCCGTCGTCGCGGCGCTCAAGGAGTTCTTCGGGACCTCCCAGCTCTCGCAGTTCATGGACCAGACCAACCCGATCGCGGGCCTGACGCACAAGCGCCGGCTCTCCGCGCTCGGTCCGGGTGGTCTGTCCCGTGACCGCGCCGGCATGGAGGTCCGCGACGTCCACCCGTCGCACTACGGCCGCATGTGCCCGATCGAGACGCCGGAAGGCCCGAACATCGGTCTGATCGGCTCGCTGGCCTCCTTCGGCCGGATCAACCCGTTCGGCTTCGTCGAGACCCCCTACCGGCTCGTGAAGAAGGGTGTCGTCAGCGACGAGGTCCACTACCTCACCGCCGACGACGAGGACCGCTACGTCATCGCCCAGGCCAACGCGCCGCTCGACGCCAAGGGCAAGTTCGTGCAGGAGCGCGTGCTGGTCCGTCAGCGCGACGGCGAGGTCTCGGAGATCCTGGCCGACGAGATCGACTACATGGACGTCTCGCCGCGCCAGATGGTGTCGGTCGCGACCGCGCTGATCCCGTTCCTCGAGCACGACGACGCCAACCGTGCGCTCATGGGCGCCAACATGCAGCGTCAGGCCGTCCCGCTGATCACCAGCGACAGCCCGCTCGTCGGCACCGGCATCGAGTACCGCGCCGCGGTCGACGCCGGCGACGTGGTCACCGCCGAGAAGGCCGGTGTGGTCAAGGAGGTGTCCGCCGACCTCGTCGAGACGATGAACGACGACGGCACCTACTCCTCCTACCGCCTGGCGAAGTTCCGTCGCTCCAACCAGGGCACCTGCATCAACCAGCGTCCGCTGGTCAACGAGGGTGACCGGCTCGAGGTCGGCAGCCCGATCGCCGACGGTCCGTGCACCGACGACGCCGAGATGGCGCTGGGCACCAACCTGCTCGTGGCGTTCATGCCGTGGCAGGGCCACAACTACGAGGACGCGATCATCCTCAGCCAGCGCCTGGTGCAGGAGGACATCCTCACCTCGATCCACATCGAGGAGCACGAGGTCGACGCCCGCGACACCAAGCTGGGCCCGGAGGAGATCACCCGCGACATCCCGAACGTCGGTGAGGACATGCTCGCCGACCTCGACGAGCGCGGCATCATCCGGATCGGCGCCGAGGTCACCACCGGTGACATCCTCGTCGGCAAGGTGACCCCCAAGGGCGAGACCGAGCTGACCCCCGAGGAGCGGCTGCTCCGCGCGATCTTCGGCGAGAAGGCGCGCGAGGTGCGCGACACCTCGATGAAGGTCCCCCACGGCGAGTCCGGCACCGTCATCGGCGTCCGGGTCTTCGACCGCGAGGACGGCGACGAGCTGCCGCCGGGCGTCAACCAGCTGGTGCGCGTCTACGTCGCCCAGAAGCGGAAGATCTCGGTCGGCGACAAGCTGGCCGGCCGCCACGGCAACAAGGGCGTCATCGCGAAGATCCTGCCGGTCGAGGACATGCCGTTCATGGAGGACGGCACCCCGGTCGACGTGATCCTCAACCCGCTCGGCGTGCCGCGTCGTATGAACATCGGTCAGATCCTGGAGCTCCACCTCGGCTGGCTCGCCCAGCAGGGCTGGGACCTCAACCTGTCCGACGACGCGAAGGATGCCGACTGGAAGCAGCGCCTGATCAAGATCCACGCGGACAAGGCCGAGCCGGGCACCAAGGTGGCGACGCCGGTGTTCGACGGTGCCCGCGAGGACGAGATCACCGGTCTGCTGGGGGCCACGATCCCCAACCGCGACGGCGTGCGGATGATCGACGAGACCGGCAAGGCCGACCTGTTCGACGGCCGCTCCGGCGAGCCGTTCCCGGACCCGGTCTCGGTCGGCTACATGTACATCCTCAAGCTGCACCACCTGGTGGACGACAAGATCCACGCGCGCAGCACCGGACCCTACTCGATGATCACGCAGCAGCCCCTGGGCGGTAAGGCCCAGTTCGGCGGCCAGCGGTTCGGCGAGATGGAGGTGTGGGCCATGGAGGCCTACGGTGCCGCCTACGCCCTCCAGGAGCTGCTCACCATCAAGTCCGACGACGTGCCTGGTCGCGTCAAGGTCTACGAGGCCATCGTCAAGGGCGAGAACATCCCCGACTCCGGCATCCCCGAGTCGTTCAAGGTGCTCGTCAAGGAGATGCAGTCGCTCTGCCTGAACGTCGAGGTGCTCAGCCAGGACGGTTCGCAGATCGAGCTCAAGGACGCGGAGGACGACGTCTTCCGTGCTGCCGAGGAGCTGGGCATCGACTTGTCGCGCCGCGAGCCGAGCTCGGTCGAGGAAGTCTGAGAGACGGGGAAGAGGGACTAAACACAGTGTTGGACGTCAATTTCTTCGACCAGCTGAAGATCGGCCTGGCCACCGCTGACGAGATTCGTCAGTGGAGCCACGGTGAGGTCAAGAAGCCGGAGACCATCAACTACCGCACGCTCAAGCCCGAGCGCGACGGTCTGTTCTGCGAGAAGATCTTCGGTCCCACCCGGGACTGGGAGTGCTACTGCGGCAAGTACAAGCGGGTGCGCTTCAAGGGGATCATCTGCGAGCGCTGCGGCGTCGAGGTGACCCGCTCGAAGGTCCGCCGTGAGCGGATGGGCCACATCGAGCTCGCCGCCCCGGTGACCCACATCTGGTACTTCAAGGGCGTGCCGTCGCGGCTGGGCTACCTGCTCGACCTCGCCCCGAAGGACCTCGAGAAGGTCATCTACTTCGCGGCCTACATGATCACCTCCGTCGACGAGGACGCGCGTCACCGCGACCTGTCCTCGCTGGAGAGCAAGGTGGGCCTCGAGCGCGAGCGCCTCGAGAAGCGCCGTGACGGTGGCCTCGAGGACCGCACCCGCAAGCTCGAGGAGGACCTCGCGACCCTCGAGGCCGAGGGTGCGAAGGCCGACCAGCGTCGCAAGGTGCGCGACGGTGCCGAGCGCGAGATGAAGCAGATGCGCGACCGTGCGCAGCGCGAGCTCGACCGCCTCGACGAGGTCTGGAACACCTTCAAGAGCCTGAAGGTCCAGGACCTCATGGGCGACGAGATGCTCTACCGGGAGATGAAGACCTGGTTCGGCAAGTACTTCGAGGGCCACATGGGCGCCACGGCGATCCAGAAGCGCCTGCAGGACTTCGACATCGAGGCCGAGGTCGACAACCTGCGCGAGGTCATCGCCACCGGCAAGGGCCAGCGCAAGGTGCGCGCGCTCAAGCGGCTCAAGGTCGTGGACGCGTTCCGCAAGACCGGCAACCAGCCGATCGGCATGGTGCTCGACGCCGTCCCGGTCATCCCGCCGGACCTGCGGCCGATGGTGCAGCTCGACGGTGGCCGCTTCGCGACCTCCGACCTCAACGACCTGTACCGCCGCGTCATCAACCGCAACAACCGCCTCAAGCGGCTGCTCGACCTCGGTGCGCCCGAGATCATCGTCAACAACGAGAAGCGGATGCTCCAGGAGGCCGTCGACTCGCTGTTCGACAACGGCCGTCGTGGTCGTCCCGTCACCGGCCCGGGCAACCGGCCGCTGAAGTCGCTGTCCGACATGCTCAAGGGCAAGCAGGGCCGGTTCCGCCAGAACCTGCTCGGCAAGCGCGTCGACTACTCGGGCCGCTCGGTCATCGTGTCGGGTCCCCAGCTGAAGCTGCACCAGTGCGGTCTGCCCAAGCAGATGGCGCTCGAGCTCTTCAAGCCGTTCGTCATGAAGCGGCTCGTCGACCTCTCGCACGCGCAGAACATCAAGTCCGCCAAGCGGATGGTGGAGCGCGCGCGGCCGGTCGTCTGGGACGTGCTCGAGGAGGTCATCACCGAGCACCCCGTGCTGCTCAACCGTGCCCCCACGCTGCACCGCCTCGGCATCCAGGCCTTCGAGCCGCAGCTGATCGAGGGCAAGGCCATCCAGATCCACCCGCTCGTCTGCACCGCGTTCAACGCGGACTTCGACGGTGACCAGATGGCGGTGCACCTGCCGCTGTCGGCCGAGGCGCAGGCCGAGGCCCGGATCCTGATGCTGTCGACCAACAACATCCTCAAGCCGTCCGACGGTCGCCCGGTGACGATGCCGACCCAGGACATGATCATCGGTCTGTTCTTCCTGACGACCGACCGTGAGGGTGAGCCGGGCGAGGGTCGCGTGTTCTCCACCGAGGCCGAGGCCGTCATGGCCTTCGACCGCGGCGAGATCTCGCTGCAGAGCAAGATCAAGATGCGCTTCTCCGACATCGTGCCCCCGCTCGAGCTCGAGCTGGGTGCCGACTGGGAGGAGGGTCAGTCGGTGATCCTCGAGACCACCCTGGGCCGGGCGCTGTTCAACGACGCCCTGCCGGCCGACTACCCCTTCGTCAACTACGAGGTGGGCAAGAAGGCCCTCGGCGCGATCGTCAACGACCTCGCCGAGCGCTACACCAAGGTCGAGGTCGCTGCCTCGCTCGACGCGCTCAAGGACGCCGGCTTCCACTGGGCCACCCGTTCGGGCGTGACCGTCTCCATCGACGACGTCACCACCCCGGGCGACAAGGCCACCATCCTCGCCGGCTACGAGGAGCAGGCCGCCAAGGTCCAGAAGCAGTACGAGCGTGGTCTGGTCACCGACGACGAGCGCCGCCAGGAGCTCATCGAGATCTGGACCCAGGCCTCCAACGAGGTCGGCAAGGCGATGGAGACCAACTTCGACCGCGCCAACCCGATCTACATGATGGTCGACTCGGGTGCCTCCGGAAACATGAACCAGATCCGGCAGGTGGCGGCCATGCGTGGCCTCGTGGCCAACCCGAAGGGCGAGATCATCCCGCGTCCGATCAAGTCGAACTTCCGGGAGGGCCTGACCGTCCTGGAGTACTTCATCGCGACCCACGGTGCTCGCAAGGGTCTGGCCGACACGGCGCTCCGTACGGCCGACTCGGGCTACCTGACCCGTCGCCTGGTGGACGTCTCCCAGGACGTCATCATCCGCGAGGACGACTGCGGCACCGAGCGCGGCCTGCCCAAGCGGATCGGCGTCAAGGGCGAGGACGGCGTGGTCCGCAAGGACGACAACGCCGAGACCGCGGCCTACGCCCGTTCGGCAGCCACCGAGATCACCCACCCGGAGACCGGCGAGGTGCTGGCGACCGCGGGTGAGGACCTCGGCGACGTCAAGATCGGTGAGCTCGTGGCCGCCGGCATCGAGGAGGTCAAGGTCCGCTCCGTGCTGACCTGCGACGCCCGCACCGGCACCTGTGCCAAGTGCTACGGCCGCTCGCTGGCCACCGGTCTGCTCGTCGACATCGGCGAGGCGGTCGGCATCATCGCCGCCCAGTCGATCGGTGAGCCCGGCACGCAGCTGACGATGCGTACCTTCCACACCGGTGGTGTGGCCTCGGCCGACGACATCACGCAGGGTCTGCCCCGTGTGGTCGAGCTGTTCGAGGCGCGTCAGCCCAAGGGTCTCTCGCCGATCTCGGAGGCCGCCGGCCGCGTCGAGATCGAGGAGACCGACAAGGCGCGCAAGGTCATCGTCACCCCCGACGACGGCTCCGACGTCCAGGAGTACCCCGTCAGCAAGCGCTCCCGCCTGCTGGTCGCCGACGGCGACCGCATCGAGGTGGGTCAGCAGCTGACGCTCGGTACGCCCGACCCGAAGGAGGTGCTGCGGATCCTCGGCATCCGCCGGGCGCAGCAGCACCTCGTCGACGAGGTCCAGGCCGTCTACCGCTCGCAGGGCGTGTCGATCCACGACAAGCACATCGAGATCATCGTGCGGCAGATGCTGCGTCGCGTGACGGTCATCGAGTCCGGCGACACCAACCTGCTCCCCTCCGACCTGGTCGACCGGGTCATCTTCGAGGAGGAGAACCGTCGGGTGGTGACCGAGGGCGGCAAGCCGGCCTCGGGTCGTGCGGAGCTGATGGGCATCACCAAGGCGTCGCTGGCCACCGAGTCGTGGCTCTCGGCCGCCTCCTTCCAGGAGACGACCCGCGTCCTCACCGACGCGGCGATCAACGGTCGCAGCGACTCGCTGCGCGGCCTGAAGGAGAACGTGATCATCGGCAAGCTCATCCCGGCCGGCACAGGCCTGGAGCGCTACCGCAACGTGCGTGTGGAGCCGACCGAGGAGGCGCGTGCCGCGGCCTACTCGGTCACCGGCTACGACTCCTACGACTACGAGTTCGGCGGCGGCCAGGCCGTCGCCCTGGACGACTTCGACTTCGGGTCCTACCAGAACTGAGCTCCGTAGCCTGAGAAGCCCCCGTCCCGCTTCCGCGGGGCGGGGGCTTCTGCTTTCCTGAACCGGTGAGCACCTCGTCCGCCCGTCGCTTCGTCGACGCCATCGTCGCGCGCGACCACGACGCGCTTCGCTCCTGCCTGAGCCCTGACGTCGACTTCAAGGGGCTGACACCCGGCCGGCTGTGGGAGGCCGACTCCCCGGACGGCGTGCACGACATCGTCCTCGGGGCCTGGTTCGAGGAGCAGGACCGCGTGGTGGGCGTGGTGGCGCTGAGCGAGGACGAGGTCGCCGACACTCGGCACATCGCCTACCGGCTCGACCTCGAGACGCCCGACGGCCCGCACGTCGCCGAGCAGCAGGCCTACTGGCGGGAGGGTCCTGACGGGATCGACCACCTGCGGATCATGTGCTCGGGCTTCCGGCCGCGGACGGCGTGACCGGCGCGCCGGTCCTCGGGGTCGACGGCTGCCCGGGGGGCTGGATCGGGGCGCTGCTGGTCGGGGACGGGGTCACGCTCCGGGTGGCCCCCGGCATCGAGGAGCTCCTGGCCGCGCTCCCGGGCGCACCCGCGGTGGTCGGCATCGACATCCCGATCGGGCTGCCCGACAGCGGTCCGCGCGAGGCCGACCGGCTCGCCCGGCGGGAGCTGCCCGTGGGCCGGAAGTCGTCGGTCTTCCCGACCCCGGCGCGGGCCGCGGTGCTCGCCGACACCTGGCCCGAGGCCAACGAGGCCAACCGGGCCGCCACCGGCAAGGGCCTGAGCCACCAGGGGTTCAACCTCTGCCGCAAGATCGCCGAGGTGGACGCGTGGGTGCTTGCGGGCCCGGGCGTGGTGGTGGCCGAGGTGCACCCCGAGGTCTCCTTCGCGGTCATGGGCGCCGACACGCGGCCGTCCAAGCAGCGCCCCGAGGGTCGTGACGTACGCCGCCGCGCGCTGCGCGACGTCGGGCTCGACCTGCCCGCGGAGCTGCGGGGCCCGGGCTGGGCGGTCGACGACGCCCTCGACGCGTGTGCCGCTGCCTGGACCGCCCGGCGGATCGCCCGGGGGGAGGCGCTGTCCTTCCCCGACCCGCCCGAGGTGTTCTCCGACGGGATCGCCGCCGCGATCAGGGCGTGAGCGCGGCGACCCAGTCGGCGAGCGTGCGCTGGACCCGCGCGGCCGCCTCGATCACGGGGTCGGCGGGGTCGGCCCCGCCGAGCACGCGCAGCTCCCACGCGCCGTACCACGCGACGTAGCCGCCGACGACCACGAGCAGCAGCCCGGCCACCCGGGGGACCCAGCGGCCCGCACGTCGCAGACCGGTCACCAGGCCGCGGCGGGCGAGCGCCACGGCGACCGCCGCCACCCCGACCAGCAGGCCCATCCCCGCGGCGTAGGCGAGGTAGAGCGCGACTCCCTCGGCGACCGACCCGGCGCGGAGCGCGGTGACGACGAGGGCGAGGAAGGGGGCGATCGAGCAGGTGAGCGACGCCGCGGCGTAGGAGGCCCCGAACCCGACCATCGCGGGCAGGGTGCGGGTCACGGGTGCGCCGCTGCCGCGGCCCAGCCGGACCTGCGGCAGCTCGCGCCCGGCGAGCAGCCACCCGCCCGCGACGGCCACGAGCAGCCCGAACCCGACGGTGAACCACGGCAGGTAGCGCTGGACCTCGGAGGCGACGGGCGAGACGACGAGGCCGAAGAGCCCGAAGACCGCGACGAAGCCGAGCGTCATCGCGCCGGTGAGGGCCAGCGCCCGCCCGACCGCACGGCCGGTCGACGGGGAGTCGTCGCCGAGCACGAGCACGGAGAGGTAGGCAGGGAGCAGTGCGAACCCGCACGGGTTGACCGCAGCCAGCATCCCCGCCGCCAGGGCGAGGGTCAGCGTCTCGGTCATCTCAGCCGATCACGTCGGCGACCTCGGAACCCAGCGCGTCCGAGCCGCCGTAGCCTGCCTCGAAGGCCACCTCGCCGTCGGCGCCGAGGAGCACGAAGGACGACTGCTCCGCCACGCCGAACTTCTTCCAGAGCACGCCGTCGGTGTCGACGAGGTGGGTGACGCCGTCGACGTCGCCGGCGAAGTCGGCGATCGCCTCGGCGCTGTCGAGGGACCCGACCCCGACGACGGCGAGCTCGCCGTCGTAGTCGGCCGCGAGGCCCTCGACCTGGGGCACCTGCCCCCGACAGGTCGGGCACCATGGCGCCCAGAACCACAGCAGCACCGGCTTCCCCGCGAGGGTCGCACCGTCGAGCTCCTCGCCGCCGACCGTCGTGGCGGTGAAGTCGAGGGTGTCCGGGACGGCGGCCGGCTCGGCCTCCTTCTTCTCCTCCGGGGACGCCTTGTCCGACGGCGCGGGCTCGGGGCTCGTGGAGGTGGCGGCTGGCGTCGCCGCGGTCGGCTCGGCCTCCTCGCCGCACGCCGTCAGCGCGGACGCGGTGAGCAGCAGGACGAGAAGGGTGGCCGCACGGGTCATGGCGCCATCGTCCCGGCCGACGGGCCGGGGCGAAAGCCGGGCCGGGGGATCGTCAGGCCTTCGTAACCTGTTGCTCGTCACCGCACGGTGGCAGGGTGGGGGACATGTCGGACACGGAGAGGTTGAACGCTGCCCAGGTCGCCCAGGAGGACGGGCTCGAGGACTGGAGGCCCGTGCTGGGCCGGCTGGTCTCGCGGTTCCGGACCGGCGACTTCGTCTCGGGGCTGGCCTTCGCCACCCGGGTCACCGAGGCGGCGGAGGAGGCGAACCACCACCCCGACCTCGACCTGCGCTACCCCCACGTCGACGTCGACCTGATGAGCCACGACGTCCGGGGCACCACCGCCCGTGACCTCCGGCTGGCGCGACGGATCAGTGAGATCGCGGCCGAGCTGGGTGCGGCCGCCGACCCGGGCGCGCGCACGCTCGTCGAGCTGTCGCTCGACACCTGGGACGCCGCGGAGATCGGTCCCTTCTGGGCGGCCGTGCTCGGCGGAGACTTCGACGGCGACGTCTCCGACTCCTCGGGGCAGGTCCCGGCGCTGTGGTTCCAGGAGACCGACGAGCACGCCGAGCCCCGGCAGCGGTTCCACTACGACGTGTGGGTGCCGATCGACCGGGCGCAGGCCCGGATCGACGCCGCCCTCGCCGCCGGCGGCACGCTCGTCTCCGATGAGGAGGCGCCCAGCTTCGTCGTGCTCGCCGACGCGCAGGGCAACAAGGCCTGCATCTGCACCTCCGCCGACCGCGGCTGAGGTGCTGCCTGAGAGAATCCGGGCGTGAGCACGCCCACCCGCACCGACGTCCTCGTGGTCGGCGCCGGCCCCGCGGGGTCGGCAGCCGCGACCTGGGCGGCCCGTGAAGGCCTCGACACCCTGCTGGTCGACGCGGCGGTCTTCCCCCGCGACAAGACCTGCGGCGACGGGCTGACGCCGCGCGCGATCGGCGAGCTGCAGCGGCTCGGCCTCGAGGACTGGTTGCGCGCCCACACCGTCAGCCAGGGGCTGCGCGCCCACGGCTTCGGCCAGACCCTGCTGCTCCCGTGGCCCGGCGGCACCCTGCCCGACTGGGGGTCCGCGGTCGCGCGCACGGAGCTGGACGACCACCTGCGGACGACCGCGATCAAGGCCGGGGCGAGCGCCCTCGACGGCGCACGCGCGGTCGACGTCCGGATGTCCGGCGACCGGGTCGCCGCCGTCACCCTCGATCGGGCCGGGGAGCGGTTCGAGGTCGAGTGCGAGCGGCTCGTGGTCGCCGACGGGGTCCGCTCCCCGCTGGGTAAGAAGCTCGGCCGGGAGTGGCACCGCGACACCGTCTACGCCGTCGCCGGGCGCTCCTACGTCGACTCCGCGATGGCCGACGACCCCTGGATCAGCTCCCACCTCGAGCTCCGGGGCGAGCAGGGCGAGATCCTCAGCGGCTACGGCTGGATCTTCCCGCTCGGGAGCTCGGACGGCCGGGGGTCGGTCAACCTCGGCGCCGGGACCCTCGCGACCGCCCAGCGGCCCGCGGACGTCGCGATCAAGCCGCTGATGCAGCACTACGCCGACACCATCCGTGACGACTTCGGGCTGTCCGGCGAGCTGCGCCAGCCGACCTCGGCGCTGCTGCCGATGGGGGGAGCGGTCAGCAACGTCGCGGGCGCCAACTGGGCGATGATCGGCGACGCCGCCGCGCTCGTGAACCCGCTCAACGGCGAGGGCATCGACTACGGCCTCGAGAGCGGGCGGCTGGTCGTCGAGACGATGCGGTCGCACGACGACCTCGCCACGGTCTGGCCCGCGCTGCTCCACGACCACTACGGCGAGGCGTTCTCGATCGCCCGCCGGCTCGCGGGCATCGTCACGGTCCCCGGGGTCCTCAAGGCCCTCGGGCCCGCCGGCATGCGCTCGGACTGGCTGATGACGCTCGCGCTGCGCTGGATGGGCAACCTGGTCACCGACGACGACCGCGACCGGGCGGCCCGGGTCTGGCGCTGGGCGGGTCGACGCTCGATCGCCCGCGACGCCCGGCCGCCCTTCTCGTGAGCCGGGAGCCCTGGTACGACCTCACGGTGCTGCTCGGGTCGGCCCTCTTCCGGGCGATCGACCTACGGCTGGACGTCGAGGGCGTCGAGCACGTGCCGACCGCCGGTCCGGCCGTGATCGCTGCCAACCACGTCGGCTTCCTCGACTTCATGACGATCGCGGCCGCCGGGCGCGAGCGCGGTCGCAACGTCCGCTTCCTCTGCCGCCACGACGTGTGGACCTCGCGGGTGGCGCGCCGGGCCATGACCGGCATGCGGCACGTCCCGGTCGACCGGGCGGCCCCCGCGGCGGCCTACCTGGCGGCGCGGCGGCTGCTCCGTGAGGGCGAGGTCGTCGCCGTCTTCCCCGAGGCGGGCATCAGCCACTCCTTCACGATCCGGTCGCTGATGGTCGGCGCCGCCGCCCTCGCCCGCGAGACCGGCGCGCCGCTGGTGCCCGCCGTCCAGTGGGGGACCCAGCTCGTGGCGAGCCCCGGCCGGCGGCCGTCGGCCCACCGGGGCCGTCCGGTCGACCTGCGGTTCTCGCCGCCCGTCGACGTCCCCGCCGGGGCGGACCTGCGGGCCGTGACCGACACGCTCGGCCACGCGCTGACGCGTGACCTGGAGGACCTCCAGCGCCGGCAGCACCACGTCCCCGCGCGCGGGAGCGACGCCTGGTGGTATCCCGCGCACCTCGGCGGCGCGGCCCCGGACCGGGTGGCGTCGGCGCCGAAGGACGTGGTGCCGCGGTCGGCGGTGACCCCGACGTGGGGCCCGGGCGTCTAGGTTGGGGCCGATGCCCACCACACCCAAGCGACAGCGGGTGGCGGCCTATGCCGTCATCGTCCGCGACGACCAGATCCTCCTCAGCCGGCTCTCGCCGGTCGTGACCTCGGAGGAGCTCTGGACGCTGCCCGGGGGCGGGCTCGACCACGGCGAGGACCCGCGCCACGCCGTCGTCCGCGAGGTCCACGAGGAGACCGGCCTCGACGCGGAGGTGAGCGACACCGCGCGCGTCTACTCCGCCCACATGCCGCAGGCCTGGCGCAGCGGCCGCCGGGTCGACGCCCACGCGGTGCGGATCGTCTACGAGGGCTGGGTGCCGCCCGGTTCGCCCGAGCCGCGGGTGGTCGAGGTCGACGGGTCGACGATGGCAGCCGCGTGGCTGCCGCTCTCCGACGTGCGCGACGGCACCGTTCCCGTGACCCCGCTCGTCACCGAGGCGCTCGCCGACCACGTGACCGTACGCCGCCAGCGGCTCGCGGCCTATGCGCTCGTCCGCCGCGACGACGACGTCCTGCTGGCCCGGATCTCGCGCCTGGGCCACCACGCCGGCTCCTGGACCCTCCCCGGGGGCGGTGTCGACCACGGTGAGCATCCCGAGACCGCCCTGGCGCGCGAGGTGGAGGAGGAGTGCGGGGTCGCGGTGAGCGTCGACCGGCTCCTGACCGTCCACGACACCCACTTCACCGGGACGGCGCCGACCGGTCGGCTGGAGGACTTCCACGGCATCCACCTCGTCTACGCCTGCACGCTGGCCGCGGGTGACGAGCCGAGGGCGGTCGAGGTCGACGGCACCACCGACGACGTCGCGTTCCACGCGCTGCTCGACATCGAGTCCGGGGCGGTGCCGGTGCTCGACGTGGTGCACGCCGCGATCCGGGCCGGCGCGTGAGCCTCGTCGACTTCGCGCGGGCGTCGGCCGCGACGCCCCACGGCTTCGCGTGGCTCGACACGAGGGGCCGTCCGGACCCCGCCCACGGGGTGCACACCTGGATCACCCCCCGGATGACCCACGTGTTCGCGCTGGCCCACCTCCGGGGGGAGCCGGACGCGCTGCCGCTGGTCGACCACGGCGTCGACGCGCTCCTCGGTGCGCTCCACGACGACCGGCACGGCGGCTGGTACTCGGCGGTGACGGCCGCGGGGGAGCCGGTGCCGGGCCCCAAGGAGGCCTACGCGCACGCCTTCGTGCTGCTGGCCGGCGGGAGCGCCCGGATGGCCGGCGCACGCGAGGCCGACGCGCTGCTGGCGGAGGCGGCCGACGTGGTCGAGGAGCGCTTCCTCGACGCCGGTGGGCGGGCGGTCGACGCCTGGGACCGTTCCTTCACGACGGCGGAGGCCTACCGCGGCGCGAACGCCGCGATGCACCTGGTCGAGGCGTTCCTGGCGACCGGCGACGTCCTGGGCGACCCCGTCTGGCACGACCGGGCGCTCGCCATCGCCCACCACCTCGTCCATGAGGTCGCCGCCCCGCGCGACCACCTGATGCCCGAGCACTTCGACGCCGACTGGACCCCGCTGCCCGACTACAACGTCGACGACCCCGCCGATCCCTTCCGTCCCTATGGGGTCACGCCGGGCCACCTGCTGGAGTGGTCCCGGCTGCTGCTCCACCTCGACGCCTCACTGGCCGATCCGCCGCCGTGGCTGCTCGCCGACGCCCGCGCGCTCTTCGACCGGGCGGTCTCGGTCGCCTGGGCCGTCGACGGCGCCGACGGCTTCGTCTACACCGTCGACTGGGAACGGCGCCCGGTCGTCCGCAGCCGCATGCACTGGGTCCACGCCGAGGCCCTCGCCGCGGCCGCCGCCCTCCAGCGGCGCACCGGCGAGGCGGCGTACGACGGGTGGCGGGAGCGGTTCGACACCTTCTGCCGGCGCCACCTGGTCGACCCCGTGCACGGCAGCTGGCACCACGAGCTCGACGAGCACAACCGCCCGGCCACGACGACCTGGGACGGGAAGCCGGACGTCTACCACGCCTACCAGGCACAGCTGCTCGCCGAGCGGCCGCTCGCGCCGGTCCTGTCGGTGCAGCTCGCGGGCTAGGGTCGCCCGCATGAGCGAGACCGTCTTCACCTACGGCGCTCCGGGTCTCAAGCTCGGGGCGGGCGCCTCGGCCGAGATCGGGCCCGACCTCGCGGCCACCGGTGCCCGCCGCGCCCTGCTCGTCACCGACCCGGGCGTCGCGGCGTCGGGCCACCCGGGGCGCATCGCCGACCAGATGGCGGCGGCCGGTCTCACGGTCACGACCTACGACGCCGCACGGGTCGAGCCGACCGACGCCTCGCTCGCCGACGCGGTGACCTTCGCCCGGCAGGCCGGTCCCTTCGACGCGGTGGTGGGCGTCGGCGGGGGATCGGCGATCGACACCGCGAAGGCGGTCGCGCTGCTGCTGACCAACCCCGGCGAGGTGCTCGACTACGTGAACGCGCCCGTCGGGGGCGGCCGTGCCCCGACGGAGCCGCTGCTGCCGCTGGTCGCGGTGCCGACCACGACCGGCACCGGCAGCGAGTCGACGACGGTCTGCGTCCTCGACGTGCTCGAGCAGCACGTGAAGTCGGGCATCAGCCACCCACGGCTGCGCCCGACGTGGGCCGTGGTCGACCCGGAGCTCACCTTCAGCCAACCGGCGATGGTCACCGCGTCCTCCGGCATGGACATCCTCAGCCACGCGCTCGAGAGCTGGACCGCGCGGTGGTTCGCCGACTTCGACGCCAAGCAGCCGGGGGAGCGGGTGCCCTACTGCGGCGCGAACCCGATCTCCGACGTGTGGGCGGAGAAGGCGATGTCGCTGCTGGCGACCTCGTTCCGCACCGCCGTCCGCGACGGTGGCGACCGGGTCGCCCGCGAGCAGATGGTGATGGCGGCGACCTTCGCCGGCCTCGGCTTCGGCAACGCCGGGGTCCACGTCCCTCACGCCAACGCCTACCCGATCGCGGGCCGGGTGCGTGACTACCGGCCGCCGGGCTACCCCGACGACCAGCCGATCGTGCCCCACGGGATGGCGGTGTCGATGACGGCACCGGCGGCCTTCCGGTTCACCTTCGAGGCCTCGCCCGAGCGGCACCTGGCGGCGGCCCGGCTGCTCGACCCCGACGTCACCGGGTCCGGCCCGGAGGTGCTCCCCGGCGTCCTGACCGCGCTGATGCGCGACATCGGCCTGCCCAGCGGACTCGCCGAGCTCGGCTACGGCGCCGCCGACGTCGACGGCCTCGTCGAGGGGTCGCTCAAGCAGCAGCGGCTCCACGCGATCGCCCCGCGCGCCGCCACCGCCGACGACCTCGCAGGGATCTTCCGGGGGTCGCTGGAGAACTGGTGAGCCTCGGTAGGATCGCGGGGTGAATCCCCGCCACCGCCGACTCGTCATCCCGGTGGCGCTGGGGCTCCTGCTCCTGATCGTCGTCCTCGCCGCGGTGTGGCCGGGATGAGCGAGCCGCTGCTCACGGTGCTCGACCGGATGCGCACCCACCTGCTCGACCCGGACGCGTTGGTCCGGGCCGTGGCGTCGGGCCGCCGCAAGGGCCAGCAGCCGCCGTGGCGGCGCGTGGAGCTGCGCTACGTCGACCTCAAGGCCGGCCGCCACCTCCAGGTCACGGCCTACGACGAGACCCAGGCCCACACCAGCAACCACCTCGTCGGCGACGCGGCCCGCGACGCCGTCGCCGACCTGCTCGAGCAGCCCTTCGGCAACTGGCACGTCGACACCACGACCGAGCTCCACCAGGTCCGGGTCACAAAGAAGGGCGAGGCGATGCTCCACAGCAAGCCGCGGCCCACGGAGGTCGAGGCGGAGCGTGGCCACGACCGCGACAAGCAGCGGCTGCTCCCCGAGGACGACCCGGTGCTGGTCGCGCTCGGGATCTCCGACCAGCAGGGCCGGGTCAAGCCGAGCCGTCAGGCGAAGTACCGCCAGGTCGAGGAGTTCCTGAGGATCCTCGACCTGGCGATCCGGGAGGCGGTCGGCAAGGGCCGCCTCCGTCGACCCACCGAGGGCGACCCGCTGCGGGTCGTCGACCTCGGGTGCGGCAACGCCTACCTGACGTTCGCCGCCCACCGCTACCTCACCCACGTCCGCGGCCTGCCGGTCGCCATGACGGGCGTCGACGTGAAGCAGCAGTCGCGCGACCACAACGGCGAGGTGGCCGAGGGGCTCGGGATCGCGGCCGACTTCGTCGTGGGCGGCATCGACGACGTCGAGCTCGACCGCCCGCCGGAGGTCGTGCTGGCCCTCCACGCCTGCGACACCGCCACCGACGAGGCGCTCGCCCGTGCCGTGGCGTGGGGCTCCCCGCTGGTCCTGGCGGCCCCCTGCTGCCACCACGACGTGGCCGCCCAGCTGCGCAGGGCCCCGACGCCGGAGCCCTACCAGATGCTCACGCGCCACGGCATCCTCCGCGAACGGTTCGCCGACACGCTGACCGACGCCCTGCGTGCGCAGCTGATGCGGCTGCAGGGCTACCGGGTCGAGGTCGTGCAGTTCGTCGAGAGCCAGCACACCCCCCGCAACACGCTGCTCCGCGCCACTCGCGCCGGCAGCCCCGTGACGGGCGGCAGCGTCCGGAAGGAGTACGACGACCTGGTCGCCACGTGGTCGGTCACGCCGCGGCTCGCCGAGCTGCTGGAGCGGCCGCGTGCGTGAGGCGCTCCTCGCGCTGCTGGTCGCCCTGCCCTTCGGGGTCGGCGTCGCCACGGGGGCGTCCGGCGAGCGGCCGGCGCCGTTGTTCCGCTTCCAGGACCCCGAGATCGTCGAGTCCAGCGGGCTCGCGCTGACCGACGGCGGGTTGGTCGTCACCGTCAACGACTCCGGCGACGCGGCGCGCGCGTTCGTGGTCGACCCCGCCACCGGCCGCACCGTCGGCACCACCCGCTGGGAGGGCGGCGCCGAGGACGTCGAGGCCGTCGCGCCCGCGAGCGGCGACACCGTCTACGTCGGCGACATCGGTGACAACGGCGCCGTGCGCGACACCATCAGCGTCGTCCGCGTGCCGGTGGCCGCGCGCGACCAGGACGTGGCGGGTGAGCGGTTCGCCCTGCGCTACGCCGACGGCCCGGCCGACGCCGAGGCCCTGCTGGTCCACCCGCGCACGGGCCGGCTGGTCGTCGTGACCAAGAAGGTGCTCGGCGGTCAGGTCTACGTCGCGCCGGAGGACCTCTCCACCACCGGGGTGGGCACGCTGCGTCCCCGGGGGCCGGTGATGTCGGTCGTCACCGACGGAGCTTTCCTCCCCGACGGCGACCACCTGGTCCTCCGCGACTACACGCGCGCCGTCGTCTACAGCTGGCCGGCGCTGGAGCCGGTCGCGGAGCTCGACCTGCCCGAGCAGCGGCAGGGGGAGTCGCTGGCCGTGACGGGTGAGGGAGCAGTGCTCGTCGGGTCGGAGGGGCTGCGGTCACCGGTCTACGAGGTCGCGCTGCCGGACCTCCCCGCGGGCCCCGTGAGCTCCTCGCCGTCGCCGTCCCCCTCCCCGTCTCCCTCGTCCTCTCCCGGCACCTACTCGCGGGAGGGCCGCGAGATCCCCGAGGATCCCGACCGGCCGCGCGACCCGTGGCCGTGGCTCGTGGGTCCGGCGGTGGCGGTCGTCGCCCTGGTGGTGCTGGTGCTCTCCCTGCGGCCACCGCGAGGACAACGCGACCACCCACGTTGAGGTGAGGCCGCGGTGACCGGGAGCCCCTTACGATCCGGGACATGCCGCGGTTGCGTCGTACGTCCCCCGACGACAGGGGCTGGACCCGACGCCGGGCCGGTTCCGGGTTCACCTACCTCGACGCTGACGGAGCCCGGCTCGGTCCCGAGGAGGTCGCGCGCTGCAAGGCGCTCGTGATCCCGCCGGCCTGGCAGGACGTGTGGATCTGCGAGCACCCGAACGGCCACCTGCAGGCGGTCGGCACCGACGACGCCGGTCGTCGCCAGTACCTCTACCACCCGGCGTGGCGTGAGCAGCGCGACAGCCTCAAGCACGCGCGCGTGCTCGGCTTCGGGAAGGCGCTGTCGCGCGCGCGGGAGCAGATCCTCGTCGACCTCGGCACCAGCGGCATGCTCCTCGACCGGGCGTGCGCGACCGCGGCCCGGCTGCTCGACCTCGGCTACTTCCGGATCGGCAACGACGTCTACGCCGACACCAACGGGTCCTTCGGGCTCACGACGCTGCAGCGCCACCACGTCAGCAAGAAGGGGGGGAAGCTCGAGTTCTGCTTCGAGGGGAAGTCGGGGGTGGAGCACTGCATCACCATCGACGACCCGGCAGCGATCGAGGCGCTCGACGTCATGCGGCGACGGCGCGGCGGCGAGCAGCTGCTGGCCTTCAAGGACGGCGGCTCGTGGAAGGACCTCCACTCCACGCACGTCAACGACTACCTCCGGCGCACGACGGGGGAGGACTACTCGGCCAAGGACTTCCGGACCTGGCACGCGACCGTGCTCGCCGCGGCCGCCCTCGCCCAGTCCGACGAGCCGGGGAGGACGAAGGCCTCCCGCAAGCGGGCGGTGTCGGCGGCGATGAGGGAGGTGTCGGAGTTCCTCGGCAACACCCCGACGCTGGCCCGCACGTCCTACGTCGACCCGCGCGTGGTCGACCTCTACGAGGAGGGCGTGACCATCGCGACCGCCGCCCGCAAGCAGTACGACACCGTCGACCAGCGGCAGGCCGCCCTCGAGCGTGCGGTGCTGCGGCTGCTGAAGGAGTGACCCTCAGCCGCGCCACACCCAGTGGGGCCGGCGGTGGACCTCGGTCAGGCCGATCCGGACCATGTTGTGCTGGGAGGGATTGGGGTGGTCGGGCAGCTGCTCGGCCCAGGTGTCCGCGGCCGCCCACGTGATCCCACGGTCCCGCGCCTCCGCGAGCCGGGCGGCCATCAGGGCGGTCTGCGCGCCCCGGCCCCGGGCCTCGGCCAGGGTCGCCGCCCCGAACAGCGCCACCGTGTCGAGGTCCGGGAGCACCAGCATCCGGGCGACGCCCACGACCCGGTCGTCGTCGAAGGCGGCGTAGGTCGCCCAGTCACCGTCGAAGCCGGCCGTCATGGCGAACATCGCCTCCGTCTCGGCGGACCAGCCCACGCCGAACCCGTCGGCCATGACCTCCGCGAAGGTCCTCGCGTGCGCCACCCCGACGCGCTCCACCCTCAGGTCGGTGGTCGCGTCGGCGGGTGGCTCGGCCGGACCCAGGAACTTGACCATCACGGCGCCCCGGGTGAGCCCGTGCCGTTCGCCGATCGCCGACCAGTCGCCCGGCACGACCCGGGGCTGGAGGGCGAAGGCCAGGGCGGACACCCCGCACTCGCGGTTGCCGCTCACCACCTCGGCGACCGTCTCCTCCGTCACCGGCTCGCAGAAACCCAGCGCCTTGTTCCAGTAGCCCCCCATGGGGTCGTGCGCGACCCGGGTGTGGACCCCGTCGGCGACCTGGGCGACGGACGCGCCGACCAGCTCCCGGGCCTCGCCCGGAAGGTCCTCGATCATGCGACGGAATGCCGCCGCCTCCGCGCGCTCCGCGCGGTCCGACCACTCCGGGTCGACGTCAGTGCTGCTCACGTCCGGCAAGCATCCTCCACCCCGAGGGGTGCGGCAATGGCCCTGTGAGGTCATGCTCGTCGCATGCGGATCACCGTCGTGCAGGGCGACATCACCGAGCAGGAGGTCGACGCGGTGGTCAACGCCGCCAACACCCGGATGCGTGGGGGTGGGGGTGTCGACGGCGCCATCCACTGTGCGGGCGGTCCCGCGGTCCTCGAGGACTGCGTGAGGCGGTTCCCGGACGGCCTCGCCACCGGCGACGCCGGCTGGACCACGGCGGGGGAGCTGCCGGCGAGCTGGGTGATCCACGTCGTCGGGCCGAACCACGCCGCCGGCCAGACCGACCGGGGCCTGCTGACCTCCTGCTACCGGCGGGCGCTCGAGGTCGCCGACGAGCTGGGGGCTCGCTCGGTGGCCTTCCCGCTGGTCAGCGCCGGGATCTACGGCTGGCCGAGGCAGGACGCGGTCGACGCGGCCGTGGAGACGCTGCGGGCCTCCCCGACCGAGGTCGAGGAGGCCCGGTTGGTCGCCTTCGACGGGGCGACCCACACGTTGATCGCTCAGAGGTTGTCGACGACGTAGTCGATGCTGCGGGTCAGCGCCTCGACGTCGGCGGGGTCGATCGCGGGATACATCGCGATCCGGAGCTGGTTGCGGCCCAGCTTGCGGTAGGGCTCGGTGTCGACGACCCCGTTGGCGCGCAGCACCTTCGCGACGGCGGCGGCGTCGATCGCGTCGTCGAAGTCGATGGTGCCGATCACGAGCGAGCGGTGGGCCGGGTCGGCGACGTACGGCGTGGTGAAGGCGGTCTTCTCGGCCCAGCCGTAGAGCGCGTCGGAGGAGGCGGTGGTCCGCTCGACCATGCCGGTGAGCCCGCCGTTCGCGTTCATCCAGTCGAGCTGCTCGGCCATGAGGAAGAGCGTCGCGACCGAGGGCGTGTTGTAGGTCTGGTTCTTCCCCGAGTTGTCGATCGCCGTGGGCAGGTCGAGGAAGGGCGGCACGTAGCGGCCGGTCGCGGCGATCTCGTCGACCCGGGCGAGCGCACGGGGCGACAGGATCGCGATCCAGAGGCCGCCGTCGGAGGCGAAGCACTTCTGGGGCGCGAAGTAGTAGGCGTCGACCTCGCGCAGGTCGACCGGCAGCCCGCCGGCCCCGGAGGTGGCGTCGACGAGCACCAGGTCGCCCTCGGCCAGGCCCGCGGGACGGAGGACGGGGGCCATGACCGCGGTGGAGGTCTCGTTGTGGGCCCACGCGTAGGCGTCGACGCCCTCCTCGGCGACCGCGTCGGGACGCGAACCCGGCTCGCTGGTGACCACCGACGGGTCGGCCAGCCACGGCGCCTTCTTCGCCGACGTCGCGAACTTCGAGGAGAACTCGCCGAAGGACAGGTGCTGGCTCTTCTCCCGGATCAGCCCGAAGCACGCCGCGTCCCAGAACGCCGTCGCCCCGCCGTTGCCGAGCACCACCTGGTGGCCCTCGGGCAGGTCGAAGAGCGCAGCGAGGCCCTCGATGACGCGGCCCACGGTGTTCTTCACCGGCGCCTGCCGGTGGGAGGTGCCCATCAGGCTGCTGCCGGTCGCGGCGAGCGCGTCGAGGTGACTGGTCTGGATCTTGCTGGGGCCTGCGCCGAAACGGCCGTCGGCGGGGAGCAGGTCGGCGGGGATGGTCAGGGCGTCGGTCACGAGGAGGCAACCTTCCGTCGGAGTCGGGTGGTCTGCCTGACGACGCTGTCAGCCGTGCCTATTGTGACACCCGGTCTGTGACGACCACGACGCGAGGGGGAACCATGAACACCGTCCCGAACCCGGGCCTGCGCCACCAGGCCGGGCTCCGCACGTTCTTCCGGGTGGCAGGCCCGCTCGTGCTGGTGGTCGCCGTCGGGTTCATGGCCACGGCCCTGGTCGACTTCTTCACGCTCGAGGGCTTCGAGGAGCCCACGAAGTTCTGGATGTTCTTCGTCGGCATCCCGCTGCTCGCCGTGGGCGCCTGGTTGTGCCAGGCCGGCTATGCCGGTGCGGCCGCCCGCTACACCTCGGGCGAGCTGTCGCCGGTCGTCAAGGACTCGGCGGCCTACCTCACCGACGGCGAGGGTCTGCTGGGCGTCGGCAGGACGGTCGACGACGGTCCCCGCGTGGCGGGCGGACCGTTCTGCCGCCCGTGCGGCGTCCGCAACGACGGCGACGCCCGCTACTGTGACGGCTGTGGTCAGTCGCTCGCCTGAGACCGGCGGTGGCGGCTGGCGCCTCGAACGGGTCGGCTTCGGCCACCCCGATGCGCTGCTCCTCGTCGAGGAGGTCCAGCAGGAGTACGTCGTGCGCTACGGCGGCCGCGACGACACCCCGCTCGACCCGCTGATGTTCGAGCCACCCTCGGGCAGCTTCTTCGTCGGCTACCTCGACGACGTCCCGGTCGCGTCCGGGGCGTGGCGGCGACGCGGCGACGTCGAGGCCTTCGGGGTGACGGTCACCGCCGAGGTGAAGCGGATGTACGTCTCGCCGACCGCACGCGGCCGCGGTCTGGCGCGCGCGGTCCTGGCCCACCTCGAGGCGACCGCCGCCGCGGGTGGTGCACACGCGATGGTGCTCGAGACCGGCACCGCCCAGCCGGAGGCGATCGCGCTCTACGAGTCGGCGGGCTACACGCGGATCGCCGACTTCGGCCACTACGCGTGGTCGCCCTCGAGCCGCTGCTTCGGCAAACGCCTCGCTTGAACTGCTGACAGGATGCCCGATCCGGGGGATGCTGGGCGCCCCCCCAGGACCACCCCCCATCTCTCGGAGGCATCCCCGTGCCACGCCTGCTCCTGTCGTTCCTCGCTGCCCTCGCCACGCTGGCCGCCCTCGCGCTGCCCGCGCACGCGGGCGACACCGCCGGCATCGAGGACTATGCGCCCTACCAGCCCCAGACCCGCTGCGCCCCGAAGGCCAAGCCCGGGACGAAGGTGCTCGGCCGCTGGATCGTCGACCACGAGGGCGGCGCCTTCGGTGGCATCTCCCGCCCGTGCAGGAGCGGAGGCACCTCCGAGCACAAGGAGGGCCGGGCCTTCGACTGGACCCTCGACGCGACGAGGAAGAAGGACCGGCAGCGGGCGGCCGGTCTCCTCCGGGCCGTGCGGGCGACCGACAAGGCCGGCAACGCGGATGCGAAGGCCCGCCGGATGGGCGTCATGTACATCATCTGGAACGACCACATGTACTCCGCCTGGGACGAGTTCGCCGCCGAGCCCTACCTCTCGTCCTCCTGCAAGACCAAGAAGAAGTGCAGCAAGACGCTTCGCCACCGCGACCACATGCACATCTCGCTGAGCCGTCGCGGCGGCAAGGGCCTCACGAGCTGGTACGAGGGTCGGCTCGACTGAGGTCGGCCGCCAGGATCTCCCGGTCCTCGGGATCGGCGACGTCGACGGCCCGGGCGCGGTCCCAGTCGGCCGCGGCGTCGTCAGGACGGCCGAGCGCGTGCAGCGCGCGGCTCCTGGCCTCCAGCACGTAGGCGAGGTCGAAGTCGGTGATGCCCTCGGCCTCGCAGCGGGCGAGCGCCCGGTCGGCCACCAGCAGGCCGCGGTCGGCCTGACCGGTCGCCACCAGCGCGCGTGAGACGAGGTAGTCGGCGCGCACGTCGTTCTCCGGCGCCCGGCCGCGCGCCCGTTGCCAGTGGTAGGCCGCCGTGTAGGCCAGGCGCAGCAGCTCCTCGTCCTCGACCGGCCCGCGGTCGGCCTCGAGGAGCTCGAACGCGGCGTTGTTCGCCCCGACGCCCTGGCGGCGGTGCCAGTCGCCCTCGGCCGGCTCCTCGTCCTCGGGCTCGACGTCGGCGCGCGGCAGGGAGCGCCCGGTCTCGATGACGCTCTTCAGCGCGTCGAGCACCCACACCCAGCCGTCCTTGACGTTCGCCCACGTGAGCGGGCTGCTCGCCAGGTCGCCGTGGACGAGTCGCACGCGGGTCAGGCCCTCACCCGCCCGTTCGACCGTCCACTCCACGCGCCCCGGCGGCTCCGCGGCCATCGCCGCGTCGTAGAGGACGTGCCAGGTCTGGACGAAGCGGCCGGGCCGGCCGTCGGCGGGCGGGGTCATCTCCTCGACGACGCCGTCGATGGCGTCGCCGCCGTCGGCCGTGACCGTGCGGAACCGGGCTCCCGGCGCGGGGCCCTCGGCGTAGTGCGTGCCGTGGAAGTAGTCACGGGTCCACTCCGACTGCGTGATCGCCGCCCAGACGGTGTCGACGTCGGCAGCGATGTGGATCTGGTAGACGTGCGTGGTGATGGCCATCAGGCGGTCCCTTCCCCGGGGGCGTCCTCGACGTGCTGCCGCAGTGCCTCCAGCGCGGACGTGAAGCGGGCGGCGTACTTGCTGATCCAGCGGTTGGCGACCTGCTCGATCGGCACCGGGTTGAGGTGGAGCCGCTTGCTGCGTCCGTCGCGGACCGCGACGACGAGGTCGGCCTCCTCCAGCACCGCGAGGTGCTTCATGACACCGAACCGGCTCATCCGGTCGGCGAAGCCCTCGCAGACCTCGCCGACCGTGCGCCCGTCCTGCTCGAAGAGCAGGTCGAGCACCTCCCGGCGCGTCGGGTCGGCCAGCGCGCGGAAGACGGCGTCCTGCGGGTCCATGCCGACACTTTATGTGACTAAATGGTCACCTATCAAGGGGCGGTCGAGACCACCAGGTAGCGGTCGTCGGTGATCTCGCGGCCCCAGAAGACCGGCTCCGGCATCCGCCGGAGCGTCGCCGGGCGGCCCGTTGCCTCGACCATCCCCACCGTCTGCTCGGCGGAGAGGCCGGCACCGGTCACCCAGTTCCCCTCGACGAGGAGCAGCCGGCCGCCGGGGCGGAGCAGGTCGATCCATCGGCCCAGCGCCTCGGCCGGCGACGGCATCGCCCACAGCACGTGGCGGCTCAGCACCACGTCGTAGGCACCCGCCTCGAGCGGCGGCCGGGAGGCGTCGCCCTCGACGAAGGTGGCGACGTGCCCGGCCTTGTCCTGGGCACGCCGGACCATCTCCGGGGAGAGGTCCAGCCCGTCGACGGCGTAGCCCTCGCCGGAGAGCAGGAGGGATAGGGTGCCGGTGCCGCAGCCGAGGTCGGCGACGCGCGCCGGGGCGGGAGGCAGGTGCTCGAGGAGCAGTGCCCGCCATGCCTCGCGACAGTCCGGGTCGGCCAGGCCGTGGTCGGCCGCCTCGTCGAAGGTCTGGGCCTCGCGGTCCCACAGGTCCCTGGTGTCCGAGATGTCGCTCACCGGGTCAGCCAACCACGGGGCGCTGACGTTCACGTGACCAGGTGGAGGGCGCCGTCCGCGACGCCGACCGTGAGCTCCTGGCCCCAGGTCAGGTGGAGGGCGTCGCCCTCCATCCCGTCGGCGAAGACGACGAGGTCGGACTCTGCCCGCACCCCCAACAGGTCGCCGGGTGCAAGCTCCCCTCCGGTGTGGTCGGCGCCGGTCGAGGGCGAGCGCCAGGCCTCGCGCACGAACCAGGCGAGGTCTCTGCTGCTGCGCTCGGGCAGGCGGGCGGGGGCACGGCGCTCCCGGGCGACCGAGAGGCACCACCCTGTCGCCCCGGTGCCGGTCCCCACCAGCAGCCCCGACGACGACTGACGCTCCCGCCACCCGTCGCCGCCGGCCAGGGTGTAGCGGGCGGACTGGTGGCTCGCATGGCCGACGAAGACCTCGTTGAGGCCGGTGAGCCGCTGGCCGTCGTCGGACCAGGCGGTGACCATGGCGAGGGAGTCCGTGGGCAGGCCGGGGTGTCGCGAGAGCAGCGCGCCGACCGCCTCGGCCCGGTGACGGACGAGGACGCCGGGGTGCTCGCCGGGCGCCGGGTCCACCCCGATCACCGGCTGCCCGGACAGGTACTTCGCGACGTTGGCCACCAGCCCGTCCTGCCCGACGGCGACGACGACGTCGCCGGGCTCGAAGGCGAAGCGCGGCAGGTCCTCACGCTCGACGCGCACTCGGCGCCACTCCGCAGGGATGTCAGCCGCGACCGAGGCCAGCGCCCGCTCCAGCGCCGCGTGAGAGGCTGCGACCCCGGCAAGGTCGCGACCGCGGGACTCGAGGAAGAAGGCGGCCTGGCCCGTGGTGCCGTGACGGGCGACGAGGGCGTCGAGCTCGGACGTGCGGTGGACGACCACGGCTCGCGGCTGCAGGGTCATGACGACTCCCGGTCCCCGGTGGCCGTGAGCCGGTCGAGCAGCACCGCCAAGGTGTCGGGCGCGAGGTGCAGCGTCCCGATCTCGGGCAGGTGCCCGGCCAGCTCCCGCATCGCGAGCGCGACCAGCGTGGCCTGGTCGACGTCCTCGTAGGCCGCCATGCGCGCCGTCTCGGCCTCGCCCTCGGCGGCGCCGGCGAGCCGGGTCGCCTCGGCACGGGCGCGCGCCCGGACCTCCTCGTTCTCGGCCGCCGACTGGCTCTCGATCCGGTCGGCAGCGGCCTTCTCGGTCGCCCGGCTGCGCTCGTTCTGGCCGCGCTGGGCCACGAGCTGCTCCTCGCGACGGGCCAGCTCGATCTGGTTCTGGAGCTCGTTCTCGGCGATGGCCCGCTCGTGCTCGACCGCGGTTGCGCGGCGGTCGAAGGTCGCTTTGTCGGCCTCCTGCTGGACGAGCTCGCGGACCGGGGTCTGCAGGGCCCGCTCGAGCTCCGGCTCGGCGGTGATGCCGACGACGCGGACGTCTGCCACCTCGAGGCCGACGGCCTCGAGTCGAGGGTCGCCCGAGAGTCCGGCGGTGACGCCGTCCCGGACGACGGTGACGCCGTCGGTCAGGGCGGTCGGCAGGTCGAGCCCCGCGACCAGCGCGACCGCGTGCTGCTGGGCAAGCTGGGAGAGCAGGCCGCCGACCTGCTCCAGCGGGCTGCTGCGCCACCGCCCGTCGTTGCTCCCGATCTCGAAGTCGAGTCGGCTCGCGGCGCGCGAGGGGTCGGTGAACCGGAACGTGACCGTCGCCTGGATCGCGACGTCCTGGAAGTCGGCGGTGCGGGCGTGGAAGAAGACCGGCTGCTCGCGGTCGTCGACCGGGACCTCGCTCAGTGCGGCGGTCAGGGGCGAGTACCAGAAGGACAGTCCGGGCCCGTCGTGGACGACCCGGCCGCGGCGTACGTGCCGGACATGGGTGGTGGCGCTGCTCCGCAGGTGGCGGGTGAGGGGAAGGCGGGTGATCTCAGCCATGGCGTGCTCCTTATCGTCATAACGACGATAAGGCGAGGAGGACTTTTCGTCAAGTTGATGATTAGATGGCCGCGTGTCCCGCCTCCGCCTCACCGCTGCCGTCACCGTCGACCTCGTCGTCCTCACGGTGCGCGATGGCTCTCTCTGCGTGCTCGTCGTACGCCGGGGCGTGGCGCCCTACGCCGGTGAGCTCGCCCTGCCCGGCGGCTTCGTCACCGAGGGGGAGGACCTGCCCGAGGCGGCGCTGCGCGAGCTCGCCGAGGAGACCGGCGTGAGCGAGGTCGGGGGGCACCTCGAGCAGCTCGCCACCTTCGGTCGGCCCGACCGCGACCCGCGCGGCCGGGTGGTCAGCACGGCCTACCTCGCACTGCTGCCGCGACTGCCCGACGCGGTCGCCGGGAGCGACGCCGCCGAGGCGACCTGGCTGCCGGTCAGCCCGGCCGGCGCGCCGTTGGGGGCAGAGACCTTGGCCTTCGACCACGACGAGATCCTGGCGCTGGGCCTCGAGCGGGCGCGGGCGAAGCTGGAGTACTCGCCCCTGGCCACGGCGTTCTGCGAGCCGGAGTTCACCGTGGCCGAGCTGCGCCGGGTCTACGAGTCCGTGTGGGGCCAGCCGCTCGACCCGCGCAACTTCCACCGCAAGGTCACCGGCACCGAGGGCTTCCTCGAGCCGACCGGCCAGATGACGGCGCGCGAGCCGGGACGGCCCGCCCAGCTCTACCGCGCCGGCACAGCCCGGCTGCTCCACCCCGCCATGCTGCGGCCCGCCTGAGCGGTCAGGTCCTCCGGAGCCAGGCCTCGCGGGTGATGGCGTAGTAGACCTCGCCCAGCTCGGCGCCCGGGAGCGGCTCGTCCCAGTCCTCGACGACGGTGCGCTCGAGGCGGAGGCCGAGCTTCTCCATCACCCCACGCGAGCCCGCGTTCACGGCCATGGTCCCGGCCCAGACGCGCGGGAGCCCGAGCGTCGTGAAGGCGTGGTCGAGCAGCGCACGCGAACCCTCGGTCGCCAGGCCGCGGCCCCAGGCCTCGCGGCGCAGCCGGTAGCCGAGCTCGGCCGTGCTGTCGTCGTCGGGGTCGCGCTGGAGGGTCCACCACCCGACGAAGGTGCCGTCCTCGTAGCCCGCCCAGGCGCCGATGCCGCGTGCCTCGCCAACGAGGTCGATCCGCTTCGACCCGTGCCGGAGCGACTCCTCACGGGTCAGTGCTCGCCCCCAGATGAACCGCAGCACCTCCGGGTCGGAGTCGAGCTCGACGAGGTGGTCGAGGTGATCCTCCGTCAACGGCGCGAGCCGCAGCCGCTCCGTCGTGAAGGTGGGACGCCGGTCGGTCAGCCCGCCCACTCCTCGTTCCAGCCCTCCACGCTGTCGGCGGGGCGGGTGTCCGGTCCCGTGTAGACGGCGGAGGGCCGGATCAGCCGCCCGGTGCGCTTCTGCTCGAGGATGTGGGCCGACCAGCCGCCGGTGCGCGCACAGGTGAACATCGAGGTGAACATCGGCGCCGGGACCTCGGCGAAGTCGAGCACGATCGCGGCCCAGAACTCGACGTTGGTCTCGAGCACCCGGTCGGGTCGGCGCTCGCGCAGCTCGGCGAGCGCCGCCTGCTCGAGCTCCTCGGCGACCGCGTAGCGGGGCGCGTCGAGCTCGCGCGCCGTACGCCGGAGCACGCGGGCGCGCGGGTCCTCGGCCCGGTAGACGCGGTGGCCGAAGCCCATCAGCCGCTCCCCGTCGTCGAGCAGCTGCTTGACGTAGCCGCGTGCGTCGCCGGAGCGCTCGACCTGCTCGATCATGCCGAGCACGCGGGAGGGTGCCCCGCCGTGGAGCGGGCCGCTCATCGCGCCGATCGCACCGGAGAAGGCGGCGGCGACGTCGGCACCGGTCGAGGTGATGACGCGGGCGGTGAACGTCGAGGCGTTCATGCCGTGCTCGGCTGCCGAGCTCCAGTAGGCGTCGATCGCCCTGACGTGCCGGGGATCGGCCTCGCCGCGCCAGCGGATCAGGAACCGCTCGGCGAGCGAGGCACCCTGGTCGACCTCGCGCTGCGGCACGACCGGCTTGCCGATGCCGCGGGCCGCCTGGGCGGCGTAGGACAGCACCATCACCGCGACCCGCGAGAGGTCCTCGCGGGCGGCCTCGTCGGAGATGTCGTAGGTCTGGCCCATGCCGAGCATCGGCGCCAGCATCGCGACGCTGGCCTGGACGTCGGCGCGGACGTCGCCGGTGTGGATCGCGATGTTGTAGGGCTCGGCCGGCGGCAGTCCGGGGGAGTAGGTGCCGTCGACCAGCAGCCCCCAGACGTTCTCGAACGGCACCCGGCCGACCAGGTCCTCGATGTCGACGCCGCGGTAGCGCAGCGCCGACCCCTCCTTGTCCGGCTCGGCGATCTCGGAGGCGAAGGCGACGACGCCCTCGAGACCGTGGTGGACCTGTGGCTCGCTCATGTGACCCCTTCGTCGGCGGCCCGGATGATCAGGCCGAGGGGCATTCTGCACCCCGTCTAGGCTCGGCGCCATGAGTGGTGACGACCCGTTCGCCGGCCTGCGGCGTGAGTACGCCGACCGCGGCCTCACCGAGGACGACCTCGACCAGGACCCCGTCGCGATGTTCCGGCGGTGGTACGACGAGGCGCGGGAGGGCGGCATCCACGAGCCCAACGCCATGGTGCTCGCCACCGCCTCCGCCGACGGGCGGCCGTCGTCGCGGATGGTGCTGCTCAAGGGCCACGACGCCGCCGGCTTCGTCTTCTACACCAACCGCCGGTCCCGCAAGGGCGAGGAGCTCGCCGCCAACCCGCGGTGCGCGCTGCTCTTCCCGTGGCACCCGCTCGAGCGGCAGGTGCGGGTCGAGGGCAGCGCGGTCCCGCTGGGGGCCGACGAGGTGGCGGCCTACTTCTCCGCGCGGCCGCGCGGGTCGCGCCTCGGCGCCCACGCCTCCCACCAGTCGCGGCCGGTCGCCGACCGGGCCGAGCTGCAGGCGGCGTACGACGCCGCGGAGGCGCGCTTCGAGGGCGGCGAGGTCCCGGTGCCGGAGGAGTGGGGCGGCTACCGCGTCGTGCCGGACGCGCTGGAGTTCTGGCAGGGACGGCCCGGCCGGATGCACGACCGTCTCGTCTACCGCCGCGGCGGCGGCACCCCGGACTCGCCCTGGGTCACCCAGCGCCTCGCCCCCTGACGGCGGCAGCGGAAACCACTTGTGAGTGAGTGCTCACTCACTTACTCTGGTCGGCATGCCACCCCGTGCCCGCCCGATGGCCCCCGAGCAGCGCCTCGACCAGCTCGTCGACACGACGCTGCTGCTGCTGCGCGAGCACGGGCGTGACGTGACCACCCGCCAGATCGCCGAGGCGGCCGGTGTCGCCGAGGGCACGATCTTCCGTGTCGTCGACAGCAAGGAGGAGCTGGTCGAGGCCGCCATCGACCGGGCCTTCGCCCCCGGAGCGCTCGTCGAGCGGATGCTCGAGATCGACGCCGACCTGCCGCTGCGCGAGCGGCTGGTGCTCATGGTCTCGATCTTCCAGCAGCGTTTTCGTGCGACCTTCGACCTGATGCGCAAGGTCGGGCTGGTCCGGCCCCCTCGCCACGATGGCCCCGAGGCCGACGCCGTGCGCGCCCGGCTCGCGGCGCTGATGGCCGGCGTCGTCGGCGCCGACGCCGACCGGCTCACCGTCCCGGTCGACGAGTTCTGCCACCGGCTCCGGCTGCTGGCCTTCTCCGGCGCCCACCCGTTGATCTCCGACGGCCACTACGTCGGTCCCGAGGACGTCGTCGACACCGTCCTCGACGGCCTCTGCCGCCATGACTGCAAGGGAATCCGCTGATGCTCCTCCGACTCGTGCGCACCTACCTGCGGCCCTACCGGGGTCCGCTGCTCGCCGTCGTCGCGCTGCAGCTCGTCGGCACCGTCGCGATGCTCTACCTGCCCAGTCTCAACGCCGACATCATCGACCGGGGCGTCGTCAACGGCGACACCGGCTACATCCTCCGGGTGGGGGCGGTGATGCTCGGGGTGACGCTGGTCCAGGTCGCCTGCTCGATCGCGGCGGTGTGGTTCTCCGCCCGCAACGCGATGGGCTTCGGCCGCGACGTCCGCGCCGCGCTCTTCCACCGGGTCGGGACGTTCTCGACCCGCGAGGTGCAGCAGTTCGGCGCTCCCTCGCTCATCACCCGCGGGACCAACGACGTCCAGCAGGTGCAGATGCTGGTGCTGATGGGCGGGACGCTCATGGTGGCCGCGCCGATCATGATGGTCGGCGGCATCGTGATGGCGATCCACGTCAACGCCGGCCTGTCGTGGCTGGTCGCCGCGATCGTCCCGGTGCTCGGCGTCTCGATCGGCTTCATCGTGACCCGGATGGTCCCGAGCTTCCGGCTGATGCAGGTGCGGATCGACGAGGTCAACCGGCTGCTGCGGGAGCAGATCACCGGCGTCCGCGTCGTGCGCGCCTTCGTCACCGAGCGCCACGAGACCGAGCGGTTCGCGCGGGCCAACGACGACCTCACCCAGGTCGCCGTCACCGCCGGCCGCTGGCTGGCCGGGATGTTCCCCACCGTGATGCTGGTGGCCAACGTGGCCTCGGTCGCGGTGCTCTGGTTCGGAGGTCACCGGGTCGAGGCTGGCCAGATGCAGGTCGGCGACCTGACCGCCTACCTCGCCTACCTGATGCAGATCGTGATGTCGGTGATGATGGCGACCTTCATGATGATGATGATCCCGCGCTCGGCGGTCTGCGCCGACCGGATCACCGAGGTGCTCGACACCGAGACCTCCGTGCCGTCGCCGACGCACCCGGTCACGGAGCTCACCGAGCGGGGGACGCTGCGGCTCGAGGACGTCGACTTCGCCTACCCCGGTGCCGACGTCCCGGTCCTCCGCGGCGTCTCCCTCGAGGCCCGCCCCGGCCAGACGGTCGCGATCATCGGGTCGACGGGGGCTGGCAAGTCGACGCTGCTCAACCTGGTCCCCCGGCTCTTCGACGCGACCGGGGGACGGGTCGTCGTCGACGGGGTCGACGTGCGCGACCTCGACCCCGAGCTGCTCTGGTCGCGGCTCGGGCTGGTCCCGCAGAAGGCCTTCCTGTTCACGGGCTCCATCGCCGACAACGTCCGCTACGGCAAGCCCGACGCCACCGACGAGGAGGTCTGGGAGGCGCTCGAGGTCGCGCAGGCCCGTGACTTCGTCGAGCGGATGCCCGACGGCCTCGACAGCGTCGTCGCCCAGGGCGGCGCGAACCTCTCGGGCGGCCAGCGCCAGCGGCTCGCGATCGCGCGCGCCGTCGTACGCCGCCCCGAGGTCTACCTCTTCGACGACTCCTTCTCCGCGCTCGACCTGACGACCGATGCGCGGTTGCGTGCGGCGCTGAGACCGATCACCCGCGACGCGACCGTGGTGGTCGTGGCCCAGCGGGTCTCCACGATCCGCGACGCCGACGTCGTGATCGTGCTCGAGGACGGCCGCGTGGTCGGCCGTGGCACCCACGACGAGCTGCTCGAGACCTGCACGACCTACCAGGAGATCGTCGCCTCCCAGCTGACCGCCGAGGAGGTGGCATGAGCACGACGGAGAACGCCCGGCCGAAGGGCCAGATGAAGGAGACCGAGCGGATCCAGGCGCCCGCCGGGGGTCCGGGCCGCGGGCCGATGGGCGGCGGGATGGTCGGCCAGAAGGCCAGCGACTTCGGGCCGTCGGCGAAGCGGCTGCTGCGCCGGATGGCGCCCGAGCGCACCAAGGCGCTCGCCGTCGTCGGCCTCACCGTGCTGAGCGTGCTCGCGATGTCCGTCGGTCCGCGGGTCCTCGGCGTCGCCACCGACCTGATCTTCGCGGGCCTGGTCGGTGGCCGGCTCCCCGAGGGCGTGACCAAGGAGCAGGCGGTCGAGGGCCTGCGCCAGCAGGGCGAGGACAAGATCGCCTCGATGGTCTCGGCGATGGACGTCGTGCCCGGTCAGGGCGTCGACTTCGACGCCGTCGGCCGGGTGCTGCTGATCGTGCTGGGCATCTACGTCCTCGGCTCGCTTCTCGCGTGGCTGGCCGGCTACCTCCTCAACGACGTCGTGCAGGGCACCGTGCGCCGGATGCGCGCCGACGTCGAGGACAAGGTCCACGCGCTGCCGCTGGGCTACTTCGACCAGCAGCCGCGCGGCGAGCTGCTCAGCCGCGTCACCAACGACATCGACAACATCAGCCAGAGCCTCCAGCAGACGATGAGCCAGCTGCTCAACTCGCTGCTGACGGTGCTCGCGGTGCTGGCGATGATGATCTGGATCTCGCCGCTGCTCGCGCTCGTCGCGCTGGCGGCCGTGCCGGTGACGATGGTCGTCACCGGCCAGGTGATGAAGCGCTCGCAGGGCCAGTTCGTCCAGCAGTGGCGGCGTACCGGCACCCTCAACGCCCACGTCGAGGAGACCTTCTCCGGCCACGCGCTGGTCAAGGTCTACGGCCGTCGGGCCGAGGTCGAGCGCGAGTTCGCCGAGCAGAACGAGGAGCTCTACCGCGCCTCGTTCACGGCCCAGTTCGTCAGCGGCCTGATCATGCCGATCATGATGTTCATCGGGAACCTCCAGTACGTCGTCATCGCCGTGCTGGGCGGGATCCGGGTGTCCAGCGGTGCGATCTCGCTCGGCGAGGTGCAGGCCTTCATCCAGTACAGCCGCCAGTTCACCCAGCCGCTGACCCAGGTCGCCTCGATGATGAACCTGCTCCAGTCCGGCGTCGCGTCGGCCGAGCGGGTCTTCGAGCTGCTCGACGCCGACGAGCAGCTGGCCGACCCCGAGGACACGACGGCGGGCCAGCGGCCGGGGGAGCGAGCCCGCGGGGAGGTCCGCTTCGAGCACGTCGCCTTCTCCTACGACCCCGACAAGCCGCTGATCGAGGACCTCTCGCTGGTCGCGAGGCCCGGCCAGACCGTCGCGATCGTCGGCCCGACCGGCGCCGGCAAGACGACCCTGGTCAACCTCGTGATGCGGTTCTACGAGCTCGACGCCGGCCGGATCACCCTCGACGGTCTCGACATCGCCGAGCTGCCGCGGCCGGTGCTCAGGTCGCAGACCGGGATGGTGCTCCAGGACGCGTGGCTCTTCGAGGGCACGATCCGCGACAACATCGCCTACGGCCGGCCCGGAGCGACCGAGGAGGAGATCCTCGCGGCCGCGCGGGCGACCTACGTCGACCGGTTCGTCCACTCGCTCCCGGACGGCTACGACACGGTCATCGACGAGGAGGGCTCCAACCTCTCCGCCGGTGAGCGGCAGCTGGTCACGATCGCGCGGGCCTTCCTCACCCAGCCGGCACTGCTGATCCTCGACGAGGCGACGTCGTCGGTCGACACCCGGACCGAGGTGCTGGTCCAGCACGCGATGGCCGCGCTGCGGGCCGACCGGACCTCGTTCGTGATCGCCCACCGGCTCTCGACGATCCGTGACGCCGACCTGATCCTGGTCATGGAGGAGGGGGCGATCGTCGAGCAGGGCACCCACGAGGAGCTGCTCGCCGCCGACGGCGCCTACGCGCGCCTCCACCGGTCGCAGTTCACCCGGCCGATGGTCGACGAGGACGAGAGCGCCACGGTGGGTGCCTGACCACGCGGTGGAAAAGCCCTTGTTGCGCCTCCACCCCCGACGTACCGTTGCCGCACACGGGAAAGGAGGTGGTCCTGAGAATGAATTCTTCTTGGACGCGTGAGGTGGCTGCCCGCTAGCAGCCAGTAGCAATTGTGGGGCGGAGTCGCCCCGTCAGGCTGCTGACGAATCCACAGCAGTCACCCGACCCGCAGGTGATCCGGAACCACGTCCTCCGGAGCGGCGCCCAGCGCCACACCTGCGGGTCGTCCGCATTTCGGGAGACCTGCTGCCCGGGGAATATAGTTGACCTCGACAACCTTTTCTCCACCATGGAACGAGCTCCCGTGACCCAGCAGGCCAGCACGCCAGCCGCCGCCCCGCCCGCCAGTGCGGAGCAGGGCGGACAGATGTCGCACCGCGAGGTGCTCGAGGCCCTCAGCGGTCTCCTGCTCGCGATGTTCGTCGCGATGCTCTCGAGCACGGTCGTCTCCAACGCGCTGCCGCGCATCGTGACCGACCTCGAGGGCAGCCAGACCGGCTACACCTGGGTGGTCGTCGCGACGTTGCTGACCATGACGGCGACGACGCCGATCTGGGGCAAGCTGGCCGACCTCTTCAGCAAGAAGCTGCTGGTGCAGACGGCCCTGGTGATCTTCTCGATCGGTTCGCTGATCGCCGGCTTCGCGCCCTCGATGGAGGTGCTGATCGGCGCCCGCGCCGTCCAGGGCCTCGGCGTCGGCGGACTCACCGCGCTGGTGCAGGTCGTCATCGCCAGCATGGTCAGCCCGCGCGAGCGCGGCCGCTACTCCGGCTACATCGGGGCCGTCTTCGCGATGGCGACGGTCTCGGGCCCGCTCGTCGGCGGCCTCCTCGTCGACACCGTCGGCTGGCGCTGGTGCTTCTTCGTCGGGCTGCCCGTCGCCGCGCTCGCCTTCGTCGTCCTCCAGAAGACGCTCCACCTGCCGGTCGTCAAGCGCGAGGTGCACATCGACTACCTCGGCGCCACGCTGCTGGTCGGCGGCGTCTCGCTGCTGCTGGTCTGGGTCTCACTGGCCGGCAACCAGTTCGCCTGGGCCTCGACCACCAGCGTCGCGCTCGTCGTCGCCGGCCTCGTCGTGGTGGCCGCGGCGCTCTACGTCGAGGCGAAGGTCGCCCGCGAGCCGGTCGTCCCGCTGCGCCTCTTCCGCGACCGTACGACGTCGCTCGCCACCGGCGCGTCGGTCCTGATCGGCGTCGCGATGTTCGGCTCGACGGTCTACCTGAGCCAGTACTTCCAGCTCGCCCGCGGCATGTCGCCGACCGAGGCCGGCCTGATGTCGATCGCCATGGTCGGCGGGCTGCTCGTCTCGAGCATCACGACCGGCCGGATCATCAGCAACACCGGCTACTGGAAGCGCTACCTCGTCGGCGGCATGGTCCTGGTCATCGCTGGACTCGGCCTGCTCTCGACCATCGACGAGCAGACCCCGCTGGTCGTCGTGGGCGGATTCATGGCGCTGCTGGGTCTCGGCCTCGGCGCGACGATGCAGAACCTGGTCCTCGCGGTCCAGAACAACACCGCCCAGTCCGACATGGGGGCGGCCAGCTCGGTCGTGGCGTTCTTCCGGTCGATGGGCGGCTCGATCGGGGTCTCCGCGCTCGGCGCGGCCCTCAGCCACCGGGTCTCCGACACCGTGACCGAGGGCCTGGCCGACATGGGGGTCGACCCGGGCACGACCGGCAGCAGCCACTCGATCCCCGACCTGGCCACGCTGCCCGAGCCGATCCGTGCGCTCTTCGAGCACGCCTTCGGCGTCGCCACCGGTCACATCTTCCTGATCGCCACGCCGTTCGCCGTGCTCGCGCTGGCCTGCGTGCTGGCCATCAAGGAGGTGCCGCTCCGGACGACCGTGGAGCGCTCCGACGAGCTCGCCCCCGAGGCGACCGCGGAGCTGGACGCGCGGTGACGACCACGGCGACCCCCACCCGGCGGCAGCTGTCGCTGCGGCGGATCGAGTCCGAGGTCGGGGTCCTCATCCGGCGCGTGCGCCGGGTCATCGGCGAGCGCGCCCGCGCGGTCCACCCCGACCTCGCCCCGTCGACCTACCTGCTGCTGGCCCACGTCGCCGAGACCGGCCCGCTGCGCGCCTCGGCGCTCGTCGACGACATGGGGATGGACAAGGGGGCCGTGAGCCGCCAGGTCACCCACCTCGTCGACCTCGGCCTGCTCGAGCGCAGCCAGGACCCCGACGACGGTCGCGCCACCCTGCTCGTCGCCTCGGCCGACGCCCACGACCGCCTCGGCCGCGTGGGCCGGGAGCGGAGCGAGCGCTTCGGCCAGCAGCTCTCGTCCTGGTCCGACCAGGACCTCTCCGACCTCGCCGACCGGCTGACGCGCTACAACGCCGCGCTGGACTGACCCGCCGCCCTGGAGGCGAGCCGCCCGCCTGCTCACCTGTCGTGCGTCAGCGCGACGGGGTGGTGGGTGCACGGCTCGGGCACGGGGGCACCGCCGACCACGAGGTCGTCCCGCGGCTCGTCCTGGGGAGGCTCGTGGACGAATCCGCCGCCGAGCATGACCTCGTGGCCGAGGCTCACCTGACCGTGGCCCGGAAGGTCGAGGGTCAGTGGGTCGTCGTCGACCACGTCGGTGCCGTGGGGCCAGACGACGACCTGGCCGTTGACCCCCAGGCAGCCACCGACGACCTCGATCACGCCCGGGATGGCCGCTTCCATGCCGTATCCGGTGCGCTCGGAGACGAGGACGGTGGCCTCCGGGGTGTCCACGACGGCGGCGCCACCGGTCCACCACCAGGCGAGCGGGCCCACGAGCGCCACCACCCCGCAGGTTGCCGCGACCCGCCGCCACGTCCGGATCCTCACGATCCTCTGACGCACGGCGAGGCCGGGAGGTTCCTCAGCGGGCGCGGAGCCAGACGGCGGTGTCGGCGGGCAGCTTGTCGGCGTCGACCCGGCCGCTGGCGACCAGCACCTCGCCGTCGGGCAGCTCGACCGGCGTGTCGCCGCAGTTGAGCAGCACCGTCAGGTCGCCGCGGCGTACGACGAGCAGGTCGTCGCGCACGTCGAGGTCGACCGTGTCGCCGGCGTCGAGCGCGTGGGCGCGGCGTGCGCGCAGCGCCTCGCGGTAGAACTCCAGGGTCGAGCCGGTGCGCTCCCACTGGGCCTCGACGCTGAGCGCCGTCCAGTCATCGGGCTGCGGGATCCACGGCTGGCCCTCGCCCGGGCCGAACCCGAACGGCGCGGCGGTGCCGGACCACGGGATCGGGACGCGGCAGCCGTCGCGACCCGCCTGGCCGCGGTAGAGCGCGGCGGGGTCCTGGCGGTCGGCGGGGTCGACGTCGACCTCCTCGAGGCCGAGCTCCTCGCCCTGGTAGAGGTAGGCCGAGCCGGGCAGCGCGAGCATGGTCAGCGTCGCGGCGCGGGCCCGTGCGAGGCCGCGCTCGCCGCCGCCGTAGCGGGTCACGTGGCGCACGACGTCGTGGTTGCTCAGCACCCAGGTCGGGGCGGCGCCGACCGGCGCCATGGCGGCGAGGGTGCCGCGCACCACGTCGGAGAAGGCCGACGCGGACCACTCCGCGAGCAGCCAGCCGAAGTTGAAGGTCTGGTCGAGCTCGTCGGAGCGCACGAAGCGCGCCATCGACTCGGCGGTCTTGGTCCAGGCCTCGGCGACGGCCATCCGGTCGCCGTCGTACTCCCGGAGGACCCGGTGCCAGTCGCGGTAGACCCCGTGGACCTCGGGCTGGTCCCACATCGGCTCGTGCTCGAGGCGCCGCTCCACCATCGGCTCGCTGCCGGCCGCGGCGCCGCCGGGCAGACGCTGGTCGGGGAGGCCCTCCTCCTTGAAGAGGCCGTGGGCGACGTCGACCCGGAAGCCGTCGACCCCCCGGTCGAGCCAGAAGCGGAGGACACCGTCGAACATCGCCGGCACCTCGGGGTTGCGCCAGTCGAGGTCGGGCTGGGTGGAGTCGAAGAGGTGGAGGTACCACTCGCCGTCAGGGACCCGCGTCCACGCGGGCCCGCCGAAGACCGACTCCCAGTTGTTGGGCGGCTCGGAGCCGTCGGGTCCACGGCCGTCGCGGAACATGTAGCGCGCGCGCTCCGGGCTCCCGGGGGCGGCGGCGAGCGCCTGCTGGAACCACACGTGCTCGTTCGACGTGTGGTTGGGGACCAGGTCGACGATGACCTTGAGCCCGAGGTCGTGGGCGGTCGCGAGCAGCTCGTCGGCCGCGGCGAGGTCGCCGAACAGCGGGTCGACGTCGGTGTAGTCGCTGACGTCGTAGCCGTGGTCGTGCTGGGGGCTGGTGTAGAACGGCGTGATCCAGAGCGCGTCGACGCCGAGGTCGCGCAGGTAGGGCAGCCGCGAGGTGATGCCGGGCAGGTCGCCGACGCCGTCACCGTCGCTGTCGGCGAAGGAGCGGACGTAGACCTGGTAGGTCACCGCGTCGCGCCACCAGGGGCCCGTCGTGGAGCCCTGCGTTGGATCGTTCAAAGCCATGCGTCCAAGTGTTCCACGCACGCCGTCAGTTGAACGAGTCCGGGTCGACCGTGATCCAGGTGTGGGCAGCCACCCCGATCGCGCTGCCGTCGGGGTGCCAGAGGGTGGAGGCGGTGTGGACCTTGCGGCCGTCCTCGCCCCGGGCACCGCCCACCACGACGTACGGCGTGCCGGGCTCGGGGACGGCGTCGATCCTCGCGGTCATCCGTCCCAGGACCATCGGTCGGTCCTCGAGGTCGCTGGTCCACCCACCGACGCAGTCGAGCGCGGCCCAGGCGACCGCGAACAGGTCGCCGGCCACCGAGCGGTCCGGCGTCCACGCGGCGGCCACCCGCGCCCGGTCGTCGGCGTCGTCGACCCGGCCGGGGAAGATCCGGAGCCCGTCGCCCGGCTCGCGAGCGGTGCCGCAGGCGAAGCAGGTGGGGAAGGGGTGTCGCTGCAGCGCGGCGTAGGACGCGGACGCGGCCGCCGCGGTCGCGGGATCGACCGCCTCGACCGGGTCGAGCGGTTCGTCGACGACCTCGGCCGCGGCCACGACCGCACCGGCGTGGTCGACCGCGACGCCGTCGGTGACAGCCATCGGGGTGTCGAGGGGCGGGGGCTGCCGCAGCGTGACCCTGACGGTGCGACCGAGCGGCTCGCCCTCGAGCAGCGCCGCCAGCGCGCCGGCGGTGAAGCCACCGTTGCCCGAGCGGGCCGGGCCGCGGAACCGGTGGGGGACGAGCAGGTCGGTCACGACCGGATCGCCTCCCAGCGCTCGAGCGCCTCGCGGCGCTCCTCGGCGTGGTCGACGACGGGGTCGACGGGCTCGTGGGGGTCCTTCGCGTCGGCGAGCTCGGGCACCCACTGGCGGATGTAGTCGCCGCGCGGATCGAACTTCTTGCCCTGGCTGATCGGGTTGAAGACCCGGAAGTAGGGCGCCGCGTCGGTGCCGCAGCCGGCCACCCACTGCCAGCCGTGCTGGTTGGACGCGAGGTCGCCGTCGACGAGCCACTGCATGAAGTGGCGGGCGCCGTGCTGCCACTCGACGTGGAGGTCCTTGACCAGGAAGCTCGCCACGATCATCCGGACCCGGTTGTGCATCCAGCCCGTCGCCCGCAGCTGGCGCATGCCGGCGTCGACGATCGGGAAGCCGGTGCGGCCCTGCCGCCACCGGTCGAAGAGCTCGTCGGGCTCGTCGTAGGACATCCGCGCGTACTCGGGCCGGAGGTAGTCGCGGGCGGTCTCGGGCTTGTGGTGGAGGACGTCGGCGTAGAACTCCCGCCAGGCGAGCTCCGCGCGGTACTTCTGGGCCGCGGCACCACCGTGGTCGGACAGGTCGGCGAGCATCGTGCGGGGGTGGATCTCGCCCCACTTGAGGTGGACGCTCATCTGGCTGGTGCCGGGCACGCCCGGCTTGTCGCGGTCGCGGCCGTAGTCGACCAGCCGGTGCTCGACGAACGCCTGCCACCTCCGCTTGGCGGCCGCCTCGCCGGCCGTCGGCAGGGTGATGCCGTCGGGCGGCTCGCGGTCGGGGATGTCGGTGGTGTCGTCGAGGGTGAGGAACGTGGCGCCGCGGGGGGCGTCGACCGGCTCGCGCCAGCCGTGGGCCGCCCACGTGCGGTGGAAGGGGGTGAAGACCGCGTAGGGCGAGCCGTCGTCCTTGGTGACGCGGCCAGGCCCCACGGCGTAGGGCGAGCCGGTCCTCACCAGCTCGATGTCGTGGTCGGCCAGCGCCTGCTCGACCGCCCGGTCACGCTCGGAGCCGTAGGGACCGAAGTCGGCGGCGACGTGGACCCGGTCGGCACCCACCTCGCGCGCGGCCAGCACCACCCGGCGCACGGGATCGCCGCGGACGACCTGGAGGCCGCCCGACCCGCCCTTCCGCTCCTTGATCGCGGCGTCGAGCGCACGCAGGGACCCGCCGAGGTAGACCTGCCGCGGCACGCCCGCCGCCCCCCACAGCCGGGGGTCGAGGACGAAGAGGGGCAGCACGTCCCCGTCGTCGACTGCCGCGCGCAGCGCAGGGTTGTCACCGAGGCGCAGGTCGCGCCGGAACCACATCACCGAGGTCATCAACGCCCACTGTGCCATCCGACCGGTTCACCCTCACCTGACATGGGGGAGAATGCCCACGTGAGCGACCTGATCGACACCACCGAGATGTATCTCCGCACCGTCTACGAGCTCGAGGAGGAGGGCATCGTCCCGCTGCGTGCGCGGATCGCCGAGCGCCTCCACCAGAGCGGCCCGACGGTGTCGCAGACGGTGGCGCGGATGGAGCGCGACGGGTTGCTCACGGTCGAGGGCGACCGCCACCTCCAGCTCACCGACGAGGGCCTGCGGCTGGCCACCCGCGTGATGCGCAAGCACCGGCTCGCCGAGCGGCTGCTCGTCGACGTCATCGGTCTCGACTGGGAGCTCGTCCACGCGGAGGCCTGCCGCTGGGAGCACGTCATCTCCGAGACCGTCGAGCGGCGGCTGGTCGAGCTGCTCGACCACCCGACCGAGTCGCCCTACGGCAACCCGATCCCCGGCCTCGACGAGCTCGGCGAGGCCGCGGCCGGCGAGGACTTCATGTCCGGGGTCAAGCCGCTCTCGGAGATCCCCGGCGGCGAGGAGTCGCGGGTCCACATCCGGCGCATCTCCGAGGAGATGCAGAAGGACGAGGACCTGATGGGTGCCCTGCGCCGGGTCGGCGCGCTCCCCGACAAGACGGTGACGGTCGCCCGCACCGACGAGGGCGTGCTGGTCGGTTCGGGCGGCGAGACCGCCGAGATCGTCGACGAGGCCGCCGACCACATCTTCGTCAGGATCCTCTGAGCTCCTCCGCCCGCGCGGTCAGGGTCGTGAGGAACTCGCTGCATCCCACCTCGAGGCGGTACGCCGCCAGTTCGTCGCCTCGGGTCGTCCCCCGGTTGACGATGACGACGGGGGTGCCGTCGCGGGCCGCGCGCCTGACGAAGCGCAGCCCGCTCATGACGGCCAGCGACGACCCGGCGACCAGGAGCGCGCCGTCGATCTCGCGGAGCGCGTCGACGGCGTCGTAGCAGCGGGCGACGCGGTCCTTCGGGACGTTCTCGCCGAAGAAGACGACGTCGGGCTTGAGCACGCCGCCGCAGGCCTCGCAGCCCGCCACCACGAACCCGGCCCAGTCGTCGACCTCGACGTCACCGTCGGGCCGCAGGACGAGGTCGGCGTGGTCCTCGCGCCAGCCCGGGTTGAGCTCGGCGAGCCGGTGCTCGAGCGCCGTCCGGGGGGTCTGCCGCCGGCAGTCGAGGCAGACGACGTCGGCGATCCGCCCGTGGAGCGCGACCAGCCGCCGCTGACCGGACGCCTCGTGGAGGCCGTCGACGTTCTGGGTGATGAGCAGAGCAGGGTCGAGCCGGGCCAGTGCCCGGTGGCCGTCGTTGGGGTCGGCGCCCCGGAACTTCCCCCACCCGACGTGCACGCGTGCCCAGTAGCGCTGCCGCGCGTCGGCCCCGGAGACGAACTCCTGGTAGGTCATGGGCTGCCGCGGCACCGAGCCGGGACCGCGGTAGTCGGGGATGCCGGAGTCGGTCGACAGCCCGGCCCCGGTCAGCACGACGAGCGGCCGGCCGGCGAGGAGGTCGAGCGCCTCGGCGACCGCGGGCGCGCCGGTGAGGGTCACGTGCCGTAGCGCGCGGCGGCGCGGGCCTTCGCCTTGGCGGCCTCGACGGCGCGGTCCTTGGGCGGCGCGGTCGTCACGAGGTCGTCGATCAGGTGGCGGGTGATGTGGGCGATCTCGGCCACCGCCTGGTCGAAGGCGGCCTGGTTGGCCGCCGACGGCTTCGTGGCGCCGCTCACCTTGCGGACGAACTGAAGTGCGGCGGCGGTGACCTCGTCGTTGGTGGCCGGCGGCTCGAAGTTGTTGAGCGGACGGATGTTGCGGCACATGTCCCTGAGCGTACGTCCACTCAGGGGGCCCGGGGTGCTCGTCGTACCCGACCTGAGGGTCGTGAGATCGGCGATTCACGACGCTCAGGTCGGGTACGACGTGCCCCGGCGACAGGAGCCCGCCTACAGGTCGAGGAAGCTGACGCCGGTGGAGGTCGCCAGCGCAACCCGGCCGTCGGGCAGCGGCACGGTCCGCACGTCGGTCACGTCGGCGCCGTACTCCACCTCGACCATCCGCTGCGAGAGCCGGTCGCCGTCGACCTCGAGGACCGACACCCACCCGGTCCGCCCCTGCCAGCCGTCCCACACGACGGCCAGCGCGGTCTGCCGGTCGGGGAGCCAGGTGAACTGGCGGGGGTCGGTCGCGGCGCCGGTCACCGAGCCGCTCGGGTAGCGCACGACGTCGCTCTGCCGCGGGTCGGTCAGGTCGCGGACGTCGAACAGTGCGGCCTGGGCGCCCAGCAGCTGGCCCTGGGGCGTGGCGTCCTGGCCGAGCCCGACCAGGCGGTCGCCGGAGATCGGGTGGAGGTACTCGGAGTAGCCGGGGATCTTCAGCTCGCCGAGCAGCTCGGGGTCGTCGGGGTCGGTGAGGTCGACGGCGTAGAGCGGGTCGACCTGGCGGAAGGTGACGACGAGCGCGAGGTCGTCGAGCCAACGGACCGCCTTGATCTCCTCGTCGACGCCGAGCTGGTCGACCCGGCCGACCTCCTCGAGGTCGTCACCGTCCTCGCGCAGCGTCACGACGCTGCTGAAGTTGCCGGTCTCGACGGTCGGGCCGACCGCGACCCGCAGGACGCCGTCGTGCTCGTCCATGGACCAGCGGTCCTCGATCCGGCCGTCGACGGCGCCGGAGGCGACGTAGGTGGCGCGGGTGTCGTCGAGGGCGAAGGAGTAGAGCCTGCTGCGGCCGGCGTCGGCCACGGGCTCGGACACGCCGTCCCAGCAGCAGCCCCACCACGTCGACCACGGCGAGGTGGCGAGATACATCCGGTCGGGGGAGAAGTAGGCGAGCCGGGTGTCGGTGGCGATGCCGAGGGTGTCGAGGTCGTCCGGGGTGTCGGCGTCGAGGCCGACCACGGTCATGGTCCCGAGGGCCGCGTCGTCGTCGCTGGGCACGACGACCTGGGAGCAGTCCAGCAGCGGCTGGGTGCCGATCTCGTCGCCGTCGGCGTCGTACGTCGTGACGTCCGGCAGCCAGTCGTCGAGCGACGAGCGGCGCACGACGTCGGCGTTGCGGTCGCGGGCGCCGTCCTCGGTGCGCCAGAAGCGGGGCTCCACGAAGTCGAGGTCGGGCAGCCCGGTCGTCACGACCAGGCGCACCGTGTCGTCGTCGTGCTGGACGGCCCGGACCAGCGCTCCCTCGAGGCTCCGGTCGTCGACCAGGGCGGGGGAGGCGGGGTCGGAGAGGTCGTAGGTCGTCACGCGGGTCACCTGCCGCGGCCGGTCGCTCCAGGGGTCGACCGGGCCGTCGCCGCCGCCCGCCACGACGACGACGCGGTCGTCGGTGAGGAGCAGCTCGGCGCCGTCCGGCTCGG
>NZ_BAAAJT010000002.1:2563079-2598356 GCF_039527245.1 Nocardioides aestuarii
GTCGGGCTCGTCGACGCCGACCTCCTGGACGTTGGTGCCGGTCTCGCTGCTGGTCTGCTCGGTCACGGCGTCGCGCGGTGCGGCGGGCTCGACGGCCGAACCGGCGGCCGAGTCCTCCATGACTCCGCCCGCGTTCTCGGCGTACGCCACGTAGGGCGGGCCGCCCCAGCCCCACGGCGTCACCCGCTCGACCCCGCGCTCGACGTAGGACTCCAGCAGCGCGTCGCAGCCCCCCGGCGCGGTGAGGTCGGCGTTGGCCAGGCGGATCGGCGGCTCGACCGGCTGCCCGGGGCCCGGGCCGTAGGTCACGGCGGTCGGGCTGCCGGCGACGGCCATCCCCGCGAGGAAGGAGGCGGCGAGGGCGGTCACGGCTCCTGCGGCGAGCCCGGAGCGGCGGAGGATGGCGGGTGCGGTCATGGGCATGGGACGCCGGTGGCCGGCGCGGCGTTCCCTGCAACGATGGGCAGATGCCGAACCGTGACCTCGACATCGTCCTGCTCGGAGCCACCGGCTTCACCGGCGGCCTCACCGCCGACTACCTCGCCCGCCACGCCCCCGACGGGCTGCGCTGGGCGATCGCCGGGCGCAATCGCGACAAGCTCGAGGCGGTCCGGGCGCGGCTGGCCGCCATCGACCCCGCGCTCGGCGACCTCGAGCTCGTCGTCGCCGACGCCGCGGACCGCGCCTCCCTCGACGCGCTCGCCGCGCGGACGACGGTCGTGGCCACCACCGTCGGCCCCTACCTGTCCTACGGCGAGCCGCTGGTCGCGGCGTGCGCGGCCGCGGGCACGGCCTACGTCGACCTCACCGGCGAGCCCGAGTTCGTCGACCGGATGTATGCCGCCCACCACGCGGTCGCCGAGCGGACCGGCGCCCGGATCGTGCACGCCTGCGGCTTCGACTCGATCCCCCACGACCTCGGCGCCTACTACACCGTCCAGCAGCTGCCCGCCGACGAGCCGATCACGATGCGCGGCGTCGTCCGCGCCGGCGGCATGGTCTCGGGTGGCACCTTCCACTCCGCGCTCACCGCGATGTCGCGCCCCAAGCAGATGAAGGAGGCCTCCGCCGCGCGGCGCCGGCTCGAGCAGCGGCCCGCCGGCCGGTCCTCCCGCGCGGTCGGGGCGAAGCCGCGGCGCGACCCGGTCCTCGGCTACTGGCTGCTGCCGCTGCCGACGATCGACCCGGTCATCGTCGCCCGCAGCGGCGCCGCGCTGCCGGCGTACGGCCCCCGCTTCCGCTACTCCCACTTCGCCGGGACCAAGACGCTGCGCTACGCCGCGGGCGGGGCGCTGGCCGTCGCCGGGCTCGGGCTCGCCGCGCAGGTCCCCCCGCTGCGCTCCTTCCTCGGCAGCCGGATCGAGCCTGGCCAGGGTCCCGACGAGTCCCGGCGCGCGTCGTCGTGGTTCCGGGTCGACTTCGTCGGTGAGGCCGGCGGCGTCCAGGTGCACACCCGGGTCTCCGGGGGAGACCCCGGCTATGGCGAGACGGCGAAGATGCTGGCCGAGTCGGCCCTGTGCCTGGCGCTCGACGTCAACCCCGACGTCGCCGGCCAGCTGACTCCCGCCCAGGCGATGGGCGACCGCCTGCTCGAGCGCCTCGAGGCCGCCGGAATTCGGTTCGAGTCCGACCCGAACTGATTTCTTCCGATTCTTCCGACATTGGGAGTGGACGGCCCCTTGTGTGGTCCAGACCGCCGCGCCACACTGGCCACGCCGGCTGATTCGCCCCGCCTCGTGCGGGGCAGCCGTGGGAGCTGGGGGGACTCGGGGAACGGACGTCGGGCTACGTCCGACCCGGGACCATGACATCCGGAAAGCCCGCGGTGAGCCGCGCGGCGGTGGGCCCAAGTCGGGGGGCTGGGGCCCACCGCTCCCTCTCTTCCGGCTCCGGCGGGGTCCCGTGCGAGGATGTGCGACCGCAGGCCCCAGTAGCTCAGCGGATAGAGCAGCCGCCTCCTAAGCGAAAGGTCGCAGGTTCGACTCCTGCCTGGGGCACCGACGCCTGTGGGCTGCTCCAGAGCAGCCGACTCTGCCGAACGCGAAAGGTCGCAGGTTCGACTCCTGCCTGGGGCACCTCACTCCCGCGCGCCGCCAGTTTGTGTCGTGCACCGTCTCGGGCGATATTGGAGGCTTAATCTCGGACTCACGTCCCCGCCGCCCTTTCCCGAGGAAGCCCATGAGTGATCCTGTCGTGCCCGCTGAGGGCGCCGGTGGCGACGCCGCCTCCTCGGGGGGCGGGCCGGGCGAGGGTCCCAAGCGCAAGGGCAAGGCCGCCAAGAAGCACACCGTCGGCAAGGTGCTGCTCGCGGCGGTGCTGACGCTCTCGATCGTCACCGGGCTCGGTGTCGTCTTCTTCTACCGCCACCTCAACGGCAACCTCAACGTCATCGCGACCAGCGAGCTGCTCGGCGACGACCGGCCCGACAAGGTGAAGCCGGAGGGGCCCCAGGAGCCGCTCAACGTCCTCGTGATGGGGTCCGACACCCGCGACTGCGACGGCTGCGCCCTCGACAACGAGACCGGCGGCAACGCCTCGGACACCACGATCCTCATGCACCTCTCGGCCGACCGCGAGCGCGCCTACGGCATCAGCATCCCGCGCGACTCCCTCGTCGACCGGCCCGCCTGCGAGACCGAGAGCGGCGAGGACACGGCGCCGGAGTCGGACGCGATGTGGAACGCGGCCTTCTCGGTCGGCGGCCCCACCTGCACCGCCACCCAGTTCGAGGCGCTGACCGGGGTCTACGTCGACCACCTCGTCGTGGTGAACTTCGCCGGATTCGAGGACATGGTCGACGCCGTCGGCGGCGTCCCGGTGTGCATCCCCGAGGACATCGTCGACCCCGACCACGGCATCAACATCCCGGCCGGCAACCGGGAGATCAGCGGCCGCGAGGCGCTCAACTACGTGCGCGCCCGCTACACCCTCGGCGACGGCTCCGACATCAGCCGGATCAAGCGCCAGCAGGCCTTCATCGCGGCGATGGCCGCGAAGGTCATCTCCGCCGACACCCTGGCCCGGGTCGACCGGCTGCTGAAGTTCCTCAACGCCGCGACCAAGTCGCTGAGCGTCGACGAGGGCCTCGACAGCCTGGTCAAGATCGCCAAGGTCGGCGTCACCTTCAACGGCATCGGCCTCGACAACATCCAGTTCCTGACGGTGCCGAACGGCTACTACCCCTCCGACAGCGAGAACGCGGGCCGTGTGTTCTGGGAGGACTCGGCGACGAAGCTCTGGAAGCAGATCGAGGCCGACGAGCCGCTGTCGAAGAAGTTCACCGGCGACGCGATCAGCGCCGGCAAGCTGCCGGGGGCGAAGAAGCCGAAGACGCCCGAGCAGATCGCCCGGGCGCAGGAGCGCGCGGCGCAGGACGGTCTCTGCGCATGAGCGAGCAGCGTCCGTCGAGCAGCGCCGAGTCCGCTGCGGAGCGGCGTCGTCGGCTCGACGCGATCTTCGGCGACACGCTCCCCGACACCACCGCCGACGAGCGCGACCCAGCGGAGGGACGCGACGACGGTGGCCGGGGCGACGCCTGGCTCCGCGCGCAGGTGCCGCCGCACCACGGGTCGTAGGTCAGACGGGTCGCGTCAGACCGAGCGCTGCGCCTTCAGCAGGTCGCGGATCTCCTCGAGCAGGGCGATGTCCGCGGGCGTGCCGGGCTCCTCCTCGGCCTTGGGGAAGAAGCGGTCGCGCGCCCGGGTGTAGGGCATCACGATCAGGAAGTAGACGACCGCGGCCATGATCAGGAACGACACGAGAGCCGTGAGCCACGCGCCCACCGAGACCCCACCGGGCGCGTAGGACGAGAAGTCCGGCGTGCCGCCGGCCTTGCCGAGCAGGTCCATGATGAGCGTGACGGTCGCCGTCACCACGGCAGCGAAGGCGGTCGCCATGATGAAGGCCACGGCCAGCTCGACCAGGTTGCCCTTCATGATGAAGTTCTTGAAGCCGGTCATGTCTCTCCTCCTCGCTCCCGAGCGGGAGCCCCCATGCGACAGGTTGTCTTGCGCACAAACTAGCGTGAGAACGCATAGCTGAGGTACCACCGGGCGGCGGCCTCGGACACCGGCTCGATGGTGAGCGGCGGCACCCCCAGCACCACCAGGGCGCCCGGGGCGGCCGACACCTGCTCCGGCTGCGGAGGGGGTACGGCGAGGACCAGCGCGCCGGGCGCCACGACCCGGCTGCCGCCCGCCTGGGGATCGGTGGCGACCAGGTCGATCCGGTCGCCCGGGTCGAGCAGCGCGGCCTGGCCCGCGTCGGGCAGGCGCACCGGCAGCGTGGCGAGGTCGGGGTGGGCGTCGGCGAGGTCGTCGCCGACGAGCCGGACGTCGGTGAGCGGCTCGCCGGCACGGACCGGCGCGGCGAGGACCTCCCCGACAGCGACGGAGGCGTCGGCTGCCCCGTGGGGCGCGGCCTCGGGCGGCAGCGCCCGGGTCTCGAGGTCCGCGGCGCGCAGCAGGGTGCCGGCGGGCAGGTCACGGACCACGGTCGTCACCGCGACGGTCGGCGGGGGAGGCCCGGCGACCTCGTGGACGCCCGCGGCCGCGGCCACGCCGAGACAGCCGGCGGCGAGCAGCCGACGCCGGGCGAGCACGCGGCGGCGTACGGAACGACGGAGGCGGTGCCAGCGGGTCCCGGCAGCGGGGTCAGCGATCACCCGACGACCGTAGGAGCAGTCGCACCGTCGCGGGCGCGCTCTCCACAGGGGTCAGTCGGAGGAGCTGCTCGAGGAGCTGGCGGAGGTGCTGCTGGACGTGCTGGCGGTCGCCTTCTCCGACGAGGAGGAGGACGAGGCCGAGGACTTCTCGCTGCCGCTCGACGAGCCCGACGACTCGCTGGTGGTGGTCTTGCCGCGGCTGTCGTTGCGGTAGAAGCCGGACCCCTTGAAGACGACGCCGACGGCGTTGAAGACCTTGCGCAGTCGGCCCTGGCACTCCGGGCACTCGGTCAGCGCGTCGTCGCTGAAGCTCTGGAACTGCTCGAAGGCGTGGCCGCACTCGGTGCAGGCGTACTGGTAGGTCGGCACGGTGTCCCCGGGGGTCTGAACTGGCTCTGAGGTGGATCTGCGACTGGCTGGCACTCCTGCCGGTCGACTGCCAATGGTACGGCACAATGGCAACGCGATGACCCAGGCCACGAACCAGCCCCCCGCCACCCCTGACGGCTCCGAGACGGCCGAGCAGTCCCGCTGGCAGTCGGCCCGCGAGATCTTCGGTCTGCTGCCACGGCCGATGCGGGTCACGGCCTACGTCGCGGTCGGCCTGGTCGTCCTCCTGGTCGTCGTCGCGCTCGCCGTCCTGGCCGTCGCGCGCCAACCACTGCCGCAGACCAGCGGCGAGCTCGACGTCCCCGGCCTCACGAGCAAGGTCACGGTCGTGCGCGACGAGCAGGGCATCCCGCAGCTCTACGGCGACAGCCTCGCGGACCTGATGCGCGCGCAGGGCTTCGTCCACGCCCAGGAGCGGTTCTGGGAGATGGACGTGCGCCGCCACGTCACCGCCGGCCGGCTCTCCGAGCTCTTCGGGGACGCGACCGTGGAGACCGACCGGTTCATCCGCACGCTCGGCTGGCGCGAGGTGGCCGAGCGCGAGGTGCCGCTGCTCTCGCCCGAGACCCGCAACGCCTTCGAGGCCTACGCCGACGGGGTCAACGCCTACGTCGAGGAGCGGTCGCCCTCCGACCTCGGGGTCGAGTACTCCGTGCTGCGGGCGACCGGCCTCGACTACCGGCCCGAACCCTGGACGACGGTCGACTCGCTCGCGTGGTTCAAGGCGATGGCGTGGGACCTGCGCGGGAACATGACCGACGAGGTCGACCGCGTCCTGGCCCTGTCGCAGAACACGCCTGCCCAGGTGCGCCGGCTCTACCCCGACTACGACGGCCAGCGGTTCGCGCCGATCGTCGAGGGCGGCGGCGTGGTCGACGGCGTCTTCGACCAGGACGCCACGGGCACCCGGATGCCGCGCCGCGCCGCGCCGGCGTACGCCGCCGACGACCGCGCGGTCGCCAGCCTCGAACGGTTGCGCGACGGTCTCGCGGCGCTGCCCGAGCTGATGGGGCGCGGCGACGGGATCGGCTCGAACAGCTGGGTCGTCGACGGCGCCCACTCCTCGACCGGCCAGCCGCTGCTGGCCAACGACCCCCACCTCTCGACTTCGGTGCCGGGGATCTGGACCCAGATGGGGCTCCACTGCACCGAGGTCGGTGACGACTGCCCCCTCGACGTCGCCGGGTTCACCTTCTCCGGCGTGCCGGGCGTGATCATCGGCCACAACGCCGACGTCGCCTGGGGCTTCACCAACCTCGGCCCCGACGTCAGCGACCTCTACCTCGAGCGGGTCCGCGACGACGAGTTCTACTACGACGGCCGGTGGCGGCCGCTGCGCCAGCGCACCGAGCGGATCGAGGTCCGGGGCGGCGACGACGTCGTCTTCCGGGTCCGCTCGACCGGCCACGGACCTCTGCTCTCCGACGTCTCCGACGAGTTCCGGGAGGTCGGGAGCGTCGCCGACCCCGACAACGACGACGCCTACGCGGCGGCCTACGGCGTCTCGCTGGCGTGGACCGCGCTCGACCCGAGCCCGACCGCCGACGCGATCCTCGCGCTCGACGCGGCGGGCGGCTGGGACGAGTTCCGCGAGGCCGCGGCGATGTTCGACGTCCCCGCCCAGAACCTCGTCTACGCCGATCGCGAGGGCCACATCGGCTACCAGGCACCCGGCCGGATCCCGGTGCGCCAGCCCGGCAACGACGGCTGGCTGCCCGGTGAGGGCTGGCGACCCGGCGACGACTGGTCGGGGCAGTTCGTGCCCTTCGAGTCGCTCCCGACGCTGCTCGACCCGGAGGAGGGGTTCGTGGTGACGGCCAACCAGGCCGTCGTCGACGACCCCGACTACCCCTACGAGCTCGGCCGCGACTGGGACCCCGGCTACCGCTCCCAGCGGATCCGCCAGCGGCTCGAGCAGGCGGGCGAGCTGTCGATCGCCGAGATGGGCGACATCCAGCTCGACACCCGCAACCCGCTCGCTCCCACGCTGGTGCCGCTGCTGCTCGAGCAGCAGCTCGGCGACAGCTACTGGGCCGACGGCCAGGAGCTGCTGCGCGACTGGGACTTCACCCAGCCGCCCGAGAGCGGCGCGGCCGCCTACTTCAACGTCGTGTGGCGCAACCTGCTCCAGCTCACGTTCCACGACGACCTGCCCGAGGCCGCGTGGCCCCAGGGCGGGGGCCGCTGGATGCTGGTGGTCGAGGACCTGCTCCGTGACCCGGACAACCCCTTCTGGGACGACCGGACCACCGAGGACGAGGTCGAGCGGCGCGACGACGTGATCCGCAGCGCGATGCTGCAGGCGCGCGAGGAGCTGACCCGGATCGAGGCCAGCGACAGCGACGACTGGGACTGGGGCCACCTCCACCAGCTCGACCTGGTCCACCAGACGCTCGGCACCTCGGGGGTCACCCCGATCGAGTGGCTGCTCAACCGCGGCGACTGGAAGGCCGGCGGCGGCGGGGCGATCGTCAACGCCACCTCGTGGGACGCGCGCACCGGCTACACCGTCACGGCCGCACCGTCGATGCGGATGGTCGTCAGCGTCGAGGACTGGGACGACTCCCGGTGGATCAACCTCACCGGGGTCTCCGGCCACCCGGCCTCCGACCACTACACCGACCAGACGGAGCTGTGGGTCGAGGGCCGGACCCTGCCGTGGGTCTTCAGCCGCGACGCCGTCGAGGCTGCCGGCGAGGACGTCCTCACCCTCCTCCCGGCCCCCGACGAAGGCTGACCACCCCGGACGACGGGGTGACCGCGTGGGTCACGGGTCGGTCGTGGGGCTCGGCGGGGACCTCGTGGCCGAGCTCCCCGTCGTGGAGCAGCACGACCGTCGGGGTCCCGGAAGGCACCCGGGCCAGCGCCCGGTCGTAGCAGCCGCCGCCACGCCCCAGCCGCCTCCCGTCGTACGCCGCCGCGAGCCCGGGCAGCAGCAGGACGTCGGCCCCGGCGACGGCGTCCGGGCCCAGGCGGGTGCCGGTGGGCTCCAGCAGCCCCATCGTCGCGGGCTCGAGCGCGCCGTCGGCCAGCGCCCAGTCGAGGTCGAGGTCGGGGAGCACGACCGGCAGCAGGATCCGCTTGCCGGCAGCCGCGAGCCGGTCCAGGAGAACCGAGGTCCCGGGCTCGCGCCCGACCGAGACGTAGGCGGTCACGGTCGCCGCACGGCGTACGGCCGGATCGGCCAGCAGGTGGTCGGCGAGGGCCTCCGCCGCGGTCACGAGCTCGGGCAGCGGGATCCGGCGACGGGCCGCCAGCAGCTGGTCGCGCAGAGCCGTCTTGGCGGGCAGTTGCCTCGGGTCCACCCGACCAGCCTACGATCGAGGCATGGGTAGCCCAGGCTTGCAGCGCGCGCGCCAGAAGATGGCCGCGGCCGGCGTCGACGAGGTCGCGATCGAGACCTTCGCCCACTACTACCGGCTCCTCGAGCACGGGGAGACCGGCATGGTCCCGGAGGCGTCGATCGAGCCGCTCGACATGCCCCGGCTCGCCGACGTCGAGGTCTCCGACGAGGCCGCGGCGGCCGCGATCGCGAAGACCGTCGTCATCAAGCTCAACGGCGGCCTCGGGACGTCGATGGGCATGGACCGCGCGAAGTCGCTGCTCTGCGTGCGCAAGGGCCTGTCGTTCCTCGACATCATCGCCCGGCAGGTCCTCCACCTCCGCGAGGAGTACGACGCCACGCTGCCGCTGATCTTCATGAACTCCTTCCGCACCAGCGCCGACTCGATGGCGGCGCTGGCGCGCTACGACGACCTCGCCGTCGAGGGCCTGCCGCTGGAGTTCCTGCAGAACAAGGAGCCCAAGCTGCTGGCCACCGACCTGTCGCCGGTGTCGTGGCCGAGCGACCCCGACCTCGAGTGGTGCCCGCCCGGCCACGGCGACATCTACACCGCACTGCGTGGCACGGGACTCCTCGACGACCTGATCGAGGGGGGCTACCGCTACGTGTTCGTGTCCAACTCGGACAACCTCGGCGCGACCGCCGACGCGCGGGTGGCCGGCTGGTTCGCCGAGTCCGGTGCGCCGTTCGCGATCGAGGCGGTCCAGCGGACCGCGTCGGACCGCAAGGGCGGCCACTTCGCCCGCCGGAAGATGGACGGCCGGATCGTGCTGCGCGAGACCGCGCAGACCCTGCCCCAGGACCAGGCGGCGCTCGCCGACCTCAGTCGCCACCGTTACTGCTCGACCAACAACCTGTGGTTCGACCTCCACGCGATGAAGGAGGCGCTCGACCTGCGGGCCGGCATCCTCGGGCTGCCGCTGATCCGCAACGTCAAGAACGTCGACCCGGGGGACAAGACGACGCCGGAGGTGATCCAGGTCGAGACCGCCATGGGCGCCGCGATCGAGGTCTTCGAGGGCGCCCAGACGATCGAGGTCGGTCGCGACCGCTTCGTCCCCGTGAAGACCACCAACGACCTGCTGGTCCTGCGCAGCGACGTCTACGCGCTCGGCGGCGACTTCGTCCTCGACCAGTCGACGGAGGAGGTGCCGTTCATCGAGCTCGACGGCGACCACTACAAGCTCGTCGGTGAGTTCGACAAGCGCTTCCCCGAGGGCGCCCCCTCGCTGAAGGAGGCGACGAGCCTGACGATCCACGGCGACTGGACGTTCGGCCGCGGCGTGCGGGTCGAGGGCGAGGTCGAGCTGAGCGCGAGGAGCGCCCAGCGCGTCGAGTCCGGCACCGTCCTCTCGGGCGGGCCGGCGGATGGCTGAACCGATCTCGGTCGACGAGCACCTCGAGCGGGTGCTCGCGGCGGTCGAGCCGCTGCCGGCGTACCCCCAGCCCCTCATGGAGACCCTCGGCCTCGCGGCCGCCGAGGACGTCGTCTCCTCGATCCCGCTGCCGCCCTTCGACAACTCGGCGATGGACGGCTACGCCGTACGCCACGCCGACGTCGTGACCGCCAGCGAGGACAGCCCGGTCCACCTGCCGGTGGTCGGCGAGATCGGCGCCGGGCGCGCCGGCCTGCTGGCGCTCTCGCCCGGGACGGCCGCCAAGATCATGACCGGCGCCCCGGTCCCGGCCGGCGCCGACGCGGTCGTGCCCTACGAGTGGACCGACCGCGGCGTCGCCCAGGTCCGCATCTCGCAGGCACCCGAGCCGGGCCAGCACGTGCGTCCCACCGGTGACGACGTCAGCGCCGGCGACCTGCTCGTCCAGGAGGGCACGGTCCTCGGACCGCGCCACCTCGGCCTGCTCGCCAGCGTCGGCCGGTCGACCGTCGTGTCGCGACCCCGGCCACGGGTCGTGATCCTGTCGACCGGCTCGGAGCTGCGCGAGCCCGGGACCGACCTCGGCCCCGACTCCATCTACGACGGCAACTCGTGGCTGCTCGCCGCCGCGGCCCGTCAGGCCGGCGCGATCGCCTACCGCGTCGGCATCGTGCCCGACGAGCCTCGCGCCTTCCTCGACGCGCTGGGCGACCAGCTGGTCCGCGCCGACCTCGTCGTGACCAGCGGCGGCGTGTCGCAGGGCGACTTCGACGTCGTCAAGGAGGCGCTCAGCCCGACGGGCACGGTGTGGTTCGGGCCGGTCGCGATGCAGCCCGGCAAGCCGCAGGGCTTCGGCACCGTCGGCGACGACGAGGTCCCGATCTTCACGCTCCCCGGCAACCCGGTGTCGTCCTACATCTCCTTCGAGATGTTCGTGCTCCCGGCGCTGCGCAAGCTCATGGGCAAGGCGCCCTGGTCCCGTCCGACGCAACGGGCCAGGCTCACCCACGGGGTGTCGTCGCCGCGGGGCCGTCGCCAGTTCCTGCGCGGCTCCTTCGAGCGCGGGCGCGGCGGGCCGACCGTCTCGCCGGTGGGGGGACCCGGCTCCCACCTGGTCGGCGGGCTGGCCGAGTCCAACGCGCTGGTCGTCGTCGCCGAGGACACGACACGGCTGGAGGCCGGGGAGATGGTGCAGGTCCTGGCGCTGGACGAGGAGTTCTGATGGGCGACCCGGACCAGCCACGCCTGACCCACGTCGACGAGTCGGGTGCCGCCCGGATGGTCGACGTGTCCGCCAAGGACGTCACGTCCCGCGAGGCGGTCGCCACCGGCAGGGTGCTGGTCTCCGAGCAGGTGCTGGCTCTGCTCCGCGGCGAGGGCGTGCCCAAGGGTGACGCGCTCGGCGTCGCCCGGGTCGCCGGGATCATGGGCGCCAAGCTGACCCCCACCCTGATCCCGCTCTGCCACCCGCTCGCGATCTCCGGGGTGACCGTCGACCTCGCGCTGACCGACGACGCGGTGGCCGTCACCGCGACCGTCCGCACCACCGACCGCACCGGCGTCGAGATGGAGGCGCTCACCGCCGTCTCCGTCGCCGCGCTGACCGTCGTCGACATGGTCAAGGCGGTCGACAAGGCCGCCGTCATCACCGACGTCCGGGTCGAGTCCAAGACCGGCGGCAAGTCAGGCGACTGGAGCCGCCCATGAGCACCCCAGTCGAATGCTCGCTTCGCTCCGCTTCGCCCGGGGACCCCGCATGACCGGCCTCCGCGCCGAGGTCGTGGTGGCCTCCAACCGGGCGGCCGCGGGGGTCTACGACGACACGACCGGGCCGCTGATCGTGGAGTTCCTCCAGGGCCTCGGGTTCGTCGTCGACCGGCCGACGGTGGTGCCGGACGGCGACGCCGTCGGGGCAGCGCTCCGCGAGGCGGTCGAGGGCGGAGCACGCGTGGTCCTGACGACCGGCGGCACCGGGCTGACGCCCACCGACCAGACCCCGGAGCAGACCCGGGCCGTCCTCGACCGCGAGGTGCCCGGTATCGCCGAGGCGATCCGCAACGCCGGTGTCGCGAAGGGCATCCCCACCGCCGCGCTCAGCCGGGGCGTCGCGGGGGTCGCCGGCGACTGCCTCGTCGTCAACCTGCCGGGGTCGCGCGGCGGGGTGAAGGACGGGCTGTCCGTCCTCGAGCCGCTGCTGGTCCACGCGGTGGAGCAAGTCGTGGGGAGTGATCATTGAGCCTCGGCTGGCCGGCCACGCTCCGGTCGGGTGACGTCACGCTCCGGCCGCTGGCCCGGTCGGACAAGAGCGCCTGGCGCGACGCGCGTCGCCGCAACGCCGACTGGCTGCGGCCCTGGGACGCCACGCCGCCGCCCGGCACCGACCCCCGCCCCGCGTCGTACGGCGCGCTCGTGCGGCGCCTCCACCGGATGGCGCGCGAGGGCACGACCTTTCCCTTCGCGGTCGACGTCGACGGCCACTTCGCGGGCCAGCTGACCGTCAACAACATCGTGCGGGGCTCGGCACAGTTCTGCTCGATGGGCTACTGGCTCGACCAGCGCTACGCCGGGCGCGGGGTGATGCCGCTCGCCGTCGCGCTGGCGACCGACCACTGCTTCCGGGCCGCCGGCCTCCACCGCGTCGAGATCTGCATCCGGCCCGAGAACACCAACTCGCTGCGGGTCGTGGAGAAGCTCGGCATGCGCGAGGTCGGCCTGGCGCCGGGGTTCCTCCACATCGACGGCGCGTGGCGCGACCACCGGATCTTCGCGGTGACGGTGGAGGAGTGCCCGGAGGGCATGCTGGCGCGATTGCACCACCAGTCACACGAGTGATTTCGCGACACACCCACCACGCTGCCGGGTGTGCCCGTGCCCCGCTCTTACGCTCAGGCTCGTGGACGACCTCTCTGCCCTGATCTTCGTGGCCCTTGCGGTGGCGTGGGCCGTCTACCTCATCCCCAAGGCGCTCCAGCACCACGAGGACGCCCAGCGCAGCCGCTCCGTCGACCGCTTCTCCCACACCATGCGGGTGCTCGCCCGTCGTGAGCCCGTCAGCCGCCGCAACGCCCGCCTCGTCGTGGGCCCCGGGCGGCAGCCCTCGGCGCCGACCGTCACCACCAAGCACACCACCCCGGTGCCTGCCGCCGAGGCCGCCCCGGCCGCCCCGGCGCCGTTCACCCGGGAGGCCGCCAACCGTGCGGCGCGTCGCCGCCGCCGTGTCCTCGGCACCATCCTGCTCGGGCTGCTCTCGACCGTCGGCGTCGCCGCCTTCGGAGTCATCAGCTGGGCCTGGACGGCGATCCCCGCCACGCTGCTGGTCGCCTGGCTGGTCGCCTGCCGCGTGATGGTCCGCGGCGAGGAGCTGCGCCGGATGGACGTCTGGCTCCACCAGGCCGCCACCGGCGAGGTCCCGGTCATCAAGGCCGAGCTGCCCGCCCTCGACGGCGACGACGCGCTCGAGGACACCATGTCCCACCAGTTCTCCGGGGCCGCCAGCGACCCGAACCTGTGGGACCCGATGCCGGTGACGCTGCCGACCTACGTCTCCAAGCCGGCTGCCGAGCGCACCGTCCGCACCATCGACCTCGACTCCACCGGCGTGTGGACCTCCGGCCGTACCGAGGTCGACGCCGCCCTCGCCCGGCAGGCCGAGGACGACGACCGTGCGCGGCGCGCCCAGGCCGCCGCCGAGCAGCAGCGTCGCGCCACCGGCTCCTGACGTCTAGCGTGGGGCGCGTGCCCACGTTCTCCGAGTCCCGCACCTATCCGGTCGCCCTCGACGAGGCCTTCGCCCGGGTCCTGGCCTGGCCGCTGCCCGAGCTCTTCGACCGCCGCTACCTCGCGATCCCGCCGATCCGCGAGGTGCGCGAGGCCCCGGACACCTGGGACGCAGTCGGCCAGTCGCGACGGGTCGTGCTCACCGACGGCGGCACGATGCTCGAGACGCTGACGCGGGTCGACCCGCCCGCGGCGTTCGGCTACACCATCACCGAGCTGACCGGCCCGCTGTCGCCGATCGCCTCCACCGTCGACGGCCTGTGGGCGTTCGAGGCCGCCGGGACGGGCTGCCGCATCAGCTGGTCGTGGGACGTCACCCCCAACGGGACCCTCGGTGACCTGGCGATGCCGGTCTTCGGAAGGCTCTGGACGGGCTATGCCCGGCAGTCGCTCGCGCGGCTCGAGGAGCTGCTGGTCCCCTGATTTCGGGCGGTCCCGACCCGGGTGCTACCGTCTGTCCTCGCCCGGGGCTGTGGCGCAGTTGGTAGCGCGTCTCGTTCGCAATGAGAAGGTCAGGGGTTCGAATCCCCTCAGCTCCACAACAGGGTAAACCGCCCGCCACCTGCTTAGATAGGAGGCGGGCGGTTTCGCGTTCGGAGGGCCGCGCGGGGCCGGTGACAGCCAAACTGACAGCCAACTGCACCCGGATCGGTACTCCCACGTGCGCAGACGGCTCCGCGACAGCCGTCGGCGGCGTGCGCCGTGCATCGCGGAGGCGCGTCGAACGTCGCCCGGACGCTCGCGCTCGGCCACCGGGTGCTCGATCAGGCGGTTGACGCGCTGACAGATCCGGGATCAGTACGAACGGGTGCAGACGGGTTGGAGGGCGGGCTACGGTCCTGTGCCATGGCAGATGCGACTAGTCGGTTGGCGACCGTTGCTCAGGGCACGACACAGCCGCGCAGTACGAGCGACACGAGAAGTTGGACCGATGGACCTTGCCCGCACTGCGGGGCCCAGCAGCTGCTGGTCGTCGCGGCAGTCGTGGACGGGAACTACGTATCGCAACCGCACCACACGAAGTGGACGAGATGTCCTGCATGCTTGGGGGGAAGCCTGAAGCTGGACGGTGCCATGGTGCCGCGCCGGAAGCCCCTGCGAGAACCCTTGGGGTTGCCCACTGAAGACGCTGCGATCTGGGACGAGGCTCGGACGTGCCTGGGTGTTGGAGCTAGCGCCGCCGCGGTGATGCTGTGCCGCAAGCTTCTGTCCCACATCGCTGTGTCGAACGGGCTGCCCGCGAAAGACAAGAACGACCGAGCGCCAACCTTCATGGCTGCGGTGGACCACCTCGAGGCTGAAGGCATATTCACCAAGCGCATGCGCCCCTGGGTGGACCGGATCAAGGATGTCGGCAACGAAGCAAACCATGAGCTTCAGCCGGTCGCCGCCGCCGATGCGTTGGACGTGGCCACGTTTACCGAGCAGCTGCTCGTGCTCGCATACGAGCTCGACGCGCTCCAGGCCGCACCGGAGCGGGCTGTCGAGTCGCAGTGACGTGGTCATGCATCCTCCTCATGTGAGCGCGGCCTAGCGGATGCCCACGATTCGCGCACGAGGTGGCGCACGCGGAGCGGGGTCCCGTGCCGCGGCACCTCCAGGCGCGTGAGGAGCGGCGGGTGGACGACCTGGTCGCCCGGCGGCTGATCCGTTTCGAGGCGCTGGTCGACGCCATGCTCTGGGCCGGGAACGACGACCACCAGCTCGCCAACGAGCTCTGGGTCGACGTCGCCACCGTGCGGGCTCGGCTCGCGGGCCTGTCCTCCATCGAGACCGCTGAGCTCAACCGACGGCTCGACGAGGAGGAAGTGTGGATCGCGTGACGGTCAGTGGAACGTCTCGGGGCCGCCCCCGACCACCGTGTTGTACTCCTTGATGAGCGCGCCGACTCCCGCAATGTCTTCCCGATGCGCGGCCCAGAACGCTGGGAAGAACCAGTCGTCGTAGAGGGCCGTGATCAGATCGTCGTACTCCTGCAGCGGCTCGCGGATATCGAACTGCTCTGGCTGATCGCGCAGGTAGGCCTTTGCTCCTGCGCTCCACCCGTCCCACTCAAGAAGGTGGTCTCGCGACAGCAGCATCCGTAGCACCGGCTCCTCCGGATCTCGGTCAAGGAGCTGGAGATGCACCTCCTGCACGAAGCGCGGGAAGCGGTAGTGGATCACGTAGTTGCGAAACCGCGCCATGAACGCCGCGCAGCTGCTCTCTCGGACGGGGCCGAGGCGCCGCTCGTACTCAGCGACGAAGGCTGGTCGCTCGACCCTCCTAACCACGGCGCGGGTGTGGTCGACCAAGGTTCGAACCGACGCGATGTAGTTGTGGAAGGCGGTCGCGAAGACCTGCTGGTAGGCCTCGCGGACTGTCGGCTCCCGGGTGTTCTGGAACAACTCGCCGACCAGGTCGGGGCTGTGGTCCGGTGCGTTGAGAACGTCGGCCAGCTGCTCGAAGTTCGCCCTCTGGATGAGCCGGATCCGCTCGATGGAACGAAGAGTGCCCTCGGCCGCCTTCCCCGGATGACGCTGAACTGCATCCTGCAGCTCTCGCACGCGACGGGCCCACGTAGATCCACGGTCGCCATCGTCTTCCGCGCCCCCGCTCATGCTGACGATGATGGCAGGGCGACGAGGTCGGCGTTGATCCGCTCGAGCGCGAGGAGCGCTTGGTCGGTGCGGACGTGCTGGTAGCCGCGGCTTGTGATGATCGAGGAGTGCCCCATCAGCTCGGTGACGACCTTCTGGTCGACGTCGCCCTCGAGCAGCCGGGTGGCGAACCCGTGGCGGGCCTCGTAGATCGACCACGGCTCGCCGTCCGGGCGCCCGACTCCGGCGGTGGCCTGCAGGGCATACCACTCGTCGCGGTCGTCGGAGGAGCGCGGCGGCCGTCCGTCGGCCGCTGGCCAGAGCAGCCCGTGGGGGCTGTCGCCGCGGACGAGGATCCACTCGCGGAGCGCGGCCTCGACGATGGGGAGCATCGGCACGACCCGGAAGCCCTTCTTCGTCTTCGGGGGAGTGAGGTGCCACGCGTCGACCAGGTGCCGGACCCGCTCGCCGTCGCGGACGACGAAGCCCTTCGACTTGTCGGCGCGGTCGACGTAGCGCAGGGCCTGCAGCTGCCACTCGATGGTGATGACCTTGCGGTCGAAGTCGAGGGCGTCGTCGGTGAGGCCGAGGACCTCGGCGGGTCGCTGGCCGTAGAGGACCTGCACGAGCCACCGGGACCAGTGGGGGAGGTGCTCGACCGCGGTGCGCATGACGGCCTCGATGTGCTCGGCGGGCATTGCGTCGCGGGTGGAGGCGGCCTGCTCGGGGGCCTTCACGAGCAGCACGCGGGCGGGCACGCGGTGGCCGTCGACCATGGCGGCCTTGAGCATCGCGGTCAGGGTGATGTGGGTGCGGCGCCTGGTCGAGCTGGACCGGCCGGCCTTCTGCTGGGCGGTGGAGACGGCGCGGACGTCGGCGGGGGTGAGGTCCTCGAGCCGCTTGTGGCCGAGCGTGGGGACGATCCACTGCTTCACCGCGGACGCGTCGGTGGACCAGGGCCCGTTGCGGACCTCGGTGCGGCGGGCGTCGAGCCAGTGCTCGGCGTACTTCTTCACCGTGGTGCGGCCGTCGGTGGTGGGGAGGCCCTCGGCCTCGACCTGGCGCTGCCGTTCCCTGAGCTTGTCGCGGCACTCGGTCTCGGTGCGGCCGTAGACGGTGAGCCGGCGGCGGGTCCCGGAGGCGGTCAGACCGGCCTCAATGGTGCCGGCCCAGCGGCCGTCGGCCCGCTTGTGCACCGATCCGGTGCCGTACTGCCGCCGCTTCTTCGGTCGAGCCATGGTGGGGTCCCCTCGTCTGACAGCCATGTTGACAGCCATGTGCGCCGTATGGGCAGACCCGGATCAGCCTACGGAGCAGGCCTGAACTGGGCGGATTCGACCCCAACTACGGTCACGACCCTATCATTCGCAATGAGAAGGTCAGGGGTTCGAATCCCCTCAGCTCCACCCCGTGCACCGAAGGCCCGCAGTCAGCGACTGCGGGCCTTCGTCGTCGCTCGGTCGGGTTGAGCTGGGCCTCGTGTCACGTCGAGCCGGGTGCGGTTCTCGCGATCCGGCCCTGCTCGATGGAGATGAGGCCCAACTCAACCCTGTTGGGGGTGTGCCGCGCGGGGGAGGGCGGCCCCTCGACAGTAGGGGGCGGGTGGGGCGTGTGGCGACGGTCGGCGAGGGACTTACCGCGTCCGGGTGAGCAAGGAGTCCTTGACACGATCCAGCGACCCCGCTCATCACGGGGGCCGATGAGCGGGGTCGCTGGGCAGGATTCAACGGCGTTCCGTGCCCGGACGTGTGTGATTCGGCCCGAGTTAGTGCGTAGGTGTCACGCGGGCGTCGTACGTCGGGCCAGGTGCAGTGCCCCGTGGGTCCCGTAGCCGACGATCCGGCCCCCGACCGGCTCGCCGTCGAAGCCGATCAGCCAGGTCTCGCCCTCGTGGTCGACGAGGGTGGGCCACGGGATGTTGGAGGGGTACGGCGCCGCGAGGTCGTCGAGGGCGACCAGCCCGTCGTGCGCCACCTCCCACACGGGGTAGCGGCGGCCGACCCCGTCGCTGGCCAGCAGCAGCCACCGGCCGTCGCGACGCACCAGCGTCGATCCCTCGGTCTCCTTCAGCGACGGGGCGGCGCCGACCAGGGCGAGGTCCTCGAGCGACGGCCCGGCGGCGACCACCGGGTGGAAGCGGAAGAACTTCCGCGCACTGACGTAGGCCGCGAGCCAGCCGTCGTCGGTCCGGACGAGCTGGGGGTCCCACACCCCGACCGAGGTCAGGCCCGTGGTCGGCAGCGCGAGCGGCCGGGTGTCGAGCAGGTGGCGGCCGGACAGCAGGTCGGCGCCGGTCTCCGCGACCGTCGCCGCGACGGTCGCGTCCTTGTGGTGGAGCTCGAAGTCACCCCAGGTGCTGGTCGCGAAGAGCCACCGGTCGCCGCCGTCGTCGCCGTCACGGAGCAGGTGGGCGGCGTGGTCGCCGTAGGCGCCGGCCTGGTCGGGCCGGCGGAAGAAGACGTCGCTGAGGTGGGTCAGCTCCGCCCGGCCCGGGTCGAGCGACCAGACCGAGCTGTGGGCGGTGTCGAAGAAGCCCGGTCCGGCGCACGTCGCGGACAGGAGCAGAACGCCGTCCCGGGTCAGCGGTGAGCCGTCGGCGCGGGTCACCAGCCGGACGTCGCGCAGCCCGAGCTGGCCGAAGCCGCGCAGGTCGCCACCCTCGGCGCGGACGCCGGCGAGCCAGGCCTCGTCGTGGGTGTCGAGCCGGTCGCGGAGGTCGACGAACCCGCGCGCCACCCACGTGCCGGCCTCGCGGGCGAGCACCGCCAGCCGGGTCCCGGTCAGGGTCAGCGCGACCCGCTCGACGTCGGCCTCCGCGCGCCCGGAGCGGCGACTGCGGTGATCGGTCGTCTGCGGTCCGGTGGTCACCGTCAGCGAGAACCCGCCGGCGGCGTACGTGACGGCGAGGCGGTCCTCCCCGCTGACCAGCGCCAGCTCCACGGACGGTGCCGCGGCCACCTCGATCGCGAGGTAGGGCGCCAGTGCCGCGTCGAGCACGCCCGGTCGTGCGACCTCGACCGGACGCAGCGTGGTGACGTGCTCGAAGGAGGACCGGGCGGGGGAGCTCACGGGGCAAGCATGCCCGTGACCAGCCTCTTGACCGGGCGCGGCCCCGCGGGTGAGGTTGGCGCCATGCAGCGCCCACGACACGAGACCGTGGCGACCGTCCTGGTCGACCCGGCGGCGCTGCTCGCTCTCGAGTTGGAGCTGGTCGGGCTCGACCTGTGGCTGTGGCCGGTCGCCACCGCCCCCAACGCCGTCGACGGCCCGCGGCAGGCCTTCCAGCTCCGCCGCCGGCTCGTCGAGGCCCAGCGCGGGGGCTGGGACGCGGCCGCCGAGTGGGTGGTCTGCTGGATCTCCTTCGGCGACACCTGGCGCGAGGGCGCCGAGCCGGTGTCGTGGCAGGCCCGCCGCACGCTCTACGCCGCGCTCGACGCCCACGCGGACCACGTCCGCTACCGGCGAGGGCTCGGCGGCGTCGCGCCGCTGGCCGCCCCGCACGAGCGCACCGCCTGAGGGAAGCGCCAGGGGACGCCTCTACCCTTCGGGCCATGGACGCCCCGATCGAGCCCGGCCTGACGACCCTCATCGCCCGGGCCCCGAGGTGGCAGCGCGTCCAGCGGTGGCCCGCGCTGCTGCTGCTCGTGGCGGGTGTGTGGTCCCTCGTGTTCGGGTTCGAGCCGGTCTCGTTGCTCTTCATCGCGGTCGGCTTCTGGGGTACCGCCGAGTTCTGGCGCGGGCTGCGCGTGACCGGGGACACCGTCGTCGCGCAGGGCCGGATGGTGCGCCGGCAGGTCCCGCTCGCCGACGTCCTGCAGGTCGGCCAGACCCCCGGCCGCACCCTGTGGCTGCAGGCGAAGGGCCGGCGCACGCTCGTGCTGCGGATGGCCGAGGTCCGCGTCGACGAGGAGGGCGGCCTGGTCGAGATCCAGCAGCGGTTGCGTGACCTCGCGGCCGCCGCCGGGGCCACCCTCGACGAGCCGCTCGAGGAGCGGGTCGCCGCCCCGCGCCCGCGCACACCCCTCTTCGGGATCTAGATCCAGCGGGTGAACCAGATCCGGTCCGCCCACTCGGCGTGGGTGAGGAGCTGGTTGGTCCAGATCGGCCAGAACCACGCGAAGTTCACCAGCACCAGCACGAACCACGCGCCCGCCACGACGACCCCCGCCGTACGCCGCGGGGACGGGGTGCGGTCGTCGCCGATCAGCACGCCCATCACCAGGGTGGTCGCGAGGACGAGGAACGGCACGCACATGATCGCGTAGAAGAGGAAGATCGGCCGGTCGTCGTTGGCCAGCCACGGCAGCCAGGTGACGAGCGTGCCGACGACCGGGACGCCGAACCGCCAGTCGCGGCGCCCCACCCACAGCACCGCAGAGGCGATGAGGGCCAGGCAGCCGCCCCACCACAGGACCGGGGTGCCGAGCAGCAGCACCTGCCGCAGGCAGTCGGATCCCTCGGGCGCGTCGCAGCCCTGCGTGCCGGGCTGGATGTCGGTGTCGGCGGAGACGCCGACCGGTCGGTTGAGCAGCAACCAGCCGCTCGGCATGGACTGGTAGGTGTGGTCGGAGTCGTCGAGGAAGTGGGTGTGGAAGACGTAGACGTCGCGGTGGTAGTGCGCGAGCGACCGCAGCGACTGCCACACCTCGCCGAGGCCGTCGGCGTCCGGCTCGCTCGCGGTCGGCCACGGCTTCCCGCCGTCGTACTGGGTGTACTGCGTGTCGGACAGGTGCTGCTCGTACTGGTCGGCGTTGGCCAGCCAGCCGGCCCAGGTCGCGGTGTAGACGAGGGCGCCGACCACGACGAGGTAGCCGAAGGCGGGGATCCCGTCCAGCACGGCCGAGCGGGGCAGCGCCCAGCGGACCCCGAACGACCGCCGCGCTCCCGCGCTCCACAGCCAGGCGAGGACGCCGAAGGCCGCGAGGACGTAGAGGGCGGTCCACTTGCTGCCGATCGCCAGCCCGAACATGACGCCGCCGGTCAGCAGCCAGGGGCGCCACAGCAGCCGCGGCCCGCCGCCGCGGCCCACGCCGTCGGGGACCCGCTCCGCGAGCCGGGCCCGGAACCACTGCCGGTCGGCGACGACGCAGTGGACCGCGCAGAGCGTGAAGAGCGCGACGAAGATGTCGAGCAGGGCCAGCCGCGACAGGACGAAGTGCAGGCCGTCGAAGGAGAGCAGCAGCCCGGCGACGACGCCGAGCATCGTCGAGCCGGTGATCCGGCGCGCGAGCCGGACCATCACCAGGACCATCAGCGCTCCAGCCACGACCGAGGCGACCCGCCAGCCGGTCGGGTCGAGGCCGAAGAGCTTCTCCCCGAGCCCGATCAGCCACTTGCCGACGTCGGGGTGGACCGCCATCGACGGCTCGTCCTGCCAGAACCCCCGGGTGTCGCCCTGCAGGATCAGCTTGTCGGCGTCCTCGACGTACTTCAGGACGTAGCCGTGGTTGACCAGAGACCACGCGTCCTTGGCGTAGTAGGTCTCGTCGAAGGCGAGCTCGTCCGGGCGCCCGAGGTGCCACAGCCGCATCCCCAGCGCCAGCAGCGCCACCGCGACCGACGCCGCCCAGCCGACCCACGGCCGCTCGAGCTGCTGGGCCGTCGCCCGCAGCCGCGCGAGGGGTACGCCGCGACCGGCCGCCGTGCGGGAGAGTCCCGCCACGGGCCGCTCGGTCACCGGGGCGCTCATGGCAGTGGACTCTAGACGGGGGATGATCGGGTCCATGACCGGAACGCTGGTGCTGGCGGCCACCCCGATCGGCCAGGTCGGCGACGCGCCGCCGCGGCTCGTCCACGAGCTGGCGACCGCCGACGTCGTCGCCGCCGAGGACACCCGGCGGCTCAAGCGGCTCTGCGGCGACCTCGGCGTCGAGATCGGCGGCCGGGTGGTGTCCTACTTCGAGGGCAACGAGCAGGCCAGGACGCCGATGCTGGTGGAGGCGCTGCAGAACGGCGAGCGGGTCCTGCTGGTGACCGACGCCGGCATGCCCAGCGTGTCCGACCCCGGCTACCGGCTGGTCGCGGCCTGCGTCGAGGCCGACCTCCTCGTCACCGCCGTCCCCGGGCCCTCCGCCGTGCTCACCGCGCTCGCGGTGTCAGGGCTGCCGGTCGACCGGTTCTGCTTCGAGGGCTTCCTGCCGCGCAAGGCGGGGGAGCGGTCACGCCGGCTCGGCGGGCTCGCGACCGAGGAGCGCACGATGGTGTTCTTCGAGGCGCCCCACCGCACCGCGGCCGCGCTGGCCGCGATGGCCGACGCCTTCGGCGACGACCGCGCCGCGGCCGTCTGCCGCGAGCTGACCAAGACCCACGAGGAGGTACGCCGCGGCGGGCTCCGCGAGCTCGCCGAGTGGGCCGCCGACGGGGTTCGGGGCGAGGTCACCGTGGTCGTCACCGGCGCCGTGCCCGAGGCGGCACCGTCGGACCCCGACAGCCTGCGCGCCGCCGTCGCCGGGCGGGAGGCGGCCGGTGAGCGCCGCAAGGACGCCATCGCCGCCGTCGCCAAGGCCGCCGGCGTCCCGAAGCGCGAGGTCTACGACCTGGTCCACCGACCGGTCCACCCCGACCCTTCCTAGGCTGGCCCCATGACCGAGGGACCCACGAGGAGCCGCGCGGCGACGGAGGAGAAGTCGGGCACGAGACGCGACCGCGAGCGGCCGCCGGCGCCCGAGCCGCTGCCCCGCCCGGTCGTCGACAACCACTGCCACCTCGACATCGCCGACGGCGACTGGGTCTCGACCGAGGAGGCGATCGCCGCGGCCGCCGCGGTGGGGGTGCCGCGGATCGTCCAGATCGGCTGCGACCTGCCGGGCGCCCGCTGGGCGGTCGAGGCCGCGGCCACCCACGACGCCCTGGTCGCCGGCGTCGCGCTCCACCCCAACGAGGCGCCGCGGCTGGCCGCCACGGGAGGGCTGGAGGCGGCGTACGAGGAGATCGAGCGGCTGGCGCAGGCGCACCCGAAGGTGCGGGCCGTGGGGGAGACAGGTCTGGACCACTTCCGTACCGGCGAGGAGGGCCGCGCGGAGCAGGAGGAGAGCTTCCGCTGGCACATCGACCTCGCCAAGCGCCTCGACAAGACGCTGGTCATCCACGACCGCGACGCCCACGACGACGTGCTGCGGGTGATCGACAGCGAGGGGGCACCCGAACGCTGGGTGATGCACTGCTTCTCCGGGGACGCGGACGTCGCGCGGGCCTGCCTCGACCGCGGCGCCCACCTCTCCTTCGCGGGCACGGTGACCTTCAAGAACGCGGCACCGCTGCGGAATGCGCTCGTGGTCGCGCCCCGCGACCGGCTGCTCGTCGAGACCGACGCTCCTTACCTCACGCCGGTGCCCTACCGCGGCCGTCCGAACGCCTCCTACCTCGTCCCGCACACGATGCGGGCGATGGCCGAGGTCCGCGGCGACGACCTCGCGGAGCTCTGCGCGGCCGTCGACGCCAACACCGAGGCGGCCTTCGGCGGCGCCTGGTAGCGACCGCCCGCGGCCGGCTGGTGCGTGTGCACCAGGTCACGTGGTGCGTGCGGGGACTTGGCGTGACCCGACGACCTCGTTATCGTTTCGTGATTGTTGGCCGGGATCGGGGAAGATCACCGGCCGGCGCCAGAGGTCGGACAGGACCCGAGACCCGTCCGATCCCGCGAAAACACCCCCGTTCGCGTCGACCCCCTCACCGGGTTCGTCCGCGCCCGGGAGTGGGTGCCGGCCCCCGAGGCCCGGACGGTACGACGTTCGGAGAATTGTGCAGACGCTTGTCTCGAAGAGCAGCCTCCACGGGCTGGTCCACAGCAAGGCAGTCCTGGTCGCCCTCGTGACGACCGTCGTCCTGGCCCTCGCCGGGACGACCTACGGCTACAACGCCATGAGCAACACCGTCACCCTGAGCCTCGACGGCCAGGAGCGTGAGGTCGTCGTCATGGGCGACACCGTCGGCGCCGTGCTCGATGCCGAGGGCATCGACCTCGGTGAGCACGACCAGGTGTTCCCCGGGACCGACGAGGCCATCACCGACGGCAGCGCGATCAACGTGAAGTACGGTCGCCCGCTCGAGCTCACGGTCGACGGCGAGACCCAGACCCACTGGACGACCGCGACCGACGTCGGCACCGCGCTCACCGACCTGGGCATGCGCTTCGCCGGGGCCGACCTGTCGGTCTCCCGTGGCGGCTCGATCGACCGCGGCGGGCTCAGCCTCGACGTCGTCACCGAGAAGACGCTGACGATGAAGCTCGCCGGCAAGAAGGCCGTCAAGAAGCAGGTCACCGCCCTCACTGCGAAGGACGCGGTGAAGGAGCTCGGCATCAAGGTCGACAAGCACGACAAGTTCTCCCCGAAGCCGGGCAAGACGCTCGAGGACGGCGACACCGTCGTCTTCACCGACATCGACGTCGCCAAGAAGCGCTTCAAGAACGAGGCGATCGACTTCGAGACCGTCGAGCGCGAGGACGGCTCGATGCTCGAGGGCAAGACCGAGGTCGTCCGCTCCGGCCGCGCCGGCGCCCGCGACGTGACCTACCGCGTGACCACCCGCAACGGCGAGGTCGTCGCCCGCGAGGTGCTCCGCCAGGACGTGCTCCGTGACGCGGTGGACGCCATCGTCAAGGTCGGCACCAAGGAGGAAGAGGTGGCCACCACCAACTTCGCCTCCGGCAACACCGTGTGGGACCAGCTCGCCCAGTGCGAGTCCGGCGGCAACTGGGCCATCAACACCGGCAACGGCTACTACGGCGGCCTCCAGTTCAACCTGTCCACCTGGCGCGCCTACGGCGGCAGCGGCTACCCCCACCAGGCCTCGCGCGAGACCCAGATCGCGATCGCGACGAAGGTCCGCGACGCCAACGGTGGCTACGGCGCGTGGCCGGCCTGCTCGTCCTCGCTCGGCCTGCCCCAGTGACGGGTCGGCACCACGGCTAGCCTTCTCCGCATGTCCACCTCCGCCGGTCCGAGACTCCTCGGGCCGGCGGAGGTGCGTCTGCTCGCGGCCGAGCTGGACCTGCGCCCGACCAAGCAGCGCGGCCAGAACTTCGTCATCGACCCCAACACGGTGCGGCGCATCGTCCGGGAGTCCGGCATCACCGGCGACGACGTCGTGGTCGAGGTCGGTCCCGGGCTCGGGTCGCTGACGCTGGCGCTGCTCGAGGTCGCCGCCCGGGTCACCGCGATCGAGGTCGACCCGCTGCTCGCCGGCCGGCTGCCGGCGACGATCGCCGAGTTCGCCCCGGACCGGGCCGACCGCTGCGAGGTGGTCCTGGCCGACGCGATGCGCGTGGCCGAGCTGCCCGGCCCCGCGCCCACGGCGCTCGTCGCCAACCTGCCCTACAACGTGTCGGTGCCCGTCCTGCTCCACCTGCTGGCGCTGCTGCCCTCGCTCGAGCGTGGGCTGGTGATGGTGCAGTCCGAGGTCGCCGACCGGCTCGCGGCGAAGCCCGGGTCGAAGGTCTACGGCGTCCCGTCGGTGAAGGCCGCCTGGTTCGCCGACGTACGCCGCGCCGGGGCGATCGGGCGCAACGTGTTCTGGCCGGCCCCCAACGTCGACTCGGGGCTGGTCGCCTGGACCCGGCGCGAGCCGCCCACGACCGCTGTCCCACGCGAGCGGGTCTTCGAAGTCGTCGACGCCGCCTTCGCCCAGCGTCGCAAGGCGCTGCGCGGCGTCCTGCGGGGGCTCGCAGGCTCCGGCGAGGCCGCCTCGGCCGCGCTCGAGGCCGCGGGGATCGACCCGCTCGCCCGGGGCGAGTCGCTGACCATCCACGACTTCGTCCGCATCGCAGAAGGACTCGAGTGACACCCAGCACCACTGTGCGCGCGCCCGCCAAGATCAACCTGCACCTCGGCGTCGGCGCCCCCCGCGAGGACGGCTTCCACCCGCTGATGACCGTCTACCACGCCGTCGACCTCCACGACGAGGTCACCGTCAGCGATGCCGAGGAGTGGTCGGTGGTCGTGAGGGGTGCCGCGGAGGGCGTCCCGTGCGACGAGACCAACCTCGCGCTCCGGGCGGGCCGCGCGCTCGCCGCCCACCACGGCCTCGACCGGGCCGCGCGGATCGAGATCCTGAAGGGCATCCCGGTCGCCGGTGGGATGGCCGGCGGCTCGGCCGACGCCGCCGCGACCCTCGTCGCGCTGGACCGGCACTGGGAGCTCGACAGCGGCGACGCCGTGCTCTTCGCGCTGGCCGCCGGGCTCGGGTCCGACGTGCCCTTCGGCCTGGTCGGCCGCAACGCCCTCGGCACCGGCCGCGGTGAGCAGGTCGAGCAGCTGCCGGGCGTCGAGTCGCCGCGCTGGTGGGTCGTCGTGCCGTCTCCGGGCGAGGGCCTCTCCACGCCCGCCGTCTACCGGCGCTACGACGAGCTCCGGCCCGACGCGCCCGCGCAGCCGGCGGCGCCCTACCGCCTGGTGGAGTTCCTGGAGGACCCCGTGGCCGAGGTCGCCGCGCTTCTCCACAACGACCTCCAGGTGGCGGCGCTCGACCTGCGCCCTGACCTCGCCGACCTGCTCGCGGCCGGCGAGGCGGCGGGGGCGCTGCGCGGCATCGTCAGCGGCTCCGGCCCCACGTGCGTCTTCCTCTGCGCCGACCAGCCGACGGCCGAGCGGGTCGCGCAGGCGCTGCGCGCCTCGTACGACGTGGTGCTGACGGCGTGCGGTCCGGTGCGGGGAGCGCTGGGACGATGACCACCGCAGCGAACCTGGTCAACCTCGAGCGGGTGTCGAAGGCCTACGGCATCCGCCCGCTCCTCGACGACGTCTCGCTCGGCATCGGCGCCGGCCAGCGCATCGGCGTCGTCGGCCGCAACGGCGACGGCAAGACGACCCTGCTGCGGGTGCTGATGGGGGAGGAGCCCGCCGACACCGGGCGCGTCTCCCGCGCCCGCGACCTGCTCGTTGGCTATCTCCACCAGGGCGACGAGCTCGTCGACTCCCACACCGTCCGCGAGGCCGTCCTCGGCGGTCGCGACGACCACGAGTGGGCGGCCGACGTCCGGACCCGCGAGGTGGTCGAGGAGCTGCTCGCCGGCGTCGAGCTCGACCGCGCGGTCGCGGGGCTCTCGGGCGGCGAGCGGCGCCGCTGCGCCCTGGCCGCGCTGCTGCTCGACGACCACGACCTGGTGATCCTCGACGAGCCCACCAACCACCTCGACGTCGAGGCGGTGGCCTGGCTCGCCGACCACCTGACCAAGCGCTCGTCCGCGCTGGTGGTCGTCACCCACGACCGGTGGTTCCTCGACGCGGTCTGCCAGTGGACCTGGGAGGTCCACGACGGGGTCGTCGACGCCTACGAGGGCGGCTACGCGGCGTTCGTGCTCGCGAAGGCCGAGCGGCAGCGGCAGGCTGCGGCCTCCGAGGTACGCCGCCAGAACCTGGTCCGCAAGGAGCTCGCCTGGCTGCGGCGCGGGGCCCCGGCCCGGACCTCCAAGCCCAAGTTCCGCATCGATGCGGCCACCGAGCTGATCGAGGACGTGCCCCCGCCGCGCGACCGGATGGAGCTCCAGCGGTTCGCGACCCAGCGGCTCGGCAAGGACGTCGTCGACGTCGAGGACGTCGACCTCTCGCGGGGCGAGCGGCAGCTGCTGTCCCACGCGACGTGGCGGCTCGGCCCGGGCGACCGGGTCGGCATCGTCGGGGTCAACGGCGCCGGCAAGACCTCCGTGCTCTCGCTGCTCTCGGGTGAGCTGGCGCCGTCGGTCGGCAAGGTCCGCCACGGCCGCACCGTCGCGCTGCAGCACCTCACGCAGCAGCTGGACGACCTCGACCCGGAGGCGCGCGTCCTCGGGACGGTCGAGTCGATCAGGCGCGTCACCCGGACCGCGGACGGCTCCGACCTCACCGCGACCTCGATGCTGGAGCGCTTCGGGTTCACCGGCGACAAGCTCACCGCGCGGCTCGGCGACCTGTCCGGCGGCGAGCGGCGCCGCTTCCAGCTGCTGCGGCTGCTGATGACCGAGCCCAACGTGCTGCTCCTCGACGAGCCGACCAACGACCTCGACATCGAGACCCTCAACGTCCTCGAGGACTTCCTCGACGGCTGGCCCGGCACCCTCGTCGTCGTCTCCCACGACCGCTACTTCCTCGAGCGTGTCACCGACTCCGTCTGGGCCCTCCTCGGCGACGGCCAGATCTCGATGCTCCCCCGCGGCGTCGACGAATACCTCGAGCGCCGCCGAGAGGGCATTCCCACTCCCACCCCATCCGCCGACCGGGCACTCCCCGGCCCTCCCGAGCCGCCGACCGGGCAGTCCGAGGCCCCACCGAGGGCCCGAGCGGGCAGTGCCGAGGAGCGCGAGGCCCGCAAGACGATGGCCCGCCTCGACAAGCAGCTGGAGCGGGTCGCCGCCCGCCAGGCCGAGCTCGACACGGAGATGGCCGCTCACCTCAGCGACTACGAGAAGCTCGCCGAGCTGGGGAAGGTCGCCGCGGGCCTACAGGCTGAGCGCGAAGAGCTCGAGATGGAGTGGCTCGAGGCCGCCGAGCTCGTGGAGTGAGGTCACAAAACCGCGACTCGGGCGTCACAAACCCACGACTCGGCCTCAGCTGAAGGGGGCGAGCAGCGTGCGGAGCAGCCGGGCGAGGTGGTCGCGGTCGGCGTCGGGGAGGTCGGCCAGCAGCGCCTGCTCGGCCGCGAGGAGCTCCTCGAACGCGCCGTCGACGGCCGCCTTGCCGTCGGGGGTGAGGCGGACGAGGACGCCGCGCCGGTCCGCTGGGTCGGGCAGCCGCTCGACGTAGCCTCGCGCGGCCAGCCGGTCGACCCGGTTGGTCATCGTCCCGCTGGTCACCAGCGTCTCGCGCAGCAGTCGTCCCGGCGAGAGCTCGTACGGCGCGCCCGCTCGCCGCAGCGCGGCGAGGACGTCGAACTCCCACGACTCCACGCGGTGGCGGGTGAAGGCGTCCCTGCGGGCCAGGTCGAGGTGGCGCGCCAGCCGGCTGATCCGGCTGAAGACCGCGACGGGGGCGAGGTCGAGGTCGGACCGCTCGCGCGCCCACGCCTCGGTGAGCTCGTCGACCTCGTCCCGCATGCGGGCAGTCTAGCCCTTGTCGAGAATCTCGATGTCAAGATAGTTTGGTCGGCATGAGCTGGGACCCCGAGCGCTACCTGACCTACGCCGACGAGCGCGGCCGGCCGTTCGTCGACCTGCTGGCGCGCGTCGGCGCGCAGTCGCCCGCCGACGTCGTCGACCTCGGCTGCGGGCCGGGCAACCTCACGGCCCTCCTCGCACGGCGCTGGCCGGACGCCCGGGTCCGCGGCCTCGACAGCAGCGGGCCGATGGTCGACCGGGCCCGCGCCGACGTCGACGGCGTCGCCTTCGAGGTCGCCGACCTGCGCGACTGGGCCGCCGGCGACGACCGGGTCGACGTGCTGATCAGCAACGCCACCCTGCAGTGGGTGCCGGGACACCTCGAGCTGTTGCCCGACCTGGTCCGCCACGTCCGGCCCGGCGGCTGGTTCGCGGTCCAGGTGCCCGGGAACTTCGACCAGGCGTCCCACACGATCCGTGACGAGCTCGCCGCCGAGGCGCCGTACGCCGCCCACGTCCGCGACGTCGCGGTGCCCGCCAGCCACGACCCGGTGACCTACCTGCGGGCCCTGCAGGGTGCGGGCTGTGAGGTCGACGCGTGGGAGACGACCTACCTCCACGTCCTGACCGGTGATGACCCGGTCTTCACCTGGGTGTCCGGCACGGGTGCCCGCCCGACCCTCGAGGCGCTGCCCGAGGGCCTGCGGCCGCGCTTCGAGGACGAGTTCCGCGCGCGGCTCCGTGCGGCCTACCCCGACGAGGGGCGCGGCGTCGTGCTGCCGTTCCGGCGGGTGTTCGTGGTAGGGAGGCTCTCGTGAAGCTCCACCACGTGCAGGTCGCCATCCCGCCCGGGGGCGAGGACGACGCCCGCCGCTTCTGGGTCGAGGGGCTCGGCATGGCCGAGGTCGCCAAGCCCGAGGCGCTGCGCGCGCGGGGCGGGCTCTGGGTCAGGGCGGGGGAGGCGGAGGTCCACCTGGGGGTCGAGGACCCGTTCCGGCCCGCACGCAAGGCCCATCCGGCGCTGCTGCTCGACGACGTCACCGCCCTCGACGCAGTGGCCGGGCGGCTGGCCGAGCTCGGCTTCGAGGTCGACGCGAGCCAGCGGGAGACCTTTCCCGGTCACGTCCGGGTGCACGTCTTCGACGGCCACGGCAACCGGGTGGAGCTGCTGGCCCGGCCGTGAGGTCAGCGGCCGAAGAGGCGGGCGAGGAGCCCGGACCTGGCCTCCTGCTCGTGTCCCTGGCACCGTTGGGAGCGGGGGACCCCGGCGAGCACCTGGTCGACGTGCATGCCGCAGCCCTTCCAGGTCGCGAGGCCGCAGGTGGAGCAGGTGGCGGGTCGGCACATGGGTGGTCTCCTCCGGGAATACCTGTGGGGGTATATGTCGTTACCGACGATAACACCCCCAGGGGTATAGTTCACACCGACGAGAAGGAGTCCTCATGCCCACCTTGGAGATCGGCGCCACCAACCTCGACCAGACCGTGCAGGACAACGACATCGTCCTGCTCGACTTCTGGGCCAGCTGGTGCGGCCCCTGCCGCCAGTTCGCGCCCGTCTACGAGGCCGCGTCGGAGAAGCACGCCGACGTCGTCTTCGGCTCGGTCAACACCGAGGAGGAGCAGCAGCTCTCCGCGGCCGCCGGCATCACCTCGATCCCGACGCTGATGGCCTTCCGGGAGGGCGTCCTCGTCTTCTCCCAGCCCGGTGCGCTGCCCGCGCCGGCCCTCGAGGAGCTGATCACCGCGGTCAAGGGCCTCGACATGGCCGAGGTCCACCAGCAGGTGGCCGCCCAGCAGGCCCAGCAGCAGGACGGCGACCAGCAGTGACCACGATCCAGACCACCCTCGACGCGTCGTACGACGACGCGGTGGCCGCGGTCCGCGCAGCCCTCGGCGACCAGGGCTTCGGCGTGCTCACCGAGATCGACATCCAGGCCACGCTCAAGACCAAGCTCGACGTCGACGTGGCCCCGCAGGTGATCCTCGGCGCGTGCCGGCCCCAGCTCGCCCACCGGGCGCTGCAGGCCGCGCCGTCGGTCGCCGCGCTGCTGCCCTGCAACGTCGTCGTGCGCGAGCTCGCGCCGGGCGAGACGCTCGTCGAGGCCGTCGACCCGGACGCGATGCTCTCGGTCGTCGCCGACGACTCCGGCGAGCTCGCGGCCGTCGCGGCGGACGCGCGCACCCGGCTCGTGGCGGCTCTCGCCGCCCTCACCAGCCCTGAGGAGGACTGAGATGGAGCTCCCCGTCGACGAGATGACCCCGGTCATCAACCGCATCAAGCGCGCCCAGGGCCAGCTGGCCGGCGTGCTCCGGATGCTGGAGGAGGGGCGTGAGTGCGAGGACGTCGTCACCCAGCTCGCCGCCGTCTCCCGTGCGCTCGACCGCGCCGGCTTCGCGATCGTGGCGACCGGCCTGCGCCAGTGCCTCGTCGAGGGCGGCGAGGGCGGCCCCGACGACCTCGACGTGAAGAAGATGGAGAAGCTCTTCCTCTCCCTCGCCTGAGCGACCCACCCGTGTTACCAGCGGGTAATGTACGGCGCATGCCGTCCGTGCTGACCCTCTGGAACACGATGAGCCGACTGCCGCAGGGCAGCCGGCTCTTCTCGGTCGCCTTCGCCCGCAAGGCGCCCTACTTCGCGACCATCCACCCGCGCTTCACCGAGATCCGCCCCCACCGCGCGGAGCTGGTGATCCCAAAGCGCCGCAGCGTCCACAACCACCTCGGGACGGTCCACGCGATCGCGCTCTGCAACGGTCTCGAGGCCGCCATGGGCGCCCTGGCCGAGGCGACGATCCCGGCCGACAAGCGCTGGATCCCGAAGGGGATGACGGTCGCCTACACGGCCAAGGCGATCAGCGACATCACCTGCGTCGCCGAGACCGACGCCGGGCAGTGGAGCGACGCCGCACTGCCGCCGGAGGGCGGCGACGTCCACGTCCGCGTCCGCGGCACCCGCGACGACGGCGAGGTCGTCGTCGAGGGCGAGATCCGGCTCTGGGTCACACCCCGCCCGGCGCGCTGACGAAGACCGGGTTGGTCATCGCGACCATCGGCAGCGCCGACAGGCTCGTGAGCGGGTCGGTCGCCACCGTCGTACGCCGCACCTCGCCGCGCACGTAGGGGACCGCGGCCGCGGGGAGCTCCGCGCTCACCGTGAGCGAGTCTCCGGTCGCCACGACGCCGGCGAGGACGCCCGCCGGGCCGAGCAGCTGCCCGACGCAGCCCGCGACGCCGTCGGCCGTCATCGTCACCGTCACCAGCGCGTCGGGGGCCGCCGCCAGGGTGTCGCCGCAGCCGGCGGTCGTCCCGCCGGCCGTGGCCTCGAGGGTGAGGTCGACGGCCGAGGACTCCGCCAGCCAGCCGTGACCGCCCCGAACGGCGGCCACCAGCGAGGCCGTCGACAGCGCGTCCATCCGGAGCACGGTCTGGGCCAGGCCGACCGGCTGGCCGGAGTGGTGGGAGTCGGAGGTGCCCACCGCCGGCACGAACCTGCCCTCGCGCAGCAGGCCGTCCCACTCGGACAGCGTGATCTGGTCGTCGTAGCCCCACGGGCCGTTCCACACCTCGACCGCGTCGACGTCGGCGTAGTCGTGGCCGTAGCCCCACTGGATGCTCGGCACCGGGTTGTTGGGGTGGCAGGCGATCGCGACGCCGCCCAGGTCGCGCACCAGACCGGTGAACGTCGAGAGCCGGTCGTCCTCGGGCCGGTAGCGCCAGTCGACCCAGGTGCCCGCGGGCACGCCCATCGCGAGCCAGTGGCCCGCCCGCGTGGTGACCTCCTCGCCCGCGACGACCAGCAGGTCGTCGGGCGCGTACCGCCCCCACGAGCGGGTCGCGGAGCTGGTGTTGTGCTCGCTCGAGCCGACCGCGTGCAGCCCGGCGGCCCGTGCCTCCTCGACGAGGGCAGGCCGGGTGCGGCTGCCGTCGGAGTGCGCGGTGTGGGTGTGCAGGTCGACCCGGTACCAGCCGGGGCCGCGTCCGGCGACCTCGGTCGGGGCGGGGACCGGCGGGACGGCCGTCGCCTGCTCGCCGAAGTGCAGGGTCACCTCGACCCGCCACGGCGTGCCGGGCGGGGTGATCAGGTAGGGCCCGAGCGCGATGTGCCAGACGCCCGGCGTGATCGGGCCCGGGAGATAGCCCGGCGTCGCCCGGCGGCGGCTGATCGAGAACGACCGCCGCGCTCCTCCGGACCAGCCCCGGAACCCCCGGGCGTCGCCGAGACCGTGGCCGCTGGGGTCGAAGATCCCGATGTCGACCACGTTGTAGCTCACGCCGACCCCGGTCTCCGTCGGCCGGTAGCGGTAGTTCACCGAGATCCGGCGTACGCCGCGCGGGACCCGGAAGGGCAGGTAGTGCCAGTCGGGGGTGTCCGCCCTGGTGAACTCGCCCCTGAAGACATGGGTGCGGCTGCGCCCCGCGGCCGCGGGGGAGAAGACCGCCAGCGGCGAGACGGTCACCACCCCGGCTCCGGCGAGCAGCAGCGAACGGCGGTCGATCCCGGTCATGGCCGCAACCTAGCGGCTCAGACGGCGCGACCGCCCTGCATGTTGCCGACGCGTGACAGGTCGATCGCCGTCGGCTTGTCGCCGACGAGGCGGCGCTGGAGCCAGGTCGCGATCGCGGTGAGGATCAGGTTGACGATGATGTAGATCGCGGCGATCACGATCGCGGTCGGGACGTGGTTGCGGAAGTCCTGATAGATCGGCCGCGCGACGGCCGTCAGGCCGGGGGCGAGGATGTAGAAGCCCAGCGACGTGTCCTTGAGGGCCACCACCATCTGGCTGATGATCGCGGGCAGCATCGCCTTGACGCCCTGCGGCAGCTGGATGCCGACCATGACCTGCGTCTTGCGCATGCCGAGGGCGTGGGCCGCCTCGACCTGGCCCTTCGGCACCGACCCGATGCCGGCCCGGAAGACCTCCGCGAGCACGGAGCCGTTGTAGAGGGTCAGCGCGATGACCACGCACCAGAACGAGCTGAGCGGGCCGTCGCCGATGGCGAGCATGTAGAAGGTGAAGATCATCAGCAGCAGCACCGGCACGGCGCGGAAGAACTCCACGACCAGCCACGACGGCCAGCGCACCCACCAGTGGTCCGAGAGCTTGCCCACGCCGAAGACCAGTCCGAAGACGACCGCGAAGATGATCGCGAAGAAGGCCATCTGGAGGGTCTTCAGCAGGCCGTCGACGAGGATGAACTGCACGTACTGGGGGGTGACGAACACCTCCCACTTGTCGTAGGCGAACTGGCCGGTCTCCTCGAGCTTCCAGACGACCAGCGCGGCGAAGCCGGCGAGCGCGACGAGCGTGAGGACCGTGTAGAGCCGGTGCCGCGCGACGGTGCGCGGCCCGGGGGCGTCGTAGAGGACGCTGCCGCTGCTCATGCCGTCGCCGCCTTCCAGCGCCGCTCCACGACGTAGGACGACAGCGTCAGCACCTCGACGAGCACGATGTAGCCGATCGCGAACGCGAGGAAGATCCCGATCCGCTGGTCGGCGTTGTTGTTGGTGAACGCCCGCATCGTCGCGGTCGCCTCCGCGATGCCGAACGCGGCCGCGACCGAGGTGTTCTTGAGCAGCGCGACCTGCACGCTGGTCAGCGGGGGTACGACGGCGCGCAGCGCCTGGGGCAGCACGACGTGGCGCATCGACTGGCCGAAGGTGAGCCCGATCGCGCGCGCCGCCTCGGCCTGGCCGAGCGGCACGGTGTTGACGCCGGAGCGGAAGGCCTCGCAGACGAACGCGGAGGTGTAGAGCGTCAGCGCGATGCTGGCGCGGACGAAGAACGCCGAGACGTTGTAGCCGGCGATCTCGACGTCCTCGACCCACAGGAAGTTGTAGCCGAGCTTCGGCATCGCGATCGCCATGAAGACGAAGATGATGAGCAGCGGGGTGTTGCGGAACAGCGTGACGTAGACGCCCGCCGCGCGTCGCATCACCGCGACCGGGCCGACCCGGAACACCGCGAGCACCACGCCCAGCACGAGCGAGGCGACGGACGAGACGACGAAGAGCCCGACGGTGACGCCGAACGCCGTCAGGTAGGCGTCGAAGTTCGAGAACACCGCTTCCATCGCGGTCGGCCCTCCTCGGTGCGGGGGTGGATGTCGTCGGGCGGGGCTCCGGGCCGGAGCCCCGCCCG
>NZ_BAAAJT010000002.1:2598453-2619838 GCF_039527245.1 Nocardioides aestuarii
CGGGGTGTCGACCCCGGCCTGGCCCAGCGTGTTCTGGAAGGCCTCCTCCCACGTGCCGTCCTCCTGGGCGGCCGTGATGGTGTCCTGGATCCAGCCGCACATCTCCGGGCTGTCGATGTTGTAGCCCACGCCGTAGCGCTCCTCGGAGAACGGGTCGACGACCACCTTGAGCTCGTCGGGCTGCTCCGCGGCGTAGCCCAGCAGGATCGCGCCGTCGGTGGTCATCGCGTCGACGGTGCCGTCGAGGACCTGGTCGACGCACTCGGAGTAGGTGTCGAAGCCGCGCGGGGTGGCGCCCTCGGCCTTGATGTTCTCCAGCGAGGTCGAGCCGGTCACCGAGCAGACCTCGGTGCCCTCGACGTCGTCGAGGCTGTCGATGTCGCTGTCGGCCTTCACCAGCAGCTGCTGGCCGGTCACGTAGTAGGGGCCGGCCTGGCCGACGATCTCGCGGCGCTCGTCGGTGATCGAGTAGGAGGCGATGACGAGGTCGACCTCGCCCTCCTCGAGGAACGGCTCACGGTTGTCGGAGATGGTCTCCTTCCACGTGATGTCCTCGGGCGCGATGCCCAGCGACGCCGCCAGGATCTTGCCGATCTCAGGGTCGAAGCCGACCGGCTCCTCGGCGCCGGCGGGCATGAAGCCGATGCCGGGCTGGTCGTACTTCACGCCGATGGTGATGTCGCCGCTCTCGGCGAGCTCCTTCATGCGGGTGCCGTCGTCGAACTCGTCGGCCGCGTTCTCGGCGACGTCGACGTCGACGGACTCCCCGGTCTCGGTGCCGGCGTCACCGCAGGCCGCGAGGCTCAGCGCGAGGCCGACCCCGGCCACGACCGCCTTGGTGCGGATGAATCGCATCTGTCTCCCCTTCTCTTCCGGGCCCGGTGGCCCGAGGTTGTTTCAGTGGGTCAGGATCTTGCTGAGGAAGTCCTGGGCGCGGTCGGACTGCGGGTTGGTGAAGAACTCCTCGGGGGTGTTCTCCTCCACCACGGCGCCGTCGGCCATGAAGAGCACGCGGTCGGCCGCCGTGCGGGCGAAACCCATCTCGTGGGTGACGACGATCATCGTCATCCCCTGCTTGGCGAGGTCGACCATGACGTCGAGGACCTCCTTGATCATCTCGGGGTCCAGCGCCGAGGTCGGCTCGTCGAAGAGCATCACCTTCGGGTCCATGGCCAGCGCCCGGGCGATGGCGACCCGCTGCTGCTGGCCGCCGGAGAGCTGGGCGGGGTACTTGGCGGCCTGGTGGCCGACGCCGACGCGGTCGAGCAGCTCCTTGGCCCGCGCCTCGGCCTCGGCCTTGGCCTTGCCGCGCACCTTGATCGGCCCGAGCGTCACGTTCTCGAGGATCGTCTTGTGGGCGAAGAGGTTGAAGCTCTGGAAGACCATCCCGACCTCGGCGCGCAACGCCGCGAGCTGCTTGCCCTCGTCGGGCAGCGGCTGGCCGTCGAGGGTGATCGTGCCCTCCTGGATCGTCTCGAGCCGGTTGATGGCGCGGCACAGCGTCGACTTGCCCGACCCCGAGGGACCGATGACGACGACGACCTCGCCCCGGTGGATCGTCTGGTTGATGTCCTTCAGGACGTGCAGGTCACCGAACCACTTGTTCACGCCTTCGAGGACGACCAACGGCTCCGACATGGGACGCGACCCTAGCGTCACCTCACCCGGAGGGGCCATGCGGACGTGGCCCCTGCGCCGAACGGTGACGAATCTGTGACCAGCGGTCAGTCGTCGCCGCCGGGGACGGTCGCGGAGATGACGGTGCCGTCGGCGCGCATCGTGCCGGCGGGGTTGGGCGGGTCGCCCGCGAGCCGCGGGCCCTGGCCGTCGAGCGGCACCGTGACGGGGGCGCCGACGGCGACCTCGACCACCTTGCCGCGTACGCCGAGGCGCAGCGGACCCGGTCCCTCCTCGATGCCGAGCGTGATCTGGTCGGGCGTGAGGTCGACGCGCAGCCGGGTCCCGACGAGCGTGAGCCGGAAGGTGAGCCCCTCCCAGCCCTCGGGCAGGCGCGGGTCGAAGGTCCAGCGCTCCTCCTCCGGCCCCGCCCCGCGGTCGCGGAACCCGCCGAAGCCGAAGGCCAGCGAGCTCCACACGCCGCCGGCCGAGGCGACGTGGACGCCGTCGGCGGTGTTGGCGTGGCGGTCGGCGAGGTCGACGTAGGCCGCGTGCTCGAAGTAGCGCAGCGCGGGCTCGTGGAAGCCGACCTCGGCGGCCATGATCGACTGCGCCACCGCCGACAGCGTCGAGTCGCCGGTGGTGATCGGATCGTAGTAGGTGAAGTCGGCGAGCTTCTCGTCGTAGGAGAACTCCTCGCCCTGGAGGAACAGGGCGAGGACCACGTCGGCCTGCTTGAGGACCTGGAACCGATAGATCACCAGCGGGTGGAAGTGGAGCAGCAGCGGCCGCACCGTCGGCGGGGTCTGCTCGAGGTCCCACATCTCGCGATCGAGGAAGCGCGAGTCCTGCGGGTGGATCCCGACCTTCTCGTCGAAGGGGATGGACATGCCGGCAGCGGCCGCCCGCCACTCCTCGACCTCCCCGTCACGCAGCCCGGTCCGGCGCACGACCTGGTCGTAGGCGTCCGGATCGGCCCGGCAGACCTCGTCGACCGCGTCGGCAGCACGACGGAGGTTGAAGCGTGCGAGCACGTTCGTGTAGAAGTTGTCGTTCACCACGGTCGTGTACTCGTCCGGCCCGGTGACGCCGTGGATGTGGAACGTCGAGTGGCTGTTCTCCCGGCGCCAGAACCCCAGGTCGGCCCACAGCCGGGCGGTCTCGACGAGGATGTCGACCGCCTCCCTGTTCATGAAGTCGGTGTCGCCGGTCGCCCCGACGTACTGGCTCAGGGCGTAGGCCACCGCCGCGTCGATGTGGTACTGCGCGGTGCCGGCCGCGTAGTAGGCCGACGCCTCGTGGCCGTTGATCGTGCGCCAGGGGAAGAGCGCGCCGTGCTGGGCGAGCTCGCGGGCGCGCCGGCGGGCGTCGGGCAGCATCTGGTGCCGAAAGCGCAGCGCGTTCCGCGCGGCGTAGGGGAGCGTGTAGATGAGGAACGGCAGGACGTAGATCTCGGCGTCCCAGAAGTAGTGGCCGGCATAGCCGGACCCCGTGACGCCCTTGGCGGGGATGCCGTGGTCCTCGGCACGAGCGGCGGCCTGCATCACCGACAGCAGGTTCCAGCGCACGGCCTGCTGGAGACCCGGCTGGCCGGGGATCTCGACGTCGCTCGCGGCCCACATCCGGTCGAGCCAGGCCCGCTGGTCGGCGTACTGCTGGGCGAGGCCCTCCTCGGCGGCGCGGTCGAGGGTGCGCTGGCAGCGGTCGAGCAGCTCGCGCGCCGGGACCCGGGTCGCGGTGTGCATCGAGACCAGCTTGGTCATCCGCAGCGACTGGCCCTGCTCGAGCGGGAGCCGGTAGATGATCTTGCCCTCGTCGTCGTCGAGGTGACGCTGCGTGCGCGGCTCGACGGGTGCCTCGATGTGGTGGTCGACCGCGACGCCGACCGTCATCCGGCTGTCGGCGCAGCGGTAGCCCAGGCAGATCCGGCCGGTCTCCTCGTCGACCGACCCGGCCTGGGGCTCCAGCACCCGGCGGGAGAGTCGGTCGGCCTTGCGCGGGTCGGCGACCGACCCGACCGGCGCCTCGACCGACGGGTGGCCGAGCTCGACGTCGCGGTCCTGGCGGTTGATGAGCTGGGAGGAGATCTGCACCGGCGCGCGGCCGTCGAGCATCGTGACCTCGAAGGTCATCACCGCGAGGTGGCGCTGCGCGAGGGAGACCATGCGGGTGCTGTCGACGCGCACGCTCTTGCCGCTGCGGGTGCGCCACACGAGGTGGCGGTGGAGGACGCCGTCGCGGAAGTCGAGCGAGCGCTCGTACTCCAGCAGGTCGGCGGACGAGAGCTCGAGAGGCTCGTCGTCGACGTAGAGGCGGATCACCTTCGGGTCGGGGGCGTTGACGATGCTCTGGCCCACGCGCGCGAGGCCGTAGGCCTCCTCGGCGTGGAGGATCGGCCAGGTCTCGTGGAGGCCGTTGACGAAGGTGCCGTCGTGGACGGCGTCACGGCTCTCCTCGTAGTTGCCGCGCAGCCCGAGGTAGCCGTTGCCGACGCTGAACAGCGACTCGGTCACGCCGAGGTCGGCCGCCTCGAAGCGGGTCTCGACGAGCCGCCACTCGTCGACGGGGAACCGCGTGCGGTCCAGGGGGTCGTGCGCGCTCACAGCAGCTCCTCGAGGTCCTTCACCACGACATGGGCCCCCGCATCGACCAGTGCATCATGCCCGGCGCCGCGGTCGACACCCACGACCAGCCCGAAGCCGCCGGCCGCGCCGGCTCGTACGCCGCTGATGGCGTCCTCGAGCACCACCGCCTGCGCCGGCGTGGCCCCCAGCTCCTCGGCCGCGGCGAGGAACGTGTCGGGCGCCGGCTTCCCCGGCAGACCCCGCTCGGCAGCGACCGCGCCGTCCATGACCATCCGGAACGAGGCCGTCAGACCGGCCGCCTCGAGCACCGCGGGCGCGTTGCGCGACGACGAGACGACCGCCATCGGCACGCCCCGCCGCTCGAGCTCCTCGATGAGCCGGGCCGAGCCCGGGTAGGCCTCGACGCCGTCCTCGGCGAGCACCCGGTTGAAGGCGTCGTTCTTGCGGTTGCCGAGCCCGCAGACGGTCTCGGCCTCCGGCGCATCACCCGGATCGCCCTGGGGCAGCTCGATGCCGCGGGAGGCGAGGAAGGTCGCCACGCCCTCGTAGCGCGGCTTGCCGTCGACGTGGGCGAAGTAGTCGTCGTCGGTGTAGGGCGTCTGGTCGGGCCGGCCGTCGAGGAACTCGTTGAACATCCGGTCCCAGGCCCGCATGTGCACCTCGGCCGTGGGCGTCACCACGCCGTCGAGGTCGAACAGCGCCACTGCGTAGTCGTCCCAGTTCACCCTTCCGAGGGTAGGGGTCGATTGTTTCGATTCGCTGCACTTCGTCCCGGGTGGACCGGTCGCCGTACCCTTGTCGGGTTATGTCGACGCACGCTCTCCCTCGCACCTATGAGGTCCGCACCTACGGGTGCCAGATGAACGTCCACGACTCCGAGCGCCTCACCGGCCTCCTCGAGGACGCCGGCTACGCCGCCGCCCCGGACGGTGAGCAGGCCGACGTCGTCGTCTTCAACACCTGCGCCGTGCGTGAGAACGCCGACAACCGGCTCTACGGCAACCTCGGCCACCTCGCGCCCGTGAAGGCGCAGCGGCCCGGCATGCAGATCGCGGTCGGCGGCTGCCTGGCCCAGAAGGACCGCGACACGATCACCCGCAAGGCGCCATGGGTCGACGTCGTGTTCGGCACCCACAACATCGGCTCGCTGCCGACCCTGCTCGAACGTGCCCGCGTGCAGGAGGAGGCGCAGGTCGAGATCCTCGAGTCGCTCGAGGTCTTCCCGTCCACGCTGCCGACCAAGCGCGAGTCGGCGTACGCCGCCTGGGTCTCGATCTCGGTCGGCTGCAACAACACCTGCACGTTCTGCATCGTCCCGTCGCTGCGCGGCAAGGAGAAGGACCGCCGCCCCGGCGACGTGCTCGCCGAGGTCCGGGCGCTGGTCGCGGAGGGCGTCACCGAGGTGACGCTGCTGGGCCAGAACGTGAACGCCTACGGGGTCGAGTTCGGCGACCGACAGGCCTTCTCCAAGCTGCTGCGCGCCTGCGGCGAGATCGAGGGGCTGGAACGGGTCCGCTTCACCTCGCCCCACCCGGCCGAGTTCACCGACGACGTCATCGAGGCGATGGCCGAGACGCCGAACGTGATGCCCCAGCTCCACATGCCGCTCCAGTCCGGCTCCGACCGAGTCCTGAAGGCGATGCGCCGCTCCTACCGGCAGTCGAAGTTCCTCGGCATCATCGAGCGGGTCCGCGCGGCGATGCCCGACGCCGCGATCACCACCGACATCATCGTCGGCTTCCCCGGGGAGACCGAGGAGGACTTCGAGCAGACGATGGAGGTCGTGCGGCAGGCACGCTTCTCCGGCGCCTTCACCTTCCAGTACTCCATCCGTCCCGGCACCCCCGCCGCGACGATGGAGGAGCAGGTGCCGCGCGAGGTCGTCCAGGCCCGCTACGAGCGCCTGGTCGAGCTCGTCAACGACATCGCGTGGGAGGAGAACAAGCAGCTGGTCGGCCGGAAAGTCGAGCTGCTCGTCGCCGAGGGGGAGGGGCGCAAGGACGCCGCCACCCACCGGCTCTCCGGCCGTGGCCCCGACAACCGGCTGGTCCACTTCACCCCGCCGGCCGACGCCAGGGTCCGGCCCGGCGACATGGTCACCGTCGAGATCACCCGCGCCGCCCCCCACCACCTCATCGCCGACGGGCCGGTGCTCGACGTGCGCCCCACCCGGTCCGGCGACGCGTGGGAGACCCGGACGTCCGGCCCGAAGCCGGCCGGCGTCGGGCTCGGCATGCCGTCGGTCGGCGTACCCGCTCCGCTGCCGGACGCCCCTGCCTGTGGATGACGCCCCCGGGAGTCGGCTCACCTCGGTGATGCTGGCCGGGTGCTGGTGGTCGACGTCCTCGAGCGGATGGGCGGAGTCGCGACCCGCGGCGCCCTGATCCGCGCGACCTCGCGCGCGGCGGTCGACGCTGCCCTGGGTGCAGGCGAGCTCGTGGTGCTGGCCCGCGGCCGGTATGCGCTGGCGTCCACGGACGAGGCTCTGCAGGTCGCTCATCGGCTGACCGGCGTCGCCTCCCACGAGAGCGCGGCGCTCCTGCACAGCTGGGCGGTCCTGCACGCGCCGCAACAGCCACACGTGACGGTGCCACGCAAGCGGCACCTGGCCGAGCAGGTCAATGCCTCCGTGCACTATGCCGATCTCTCCGACGACGACTGCGACGGGTCGGTCACGAGTCAGGAGCGCACGCTGGTGGACTGCCTGCGTCTGGCGGATCGCAGCGCAGCGCTCGCCGTGGCCGACTCCGCGCTGAGGGAGGGCTTCAGCCGGACGCGGCTCCTCGCCATCGCCCGCGACCTGCGAGGCCCGCGGTCGGCCCAGGCGCGTGCCGTGGCAGAGGCGGCCGACGCCCGGGCTGCGAACCCGTTCGAGTCGGCTCTGCGCGCCATTGCCGGCGAGGTCGTGGGGCTCGAGGTGGTGCCGCAGGGGTCCCTGCGAGACGGCAATCGCTTCCTGGGCCGACCCGACCTCGTCGACGAGCGCCTCGGCATCGTCCTCGAGGCCGACTCCTTCGAGTGGCACGGTGGCCGCCACGCGCTGACCCGCGACGCGCGCCGCTACAACCAGCTCGTCGTCCACGGGTGGCTGGTGCTGCGGTTCAGCTGGGAGGACGTGATGTTCCATCCCCGCGAGGTGATGTCTGTTCTCGAAGCCGCCGTAGTCGAAAAGGCACAACGCTGCGCTTGCGGGCGTCGCCGTGTGTGAGGCAGGTCCGACTTCCTGCTTGTGCCTGTTCCGTTACGGTCGCGGACATGCCTGCTGACGCACCGACCATCCTGGCGACCTCCGGGGGCCTCACCACGGGCCGCCGGACCCACTGGGAGGTCGGGCCGCTGACCGAGCTCGCCGTCGACCTGGCGGGCGTGAGCGGCCGGGCGCCGCGGGTCTGCTTCGTCGGGACCGCCGGCGGTGACAACCCGGAGTACACGAAGGCCTTCTACGACGTCTGCCAGGCCGCCGGCTACCACGGCAACCACCTCCAGCTCTTCACGATGCCCAACGTCGACGACATCACCGCCCACCTGCTGGAGCAGGACGTGGTGTGGGTGTTCGGCGGCAGTGTCGCGAACCTGCTCGCGCTGTGGGAGCTCCACGGGGTCGGCGACGCCATGCGTGAGGCGTGGCAGGCCGGGGTCGTGCTCACGGGGGTGTCGGCCGGGTCGCTGTGCTGGCACGTCGGCGGCACGACCGACTCCTTCGGCCCCGACCTGGAGCCGGTGACCAACGGCCTGGCCTTCCTGCCGTTCTCCAACGGGGTCCACTACGACTCCGAGGACCAGCGCCGCCCGCTCTACCACCGGCTCATCGCCGACGGCACGCTCCCGGCCGGCTACGCCACCGACGACGGGGCGGGCGTGCTCTACCGCGGCACCGAGATGGTCGGCGCCTACGCTGAGGAGGACGGCGCCGGCGCCTACTTCGTCGAGCAGGGACCTGACGGCGCGGCCGTCGAGACGCCGCTCGACGTCACCCGCCTCTAGTCGTCGGAGCGGGGGTCGGTCTTCGAGTAGCCGGCCTTCGGCTCGAGGCCGTCCGGGTTCTCCTCGACACCGCCCGCCGACTGCTCGGGCGGGGCGTCGCTGCCGTCGTCGTCGACCGGGCTGGTGTCACGGACGCCGTCGGTGCCGTGCTGTCCGGGACCGGACACGCCTTCGCGCTCGCTGCTGACGCCCATGCCGCCCGAGGCGTCGTGGTGGGAGGACCGGAGGTCGCGGGGCTCACCGGCCTTGCTCGGGTCACCGCTCATGCCTGGTCCTCCTCCTCGGGCTTGCTGGCGCCGTCCCCGTCGCCCTCCTGCTTCTTGTCCTCGGGCTGCGAGAGCTCGTCGGGGGCGTGGTCCTCGACCTGCGGGTTGCGCTCGGGGTCGAGGTCGCGGCCCAGCACCTCGGGCTCGTCGCCGGCGAACGGCACGTCGTCGTTGATGGCGTCGACGCCGCCGGGGTTCTCGGGTGCGGGCTCGATCTCCGGGTCGGGCATCGGGCCGAGGTCGTCCTTGGTCATGTCTCTCCCTCCAACGGTGGGTCAGAAGCCGAACGTCAGGTATCCCACGCCCTTGCCGAGGTGGGCCAGGGCGTGCGCCTCGTGGGGGACCACGGGGTCGGGCAGCGCGTCGAGCGGGAACCACCGCAGGTCAGCACACTTGCGCGGCTCCATGATGCGCGGCTCACCCGTGAAGGTGGTCGCGGTGAAGAAGAAGTCGACCCGCTCGTCGATGGGCTCGCCGTGGGCGGTGCGCGACATCGTCAGCTCGAAGCGGAGGTCGAGCCCGGCGATGCCGAGCTCCTCGGCGGCCTCGCGGTGGGCGGCGTCCCACGCGGTCTCGCCGCGCTCGACGTGGCCGGCGGCCGCCGCGGCCCACATGTCGTCCATGTAGCCGGTGTTCTGGCGCAGCTGCAGCAGCACCTCCCGCCCGCCGGACCCCTCGCGGAGGCAGAAGACGTAGGCGGCGGGGACGACGGTGAAGCGGCCGTGGTCGCTCATCAGTTGTCCCCCGACGGCTCACCCTCGGACGACTCCGCGTTCTCCCGCTCGGCCTCCGTCTCGTGGCCGTCGTCGCGCTCGTCGGGCAGGTCGTCGTCGTGGGTGCCGGGGGGCTGCTCGGTGACGTCGAGCGCCTCGTTGGACTCCTCGGGGACGGGCTGGGTCACCGCAGGTCGCCGTCCTGCTTGCCGTCGAGCTTCTCGAGGGCCTCCTTCGACTTCTGCTGGGCAGTGTCGATCTTCTCGGAGTACTTGCCCTGCGTCTTCTCGTCGGCCAGCTTCGCCGCCTTGTCGATGCCCTGCGAGATCTTGTCGCCGTGCTGGTCCACCGCGTCCTGGGCCTTGCCCTTCAGGCCCTTGAACTTGTCGAGGAAACTCATGTCTCCGAGACTAGCCCGGTGCCCGTGCCGATCGTCCCCCCGATCGTCGCCGTCGTCGGGGCGACCGCGGCCGGGAAGACGGGCCTGTCGCTCGCCCTGGCCGAGCGGCTCGGCGGCGAGGTGGTCAACACCGACGCGATGCAGGTCTACCGCGGCATGGACATCGGGACGGCCAAGCTCCCGCCCGCCGGGCGGCGCGGGATCACCCACCACCTCGTCGACACCCACGAGGTCACCGAGTCCGTGTCGGTCGCTGCATTCCAGGCCGAGGCACGCGCGGTCGTCGCCGACCTGCGCGCCCGCGGCGTGGTCCCGGTGCTGGTCGGTGGGTCGGCCCTCTACACCCGCGCGGTGCTCGACCGGTTCGAGTTCCCCGGCACGGATCCCGCGATCCGCACGCGTCTGGAGGGCGAGCTCGCCGAGATCGGCGCGCCCGCGATGCACGCGCGGCTCGCCGAGGTCGACCCCGAGGCGGCGTCGCGCATCCTGGTCGACAACGGTCGCCGGATCGCCCGGGCGCTCGAGGTCGTCGAGCTGACCGGCCGGCCGTTCTCGGCCACCCTCCCGCGGCTGGAGTACGCCGACCCCCACTCGCTCCAGGTCGGCGTCGACATCGACCGGCCGACCCTCGACGAGCGGATCGAGCAGCGGGTCCGGCAGATGATCGACGACGGGCTCGTCGCCGAGGTCGAGCGGCTCGGCACCCTCGGACGCACCGCGGCGACCGCGATCGGCTATCGCGAGGCGGCCGCCCACCTCCGCGGGGAGCTGACCGCCGAGGAGATGCGTGAGCGGATCGTGGTCGCGACCCGCCGGTTCGCCCGGCGACAGGACTCCTGGTTCCGGAAGGACCCGCGGATCACCTGGCTGCGCTTCGACGACCCAGACCTCGTCGACCGTGCCGTGGAGGCAGCAAGAACGGTCGGGCGCTGAGGCGCCCTGCGGGAGCAGGATGGGTGCGTGACCGACCCAGCGCCTGACCGACCGAGGGACCGTCTCCGGGAGCTGCTCGACGCCGTCCTCGACGACGATCACCGCTCGCTCGACGAGATGGCCGGCGGCGCCTTCGCCTCGCCGTACCACTTCACGCGCCGGCTCTCCCGCGAGGCGGGGGAGCCCCCGGTCGCGATGCGGCGCCGGGTGATGCTCGAGCGCGCCAGCTGGCAGCTGCGCAGCGGCGCCAGCGTCACCGACGTCGCCTTCGCCGCCGGCTACGAGTCGGTCGAGGGGTTCAGCCGTGCCTTCGCGCGCGCCTACGGCCACCTGCCGAGCGAGCAGCGGCCGGACGCGCCGACCTGGCTGCCGGCGCCCAACGGCATCCACTTCCACCCGCCCACGTCGCTGTGGGTCACGACCGGGGAGACGACCATGAGCGGACCGCTCGACCACCTCGTCCAGCACGACCTCGACGACACCCGGGCGCTGATCGAGCTCGCCAAGGGCGTCCCCGAGGACCGCTACCGCGCGACGCTGCGACCCGGTCAGGTCGTGCTGTGGTTCGACGGACCGGAGGAGTCGCTGGCGCGGCTGCTCGAGCGGCTGGTGTTCACCAAGGAGATCTGGCTGGCCGCCGTGCTCGGCGAGGAGCCGCCGACCGACGACCGCACCGACCCGGCCGGGCTGCTGGAGCGGCAGGACGCCGCGGCCGGCCGCTGGCTGGCGATGCTGCGCGACGTCGAGCGGCGCGGGGCGTGGGACGACCGGATCGTCGACGCGCTCTGCGAGCCGCCGGAGAGCTTCGTGCTCGGGTCGATCGTCGCCCAGGTCGTCACGTTCTCCGCGCACCGCCGCCAGCTCGCGCGCCAGCTGCTCCGCGAGCTCGGCGTCGAGACCGACGCCGGCGACCCGATCGAGTGGCTGAGGGAGCGGGTCCGATGACCAAGGTCGCCTACTACACCGCCGTCACCCTCGACGGGTTCATCGCGACGCCCGACCACTCGCTGGCCTGGTTGCTCTCGCGCGACATCGACCCTGAGGGGCCGATGAGCTACGACGGCTTCAGCGAGCGGATCGGCGCCTGTGCGATGGGCGCCAACACCTGGCAGTGGGTCCAGGACCACGACCCCGACGGCTGGACGCCGAAGCCGACCTGGGTGATGACCCATCGCGACTTCCCGACCTCCGAGCAGGTCCGGTTCACCGACGCCGACGTGGCGACCGTGCACGCCGAGATGGTCGAGGCGGCCGACGGGAAGGACCTGTGGGTCGTCGGCGGCGGCGAGCTGGTCGGCCAGTGGCACGACGCCGGCCTGCTCGACGAGGTCTGGCTCCAGTGGGCCCCGGTGACCCTGGGCGGCGGAGCCCCGGTCCTGCCGCGGCACGTCGAGCTCTCGCTCGCCGAGGTCGCCCGCAACCGCGACTTCGTCTGCGCGCGGTACGACGTCGTCCGGGACGGCGGCTGACCGTACGCTGGGGCGGTGACCAGCTGGACCGAGATCTCCACCGTCGAGGGCCTCGTCGACCTGCTCGGCGAGCCGGGCGAGCGGGCCCGGGACAAGGGACGCGACCACCTGCTCGACGTCGACGTCGCGTGGCTGTCGGCCGCGCCCTTCTGCGTGATGGCGACCTCGGACGCCGCGGGCCGCTGCGACGCCTCGCCGAAGGGCGACCCGGCCGGGCAGCTCGTCCACGTCGTGGACGAGCGGACGATCGCGATCGCCGAGCGGCCGGGCAACCGCCGCGCCGACGGCTACCGCAACATCCTCGCCAACCCCCACGTCGGGCTGGAGTTCCTGATCCCGGGCCGCGGCGACACGCTGCGGGTCAACGGCAGGGCCCGGCTCGTCAGCGACGCGCCGTTCTTCGACGAGATGGTGGTCAAGGGCCACCGGCCGCTGCTGGCGGTCGTCGTGGAGATCGAGGAGGTCTTCTTCCACTGCGCGAAGGCGTTCCTGCGCTCGGGGCTGTGGAAGCCGGAGACCTGGGACCCCGAGGCCGCGGTCGAGCGGCGTGCGGTCATCGCCGCGACCGTCGAGCCCGACGGCCGGACCGTCGACGAGCTCGACGCCTACTACGGCCCGTCCTACGAGGAGCGGCTCTATGGCTGAGACGGACTTCTGGAAGGGCCACGGGACCGAGAACGACTTCGTCCTGCTCCCCGGCGACGCCGAGGTCACGCCCGAGCGGGTGCGGGCGCTCTGTGACCGTCGCGCCGGCATCGGCGGCGACGGCGTGATCCGCGCGGTGGGCGACGGCAGCCACTGGTTCATGGACTACTACAACGCCGACGGCTCGCTCTCGGAGATGTGCGGCAACGGCATCCGGGTCTTCGCGCTCCACCTGCGCGAGGAGCACCACGCGACCTTCCCGCTCGAGATCGGCACCCGCGACGGCATCAAGGTGCTCAGCGAGAGCGAGCTCGGCTTCAGCGCCGACATGGGCAGCCCCCGGGTCGTCGGCACCTCCACCATCTCGGTCGGCGACCGGACCTGGCCGGCGGTCCACGTCGACATGGGCAACCCCCACGCCGTCGTCTTCGTCGACGACCTCGACGACGCCGGACCGCTCCACGACCCGCCGGTGCACGACCCGGCCGACTACCCCGACGGCGTCAACGTCGAGTTCGTCGTACGCCGCGGGCCCGGCCACGTCGCGATGCGGGTCCACGAGCGCGGCTCGGGCGAGACCCGGTCGTGCGGCACCGGCGCCTGCGCGGTCATGGTCGCGGCCGCCCGGGCCGACGGGGCCGCCTACCCCGCCACCTACCGGGTCGACGTCCCGGGCGGCACCCTGGCGGTCACCCTCGACGGCTCGCTCGACCAGGACGGTCGCGTCCACCTCGACGGCCCCGCCGTGATCGTGGCCCGGGGGACGACCGCGCTCTAGGCGTCAGTAGGGTCCGCAGCATGCAGATCGAAGGATGCTCCGCCCTCGTCACCGGTGCCGCCTCCGGCATCGGCGCCGCCGTCGCCCGCCAGCTCGCCGCCGCCGGCGCCCGCGTGGTCGTCGCCGACCTCCAGGCCGACAAGGGCCGCGAGCTCGCCGACGAGATCGGCGGCGTCTTCTGCGAGGTCGACGTCACCGACACCGCCCAGATCGAGGCGGCCGTGGTCCGCGCGACCGAGATCGGCGAGCTCCGCGTCCTGGTCAACTCCGCCGGCATCGGCTGGGCCCAGCGCACCATCGGCCGCGACGGCGAGTTCGACTCCGCCCACGACATCAACGCCTTCAAGAAGGTCATGGCGATCAACCTGATCGGCTCCTTCGACGCGATCCGGCTCGCGGCGAGCGCGATGTCGAAGCTCGACCCGACCGAGTCCGGCGACCGTGGCGCGATCGTCAACATCGCCTCCGTCGCCGCGTTCGACGGCCAGATCGGCCAGGCGGCGTACGCCGCGAGTAAGGGCGGGCTGGTCGGCCTCACGCTTCCCGTGGCCCGCGACCTCGCGGCGTCGGCGATCCGGCTCAACACCGTCGCCCCCGGCCTGATCGAGACCCCGATCTACGACTTCGCCCCGGACCCGGAGGCGTTCAAGGAGCAGCTCGGCCAGTCCGTCCTCCACCCCAAGCGCCTCGGCCACCCCGAGGAGCTCGCGGCGATGGTCATGGCCTGTCTCACGAACTCCTACATGAACGCCGAGACGATCCGCGTCGACGGCGGCATCCGGATGCCCCCGAAGTAGGAGTCAGCGCAGGCGGACCGCCGCATCGGCGTGGACGACGTTGCCGTGCTCGTCCGAGGCGGAGATCCCGGCGAGGAGCACCAGCCGCCGGCGATCGGCGATCGCCCGCTCGGCGCGTCGCTTCAGCGGCACGACGACGCGTGTCCACCCCGGCGAGAGCTCGCGCTCGACGAACCCGACGGGACCAGCGGGGAGGCCGAGCTGGCGGCGCACGCGCCGCGGCAGTCGCACCACCAGCTCGGTCGCTGCGGTTTCGTCGAGCTGGATCCGCACTCGTAGCCCCCGGTGGGCGACCTGCCGCGGGGTCTGGTCGGGGGCGCGCAGACGCAGCACGGGCGGGTCGGGCTCGGTCGTCCGCACCGTGACCGTCGCGGGCGTGGAGGTGCGGGCGTAGTCGCTGGCGACGTAGGTGAACGAGTCGGTGCCGTCCCAACCCGCGTCGGGCGTGTAGGTCACCGTGCCGTCCGTCAGCTCGCCGAGCGTGCCGTGCGACGGCTGGTCGGCGACGGTGAGCTCGTGGTCGTCGCCGTCGGCGTCGGTGCAGGTCAGCGTGACCTCGATCGGTTCATCCCTCGGCGTGGTGGCCGAGCGGTCCTCGCAGACCGGCGCGGCGTTCGGCAGGATCGTGACCTCCTGGGTCACCACGTTGCTGGTGCCGCTGCTGCCGCTCACCTGAAAGGTGAACGAGTCCGATCCGGAGGCGTCCGGCGCGGCGGTGTAGTCGATGGCCATCCACGCCAGGGATGTCGATCCCTGGTTGGGCGGCGTCGTCACGGACATCTCCAGGTCGTCCGGCTCCGGTGACGAGCACAGGGGCAGCAGCCTCTCGGTGGTGCCGGCGCGGAGCGTCAGCGGGTCGCTCGGCGCGCACCAGGGCCCGTCGGAGACGTTGACGAAGAAGGCGAAGCTCTCGCTGAGGTCGCCGTCGGTCGCGGCGGCGACGAAGTGGTCGGAGCCCTCGAAGCCGGGGTCGGGGGTGTAGGTGACGCTCAGCCCGTCGCTCCACCCGGGCTCGGTGCCGGCGGAGACCTCGAGCGTCCCGTGCGCCGGCTGCCGCTCCACCACGGGCTGGAGGTCGCCGTAGTCCTGCAGGTCGATGTCCCCGCACTCCACCGTCCACGGCGCGGGCTCGTCGACCTTGGTGTGGAGGAAGACCTCGTCGTCCTGGTACGTGGGGCCGCAGCCGGGCTGGTGGTTGGGCGTGACCCGGATGGCCACGTCGATGAGCGTGTCCTCGGTCCCGTCACTGACCTTCAGGGTGAGGGAGTCGTCGCCGGGTCCGGGCGGGTCGTAGGGAACCACCCACTCCTCCGGGAAGTCCTCGTCGATGTAGGGGGTGCCCGCCGTCCCACGATCGGGCTGACGGTGGACGGTCAGCGCCTCGGAGGCGGCGCTCGACCAGCAGTCGACGCGGATGCCCCAGGGCTTGCCCTCCCGGAGCTCGAGAACGTCGTCCCCGGCGTAGGTGCGGACGTCGCAGTCGGGCGGCTCCGCGGACGCCGGGGTCGCCGGGACGGCGACCAGCGCGGTCGCTGCGGTGGTGAGTGCGAGCGCTCGCCCGAGTCGTGACACGTCGTCCCCCGTCCAACGCGGCACCCTGCCGCAGCAGCAGGGTAGGCGAGCGGCGGGTCGCCGTCAGGCGAAGGACTCAGTCGAGGACCTGCGTCAGCAGCTCGACCACCCCGAGGACCGCGACGGCCGCGCACAGCAGCGCCGCCTCGAGGCCGGTGGACCACCGGCGACCGCGTGCGGTCGCGAGCACCCAGCCCGCCAGCGGCAGGGCGAGCAGCAGCGGCGCCAGGCTGAGCCAGCCCGACCCCTCCCACGCCAGCCGGGCGCTGACCAGGCTCCCCGCCGCGACGGCCAGGGCCGTGCGCTGCCAGGCGAGCGCGGTCCGCTCGCGCGGCCGGCCGGCGTCGCTCACGTGACGAGGGTCAGCAGGAAGAGGACACCGACGACCAGCACCCCTGCGGCGACCACGGCGCCGACAGGCGTGGCGGGCAGCGGCTCGTGGCGGCGCATCGCCCGCTCGGCGCGCGCCCAGCGCAGCCATGACGCGACGGCGAGGACCATGCCGAGCACGACCAGCCAGATGCTCATCGCGGTCTGTAGCCCGTCGGCCACCGACAGGTCGACCGCGCGGACGGCCACGCCGCCGGCCATGAGCGCGAGCGCCGTCCGGACCCAGGCGAGCAGGGTGCGCTCGTTCGCCAGCGAGAAGCGGTAGTCCGGCTCCTCGCCGCTGTCGTAGACCCAGGACGGCCAGCGGCTCACGCGCCCACCCTAGGGCGCGACGGGACCGAGGAGGGCCAACGCATAGGCGGTCTCCGGGTCGTCCCCGGCATACGACGTGCCGTCGGCGAGGGTGACGACGAAGGAGCCGTCGACCCGCGCGAGCGACAGGAAGGCGTCGCCGAGCAGGTCGCGCAGCTGGTGCTCCCACGGCAGCCACAGCACCTCGTCGGCCGCGATCTGGTCGAGTGCCCACTCGGTCGTGCCGTTGAAGCGGACGTGGCGTCCCGACGGCAGGTCCTCGACGTCGATCGTCATCTCCGCGACCACGAAGACGTCGTCGAGGTCGCGGCCGGGGACGGTGAACCGGTCGCCGGGGGAGGGGTCCCACGGCCGCCCGAGGCCGCGCAGGTGGTGGTCGAGCCGCTCGGCGAGGTGGGTGGTCAGCACCGTCCCATCATGAATCCATTCGCGCGCGGGGAGGCCCCGACCTACGCTGGTGGACAGATATGACGAACGCACACGACTTCACCCTCGACGCCGAGCTGGACGCCACCGACGACTGGGACTCCGCTGACGACCAGCAGAGCGACCAGTTCGAGTCGGGGTACGCCGACCAGCCCGACCCCGAGGAAGCAGACCTCACCACGGGTGAGCAGGACCTCGCCGAGCGCCACCAGCTGCGCCGGGTCGCCGGCCTGCGCACCGAGCTCGAGGACATCACCGAGGTCGAGTACCGCCAGCTCCGCCTGGAGCGCGTGGTCCTCGTCGGGGTCTGGACCGAGGGCACCGACAAGGACGCCGAGAACTCCATGGCCGAGCTCGCGCTGCTCGCCGAGACCGCCGGCTCGGAGGTCCTCGACAACGTCTTCCAGCGCCGCCAGAAGGCCGACCCCGCGACCTACATCGGTCGCGGCAAGGTCGACGCCGTCCGCGAGATCGTCCAGGCCACCGGCGCCGACACCGTCATCTGCGACGGCGAGCTCGCGCCCAGCCAGCTGCGCAACCTCGAGGACCGGCTCAAGGTCAAGGTCGTCGACCGGACCGCGCTGATCCTCGACATCTTCGCCCAGCACGCGAAGAGCAAGGAGGGCCAGGCCCAGGTCGAGCTCGCCCAGCTCAACTACATGAAGCAGCGGCTCCGCGGCTGGGGCGGCAACCTGTCGCGCCAGGCCGGTGGCCGGGTCGGCGCGGCCGGCGGCGGCATCGGCGGCCGTGGCCCCGGTGAGACCAAGATCGAGACCGACCGCCGCCGCATCAACACCAAGATCGCCAAGCTGCGCCGCGAGCTCAAGGACATGGTCGGCACCCGCGAGGTCAAGCGCCAGGAGCGCAAGCGCCACCACATCCCGAGCGTCTCGATCGCCGGCTACACCAACGCCGGCAAGTCGAGCCTCCTCAACCGGCTGACCGACGCCGGCGTCCTGGTCGAGGACGCGCTGTTCGCCACCCTCGACCCGACGACCCGGCGGACGCAGACCAGCGACGGCCGCGTCTACACGATGAGCGACACCGTCGGCTTCGTGCGCCACCTGCCCCACCAGCTCGTCGAGGCCTTCCGCTCGACGCTGGAGGAGGTCGCCGACTCCGACCTGATCCTCCACGTCGTCGACGGCTCCCACCCCGACCCCGAGGGCCAGCTCAACGCGGTGCGCGAGGTCTTCGCGGAGATCGAGGCCGGCGACGTCCCCGAGATCGTCGTGATCAACAAGGCCGACCTCGCCGACCCGATGGTGCTCGCCCGGCTCCAGGCCCGCGAGCCCCACTGCGTCGTCGTCTCCGCCAAGACCGGCGAGGGCGTCGCCGAGGCGCTGGCGGTCATCGAGGGCGAGCTGCCCCGGCCGGCCGTCGAGTTCGAGGCGCTGGTGCCCTACGCCCGCGGCGACCTGCTCGACCGGCTCCACCGCCACGGCGAGATCGACCGGCTCGAGCACACCGCCGACGGCACCGTCGTCGCCGGCCGGGCCAACCCCGACCTCGCCGGCGAGCTGGCGGCGTACGCCCGCTGAGGACGTACGCCGCGCAGCCCGGCCGGTCTCAGCCGGTCACTGACGGGCCTTGACCCGCGCCGGCTTGCAGACCGCGCCGAGGCGGGCGACCTCGCCGCGGTCGACGACGACGTCCTGGCTGGCCAGGATCCGGCCCCTCTTCAGGCAGGTGACCTGCCAGGCCTCGTCGATGCCGTTGTCCTGCGGCGGCGTCGGGCTCTGGAAGGTGACCTCGCCGGTCCAGTCGTCCTCGGCGCTGCCGCCCTCGTAGTTGTTCGCCTCCACCGTGTAGGTGCCCGCGACGGGGTCCGGGATCACGATCTCCTCGGGGTTGTCGAGCGTCGCGCCCGACCCGACGACGTCGCCGTCCGGCCCGTAGACGTAGAAGTCCCAGTCGGCACCGCCCGGCCAGCCGAAGGAGAGCGTCGCGAACCCGTTGTCGACCTCGGGCTGGCCGAGGATCTCGAACGTCGTCTCCTCCGAGGCGCCCTCCGCGGGGACGCCCTCGGGGTTGGCGATCTCGGCGGACTCCTGCGGGTCGGCGACCGGCTCGCGGCCGTAGCGGCCCTCGACCAGCGGCCGGGTGGAGGGGTTGACGTCGAGGATGAACCGACCGCCGTCGGAGTCGTAGCGGTTGACGAGGGTGTCCTCGTAGAACTGCTGCGGACCCGTCGAGCCGTCGGGCTGGATCACCGGTGACGTCGGCGAGACGTGGGTCTTGCTGAGCACGATCCGGGTGCCCTTCGGCGCCTTGCCGCTCACCCGCGAGACCAGCGCGTGGTCCATCGCGGCCTCCGCGGCCTGGTAGTAGGCCTCACGGTTGCCGCCACCGCCGGCGGCCGACTCGGTCGTCCCGAGGTATTCGCCCACCACGGCGTCCTCGTAGGCCGGGTGGAAGCCGTCGGGGCCGATCTCGAAGGTGAAGCCGAAGCCGCCGGTGATCCAGTAGCTCCAGTCCTCGGTCGAGCCGGAGGTGTCGTAGAGCTGGTAGGACGCCTGGCTGGTGTAGCCGTTGGCGTCGGCGAACCCGTCGCCGAGCTCCTTGTAGGCGACCTCGTCGACCGACTTTCCTGTCGAGGCGATGGCCGGCGGGCGCAGCACCAGGTTGGAGTAGGTGTGGTTGCTGATCATCATCGTGACCGCGCGGTTGCTGATGAACTTCCGCACGGCGTCGCTCTCGGGCTCGCTGCCGGGCCCGTCACCGCGGTAGGTGTCGTTGTCGGCGTTGGTCGAGGCACCGCCGCCGCCCCAGAAGCCGGGGTAGTTGCGGTTGAGGTCGGTGCCGCGCAGCCGGCCCTCGGGGTTGTTGGCGCAGGGACCGCTGGCCCACTCGCCCGTGATCTGCTCGGAGATCGAGCAGTTCTTGCGCTTCATCTCGTAGTCGAAGCGCGAGAAGTCGCCGTTCGGGGTGGCCTCGCGCGAGATCTGGAAGCCGTCGACGTTGACGACGGGGACGATGACCAGGCGCATCCCGTCGAGCAGGCCGCGGGCCCGGGCGTCGCCCTCGCGGTAGGACTGGAGCAGGTCGGTGCCGAACTCCATCGTGTGCTCGGCGCTGGGCCACTCCCGGGCGTGGTGGGCGCCGAGGAGCAGGAAGACCGGCTTGCCGTCGCGGACGTCGTCGGCGCCGACCGAGATCTCGAGGCCGGTGATGTCCTCGCCGAGGACGGTCTGGTTGGCGAGCGTCAGCGGCTTGGTCAGCCGGGGGTAGGTCTCGGCCAGGGACGCCATGTCGTCGAGGTAGTCGTCGTAGGTGCGGTAGGACGTGCGGCCGCTCGGCAGCCCGGACTCGTCCACGCGCGCGGCGTAGCGGCGGTCGGCCCGGCGCTGGTCGCGCCGCTCGGCCTCGAGGTCGGCGACCTCGACGGTCCAGTCGAACCCGGCCGCGCGCAGCCGCCGGGCGTCGCGGGCGTCGTGGAGCACGACCTCGATGCCCTGACGGGTGACGTGCTCGGTCAGGTCGAGACCGAGGTCGACGACGCGGTTGCGGTCGTCGACGGTCGGCGCGTCGACCATGACCACGCGCGTGGGGGCGTCGTCGCGGTCGGGCTCCGCCGAGGGTGCGGCTGGCGGTGCTGCGGCGGACGGGCCGCCGAGGCCGGCCGCGAGGGTGGCGGCGACGGCGACGGCCGTGGTGGTGGCGAGGGCGCCCCGGAGATGGGGTCGCCTCGCCCGCAGGCGATGGCTCATGGGTCCTCCCGAGATGTACGGCGCCGGTCTGGCGCCGTGCCGCCCACCCAACACGGGACCCGTGACTGTGTCGAGAGCAATCCAGTCACGAACCTGTGGAAACCTGCGCAGTTGCACATTTTCGTCGCGCGAGCGGCAAGGATGTGCGCGTGGCGATCCGGATGTACGGCGGCGCAGCAGCCGCCGTCTACGCACCGCTCGACCCCGTCTCCCGTGCGGAGCAGGTCGAGCGGCGGCTGACCGACGCCATCGTGCTGGGGCTGGTCCCGACCGACCACCAGCTCCCCGGCGAGGCCGAGCTGAGCCGGCTCCTCGGCGTCTCGACCGTCACCGTGCGCGAGGCGCTGCGGGTCATGCGCGAGTCGGGCCTGATCGAGACCCGCCGCGGCCGCAAGGGCGGCTCGTTCGTGCTCGAGAGCCAGGAGTCGGCCGTCGGCCGGGTCGTCGAGCGGCTGCTCGCGATGAGCACCACCTCCCTGCGCGACCTCGGCGACCGCTACGCCGCGCTCTCGGGCGCCGCCGCCCGGCTCGCCGCCCAGCGCGCGACCGAGGTCGAGGTCGAGCGGCTGCGCCGGCGCCACCGCCAGGTCGTCGACGCCACCGACGAGCCCGGCCGCCGCCGCGCCGAGAGCCACCTCCAGATCGAGATCGCCGCGGTCGCCCAGTCACCGCTGCTGTTCCGCGAGGAGGTCACGATGCAGGCCGAGATCGGGCCGCTGCTGTGGCTCGGCGCCGGCCACGAGGACGTCCACGACATCACCGTCGACCTCGCCGGCGAGGTCGTCGAC
>NZ_BAAAJT010000002.1:2619970-2786141 GCF_039527245.1 Nocardioides aestuarii
GCGGCTCCAGGAGCTCGACCGGTGACCGTGCCCCCCGACGCCTCGGGCCTGACCGACCTCGTCGAGGGCATGCGCGTGGCCACCGGCCGGATCGCGGCCGCCGTGGAGGCCGCGCTGGCTGCCCACGACCCGACCCGGAGGGGAGACCTCGACAAGGTCGAGGCGGTCGTCCGCGACCTGCTCGGCGACCGCGAGGTGCTGGTCCACGGCGGCGGGTTCGTCTCGGCCCCCGGGGTCCTCGCCGACGCGCCGTGGTGGCTGGAGTGGTTCGCGTGGGACTCGGGCAGCGTCCAGCGGCTGGTCTCCGAGACCGACCCGGCCGGCGCCCACTTCTTCGACTACACGCTGATGCCCTGGTACGCCGGGCCGCGCGACCGCGAGGCGCCGGACGGGGTCGTGACCGGTCCCTACGTCGACTACCTCTGCACCGACGACTACACGCTGACCTTCACCCGCGCCGTACGCCGCCCCGACGGCTCGTTCGCGGGCGTGGCCGGCGTCGACGTCCGGGTCTCGGCCGTCGAGCACCACGTCCTGGCGGGGCTGCGGGCGACCGGGCGGGTGCTCGCGCTCGTCAACGAGGCCGGGCGGGTGGTGGTCAGCACCAGTGCGGCGCTGCTCAGCGGCGACCTGGTCGACGACGTGGACGTCCCCGGGCTGCTCGCGGCGAGCGACCCGCGGCTGGTGCCGGTCGCCGGCTCCGAGCTCGCGCTGCTCGATCTCGGCGAGCGCTGAGGGTCACGACTCGGCAACAACGGGGTCGGGATTTTGGTCCCACCCGGTGGGGTGGATGAGGATGCGCCCCATGTCTCGCGGTGCGTGGTTCCGGCTCCTGCTCGTGGTCGGCCTGCTGGCCGGCTGCGCGTGGATCTCCGTCGAGCGCGAGCCGCGCCTCGGCCTCGACCTCCGCGGCGGCACCCAGATCACGCTGCAGGCCGAGAGCACCGACCGGGCCGAGGCCAACGCCGAGAACGTCGACCAGGCGATCGAGGTGCTGCGCGGCCGGGTCGACGCCCTCGGTGTCTCCGAGCCGACGCTGGCCCGCTCCGGCGAGGACCGGATCCTCATCGAGCTGCCCGACGTCCAGGACCCGCGCGAGGCCGTCGACGCGCTGGGTCGTACCGCGCAGCTGACCGTCCACCCCGTGATCCGCACCGTCGCCGACCCCGAGGCGAAGCCGCAGGACGACGCCAACCAGGTCCTGCCCAGCGACTCCGGTGACGTCATCGAGATCGGCCCGTCGGCGCTCGACGGCTCCGAGATCACCGGCGCCGAGGCAGGTCTCGACCAGACCGGCGTGCAGTACTCCGTGAACGTCGACTTCAGCAACACCGGCTCCGACGCCTTCGGGACGCTCTCGGCCGATGCTGCCTGCCAGACCGACGCCCGCAACCGGATCGCGATCGTCCTCGACGGCGAGGTCATCTCCTCCCCGGGCGTCAACGTGGCCTGCGGGTCGAGCATCCGCAACACCACCCAGATCACCGGCGACTTCACGCAGGAGGAGGCCCAGAACCTCGCGATCCTGATCGAGGGCGGCGCCCTCCCGCTGCCGGTCTCCGTCATCGAGCAGCGGACGGTCGGCCCCACGCTCGGCGCCGCCGCCATCGAGGCGTCGTGGCAGGCCGCGCTCATCGGCCTCGCCCTCACCCTGCTGTTCATCGCGCTCGTCTACCGCCTCGTCGGCTTCCTCGCCACGATCGCGCTGACGTCCTACGCCCTGCTCGCCTACGCGATGCTGGTCGCGCTCGGCTCGACGCTGACGCTGCCCGGCCTCGCCGGCTTCGTGCTCGCCATCGGCCTCGCGATCGACGCCAACGTGCTGGTCTTCGAACGGGCGCGGGAGGAATACCACGCCCAGCCCGACCGGGGGCTGACCGCCGCCCTCAAGATCGGCTTCAACAAGGCGTGGAGCGCGATCATCGACTCCAACGTCACCACGCTGCTCGCGGCGGCCCTGCTCTTCATCTTCGGCTCCGGCCCGATCAAGGGCTTCGGCGTCACCCTCACCATCGGTGTCGTCGCCTCGATGGTCTCCGCGCTCGTCATCGCCCGGGTCCTCACCGAGGTCGGCGTCGGCACCCGCTTCGTCCAGAAGCGGCCCGCGATCAGCGGTCTCGGCAACCTCGGCCGGGTCCGGACCTGGCTCGAGCGCCGCAACCCCGACCTGATGGTCAAGCGCAACCTTTGGCTCGCGATCTCCGGCGCCCTGCTCGTCGTGGCGATGGGCGGCATCGTCGGCAAGGGCCTCGACCTCGGCGTCGAGTTCACCGGCGGCAGGGTGCTGGAGTACTCGACGCCCCAGCCGATCTCCGCCGACGACGCCCGCGCCGCCGTCGCCGACGCCGGCTTCCCCGAGGCACAGGTCCAGGAGAGCGACGCCGACAAGATCAGCGTCCGCGTCGGCCAGGTCACCGACGACGAGGCGGTCGAGATCGAGCAGGCCATCGGCGACGCCGCCGGTGGGGCGACCAAGGAGCGCGACGAGAAGATCGGCGCCTCGCTCGGCACCGAGCTGCGCGACAAGGCACTGATCGCCTTCGGCATCGCGCTGCTGGTCCAGATGCTCTATCTCGCGATCCGCTTCAAGTGGACCTTCGGCGCCTCCGCCGTGCTCGCGATGTTCCACGACGTCCTCATCGTCGTCGGCCTCTTCGCCTGGCTCGACAAGCCGATCGACGGCATCTTCCTCGCTGCGGTGATGACGATCATCGGTCTGTCGGTCAACGACACCGTCGTCGTCTTCGACCGCATCCGTGAGCGCTGGCGCGGCTCCCACGAGCAGGACTTCACCTCGGTCGCCAACAAGGCCGCGGTCGAGACGATGCCGCGCACGGTCAACACCGGCCTCGGTGCGATGTTCATCCTCGCCGCGCTCGCCGTCCTGGGCGGCGACTCGCTCCAGGACTTCGCGATTGCGCTGCTGGTCGGCCTGGTCGTCGGCACCTACTCCTCGGTCTTCACCGCGACCCCGCTGCTGACCCACCTCCAGGAGCGATGGCCGATGACCCGCGCGCCGAAGGTCAAGCGGACCGTTCGCGACCCGGAGGACTCCGGCGCCGTCCTCTAGGCCGGACCCATCTCCCACGCGCGGACGGTGACGTCGGCGCGCTCCGCCTCGAGGGACAGCGGCTCGCCGATCCCGGTGTAGCTGCGGGTGGTCAGCGGGGTGCCGTTGGCGAAGACCTCGACGACCGAGTGGTCGACGACGACCCGGACGTCGACCTGCCCGTCGCCGGGGACCGGCTCGCCGTTGAGCGTCGTCGCCCCGTCCCGCCTCAGCTCGTACGCCGCACCGCGGACCCGCCACCTGACGCTCCCGCCCTCCTCGAGCGTCACCCGCAGCTCGACGTCGAGGGCATCGCCCGCGATGTCGTCGCCGGACAGCTCGGCTCCGCGCAGCGTCGCGACCTCGGCGACCGGCTGCTGGTGGATCGTCCCGTCGGCGCGCAGGGTCAGCTCGCGGGGCAGCGACATCACCCCGGCCCACCCGGCCTCGAGGCAGTCGGCCTCGGGTCGTGCCTCGGGGAGCCAGCCGAGCATGATCCGCCGGCCGGAGTCGTCGCGGTAGGACTGGGGGGCGTAGAACGCGCCGCCGCCGAGGTCGAGCCGGTGGAGCGCGTCGGGCGTGAAGGCGTCGCCCTCGTAGTGGCCGGTCCACGCGAGGGCGTGGATCAGGTCGTCGTCGTGCCACGCCGAGAACGTCAGCACGTGGCGGCCGTCGAGCCCGAAGAGGTCCGGGCACTCCCACGCCGACCCGGTGTCCGGCTCCGCCCGGCGGGCGCTCGAGGCCAGCGTGGCGGCGTACGTCCACGACCGGAGGTCGGGGGAGTCGAACAGCAGGGCGCCGCCGGAGCCGTCGCCGAACCCGGCGCCCATCAGCATCCGCCAGCGGCCGTCCTCGCGCCACACGCAGTGGTCGCGCAGGACGGTGAGATCGAGGTCGGGCAGGTCGTCGTGCGCGGTGAGGACCGGGTTGCCGTCGTGCTTGCGCCACGTCCGGAGGTCGGCGCTGCCCAGCGCGAGGCAGGCCTGCTGGAGCTCGCCCTCGCGGTGGCCGGAGTAGACGAGCGTGGGGGTGCCGCCGTCGTCGACGAGCACCCCCGACCAGCAGCCGTCGGCGTCGGCGGGGGTGTCAGGGCGGAGCGCGACCGGTTCGTGACGCCAGTGGACGAGGTCGTCGCTGGTGGCGTGGCCCCAGGCGATCCGGTCGTGGCGCGCCTCGTCGGGGTTGTGCTGGTAGAAGGCATGGTGGACGCCGTCCCACTGGCCGAGGCCGTTGGGGTCGTTGAGCCAGCCGGAGGGCGGCACCAGGTGGAAGGTCGGCCGGTGCGGGTCGCGCATGGTCCACAGGGTGGCAGGTCGGGGGTCCACGGTGTCGGGGCGGCCACCTAGAGTTCGGGGGTGCCCGAGCAGACCGCCGCCCGACCCGCCGTCGCCGACGTCCTGGGCGCCGCCGTGACGGCGCTCGGCGGCCAGCAGCGCGACGGCCAGGTCGCGATGGCCGAGGCGGTCGCCGAGGCGCTCGAGGGCGACCAGCACCTGCTCGTCCAGGCCGGCACAGGCACTGGCAAGTCGCTCGCCTACCTTGTCCCGAGCCTGCTCCACCGTGACCGGGTCGTGGTCGCGACCGCGACCCTCGCGCTCCAGCACCAGCTCGTCGAGCGCGACATCCCGCGGCTGGTCGAGGCGGTGTCGCAGTCCCACCCCGACGTCGACACCTCCCACGCCGTCCTCAAGGGCCGCTCCAACTACGCCTGCCTCCACCGGATCCGCGCCGGCGTCCCCGACGACCAGGGGACGCTCGTCGAGGTCCCGGAGGGCTCGATGGGCAAGAAGGTGCTCGAGCTGCGCCAGTGGGCCGAGCAGGAGGCGGAGTCGGGCGGGACGGGCGAGCGCGACGCCGCGCCGCGTCATACCGACCGCGAGTGGCGGCAGGTCAGCGTCGGCCACCGCGACTGCCTCGGCGCGAGCAAGTGCCCGTTCGGCCAGGAGTGCTTCGTCGAGGTCGCCCGCGAGCAGGCCCACAAGTCCAAGATCGTGGTCACCAACCACTCCCTGCTCGCGATCGACGCGATCGAGGGGGTCCCGATGATCCCTGACTACGACGCGGTCGTGATCGACGAGGCCCACGAGCTCGTCGCGCGGGTGACCCAGGCGGCCACCGACGAGCTGTCCGTCGCCGACGTCGACCGCGCGGCCCGCCGCTCCCAGCGCCACGTCGAGGGGACGGAGGCCGACGACCTCGCCGACGCCGGCGACGCGCTCCAGGTCGCGATGCTCGAGGCCGACCAGGGCAGGTTCGACCTCGTGCCCGAGGCGCTCTCCGACGCCCTGGTGCTGGTCCGTGACGCCGCGCGCGCCTGCCTGTCGGCCTATCCCAAGGAGAAGGAGTCCGGCGAGGGGGATGCCGGGCGCCAGCAGGCGAAGGGCTCTGTGCAGGACGTGTTCACGACCGCCGAGCGGATGGCGGCGAACAGCCAGCACGACGTGCTGTGGCTCTCCGACGGCCCGGGCGGCCAGCCCTCGACCCAGCGTCGGCTCCACGTCGCGCCGCTCCAGGTGTGGGGGACGATGCGCGACAAGCTGCTCACGGAGAAGACGGTCGTCTTCACCAGCGCGACGCTGCGGCTCGGTGGTGACTTCGGTCCCGTGGCGACGACGTTCGGGCTCAAGCCGGCCGAGGAAGTCGGACCAGGCGCCGAGGACGGCCACGACGACGGCACGGTCCCGTGGCGCGGCCTCGACGTCGGCTCACCCTTCGACTACGGCAAGCAGGGCATCCTCTACCTCGCCCGCCACCTGCCCCCGCCAGGCCGCGACGGGCTGGGGGAGAAGCAGCTCGACGAGATCGTCGAGCTGGTCGACGCGGCCGAGGGCCGGACGCTCGGGCTGTTCTCGAGCCGCCGCGCGGCGGAGGCCGCGGCCGAGGTCGTGCGCCAGCGGCTGCCCCACCTGACGACCCTCGCCCAGGGCGAGGCCCAGCTCCCCGAGCTCGCGAAGCAGTTCGTGGGCGACCCCCACACCTGCCTCTTCGGCACCCTCAGCCTCTGGCAGGGCCTCGACGTCCCGGGTGACACCTGCCAGCTCGTGATCATCGACCGGATCCCCTTCCCGCGCCCCGACGACCCGCTGATGTCGGCGCGCGCCAAGGCCGCCGACCAGGCCGGCCGCAACGGCTTCATGGAGGTCTCGGCCACCCACGCGGCCCTGCTGCTCGCCCAGGGCGCGGGCCGGCTGATCCGGACCACGACCGACAAGGGCGTCGTCGCGGTCCTCGACCCGCGGCTCTCGACGGCGCGCTACGGCGGCTTCCTCAAGGCGAGCCTGCCGCCGATGTGGACCACGACCGACCCCGCCGTCGTCCGCCAGGCCCTGAAGCGCCTCGCCGGTTCCTGACGAGGCGCTCCGGGCCGTGGTCAGCGGCGGAAGGCCGTCGTCCGGATGCCGAAGACCTTCCCGTCGTCGAGGGGCTGGCCGAGGCAGGCGAACGGGCTGTCGATCGACACCCAGCAGTTGCTGCGACGACTCGCGTTGGCGATCACCAGCTCGACGTACTTCACCTTCCGCGCGCTGAACGCACCAGCGGTGGTCGACCATCCCCGCTTGCGGAACTTCAGGGTCGTGGACGCGGTCTTCCCGCTCTTGAGGTGGGTCACGACCCGGCTGACGGGCGCGGTCGCCTTGGGCGGCATGTCGACCTGCACCTTCAGCCGCCAGTCGGCGCTCCCCAGCTTGCGGGAGGGCTTGATGCGGAGCGCGAGGTTCGTGAGGTGGTTCACCGGGATCTCACCAGCTGCGACTCTGACGCGGGGCGACAGCGTCGCCGAGTCCGCCGGGGCGGCGGGCCGGTACGCCGCGGCCTTGCCCTCCGCGAGGGCCTTGGCGGGTTGCCGCATGGCCTCGGCGAACTGCCCGTAGGTCTTGGTGAAGCTGGTCCCGCGGGCGGCGAGGACGTTCTGGAGGGCCTGCGTGGAGAAGTCGTCCGGGTCGCCGGCCCGACCGCTCAGTCGCTTCCAGAGATCGAGGACCAGGGTCGGCATGCCACCGGTCTCGCCGCGCCACCGCTCGGTCAGGTACTGGAAGAAGACCCAGTTGCCGTAGTGGGCGGAGTCGCCGTAGTAGTCGAGCGGGTAGTAGGGACGCCCGACCTGTCCCGCCTGGATGTACTGGCGGTTGTCGTCGACGGAGTCGAACAGCTGCTCCTCGGCCCAGGTCGCGGTGGCCTCCATGACCCAGCCGTCCTCGAAGGTGTCGTAGGCGAACTGGACGGCGTGGAAGTACTCGTGGGCGAGGGTGACCTGGAGGTTCTCCAACGGCGTGTTCGCGGGGAACTCGGCGAAGTCGTCGTCGATGACGCAGTAGGCCCATCGGTTGTAGGTGTCGCCACCCTGGTCGGTGGTGCAGTAGCCGTAGAGGCCCTGGTCGCCGAGGTTGGCGAGGTAGATGTCGACCTTGCCGGAGGAACCGCCCAGCGAGCCGTCGGGGTCGGGTCGGCGGTAGCCGGCCGCGGTGTAGGTGCTGTTGACCCCCTCGGCGAGGGCGAGCGCCTGCTCGACCGAGTCGGGGACCCCGTTGGCGGGCGAGGTGTCCGTCATGTTCGGCGCGTCGGACGTCGTCGGGACGTAGTGGATGCAGACGACGTCGCCGCAGCGGGGCGTCGCCTCGGTCGTGGTGTAGCCGTTCCCGTCGGGGTCGGCCCCGCCGTCGGTGGGGCGGGCCAGCAGCCGGTCGGCAGCCTCCCGGTCGCTGGCCGACAGGTCGTCGTAGGCGCGGACGAGGTTGCGGAGCGCCAGCGTGGCGTCGGCACCCTTCTCTGCCTGCCGACGCGCGGCAGCGGATGACTTCTCGGTGAGGAGCCGCTGGGCCCGGTCGAGGGCGGCTGTGGCCCGGTCGCCGGCGGTGACGGCCGTGGGTCCGGGCAGCTCGGGGCCGGTGAGGTCACGCGGCGCCGCGGAGGCGCTGGTCACCCCCAGCAGCGGGACGGTGAGGAGTGCGGCCAGCAGGGCGGCCGCGAGACGTGCGCGCATGGGTGGGTTCCCCCGAGTCGGGCGACAGAGACGAGGAAATCTAACCCGGCTGCTCCGGGGGCGCACCGGTTCTCGGTCGGTCAGTCGTGGACGAGACGGCCGCGGACGAGAAAGGGCCGGTTGTCGAGCGCGCTGCTGGTGTTGGCCATCACGACCTCGACGTACTTCACGGAGCGGTTGAAGGGGATCCGCGCCTTCGGTCGCGTCACGCGCGGCCGGACGATCGTCGAGCTGACGGCGCCGTTGCGCCGATGGATCAGAACCCGCGCCATCGGCTTCGCGTCACGCGGCTGTTCGAGCCGCAGCCGCAGCGTGAAGTGGTGGCTGCGCAGCGACCGGTCGGGACGGATCCGGACGGTCTGGCTGGCGAGGTGGTCGACGCGGCGCGTCCAGCGGGGCGTCGTACGCCGCTCGCGGGAGAGGGTGCGGGAGCGGACCGGCCGTGCGGGCCGGTAGTCCGCCGCGTCGCCCTCGGAGAACCGCTGCTCGGGATAGCGCAGTGCACCGACGAACCGGCCGTAGACCGAACGGAAGCCGCGGCCGCGGTCGGCCAGCACGTGCCGGATGCCGGCGACGGAGGACGCGTCCGGGTCACCGGGGCGGGCGCCGAGGCGCTCCCACAGGTCGAGGACGATCGTCGGCATCGTGCCGGTGGTGCCCGACCACCGCTCGGAGAGGAACTGGAAGAAGGCCCAGTTGCCGTATTGCGCACTCTGCCCGAAGTGGTCGAGCGGGAGCTCGGGCCGACCGACCTGCCCGGAGCGGAGGTATTGCCGGTTGTCGTCGACGTCGTCGAAGACCTGCTCCTCGGCCCAGGTCGCGGTCGCCTCCATCACCCACAGGTCCTCCCAGTAGTCGTAGCCGAACTGGACGGCGTGGAAGTACTCGTGGGCGAGGGTGACCTGCAGGTTCTCCAGCGGGGAGTGCTGCGGGAACTGCCGCGCGGCCATGTCGTTGTCGACGACGCAGTAGGCCCACCGCGTGCGGACGCTGAAACCGCCCGGCTGGTCGGAGGTGCAGTAGCCGTAGAGCCGCTTGCTGCCGACGTCGGCGAGGTAGAGGTCGACCTTGTCCTGCTCGCCGCCCAGGGCGCCGTCTCCCGCCGGCCGGTCGTAGCCGGCTGCGGTGTAGGTGTCGTTGACCTGCTCGGCGAGGTCGAGCGCCTGCTGGGCGTACGCCGGGGACGCGGCGTCGCTGGTCGTGGCGACGTAGTGGACGCAGACGGTGGCGCCGCACAGCGGCGTCTCCTCGTCGACGGTGTAGCCGTCGTCCTCTGGGTCGTTCGCCTTGTCGGTGGGCCGGGCGAGCAGGCGGTCGGCCGCCCGCTGCTCGGCCGGGCTGAGGCGGGGGTAGGCGCGCCCCAGCTCGAGCAGCGCGGTGGTGGCGTCGGGCGCGGGCGTGGTCCCGCTCGCGGCCGGAGACGTCAGCGCGGCCTCGGCCTGCACCAGCGCGGGGTCGCGCGGCGCGCCGCCCGGAGCGGCGCTCGCCGGTCCGGCGGTGGGCAGGGCGAGCGCGAGGGCGACCAGGAGGCTGACGGGTCCGAGACGCATGGGGCGCACGCTAACGCGCAGCCCCTACGGCAGCCGATTCGTCCCGTCGTACCCACCCCGGGGTCCGCCGACCCCGAAGAACGACGAGAGCGTCGGTGCGACGTCGACCGTCCGGGCCTGCAGCGACGACGAGTGGCGGCGCGGGACCCGCGGGTGACCGCCGGTCAGGAAGAACGGGATCGGGATCGTCGCGGGGTGGCCGTGGTTGCCCGGGATCGGGTTGGAGACCGGGTCCTCGCTGAACCGTCGGCCCTGCTCGCAGTAGAGCACCACGTCACCGGCTTCCGGTCCGAGCCGCAGGAACCGCTTGGTCCGCGGGTGGGCGTGGAGGACGCCGTCGACCGAGCGCGCGGCGTCCCGCATCCGTGCCACCGCCTCGTCCCGCTGCCGCGCCGGCCCGAGCCAGTAGAGCAGCTCGACGCCGCCGTTCTCGGCGATCGCGACCCTCCCCGCCAGCATCGGGTCGGCCTCGAGGGCCGCGCCGACGCTGACGGTGCCGTTCGGCGGCGACCAGTCCATCGAGTGGTCGGCGAGGACGACGACCAGGCTGTGCTCCCACGCGCCGGTCGACTTCAGCCGGTCGACGAGCCGCGAGACCTGGACGTCGGTGTCGGCGAGCGCCGCGTGGCGGGCGATCCGGGCGTCGAGCGCCCCGGTGAAGTCGCTGTGGCCGACCCGGTCGACGTCGCCGAGGTTGACGAAGACCAGGTTGGGGTCGTGCTCCTCGACCATCGAGAGCGTCGCGTCCATGGTCGCGACGTCGGGGGCGTGGCCGCTGACGGGGATGACCGGCGCCGGCTCCCAGCGGTAGGTCGCCCGCTCGCCGAAGATGCCGTAGAGGTATTCCTTGCTCAGCACCGTCCCGGTCGTGAAGCCAGCCCTGTCGAGCCGCTGGATGACGGTCTGCGCGTGGAGGTCGGAGGGCTGGTCGAGCGTGCGGGTCTCGCCGAGCGCGCGGTCGAAGATCACGTTGGCCGGCACACCGCTGCGGTCGGGCCGCACGCCGGTCATCATCATCACGTGGTTGGGGATCGTCTCCATCACCGGCATCGAGTGGGCCTGCGGGTGGTCGAGCCCGCCGGCCCGCAGCGCGGCCAGGGTGGGGGTGAGGGTCGGCGTGATCTCGTCGGGCTTGCAGCCGTCGACCACGACGACGTACGCGCGCTTGCGGCCCTGCGCCGCGGCGGCGACCCCGCCGGGGAGCAGGACGGTCGAGAAGACGGCACCGGCACCGCCGGCGAGGAAGGTACGGCGACCGACGTTCAGCGCGGCGTTCATCGCGCACCTCCCACCGGGGCGTCGGCCGGCTCGACCCGGCTCGTCCCTGACCTGGTCACCCACGAGGCGTCCCACCGGACGGTGGCGTCCCGGTCGGCCCGGTCGCTGATCACGAACCAGTCCATCTGCGCGCGCTCGGGGGTGAGGTCGAGGACGGAGTAGCCGTGGTCGTCGAAGTTGAGGTAGCGGATGTGTCGGTTGTTGGCCTTGATCCCCTCCTCGACCGCGGTGCTGGTGACGCCGGTCGGGTCGCCGGTGATGTCCTTGAGGTTGTTGGAGGTGACCGAGCTGCACACGAACTCGACGCCGGCGGTCACGCGGGCGGGGTTCTCGTAGAGGTAGTCCGAGGCGTCCTTCGGCAGCTCGCAGGCCCACCCGGAGTGGATGTCGCCGGTCACGAACACGACGTCCTCCACGGAGTGGTTGAGGAGATGGCGCAGGACCCGGTTGCGGTCGGCGGTGTAGCCGTCCCACTGGTCGGCGTTGTAGGCGACCCCGTCCTCGGGAAGGAGCCCGGTCACGTCGTTGACCGCCCCGGTGAGCTCGTCGGGGAGCGTCCCGAAGTCCACCGGCGCGATCATGACCGGGTTGCCGACCAGGTTCCACTGCGGCCCGCGCCGCATCAACGAGTCGCGCAGCCAGTCGAGCTGCTTCGCGCCGGTGATGGAGCGCTCGGGGTCGCTGACCCCGGTCTGGTCGGCCTGCTCGTCGCGGTAGGTCCGCAGGTCGAGCATCGAGATCTCGGCGAGCGCGCCGAAGCGCAGCCGCCGGAAGAGGCGGGTGCCGTCACGCAGGTCGGCGGTGCCGCTCATCCGCACGGGCATCCACTCGTCGTACGCACGGTGGGCGCGGGCGCGGCGCCGCCGGTAGTCGCCCTCGGTGTCGGGCTGGTGGTTCTCCGCTCCGGCCTTCCACTGGTCGTTGGTGACCTCGTGGTCGTCCCACGTCGCGATGAAGGGATAGCGCGCGTGCAGCTCCTGCAGGTCGGGATCGGCCTTGTACTGCGCGTGGCGCTGGCGGTAGTCGCCGAGGGCGACCATCTCCTTCGCCGGCTCGTGGGGCCGGATGTCCTCGTTGGACGGGCCGTAGCCGTACTCGCCCGGCCCGTACTCGTAGAGGTAGTCGCCGAGGTGGAGGACCGCGTGGAGGTCGTCGCGGGCCGCGAGGTGGCGGTAGGCCGAGAACCAGCCCGCCTGCAGGTTGGCGCAGGAGACGACCCCGAAGCGGAGGTTGTCGGGGGTGGCGCGCCGGGCGGGCGCCGTCCGGGTGCGGCCGGTGCGGCTGGTCGTGCCGCCGTAGGTGAAGCGGTAGTGGTACCAGGTCGCCGGGTCGAGGCCGTCGACGTCGACCTTGACCGTGTGGTCGCGACTGGCGCCGGTCGAGACGTGCCCGCGGCGTACGACGCGGGTGAAGCCGGCGTCCCGTGCGACCTCCCAGTGGACCCGCACCGTCGGACCCTGCCCCGAGCCGGGTGTCGAGGCGGGCGTGGGGGTGACCCGGGTCCACAGCAGGACCCGGTGGGGCAGGGGGTCGCCCGAGGCGACGCCGTGGGCGAAGACGCCGTCGTCGGCGGCGCGCGCGGAGCCCTGGCCGAGGACCGGCAGCGCGACAGCGCTGACCGCTCCGGTCGCCAGGACGGTACGGCGGGGGACGAGGTGGCTCACGGACAGGTCAACGACCCACCCGGCCCCGGGTTAGCGAACGCCGCGTGAACGGAACGCGACGGTCACATCCTCCGCAGGACCGCCGTGACCTTGCCGAGGATCGTGGCGTGGGTGCCGTCGATCGGCTCGTAGGCCGCGTTGTGGGGGAGCAGCCAGACCTGGCCGGTCTTCTTCTGGAACGTCTTGACCGTCGCCTCGCCGTCGATCATCGCCGCGACGATCTCGCCGTTCTCGGCCGTCGGCTGCTGGCGGATCACGACGTAGTCGCCGTCGCAGATCGCCGCGTCGACCATCGAGTCGCCGCGGACCTCGAGCAGGAAGAGCTGGCCGTCGCCGACGAGCTGGCGCGGCAGCGGGAAGACGTCCTCGACCCGCTCCTCGGCCAGGATCGGGCCGCCGGCCGCGATCCGGCCGACCACCGGGACGTACGACGCCGCGGGCCGCGCGTCACCGACGCCGGTCTCGTCGAGGTCGTGCTCCTCGGCGCCACCGATCGAGCGGCGCGCCGCCATGACCTCGGGCAGGAAGACCTCGAGCGCCCGCGGCCGCTTCGGGTCGCGCTTGAGGAAGCCCTTCTCCTCCAGAGTCTTGAGCTGGTGGGCGACGCTGCTGGAGCTGGTCAGCCCCACGGCCTCGCCGATCTCCCGCATGCTGGGCGGGTAGCCGCGCTTCTCCATCGCGTCCTTGATCGTCGCGAGCACCTTCTGCTGGCGCGCGGTCAGCCCGGTGGTGTCGGGCGGGCCGTCGGGCAGCTCGGTGACACCCTCACGACCGGAGCTCTTCTTCTGCGGCATGCGCTCAGGGTGCCACCACCACGCCCCCCGGATCAAACACCTGTTCGAACGGCGTGTCGCTACCCCTGGCCGGGGTCCGAGGGGAGCCAGACCCACTGCGGCACGAGGCAGACCGCCTCGAACCCGAGCCGTTCGTAGACCGGCCGTCCCAGGTCGGTCGCGTGGAGGATCGCCTGCCGCGCTCCCCGTTCGTGCCCGGCCTGCAGGAGCGCCCCCGTCACGGCGTACCCGATCCCGCGGCCGCGTGCCGACTCGACCGTGGCGATGTTGTAGAGCCCGATGGTGCCGTCGTCGATCCAGCCGCTGCCGACCGCCACCGGCTCGCCGCCCATCCGCGCCAGGATGTTGACCAGCTGGCCGGCGGGCACCCCGCCGAGGACCTGGGTCATCGGTCCGGCGAGGTCGGGCGGCATGTCGAAGCCCCTGAGCATGGTGCCGATCCAGGGATCGGGCTCGACGGCGACGTCGACCAGGGTGAGGTCGAGGGCCGCGGGGACGGCAGCCTCGACCGGACCGTCGAGCCGCCGGTGCATCCCGGGGGTGTCGCCGCGGCCCATCCCGGCGGCGGCGAGCGCCGCCTCGAGCTCGGGCGAGGTGTGGGACGGCGTGGTCCACCACAGCCACGGCAGTCCTCGCTCGACGTACGCCGCCACGAGGCCGGCCGTGCGGTCTCCGGCCGTCCCGGGGGAGAACGAGGCGCCGAGGACGGCGTTGAAGAGCGGGAAGGGGATGTCGGAGACTGCGGCGAGGACGTCGGTGTCCGGGAGCGGTGTCATCGGTGGGCACTGCTGGGCCGCGCGGAAGAACGAGAGGAGGTTCTCCTCGACCGGCGCCACGCGGGGGTCGCTCACCCTTGGACGCTAGTGCGTGGTTGACTCCGGCGCCATGGCCTCCTTGAGCGGTTCCGGTGCTGGGTCGAGCGTCGTCGTGACCGGGGGGGCGCGCGGCATCGGCCGGGCGATCGCGGAGCTGCTGGTGGCCCGTGGCCACCACGTCGTGCTGACCGACATCGACGGCGCGGCCGCGGCCGACACGGCCGCCGAGATCGGCGCCGACGAGGGGCTGACCCACGACGTCCGCAACCCCGCCGACCACCGTGCCGCCGCCGAGGCCGCCCTCCACCACGCACCGCTGACCGCCTGGTTCAACAACGCCGGCGTCGGCGACGACGGCCGGCTCGCGGAGATGCCGGACGACCAGGTCCGCCGGCTCGTCGAGGTCAACCTGCTCGGCGTGATGTGGGGGATGCGGGCCGCGCTCGACGCGTTCGGCCCCCGGGGCGGCGACATCGTCAACACCGCCTCGCTCGCCGGCCTCGGCCCGATCCCTGGCTACGGGGCCTACGCCGCCACGAAGGCCGGTGTGGTGTCGCTGACCGGCTCGGTCGAGCTCGAGACCCCGCCGTCGGTGCGCGTCCACGCGGTCTGCCCGGACGTGGTGCAGACGGCGATGCTCCACGAGGGCCACACCCACGACTCCCTCGGCTCCCGCCTCGCCCACTCCGGCTCCCGCGTGCTCGAGCCGGCGGAGGTCGCGCAGGAGGCGGTCGGCCTGCTCGGCACGAACCGCGTCGTCCTCAGCGTCCCGCGATCGCGCGGGGGAGTGGTGCGCCTCTCCGCCCTCGCCCCCTCGGTCTCCCGCCACGCGATGAAGCTGGTCGAGGCGAAGGGTAAGAAGGCGATCGCCAAGGATGCCGGCCGCCAAGGGCGCCGCTGATCTCGACGGACGTGTCGTCGGCCTTGCACGGCTGACCGAGCTGACCCCGGACCTCGTCGCGCTCGACCAGGTCTCCACTGATCCCGCCGTCGCCGGGCAGGGGGTCGGCCGCTGGCTGCTGGAGCACGTCGTCTCGGGCTGCCGCGAGGCCGGCTACTCCGCCATCTGCGGCACGATCTTCCGCGACGTGGCCTTCAACGGCCCGTTCTACGGGCGTCTCGGCGGTGTCGAGGACCCCGACCCGCACGTCCGACACTCCGTTCGAACACATGCTTGATTTGTTCGAACACCTGCTCTAACTTCGTACATGTGTTCGATCGAACCTCTGATCGAAACCCGAGGTTGTCAGTGGCTTCCGTCAGGGTCTGATTCGAACACCGACCGACAGGCTGACCGCCACTTCCCCAGGAGGTCCCGATGAGCACCATGGCCATCACCCCCAGCGTTTCCTACACCCCGTCCCTGCGACTGACCCGGCGCGGCCGGCTGGTCGTCTTCATGACGGGCCTGCTGCTGGTGCTGGCGCTCGGCGTGCTCTGGGGCTCCGGCTCGGTGGCGAGCGAGGAGCCCGGTCGCGACGCGACGCTCACCGTCCAGGTCGAGCCCGGCGACACCCTCTACGACCTCGCCGCCCGCGTCTCGACCGGCGACGTCAACGCCACGGTCGAGCGGATCCAGCAGCTCAACCACCTCGAGTCCTCGATGGTCTACGCAGGGCAGAAGCTCCGCGTCCCCGTCGAGTAACCCCACAACTGAATAACTTCCTCCGCCCGGTTCCGACTCGACCCCGGACCGTGCGGAGGGCCGGGGAAGACTGCGCCTCGGATCGAGCCACACGCTGGCCTCGGTCCGAGGCGCAGCGGCGTCCGGCCCAGGTGGTCGAGCCGCCCGCCGGGCCTAGGTGGTCGAGCCGCCCGCCGCGCCTAGGTGGTCGAGCCGTCCGAGCCGCTAGGCGAGGGCGAGTGTCGAGACCTCCGGACCCCGTTCAGCGGGCCGCGCGCCGCCCGCCGGGGATCCGCGGGGGAGCGTCCGGCTCGTCAGGAGACGACGGGGTGCGCTCCGAGGTGATCCCCAGGGTCCGCAGCAGCCGCGCGATGAGCATCAGCCCGATGAAGAGACACGCGACCGCCCCGGCCGAGGCGAGACCGAGGAAGAGCCACGCGTCGGAGGTGCCCGACCGGGCCTGGACGCCGAAGTCGATGGCGGCCTTGACGAGGTAGCCCCAGGCCACGACGCCAGCCGTGATGCCGATCGCCAGCAGCAGCACGCTCGGGCGGAAGCGCGCCCTCTTCTTCGCCCCCGCGCGCTTGCCCCGACTCGCCACGAGGGCCATTGTGCCAGCCCCCGACACGCCGTCCTCCGAACCCACAAAGGGGGCCTGACCTGCGGTTTTGAAAACCGGTCGAGACAACTTCGGAAACTGTCCCCGTTCCGCTTGCACCCCGTCGGTCCGCGACGTACGGTTACCACTACATCTAGTAGTTACACCGTTGTGGTTCTCCACATCTAGTTCACAAGAGCCGGGTGTGTCACCCACAGCACAGCGCGATCCATCCACAGCAAACCCCGTCTGATCCACAGGCCGAGCCGCCCGTTCGCAGGGCGATGTCGGCGCGCCCGAAAGGAGGCGATCCAGCATGCAGTGTCCCTACTGCCGTCACGCAGACACCCGGGTCGTCGACTCGCGCGTCGCCGACGACGGCAGCGCGATCCGGCGGCGGCGTACCTGCGCCTCGGAGACCTGCGGCAAGCGCTTCACCACCGTGGAGCTGATGCAGCTGACCGTGCTGAAGCGGTCGGGCGCGACCGAGCCGTTCACCCGCGAGAAGGCCGTCGCCGGCGTCCGGAAGGCCTGCAAGGGCCGCCCGGTCTCCGAGGACGACCTCGCGTGCCTGGGCCAGGCGGTCGAGGACGCGCTGCGGCAGAGCGGCGGCGCCGAGATCCCGGCCCACGAGGTCGGCATGGCGATCCTCGGCCCGCTCCGCCAGCTCGACCAGGTCGCCTACCTCCGCTTCGCCAGCGTCTACCGCGCCTTCGAGTCGGTGGACGACTTCGAGAAGGAGATCGAGCTGCTGCGCCTGGAATCGGACGCAGCGTCCGAGGCGTCAAGCGATCCGCAACCCCAGCCCACGGGCTGACCACGATCTGGCCCGGCGTGTGTAGTGGGGAAGCTGCATGCGCCGGGCCACACCAAGCACCCACCCCCTCGCCGGCCACCCGAGACGGCCGGTCGAGGGACCGCAGTTGTCGGTGGCGCGAGCCACCATGGAAGAAGCACCACCACACCGCCCACACCGGGCACCACCACTGGGGAGAGTCGGCATGACGGAGACGGTCAGCAACAGCGCAGGGACTCGTAAGAAGGGCGCGGGTCTCACGATCGAGCGCATCTTCTCGACCGAGGGGGTGCACCCCTACGACGAGATCACGTGGGAGCGCCGCGACGTCGTCCAGACCAACTGGAAGACCGGCGAGACCGTCTTCGAGCAGCGCGGCGTCGAGTTCCCCGACTTCTGGAGCGCCAACGCCTCGACGATCGTCACGACCAAGTACTTCCGCGGCGCCGTCGGCACCGACGCCCGTGAGCAGAGCCTGCGCGAGCTGATCGACCGCGTCGTGAAGACCTACCGCCAGGGCGGCGAGGACCACGACTACTTCGCGACCGAGGCCGACGCCGAGCTCTTCGAGCGCGAGCTGACCTGGCTGCTGGTCCACCAGTACTTCTCGTTCAACTCCCCCGTGTGGTTCAACGTCGGCACCCAGTCTCCCCAGCAGGTGTCCGCGTGCTTCATCCTCTCGGTCGACGACTCGATGGACTCGATCCTCAACTGGTACAAGGAGGAGGGGTTCATCTTCAAGGGCGGCTCCGGTGCCGGCCTCAACCTCTCCCGCATCCGCTCCTCCAAGGAGCTCCTCTCCTCCGGTGGTACGGCGAGCGGCCCGGTCTCCTTCATGCGCGGCGCCGACGCGTCCGCGGGCACCATCAAGTCCGGCGGCGCGACGCGTCGTGCGGCCAAGATGGTCGTGCTCGACGTCGACCACCCCGACATCGTCGAGTTCGTCGAGACCAAGGCGCGCGAGGAGGACAAGATCCGCGCGCTGCGTGACGCCGGCTTCGACATGGACCTCGGTGGCGCCGACATCACCAGCGTTCAGTACCAGAACGCCAACAACTCGGTCCGCGTCAGCGACGAGTTCATGCGTGCGGTCGAGGAGGGCGGCGAGTTCGCCCTGCGCGGCCGCAAGCACGGCGAGGTCATCGAGATGGTCGACGCCCGCGAGCTGTTCCACAAGATCTCGAAGGCCGCGTGGGAGTGCGCCGACCCGGGCCTGCAGTACGACGACACGATCAACGACTGGCACACCAACCCCGAGACCGGCCGGATCACCGCGTCCAACCCGTGCTCGGAATACATGTCGCTCGACAACTCGTCCTGCAACCTGGCGTCGCTCAACCTGCTGAAGTTCCTCAAGGACGACGACACCTTCGACGCCCAGCGGTTCGCCGACGCGGTGCGCATCATCATCACCGCGATGGACATCTCGATCTGCTTCGCCGACTTCCCGACCGAGGCGATCGGCCAGACCACGGTCGACTACCGCCAGCTCGGTATCGGCTACGCCAACCTCGGCGCGCTGCTGATGGCGATGGGCCTGGGCTACGACTCCGACGGCGGCCGGGCGATGGCCGCGGCGATCACCTCGCTGATGACCGGCACCTCCTACGCCCGCTCGGCCGAGCTGGCCGGCGTGGTCGGCCCCTACAACGGCTACGCCCGCAACTCCGACGCCCACCAGCGGGTCATGCGCAAGCACCAGGCCGCCAACGACTCGCTGCGCACGATGCACGCCAACGACATGTCGGTGCACAAGCTGGCCACCCAGGCCTGGGCCGACGTCATCAAGACCGGCGCGACCAACGGCTTCCGCAACGCGCAGGCCTCGGTCCTCGCGCCCACCGGCACCATCGGCTTCATGATGGACTGCGACACCACCGGCATCGAGCCCGACTTCTCGCTGGTGAAGTTCAAGAAGCTGGTCGGTGGCGGCTCGATGCAGATCGTCAACCAGACCATCCCGCGGGCCCTGAAGAAGCTGGGCTACGACGAGGAGAAGATCGAGGCGATCGTCGACTACATCGCCGAGCACGGCCACGTGATCGACGCGCCCGGACTCAAGACCGAGCACTACGAGATCTTCGACACCGCCATGGGTGCCCGCTCGCTCAAGCCGATGGGCCACGTCCGGATGATGGCGGCGGCCCAGCCGTTCCTGTCCGGCGCGATCTCCAAGACGGTCAACCTGCCGGAGACGGCGACCGTGGAGGAGATCGAGGAGGTCTACCTCCAGTCGTGGAAGCTCGGCCTCAAGGCCACCGCGATCTACCGCGACAACTGCAAGGTGGGCCAGCCGCTCGCCGACGGTGGCGGCAAGGCCAAGAAGGACGCCGCCGACAAGGCTGCGGCCGACGAGGCCGAGACCACCAAGGTCGTCGAGAAGATCGTCTACGCCCCGACCCGCAAGCGGCTCCCGAAGTCCCGGGTCTCGCGCACCACCTCCTTCACCGTGGGTGGCGCCGAGGGCTACATGATCTCGGGCGCCCACGAGGACGGCCAGCTCGGTGAGGTCTTCCTCAAGCTCGGCAAGCAGGGCTCGACCCTGGCCGGCGTGATGGACGCCTTCTCGATCGCGGTGTCGGTCGGCCTCCAGTACGGCGTGCCGCTGGAGACCTACGTCTCGAAGTTCTCCAACCTGCGCTTCGAGCCCGCCGGCCTCACCGACGATCCCGACGTCCGGATGTCGCAGTCGATCATGGACTACGTCTTCCGACGCCTGGCCCTGGACTACCTGCCCTTCGAGCAGCGCTCCGCCATGGGGATCTACTCGGCCGAGGAGCGCCAGCGCTACCTCGAGACCGGCTCCTACGAGGCCACCTCCGAGGAGACCGGCTCCGCCGCCGAACTCCTCGCCCCGGCCCCACAGGTAGAGGTCGTCGAAGGTGGTCGAGCAGCGAGCGCAGCGAGCGACGTCGAGACCTCCGCCGCGAGCGAGGCCGGCGCCAAGCCCGCCCCCAAGGAGGCCCACACCTCCGCCGAGCTCCTGGAGAAGATCACCGGCACCGCCGTCGACTCCCCGCTCTGCATGACCTGCGGCACGAAGATGCGCCCCGCCGGCTCCTGCTACGTCTGCGAGGGCTGCGGGAGCACGTCCGGCTGCAGCTGATAGGTCGACGTCAGACGGGCGTGGCGGAGGTTCCTCAGCCACGCCCGTCTGGGTTGTGACACAGCACTTCGCCCCGGTTGAGCTACCGCGCGAGTCGCTGCATAGCGCCCCGTGCGGGGTTGCTAGGCCCCTGGGGAGTCTGATAACCGGGCGGACAACGACCGTGCGCGGTCCGGGGGGACCGAGCACTCTCCCCGCACTCGTCACAACAACTTCGCGGCGTCTGGCACCCAGTCATACTGAGTTGGAACGAGTTCTGCCGGAGCCGGATCCCAGTCGAAGAGGCGGAACTCGCCGGATTCCGAGAGCACCTCGTCGTTTGCGCTGAACTCGATGCCTGACCAAATGCCCATCACGCACTCGCCGACGTGCGTACGTGCCCACTCAACCTCGTTGCGGGTCACGATGACGCTCTCTCCGGCGCTCGTCGTGCCCTTTGCCTCCAAGTAGCGAACAACGTCGCCTTTGAAGGCACGGGCGTCGTATGGATGCCCGACGCGGGTATCCACGACCTCCCAGCCGTCTGCGCGATAGAGCGCCATGAGTCGATCTTGTGCGGCGTCCTCAATTTTTCTCCGCCGCTGAGGGTCCGAAACCGGAGTCTGCCCCGTGGCAAAATGCAACGGTTCACGGCTCGGTCCACTGAGCACCGCGTCAGCAATCGGGATGGCGGCCGTGCGACCCGCCCGCGTAAGCGTCCAGCGACCCCGCTCGGTTACACCCTCGATGAACGGCGCGATCAAACCAGTCTCAACCATGCGGTTCCGTTCCCAGGCAGTCTGATTCTCCCATTTCGGTTCGGCGCGTCTTGGCTGACTCTGGCGATCCTCCACGGTCAGCGTGACCCCGAAGTGCTCGTCAATCCAGTCGAGGGCCTGACGCTTCGTAGCGGAACCTCCGAGCGCTGTGAGGGCGAGCAGGAGGTAGTCGTGCAGGACACGCTGAGGTGTGATTGCCACCGCCGCAGTCTGGCCTACTGGACAGTGTCCGGTCCGGAGAACTGTTGGGCGGCCTGGGCCGAGGAGGCCGACCTCGACGAATTCGCACGCCCGCAGGGGTAGCCCACTTGTTGGAGACCGCCGACATATTGTTGATCAGGCGAAGCCATCGCGGGTGGTATCGAGTTTGGCCTCGACGAGGGCAGAGGTTGACGCGGGTCACGCCTCGTCAACTTCACTCGCGGAGGCCGTATCCGTTCGTCGCGGACACTTCGATGAAGTCTGTGGGGCACTTGGAGGAGGCCTTGGACTCAGACTGCCGCTGAAAGTGCTCTTCTTGGGGCAACCTGCGGTGCCCGTCGAACCCCGCTATCCGCCGGGAGGTGCTCCGCGAACGGGCCGCAGGAGAGCCAGCGGCGACACCCCGCCATTGAGAATGCTGCGACTCGCGTTATGGCGCGGGCGCGCGAGGTGAGTTCTCGTCACTCGTAGATACGTAGGGTGGGCTACGTTTTCCGCATCCGACTGAGTCGTGGCTCCACACCTGCCAGGCCGGGCCCGAACGCATCGAACATTCGGACGGGACCACGGCGCACTCTTGCGTTTTCTCGGACCGACGGTGCCCCCCGGCTCGCAGCAGGCGCGTTCCTCCAGTACTACAGCGTCGGGAACCTGCTGGAAGTCCATGCGCTCGGGCACATCAGCCTATGTCGTCGGAAGGTCCTTTAGCGCGACGGTGGACGTGTCCGCGCCTTGTAGAGAGTCTCAAAGTACGTTACGCGGGCGGCGATGGAAGCGGTCAAATTATGTGTCGAGATGAGCGGGTCCGGCTCGTCCTCGATGCCGTCGTCCTTCCGGCTGGCGATGATGCACGCGGCGTTGTATAGATTCTCGTGCACCAACCTGACTGCCGACGCTCGTGCTCGCTGCATATAAGTGAGGTTGGCGAAGAACGGGTCGCTCGGAAATATTGGTTGGACCTGCTCCTGGACAATGTGGTTGGACCCGCCTGGCCCGTCTCGGGACTCCAACACGTACACCCACCCAATCCAGGGCTGAACCTGTCCGAGCAGCCCGTCCTGGTAGGCACGCCAGATGTCGGCTGCGGACCCGATGGCCTCTTCCACGCGATTGTTCAGGTTGTTCCCGAACGAGCCTGACATCGACTTAGCTTCAACAGCGGCAACTAGTTGTCCGTCCAGCAGGACCACAACGTCCCAGTTCCGACTCTTCCGGTAGTAGCCCGGCAGCGGGAGTTGCATCGAGTGACCGATCTCGGCGCCAAGAGCAAGGAGAGGCTCGAACTGCGCGGCTATCAAAGCTTGGAGCGGGTCGAGGTGTTTCCCGCTCGTGACCGTGCCGCGAGTGCCGGTATCCGCTTTCCCATGCAGGAGTGCTCGCTCGGCTGCGGTCTGCCGCCCTGTCCACAAAGCGCGCACGGCGTCGTCATAATCCTCCCACTTGACCTTCACGAGGGGCCACTCTGCCGGAAGTCACCAAACGATGTCATCGATTCCATAAGCCTCCATCGACGCCTTCGTCGCCAGGCCCCGGTCACGAGTCCGGAACGCCGTCCGGAGGTCCTGAGCAATTGCTTGGTTGATCGTCTCCGGCGCCGGCACGCGAATGGTGCGGAGGTACTGCGCCTGCATTCGGAGTGTGCCGCCACGCATCTTCACGCCGTATGCCTCGATGAACGCCTGCGTCACCCTCGACAGGAGAAGACCGCCGAGCACTTCAAGGTCCCACCGGTCTGACGTCAGGTGGTACAGGTTATGCGCCGGATAGTGGCCGCCCGGGTCAAGGACGGGCGTCATCAGGGCTTTCATGTCCTGTATCAGGATTTTGGGCCGCTCGATGAGCGAGTAGTTGACCTTATCAATTGTACGCCACCACGTACCGGGGTTTCGCTTAGCGACAAACCGCTCACGCAACCCCGCATGCGCGGACAATTCGCGCTTCAGCTTTGGGAAGTCATCCAGGTTGATAATGCTACCGTCTGGGGCCCACGGGTTGAGGAGAACCTTGCCTCCATAGGAGAACTCGCCAGAGCGAATGTCGTTGGTGACGACGATTGGCAACTTCCGATCCGGCTCGACATCAACCGAGGCGTCCACGATGTATGCCTTGTCGGCACCCGTGGCGATACCGATGCCGACTTTCACGCCAGTCGCTTCCAAGAGCTGGAAGCGTTCGTTGAGGTCCTCCAACAGTGCGATGCGGTCCGGTGACCCCGCAGGCCATAGTGCCTTACCGGTGAACCAGCCGTGCACTCGGTGGGCGGCGGTGTCGGGAAGATGCAGGCGCTCCGCCTTAGAAGGGTCCTGGGCGAACCGGATGATGCTGAGAGCGTCTGCCTGAGTGAACCGGGCTCCGCAGTCAGCAATCACTGCCTCGCCCTGTGGACCATTCCGGAACTGGACGATGGCGGGATAAGCGGACACCGCGGCCTCGAACGCGTCTACGTTATGCATCTGCCAGATTGCCTCCACAGCGGCGTGCGTGCTCACGAACTCGCGAAGGTCCGCACCGTAGGCGTTCCGCATCCAGCGGTCCGCACAGATGTACGTCAACCGACCGCCGTCGTTTAGGAGTTCGAGACCGCGCTGGATGAACCCAACGAAGATGTCGCCCCGCCCACTCATGGTTGACCAGCGGCGGCGGTACGCGTAGGCCAGTTCACTCGGGAGGTCGTCGTACCGGATGTACGGCGGATTGCCCACAACCAGGTCCGCTCGCGGAACCTCTTCATCAAGCAGGAAATCGCCAGTCCTCAGCCATGCATCCGCCAACAAAGTCGCGGTCAGCGGATCGCACCCGCTAGCGAGCAGGACGGAGGCAGTCAGGGCTTTGCAGGTGTCCACGTGCTCCGGTCGCAAGTCCCACCCCCGCAGACAACCAGCGAGGCTCTCAAACGGACGCTGCACCTCGAGAGCAGACTGCACCAGCCTCTCCACCAAGGGTCCCCAGAAGGCACCAGTTCCGACCGAGGGCTCAACCACGGTCAGATGAGTCAGGTCCTTCTCGGGCGTGTACTCGGCGAGGTCCAGCATTGCCTCAACGACCCACCGGCGGGTGAACACTTCGCCGTAATTCTGCGCAGTGCTGGCGGCGGCGAGGGCGCTTGACGTCATGACCAAAGCATCGCACCCGGCTATGACAAGTAGGGACTGGATCCACAAGCGAGCCGTACGTGCGTTCGAGTGCCAGGGCCCGCTTTCGAGACCCGGACAGGTTTCAGGCGCAGGCGATGGCTCGCGATGGGCTGGACACTGGACGCCCAAGGCTCTTGGCGCGCGGTGGTGTCTGAGTCGATGTTGCTGTCTCCGGACGCCGGTCGGTTGGGGAGGCGTGGGCCGCCTCACTCAGCGTCACCCACCCCAACCACCTCGATCGAGACGACCACGATGGCGAGGGCGCCGATGTCCAACTGATCGTGAGCAGGCGGGCAAACGAGGGCGGCGGGCTGGGTCAGAGCCGGGTTCTCGGCGTGATCGTGACCTACTCCCAGGCGCCCTTGATGCGGACCTCCGTCCCCTCTCCGCTTCTTCCGGGCCGTGGCCTGCACGATCCCAACTCTTCCAGAAGGGCTGAGCGGATGCGTAGTCGAGCGGCCCGGATATCCCTCCCAGCGGTCCAGGAGTGCCGACCCCGCGGACGTGTGGGCGAGGCGATTGGTCGTGGTGCGGGCGCTTTCGACCTTTATCTGCGGACGCTGGGATGCCGAAGGCCGGACGTCCCCGGCTGGTTCTTGACGGCGGGGTTGAGCTCAAGACGAGCGCGGCCCCCGAGCCGGCCCTAGAGTGAGCGCGTGCCCGGACCGCGTGATGTTCTGCAGATCGCCGACGCCCTGACAGGGGACTCCAACAGAGACCTGACACCACGTGAGCGAATTCTTCTTTGGGTTGCGTCGGCACGCTTTGGAGTCGATGACCTGGACGCCTATGAGTACGTGCTTCCGACGCCGGTTGCAGTATCCGGTAAGGGGAAAGCGCTTCGGGTGGACGGCATCTTGGTCCAACCCAGCGAAGTCGGACATGACGTAGCTATTCTGATGTACCGGGTACCAGCGGGCCGCGCCCGAGTCGCCGCGGACGTGTCATCGCTCATCGACTTGGGTTCCGCCGCCGACGTACTTCGCAGCGTGGCGCGTCAGTCGAGAGAAGTTTCCGCAATTCTGGAGCGGGCCAAGGTGGTGCCTGCAGATGACCACCTCCACTTGACCATCGTGACCGTCGCCCCTGCATCCAGGGTTCCGAAGAGTGCCGCGGTGGAGTCAAGTGTCATCGCGACCGAGATCTTGGACGAGAACGCCCTTGCCAGCCTTCGCAATGCAGTCACCGAACCGGGACCAGTTCCAGGCGCGCACTCCGTCGCTGTCAGGCCCGGCGAGGTCATTGAAACGAGGGCAGGAGATCGCCGCGTGGCGATCGCCGTCGTGCCGGCGCTCGAGGCGCTGGACTGGCCAGGCATTGAATCTCGGCGACTCTTTGACCTGAACGTACGGCTGGGTCTCGGCATGAATCGTGTTCGTCGGTCGCTCGACGAGGCGTTCTCGACAGTGGATGGACAGGAGAACATCCTCGCTCACCACAATGGGCTCACCGTCCTGACCAAGGCTCTAACGGTTCGTGAGAATAGGATCGATTTAGACGGAATCTCGGTGGTGAACGGAGCGCAAACCCTGCTGGCTTTGTATGCGAACAAGGAGACAGTCTCGGAGCGACTTCGCCTGCTGGTCAAATTCGTCGAGATACAGGACGCTCTCGACGATGCACAAGAAATCGCCGTTCGAAGCAACTCGCAGAACCCGGTGACGACTCGCAACCTGCGTGCATTGGACCCCACCCAAATCCGGTTGCGCCGAGAACTCGTCCCCTATGGCCTCGACTACGAGACTAGGCCGGATCGGACACGGCCGGTCTCGACCAATGTTCTGCACAACGACGTCGTCGCTCAGTGGCTCTGTGCCATCTACCTGGAGGAGCCTTGGCTTGCTGTTAAGCGAACAAGCCTCTTCCTTCAGGTGAACTACAGCAGGATCTTTCCAGCGGACCTGCCGGTCAGCCGCATTGTGCTGGCTGCACGAATCCGACGGGCGATAGAGGAACGCAAGGAGGCGTTCCCCGAAGTTTATCACCGTGCATGGAGTCTCAGCGCGCTTACTGCCTGTTACTTGGTCGGGCAGACAATGCGCGCGTCAAACGACATGAAGGCGATGCTATTTGCAGCGATCCGGCCCGATCAAGACTTCGCACAGATCGACTCAGCTATCGCCAGGGTGGTCGCGTCTGTTGCCAACGTGTTCGCGGCCCGCGACCTCGACGAGCGACCCGCGGGGTTCAATAATTACTACATCGACTTCAAATCGAAGCAGGCCCTGCTGCACCTCGCGTCAGACGCGACGCGCGACTGGCTCGCGAATGGGCGCGCCCGGTGACGGATTCAACGTCACCGCCGGCGATGCGGCGTGCCCTGGTCTTCGGCATGGCCACGTACGAGTCGGAAGCACTCCCCAACTTGCCTTCAGGAGTAGCTGATGCCGAGCAAGTCGCAGACCTGCTTCGCTACCACGTTGGTGGTACCGACAACTTTGAGGTGACCGTCCAGGTCAGCGACGACGACAACATGCTGACCGTTGAAGATCTTATGCGGACGACGGACGCGTGGTTCGATGCGGGGCCGATCACAGACGGTCTTATCTACTTCTCCGGCCATGCTTCTAACACGCCATACGGCCTGCATCTGGCTGGCGCAGATACAGACGGCAGTTTTGACGCTGGATTCGCATTCGACTCTCTCCTTCATCGGGCGAATCAGAAGACGTTCGCTAGCCTCACGATTATCCTGGACTGCTGCCACTCCGGGGCAGCTGGCGATATCACACTCGATACGAGGTTCGACGCGCTGTTGCTGAGGAAGAACGTGGCAATCCTGGCCGCTTCGCGCGAGTTCGAGTCCGCCTGGGGTGGTGACCCCACAAGTCAATTCACCGAACAATTCATTGGTGCGCTCTCCGATGCCCGGATTCAGAGTGACGGGCCAGCGACCGTCTTCGACGTTTTCCAGAACGTACGAGTGGTGTTGCCGACCTTGGGGCAGACGCCAGTCTTGAAAGCGCATATTTCGACGGATGTTGTTCTCCGCGACCGCAATTAGGCGAAGGTCGTTGACCTCCTGCAGACCATGCGGCGAGGAGAGGTGACGCTCCACGGAACCTATCCGTGTGACTCGATCAGTGGTCCAGGTTCCCATCTGTGTTCTCGGCGGGGTTTCGATTTCAACCAAGGCACGACTCAGTGTTGTTTATCAGTCATGTCCGCTCGTCAGAGTCGTAGCACAAATGCGCTGTAGGTTCCTAACCTGGCCCGGGGAGGCGTGTCCGAGATCCGCGTGCACTGTCGTCGCTGATTCGTCGTATCGGATCAACACGGACGCATAGTGGTGCCGAAGTGCGTGGGTACCCATCCCGTTCAAATGGTCTGTAGTGGCGGCCTATTTCGGGGCCAGGCGAAAGCATCTGTACCCGGTCGCTGTAGTTACTGTCGCGGCCAGCACGGACCTGCTGGTGTAGCTCGACGTCGACGAGAAGGTCATGCGCCGGTGAATGGGTGATCGGCGTCCCGAACCCCGTGGAGCACGACGTCATTGAGACAGGGCTTTTGGTCGGACACCATGACACGGACCTGCGCGTTCGATCGTCAAACGGTTGTACACCTTTGACCTGCGCCACTGAACGCGTGTACAGCAGCAGGGCGGCTCGGCCTGGGAAGCGCCAAGCCTGTGTGTAAACCACTGGCCTGGCCGCATCTGCCTCCGGCGACCACTGAAAGCATTCCAAGAGTTCAGAGGCCTCGATAACGATGCTCTTGGCGAGGTTCTCCGGGCTATGGAACTGGGACCAGTCGCGTTCGTCCATGAAGGCACGCAGCAGCTCGGGCACCGATGACATGCTTTGCACTCTAGGTCGCTTCCGTTCAGCCGGCAGCCACCGTGGCCGAGGCAAAGAACTCCGCAGGCATCGGCTGGTCCAGTCGCCAGGTGATCGCGATGGGTCGTTCGCCTTCGTGTGAGACGTAGTGCGCTGGGCCGAGGAAGAGGTACGGCGCGGTGCCGAAGTCATCCAGATGATGCTCTCGGACGAAGAGCAGCACGTTGCTGGTGCCGTTGAGATACCGCTGGCCGGTTGGCGATTGGACCGTCGTCGTCGACTGGGACTCCCAGTGAAACAGCGTGGGGCTGATCGGGTAGTCGCGGTACATCGTGGTGGGCGAGTAGTCGGCCTCGGACTTCTTGAGGGTGACGAACAGGATGTCGGCGTTGAAACGTGCCGAGTAGGCGACGCCTTGCATCATGCTCGTCGGCTTCCGTTCCAATGAGGCGTAGTCGAGGGCGGTCAGGATCTCTTCCCGCTGGTAGTGGCCGTGAATATGGAGCGGCACGGCAGCCAGTGGTCCGTCGAGGGGCGTCGTCTGGTGTCGGGCGGAGTCGAAGGAGAGGTCAACGACAGAGCGAAGCTCCCCGCGGACGGCGGTCTCCTCGCGCAAGGCGCGCATGCCCGCCGCGTACGAGGAGTGGCCGCCCCCATCGGGCCATAGGGAGAACAGAAGCATCCGCGCGAGTCGCTGCTCCGCCGGCGACAGATGCGTGAGGTCGGTGATTTCCTCATCGAGCAGACGGTCATATGCCTGGGCCCGGGCGGGGTCGTCGACGTGAGTGAAGGCTCGCACTCGCTTCAGCAGCTTGGTCTCGTGATCGGAGCCCATCGGAGTCGGTAGCCCGGCGGCCCGCCGCAACTGCGTCCATGAGCGCTGACCCTGACGAAGAATGTCGGACAGCTCGATCCCCGACTCTCGCAGGAAGGTGGGCAGATCCTGGTCGCCATATGACCGTAGCTCGGCTGTCATCTGGCTCCAGCGGCTGGCCACCTGCGACCGGATGTTGTCGAGCACCAGAGACTGCGCCTGCTTGTCCATGACGATCTGGCAGCCGGACGGCAGGAAGGGGAAGTCCCGCTGGATCTCTCGCTCGAGACCGCGTCGCGTGTAGCCGGTCAAGGCCCGAAGCTTGATGTCGAAGCGGAACTCCTTGCGGTGGTATCCCACGAAGTCCAGCACGGTCAGCACGGCCTTCGACGCCGTACGCCGCAGCCCCCGACCGAGCTGCTGGAGGAAGACCGTGGCGCTTTCGGTGGGACGTAGGAAGAGCACCGTGTCAACGTCCGGAAGGTCGAGTCCCTCGTTGAAGAGATCGGCAGCGAACAGAACATTCACCCGACGAGCCTTGAGGTCCGCGAGAGCTTCCTCGCGAGCGTGTGCCGGCGTCGCTCCGCTGACGGCGCGAGCTGGAACGCCGGCCTCGTTGAAGACGTCAGCCATGAACTCGGCGTGGGCAACGCTCACGCAGAATCCCAGAGCCCGCATCCGCCCTGGGTCGAGAACCTTGTCTCGCAGTTGGCTGAGCACGATGGCCGCCCGCGCTCGGTTGCCGGTGAAGACGTTTGATAGCTCAGCCTCGTCATAGCGACCGCGACTCCAGCCGATGTCTCGCAGGTCCGTGCCGTCGGCCACGGCGAAGTAGTGAAACGGGCACAGCAAGTCTGCGCCGAGGGCGTCCCACAGGCGAAGCTCGGCAGCCGTGCGGCCGTCGAAGAACGCACGCACGTCCAGCCCGTCAGCGCGTTCTGGTGTCGCCGTGAGTCCGAGCAACTCGCCGGGCGCGAGATGGTCCATGAGTCGTCGGTAGGTGACGGCCTGGGCATGGTGGAACTCGTCGATCACCACGATGTCGAAGACGTCTGCGGGGATGTTCGCAACCCCGTAGGAGGTGAGCGACTGGACGCTGGCGAACACGTGCTGCCACCGCTCGGGACGTGCGCCGCCGACGTAGAGCTCGCCGAAGCTCTCGTCAGCGAGCACCTCGCGGTAGGTGCGGAGGGACTGCTCGAGAATCTCGCGGCGGTGAGCGACGAAGAGCAGACGGGGACGGTCCAAGCCTGAACAGAGACGCCGATAGTCGAGCGCCGCAACAACAGTCTTGCCCGTCCCGGTAGCCGCGACCACCAGATTGCGATGACGGCCGTGTACGTTGCGCTCCGCCTCGATCGCATCGAGCATCTCCTGCTGGTAGGAGAACGGCCGCACTTCCAAGCCCGACAGGGTGATGGTCACGCGGTTGTGTCTGGAGACCCCTGATGCCTCGGCCAGGGCGTCATCAAGCCGGTCGCGGTCACGATCGGGGTCATACGGTTCGAAACTGGCGTCGTTCCAGTAGGTGTCGAAGGTGGCGTGAAACTTCTCCAGGAGCGTCGGCGTTCCTACTCGCGAGATCCGAACGTTCCACTCGACACCGTCGAGAAGCGCGGCGCGGGAGAGGTTGGAAGAGCCCACATATGCCGTGTCGAATCGGGTCTGGCGTCGGAACATCCATGCCTTGGCGTGGAGCCGCGTGCGCTGGGCGTCGTACTGCACCTTGATTTGGGCGCCGAGCTCGCGAGCCAGTCGATCGAGCGCGGCTCGCTCGGTGGCGCCCATGTAGGTCGTGGTGATGACGCGCAACGGAGCTTTGCGCAACTGCAGACGACGAAGCTCGGGCTCGAGCAAGCGGAGCCCGTGCCACTTGACGAAGGCACAGAGGAGATCGACCTCGTCTGCGGTGTCGATCTCGGCGCGAAGCTCCGCGCCTAGGTTGGGCTCGCCCTTGGTGTTGGTGAGCAGCGCTGCCTCGCTAAGTGGGGTGCTCGGTCGGACGTCTTCCAAGGCGAGAATCCCCGGAGCAGAGACTGATGCGATGCGGAGAAGTTGGGCCGCCGGCGGCTGGACTCGGTCCTCCGCTGACTCCAGGTCGAGGAGAACGCGGTTCACCAGGTCGAGGCGCGATTGGGGGTCCCTGGTGTTGGCAAGCACGCGGTGCACGACGTCGTACACGTGGCGGGCCAAGACATGCGGCTGATCGGCCGGATCCACCGCGCCGATTCGCACATCACCATCAGCGATGGGTTCAAGCTCGTTCGAGAGAGCTTCGGTGATCAGCGATTCGTATAGTCCGAGATCCACGGGACGAGCTTCGCAAACGCCAGGCGGATATTCGTGCGTTTCGTGCGGCATGCTGGGCTCGTGGTCCAGCAGAGGTACAGCGACGAGCAGATGCTCCGCGGGCTTCGCGAGGTGGCTGCTCTGGTCGGGCAGCCCATGTCGACCGGTGCCTACGAGCGCGTTCAGCGGGCGCGGGGTCTGCCCACCTGGCTGGCCATCGTTCACCGTTTCGGATCCTGGAACGAGGCGTGCGCGGCGGCCGGGCTTGCCACCAACGCGCAGCGGGCAGGTCGCTCCGCGTCATGGAACGAGACCAGCGTGGCTGCAGCCGTGGCGGAGTTCCTAGCTGATCCGGAGGCCGGCGGGCAGTCATTCGCCGCCTATGCAGCCTGGGCGAAGGGTCGGCATGAGGTGCCGAGCGGGCAGACAGTGCGGAATGTCTTCGGAGGCTGGAACGTGGCCAAGGTGGCTGCCGCCTCCCGTTGAAGTGGCAGGCTGGTCCTATGCCTGCATCGTCGAACGCAGCCAAGGCCGCCAAGCTGGCGGCGAAGTACGGCCCGCACGCGGTCGCGGCCGCCAAGGTCGTGGGGCCTGCGGCCAAGGAGGCCGTCGAGACCCAGCGCAAGCGCGTCGCCAACCGCAACGCCGCGTTCGACAAGGCTCGCGGCCTCGCCGCCGGGAGCGTCCTGCGGCAGCGGGAGGGGGACGAGGTCGTGTTCGTCGTCTTCGCTGGCGACGAGCCGGTGGCGGCGTACCCCGAGGTGGTCACGCCGCTCGCAGACCTGGTGAAGCGGGCCAACCTCTCTCAGCGGGTCACTCCCGAACAGCACGACGAGCTGAGGGTGAGCAAGCGCGCTGGACGCGCTGCGCGGAAGATCGCGTCGCGAGCGAAGTCGTCCACGAAGGACGATCCGAAGGAGCTCGGCTCAGGCAGCTGAGTCCGGGACCGACTCGTCCATCGGGACGGGCACGAGGTCGCTGTCACAGGCTCGGTGGACCACCTCGACCGGTACGCCGGCGGCCCGCCCTGCGGCGTACAGCGCCTGCGCCCACGCGCGGTCCTCGACCGTGAGCCCGGGTGCACCGGGGCGGCTGCGGAGGAAGGCGACGCGGCCGCCGGGCACGAACTCGCGCACGAGCCCGCCGACCATGTCGGTGAACGCGTCGAGCTCGGCCGCAATCGGGACGGCGACGGGTGCCTCGATCTTGCTCAGCTGGGGGATCGGGGTCCCGTCGGCCTCGATCAGCATCAGCCAGATGCTGGTGCGGGTGAAGCCGAGCGGGCCCATGAGCTCACGCCAGGCGTCCTCGAGGTCCTGCTGGGTGCGAATGATCGGTCGGAAGGTCATGGCTCCACCCTTCCCCGGATCGGCGATCCGTGGTGTCCGTCATCCACAGGCCCTGACGGCGATTGCAACCATCGCGGCCGGAGGTGCGTCTTGGTGGCACGTCCCGTTCGAGGGACGTGGCCCGGCAGGGCAGACCACCACTCACGAGAAACCGAGAACAGTCATGCGTACCTCCCTCACCAGCACCGCCGTCGCCCTGTCGGCCGCTGCCCTCACCGTCGGGCTGACCGCCGGACTCGCCGGCACGGCCAACGCCGAGCGCTACGGCGTCGACGACAGCCGCGACACATTCCACGGCTCCGACATCCGCGACGTCTCCGTCGTCAACGGACCGAAGAACGTGCACGTCACCTCCACCCACGACAACCTCGTGCCGGACTTCAAGTCCGGCTCCGGCGGCCGGATCTACCTCGACACCGACCGCGACGACTGGGGCCCGGAGTACGTCCTCGTCGGCGGCTTCTACAGCGGCACCGACTACCAGCTCCTCGAGACCGACGGCTTCGCCAGCGCCAACTGGGGCGAGCCCGTCGAGGGCTCCTACCAGATGACCCTCGACTTCACGGCCGAGCAGGTGCACCTGCGGGTCTCGCAGGAAGCCCTCGGCGGCGCCGACGAGGTACGCGTCGCGATGCGCGTCTCGGGCCAGCGCACCGACGGTTCGTCGCACGGGCTCGTCGACTGGCTCGGTGACCGCCGGGTCATGACGCCCTGGGTCGCCCAGGGCTGACGCTCCACCACTCCTCCCTCCCCGTTCCGGGGCCAGTTGTCATCCACAACTGGCCCCGGAACACCTGTTTCCACAGGGGTTTCGTCGCCGGGCCGGTCCTGTCGGTGGTCGCGCCGAGCGTGGAGGCATGAGTCAGGCAGCCATCCCGCTGGAGCACCCGATCGAGAGGTGTGTCTCCGCGATCGGTGCTGCCCTCGACGACGCAGCCGGCAGCCAGGCGACCTACCTGCCGACCTCGGCCAAGCGCCGGGCGCTGGTCGACCTGTCGCGCCAGATCGCCCGGCTCGAGGGGCTGCGGGCGTCGGTGCTCGCGGCCTCCGCCGACGTGGCGGACGAGGTCTCGGCCAGGAACCCGGGGGCGTGGCTCGCCCACGCGGCTCGTCTCGAGCGCTCGGACGGGCGCCGTCTCCAACGGCTCGGGGAGGCCCTGGACGAGCGGTACGACGTCCTGGCGTCCGCGCTCGCCGTCGGCGACGTGTCGCGTGCGCAGGCCGAGGTGATCGCTACCGCACTGGATGCGCTCCCGTCCGACCCCGACCCCTCGCTGCTTGGGCGCGCCGAGGCGCACCTGGTGGAACAGGCGGCCGACTTCGGGCCGCGTGAGCTGCGCACGCTAGGTCAGCGGGTGCTCGAGGTGCTGGCTCCCGAGGTCGCGGAGGAGATCGAACGGCAGGCCATCGAGCGTGGCGAGCGACGAGCTTGCCGTCTCATGCGCGTGACCCGACGCGACCTCGGTGACGGGCTCGTGCGAATCACCGCCGACCTGCCCGTGCTGCACGCCGACCTGCTCTACACCCAGCTCCACGCCTATGCCTCTCCGCGTCGCGACCACCTCGAGAATATCGACCGGCGTGATCCGACGACGGGGGAGCGGCTGCCCTACTCGCTGCTGCTCGCCCAGGGGTTCTGCTCGCTGCTCGAGCGGCTGCCGAGCACGGCGTCCCCCGCCCACGGTGGCGTGGCCGCGACCGTGGTCGTCACGCTCGACCACGACAAGCTCACCACCGACCTGGCGACGGCAGGACTGTCGACCGGCACGCGGATCAGCGCCGGCGAAGCCCGCCGGCTCGCCTGCAACACCGGCATCATCCCCGTGGTGCTCGGTGGCGGGTCCCGCCCGCTCGACGTCGGCCGCAAGAAGCGGTTCCACGACTCGGCCATGCGGCTGGCGATGGGACTGCGCGACCAGACCTGCCGGGCCGAGGGCTGCGACATCCCAGCCGACTGGTGCGAGGCGCACCACCTCACACCGTGGTCAAAGGGCGGCGGCACCAGCGTCGACGAAGGAGTCCTCTACTGCGGCTGGCACCACCACCGCGCCCACGACCCCCGCTACGACATGAAGCGATTGCCGAACGGCGACTACCGATTCCATCGGCGGACGTAAGGGCAGGCCACTTTCTCTCCACAATGGCGCCGCCCTCATCGTCTTCCACAGGCTCGGCCCGCTCATCGAGCGTCAGTGCCCCGTCCGCGGGAAGTTGTCGGCATGCCAGTCTCGAAGAAGCGTCGTCGCTCCCGACCCACCAAGTCCCAGCGAAAGCAGCAGAGAACGCGTGGAGCTCGCAGGCCCGACGCCTCGTCTGCGAGCGGTCGGGTCACCGTTGCCACGCTCCGGCCCGGTCAGAGCATGGACCACCTGATCACCGATGCGGACCGCGAAGCGTTCGAGGCCGAGATGGAGGCCGCGGCGCGCGGTGACGCTGCGGGAGCGCTCGCTCACCACCTGAGCGGCCTCGTGGTGGAGCGGTCGATGCACCGATACCGCCTGCGGGAGATTGCCGACCTGGGTGAGGACGCACCAGCGTGGATCCAGTCCCGTTGGTGCGTCGACCAAGCCTTTCGCTGGATGTTGATGTCGGAGGACCCGCGGGTCGACGACGCAGTCCGTACCGTGCTCGTCTGGGCCCACCTCGACCAGCTGGAGAGGATCGCGGGCCGGCAACCCGACCTGATGGAATACGGCAACCTAGTGGCGGCCAACGACTGGTTGGTGCAGCAGATGTGTGTTTACGAGCTGGGCGGGCTGCACGACTTCCTGGACCTCCGGGCCCACGAGTCGTTCGTCGAGAAGTGCGACCACATCCGGGAGTGGGCCGCGGCGCCCTGGGGTGTCTACCGGCTTCTGTCCCTCAATGACCGCACGGTCACGGTCAGGGACCTCGTCGAGGACCGGGACCGAGAGGTGCTGAACGTCGGGGCTTTCGTCGACCAGTCCGACACCGTCCTCGGTCGCATCGTCCCGATCTCGGTGCCGCCCTTCGAGATGTTCGAGACCCGGCCTGTCCCCGTCGATGCGGTCACCGCTCGAGAGGCTGCTGCAGGGATCCGGCGGGACCCGCTGGCCGTCCTCGAGGCGATCTCGCGCGGCCGGGAGGAGCAGCGTCTCGAGTGGGCCTTCTCCTGTCACGGGATCACGATGTTCAGCAACGACATCGTCCCGGAGCCGGGCGCCGACCGCGAGCCGGATGGCGAGCTGTCGGGACGCATGCGTGACCTGGTCGACGCCGGCCTCTCGACCTATGTGGCCAACGGAGTCGTGGTCGCCGAGGTGGCGCTGATCGCTGCTCGGGTCGTCGACGACGGCGGCGCGGTCCACATCGGACCGCATCTGACAGCGGTCCTCACGGACAGGGCCGTCTTCGAGGCTGCGTGCGTACACAGCGTCGCCCCGGAGCACACGGCGAGCTGGCGAAGGTTGGCGGCGGCCACGTCAGCACCGGTTTCTGAACGCTGCCTCCAGCTCGCGGCCATCTGCGAACGCATGGCTGCCTGAGGCCTCTACCCTGAGCGCGTGATCGACCCGTTCAAGAAGGCGAAGGACGGCGACCGGAACGCGGCCGCCGACGTCGTACGCGCTGCCTTCGCCCATGGCCGGATCAGCCAGCCTGACCACGACCTGCGGCTGCAGCGGATCGATCAGGCACAGACCATCGCGGAGCTGCAGGCGATCACGCGGGAGCTGCCGGCAGTGACGACGGCCGCCCCGGTCCCGCAACGACCGACGGACGTGCTGGGTGCCACCCGGGCCGCGACGCCCACGGCGTACGGCGCGGCCCGTCCCGAGGAAGGTCGTCGGACATTCGTCGGAATCATCGTGGCGGCGATCATCGCTGTCGTGCTGCTCGGTGTCGGCCTGGCGGGTGTGCTCTTCGTCGGCACTGTCGGCGGCGTGGGTTCGGGTGGTGACTCCGCCTCGAGCACCCAGGTGGAGCGTGCGGTGCCCGACCTCACCTCGGCCAAGGGATTCGACGAGTTCGTGGCCGCCTTGCGGCAGAAGACCGGAACCACCGTGGTCTTCGACGCCACCGTCTATCCGCGCTACGCCGTGGTCGAGGTGCCCGTCGACGAGAACGGCCAGCGCTCCTACGGCTGGTACTACGACGGCGCCTGGCAGAAGTGGACGGGCAAGGGCACCGCGCAGACGGAGCGGTTCGACCTCGCCGACCTCGACGGGCCTGTGGTCGCGTCGGTGCTGCGGAAGGCGGGGAAGCTCGTCGAGGAGCCGACGTCGACCTATGTGCTGGTGAGCTCCCTCGGCCGCGAGGCTGGCACCTGCTTCTCGGCGTACGCCACCAACGACTACGGCGAGACGGCGTACGTCGACGCGACGTGCGCGGGCAAGGTCGTCCGGCGCTACGTCAGCTGACGGGCTCGTCGATGGGACGGCGGCGGAGGTACGCCGCCAGCACCGCGCCCGACACGTTGTGCCACACCGAGAAGACGGCGCCGGGCAGGGCGGCGAGCGGGCTGAAGTACTGCGCCGCGAGGCCGGCGGCGAGGCCCGAGTTCTGCATGCCGACCTCGACCGACATCGTCCGGCGGACCCGCTCCGGCTGGCCGGTGAGGCGGCCGAAGGTGTAGCCGATGGCGTAGCCGAGGCCGTTGTGGAGGACCACCGCGAGCAGCACCAGCAGCCCGGCGTCGACGATCGAGTCGGCGCTGCCGGAGACCACGGCGACGACCACGAGGGTGATCGTGATGACCGAGATCCACGGCAGGGCCGGCAGGGCGCGGGTGACCAGGCGCGGGAGGAAGAGCCGGACGAGCAGGCCGGCGGCGACCGGGAGCAGCACGATCTGGAGGATCGAGAGCGCCATGCCCGCGCCGTCGACGGGGAGGTACTGGCCCGCGAGCCACAAGGTGAGGACCGGCGTCAGCAGCGGCGCGAGCAGCGTCGAGACCGACGTCATCGCGACCGACAGGGCCGTGTCGCCCTTCGCGAGGTAGGTGACGACGTTCGACGACGTCCCGCCCGGCGCGCAGCCGACCAGGATCACGCCGGCGGCGAGGTCGGCGGGGAGCTGGAGCGCGAAGGCGATGCCCAGGCCGAGCAGCGGCATCACGGCGTACTGCGCGAGGACACCGAGCAGGACCGGGAGCGGGCGGGTCGCGACGAGCTTGAAGTCCGGCAGGGTCAGCGTCAGACCCATCCCGAACATGATGATGCCGAGCAGCGGGCTGATGATCTCGCCGAGCGGCGTGAACGTCGCCGGGGCCGCGAACGCGACCGCCGCGCCGACGAGGATCAGGACCGGGAACAGCGTCACCGCGATCCGGGAGCTGCGGTCCTCGGCGGACAGGGTCGAGTCAGTGGTCGTGGACTCCCGAGTACTCACGGCCGTTGATCGTCACACGGATGCCGGACCTACCCGGGACTCAGTTCAAAGCCTGGAACGCCTCGAAGACCATGTACGCCGGCCAGAAGATGCCCTGAAAGATCGCGTAGAGGTACTGCGGGAACGTGTCGGCCTGGGTGAAGAACCACACCCATGCGCCGAACATCCCGAGTCCGTAGATCGCGCCGCCGCCCGCGGCGCCTGCGTTGCTGGATGCCATCGTCATCGCCTCCTTCGAGCAATCTTGGGGTGACAACCGTTGCCGGGCACAGGGTCGATGGTCCTCAGCATGCCGGGCGAGTGCGTCCTCAGCTGTCGAACTCCACCGCGTCGACAAGCGCCTGCAGACCCGGCTCGTGCCGTAGGTCCAGTGCATGGAGCGCCTTCGTTACGCCCTTCTGGTTGACGACCAGCTCGGTCTGGGCGCCGTTGAGGATCTCGGTTGCAGAGGCCGTGCTCCACGCGGCTGCTGCGAGGGCCGCGCGCGACAAGCGCGCCGCGACCAGTGCGTCCACTCGTCCTTTTGTGGTACGTCGAACGCCGACAACCCTCACGACTTGAACTGCCGGTGCGACTGCCAGGGCTTCCTGGACCGTCGTGAGCAGGTGGCCAGCCACGAGCTCCTTATAGAGCTCAGCGGCCTCAGTCTTGGTGAACTTCTTCAGGGACAGGTTGCCTGCCGCGGTGACTCCCGGCTTTCGCTCCGGGAGCACCTCAACCTCGGGAAGCAGCACGACGATTGACACTTCGTCACCGTCGACGCCGACGGCTGCTGCGTAGGCTTCGTTGTCTTCCAAGGCAACGGCCAGGACGCCGAGCACTGTGTCGGGCTCGTTCCTCATGAGACCTTCCCACTGGTCATCCAGCTCTCGTTGCCACGCCGTCTGCTGTCCTTTCCACTCCTGCGCGATCGCTTCTGACTCGTGCTGAGCACGGCGGTCGGCCTCGGACAGCGCCGATCGCCTCTCCGCGCGTGCGAAGAGGCTCGTGCTGTCGCGTGCAAACCGTCGATACTTCGCCCGGATGGATCGACTGTTCGGGGCTGGGGGTGGGCTCGCCTGCGGCCGTGAGGCCGGCGTGAACTGGACTCGGTGCAGGTCGAGAATCGTCTGGATCTCCTGGGCCAGCGAATGCGCCTCTTCAGCCTTTGACTGCGCCTGGGGTATCGGCGACGTCGCGCGGATGGCCGCTGGGCTCGCCCCACTTGGTCGCTGACTACTGCCGCTCGTGTAGTAGGTAAAGGGCCCTGCTCCAGTGGAGATGCCAGTGCGCCCGCCGCCTACATGGACGCGAGCGAGTCGCGGGCCTACGTGCGTTCGAAGTCCGCGAGAAGACGCGCTCACGCGTAGGCCAGGAGCGAGTTTGACCGAGAAGATGCGCACCGATTCTCCATAGATGGGTCGTTGGTCGGTTGCCCGGCAGGCTAAGCGGAGTGCGACATCCGCGCGGGCGATCGCACGAATCCATTGATTCCTCAGTTCTCGAGACGTCAGGGATGTCTTGAGTGACGATTTCCAGGAACTCATTCGTCGACGGGGGACTCGTCATGCCCACCAGCACACCGCCACCTGGGTGGTACTCAGACCAGAACGACCAGCGACTCCAGCGTTGGTGGGACGGTCGCCAGTGGACGCCCTACACGCAGCCGGCGGTCGGACTTCCCGGCTCGAGCGCGGTGGAGAGCCCGGGCATGGCGGCGCGATGGAAGGCACTCCGATTGCGTACCAAGGTGCTGGCGGTCGCGGCTGCCCTCGTTGTCTTCTGGGTTCTGGTGCCGAGCGAAGAGGACCCGCCTGCAGTTGCCGGCGAGGACGCTGCGGCTGGGCAGGTACAAGCCGCCGAAGACGGCCAGGGCGACACGGACTCCGAGCCAGCTCCCGAGCCCGAGGTGGCCGAGGTGCCAGACGTTGCTCGTGCGTCGCTCTCGAAGGCCAAGGCACGACTGCAGCGTGCAGATCTTGGCGTGCGGGTCGTGAAGGAGCCTTCGTGGAAGCCCGTCGGCACTGTGCTGACGCAGCGCATGAAGGCAGGTCGCGAGGTCTCGCCGGGCACTGTCGTCACACTGGTTGTCGCATCGGCCATGCCCATGGTTCCGGGCACGGTCGGATCGATGGGGAAGGATGCACTCAAGGCCCTTCGCAAGGCAGGGTTCCGGGTCAAGATCAGTCGTCAGACGGTGACGTCGGGCACCACTGGCACTGTCCTCAGCCAGTCGCCCACCGGGGCGAACCGTGCCGCTCCGGGATCCGTGGTCGAGATCGTCCTCGCCAATGTTGTCCGTCCGGTGGCCGCCGCTCCCGCCCCGAGCAACTGCACGCCCGGTTATTCGCCGTGCCTTCCTCCCGCAAGCGACTATGACTGCGCTGGTGGTTCAGGTGACGGCCCGGAGTACACCGGATTCGTACGGGTGACGGGCTCTGACCCGTACGGGCTCGACGCGGACGGAGATGGACTCGCTTGTGAGTCCTAAGGCCGGTCACTCTGCATCACAGCGGGCACGGCTAACCCGGGAGAAGATCGAGCGCTTGGAGAAGCGTGCCAAAGCCTGGGAGGCAGGTGCAGTCGGCGAGCAGGCAACCGGGGAGGTCCTGTCCCGTCTCGACCCCGCCATCTGGACTGTGTGGCACGACGTTCGCTGGCCGGGCCGGAAGCGCGCCAACATCGATCACGTCGTCGTCGGACCGCCGGGCGTCTTCGTCATCGACAGCAAGAACTGGTCAGGGCAGCTCACCGTGGCCGACGGGGTGCTGAAGCAGAACGGCCATCCCCGCGAATCGACTGTCGCGGGCGCGGCTGAGGCCAGTCTGGCCGTGTTCCAGCTCGTGCCCGACGTCCCGGTGCACCCGGTGATGTGCTTCTTGAGGGACGAGTCGCTGACGGGCTGGATACGCGACGTGATGCTGTGCTCCACCAACAACCTGGACCTCCTGATCCAGACCCGACCCCACGTGCTCACCCCGGATCAGGTGGGCCTGCTCGCCACTCGGCTCGAAACCGCCCTTCAAGCCGCGGGGTCGTCGGCGGGGACCTCGCGTGCGGCCGCGCGTCGACCGCTCTCGGGGACTCCAGTTCGTCGGGCAAACCGCAGGAGGCCGTCCCTCTTGCGTCCGCTCGTAGGTGCCGGACTGGCACTGGCTTTCGCCGGTGCACTCATGTCCGGGCTCACCACACCGGCCGTGGACTGGGTGAGCCGGCAGATCGTCGAGGGAGTCACTCCCGATCCACTGTCGCCAGCCGACGAGGAGAAGCAGCCCGGGAAGAAGCAGAAGGACCGGCAGCGGGAGAGACAGAAGTAGCCGCCGGCTCCCGGCTCGGCCTTGGTCCTCAGGCGGGGATCAACCGCTCCTCGAGGATCCGCTGGAGCGCGTCGGGGCGGTTGGAGATGACGCCGTCGACGCCGAGGGACAGGGCGCGCTGGAGGTCGGCGGGCTTGTCGGCCGTCCACACCATCGAGCGCATCCCGGCCGCGTGCACCGCGGTGACATAGCCGCTGGTCGCGCGCCGGTGGTGAGGGTTGACGTAGGCCGCCCAGCGAGCCAGCTCACGCAGCCGACGGACCGGCGGGTGACCGAGCAGGCCGACGGTGAACTCCGGCGCGTAGCGGGAGAACTGCCGCATCACGTGGTGGTCGAACGACTGCACCACGACCGCGTCGACCGGCGTACGCCGGGCCCGCAGGAGGCGGGCGACGTCGACCGCGATGCCGGGGTAGAGGTCGGGCCGCTTGATCTCGAGCAGCAGCCCGGTGGCGCTCCCATCGAGCCGGTCGAGCAGCTCGTCGAGCGTCGGGACCCGCTCCCCGGCGTACACCTGGGAGAACCAGGAGCCGGCGTCGAGGCGACGCAGCTCCTCGAGGGCCACATCGGCGACGGGGACGCGGCGGCCGGTCGTGCGCTCGAGGTCGGTGTCGTGGACCAGGACGAGCGCGCCGTCGCGGGTGCGCTGGACGTCGACCTCGACCAGGTCGCAGCCGGAGTCGATCGCGACCTGGACGGCGGCGAGGGTGTTCTCGGGGGCGTAGGCGCTGGAACCGCGGTGGGCGACGCTGAGGACCTTGTCTGTGAGCACAGCCTCGACGGTCCGAAACCGATGTGGCCACCCGGTGACGACCGGGTGGCCACGGGGGTGAATGTCGGCCTAACTCACCAGATCGCGTCGGCCCACTCGGGGTGGTCGATGAACGGGTTCCGGTTGCCCTGCCACGCGGTGTAGATCCGGTCGTTGCGTCGCATCTCGAAGGCGTCGACGGGGTCCTGGTCGTTCCAGGCGAGCAGCACCTCGAGGTCGCCGATCATCGAGGACGAGCTGCCGACGGTCGAGCTCATCTCGAGGTCGTTCCAGCCGTCGCCGCCCTCGTAGCGCACCGCCATGTAGAACAGCATCCGCGCGACGTCGCCCTTGACCGCGTTGCGCGGCTCGAAGGAGTTGCTGTCGGTGTAGCAGCCGCCGCAGCCGGAGACGGACGAGCCGCCGAGGTCGAAGTCCTTGTTGCCGCGGGTGGAGTTGACCGTCACGTCCTCGGGGCGGAGGTGGTGGAGGTCGGTGCCCGGCCCGGCGCTGGTGTCGAACCCGCCGCGGCTCTGGGCCCAGACGTGCTCCCGGTTCCAGTTGCCGGTGCTGCCGCCGTTGCTCGACTTCGGGATCGAGCGGCCGGTGTAGAGCTCGATGACGTTGGCGGAGTTGTTCGGGTCCTGGTCGGTGTCCTTCAGCGCCTCCCACACCTGGCTGTAGGACAGCGTCGCGTTGCCGTCGATGATGTCGTGGAGCGACGCCTTGAGCGCGGTGCCGGTCTTGCCGATCGCCGGCGCGTAGTAGGTGCTGTCGTACGGCGAGCCGCCGCCCGGGGGAGGGTCGGTGGTGCCGCCGGCGAGCGCGAAGGCGCTGGTGCCGGTCATGCCCGGGTGGGCGAAGTAGGACGCCAGCGACCCGGTCACGTCGATCCGCTTGCCCACCAGCGACGGGTTCGTCCTCAGCCCCCACTGGCTGCGGAACGCCGACGGGATCTGGACGTAGAGCATCTGCGACGTGCTCGTCTGGCCGGCGGTGTCGGCGATCGCAAGGGCGTAGTCGTTGGGGAAGCCGCTCGTGACGACCGTGTTGGTCGCGGTCGGCTGGCCGACGACGTAGCCGCGGACGGTCTGGGTCGAACCGTTCTGCTGGCCGATCGCCTGGCTCACGGTGAGCGGGGTGGCCGCGGTCTGGACGGCACTGGCGGCGGGGGTGGTGCCCGGGGCGGTGAGCCCGAGCGCGAGGAGGAGGGTCACGAGGGCGAGCGTGAGGGCCCGCCCCGTCCCGAGATGACGTGTCATGGCGCTGGAGCCTGCCGCATCGGAGGTCACCGCGGAAGGGGTGAAGCGTGAACAGCTGGGGTCAGCCGGGACCGGGCGGTGTCGCCAGGGAGTCGAGACGGTCGATCGGCAACCCGAGGTCGCGTCGGACCCGCCATCGAGCCCTGAGGCACTCGTCGTCCAGGTCGTCCTCCTCGCCCCACGTGAGTGGGAGGGTGAACCACCGCAGCGCGTCGCGCAGCCGGCCGTGCAGCTCGTAGGACTCGCCGACGAAGTGGCAGGTTGCGGGCTCGAGCGCGTCGACGGAGACCGCGACCCGCAGGGACTTGTCGACCACGGTCACCTGTTCCTCGTCGCCCTCGGCGAGGGCCAGGGAGAGGAAGTGGGCCCAGATGTCGACGAGGGCGTCGCCGCCGTCGACCCTCGCCTCCCGGTAGCAGCGGCGGGCCTCGTCGTACTCGCCTCTCATCTGCCAGTGCTCACCTGCGGCTGCCAGCAGCTGTGCCCTGCCGTGCTCACCGACCGCCAGCCGGCGGGCCTCGTCCTCGAACGCGGCCGCCTTGCCCGGCACCGGAACCCCCTCCTCCAGGGAGGTCATCAGGTCGACGAGCTCGTCCTCCGTCATGACGACCAACCTAGAGGTGAACCGGGACAGCCGGCGGCGGCGTACGTTCGCGGGATGGCGATCCGCAAGGGCACGACCGTGAGGTGGAAGTGGGGCCAGTCCCACGCCGAGGGCACGGTCACCGAGGTCCACCACGACGAGGTCTCCCGCACCACCAAGGGCGAGAAGATCACCCGCAAGGGCAGCAAGGACGACCCCGCCTACGTCATCGAGCAGGAGGACGGCACCACCGTCCTCAAGCTCCAGAGCGAGGTCGAGCGCGCGTGACCGAGCCCACGTCCTGAACCGCCGCGGGCGGGCGTAGCGTGTCTCCGCCCGGCAGTCCGGGCGGATCCCGCAGGGAAGGACAGGGCGTGGCAGGTCGGGTCGTACGCCGGCGGTGGCTCAGGCACCCCGCGCAGACCATCGTCGTCGGCTTCGCCGCCGCCATCCTGGTCGGCACCGCGCTGCTGATGCTGCCGGTCGCGAGCACCGGAGCGGGCGGGACGGACTTCGTCACGGCGCTCTTCACCTCGACCAGCGCGGTCTGCGTCACCGGCCTCGTCGTCGTCGACACGGGCACGTACTGGTCGGCCTTCGGTGAGGTCGTCATCCTCGCGCTGATCCAGCTCGGCGGCCTCGGGATCATGACCTTCGCCTCCGTCGTGGGGCTGCTGATCTCGCGACGGATGGGGCTGCGGACGCGGCTGTCGGCGGCGGCCGAGACCAAGGCGGTCGGCCTCGCCGACATCCGCAAGGTCGTCACCGGCGTCGTGAAGGTCAGCCTGCTGGTCGAGGCAGCCGTGGCGCTCGTCCTGGGGCTCCGCTTCTGGCTGGCGTACGACGAGTCGCCCGGCCGCGCGGCGTACCTCGGGGTCTTCCACTCGATCTCGGCGTTCAACAACGCCGGCTTCGCGCTGTGGGCCGACAGCCTGATCGGCTACGTGACCGACCCGTGGGTCTGCGTCCCGATCGCGCTCGCGGTGATCTTCGGTGGCCTCGGCTTCCCGGTGTGGTTCGAGCTGCGCCGCGAGATCCGGCGGCCGAAGGTCTGGAGCATGCACACGAAGATGACCATCTCGGTCACCGTGGGCCTGCTGGTCCTCGGCACGGTCTTCATGACCGCGAGCGAGTGGTCGAACCCCGACACGCTCGGCGCGTTCAGCGCCCCGCAGCGGGTCTTCGTCGGGTTCTTCCACGCCGTGATGCCGCGCACCGCCGGCTTCAACAGCCTCGACGTCGGGGCGATGAACGACTCGACGCTGCTCGGCACCGTCGTCCTCATGTTCATCGGTGGCGGCTCGGCCGGCACCGCCGGCGGCATCAAGGTCACCACCTTCATCCTGCTGTTCTTCGTCATCTACGCCGAGGTGCGCGGCGAGAGCCGGGTCAACGCGTTCGACCGGCAGGTCGACGACCGCGTGATCCGGCAGGCGCTGACCGTCGCGCTGCTCTCGGTCGGCGCGGTCGTCGGGTCGACGCTGCTGCTGATGTCGCTGACCGGGCTGCCGCTCGGGCCGGTGCTGTTCGAGGCGACCTCGGCGTTCGCGACCGTCGGGCTCTCGACCGGCATCACCTACGACCTGCCGACCTCCGCCGACCTGGTCCTGGTCGGCCTGATGTTCCTGGGCCGGCTCGGTCCGATCACACTGGTCTCGGCACTCGCGCTGCGCGAGCGCCGCCGTCACTACGAGCTCCCCGAAGGAAGGCCGATCATTGGCTAGGACAGGCAAGACTCGCGTGGCTGACCCCGGAGCCGTCGCCGTCATCGGCCTCGGCCGCTTTGGCCGGTCACTCGCCCTCGAGCTCGAGGCGACCGGCACCGAGGTGCTCGGCATCGACAGCGACCGGCGCACGGTCGAGCAGCTGTCGGGCCGGCTCACCCACGTCGTCGTCGCCGACTCCACCGACGAGGAGGCGCTGCGCCAGCTCGGGATCGCCGAGCTCGACCGGGTCGCGATCGGTGTCGGCACCGACCTCGAGGCCAGCATCCTCACCGCCTCGATCGTGGTCGGGCTCGGCGTCCCGAACGTGTGGGCCAAGGCGATCAGCAAGGCCCACGCGCGGATCCTCCACCAGGTCGGCGTGCACCACGTCGTCCGCCCGGAGCACGACATGGGGACGCGCGTCGCCCACCTCGTCCGCGGCCGGATGCTCGACTTCATCGAGATCGACGACGACTACGCGATCGTCAAGACCAGCCCGCCGTCGAGCCTGTGGGGCGTCCGGCTCCAGGACACCCAGGTCCGCGCGCAGCTCGGCGTCACGATCGTCGGCGTGAAGCGGGCCGGCTCGGACTTCACCTACGCCACCGCCGACACGGTCCTGGAGGAGGGCGACCTCGTGATCGTCTCGGGCAGCACCCGGGCGGTGGAGAGGTTCAGCGAGCTGAGCTGACCGGCGGCGCGACCTCGGTGTGGGGGCGCGACTGCCACAGCGCCCACTCGGCGCTGACCTCACCGGCGGTGCGGATCAGGTGGGGGAGGTGGTCCTCGACCAGGGTCTCGCGGGAGGTCTCGGCGGCGTGGACGGTCACGCTCATCGCGGCGTGGACCTCGCCGTGGCCGTCGCGGACCGGGACGGCGATCGAGCGTACGCCGGGGGCGAGCTCCTCGTCGGCCAGCGCCCAGCCGCGGGCACGGACCTGGCTCAGCTCCTCCATCAGCTGCTCCTCCGTCCGCCCGATGTAGGGCGGCAGCCCGGATCGACTGGGAGCCTCCAGCACCTCGGTGACCCGACGCGGGGGCAGCGCCGCGAGCAGCACCTTGCCCTTCGACGTCTGCGCCGCCGGGAACAGCGTCCCGATCTCCACGCGCAGCGCGATGATCTTCGGAACCGAGACGCGGGCGGTGTAGACGATGTCGGAGCCGTCGAGCTGGGCGAGCGAGACCGACTCACCGATCCGGCCGACCAGGTCCTCCATGTGGGGCCGGGCGACGTCCCACAGGCCCAGCGACCCGACGTACGCCATCCCGAGCCCGATGACGCGGGGGGTCAGCGAGAAGGCGCCGTCGCGGGAGCGGACGTAGCCGAGCTCCTCGAGCGTCAGCAGCAGCCGCCGCGCCGTCGGCCGGGCCAGCCCGGTCGTCGCGGCGACCTCCGACAGCGTCATCGTCGGTCGCTCCGGGCCGAAGCCCGCTAGGACGTCGAGCCCGCGGGCGAGTGACTCGACGAAGTCGGGCCCGGTGCCACGACCGGCCATCGGCTACCTCCCCGAGTTCGGCTCGCCGAAGACCGTACCGCGGGCCCCGTGCGTGGTGTCGGAGCGGTAGTCGGTGTACTGGTAGGGGTTGTCGAGGACCTTGTTGCCCTCGCCGGGCAGGTCGGGGTTCATGCCCTGCTGCCAGACGTCCTCGCCCATCGCGCCGCGCAGGTGGTCGACGGTGTTCTCGATGTCGGTGCGCACCGATGTGAGGTCGGCGCCGACGAGCTTGTGGTCGCGCTTCACGACGCGGCCGTCGACGACGACGGTGTGGACGTCCCCGCGCTGGGCCTGGAAGGCGACGTGGCCGTAGGGGTTGAGCAGCGGGAAGGAGACGGGGGAGTCGTCGTTCTTGATCAGGACGACGTCGGCCTTCGCCCCGGCGGTCAGGCGGCCGAGGTCGTCGCGGCCGAGCGCGTGCGCCCCACCGCGCGTCGCCCAGTCGACGACCTGCTCGGCGCGCAGATGGGAGTGGGTGACGGTGTCGCCGGCGGCGTGCGCCTCGAGGTGCTCCCGCGACCGGTCGGCGCCGAGCGTCGTCCGCATGGCGCTGAAGAGGTCGCTGCTCCACCACACCGACGTGTCCATCGACAGCGACACCGGGATGTCGTGGCGGCGCACCTGCCAGGTCGGGGGGTAGCCCTGGCCAGCGCTCTGCTCGGACTCGGTGCTCACCGAGATCGACCCGCCCGTGGCGGAGATCCGGTGATAGCTGTCGGTGGTCAGGGTCGCGGCGTGGACGTAGACGGTGTCGGGGTTCATGAAGCCGTGCTCGTGCATGAGCCGGATCCCGTCGTCGTTGGTCGCGCCCCACACGCCGGCGTGGGTGGTCACGGGGAGGCCGAGGTCGGCGGCGAACTCGAAGGCGGCCTTCTCGGGGAACTCCGGGTCGCCGGTCACGTCGAAGGCGAGCTGGAAGCCGAGCATGTCGTCGGCCGAGCCGCGGTGGCGGTCGAAGAAGCCGCGGACGGCCGGGTCGGCGGTCCACTCCCACGGCGCGGCCTGGATGTTGCCGTAGGCGAGGACGTAGCGGCCGGGCGCCGCACGCAGGGCGTCGACCGCGGCCTCGGCGTGGTCGACCGTCTGGAGCCCGTGGGACCAGTCGACCGTCGTGGTCACGCCCGCCTCGAGCGCGTCCCACGCCGAGAGCAAGTTGCCGGCGCGGATGTCCTCGGGGCGGAACTTCGCGCCGTGCTCGAGGTAGTACCAGACGAAGTACTGGGTGAGCGTCCAGTCGGCGCCGTAGGCCCGCATCGCCGTCTGCCACATGTGGCGGTGGGTGTCGATCATCCCGGGCATCACGATGCCGCCGGAGGCGTCGACGACCTCGGCCCCGTCGGGGGCGGACAGGCCCTGGCCGACGTCCGCGACCCGGTCGTCGACGACGAGCACGTCGGCGTCGGTCAGCACCGTGTGCTGGTCGTCCATGGTGAGCACGGTGCCGCCGGTGAAGAGCACCGGACGGCGGTCGGACGAGGCGGTCATCGACCCGCTCCTGTTCTCGGACGCATGTCCGTATGACGGTCGTTGTGGTGCGTGTCACTGTGATCCTGCGGGCCTCATCGTGTCAAGAGTCGTCCCTTGACAAGCCGGTCGACGCCCGCGAACACTGACCGTCACGCAACCACGGACGTCTGTCCGTGAAAGGAGGCCGAGGGTGACCGAGAGTCCGAAGCAGGGACCGCTCGCCGGGCTGGTGGTGGCCGACCTGTCCCGGATCCTCGCCGGCCCCTACGCCACGATGCTGCTCGGCGACCTCGGTGCGGAGGTGATCAAGGTCGAGGGCCCGCAGGGCGACGACACCCGGACCTGGCAGCCCCCGGTCCGCGACGGCGTCTCGACCTACTTCCTCGGCGTCAACCGCAACAAGCGCTCGATCGCCCTCGACTTCAAGGACGCCGACGACCTCGAGGTCGCGAAGCGGCTGGTCGCCCGCGCTGACATCGTCCTGGAGAACTTCCGGCCCGGCGGCCTCGCCCGGTTCGGCCTCGACTACGAGACCGTCTCGGCCACCAACCCTGCGGTCGTCTACGCCTCGATCAGCGGGTTCGGCAGCGGCGAGCAGGGGGCCAAGCTGCCCGGCTACGACCTGATCGTCCAGGCGATCAGCGGCCTGATGAGCCTCACCGGCGACCCCGAGGGCGAGCCCTTCCGGGCCGGCATCTCGGTGTTCGACGTGATGGCCGGCCTCCACGCCACCATCGGCGTCCTCTCCGCGCTCAACGACCGCCACCGCACCGGCCGCGGCCAGCACGTCGAGGTCAACCTGATGTCCTCGGCGCTCTCGGGGCTGGTCAACCAGTCCAGCGCCTACGTCGCTGGCGGGACCGTCCCCTTCCGGATGGGCAACTCCCACCCCAGCCTGTTCCCCTACGAGCCACTGCCCTGCAGTGACCGCGACCTGATCATCACCGCCGGCAACAACGGCCAGTTCCGCAAGCTGGTCGAGGTCCTCGGCGTCCCCGAGCTCGCCGACGACCCGCGGTTCGCGCGCAACGAGGACCGCACCGCCAACCGCGACGAGCTCCGGCCCCTCCTCGTCGAGCGGCTGGCGACCCGGACGGCGATGGAGTGGTTCGACGACATCATCGGCGCGGGCGTCCCCTGCGGCCCGATCAACACCGTCGACGGCGGCGTCGCCTTCGCCGAGAGCATCGGCCTCGACCCGGTCGTGACCGTCGGCTCCGGCGACGCCGCGCTGCCCGGCGTACGGCACCCGATCCGGTTCTCCGACGCCGAGGCCCGCTATGACCTGCCCCCGCCGGAGCTCGACGAGCACGGTGACGAGATCCGCGCCTGGCTCCAGGAGGACGCATGAGTCCCGAGTTCCCGACGTCCCTCGGTACGTCGACCGCCGACGAGATCCGGCTGCTCGGCCAGGACCTCACCGCCGACCTGATGGGGAAGGTCGGCTTCGGCGAGCTCGCGTTCTGGCTGGTCGCGATGCGGCGGCCGACGCCGCAGGAGACGCGGCTCTTCGAGGCCGTCCTCGTCGCGCTCGCCGACCACGGCTTCACCCCGACCGCTATCGCCGCCCGGCTGACCTACCTGTCCGCCCCCGACTCGCTGCAGGGGGCGCTCGCCGCGGGGCTGCTCGGCGGTGGGTCGCGCTTCCTCGGCGTCACCGAGGACTGCGGCGGCTACCTCCACGACGTCATCGAGGGCGTGGCCGAGGCCGACCTCCCCACCGACGACGCCGGCTGGGACGAGCTCGCGCTCGCCGCCGTACGCCGTACGCGCGAGGCGAAGCGGTTCGTGCCGGGCCTGGGCCACCCGGTCCACAAGGTGCAGGACCCGCGCACCCCGGTCCTGATGCGGATCGCCGAGGAGGAGGGGCTGCTCGGACCCCACCTGCAGCTGTTCGCCGCGATCGGTCGCGTCCACCCCGAGGTGCTCGGCCGGACGCTGCCGCTCAACGGCGCCGGCGTCTGCGGCGCCGCGCTCGCCGACCTCGGCTTGCCCGTGGAGATGCTGCGCGGCTTCGCGCTGCTCGCCCGCGCCGCCGGGCTGCTCGGCCAGATCGCGGAGGAGCGGCGCCGGCCGATCGGCATGGACGCCTACCTGACCGTCGACCGCAACGCGGTCTACGTCGACCCGCAGACCGACCAGACAGAGCAGACCGAGCAGGACTGAGGAGCCGCCATGGCCGAGATCGTCGCCGTCATCGCCTCGACGCACCACCCGTTCTACTACCGCGCGAGCACGTCGGTCGGCGACGACCGGCCGCCGTTCGCGGACGAGTGGGTCAGCAAGATCGAGACCTTCCGCGAGACGCTGACGCGGGCGCGGCCCGACGTCCTGGTCATGGTCGGCAGCGACCACTTCCATCAGCTGTGGCTCGACAACATGCCGCAGTTCCTCGTCGGCAAGGCGCCCTTCTACGACGCCAACTGGTACAACGAGGAGCGCGAGTTCGGCCTGCCGCGGATGACGCTGGCGGGCCAGGAGGACCTCTCGGCCCACGTCCTGCGCGGCGGCCTCGACCTCGGCTTCGACCTTGCGTTCAGCAACGAGCTGCGGATCGACCACAGCATCACCTGCCCGATCATCACGCTGCGACCCGAGGCCGACCTGCCGATCGTCCCGATCTACACCAACATCTTCGCGCCGCCGCTGCCGCGGCCCGAGCGTTTCGTCGCGCTCGGCAAGGCGATCCGCGAGCTCGTCGAGTCGTGGCCCTCCGACCAGCGGGTCGCCGTCATCGGCACCGGCCACCTCTCCCTCGAGCTCGGCGGGCCCCGCCAGTTCGGCGAGCACGGGCCCGACCCCGACTTCGACCGCAAGGCTGTCGAGTGGATCGCGAACGGCGACATCGACGGCTGCTGCCGCGAGGTCACCCTCGACAGCCTCCACCTGCCCGGCAACGCCACCCATGGCTTCATGGACTTCATGCTGATGATGGGCGTCGCCGGCGAGGGCCAGAAGGCCGACCACGTCGACTCCCTCGACCTCTTCCACACGATGGAGGCCTACTTCACCTGGTACCCGAAGGGAGCTCCGGCATGAGCAAGTACCTGCTCGACAAGTTCCTGTTCACCGTCGACCGCGACCCCGAGCTCGTCGAGCGCTATCGCGAGGACCCCGCCGGCACCGTCGCCTGGTGGGAGGCGGAGGAGGCCAACCGGATCCTCAACTGCATCTCCGACGAGCGGTCGACGTGGCTGGCCTTCGAGGACGCCGAGCGCGACGCGCTCGTCCGCCAGGACCACGTCGCGCTCTTCGAGATGGGCGCCCACCCGTTCCTCACGCTGACGCTCTTCATCGCGATGTTCGAGCGCGACCACGGGCCGCTGGAGTACCAGCTCGCCTACGGCGCGGCGATGAAGCACCTGTCTCTGCCCTACCCCGACATCTCGACATGAGGACGACCTGATGCGCGCCGCGGTCCTGACCTCCCACGGCGCCGCACCGTCGTACGCCGAGCACCCGGACCCGCCTCCCGGTCCTGACCAGGTGCTCGTGCGGATCACCGCGGCGCCGGTGGTGCCGCTGGACCTGCTGTGCGCCAGCGGGACGTCCTACTTCGGGGCGCGGACGCTGCCCTACGTCCCGGGCGTGCAGGGGGTCGGCGAGGTGGTGTCCGGGGATCAGCTCGCCGCCGGGACCCGGGTCTTCGTCGCCACCTCGGCCGGGATGGCCGACGGCGACGGGTCGCTGGCCGAGCTCTGCGCCGTGCCGTCCTCGGGCGTCGTGCCGCTGGAGGCAGGGGGAGTCGACGACAGCGTCATCGCGGCGCTCGGGCTGTCCGGGGTCGCCGCCTGGCAGGCCCTGGGGTGGCGGGCCGGGCTGCAGCCGGGCGAGACCGTCGTGGTCCTCGGCGCCGGCGGGGCCGTGGGGCAGGCGGCGATCGGCGCGGCCCGGGCCCAGGGAGCCGGCAGGGTCGTGGCGGTCTGCCGCGCCGGCGCCGCGGCCGCACGAGCGGCAGCGCAGGGTCCCGACGCGGTGGTCGAGATCGGCGACCCGGACGCGGAGTCGTTGACGACCGCCCTGCTCGAGGTGCTGCCCGACCGGGCCGACGTCGTCATCGACCCGGTGTTCGGGTGGGTGGCCGAGGCGGCGCTGCGCGCCCTCGCCCCGGGTGGCCGGCAGGTCAACCTCGGCGGCTCCGCGTCGGACTCGGCCACGTTCTCCTCCGCGGGCCTGCGCGGCACCGGGCTCTCCCTGCTCGGCTACACCAACAACGCGCTCAGTCCCGACCAGCGCGCCGACGCCCTGCGGTCGGTGGTCGCCCTCGCGGGCGAGGGCCGGATCGCGGTCGCGCACGACGTACGCCCTCTGTCGGAGGTCGACGACGCGTGGGGCGAGGTCGGGAGCGGGGTGCGGCAGGTGCTGGTGCCCTGAGCCGGGTCAACAGGCGCCAGGGTCGATCGCACGGTTGATCCGGTCGCCGATCGCGCGCAGCTGCTTCACCTGGGCGGCCGTGAGTGGGTCGAGCACGAGGCGGCGTACCTCCTCGACGTGGGCGGGGGCGGTGGCGACGACCTTCTCCCAGCCGGCGTCGGTGAGGTGGGCGACGGTGTAGCGGCCGTCGTCGGGGTCGGGGGAGCGCTCGACGTAGCCGCGCCCCTCGAGCCGTGCGACGACCTGGCTGAGCCGGGAGAGCGAGCCGTCGGCGAACCCGGCGAGCGTGCTCATCCGCAGGCTCCGCGTCTGCTGCTCCGAGAGCGCGGCCATCACCTGGTAGTCGAAGTGCGTGAGGTCGGCGTCGCGGCGCAGCTGGGCGTCGAGCGCGGCGGGGAGCCGAATCAGCAGCCGAGCGAGCTGGAGCCAGGACTCGCGTTCGTCGGCGTCGAGCCAGCGCGGTTCGGGCATGCGTCGAACCTAGCGGGAATGACTTCATCCTTGAAGTGGTTCTGACCTCATCACTTCAACCATGAAGTCATCGGAGGAGAGATCATGAACGTGTTCCTGTGGATCGTCGCCGCCCTGCTCGCCGTCGCCTTCGCTGCGGCCGGCTCGATGAAGCTGACGAAGTCGAAGGCCGACCTGGCCGGCCAGGGGATGGGCTGGGTCGAGGACTTCAGCCCCGGCGTCATCAAGCTGATCGGCGCCCTCGAGGTGCTCGCCGCGGTCGGTCTGGTCGTCCCGCCCCTGGTGGGCGTCGTGCCGGTCCTCGCGCCGCTGGCCGCGCTCGGCCTGGTCCTGCTGATGGTCGGCGCGCTGATCACGCACGCCCGGCGCAAGGAGACGCCGATGGTCGTGGTCAACCTCGTGCTGGCCGCCCTGGCGATCGTCGTGGTCGTCGGTCGCTTCGGCCCGGAGCAGTTCACCGCTTGATCAGGACAGGCGCTCCCACACGGCCGCGGTGGCGTCGGCGGCGCCGGGCAGGCCGATCCGCTGGAAGTTGCGGCCGCCGCGGGAGAACGCGTAGGCCACCTGCTCGGGCACCAGGAGGGGGTCGACCGGGACGCCGAGCCACTCGCAGGGCCGGACGTGGACCAGCTCCGCCGCCCGGTAGGCGGGGTCGTCCGACGTACGACACGGCCCGGCGACGCGCCCGAGGTGGACGTCGCCGTCGAGGCGTGTCCACATGAAGCTGCGGTCGGGCACGGCGCAGAAGCGTGCGAGCCGCGCGTGGTCGCGCTCGGTGATCGCGGCGCGGATGCCGACGACGCCGCGCTCGAGGGCGGCCGCGTCCGTCATCGGGGCGCGGTAGGCGTCGGTCACGTGGCGCAGGCTAGTCGTGGGGCCCGACGTACTGTCGAGGACGACCGACCCCCGACGAAGGAGCACCTGTGGACTACACCCATCTCGGACGCAGCGGACTGTCGGTGAGCAGGCTGTGCCTGGGCACGATGAACTTTGGTCCCGAGACCGACGAGCCCGACAGCCACGCGATCATGGACCGGGCCCACGACCACGGCATCAACTTCTTCGACACCGCCAACGTCTACGGGTGGAAGCAGGGGGAGGGGATCACCGAGCAGATCATCGGCCGGTGGTTCGCGCAGGGCGGCGGTCGGCGTGAGCGGACGGTCATCGCCACCAAGCTCTACGGGTCGATGAGCGACTGGCCCAACGACACCTTCCTCTCGGCGCGCAACATCCGGCACGCCTGCGACGCGTCGCTGCGGCGGCTCCAGACCGACCACATCGACCTCTACCAGATGCACCACGTCGACCGGCGTACGCCGTGGGAGGAGATCTGGGAGGCGATGGAGGTGCTCCACGCCCAGGGGAAGATCCTCTACGTCGGCTCGTCGAACTTCGCCGGCTGGCACCTCGCCCAGGCGCAGGAGGCCGCGAAGGCCCGCCACTTCATGGGACTGGTGAGCGAGCAGTCGATCTACAACCTGCTCAACCGCTGGGTCGAGCTCGAGGTGCTGCCGGCGGCCGAGCACTACGGCATCGGGGTGGTCCCGTGGTCGCCGCTGATGGGTGGGCTGCTGTCCGGCGCGCTCCGCAAGGCCCGCGACGGCGGCGGCTCCCGCTCGGGCAAGGGCCGCTCGGCCGAGCTGCTCGACCAGCACCGCGCGGCGGTGCTGGAGTACGAGGAGCTCTGCGCGGAGCTGGAGGAAGACCCCGCCCACGTGGGGCTCGCCTGGCTGCTCTCGCGGCCGGCCGTGACCGCGCCGATCATCGGCCCGCGCACCACCGAGCAGCTCGACGGCACCCTGCGGGCGCTCGAGATCGAGCTGTCGGTGGAGACGCTCGCTCGCCTCGACGAGATCTTCCCCGCACCTGGGCCGAACGGGTCGAAGCCGGCGCCGGAGGCCTACGCCTGGTGAGCGTGCCCGGCCCGGCGGGGAGTCACGACCAGCTCAGCTTCTCGAGGCGGCTGCGGAGGGCCGGGACCCGGTGGGAGTTGCCGGTGAGGTCGACGTACTGCTGGCCGAAGACGGCGAGGAGGGCGTCGTCGAGGCGCCGGACGGCGCCGGCGGGGTGGCGGTAGCCCATCTGCTCGATCAGCTCGTCGGGGTCGACGGAGGAGAGCAGGTCGGCGAGCTCGTCGAGCGAGGTGATGCCGAGCTCGAGCAGCAGGCCGGCGATCCAGCCGTAGTGGTCGGTGTGGGACCAGCCGGCGTCGGAGTACTGCGCGGCGAGGAAGGCCGCGAGCTCCTGGCCGCTGATCCGTGGGTCGGTCGGGTCAGCCTCGGGGGTGCCGGGCGGTTCCGAGGCCTCGAGGCGCGCGCGGATGGCGGAGAACTCCTGGTCGGCGAGCTCGAGCAGCCCGGCCGCGAGGGTGAAGCGACGGTCGAGGTCGGGGGCGTGCTCCTCGGGGACGGTGCCCTTGTAGCGGATGTCGTGCTCGAACTCCGCCCACGCGTGCTGCAGCACGGTGCGCACCTGGATGCTGGCCCGGTGGCCGGCCAGGTCGTCGTACGACGGGGGCGGGACCGCGGCCGGCGCCACGAGCAGGTGGCGGCTGGCGTAGCCGAAGCGGCCCATGCTGGCCGTCTCCTCGCCGAGGTCGCGGTCGTCGAGGATCTCGAGCTGGTCGTCGAAGACCGCGGCCACGGCGGCGACGTCGCTGTGGACGTAGGTGATGACGCGGACCCCGATCAGGTCGGTGATCTGGGCCATCGGGTCCGGGTACATCGGCTCACCCTCGGCGAGGCGCGAGGCCTTGGCCGCGAACGAGGTGACGCTCTTGGTCCGGCCGGCGACCGTCAGGTAGTTAATGCCCGCGTCGTCGAGCAGGCTCTGGACCAGCTCCACCCAGCGCCGGGTCGGCTCCCGCAACGTCGGCTGGAGCTCGGCGTAGGCACGCACGGCCTCGCGGACCGGTGCATGGGTGGAGCTGGACATGCGTCCACCTTGTCAGAGCGCAGCCCGGACCGCCTCCGGCATCGTCGTTGCCGGGCGGCCCAGCACCTTCTCGAGGTCGGTCGGCTCGAGGTAGAGCGCACCGCGGGCCGCATCGGCGTCGGAGTCGCCGAGGGCCTTCGCCATCGGCTCCGGCACACCGGCCCCGAGCAGGACCTCGACCAGCTGGGCCTCGGGCAGGTCGGTGTAGGTCACGTCGCGACCGCTCGCGGCCGAGACCTCGGCGGCGAGCTCGGTGAGGGTGAAGGCCGGTCCGCCGAGGTCGAGAACCTGGCCGGCGTACCCCTCCCCGATGAGGACGACGGTCGCGGCCTCCGCGAGCTCGGGGCGCGCGGCGGCGGCGATGCGGCCGTCGCCCGCGGCACCGACGATGCCGTGCTCGAGGTAGACGGGCAGCTGGGCGGTGTAGTTCTCGAGGTACCAGCCGTTGCGGAGCACGACGTGGGGGAGGCCCGACGCCGCGAGCGCCTGCTCGGTGCCGCGGTGCTCCTGCGCGATCGTGTAGGACGCCGTGTCGGCGTTCGGCGAGCTCGTGTAGACGAGCAGGGCGACCCCGGCGGCGCGGGCGGCCTCGATCACGGCCGTGTGCTGCTCGACGCGGCGACCGAACTCGGTCCCGGAGACCAGCAGCACCCGGTCGACGCCCGCCAGGGCGGCGTCGAGGGAGGCGCGGTCGTCGTAGTCGGCGCGGCGGACCTGCACGCCACGGTCGGCGAGGTCGTCGAGCTTCGCGGTGTCGCGGCCGAGCGCGACGACGTCGGCGGGGGCGACGCCCCGCTCCAGGAGAGCCTCGACGGCGAGTCGTCCGAGGTGACCGGTGGCCCCGGTGACGGCGTACTTCATGGTGCTGCTCCTTCTGCTGGTGGTGTTGGTGATGTCGTCGGAACCGCCTGTCCGGTCCAATGCTTCCCGTTGGAGAGTAGGCACCTTGAAGTGCCGTACACCCCTGAGAGATAGTGGTGGGGTGCAGGCCGACCCGTTCTCCGCCCAGTGCCCCAGCCGCCAGGTCCTCGACCGGATCGGCGACCGCTGGAGCGTCCTCGTGATCCTGACGCTCGCCGACGGCCGGAAGCGCTACGGCGAGGTCGCCTCGGCGATCGAGGGGGTCAGCCAGAAGATGCTGACCCAGACCCTGCGGGGCCTCGAGCGCGACGGGCTGGTCACCCGGACCGTCCACGCCGAGGTGCCGCCGCGGGTGGACTACGAGCTCACGCGGCTGGGCCGCAGCCTGCTCGGCGCGGTCGGTGCGCTGACCGACTGGGCGACCGTCCACATCGACGACGTCGTGGAGGCCCGGGCGTCCTACGACGGGCGGCGCTGACGGGCCGGACTGACGGGCCGGACTGACAGGACGCTCGGCTAGGTTGGCCGACATGGCTCTTCCGGCGACTGCGGACGTGGTGGTGATCGGGGCCGGGCTCGCGGGCCTCGCGGCGGCGGTCCGGCTGCAGGAGGCGGGTCTCGAGGTCGTCGTCCTCGAGCAGTCCGACGGGGTCGGCGGCCGGGTGCGGACCGACGTCGTCGACGGCTTCCGGCTCGACCGCGGCTTCCAGCTGCTCAACCCGGCCTACCCGGAGGCGAAGCAGCTGCTCGACCTCGACGCGCTCGACCTCCAGCCATTCGAGGCAGGCCTCGTCGTGAGCGTCGGGGTGAAGCGCTACTCCCTCGGCGACCCGCTGCGGCTGCCGTCGTCGATCCCCAACACGCTCACCGCCCCGGTCGGGTCGATGAAGGAGAAGGTCGCCTTCGGCACCTGGGTCGCCGGGCTCGGGGTCGGGTCGGCCGACCACATCCGCGACGCCGACGACCGGCCGCTGGTCGAGGAGCTGCGCGCTCGCGGCATGGGCGACGGGCTGCTCGACAAGGTGCTGCGGCCCTTCCTGTCCGGCGTGCTCGCCGAGGAGGAGCTCTCGTCGTCGCAGCGGATGGTGTCGATGCTGCTGCGCTCCTTCGCCCGGGGCACCCCGTCGGTGCCGGCGCTCGGCATGCAGGCGATGCCGGACCAGCTCGCGTCCCGTCTGGCCCCCGGCACCATCCACCTCGGCTGCTGCGTGAGCCAGGTGCGCTCCGGCCACGTCGACACCGCCGACGGCACGATCGCCGCGCCGGCGGTCGTGGTCGCGGTCGGCGGCGAGGCCGCGCTCGATCTCGGCGTACCCGGCGCGCGGACGCGTCCGCTCACGACCTGGTGGTATGCCGCCGACGAGCCGCCGACGCCGAAGGCGTTGCTCCACGTCGACGCCGAGCGGCGCGGGCCGCTGGCCAACACCGTCGTGATGACGAACGCCGCCGACTCCTACTCGACCGACGGCCGCGCCCTGGTCGGGGCCACGGCCGTCGGGGCGGTCGGCGACCAGCAGGAGGAGGCGCGACGCCACGCCGGCCTCCTCTACGGCGCCGACTCGCGCCGGTGGCAGTGGCTGCGCACCGACGTCATCGAGCACGCGCTGCCCGCCCACCCGGCCGGCCAGCCGCTGGCCCAGGAGGTCGACCTCGGTGACGGGCTCTACGTGTGCGGTGACCACCGCGACACCCCGTCGATCCAGGGCGCGCTCGTCTCGGGACGCCGCGCGGCCGATGCGGTGGCCGGGCGGCTCGCCCCGACGGGCTGACCCGTTCGGGCCATGCCGACTCCTCACTTCGGACCGACAACGCTCGTTCGCCCGCGCGGGAGGGTGGGACCGACCTAGGGTCGTCCCGACGTCACGCAGACGCCCACGTTCCCCCCGCGGCACGAGTCGGTCACGACCGGCTCGTGCCGAGTGTGTTTCAGGACCTGACGAGTCGCTTGAGGGCGAGCCTCGCGATCGGGGCGTACGGCGCCGCCAGCCACCGGTGGGCGTGGATCCGCACCCACGCGACGCTCCCGGAGCCGGTCTCGTCGACGCCGTGGTCCATCCCGACCCCGGCCGGGCCGAACCCGACCCACCACGACCAGGTCCTCGCACGGTCGTCGACGTAGCGGATCCGAAACGGCGCGAAGGTGAACAGCGGTCCGTGGACCGTGCCACGCGTGCCCGCGACGATCGGGTCGTCGTCGGCGTCGACCCTGCTGATCTGGGGTGCCCAGCCGGGCCACTGGGACGGGCTGGTGTACCGCTCCCAGACGACGTCGGCGGAGGCGTCGCCCGCGGCCTCGACCCGCATCAGTTCAGCACCACGATCGCGGCGTTGAGGGCCGTGGCGAAGCCGACCCAGAGCAGGTAGGGGACCATCAGCGCCGCGGCCACCGGTGAGGTACGCCGGAACAGCGACGCGGTCCACGCCACGAGCGCCAGCAGCACCACGATGTCCAGCAGCGCCCACACGTAGAGGTCGGCGGCGAAGAAGAGCGGCGTCCACAGGAGGTTGAGCACGAGCTGCGCCGACCACAGGGTCAGCGCCAGGCTCCAGCCGCTCGCGCGCCAGGTGAGCCAGCCGGCGACCGCGATCATCACGTAGAGGACGGTCCACACCGGGCCGAACAGCCAGCTCGGCGGCGCGAAGGGCGGCAGCTCCAGCGCGGCGTACGTCTGACCGGCGGAGCCGGCGGCCAGCCCACCGACCGCCGCGACGACGGCGACCGCGACGAGGAAGGGCAGCAGGCCGAGCCAGGCCGGGGTGCGGGCACTCACTGCTGTCGACACACGCCCAGTCTGTCGGGGGCGTGGTTACTGTGGCGAGCGTGAAGATCTCCCGCACCGTCGAGACGACCGCCGCCCCGGCCGCGGTCTTCGCCTACCTCAGCGACTTCAGCAACACCACCGAGTGGGACCCCGGCACGATCGAGACCACGCGGGTCTCGGGCGACGGCGGCGTCGGCACGGTCTACAAGAACGTCTCGGAGTTCAACGGCAACAAGTCCGAGCTCACCTACGAGACCGTCGAGCTCGTCCCCGAGCGGAAGATCGCGCTCAAGGGCGAGGGCAAGGCCGTCCACGCCGACGACCTGATGGAGCTCTCGCCGACCGGCAACGGCGGCACGAGGGTCGACTACACCGCCGACATCCGCTTCAAGGGCGCGCTCAAGCTCGCCGAGCCGTTCCTCGGCAAGGCGTTCAAGAAGCTCGGCGACGAGGCCGAGGAAGGCCTCCGCGAGGCGCTCGCCAAGCTCTGATGGCCGAGACGACCCGCTGGCTCTTCGGCGACCAGCTCGGTCCGCACTTCACCCGCGACCACCGGGGGCCGCTGCTGCTCGTCGAGTCGCGCGCGGTCTTGGCGCGGCGGCAGTTCCACCGGGCCAAGGCCCACCTGGTGCTCTCGGCGATGCGCCACCGGGCGCGCGAGCTGGGGGACCGGCTCACCTACGTGAGGACGGACGGCGGCTACGCCGACGTCGTGCGCTCGCACGTCGGTGACGGGCCGGTCGAGGTCGTCCACCCCACGTCGTACGCCGCGCTCGGGCTTGTCGAGCGGCTGGGTGCCTCGGTCGACCTGACCGTCCTCGACCCGCGGGGCTTCGCGACGCCGCGCGAGGACTTCGAGCGGTGGGCCGAGGGACGCGGCGGCAAGCGGCTGCTGATGGAGGACTTCTATCGCCGGGCCCGCCAGGCGCACGGCGTACTCATGGACGGGGCGGAGCCCGCCGGCGGGAAATGGAACTTCGACCACGAGAACCGGGAGCCGCCGCCGCGGGGTGCCGCCTCGCTCGGGGTGCCGGAGCCGTGGTGGCCCGACGAGGACGAGGTCGACGAGGAGGTCCGCGCCGACCTCGATCGCTGGGAGCGCGACGGGCACGTCTCGTTCATCGGGCAGGACGCGCCGCGGCGGTTCCCCGTCACGCGACGCCAGGCCCTCGCGGCGCTCGACCACTTCGTCGAGCACCGGCTGCCCCACTTCGGCGCCCACGAAGACGCGGTGCTCGAGGGCGACCCGTGGATGGCCCACTCGCTGGTCTCCGTCCCGCTCAACCTCGGTCTGCTCGACCCGCTCGAGGTCGTCGAGCGCGCGGAGGCTGCCTACCGTGCGGGCGACGCGCCGATCGCCTCGGTCGAGGGCTTCTGCCGGCAGGTCATCGGCTGGCGCGACTACGTCTGGCACCTCTACTGGCACTTCGGCGACTCCTACCGCCGCGAGAACGCGTTGGGTGCGACGGAGCGGATGCCCCAGTGGTTCTCGACGCTGGACGGTTCCGCGACCGACGCGCGCTGCCTGTCCCACACGCTCGAGCAGGTCGCCGAGCGCGGCTGGGTGCACCACATCCCCCGGCTGATGGTGCTGGGCTCCTACGCGATGCAGCGAGGCTGGTCGCCGCAGCAGGTCACCGACTGGTTCCACCGTGCGTTCGTCGACGGCTACGACTGGGTGATGGTGCCGAACGTCGTCGGGATGTCGCAGCACGCCGACGGCGGGGCGATGGCGACCAAGCCCTACACCTCGGGCGGCGCCTACCTCCAGAAGATGACCGACCACTGCGGGTCGTGCCGCTTCGACCCCAAGGTGCGGGTCGGGGAGGACGCGTGCCCGTTCACGGCCGGCTACTGGTGGTTCCTCGACCGCCACCGGTCCGACTTCGCCGGCAACCACCGGATGGCGCGGGCCGTGCAGGGCCTCGACCGGCTCAAGGACCTCGGCGAGCTCGTCGCCCAGGAGGACGCCCGCGGCAATCGCGCCCCCTGACGCCGACCGGGCACTTGGTGGCCCTTCCGTTGCGCCGAGCGGGCACTTGCAGGCCCATCGGCCCTGCCGAGCGGTCGATCCGAGACCCTCAGAGCTCGACCAGCACCTCGGCCAGGGGCTTGCGGCGGATCGCCGGGACCCGCGCGTCCGCGGCGGCGTACCCGACGGGGATGAGGACGTAGGGCCGTTCGTGGGCCGGTCGCTCGAGCACCTCGTTGATCCACTTCATCGGCGACGGCGTATGGGTGAGTGTCGCGAGGCCGGCCCGGTGGAGGGCGGTGAGGAGGATGCCGACCGCGATCCCGACCGACTCCTTGACGTAGTACGGGCGCGGCTCGTCGTCGCCCTTGTGGACCTCGAAGACCGCGATGACGACGGGTGCGTCCTCGAGGAAGGGCTTGCGCCAGTCGGTGCCGATCGGGGCCAGCGCGTCGAGCCACTCCTGGGACGCCCGGTCCTCGTAGAACCGCTGTTCCTCCTCCTCGGCGCCCTGCCGCAGCAGCCGCTTGCGCTCGGAATCGGTCACCACCACGAACCGCCACGGCTGGACGTTCGCGCCGCTCGGCGCGGTGGCTGCGGCCCGCACGGCGTGCCGGACCACGTCGAGGGGGACCGGGTCGGTGGTGAAGTCGCGGATGGTCCGTCGCTGCTCCATCGCGTCGGCGAACGCCGCCGTGGTCGACACGGCCTCGGCGTCGGTCAGGCGAGGGCGCTGCGGTGCGGGTTCGGTCGGGTAGTCGCGGGCCACGGCCCGATCATCGCCGATGGGCGCGTCCTCACCGGCAGGGCACGGACCCGAGGCGCGCAAGCCCCTCGAGGTCGCCCCGCCCCCAGCCGGTGCGCCCCAGGTTGGAGCCGAACATCAGCTCACCCGGGTCGTCGACGTGGTCGAGCCCCAGCACGTGGCCGAGCTCGTGCTGCACGATCGCCCGCATCGACTCGAACTGCGACTCGACCCTCGCGTCGTCGAAGACCGCCGTGTCCAGGGCGACCGAGCCCGAGACGTAGTAGTCGCGGTCGAGGACGCCGGTCTGGGCGATGCTGCCGCCGACCCCGGCGGTGTCACCCGCCAGGTCGGCGATCTCGGTCTCGTCCGCGAACCCGATGACGACGGGCCGGGCGACCGCGCCGTACGTCGGCGCGAACGGCCGCGCGTCGGAGGTGCCGAGGTCGACGAGATCGAGTCCCGTGGCCCACTCGACGTCCGCCACCGCCTCGTCGATCAGCGCCGGCCACCCGTCCGGCGCGCCCTGCGGGTTCACGACGTACCGGATCGGTTCGCAAGGGTCCCAGGCCACGGGCTGCTGTGATCCACGCTGGGTGCGGAGGAACCGGAAGCTGCCCTGGCCCGGCGTGAAGTCAGGAGGCTCGGCGTGGCGCTCCCCACCGACCCCCAGCAGCCGTCGGGTCGTCGCGAACTCGTCACCGGGGCTGAGGAGGACGACCCCGCCGAGCAGCAGTGCGGTGATGACGAGGCCGGCCACTGTTGCCGGGACCTCCCGGCGCCTCCCCTCCGCCATGGAGGGATCATCCACCGGCATTCGGGCATGCGGTGCCGGTTCGGCGGAGTTCCTGCGAGTCAGGGGCGATCCCCGAGTGCTTCGGTGGCCAACTCGGCAAGCTCGGTGAGCCAGGCGCGATAGCTGCCATCGGCGGTGGGCGAGGGATCGACTTGGCAGCCGTAGGAGACCAGGAGTGTCTTGACGTCGTTCTCGACTGGGAAGGCGAGCAGCACGTCAGAGATCTCACCCGGGAGCAGGTGCGCGATGTCCGGGGTCTCGACCGCGAACGCCTCGATGGTCTGCCGGTCGTTGTCATAGTCGAGGTCCCAGTCCTGGTGGTAGTAGGCGCCCATCAGGTGGTGCAGTGCCGGTCGATCCATGGGGTGACCCTCTCAGTTGGGGAATGCGGTGTGCACGCGGTAGCCGTCTGGCATCGATGCGTCGCGGTAGAGGACGAGACGGACGCCCGTGGCGGACTCGCTGCTCCCATCCCTGACGACCGTCACCCCCGTGGGCCGTCCGAACTCGACGTCGATCACCTTCTTGAAGCGAGTGGAACCGAGCCACTCCTCGATCTCTCTCGGGCTCCGGTCCAACGCGCGGCCGATGAAGCGTTCGGCAGCTTCCTGGTTGGCGAACGTCGAGGCCCGGCCACCTCGCGAGGTCGCGGCCCGAGCGGCCAGATCATCCGCTGATCGGCCGACGTGCTCCTTGATGACATGCCCACCAGCCCGCTCCTGCTCGTCGAGCCACCCCGTGCGTCGGCGGAATCTCCCCGGCACGACCTGGAAGGCGCCGCGCTCGCCGCGGGCGGGGACCCGGAGGAAGCGGGCCAGGCGGGCGCGGGCTGCGGCCGCGGCGGTGTGGGTGGTGCGGATGGCGGTGGTGTAGCCGGTGCGGGCAGCCCGGAGCACGCTGAGGATCTGGTGGAAGCGCGGGGCCTTGGCGGCGATGCGGACCGCGATCGCGGCGGTGCCGGCGGCGGCTCCGGCGCCGAGGGAGACCGCGCCGAGGACGGCGGAGACGACCATGCCCTCGACGACCATCATGAGGATCTCGGTGAGGAGCGCGCGGAGGGCGGCGTGGGCGGTCTCGATCGCGGTGGCGTAGGCGTCGCACTGGGTCGCGAGCGACCCGCACTGGTCCGCGAGTGAGAGGAGCCCGGCCCGGAGCTCGTCGGTGGCGGCCAGGGCGAGCGGGATCTCGGGGGAGCGCTGGGTGGCGAGGGCGTCCCCGGCGACGGTGCACGTCGAGGCCAGGCCCGGCAGGGCCTCGGCGGTACGGCGCCAGGCGGCCGCCGCGGCGCGCAGGCGTTCGGGACTGCCGTCGGGCCAGAGGATCCCGCCGACCTGGTCGAGGATCCAGTTCTCCTGGTCGGACAGCGCGGGGGAGTCGCCGCCGAGCGACGAGGGCGGCGTCGACGGCAGCGGAGTGAGCCACGAGTCCGCCGGCGGTGGCGCGCAGCCGGGGTCGACGACGGCGCCGGGGATGATGGCGGCGCGCTCGGAGTCGCGGTGGCGGGTGTCGCAGGCGGCGGTGGTGCGGCCGACGGTGTCCAGAGCGCGGGCCGCGTCGCCCAGACCGGCGACGGTCTCACCCGCCGCCCCGTCGTACGCCGCCGCGAACTCCTCGGCCCCGGAGTCGGTCCCGGCCATGGCTCCGGTGGCGGCGAGGTCGGCGGCCAGCCGTGAGGTGAGGGACGCGGCGGCGTGGTTCGCCGAGCGGAACGCCTCGACCGCATCGGCGTAGCCGACCTCGTCGACCGCCAGGATCACGACAGCTCCTCCCACAACCCGACGTTGTGGTCGGCCGCGGCGGCGTACTGCTCGCGGGCGTGGGCGACGACCTCGCGCATGTCGGCGAGGGCGGCCCGCATCGTCGCGAAGCCGGCGTCCCACGGCACCCTCGCATCGTCGTGCGCCGTCGCCGCCAGCCCGGACCACGGCGACAACGTGTCGAGCTGGCGGGCCAGCCGATCGGCCAGCGCCTCCAGGTCACGGGACCGGGCGACGAGCGAGGAGACGACCGAGCCCATCTCGGCGAGGTCGGCCCGGTGGGAGCTCACGAGAGCCGCTCCTCGAGCCGTGCAAGCCCCGTGGTCACCGTGGCGTCCGCCGCCCCGGCGACGTGGGCGGACGTGTCGACGCCCGCGGCGAGCCCGGCCAGCCCGGCCCTCACCGACGCGGCACCGGCGAGCCAGTCGCCCCACGCATCGGCGAAGGCCGTGGCGGCCGCCCCCGTCCACCCGCCGTCGAGCAGTCGCGCGACCTCGGCCTCACCGCGGTCGCACGCCTGCGTGAGCTCCCCCAGCACCGCCTCGGCCTCGGCCGCCGCGGCCCGGAGCTCGTCGTACCCGAGCACGATCTCCATGCCTCCCGAGCATGGTCGAGATCCACGGGTTCTGCTGACCTCTCTCCACAGGCCTGAAATTGTTGGCCGCGAAGTGTCGATCCGCGGGCTGTCCACGCGTCAGGGTGGTGAGGTCGCACCCGCGGCCCGCGAACTGCCAGGGAGGAACACCCGATGAGCCGTTACCTGATCCTGCTGCCGGCGCCCGAGGCCGAGTGGGCCGCGCTGCCGCCGGAGGAGCACGAGAAGGGCATGAGGTCCCACCAGACCTTCCACGAGGACCTGCGCACCGGCGGCCACACGCTGCTGGTCGCCAACCCCCTGGAGCCGTCGGCGAACGCCACGTCGATGAAGCCCGACGGGCGCGGGGGAGCAGTCGTCACCGACGGCCCCTTCACCGAGGCCGTCGAGCAGGTGGTCGGCTTCTACCTCGTCGAGAGCGACGACGAGGGCGACCTGAAGGCGGCGTGCGAACGCTGGGCCGCCCGCGGTGAGCACGTCGAGTTCCGCAAGCTGGCCGAGTAAGAGGAGAACGTCATGACCGAGTACGTGGTGCTGATCAGCGGCGACGAGCGGCGCTGGTGGGAGCAGATGAGCCCGGAGCAGGCCAAGGCGGCCTACGCCGAGCACGGCCGGTTCAGCGAGGAGCTGGAGAAGCGCGGCCACAAGATCACCGGCGGCGCGGAGCTCCACCGGAGCAGCGAGACCCGGACGATCCCGGCCGGAGGCGGCGCCGTCACCGAGGGCCCGTACGCCGAGACCGTCGAGCAGGTGGGCGGCTTCTACCAGGTCGAGAGCGACGACCTCGACGACCTGCTCGAGGTCTGCCAGATCCTCGCGAAGACCGGCGACGTGATCGAGGTCCGCCGCTGCGTCGACGCCTCCGAGCGGCCGGAGTGAGGACCGGATGAGGTATCTCCTGCTCCTCGCCTACGAGCCGGGCGGCTGGGAGCAGGCCGACGAGGCCGGCCAGCAGGCCTACTTCGACGCCCACCACGCCTTCGAGGCCTACGTGACCGAGCACGGCAAGCACCTCGGCAGTGCCGCGCTGGCCGACACCGACGTCGCGACGACGGTGCGGCACGAGGGAGGCCGCACCGTGGTCTCCGACGGTCCCTTCGTCGAGACGACCGAGATCGTCGGTGGCTACTACGACGTCGACCTGCCCGACCTCGACACCGCGATCGCGGCGGCCGCGCTGCTGCCGCCGTCCTACGCCGTCGAGATCCGGCCGACCGTGACCATCGAGGGCTACGAGGGCGTGTGACGCTCGAGCAGGTCGTGCGCGAGGAGTGGGGGCGGCTGACGTCCCTGCTCCTCGGCCAGTTCCGCCGGCTCGACCTCGTCGAGGACGCGCTGGCCGACGCGGTGGAGGAGGCGACCCGCCGCTGGCCGTCGGACGGTACGCCGGACAACCCGGCCGCGTGGCTCCACACCACCGCCCGCCGCCGGATCCTCGACCGGCTCCGGGCCGAGTCGATGGCGCAGCGCAAGGCGCCGCTGCTGGTCACCGAGGCCGAGCGGAGGCAGGAGGGAGGAGGGGTGATGGTGGATCCCGGCGGGCTCGTCGAGGACGACCGGCTGCGGCTGGTCCTGATGTGCACCCACCCTGCGCTGGCGCCGGAGGCCGCCAGTGCGCTCGCGCTCCGGCTGGTCCTCGGCGTCAGCACCCACGACATCGCCCGGCTCTTCCTCGTCCCCGAGGCGACGATGGCGGCCCGGCTGACCCGGGCGAAGAAGAAGATCACCGCGGCCGGCATCCCCTTCGCCGTGCCCGGCGCCGACGAGCTGCCGGAGCGGATCGACACCGTCGCCCAGACCGCCTACCTCGCCTTCACCGCGGGCTACGCCCCCGGCAGCGGACCCGACCTGATCCGGGCCGACCTGGCGGGCGAGGCGATCCGGCTGGTGCGGGTCGTGCTCGCCCAGAAGCCCGACGAGGCAGCCCTCGTCGCCCTGCTGTCGCTGATGCTGCTCCAGCACTCCCGCCGCGACGCCCGGGTCGACGACGCCGGCCGGCTGGTGCTGCTGCCCGACCAGGACCGCACGCGCTGGCACCGCGAGGACGTCGACGAGGCGCTCGCCCTGCTGTCCCACCCGCTGCTGTCGGGGCCGCTGACGACCCGCGCGGCGTCGTACGTCCTCCAGGCGAGGATCGCGGCGGAGCACGCGACGGCCGCGACCTCCGACGACACGGCCTGGGACCGGATCGTGGCCTCCTACGACCTGCTGCTCCAGGTCGTGCCGTCGCCGAGCGTCCGGGTGGCCCGGGCGGTCGCCGTGGCCGAGCTGGACGGGCCCCGGGCCGGCCTCGCCGCGCTGGAGGACCTCCCCGCGACCGGCAGCCACCGCGCGGACGCCGTCCGCGCCGAGCTCCACCACCGCGCCGGTGACGTCGACGCCGCGCGCGCGGCCTACGACCGGGCGATCGCGGCCTGCGCGAACGACGTCGAGCGGGACCACCTGGTCGTACGCCGCGCCGCCCTCGGCTGACGAGGGCTGACGGGGGCGGGGTGCTTGACCCGGCCCCCCGGCGGGAGGACTCTGAGCCCGGGAAAAGGGGGGAGCGATGGCCGACGCGCACGACGCGTTCCGGGGGCACCTGCGGGAGCTGTGGCCGTTCGTGAGGCCGTACGTCGAGCGCGGCGTGACGATGACGGCCGCCGAGGCGCGGGTGATGCTCGACCAGCACCTCGCCGACACGCCCTACGCGGGGGAGGCGATGCTGCTCGCCGACCGGCTCCACGCGCTGCTCGACCGGAAGCCGGAGTGGGAGGAGCGGGGGCAGTGCGCCGTGCTGTGCGCGGCCGTCCTCTACTTCCTCGAGATCGACGACGCCTGGAGCGACGACACCGCCGGGGGGCTCTCCGACGACGCGCGGGTGATCCGGGCCGCCGAGCTGGCGCTCGACGGGGCGTGAGTCAGTCGAGGCCGCTGACGTCGTCGGGGACGTCGACGGCGTTCTCGCTCAGCACCTCGATCGGGATCACCTCGAGCGCGCGGTAGTTGGTCGCCGCGAGGACGACAGGAGCGGCGGCGCCGGCCTCGTGGGACTGGAGCCAGCGGCCGGCGACGACGCACCAGCGATCACCGGGGGTGAGGCCGGGGAAGCGCCACTCGGGGCGCGGCGTGCTCAGGTCGTTGCCGACCGAACGCTGGTGGTCGAGGAACTCCGAGGTGACCACCACGCACACCGCGTGGAGGCCGGGATCCATCGGCCCGATCGTGCAGCTGCCGTCGCGGTAGAAGCCGGTCAGGGGGTCGTTGCTGCACGACTCCAGCTCGCCCCCGAGGACGTTGCGCTGGCTCATGGTCATCGACCGCCCGAGATCGCGGTGTCGTAGACCTCGAGGGTGCGGGTGGCGATCGCGTCCCAGCTGAAGGCCGAGATCGCACGCTCCCGGCCGGCCCGGCCCATCGCCGCGGCCCGGTCGGGGTCGCTGCACACGGCGGTCAGCGCCTCGGCGAAGGCGGCGACGTAGGCGTCGGGGTCGAGGGGTGTGCCCGTCCCGTCGGTGGCCTGCTCGATCGGGACCAGGAGGCCGGTCTCGTCGTGGACCACCACCTCGGGGATGCCGCCGGTGGCCGTGGCGACGACGGCGGTCTCGCAGGCCATCGCCTCCAGGTTGACGATGCCGAGCGGCTCGTAGATCGACGGGCACGCGAATGCCGTCGCGGCCGTCAGCAGCGTGACGACGTCGCGGCGCGGCAGCATCTCGCGGATCCAGACGACCCCGGTCCGGGTCTCGGCGAGCGACGCCGCGAGCTCGGAGACCTCGGCCTCGATCTCCGGGGTGTCGGGCGCCCCGGCGCAGAGCACCACCTGCACCTCCGGTGGCAGCTCGGCGCAGGCCCGCAGGAAGAGCGGGAGCCCCTTCTGACGGGTGATCCGCCCGACGAACACCACCGACGGGCGGTCGGGGTCGACGCCCAGCTCGCGCACCCGGTCGGGGTCGACGACCGGCGCCCAGTCGGCGGTGTCGATGCCGTTGTGGACGACGTGCACCCGGTCGGGGTCGAGGGCGGGATAGCAGCGCAGCACGTCGTCGCGCATCGCCGCCGACACCGCGATCACCGCCGCCGCGCCCTCGTAGGCCGTCCGCTCGGCCCAGGACGAGATCGCGTAGCCGCCGCCGAGCTGCTCGGCCTTCCACGGGCGCATCGGTTCGAGCGAGTGGGCGGAGACGACGTGGGGCACGCCGTGGAGCAGGCCGGCCAGGTGACCGGCCATGTTGGCGTACCAGGTGTGGGAGTGGACCAGGTCGGTCCCGCCGCAGGCGTCGGCGATCGCGAGGTCGACCCCGAGCGTGCGCAGCGCCGGGTTGGCGCCGGCGAGCTCCGCCAGGTCGCCGTACGACGCCGTCAGCTCCTCCTCGCGCGGAGCGCCGAACGCGTGGACCCTCGCCTCGACGTCGGGCAGCCGCCGCAGCGCCCGCACCAGCTCGGCCACGTGCACCCCCGCCCCGCCGTAGACCTCGGGTGGGTACTCCCTGCTGAGCACGTCGACGCGCATGGGGCTGACGCTATCGCCCCCGGGTGGCTAGCGTGAGGCCCATGAGCCGTGACTCCCGGAAGAACGTGCTGGCCATCGTCCTCGCGGGTGGGGAGGGAAAGCGGCTGATGCCGCTGACCGCCGACCGCGCCAAGCCGGCCGTGCCGTTCGCCGGGATCTATCGCCTGATCGACTTCGCGCTGTCCAACGTCGTCAACTCCGGCTACCTCAAGGTCGTCGTGCTGACGCAGTACAAGTCCCACAGCCTCGACCGCCACGTCACCCAGACCTGGCGGATGTCGACCATGCTCGGCAACTACGTCGCGCCGGTCCCGGCCCAGCAGCGCGTCGGCAAGCGGTGGTACCTCGGCAGCGCCGACGCGATCTTCCAGAGCCTCAACCTGATCACCGACGAGAAGCCCGACATCATCGTCGTGGTCGGCGCCGACCACGTCTACCGGATGGACTTCAGCCAGATGGTCGACCAGCACGTCGAGTCCGGTGCCCCCTGCACGGTCGCGGCGATCCGGCAGCCGATCGGCCTCGCCGACCAGTTCGGCGTCATCGACGTCGAGCCCGACGACCCGCGCAAGATCCGCGACTTCCTCGAGAAGCCGAAGGACCCGGTCGGCCTGCCCGACAGCCCCAACGAGGTGCTGGCGTCGATGGGCAACTACGTCTTCGACGCCGACGCGCTCGTCGAGGCCGTCACCCGCGACGCCGACGTCGACAGCTCCGCCCACGACATGGGCGGCGACATCGTGCCGTCGTTCGTCCGTCGCGACCAGGCGGCGGTCTACGACTTCAAGGACAACGAGGTCCCGGGCGCGACCAGCCGTGACCGCGGCTACTGGCGCGACGTCGGGACGATGGGTTCCTACTACGCCGCCCACATGGACGTCGTCAGCCCGCTGCCGATCTTCAACCTCTACAACTTCGACTGGCCGATCTTCACCTCCTACGGCCCGCAGCCCCCGGTGAAGGTCGTCAAGGGTGAGGGCGGCCGCGAGTCGGAGATCGGGGACGCCGTGCTGTCGCCCGGGGTCGTCGTCAGCGGAGGCTCCGTACGCCGCTCCGTGCTCTCACCGGAGGTCCGGGTCGACAACGGCGCCGACGTCGCCGACTCGGTCATCATGAACGGCGTGCGGATCGGCGCCGGGGCGGTCGTGCGCAACGCGATCATCGACAAGAACGTCGTCGTGCCCGCCGGGGCGCAGATCGGTGTCGACCCCGAGGCCGACGAGGCCCGGGGGTTCATCGTCGACGACGGCCTGACCGTCCTCGGGAAGGGTCAGGTCTTCCCGACCTGATCCACCGCGACGGCCCCGGCCCTCCGGGTGACCGTCGAGGGCGGGTCGACGAAGAGGGAGTAGCGGACACCGGCGGCGAACCGCGTCTCGCAGCCGAGCCGGTCGAGCAGGCGCGCGACCTCGGTGCGGAAGGTCCGGACCGAGACGCCGAGGCTGGCCGCGGCGTCGATGTCGCGCAGGCCGTCGGCGAGCAGCCGGGCGACGTCGTGCTGGCGCGGGGTCAGGCTGACCTCGCCGGGGTCGGTGAGGGCGGCCGCCGGGACCGACGAGCGGCGTACGGCCGCGAGGTAGCCCATCGCCGCCCGCACGGCCGGGGCGCCGCGGAGGACGAGCAGGTGGCACGCCTCGCCCTCCTCGATGCCGGGCACCAGCACCTCGTGCTGGTCGAAGAGCTTCATCTGCGTCGGGCCGTAGCCGACGTGGTAGTTCAGCGACGTCGAGTCGGCCAGCAGCCGGATCATCTCGGGCGTCAGCGTTCCGGCGTCCCAGTAGCTCGTCATGTCGAGGGAGGTCGACGCGACCAGGGCCCGGTTCTGGGCGTCACCGGCCGCCAGCGAGGCCGTGTCCTCGACCCAGGTGGTCACCGTCTGGAGCCGCCGCGCACGCCGGCACATGCCGAGCACCGTCTCCCGGATCTCGTCCATGCGGAGCGTGACCAGGCGGTAGCCGTCGTCCTGGGGACGGCGGTCGCGGCGGAACCGCTCGATCGCCTGCCGGCGCAGCAGCAGGAGCGGGAGCGAGGCGTCGCCGACCTCGACCTGCACGTGGGGTCTCACCAGGCTGCCGCGCACGGGTCGTGTCACCTCGGGGGGTCGGGCGGAACGGGTGGGTGGTCAAGGACAGTCTTGCAGGATGTTGCAGTCCGGGTGGTGGTTCGGACCAGGTCGCGGCATCCTGTCGGCCGCGGAGCGGTCTGCCCGCGAGGCGCCGCGTCGGGGGACGTCGCCTTCACCGGAGGCCGCTCCGTGGCTGTTCTCAGCCGGGTGGCAGGAGGCCGGCCGCCCGGGCCGGTTCCGCGTACGCCGCGGCGAGCGTCTCGACCGTCTCGTGGGCGTTGAGCCCCGACGGGTTCGGCACCACCCACAGCTCCGCGCCCGCCAGCGGCTCGGGCTGCCGTCCGCCCTGCGCCTTCCGGTCGCCGAAGGCGGTGCGGTAGGCGGTGATGCCGGCGACGGCGACGACTCGGGGCCGGACCCGCTCGACGGTCGCGAGCAGGCGCTCGCCGCCCTCGCGGAGCTCGGTCGCCCCCAGCTCGTCGGCGCGGGCGGTCGCGCGGCGCACGAGGTTGGTGATCCCGACCCCGCGGGCGAGCACGCGGCGCCGGTCGTCGTCGGTCATGCCGGCCGCCGGGTCGACGGGGTGCTCGAGGATCCCGGCCCGCAGCAGAGCGGGATAGAAGCGGTTGCCGGGATGCGCGAAGTGGGTCTGCACCGCGGCGGTCCACAGGCCGGGGTTGATGCCGACGAAGAGCAGCCGCACATCCGGTCCGACCAGGTCGGGGACCTCGGTCCCCCGGAAGGACTCGAGCTCGGCGCGGGTGAAGCTGCGTGGCCGGTCCGCCATCAGCCGCGGGACCGGCCGGCGGCAAACCGCACGACGACGCCGTCGGCGACCTCGCGCTGCTGGCCGTCGGAGGGCTGGTTGAGCAGGCGCCGCCGGCCCTGCTGGTCGCGGCCGACCATCTCGGAGGAGCCGCCGCCGTCGAGGTTGAGCGCGACGTCGGCGCCGAGCCGCTTCATCGTCCGCGCCAGCTCGACCATGGTGAGACCGCGACTGTGGCGCTGGCGGCCGTCGGCCACGAGCAGCAGCACCCGACCGCGGTCGCGGTCGATGCCGATCGCGGTGCGCGGGTGGAGGACCCGGTCGTCGTGGACCCGGACCCGACCCCGGGAGAGCAGCACGCTCTCGCCGCCGATCGCGAACGCGGGGTCGCCGGCGAGCCCGGCGTGGATGGTCGCGCGGGCCCCGACCCGGAGCTGGGCGAGCTGGTCGGCACCCGCCCCGCGGCCGACGAGCACCTGGCCGCGGATCGCCCGGCCGCGCGACAGGTCGGTCGTGTTGGCGACGACGCGGCCGCCCTCGACGACGACCATCCGGACGCCGCGCTGCTGGCCGTCGGTGATCGAGTAGCCGGAGGTGTCGCCCCACTTCGGGTTCCACAGCCCGATGCCGCCCTCGCGGGCCCGCGGGGAGTTGGCGTTGGTGATCTCCATCTGCGGGTATTCGGCGATCGACGCGTTGAGCGGCGGCCGGCCGATCTGCGGCGCGCCGTCGCCGTCGATCCAGAAGGCGTTGCGCCAGGTGTAGCGACCGCCGTGGAGGAAGCCGCGCTGGCGGTCCTCGCCGATGCCCAGCGGGGCGCCGGTGTCGTAGATGTCGAAGAAGCCGCCGTTGGTGCCGGCGACCGCCTCCTCGCCCTCGCGGCCGAGGATCCGGCTCACGGTGCCGCGGTCCGGGACGTGGCGACCCGGGGAGCCGTAGTCGAGCGAGACCCCGGGGGCGTCCCAGTCGACCGACACGAGGTAGGCGCGCACCTGGCCGCGGCTGTCGGTCTGGTCCCAGCGGCGGAACTGCACCCCGGGCGCCATCCGCCAGGAGCGACGGTTGTCGATCCGCGGCGCGGTCGCGCGCATCGACGGCGGGATCGCGTCGGCGATCTCACCGGCGAGCCCGTCGGAGGTCTGCCGCGGCTGGTCGGCCTCGGCGGCGGTCAGCGCCGCCCGCTCCTCGGGTCCGGAGCGGGGGGCGTCGGGCCACACGTCGACCACGAAGGCCGTGGCCACGAGGGCGGCCGCGACGAGTCCGACCCGGAGACGCATGGGCTCCAGCCTAGGAAGCCGCGTGCCGGGCCGGTGGGAGGCGGCGGCCGTGTTGCGCGATCGGTCTACCCGATACGGGTGATGCGTCCGGCCCCGGGCGGACCTACCGTTTTGTCACGACGCGGCGGTCGGTTGTCCGCGTGATCCCCCGGAGGGGTCCTGACGGACGCGCCAGCCCACAGGCGCCCCACACCGGCCGCCGCGCCGTCCATCTCGGCCCTGGTTGCTGCGGCGCGGGTCACCGCGGCGCGGGTCACTCCACGACGGGCAGGTGCACGACCGCGTCGTCGAGCACCACGGCCCCCGGCGTCCGCGCGCCGGGACCGCCGAAGACGTCGCTGACGGCCGAGGCCATGACGTAGAGGGTCTGGCCCTCCGGGACGTCGACGGCCACCGCGGGGAGCTGCTGCTCCCAGGGCTCGCCGGTGACGACGCCCGTGGTGCCGAGCGGCAGCACGTTGCCCTGCACGAGGCGGGCCTCGGCCGGGTTGGGACCGACGGCCAGCCCGTAGAAGGCCCGGTTGAGGTCCACGCCGACGGTGGTCAGCGATCCCGTCATCGTGGGGGAGCCGGCGATCGAGATCGGGCCCTCCGCGACGGGGTAGGCCAGCCAGGTCGATGCGCCCGATGGCGTGGCGACCTGCCCCACGTCGTACGACGCCGTCGGCTCGACCGACGAGACGGTCGTGCACGTGCCGCCCGGTGTCGCGAGGTGGACCTGGCCGTAGCCGGTGAGGCCACGGTCGCGGCCGCGGAGCTTCTCGTCGAAGAAGGCGCGGGTCAGCGCCGTGAAGTCACCGCCTGCGAGCTCGCGGCTGCAGGGGTCGCCCTGCGGGCTGTTCGCCGGCGGCACGGCGGTCTGCGCGGTGGGGAGGACGTGACCGCCGTTGTAGCCGACGAAGATGCTGCGGCGCCGGGCCCGTGGCGTGAGCGCCCGGTGCCAGTTCTGCAGCCCTTGCCGCAGGTCGAAGAGGGTGTCGGTCGTGCCCTGGCCGAGCAGCACCGGGATGCCGAGGCGTCGACCCTGGGAGACGTGCCAGGCCGGGCCGTTCTTCTTGAAGTAGCGATACATGTCGACGCCGCTCGGGCCGCTGCCGTCGGGCCACTCGCCGGTGGCGGCGCCCTCGACGAGGGCCTCGTCGATCTTGGGCTCCAGCGCGTCGCTGTTCTGGGCGGCGCCTCCGAGCAGCAGCGCCCACTGGACCCGCGGCACCCCCTGGGGACCCAGGCTCCCGCTCAGGTCGTGCCAGGTGATCTGGGGGGCGAGGGCGTCGTAGACGGGCTTCCCCGTGCGCTGGAGCTCCAGGAACGCGCCGAGGAACTGGTAGCCGCCGCCGTAGGAGCCGCCGAGCGCGCCGAGCCGCGGGTCGCCGGGCCCGTCCTGCGTGACCCAGCGCAGCCGGGAGACCAGGCGGATCAGCTTGAGGTTGTCGCGTCCCTCGAAGCGGGGCCGCTCGACGTGGGCGTAGCCCCCGGACTCCCCGAAGCCGCGCTGGTCGAAGGAGAGCACGCCGTAGCCGGCCCGCAGCCACGACCGGAACGCCTCGGGGTCGCGGGTGCGCTGGCCGGCCCAGCCGTGGCTGTGCATGAGCAGCGGCACGCGGTGGTGGCGGTCGGCGCTCCGGGGCTTGAAGAGGGTGTAGCAGATCTTCACCGGCTTCGAGCTGCCGCGCTCGGGCACGCTCCTGAGGCAGGCGTTGCTGACCCGCGCGAGCGGGGCGGCCCGGTCAGCGCCGGCGGCGCCGGCCGCGGCGGGACCGGGGGACCCGGTGAGCCCGCTCGTCACGAGGACGGCGAGGGCGGACGCGGACACGAGTCGACTCACGGACCTGGGCAGCACGGGCACTAGTGTGCCCAGCGTGTCCACCCCCTGGAACGTGTTCGTCGAGGGCGACAACCTCGACGTCCTGGGGTGGCTGGCGCCGGGATCGGTCGACCTGGTCTACATCGACCCGCCCTACAACACCGGCAACGACTTCGCCTACCGCGACCGGTGGGGCGACCACGCCGCCTGGGTCGCGATGATGCGGCCGCGGCTGGAGGCCGCCCGGGTCGTGCTGCGCGAGACCGGCGCGATCGCGGTCAGCATCGACGACCACGAGGTCGCCCACCTGCGGCTGCTGCTCGACGAGGTCTTCGGCGAGCCCGCCTTCCTCGCCCAAGTCGTGGTCAACCTCAACCCCAAGGGCCGCCAGCTCGGGGGCGGCTTCGCGACCAGCCACGAGTACCTGCTGGTCTACGCCCGCGACTCGGAGCGGTGCGTCCTCGACGCCAGCAGCAGCGAGACCGTCGACCCGCGCGACTTCCCGCTCGCCACCGACGACGGCCGCCGCTACCGCCACCTGCCGCTGCGCAACACCAACAAGAAGTTCAACCCGGCCACCGCCCGGACGATGCACTTCCCGCTCTGGGGCGACCCGGGGTCGGGCGAGGTCTCGACCGCGCCGTTCGACGGCGCCGTCGAGGTGCTCCCCGTCTTCGGTGACGGCACGCCCGCGGTCTGGCGCTGGTCGGCACCGCTGGTCGACCAGCGGCCCGGCGACCTCGTCTGCCGCACCGTCTCGGGCCGGCTGGGGAAGCGGGTCGACGTCTTCCAGAGGGACTGGCTCGACACCAGCGCTGCCGGCGTGCGCCGCAAGAAGCTCCGCACCGTCTGGCTCGCCGAGGAGGTCGGCTCGACCGACACCGCCGTCGCCGAGCTCAAGGCGCTCGTCGGCCACGTCTTCGAGTCGCCCAAGCCGACCGGGCTGGTGCGCCGGCTGCTCCACACGATGCCGGACGACGCCGTCGTCCTCGACTTCTTCGCCGGCAGCGGCACGACCGGCCACGCGGTCGCGCTGGCCAACGCCGAGGACGGCGGCCGGCGCACCTGCCTCTCGGTCAACCACGCCGAGCCGACGCGACCCGGGTCGAACGCCCACGGCGCCGGGCTGCTCACGGTCGCCGACGTCACCCGCGCGCGGCTCCGCGCGGTCGCCGCCACGGTCGGCGGGGGCTACGCCGACGTTCCCGTCGAGGGGCTGGCGGCGTACGGAAGGATGGAGGCATGACCGAGAGTCCGGCTCCCTCGTCGTCCAGCCGTCGCGTCGCCCTCGTCACCGGTGCTTCCAGCGGGATCGGGGAGCGCACGGCGCTCCGGCTCCAGGAGGCCGGATTCACCGTCTACGCCGTGGCGCGCCGCGTCGAGCGGATGAAGGGGCTGGCCGATGCCGGGATCCACGTCGTCGCGATGGACGTCACCGACGACGAGTCGATGACCTCGGGCGTGGCCCGGATCATCGAGGAGCAGGGCCGGATCGACGTGCTCGTCAACAACGCCGGCTACGGCTCCTACGGCGCGGTCGAGGACGTCCCGATCGACGAGGCGCGCCGCCAGTTCGAGGTCAACGTCTTCGGGCTGGCACGACTGACCCAGCTGGTCACGCCCCACATGCGGGCCCTGGCCGACGAGCCGCTCGCACGGCGCTGCCGGATCGTGAACATCTCCAGCATCGGCGGCAAGTTCTACGAGCCGCTGGGTGCCTGGTACCACGCGACGAAGTTCGCGGTGGAGGGCTTCAGCGACAGCCTCCGCATCGAGCTCGCACCGTTCGGCATCGACGTCGTGATCATCGAGCCGGGGCCGATCCGCACCGAGTGGAGCGCGATCTCCCGCGAGAGCCTGACCGAGACCAGCCGGGGCGGGGCCTACGAGGGCCAGGCCGAGAAGGTCCGCAAGGTGATGGAGCGCGCCGACCGGCCGGGGATGAGCAGCAGGCCCGACGCGGTCGCGAAGAAGATCGTCTCCGCCGTCCTCGCCAACACCCCGCGCGCCCGCTATCCCGTCGGCCGTGGCGCCGGGACCGTCGTCCGAGCCCGCAAGGTGCTCCCCGACGCCGCCTTCGACTACGTCGTCAAGGGCACCTTCGGCATGCGCGGGCGCTCGCGCCGGCGCCGCTGAGGTCGTGACGGTGTCCCCGGTCGGCCGGGGAAACCGAGCTCAGATGCCCGCGACCTTCTCCAGCGCCGTGAGCTCGTCGTCGAGGTGGGTCAGCAGCCGCTGGAGGTGGGGGACCGTACGCCGGCAGCCGGTGAGGCCGAAGCACATGTCGCCGTCGTAGGACGTGCAGGTGATGTTGAGCGCCATGCCGTTGATCGGGATCGAGAGCGGGTAGGTGCCGAGCAGCTGCGCGCCGTTCCAGTACTGCGTCGTCCGGGGACCGGGGACGTTGCTGATGATGACGTTGTAGGGCGGCCGCACGATCCCCTGCATGCGCAGCATCGGCGTCAGGATCGCCGGCGCCTGCCCGAGGGCGCTCATCGCGAGGATCTGCACCGGCGTCATCGACGACAACGCCTCCTTGCCGTCCTGCATCGACCGGTGGACGGCAGCGAGCCGGTCACCCGGGTCGCCGAGCTCGGTGCCCATCTGCACCATGATCGAGCCGACCGCGTTGCCGCCGTCGGCCGAGGCGACCTGGGACTGCTTGGCGTTGAGCCCGACCGGCACCATCGCCACCAGGCTCTGGTCCGGCAGCGCGTCGAGCTCGCTGAGGTAGGTGCGCATCGCGCCGGACACCATCGCGATCACGACGTCGTTGATCGTGGTGCCGGTGGCCTTGCCGACGCCGCGCAGCCTCTCGATCGGCCAGTCCTGGGCGGCGAACCGGCGGGAGCCGGTGATGTTCTGGTTGAGGATCGTGCGCGGGGCGTGGAGCGACAGCGCCGAGGTCTCGTTGCGCACGCTCTTGGTGAGCGTCTTGATGAACGCGCCCGGCAGGCCGGCGGCCTCGGCGGTGATGCCGAGCGCCGTACGCAGCGCCTGCGTCGGCACCTCCGCCAGCGGTGTCTCGACCTTCGCCCGCTCCTTCCCCGACCGGGAACGCTCGGGGGTGGCGCCCCAGGGCGCGGGCATCCCGCGCTTGTCCGGGTCGGTGGTCAGGACGCTCGCGAGCAGCCGCATGGCGCTCACGCCGTCGACCAGCGCGTGGTGGGTCTTGGTGTACATCGCGACCCGGCCGTCGCGCATGCCCTCGATGACGTGGGCCTCCCAGAGCGGGCGCTCCCACGCGAGCCGGGTCGAGTGGAGCCGTGAGCAGAGCTCGAGGAGCTCGCGCACGCGCCCGGGCTTGGGCAGTGCGCTGTGGCGGACGTGGTGCTCGATGTCGAACTGCTCGTCCGGCCGCCAGACCAGCTGGCCGGCCGTCCGTGCCGAGCGGTGGGGGTGCTTGAGGAACAGCGGCGCGATCTCGTCGACGTCGCGCATCTCCTCGAACATCTGCCGGACGTAGTCGCGCCCGGCGCCCTCCGGCTTCTTGAAGAGCTGGAGGCCGCCGACGTGCATCGGCATGCTCCGGTTCTCCGCGAGCAGGAACGCCGCCGACGTCGGATCGATGGGTGTGACCACGCGTGCCCCCTTCCGGCCCGATCCCGCGCGGGCCGTCGTGGCCCAACGCCCCACCCCTGGGGGTGGCTACGCCGTGAGGGATCTGTGTGACGGACCTTACGACCCTCCGCCGCACCGGCGCTCGCCTCGTCCGCAGGGAGCCGGGGTCGTACGCTCGTCGGGTCCCACCCCCCACCTCCCAGGAGCCTGATCCGTGCCGACCGCGCCGTCCGACGCCGGGCGTCCCGACCACGACGAGGCCCGGGTGCTCGGTGACCGCTACGAGCTGGGCGACGTCCTCGGCCGTGGCGGGATGGCCGACGTCCACCGCGGCACCGACCGGCTGCTCCACCGCGAGGTCGCCGTGAAGGTGATGCGCGACCTCGCCGGCGACGACACGGCGCGCGCCCGCTTCACCGGCGAGGCGCGCACCCTGGCCGGGCTCTCCCACCCGGGCCTGGTCACGGTGCTGGACGCCGGCCTGGCCGGCGCCTCGGCCGAGCAGCCCTACCTGGTGATGGAGCTGGTCGAGGGCTCGACGCTGGCCGACGAGATCGCGCGCGGTCCCGTCGCGGCGGCGAAGGTCCGCGAGGTGGGCCAGCGGCTCGCAGCTGCACTGGCCTACGCCCACGACCACGGGGTGGTCCACCGCGACGTGAAGCCCGGCAACGTGCTGCTCGACGGCGCCGGCCGGGTCAAGCTCGCCGACTTCGGCATCGCCAAGCTGCTCGGCGACACCGCCGGTCACACCCGGACGGGCGCGACGATCGGCTCGGCGGCCTACCTGGCTCCCGAGCAGGTGCGGGGTGAGCAGGTCAGCGGGGCGACGGACGTCTGGTCCCTGGGGTTGGTCCTCCTCGAGGCGCTGACCGGCGAGCGCGAGTACGCCGGCGCCGCGATGGAGGCGGCCGTGGCCCGGCTCCACCGGGACCCGGTCGTGCCGGACGACCTGCCCGCGGGCTGGCAACCGCTGCTCGTGTCGATGCTCTCCGGCGACGTCGCGCCGCGGCCCACGGCGGCCGAGGTGGCCGAACGGCTGCGGACCCTCGACGACGCCGGCACCACCCGTCCGCTGACGGCCGTCGTCCCCACGGCCGCGCCGGCCGCCGGCCCGGCGTCGACGACCACGCCGACGACCACGCCGAGGACCGCGCCGCAGGCCGACCGGCTGCGGCAGGCGCTCGGGGCCGTCGGCGAACGGGCGCGACGAACCACCGAGCACCAGCGCGCGCTGGCCGGCGTCGGCCTGGTCCTGCTGCTGCTCCTGGTCGTGGCGGCCATCGCCGCGGGGGGCGGCTCGGGCGGCACCGGCGACATCCCGGCCGACACGCCGCGCCGGCTCCAGCAGCCGCTGCAGGAGCTGCACGACGCCGTCGACGGGCGGACCCCGTGACCCGGGCCGTCCGCCGGGCGACGGTGGCCGTCGCGACGGTGCTGCTGCTCGCGGGCTGCGGGTCCGAGACCCCCGGCGAGGCTGCGCCGGCCCTGGCCGACGGGGTGGCGGCCGTGGACGAGGCCGTGGCCGCTGGCGACCGCCCGGCCGCACGCGAGGCGCTCGCCGCGCTCGTGGACGACACCGAGCAGGCGGTCGCCGACGGGACGCTCTCGGAGGCGGACGGCGACGCGGTCGTGGCTGCCGCCGAGACCCTCCTCGCCGAGCTCGGCGGCTCCGCGGGCGAGACGGAGCCGACCGAGGAGGCCACCGAGGAGCCCACGGAGGAGGCGACCGAGGAGACCTCCGAGCCCGAGCCGGACGAGTCGTCCGACGAACCGGAGGACGCCAAGCCCCCGAAGGAGCCGAAGGGACCGAAGGGACCGAAGCCGGGGAAGGGTCCGAAGAAGGACAAGGGCTAGGACCAGGACGAGGACCAGGACCTTCCGTGGCGGGTGGATCCACGGCAGGCTGGCCGCGCGCCGTCCGGCGTAGCCCCCTGTCCGTCACTCACACCTCTGTCTCGGGAGATCCAGTGATCCATACGTCCTGCCGCCGCGCCCTGACGCGGCTGCTCGCCCCTCTCGCCCTCGCCACGGTCCTGGTGGCCGTGCCCACCGTCGCCCACGCGGCGTCCTACTCCGCCCCGCTGATGACCGCCATCGCCGACCTGCCGGTCGCGAGCGAGGTGCGGACGGGCTACGACCGCGACCTCTTCCCCCACTGGGTCGACGCGGACGGCGACGGCTGCCACACGCGGAACGAGGTGCTGATCGCGGAGGCCGACGACCCGGTCACCGTCGGGGTCCGGCTGCTCGCTCTCGGGCGGTCGCTGGTTCTCCTACTACGACCGGGTGTCGTGGACGCAGACCTCCGACGTCGACATCGACCACATGGTGCCGCTGGCCGAGGCGTGGGACTCGGGTGCCCGTACGTGGTCGACGGCGACCCGCCAGGCCTACGCCAACGACCTCGGCGACCACCGGACGCTCGTCGGGGTGACCGACAACGTCAACCAGTCCAAGGGTGACCAGGACGTCGCCGAGTGGCTGCCGCAGTACGACCGGTGCCGCTACCTGCGTGAGTTCGTCGCGGTGAAGCACCGGTGGGGTCTGACCGTCGACTCCGCGGAGAAGCAGGCGATGAACAGCCTCGGCTCGACCTGCACCAACACGACCATCACGGTCACCCTGGCCCGCTGACCGCGGCTCCCACGAGCCACCGACCGTCCCCAGCGCCGCCGCCCGCAGCGTTGTCCACAACAGTCGTCGCGGGCGGTCGTCGTCGTCCCTCCGTCTCCCTAGCGTCCTGTTCCGCGTCGGAACCGCCGGCGCGGCAGAGACAGCAGCAGAGACAAGGGGAGACACATGAGGAAGCTGGTCGCAGGAGTGCTGGCGGCGATGGCGCTGGTGCTGGGGCTGGTGGGGGCGGGCGCCGCCACCGGGGCGCCGGCCGCGCCGCCGACCTACGGCGACGACGTCATCGTCGAGGTCGAGGGCAACGCCGCCGACGGGTTCGGCATCCACTACTACGACGGGTCGGCGAGATACGTCCCGACCGACTCCGAGGCCCGGGCGGAGTGCGACGAGTACGACACCGTGCGCGGCCGCGTCCGCTGCCGCACCGGGATCCGCCAGTGGTACGCCGACCTGAAGGAGCTCAAGCGCACCTTGCGCTGGGCGCTCGCCCAGTAGCGCGGTCCGGGGCCGGTGCCATGATCGGGGCGTGAGCGACGAGCAGGTCCGGCGCTGGGTGCTCCACGTCGACCTCGACATGTTCCTGGCGGCCGTGGAGGTCCTGCGCCGGCCCGAGCTGGCCGGCCTGCCGGTGGTCGTGGGTGGCCGCGGCGTCGTGACCGAGCGCGCCGTGGTCTCCACCGCCTCCTACGAGGCGCGGGAGCTCGGCATCCGCTCGGGCATGCCGTTGCGCACCGCCCACAAGAAGTGCCCGGACGCGGTCTTCCTCCCCGTCGACTTCCCGGTCTACGAGGAGGCCTCGACCCGGGTGATGGCCGCGCTGCGGTCGCTGGAGTGGGGCGGGGTGCCGGTGGTCCTCGAGGTCCTCGGCTGGGACGAGGCCTTCCTCGGCGCGGGCGACGGTCACGGTGACCTCGGTGACGAGGCGGCGGTGCGGGGCTTCGCCGACCACGTGCGGGCGGCGGTGCTCGCGGCGACCCGGCTCCACTGCTCGGTCGGCGTCGGCAACAACAAGCTCCAGGCCAAGATCGCCACCGACTTCGGCAAGCCGCGCGGGGTCTACGCGATCACCGACGACCGGTGGTACGACGAGATGGGCGACCGGCCGGTCCGGGCGCTGTGGGGCGTCGGGGCGAAGATCGCCGGTCGGCTCGGCGCGCTCGGCATCACGACGGTGCGCGAGCTGGCGGCCTCGCCGACCGAGGTCGTCGCGGGGGAGTTCGGGCCGACGATGGGACCGTGGTTCCACCGCCTCGGGCGCGGGGTCGACTCCAGCCCGGTCGATGCGACGCCGTGGGTGGCGCGGGCCCACGGCCACGAGGAGACCTTCCAGCGCGACCTCGAGTGGTCCGAGGTGCCCGACGCCGTGCGCCGGCTCACCGCCCGGGCGCTGGCGAGCATCGACGCCGAGGGGCGGCCGGCGATGCGGGTCCACCTCAAGGTCCGCTACCGCAACTTCTTCACCCTCACCCGGTCGCGCAAGCTGCCCGGGCCGAGCCGCGACCTGGTCGTGCTGGAGGAGGCGGCCGTGGCGCTGCTCGAGCGGGTGGAGCAGGACAAGCCGGTCCGGCTGCTCGGCGTACGGCTCGAGATGGTGCCGCCCGAGGGCGGCTATGAGCGGTAGTCCGCCAGCGAGCCCGTCAGCTCGTCGACCACCGACGCGACGACGGCGACGAGGTCACCGCCGCTCTCCGCGGCCACGCGGCGCTGGCGCTCGTAGGACGCGCCACGTCGCGGGATCTCCGCCACATCTCGCAGCTCGGCGGAGCAGCCGAGTCGCTTCGCGACCGGCTCGAGGTGGGTGAGGAGGTCGTCGAGGTCGTCGGTCACGAGCCGCTCGCGGTTGTCGGCGGCGACGATGATCTCCGCCTCGAGGCCGTAGCGGGCGGCGCGCCACTTGTTCTCCTGGACGTGCCAGGGCGGCAGCGTCGCCAGCGTCTCGCCCGCCGCGAGACGGTCGTCGAGGTCGACGACGAGGCAGTGCACCAGCGCCACGAGCGCCGCGAGCTCGCCGACGTCGGAGACGCCGTCGCACACCCGGTTCTCGATGGTGCCGAGGTGGGCCGAGGGCCGGATGTCCCACCGGATGTCGGACTGGCCCTCGACGACCCCGGTGACGGTGGAGTCGTCGCAGAACGACTCGTACTCCGCCCACGTGCCGAACTGGAACGGCAGCCCGGCCGTCGGCAGCTGCTGGAACATCAGTGCCCGGTTGGAGGCGTAGCCGGTGTCGGTGCCCGCCCACACCGGCGACGAGGCCGACAGCGCCTGCAGGTGGGGGAAGGTGTTGAGCAGCGAGGACAGCACCGGCATCACCCGGTCGACGGCCGGCATCCCGACGTGGACGTGGACGCCCCAGATCAGCATCTGTCGCCCCCACCACTGGGTGCGGTTGATCAGCTCCTCGTAGCGGTGGCCCGGCGTGACGTGCTGCTCCGACCACGCGGCAAACGGATGGGCGCCGGCGCCGAAGAGGTCGACACCGAGGTCGGCAGCCGCCGGCAGCACCACGCCGAGGGTCTCGCGCAGGTCGTCGACGGCCTCGCCGACGGTGTCGCAGACGCCGGTGACGACCTCGACGGTGTTGCGCAGCAGCTCGCGGTGGAGCATGCCGTCGCGGACCCGGCCGGCGGTGGCGTCGAAGAGCGCGTCGGCGCAGTTGGCGAGGTCGCGGGTGTCACGGTCGACCAGGGCGAACTCCCACTCCACGCCCAGGGTCGGCCGCGGCGACCCGCGGAACTCGATGTGCACGCGCTCAGTCTGCGGTGAGCCGGGTCAGCCACGGAAGGTGGGTCTCACCGTCGAACGGCGCCTCACCCCTCCGGACCGCCCGCTCCACGGCCTCGCACGAGCCGACGGCCGAGACCGTGACGATCTCCGGGTAGGACCACTGCTCACGGTGCTCGGCGAACTCGTCCTCGTCGTCGACCCACACCCGACCCGTGAGGCCCTGCACCACGTCGAGGTCGAGGTCGACGTACTGCAGCGTCGTGAAGCGCCACCGCGGCGGGCTGGTGATGTCGACGTAGGTGCGGACCTGCCCGTCCGGTGCGTGGAACGTCGCCAGCCAGCCGCGCTCGGCGAGGTCCTCGGCGGGGACGAGTGTCACCTGGGCGTAGGGCGCGACGAAGTCGGCACCCGGTCGGGCGAACCGGGTGCCGGGCCGGCAGCCGATCCAGTCGCCGTGGTCGTCCGCGCCGAGGTAGGTCGCGTCGAACTCCCAGTGGGGCCGGTCGCGCCACTTGGTCCCCACGCAGCGCACCGGCGTCCCCGGCTCGAACCTCATGACAGGATCAGACCATGTCCAGGGCCTCCCAGCCGCTCGACCGGCTGTGGTCGCGCGGCAGCGTGTCGGTGCGGGCACGGGTCGCCCGGACCCGGTCGAAGTCGTGGCAGATCGCGCAGTGCGCGATCGCCGGCGGCGTCGCCTACTTCATCGCCTCGCAGCTGCTCGGCCACCCGACCCCGTTCTTCGCCCCGATCGCGGCCGTGGTCAGCCTCGGCACCTCCTACGGCCAGCGCCTGCGGCGGGTCGCCGAGGTCACGCTCGGGGTCGCCACCGGCGTCCTCGTCGCCGACCTGCTGACGATGGGGATCGGGACCGGCTGGTGGCAGCTGATGCTGATCATCGCCCTGGCCATGACGGCGGCCTTCCTGCTCGACGGCGGACAGCTGTTCGTCACCCAGGCCGCCGTCCAGTCGATCGTCGTCTCCACCCTGCTCCCCGACCCCGACCAGGGCCTGGTGCGCTGGACCGACGCCCTGGTCGGGGGAGCGGTGGCGCTCGTCGCCGCCACGGTGGTCCCCGCGGCGCCGCTGCGTCGACCACGCGAGCAGGCCGCGCTGGTCCTCGACAAGGTGGCGGCGCTGCTCCGCGCGGCCGGGGAGGTGATGGTCGACGGCGAGGTCGAGCCGGCCCTCGACCTGCTCGCCGACGCCCGGGCCACCGACACCCTGATCCGGGAGCTGCAGCTCGCGGCAGACGAGGGGCTCGCGGTCGTCGCCAGCTCCCCGTTCCGCGTGCGGCACCGGCCCGGCGTACGCCGCATGGCCGAGCTCGTCGACCCGCTCGACCGGGCGCTGCGCTCGACGCGGGTCATGGTGCGCCACGTGGCCGTCGCGGCCTACCACCGGCGACCGATCCCCACGGCCTACTCAGGGATCGCGACCGACCTCGCGACCGCGGTCGACGAGGTCGCCGCCGAGCTGCGGGAGAACCGGATGGCCGTCGCCGCCCAGCCGGCCCTGCTCGCCGTCGGTCACGCGACCGGGCAGGTGGAGCGCTCGGACGTGCTGTCGGCAGAGGTGGTGCTGGCCCAGCTCCGCGGCATCGTCGCCGACCTGCTGCTGCTCACCGGGATGGACCCGCTCGAGGCCTCGGACGCGCTCCCGCCCCCGCCCGGCTGAGCCTCAGAGGGGGCGGGCGGGCAGCATCCGGCCCGTGGCCCTCGCGACGACGTCCTGGTAGCGCGAGCCGGTGAGCTTGGCGAGGTGGTGGAGCGCGTGGGCGTCGAGCCCGACCAGGCAGCGGGCCTGGTCCTTCAGCACGGCCCGGACGATCACCTGCGCGGCCCGCTCGGGCGTCATCCTGGCGAGCTTCTTGTCGAAGAGCGCGGCCGTCGCGCCCTGGTCGACCGAGTCCGAGGCCCGGGCGTTGCGGGCGATCGCGGTCTTGATGCCTCCCGGGTGGACCACGGTGACCCCGACGGGATGGCCGGTCACCAGCATCTCCTCGCGCAGCGCCTCAGAGAAGCCGCGGACGGCGTACTTCGTCGCGTTGTACATGCTCTGGCCGGGGACCGAGATCAGCCCGAAGAGGGACGAGATGTTGACGACGTGGCCGTCACCGGAGGCGACCAGGTGGGGCAGGAACTCCTTGGTGCCGTGGACGACGCCCCAGAAGTTGATGTCGACGATCCAGTCCATGTCGTCGTAGGTGAGCTCCTCGACGTCACCGGTGAGCGCGACGCCGGCGTTGTTGACGACGACGTTGACGCGGCCGAAGTGGTCGACCACCTCGGCGGCGTACGCCGTGAACGCGGCGCGGTCGCTGACGTCGAGCCGGGACGCGTGGATCTCGCGGGCTCCGACGTTCTTGGCCAGGTCGACCGTCTCGGCCAGCCCGGTCTCGTCGACGTCGGAGAGCGCGAGCAGGGAGCCGCGGGCGGCGCAGTCGAGGGCGAGCGCGCGGCCGATGCCCGAGCCGGCGCCGGTGATCACCACGACCTTGTCGTCGAACGTCTTCATGCGGAGATCCCTTCAGGAGCGGGGCGGGTGGCCGTCACGTCGTAGGCGGCCGGGTCGAACCGGGCGAGCAGCTGGCGGAAGGTCCAGGTGCTGCGCGGCCAGAGCGTCGTGTTGCGGCCGCGGTCGTCGAGATACCAGCTGGCGCAGCCGCCGGTGCTCCAGACCGTGCGCTGCATCCGCCGGTGGAGGTCGTCGTTCCAGGCGTCCTGCTCGTCCTGCCGCGGCTCGACCGTGGCGTAGCCGTGGAGGTCCATGGTCCGCAGCGCGTCGACGACGTAGCCGACCTGGGCCTCGATCATCAGCACCATGCTCGAGTGGCCGAGGCCGGTGTTGGGCCCGACGACCTGGAAGTAGTTGGGGAAGCCGTGGACGGTCGTGCCCTTGTAGGCCTGCATGCCGGTGTCGGCCCAGGTCTCGGCGAGCGAGCGGCCGTCGCGCCCGACGACGTGGTGGGCGATCGGCTGGTCGGTCGTGTGGAAGCCGGTGGCCACGACCAGGACGTCGACCTCGCGCTCGACCCCGTCGGCGGTGATGACGGAGTGGCCGGTGACCTTCTGGATCGGGTCGGTCACCAGCTCGACGTGGTCCTGGGTGAGCGCGGGGTAGTAGGTGTTGGAGATCAGGATCCGCTTGCAGCCGATCTCGAAGTCGGGGGTCAGCCGCGCCCGCAGCCCGGGGTCGGTCACGGCCTTCTCGAGGTTGCGCAGCGCCAGCTTCTTGGCGGGGAGCGCCAGCTTCGGCTGCCAGGTGAAGCCGGGGACGTAGGCCTCGCGGGCCCAGTAGATCGACTCGCGCATCAACCGTTGGAGGCCGGGCACGTGGCGGAAGGCGAGCCGCTCGGCGCGCGAGTAGCGGCGGTCGTTGCGGGGGAGGACGTAGGGAGCGGTCCGCTGGTAGAGGTCGAGCCGGCCGACCACCTTGGCGATCTCGGGGACGATCTGGATCGCGGAGGCACCGGTGCCGATCACGGCGACCCGCTTCCCGGTCAGGTCGACGTCGTGGTTCCAGCGGGCGGAGTGGAAGACCTCGCCCTGGAAGCCCTCGATGCCGGCGATGTCGGGGAGCCGCGGCTCGACGAGCGCGCCGGCGCCGCTGATCAGCGTGCGCGCGGCCCACGACCCGCGGTCGGTGTCGACGAGCCAGCGCTGCGACTCCTCGTCCCAACGGGCCTCCTCGACGGTGGTGCCGAAGCGGAACCGGTCGAGGACCCCGCGCTCGCGGGCGACCCGGCCGAGGTAGGCCTGGATCTCCGGCTGCGGGGAGAACGACATGGACCAGTCGGGGTTGAGCGCGAAGGAGAAGGAGTAGAGCTGGCTCGGCACGTCGCAGGCGGCGCCCGGGTAGGTGTTGTCACGCCAGGTCCCGCCGACGTCGTCGCCCCGCTCGAGCACGACGTAGTCGCCCTCGCCGGCCTCCCGGAGCTTGATCGCGGCACACAGGCCGGCGAAGCCGGCACCGATGACGAGGTGGTCCACCTGCTGTCGGGTCATGCCTGCGACCGTACTGGCGTTATTGAACGAACGTCAATAAGGTGTCCGGGTGAGCCAGCCCACGAGCCCCCGCACCCGGCTGCGGCCCGACCAGCGGCGCGCCCAGCTGCTCGACCTCGGCGTCGGCCTGCTCGCGACCCGGTCGCTCGACGAGCTCACCATCGACCTGCTCGCCGAGGAGGCGGGCATCTCCCGCGGCCTGCTCTACCACTACTTCGGCAACAAGCACGCCTTCCACGAGGCCGTCGTACGCCGCGCGGTCGACGACCTCGTCGAGCAGACGGCGCCGCCCGCCGGCGGTGAGCCGCTCGACCGGCTGCTCGCCTCGATGTCGGCCTACGTCGACTACGTCGCGGCCAACCACGAGGGCTACACCTCGATCCTCAAGGCCGCCCAGGGCGGCAACGAGGCGTTGCGCGGGCTCTACGACGAGGCGCTCGCCTCGCTCACCGACCGGATCTTCACCGAGGACGCACAGGGTGAGCTGATCGCCGACACCCCCGCGGCCCGGATGGTGGTGCGGGCGTGGGCGGCGATGGTCGAGCAGCTCGTGCTCGGCTGGGTCGAGGACCCCACCACCATGACCCGCGACCAGCTCCTCGCCACCGTCACCGGGTCGCTGCCCGCCGTGGTCAGCCTCGGCTGAGGTCGACCCGGACGACGGTGTCGCCCGGCCGCGAGGCCAGCGAGACCCGGCCGCCGTGGGCGGTGACGATCGCCTGCACGAGGGCGAGGCCGAGCCCGGCGCTGCTGCCGGCCTCCCGGGTGCGGGCCGCGTCGCCGCGGGTGAACCGCTCGAAGGCGTGCTCCACCAGCTCCGGCGGAAACCCCGGACCGTCGTCGCGCACCGAGAAGCCCCGGGCGTCGCCGGAGACCGTCACCGTCGTGCCGGGCGGGGTGTACTTGCGGGCGTTGGTCAGCAGGTTCGTCACGACCTGGTGCAGCCGCTGCCCGTCGCCGGTGGTCTCGATCGGCTCGTCGGGGAGCTCGATCCGCCAGTGGTGGTCGGGCGCCACCACCCGCGCGTCGGTGACGGCCTCGAGGAGCAGCATCGTGAGGTCGACCGGCTCGTGCTCGAGCGGACGGCCTGCGTCGAGCCGCGCGAGCAGGAGCAGGTCCTCGACCAGGGCGCTCATCCGCACCGCCTCGACCCCGACCTTCGACACCGCCTGCCGGACGGCGGCGACGTCGTCGGGACGGCGCTCGGCCAGCTCGGCATAGCCCTGGATCGTGGCCAGCGGCGTGCGGAGCTCGTGGGAGGCGTCGGCGACGAACTGCCGCACCTGCTGCTCCGAGCGGTGGCGCGCCTCGAGCGAGGTCTCGACGTGGTCGAGCAGGGTGTTGAGGGCAGCCCCCACCTGGCCGACCTCGGTGTGCTCGTCGGTCAGCCGCTCGGGGACACGCTCGTGGACCGCGACGTCGCCGGTGGCCAGCGGCAGCTCCGAGACGCGGTGGGCGGTGCCGGCCACGTCGCGCAGCGGGCGCAGCTGGCGACGTACGAGCAGCGTTCCGCCCACGGCTGCGGCGGCCACGCCGAGCAGGCTGAGCAGGAGCTCGGCCGTGAGCAGCCGGCCGAGGATCGCCTCCACGTCGTCGGTGGGGAGTCCACCCACGAGGACGGCGCCGTCGCGGCTGACGGCGAGCACGCGGTATTCACCCAGGCCGGCCAGGTGGACGTCGTGGCTCTCGCCGTCGGTGGGGACGTCGGCCAGCTCGGCGAGCACGTCGTCGCCGAGCGCGGTGCGGTCGCCGTAGCCGTCGGAGCCGGTGGTGAGGACCTCGCCGCTGCGCAGGCCGCCGTCGAGGTAGGCGGTGAGCGTCCCGATGCCCTGGCCGTCGCCGTCGCGGTCGTGACCGCCGGGCCGGTCGTCGGCGTCCGGCGGGGTGCCGGGGCCGAACCCGGCCTGGGGGCCGTAGGCGCGGCCCAGCGAGGCGCGTACGTCGCGATCGAGCCGGTCGCCGAGGTAGCGGCTCATGGCCAGCGTGGCGACCGTCGAGACCAGCAGGGCCACCACGGCCACCAGCACCACCGTCGTGAGCACGAGCCGACCGCTGAGGGTGCGGGGCAACAGCCTCATGACGCCGGCTTCAGGACGTAGCCGGCACCTCGCATGGTGTGGATCATCGGCTCGCGGCCGGCGTCGACCTTCTTGCGGAGGTAGGAGATGTAGAGCTCGACCACGTTGGCCTGGCCGCCGAAGTCGTAGTGCCAGACCCGGTCGAGGATCTGGGCCTTGCTCATGACCCGGCGCGGGTTGCGCATCAGGAACCGCAGCAGCTCGAACTCGGTGGCGGTCAGCGCGATCTCGTCCCCGTCGCGGAACACCTCGTGGCTGTCCTCGTCGAGGGTGAGGTCGCCGACGGTCAGGACGGAGTGCTCGGTGGCGCGGCGGGCGCCGGTCCGGCGCATCAGGCCGCGCACGCGGGCGACGACCTCCTCGAGCGAGAAGGGCTTGGTGACGTAGTCGTCGCCGCCGGCCGTGAGGCCCGCGACCCGGTCCTCCACGGCGTCGCGGGCGGTGAGGAACAGCACCGGCACGTGGGGGTCGACGCTCCGCACCCGCCGCAGCACCTCGTGGCCGTCGAAGTCGGGCAGCATCACGTCGAGCACGATCGCGTCGGGTGAGACCTCGCGGGCCGCCGCCACCGCGCAGGCCCCGGTGTGGGCGGCGGTCACCTCCCAGCCCTCGTAGCGCAGCGCCATCGAGACCAGCTCGGCCAGGTTGACCTCGTCGTCGACGACCAGCACGCGCAACGGGGAGCCGTCGGGGCGCGTCAGGTCGGGGCTCGGTTCCATGGTGGCCACTCTGCCGCTCGTCGCTGTGGGTTTGCTGTGAACGCGCTGTTCAGGTCGTACGCCGAGGCGGGGCACAGGGCAGGCACAGGAACCGTCCGCACCATCGCCCCATGAGCACCGACGAGACCCAGCCCGTGAAGGGCACGCCCCACGACCCGCAGTCCGGTCAGCCCGACCAGTCCGACCAGCCGCAGCCCCCGCCCGTGCCGGAGGACGCCGCGGAGCGTGCCGAACCTGCCACCGGTCGCGGCCGCTTCGCCGGCCTGCGTGAGCGGGCCGGCGCCGTCCGGGGCGGCATGGTCGCCGCCGTCCTCGCCGGCGTGATCGTCGGCGGCGCCGGTGGCTTCGCAGTGGGCGCCCCGACGACCGACCACCACGGTCCCGGCGACCGGGGCCCGGAGATGATGGGGCGCCCCTTCGACCACGACGGCGACGGCGACGACCACGGCTTCCGCCCCGACGGTGCTCCCGGCCAGCTGCCGCCGACGACGGCGCCCGAGGAGGAGAGCGACCTGTCCAACAGCTGACCCCGCCGATCGACCCTGGACCCAACCGATCCCGCGCCCGCCCCGTCAGGGGGGTAGAACAGTGGCGAGACGAGGGGACACGGGGTGGACCGGGACGAGGAGTTCAGCGCCTACGTCGCACAGCGGCGGCCGCAGCTCTACCGGACGGCGGTGCTGCTGTGCGGTGACGCCCACCGGGCCGAGGACGTCGTGCAGACCGCGCTCGCCAAGCTCTACGCCGCCTGGCCGCGCGTACGGCGCGCCGACTCGGTGGACGCCTACGCGCGGCGGGCGGTCGTCAACACCCACCTCGACGAGACCCGGCGACCCTGGCGGCGCGAGCGGTCGTTCGCGACCGGCGACCTCGACCGCCGGGCACCCGCCGGCCTGGGGGTGGAGGAGACCGACGCCCTCTGGACCGCGTTGCGGGCCCTCCCGGCCGGGCAACGACGGGTCGTCGTGCTCCGTCACTACTGGGGCCTGTCCGTCGAGGAGACCGCCGCCGACCTCGGGATCAGCACCGGCACCGTGAAGAGCCAGACCAGTGACGCGCTCGCCCGGCTGCGGTCGACGCTGACGCTGGTCGACAACGGAGGAGAGCCGCGATGACCGCCACCGACCTCGAGCGCGAGCTCGCCCGCCTGGCCGACACCTTCGACCCGCCGGTCGTCCCCGTCTCCGCCGACCTCGCGCGCGGCCGGCGCCGGCTGCTGCGCACCCGGGCGACGGTCGTCGGTGCGGCGGCCGCCACCGCCGCCGTGCTGGCGAGCGCGACCCTGCTCGGCCAGGGCACCCCGCGGTCCGACCCGCAGCCGGTCGACCGGACGCCTGACCCCGATCGGACCACCGCGGCCACCGACCCGGTACGGGCGCTCCCGGACCTCGACCCGCGCAACGACAACGCCACACCCCTCTCACGCTGGAACGACCTGCTCGCCGAGCACCTCGACCCGCGTCGCGAGCACCTCCAGCCCTACACGCGAGGCACCGCCAACTCCCAGACGGGCGACGGTTATCTCGGCTCGAGGTTCACGTGGACCAACCCCGGTGAGGACGGGATGGGGATGCTGGTGGTCGGGGTCGCCCGGAGCCACCGAGCAGCGTGGGACTCGCCCTGCAAGACCGGGGCGTACGACGTCACGTGCCGCGACGCGCGCGGGCCGGACGGTGAGCCGGCACGGGTCGGGACCTCCGACTCGGTGACGACGGTCGAGGTCGAGCAGGCCGACGGCGACGTCGTGACCCTCACGCTCGACCTGCTCTTCGGCAACAACTCGCTGGTGCCGATCTCCGGGACCGACATCACCGTCGAGCAGCTGCTGGAGGCGGCCGCCGACGAGCGCCTCGACCTGCCGGAGCCACCGCCGGTCAGCTCGATCGACCCGGCCGAGTTCCAGGACGCCCTGGCCACCGTCGCGGGAGGAGGTCGGGAGCTGATGGGCTTCCCGGCCGGCGGGGCCTCCCTGTTCGAGGGCGGTGTCTTCGAGAAGCGCCGTCAGGTGGCCTCGGTGAACGCGGACGCCTTCCCCGTCAGCGCCGGATACGGCTTGCCGTCGGCCTGCCCGGAGAAGGTCTACCGCTCGTGCGGGCGGCGCGAGGTCGACGGCGTCCAGGTCTTCGTCGCCCGGGACCGCCAGCCCTACTTCCCCGGCACCGAGGTCGTCTTCGCCGGCACGGAGAACGTGGTGCGCGTCCAGTGGATGCGCTCGGGCGACGGGGGCGCCGACCCCGATCTCGACGAGCTGGTCGCGCTGGTGACAGACCCGCGCTGGCAGACGTAGCCTCGCGTGCGGTAGCCCCGGTCATCTCGGGAGCGGGGCGCTGTCTCTCGGGAGTCACACCGCATGCGTCGTACCGTCCTGCTCGCGATCGCGGGCCTCGTCCTCGCCCTGCTCGTCCCCGCGGTGACCACCGCCCCGGCCCAGGCGGCCAGCGCGTGGCCGGTCACGCAGTCGGGCCAGCCGCGCAACAACAACGCGATGTCGCTGCAACACCTGCTGACCGCACGCGGCTGGTCGACGACTGCTGACGGCGTCTTCGGCGCCGGCACGAAGTCGAACCTCCAGGCCTTCCAGTCCTCCCAGGGGCTCACCGCCGACGGCATCGCCGGGTCGGGCACGTGGCCGCGGCTGGTCGTCCAGGTCAGCCAGGGCTCCGCCAACACCAACGCAGTGAAGGCGGCGCAGACCCAGCTCAACAAGTACGGCGCCAACCTCGTCGTCGACGGCATCTTCGGCTCGGGCACCCGCGCCTCCGTCGTCTCCTTCCAGGCCAACCGGGGCCTGTCCCAGACCGGCACCGTCGACCTCGCGACCTGGCAGGAGCTGCTCGGCTGGAGCCAGACCTACGACCAGTCGCTGTGCTACTCCACCGGCGGCAGCTCGACCTCGAGCCTGACCACGGCCCAGCTCGCCAACGTGAACACGATCACCGACGCGACCCAGGCCGCCGGCGGCAACCGCAACGTCCAGATCATCGCGCTGATGACCGCGATGCAGGAGTCGAAGTACTGCAACATCCAGTTCGGCGACCGCGACTCGCTCGGCCTCTTCCAGCAGCGCCCCAGCCAGGGCTGGTGCCCCGGCTCCGTCGCCTGCGTCAACCCGACGCAGTCGACCCAGGGCTTCCTCGGCGTCTCGAGCGCGACCAGCAACCCGGGCCTCTTCGACATCAGCGGCTGGGAGTCGATGGAGAAGACGCTGGCCGCCGACCGGGTCCAGCGCTCGTGCTGCCCCAACGCCTACGCCCAGTGGGAGCCGATGGCGACGTCCCTGGTGAACACCTACGGGGGCTAGAAAACCGCTTCCCCCCGTGGGGGAGAATCGGGCGCGTTGTGGACATCACCTACCCGCCCGAGCTCCCGGTCAGCCAGCGTCGCGACGACATCGCCGCGGCGATCCGTGACCACCAGGTCGTCATCGTCGCCGGCGAGACCGGTTCGGGGAAGACGACCCAGCTGCCGAAGATCTGCCTCGAGCTCGGCCGGGGCAGTGACGGCAAGCTGATCGGCCACACCCAGCCGCGCCGGATCGCGGCGCGCTCCGTCGCCGAGCGGATCGCCAGCGAGCTGAGGACCGAGCTCGGCGAGCTGGTGGGCTACCAGGTCCGCTTCACCGACCAGACCTCACGGGCCGGCCGGGTCAAGCTGATGACCGACGGCATCCTGCTCGCCGAGCTCCAGCGCGACCGCCAGCTGCGGAAGTACGACACGATCATCATCGACGAGGCCCACGAGCGCAGCCTCAACATCGACTTCCTGCTCGGCTACCTCAAGCGGCTGCTGCCGCGCCGGCCCGACCTCAAGGTCGTCATCACCTCGGCGACCATCGACGTCGACCGCTTCGCCGCCCACTTCGACGCCCCGGTCGTCGAGGTCTCGGGCCGCACCTACCCCGTCGAGGTGCGCTACCGGCCGCTGCTGGAGCTCCCCGAGGACGACGAGGAGGGCGAGGCGATCCAGCGCGACCAGACCGAGGCGATCAAGGACGCGGTCAGGGAGCTCGCCGCCGAAGGCCCCGGCGACGTCCTCGTCTTCCTCCCCGGCGAGCGCGAGATCCGCGACACCGCCGACGAGCTCGCCGACCTGCCGCGCACCGAGATCGTGCCGCTCTACTCGAGGCTCTCGGCCGCGGAGCAGCACCGGGTCTTCAGCTCCCACCCCCAGTCCGTACGCCGCGTCGTGCTCGCCACCAACGTCGCCGAGACCTCGCTGACCGTGCCCGGCATCCGCTACGTCGTCGACACCGGTGTCGCCCGGATCAGCCGCTACTCCTCGCGCACCAAGGTCCAGCGGCTCCCGATCGAGGCGATCAGCCAGGCCTCGGCCAACCAGCGCTCCGGCCGCTGCGGCCGCGTCGAGGCCGGCATCGCGATCCGGCTCTACAGCGAGGAGGACTTCGACAAGCGGCCGGAGTTCACCGACCCGGAGATCCTGCGGACCAACCTCGCCAGCGTCATCCTCCAGATGACCTCGCTCGGCCTGGGCGACATCGCTCGCTTCCCGTTCGTCGAGCCGCCGGACCGCCGCAACGTCACAGCCGGCACCCAGCTGCTGGAGGAGCTCAACGCGCTGCGACCCGGGGATGGCCAGGACCGGCTGACCAAGGTCGGCCGGCGGCTCGCCCGGCTCCCGATCGACCCCCGGCTGGGCCGGATGATCCTCGAGGCCGAGCGGCTCGGCTGCCTGCGCGAGGTGCTGGTGATCGCGGCGGCGCTGTCGCTGCAGGACCCGCGGGAGCGACCGGTCGAGCAGCGGGCGCAGGCCGACCAGCTCCACGCGCGCTTCAGGGACGAGTCGTCGGACTTCCTGACCTGGCTCAACCTCTGGCGTCACCTCCGCCAGCAGCAGCGCGAGCTGTCCGGGTCGGCCTTCCGGCGGATGTGCAAGCGCGAGTTCCTCAACTACCTGCGGGTGCGCGAGTGGCAGGACTTCGAGTCCCAGCTGCGGCGCGTCTGCAAGGAGATGCGGATCGAGGTCGGCCACCCCGCGGACACTCCCGACTCTGATGCGATCCACCAGGCGCTGCTCTCCGGCCTGCTGTCCCACGTCGGCCTGCTCGAGGAGCGCGACCGGAAGGAAAGAGGGCCGCGGGAGTACCTCGGGGCCCGGGGCACGCGGTTCGCGATCTTCCCCGGCAGCGGGCTGAAGGGGAAGAACCCCCAGTTCCTCGTTGCCGGCGAGCTCGTCGAGACCGGTCGGCTCTGGGCCCGCCAGAACGCGGCGATCCGGCCGGAGTGGGCCGAGCGGATCGGCGCCCACCTCGTGAAGCGCACCCACTCCGAGCCCCACTGGTCGAAGAAGCGGGCCGCCGTCATGGCGCAGGAACGGGTCACGCTCTACGGCGTGCCGCTGGTCGCCGACCGCACCGTGCAGTACGGCCGGATCGACCCGGCGCTCTCCCGCGAGCTCTTCATCCGGCATGCGCTCGTCTACGGCGAGTGGCACACCCGTCAGCGCTTCATGGCCGAGAACCGGCGGCTGCTCGAGGAGGCCGAGGAGCTCGAGCACCGCGCGCGCCGGCGCGACCTCGTCGTCGACGAGCACACGCTCTTCGACTTCTACGACGCCCGGATCCCCGAGGACGTCGTCAGCGGCGCCCACTTCGACCAGTGGTGGAAGACCGAGCGACGGCGGCGGCCCGACCTCCTCACCTTCGATCCCGCGATGCTGACCCACGACACCGCCGACGAGGTCGTGGCGTCGGACTACCCGCAGCAGTGGCTCGCCGAGTCGGGGGACGCGGGGCTCTCGTTCAACCTGAGCTATCACTTCGAGCCGGGCGCGGCCGACGACGGAGTGACCGTCGACGTCCCGGTCGCCACCCTCAACCGGGTCACCGCCGACGACTTCTCCTGGCACGTCCCGGGGCTGCGCGAGGAGCTGGTGGCCTCGCTGATCCGCAGCCTGCCCAAGAACCTGCGGGTCTCCTTCGTCCCGGCGCCGAACACGGCGCGCGAGTTCCTGGCCGCCGTCCCGCCGGGGGAGGAGCCGCTGCTCGAGGCGCTGGAGCGCTACCTCCGGGCGACGACCGGCGTCCACGTCCCGCGCGATGCGTGGGACTGGTCGAAGGTCGCCGACCACCTCCGCCCGACCTTCCGCGTCGTCGGCGAGGACGGCGGTGAGCAGGCGCGGGGCAAGGACCTCGAGGCGCTCAAGGAGCCGCTGCGCCCGCAGTTCGCGGCCGCGGTCGCCGAGGTCGCGGCCGACACCACGACGACCGGGCAGACGTCGTGGACCTTCGGCGAGCTGCCGGTCGAGCAGACCTGGACCCGGGCCGGTCATGACGTCCGCGGGTTCCCGGCGCTCGACGACGAGGGCTCCTCGGTGGGCCTGACCGTCTGCGGCTCGGCGGCCGAGGCGGACGCCCGCCACCGGCTGGGGGTCGCCCGGCTGCTGCTCATCGCCCTGCCGGAGCCCGACCTGCTCGCCGGTCTCGACAACGCCGGCAAGCTCGCGCTCGCCGGCTCGCCCTACCCGACCGTCGCCGAGCTGGTCGAGGACTGCCGCCGGGCCGTCGTCCTCGACGCCGTCGACGCCGCGAAGCCCGCCCGCGACGAAGCGGCGTACGACGCGCTCCTGGTCGACCTGCGCCGTGACCTCGAGCCCCGGATGCGCGACCTGCTGGCCCGGGTCACGACCGTGCTGGGTCGCTGGCGCGAGGTCGACCGGACCCTCTCCGGGCGGGCCGAGCTCGCGACGCTGCCGTCGATGACCGACATGCGCGACCAGCTCGCGCGTCTGGTCCACCGCGGCTTCGTCTCCGAGGCCGGTGCGGCCCAGCTGCAGCGCTATCCGACGTGGCTCTCCGCGATCTCCCAGCGTCGCGCCCGCCTCGACGAGCAGCCCGGCCGCGACCGCGAGCAGCTGGCCCGGATCGCCGAGCTCCAGGCCGGCTACCTCCACGCCGTCGAGGCGCTGCCCGCCGGACGGCCGCCGTCGGCGGCGCTGCGGGAGGTGCGGTGGCTGCTGGAGGAGTATCGGGTCTCGCTCTGGGCCCAGCAGCTCGGCACCCCGCGGCCGGTCAGCGACCAGCGGATCCGGAAGGCCCTCGCCGCCGCCTCGTCGTGAGGCTCGTGCAGCCCCGGATGGGCGTCGTACCCGACCTGAGCGTCGTCGATCGGCGGATCCTCGACGCTCAGGTCGGGTACGACGAGCCCAGGGGCCGGAGTAGGTGTGTGCCGGACCGGGAGCGCCTCACGGCGCGTGGCCGCTCGTAGCGGCTGATGTTGGGACCCGGGGCTGCCGCGGCCCGGCACACGACGACCATTGTAGGACCCGATCAAGCCAGTCCGTGGCGGAGTTCGGCGTGTCCGGAGGTCTCGAGCTGCTCGGCCAGGGTGAGCATCCGGGTGACCTGGTCCTGTCCGACGGCCGGGTCCGCGGCGCGGCCGGTCGCGACGACCCGGGCGAAGGCGGCGGCCCGCAGCAGCACGTCGGCGAACTCGCCCTCGGCGATGCCGCGCAGCACCTGGTCGATCATCGCCTTGAGCTCCTCCGGTCCCGGCGGGTCGGCCACCCCGGCGACGACCCGCGCCACCGGAGCCTGCGCGCGGCCGGCCTCGAACTGGCGGGCCACCCCCGACGGGTCGGCGTAGACCCACGAGCGGAGCAGGTAGAGCCGCCACAGGCAGCCGGCCAGCGAGTCGCCCGGCGCGCTCGACCAGACCTCGGCGATGGTCTCGATGCCCTCGGTGTCGGCGAGGTGGAGCAGCCGGTCGGCGATTGCGCCGTCGTGGCTGTCGCGAGCCCCGCGCACCAACAGGGTCGCTGCCCGGTCGGCCGCCTCGGCGAGCTCCGCGGGGTCGACGCTGCCGCTGGCCGCCTCGATGGTGCGGTCGCCCGGGAGCATCGGGCGGTGGTGACGCCGGTTGCCTTCGCTCACCCGCCCGAGGCTACGCGCGGGCGGGTCAGAACGTCGCAGCCGCGGCGTCGAGGGCGCGCCGCACCTGACGATCGGGGCGCGCGACGTCGGCGACCTCCACGACGGCCAGCCAGCGTCCGTGGCGCACGACGCCGAGAGCGGCGTCGCGGTCGTCGAGGTCGGCGGCGCAACCGCGCTCCCACGCCCGGACGACGCGCTCGATCCGCAGCGCCGAGCGGTGGTCGACGAAGCGGGCGGCGGCCTGGACCGCCTCGCCCGGTCCGCCGAAGTCGCGCAACCGGACCCGGTCGGCACCGACGTCGTGGAACGTGGCCGCGTGGCAGGGGCTCATCACCCGGCTGCCCTCGTCGGCGGTCGAGCGCTCCCGCCAACGGCGGCCGAGGGCGGAGGGAGTCACGAGGTGGGCGTCGGCACCGGTCGCCCGGACCGTCAGGGCGTTGCCGCGCGGCCGCACGGGGGCCTGCGCGACCTTGGTGCGGTCGCCGGAGGGGCGCTGCTTCGCCGGGGCCCCGAGCTCCCCGGGCTCCTCCGGTCGGGGGGTCGGGCTCGGCGAGGCGTCCGGCGAGCGGCGTACGTCGCCACCTCGGTCGCGGGCCGAGGCCGGGGCACCGTCGTCACCGCTGCCGCACGCGGTCACGGTCAGGGCGAGGGCGCCCGCCAGCACGAGGCTGACGGCGCGGCGCAGCGTCCGGGGGGTCATGCGACCAGCGTAGGGAGGATCACGTTCGCTGCCGTGGTGGCGAAACGGCGCGTCGGCCGGTGGGTACCGATCGGTATCCTCTGGGTCGGTCGTCACACGGGTGGAGGGAAACGAGAGCGTGCGCGCACGTCACAGGTTCGGCTCGACGGGTGCCGGGGTGCTCGCCCTGGTGCTCGCTGCGAGCCTGGTCGCCGGCTGCGAGGCCGACGAGGGCGCGGTCCCGCCCCGCGACGAGCCACCCCGGACGGCGGTCGACCGCACGCTGACCTTTGCCGCCTTCGGCCCGGCACCCGAGGTCGACGCCTACCGGTCGCTGGTGTCGGTCTACAACTCGCTCTACGACGACGCCGAGATGGAGGTCGTGTCCTACTCCTCGCGCCAGGAGTTCATGGGCACGATGCGGGAGAGCGGTGAGGTCCCCGACGTCTTCCTCGCCTCCGGGCGCGACCTGAAGTGGCTCGAGGACCGGCAGGTGCTCCAGCCGGTCGACCAGCTGCTGCTCGAGCGCGGCGTCGACTTCGGCGACCTCTACTCCCGAGACTCGGTGCTCGCCTTCAGCTCCGAGAGCCGGCTGCAGTGCATGCCGGTCGGGATCTCGCCGATGGTGATGTTCTACAACACCGAGCTCGTCGACTTCGACGCGATGGTGCGCCGCGGGCTCTCGGCGCCGGCGGAGGAGGGGCTGTCGTGGAACTTCGCCCAGTTCTCCGCGGCGGCCGAGTTCGCGAGCCGTCCCGGGCGCAACACCAAGGGGCTCTACGTCGACCCCTCGCTCGAGGGTCTGGCGCCGTGGATCTACTCAGCCGACGGCCAGCTCTTCGACAGCTCCACCGAGCCGACCCGGCTGACCTTCTCCGACGACAGCACCCTGGCGGCCCTCGAGACGGTGCTGCCGGTGCTGCGCGACCCGCGCCTGACCCTGACCCCGGCCCAGCTCGAGCGTCGCAGCGCCGTCGAGTGGTTCGAGCGCGGAAAGCTCGCGATGATGCCGGGCTACCGCTCGCTGGTGCCCCGGTTGCGCGACGTGCCCGGCCTCCAGTTCGACGTGATCCAGATGCCGTCGGTCGAGCGCAACGCCACGGTCGGGGAGCTGACCGGCATGTGCGTCTCGGCGGAGACCCGCAACACGGCAGCCGCCGCCGACTTCCTGGTCCACATGGCCTCCGCGGTGTCCGTGCGCCGGGTCGCCAGCGAGGGCTACCTGGTCCCGGCCAACCTCGAGGTCGCCTACTCCTCCGACTTCATCCAGCCGGGCCGGGCTCCCGACCACGGCCAGGTCTTCACCAACGCGATCCGCACGATCGTGCTCCCGCCGTTGCTCGACGACGAGCCCGAGCTCGAGCTGACCGTCGCCGACGAGCTCGAGGAGCTGCTCCTCGCGCCGGTCCTGACCGACCTCGAGGCGCTGGCGACCGAGATCGACGAGGAGTCGCGCACCATCTTGGACCCCGAGGGGCTGGCCGAGGAGCAGAGCGAGTCGCCGACGGGGACCGAGAGTCCCTGACGGGCCCGAGCGGCCCGTCCCGGGTCAGTCGCGGGCCTCGGCCTCCGCGGACACGACCGCCTCGACCAGCACCGGCACGGTGAGCCGGCGCTGCCACGAGCGGGCGCCGAGCTCGGCGAGCCGCTCGTCGATGCCGACCTCGAGCGCCTGCGGGTCGCGCGTCGCCGGTGGTGCCCAGAGGATCCGGCGGGCGTAGTCGGGCGTCAGCAGGTTCTCGGTCGGGAGGGTGTGCTGCTCCGCCAGCGCGGACAGCGCCGGCTTGGCGATCTCCAGCCGGCGGGCGGCGACCGGGTCGCGGTCGGCCCACGTGCGCGGCAGCGGGGGACCGTCGCCCCGGGGGGCCCGTGTCGGCAGCTCCTCCTCGGCCATCTCGGCCACCTCGGTGAGGGCGGCCACCCAGCGGGAGGCGTAGCGCTCCGCGCCGCGGCCGTGGAACCCGGCGGTCGAGAGCAGGTCGCGTCGAGTCGTCGGCATCGCCGAGGCGGCCGCGACGATGGCGGAGTCGGGCAGGATCCGGCCCGGGGTCACGTCGCGCTCCTGCGCGATCGCGTCACGGGTCTCCCAGAGGGCTCGCACGGCGCCGAGGCCCCGACGGCCGCGCACCCGGTGGACGCCCGACGTACGCCGCCACGCGTCGATCCGCGGGGTGGGCTCGAAGCTGCGCAGCGCGTCGAACTCCTCGTCCGCCCAGCCCGCCTTGCCGCTCTCCTCGAGCTGCTCGCCGAGCAGGGTGCGGAGCTCGACCAGCGGCTCGACGTCGAGCGCGGCGTACTCCAGCCAGGGGGTGGGCAGCGGACGGGTCGACCAGTCGACGGCGGAGTGCTCCTTGGCCATCCGCTGGCCGAGCTGCGACTCGACGAGGGCGGCGAGGCCGACCCGGGGGTGGCCGAGCAGCCGGCCCGCGAGCTCGGTGTCGAAGAGGGCGGTGGGGGAGAGCCCGACCTCGCGGAGGCAGGGCAGGTCCTGGGTGGCGGCGTGGAGGAGCCACTCCGCGTCGCCGATCGCCTCCTGGAGCGGGTCCATCGACGCGAACGCGATCGGGTCGACGAGGTGGGTGCCGGAGCCCTCGCGGCGCAGCTGGATCAGGTAGGCCCGCGAGGAGTAGCGATAGCCGGAGGCGCGCTCGGCGTCGATCGCGACGGGCCCGGTGCCGGCGGCGATCGCCGCGCAGGTCTCGGCGAGCGCGGCGTCGGAGTCGACGACGGCGGGCAGCGGCTCGCTCAACCGCAGCAGCGGAGCGGGCGGCGGTGGCGGTTCGGTGGGCTCGGTGCCCTCGGGGGTGTCGGGGTCAGGGGTGTTCGGGTCGGTCATCGAGGGTCAGTGTCCCTGACCCCGTTGGCCGCGCCGACTCGGCATGGCCGTCACGCCGGCGGGAACGGGAGGAAGACCGGCGGCGGTGCACATCAGCTCGCCCCACGCCTCGACGTGGCGTCCCAGGTCGGCGGGCTCGCCCGTGGGGGTCCAGGAGGCCCGCACCTCGATCTGGGCGGTGCCGTCGTCCTCGGCCATCCCGCCGAAGCTGTCGGTGGCGACCCGGGTCACCGTGCCGGAGGCGGCGGCGTGGTCGGCGCCGTGGGTGCCGAGGGCCTCGAGCAGCCACGACCAACCGACCTCGGCGAGCATCGGGTCGGTGATCATGTCGAGCTCGATCTCCGCCCGGGCGTAGGCGACGCAGCGGAAGGTGCCGTCCCAGGCGTCGTTGCCAGCCGGGTCGTGGAGCAGGATCAGCCGACCGGTCGCCACGTCGGTGCCGTCGACCGTGACGTCGGCACTGAGCGCGAAGGAGTGGGGGGCGATCCGCTGGGGCGCCGGCATCTCCTCGCAGAAGACCTCGGGGCGCAGGGGCGCGGCGCGCATGGCGGTGACCGCCGCGCCGAACTCGGGCGGCGCTCCGCCCGCACCTGATCCCGGGTGCGCCTCCTGCCGGACGACCATGGGGCCAGCGTAGGTCGCCTCCCCGGTGACGATGTGGGAACACGCCGGGTGACCTGCGAGGCTTGGACCATGCACCACCCTGCGCCCGGGCTGTCCGAGAGCCCGTTCCTGCTGGCGGCGCGCGGCGAGCCCGTGCCCCACACCCCGGTCTGGTTCATGCGCCAGGCAGGCCGTTCGCTGCCGGAGTACCGCGCGATCCGCGAGGGCGTCGCGATGCTCGACGCCTGCATGGACCCCGCGCTGGTCACCGAGATCACCCTCCAGCCGGTCCGGCGCTACGGCGTCGACGCCGCGATCTTCTTCTCCGACATCGTGCTGCCGCTGAAGGCCGTCGGGGTCGACCTCGACATCAAGCCCGGCGTCGGGCCGGTCGTCGCGCAGCCGGTGAGGACCCTCGAGGACGTCGCGGCGATCCCCGACCTCGAGCCGGGCCACGTCCCGTTCATCACCGAGGCGGTCGGCTCCCTGGTCTCCGAGCTCGGGGCGACCCCGCTGATCGGCTTCGCGGGGGCGCCGTTCACGGTGGCGTCCTACCTCGTCGAGGGCGGGCCGTCGAAGGACCACGCGCTGACCAAGGCGATGATGTTCGGCGCTCCCGACGTGTGGGACGCGCTGATGCGCAAGATCGCCGACATCTCTGCCGCCTATCTCGAGGTGCAGGTCGCCGCCGGCGCCTCGGCCGTGCAGCTGTTCGACTCCTGGGCCGGCGCGCTGACGCCGGCCGACTACCGCGACCTGGTCATGCCCCACTCCGCGCGGGTGCTGGCGCGCGCCGGCGGGCTCGGCGTGCCCCGCATCCACTTCGGGGTCGGCACCACCAACCTGCTGGCGATGATGGGCGAGGCCGGCGCCGACGTCGTCGGCGTCGACTGGCGTACGCCGCTGGCCGACGCGCTGCCGCTGGTCGGCGACCGCGTCGTCCAGGGCAACCTCGACCCGACGCTGGTCTTCGCCCCCACCGACGTGATGCTCGCCCGCGCCGCCGAGGTGCTCGACGCCGGCCGCGCCGCGAAGGGCCACGTCTTCAACCTCGGCCACGGCGTCATCCCCGCCACCGACCCCGACCAGCTCGCCCGCCTCACCGACTTCGTCCACGAGCACTCCGGTCGAGGCTGAGCCGCCGGCTCAGCCCTTCTTGCGGGCCGCCTTCTTGGCGGGAGCCTTCTTCGCGGCGCCCTTGAGGCCGACCTCGAGGTGGGTGCCGACGGTACGGGTCTCGAGCCAGGGCTGGTCGGAGACGAGCGAGCTGAGCTTGCCGTGGCCGAAGGTCCGCGGGTCGAAGGAGGGGTGGCTGCGTGCGAGGTGGCTGCCGATCGCCGAGAGGGCGGCCCAGCCGTCGTCCTCCGCCGTCGCGTTGACGGCCTTGGTCAGCACGCTCTGCAGGTTGAGCTGCGGCGCGGACTCGGTGGCCTCCGACTCGTCCTCCGCCTCCGGCTCCTCCTCGCGGCTGGCGTCGGTGCCGAGGACCTCGAGCTGGATGAAGCGGTCGCAGGCGTTCTGCAGCGACACTGGCGTCTTCTGCCGGCCCAGGCCGTAGACGACCTTCCCGGACTCGCGCAGGCGGAGGGCCAGGCTGGTGAAGTCGCTGTCGCTGCTGACGATCGCGAAGGCCTCGACGTTGCCGGCGTAGAGCAGGTCCATCGCGTCGATGATGAGCGCGGAGTCCGTCGAGTTCTTGCCGGTGGTGTAGGCGTTCTGGTGCATCGCCCGGATCGCCCGGGCGTTGAGCTCGCGGGTCCAGCCGCCGAGTCGTGACGACGAGAAGTCACCGTATGCCCGCTTGATCGTGGGCGTGCCGTACTTCGCCAGCTCGTCGAGGATCGCCTCGGCGTACTTCGGGCTGGTGTTGTCGGCGTCGATGAGCACGGCGATCCGGACGGCACTGGAATCGGTCTCCACGGCGCCCACCCTAGGAGACGACGCGCCGGACCCGACCCCGACTAATCTGTAGTAAACAAGTTGAGTTAATGTCGAATGGACCGAGCCCCTGACCCGACCACCCCCAGGAGCACCGCCATGACCCTCACCTTCCACTGGTTCCTGCCGAGCAACGGCGGCGACGGCCGCCACGTCGTCGGCGGCGGCCACGGCGTCAACCCCGGCGCCTCGTCGCGCCCCGCCGACGTTCCCTACCTCGGACAGGTCGCGCGCGCCGCCGCGCAGTCCGGGTTCGAGGCCGCGCTGACGCCGGCCGGCGCCTGGTGCGAGGACGCCTGGCTGACGACCGCGATGCTCAGCCAGGTCAGCGACCGGCTGAAGTTCCTCGTCGCCTTCCGGCCCGGGCTGGTCTCGCCCTACCTCGCCGCCCAGATGGCCGGCACCTTCCAGAACCTCAGCGGCGGCCGGCTGCTGCTCAACGTCGTCACCGGCGGCGAGTCGCACGAGCAGCGGATGTTCGGCGACTTCCTCGACAAGGAGGCCCGCTACGCCCGCTGCGACGAGTTCCTGACCATCGTGCGCCGGCTCTGGTCGGGCGAGACCGTCGACTTCGAGGGCGAGCACCTGCAGGTCGAGGCGGCCCGGCTCGACCAGGTCCCCGACCCGGTCCCCGACCTCTACTTCGGCGGCTCCTCGCCCGCCGCGGGCGCCGTCGCGGCGAAGCACGCCGACGTCTACCTGACCTGGGGCGAGCCGCCGGCCGCGGTCGCCGAGAAGGTCGAGTGGATCCGCGGCCTCGTCGCCGAGGAGCCCACCCGCGACGGCCGGCCGATGCGCTTCGGCATCCGGCTCCACACCATCACCCGCGACACCGCCGAGGAGGCGTGGGCCGAGGCCGACCGGCTGCTCGCCGGCGTCGACGAGGAGACGATCGCCCAGGTCCAGGCGGGCCTGCGCAAGAGCGAGTCGGAGGGCCAGCGCCGGATGCTCGACCTCAACGGCGGCTCGAAGGACTCCCTCGTGATCCACCCCCACCTGTGGGCCGGTGTCGGCCTGGTCCGGGGCGGCGCCGGCACCGCGATGGTCGGCAGCCACGAGGAGGTCGCCGACCTCGTCGAGCAGTACGCCGCCGTCGGGATCGAGGAGTTCGTGCTCTCCGCCTACCCGCACCTCGAGGGCGCCTACACCTTCGGCGAGGGCGTGCTGCCGATCCTGGCCGACCGCGGCCTCTGGAAGGACCCGCGCCCCGAGCGGCGCACGACCAGCGCGGTGCCCTTCGGCGCCGTCGGCACGGCGGCCTCGTGAGTGCCCTCCGGACCGCGGTCGTCGTCGGCAACCCGAAGCCGGCGAGCCGCACGCTCGAGGCGGCGTCCTACGTCGCGCGGCGGCTGACCGGTGACGTCGACGCGCTCGTCGTCGACCTCGCGACGCTCGGGGCCGGGCTGCTCGACTGGTCCGACCCCGAGGTGGGCCGCGTGGTCGAGGAGGTGGCCGCGGCCGACCTGGTCGTGGTCGCGAGCCCGACCTACAAGGGCAGCATCACCGGCCTGCTCAAGCTGTTCCTCGACCGGTTCGCCCCGGGCGACCTCACCGGCGTCGTCGTCCCGCTGATGCTCGGCGGCGGCCCCGGCCACGCGCTGGCGCCCGAGCTCGCGCTGCGGCCCGTGCTCGCCGAGCTGCGCGCGCTGGTCCCGGTCCGGGGGCTCTACGTCCTCGACCGCCAGCACGACGACCCGGCGGCGTACGACGCGTGGCTCGACGAGGCCGTGCCCGTCGTCCGCACCCTCCTCGACCACCTCCCCCGACCGACAGGAGTCCCCGCATGACCACCCCGACCCACGACCGTCCCCACGACCTGGACGCCCGCGCCCTGCGCGACGCATTCGGCACCTACCCCAGCGGGGTGGTCGCCGTCGCCGGCCGCGTGCAGGGCCGGCTGGTCGGCATCGCCGCCAGCTCGTTCACCTCCGTCTCGATCGACCCGCCGCTGCTGTCGGTCTCGGTCGCGACGAGCAGCAACACCTGGCCCGCGCTCCGCGAGGCCGGCCAGATCGGCGTCAGCGTCCTGGCCGACCACCACGACGCGCTGTGCCGTCAGCTCGCGGGGCCGGCCGACGAGCGGTTCGACGACCTCGCGGTCCACACCACCTGCGGCGGTGCGGTGCTGCTCGACGAGGCGGTCGCCCAGTTCACCTGCACCGTCCACGACGAGATCGAGGCCGGCGACCACCTAGTCGTGCTGCTCGCGATCGAGGACCTCCACGTCGAGGGCCACCGGCAACCGCTGGTCTTCCACCGCAGCGGCTTCCAGCGGCTCCACCGCGACGACCTCGACCCCACCCGCCTCGGCGGCCGGATCAACGGCGAGCCGGTCCCCTCCTCCGACGACGACGGGAGCGGCGCCGACAGCCGCGAGGACCGTGAGGGCCGCGAGGTGGACGCCGCGTGAGCCGCCACCGCGTGAAGTCCGCCGACGACGCGCCGCCCTCCCCGCGCCGGGTCGCGGTCGCGGCGTCGGTCGGAGCCACCATCGAGTGGTACGACTTCTTCCTCTACGGCACCGCCGCGGCCGTCGTCTTCGACAAGCTCTACTTCAACGGCCTCGACGGACCGGCCGCCCAGTTCGCCGCCTTCGTGACGTTCGCGGTCGGGTTCTTCGCCCGGCCCGTCGGTGGCATCATCTTCGGCCACTTCGGCGACCGGATCGGGCGCAAGCAGATGCTGCTGCTCACCCTGCTCATCATGGGCATCGGCACCGCGCTGATCGGGCTGCTGCCGACCTACGACCAGATCGGGGTCTGGGCGCCGATCGCGCTGGTGGTGCTGCGGGTGCTGCAGGGCATCGGCGTCGGTGGCGAGTACGGCGGCGCCGTGCTGCTCGCCGTCGAGTACGCACCGGCGAAGCAGCGGGGCTTCCTCGGCAGCTTCGCCCACATCGGCGTCCCCGGCGGGCTGCTGCTGGCCGCGATCGCCTTCTCGGTCGCCGGCCTGCTGCCCGACGAGGCCTTCCTCGCCTGGGGCTGGCGCGCCTGCTTCCTGGTCAGCATCGTGCTCCTCGGCATCGGCGCCTACATCCGGCTGTCGGTGATGGAGACCCCGGCGTTCGCGAAGGTGCAGGAGCAGCGCGAGGTCTCGCGACTGCCGCTGAAGGACCTCGTCCGTCGCCAGCCGAAGCCGCTGCTGCTCGGCATGGGCACCCGCTTCATCGAGGGCTTCACCTTCAACCTGTTCTCCGTCTACCTGCTCGCCTACGTCGTCACCAACCTCGAGCTGCCGCGCAGCTGGGCGCTCACGGGGATCATGGTCGGCGCCACGGTCGGCACGGTGCTGGTCCCCCTGTCGGGAGCCCTGTCCGACCGGGTGGGGCGCAAGCCCGTCTATCGCGCCGGCGCGTGGCTCGGCCTGCTGCTGGCCTTCCCGGTCGCCGCCATGGCGCAGAGCGAGAGCCGGGCGCTGATCTCCGCCGCGCTCGTTCTCGGCCTCGGTCTCGTCTACGGCCTCGTCTACGGCCCGCTCGCGGCCTTCTGGTCCGAGCTCTTCGAGACCCGCTACCGCTACACCGCCCTCAGCACGCTCTACCAGGTCTCCGGGGTGGTCGCCTCCGGCCTCACGCCGCTGATCGCGGCCTGGCTGGTGACCCTCGGCGACGGCACGCTGTGGTGGGTCGCGGGCTACAACGTCGCGGTCGCCGCGATCTCGCTGCTCTCGGCGCGGTTCCTGCCCGAGACCCGGGGCATCGACCTCGACACCGTGGGCCGGTCCGACGCGGCCGTCCCCGACCGGGAGGAGGTTCCGGCCTGACCGGTCAGGACACGTCGACCTCGGCGGCCGGCCGCCGCAGCGGGTGGGCGGCGAGCCAGCGCCGCAGCACCAGCGCGGCCGGGAGGCCGAGGAGCAGGGCGACGAGGGCGAAGGGCAGCACCGCGCCGGTGACGGTGGCGAGCCCGGCGCCGACCTCGCTCAACGCGTCCCACCCGGCCTTCACTCCGCCGACGAACGCGTTGTCGTCGTCCGTCTGCTTCGGGACGGGTGCGGGCTCGGGTGCCTTCTCGAGGTAGACCGTGATCGTCGACATCGACGTCTGGTCCTCCAGCCAGGCCAGCTGGCCCTTCAGCGAGTCGAGCTCGGCCTGGCGCCGGCTGAGCTGGGCCTCGATCGCGACGATGTCGCGGATGTTCTGGGCCCGCGCGAACAGGACCTCGACCCGCTCGAGGCTCTGCTCCTGGGCGCGGATCCGGGCGCGGGTGTCGATGACATCGCCGGTGACGTCCTCGGCCTTGCGGGTCGACCCGGTGACCTCGCCCAGCTTCGCGAGGTCGAGCATCGCGGCGTCGAAGTCGGCAGCCGGGATGCGGAGCACCACCTTGGAGGTCCGGACCTCGCCCTCGGTGCTGGCCATCGTCTTCTCGTCGGCGATCGACCCGCCGTAGGCGTCGACGACCTTCTCGACCCCGACCCGCGCACCGGCGACGTCGTCGCTGCGGACAGTCATCGTCCCGATCTGGATGACGGCGGGAGCCATGCCGACGTCCTCCGCGGGCACGGCCTTGCCCGCGACCCTCGCGACTGACAGGTTCGCGCCGTCGGCGTCGTAGGCCATCTCGTCGGCCGCCTCGACCTCGGTCTCGACGGCGTCGCGGCCGCCGGCCGCCCCGGCGGGTGCGTCGGCGGCGGGCTCGCCGGTCGCGGACTCCTCCGCGCCGGACGAGCAGGCCATCAGGGCCAGGCCCACGGTGAGGAGCAGGGCGGCGATGCGGGTGCGTCGGGTCATGGGCCTCTGACGTCGTGGTGGCACCACCGGTTCCCTACGCTGGGAGGGTGAGCAGCACGGGTCGGGTGGTGGTCGTCGGCGCCGGCGTGGCCGGCCTCGTGGCGGCGTACGACCTGGCGCGGAGCGGCGGCTTCGACGAGGTGCTCGTGCTCGAGGGGTCGCCGGAGGTCGGCGGCAAGCTCCGCACCCGCGAGGTTGGCGGGGTGCGGGTCGACGTCGGAGCCGAGGCGATGCTGGCGCGCCGACCCGAGGGCATCGACCTGGCGGCCGAGCTGGGACTGACGGTCGTCCATCCCGCGACGACGCGGTCGGGGCTGTGGACCCACGGGTCGGTCCGACCGCTGCCGCGCACGCTGATGGGCGTCCCGCTCGACGTCGACGAGCTCGCCGACTCCGGGGTCCTGGGCGAGAGCGCGCTCGCGCGGGTCCGGCTCGAGCCGACGCTGCCCGACTCCGACCTCACCGTCGACCGCAGCGTCGCCGGGCTGGTGGCCGAGCGGTTCGGGCCCGAGGTCGTCGACCAGCTCGTCGAGCCGCTCCTGGGCGGGGTCTACGCCGGCCACGCCGGCCTGCTCTCGGCGCAGGCGACGACCCCGCAGCTGGTCGCGTTGGCCCGGCAGGGCTCGCTGCTCGACGCCGCCGCCCGGCTGCCGCGCAGCGACGCACCGGTCTTCGCCGGCCTCCCCGGCGGCATGGGCGGACTGCCGGCGGCCCTGGTCGCCGCGGGCGGCTTCGAGGTGCGCGTCGACCGGCCGGTCCGCGGCCTCGAGCGCACCGACCACGGGCTCGCCCTCACCGTCGGCTCCACCCACGACCCGCAACGGCTGCTCGCCGGCGCCGTCGTGCTCGCCTGCCCGGCGGCGCCGACGGCCCGACTCCTCGCCGACCTCGCTCCGGACGCCGCGACCGAGCTCGCCGCCGTCGAGAGCGCGTCGATGGCCGTGGTCACCCACGCGTTCCGCGCCGAGGACGCGGGCGCCGCCGACGCCGGGGGGAGCTCCGGTTTCCTGGTGCCGCCGGTCGAGGGGCGCCGGATCAAGGCGTCCACCTTCTCCTTCGCCAAGTGGGACTGGGTGCGGTCGGCCGGGGAGGGGCTGCTGCTCCTGCGGACCTCCGTGGGTCGCCACCGCGAGGAGGCCGACCTCCAGCGCAGCGACCAGGAGCTCGTCGCCAGCTCGCTCGCCGAGCTGCGCGAGGCGGTCGGGCTCGAGGCCCCCCCGGTCGACAGCCACGTCCAGCGGTGGGGCGGCGGACTGCCGCAGTATGCCGTCGGCCACGTCGACCGCGTGGCGCGCGTCCGGTCGGCCGTGTCCCGGGTCCCGGGACTCGCCGTCTGCGGGGCGGCGTACGACGGGGTGGGGATCCCGGCGGTGATCGGGTCGGCCCGCACTGCTGTGGCCTCCCTCACGCAGGCACAATGAGGACATGGTCAACAAGGTCGCCAGCGCCCGCGAGATCAACGCGACGATCCGCTACACCCTGTGGTCGGTCTTCCGGCTGCGCGACGTCCTCGGTGACGCCGACCGCGCGGCCGAGGCGGCCGAGGTCGACGACCTGCTCGGCAAGCTCGACGCCGACGGCACGGTGACCCGCGGGGTCTACGACCTCTCCGGCCTCCGCGCCGACGCCGACGTCATGGTGTGGTGGCACGCCGAGACGCCCGAGCAGGTGCAGGACGCCTACAACCGGTTCCGGCGCACCGCCTTCGGTGGCCGGCTCGACCCGGTGTGGAGCCAGCTCGCGATGCACCGGCCCGCGGAGTTCAACAAGGGCCACGTCCCGGCGTTCATGGCCGACGAGGAGGCGCGCGGCTACGTCTGCGTCTACCCCTTCGTGCGCTCCTACGAGTGGTACCTCCTGCCCGACGAGGAGCGCCGCGAGATGCTCGTCGAGCACGGCATGATGGGCCGCGAGTACGCCGACGTGCGCGCCAACACGGTCGCCTCGTTCGCCCTCGGCGACTACGAGTGGATCCTGGCCTTCGAGTGCGACGAGCTGCACCGCATCGTCGACCTGATGCGTCACCTGCGTTCCTCGACCGCCCGCCGCCACGTCCGCGAGGAGATCCCCTTCTACACCGGTCCCCGCGTCGCCCCCACGGACCTCATCTCCCGCCTCCCCTGAGCCGACCGGGCAGTCAGAGGCCCCAGAACCTCGCCGACCGGGCGATCGCAGGTCCTCACGGGGCCTCGGATCGACCGCTCGGCGGGATCCAGGGGCGTGCGATCGCCCGGTCGGCGTGTCGGTGTCCACGAGGGAGGCGTCGGCTCAGACCCGGTGGGAGGCGACCAGGCGCCGCTCCGGGTCGTGGGTGGCTCGCAGCTCGGCCAGGCGGGCGGTGGCCGCGAGGTGGCCACCGGCGTGGTCCTCGACCGTGCGCTCGGTGAAGGTGAGCACCCGGCCGGGCACCGCCCACGGTGCGAGGGCCGCCACGAGCCGCTGCGCCGCGGCTGCACCCGCGGCGCCCATCTCAGGGGTCGCGGCGATCGCGAGCGCGAGCACGGCGTAGTCGCCGGGCACGGACGAGACCGCACCCCCGCCCTGCGCCGGGCGGCCGAGCGCCCCGCCGAGGTGGCGCAGCTCCGCGAACATCAGCGGCGTCGCCGTGCCGGGTCCGACCTCGGCGAGCAGCGCCTCGACGGCGCCCTCCTCCAGCCGTCCGATCACGCAGTGGTCGCCGACCGAGGGTGTGGGGGCCGGCGGGTCCATGTGGACGGCAAGCAGGTCGGCCGCCGGGATCCGCGCGAAGGTGTCCATCTCCGGCGCGAGCGCCCGCAGCGGGGCGAGCAGCTCGGCGGCCCGCTCGTCGTCCTCGAGCAGCGCGCCGTCGACCACGACCAGCTGACGCCCGCTGAGGAAGGGCGGCAGCTCGGGCAGCGGCGGGAAGCTCATGACCCGCAGCGACGTGGTCACCGACTCCGGCACCTCCCGGGTCCACTCCGCCCACGCACGGACGACCTCCGGCGCGCGCTCGCGGTCCCACAGCAGCATGCCGGCGACGACGTCGGCGATCGGCAGCAGCCCGATCTCGATCGCGACCACGACGCCGAAGTTGCCACCGCCGCCACGCAGCGCCCAGAACAGGTCGGCGTGGTGGTCGGCGTCGGCACGCACGAGCTCGCCGGCCGCGGTGACGACCTCGACGGCGCGGATCGAGCTGGCCGCGAGCCCGTGGCGGCGACCGTAGAAGGACAGCCCGCCGTTGAGGGCGTAGCCGGCGACCGCCACATCCCCGGCGCTGCCGTGGAGCGCGGTGAGTCCGTGGGGCGCGGTGGCCGCGACCACGTCCTGCCACAGGGTCCCCCCGACGACCCGCGCGGTACGACGCTCGGCGTCGACGCTCACGCCGGTGAGCCCGACGAGCTTGACCAGGACGACGTCGGAGAGATCGGTCCCGGCCATGGGCGCCGCGCCGTGCCCGGTGCTCTGCGGCGCGATGCGCAGCCCGGCCGCCGCCGCGGCACGCACCACCGCGACGACGTCGTCGACGTCGCGGGGCAGGGCCACGGCCGCGGGCCGCAGGTCGACGGCGACGTTCCACGGCGTCCGTGCGCTGTCGTACGCCGGGTCGCCGGGCAGGTGGACCGCGCCTCCGCAGAGGTGGCGCAGCGACTCGGCGGGAAGGGTCGAGGTGGTGGTGGTCATGCTGGTTCCTTCGGTGTGGTGGGTGTCTCCCGAGACGGTGGTCAGGTGGGGTGGCAGCCAGGAGGTGGCGACCGGGCCGCCCTCCCAGACGGGGTCGACGCGGCGCAGCCGGTCGACAGCCAGGAAGCCGTGCTGCAGGGCCGGTGACATCGCGTCGAACGGCGGCACCTGCGAGGCGTGGGCGCGGATCGCCCGCCACCGCAGGTCGAGCAGGTCGGCGACGTCGACGAGGGCGGTGAGGTCGGCGTCGGGCGTGCCGAGGTGGTCGCTGCCCGTGAACTCGGTCATCAGGCTGCGAGCCAGGCAGAAGAGGTAGGTCGCGCCCGGGCGGTGCCCGACCAGGTCGAGGGCCGCCAGCGTCGCGTCACGCACCGCGGCGTGGTCGCGGTGGCCGTCGCTGGCGTCGAGGGTGACCACGACGTCCGGGCGTACCCGGTCGATCACGGCGGCCAGCCGGTCGCGCAGGTCGCCGGGGTCGGCCGCCGCCAGGGACCCGGCCGCGGGATCGCCGTCGACGCCGGAGTCGAGGTAGCCCAGGACCTCGACGGACTCGGCGCCGAGCAGGGCGCAGGCCGCCCGGAGCTCGCGCTCGCGCGCACCGGGCAGGTCGGCGCGGGTGAGTCCGCTGCCGGGCGCCGGCTCGCCGAGCTCGCCCCGCGTCGCACAGACGACGGTGGTCCGCATCCCGTGGGCGGCGGCGTGGGCGATGACGGATCCGCACCCGAATGCCTCGTCGTCGGGGTGCGCGACGAGCACGAGCAGGCGTCCGGCGAGCACCGGCTGGAGCGCGACCAGGCCCGGCGTCGCGAGCGACGGGACCTCGACCAGCTCGACCGATGCCTCGGAGCCGAGGGCGTCGAGCCGCTCGGAGACGACGTCGAGCACGTCTGCGACGGCGGCGGGCGCGGGCGTGAGGACCCGGACGGTGCGGAGGTCGAGGACACTGCGGCCCTCGTCGTCGAGCGCGGTCTCCAGACGGGCCGTGGCCAGCGCGACCTGGGCGGCCGGGTCGTCGTCGTGGAGCAGGCGGCCCCGCTCGTCGACCGGTGCGGTGGTGGTGGTCATGACGAGAACGGTGCGGCCCGGCGGCGTGCCGCGACCATCCCGACGGCCCGGGGAGCTGCCGGCGTGCAGGTCCGGTGGTCTGGTCCACCCAGAAATGTGGGATGGTCGCCGAGACCGGGGAGCCGCACACTCGGCAGCGTGACCAGTGCCCTGACCCTCGAGCGGGTTCGCCGTGACGTCGAGGTCGTGGCGCACGCCGGGCTGGACCTCGACACGTTCCTGGCCGAGGCCGTCGAGTCAGTGGGTCGGGCCACCCCGTGGGTGGCCGCGTGCCTGGCCACCCACGACCCCAGCACCCACCTGCTCACGAGTGCGCGGAAGTACGGCCACCTCCGCGACGTCAACAGCCACGACCACGAGTTCGGGCTGCGCGAGTACGGCGCCGTCGAGCCCACCGCGTTCACCGAGCTCGCCGTCGCCGAGGTCCCGGCGCGAGGCGTGCACCTGACCCACGGCGACGTCGCGCGGTCGGCCCGCATGAACGAGTTCATGGTGCCGCGGTTCGGGTTCGGCGACGAGGCCCGGCTGGCCTTCCGTGCCGGATCGCAGGCCTGGGGCGCCATGGCGTTGTTCCGCGGCCCCGACGACCCGACCTTCTCTGCGGAGGAGGTCGCCTTCCTCTCCACCCTGTCCGGCTGGTTCGCCCGCGGCGTGCGCACGGGGATGTTGTCGCGGCTGGCGCAGGCCGCCCCCGTGGTGCCGGCCACGGGACCCGCCGTGCTGATCGTCGACGCCCACGACGAGGTGGTGCAGACGAGCGTGGGGGCCGAGGCCAGGCTCGCCGACCTCGTGGCCGGCGAGGCGTCCGGGGACCCGCTCGCCCCCATCTCGGCCCTGGTGGGTGCGGCCCGGCGCTACGCCCGTGGCGAGGTCGACACGCCCCCGCGTAGCCGCGTGCGCGCCACCAGCGGGATGTGGCTGGTGCTGAACGCCTCCCCGCTCAGCGCGGTCGGGGACCGTGACGGCGACGTCGTGGTCACGATCGAGGAGGCGCGGCCACCGGAGATCGTGGCGCTCGTCGTCGCTGCGTTCGGGCTCACCCAGCGCGAGCGCGACGTCACCCAGCTCGTGCTGCAGGGCGTCGACACCAAGGAGATCGCCGGCACCCTCCACGTGTCGACCTACACCGTGCAGGACCACCTCAAGTCGGTCTTCGACAAGGCCGACGTCCGCTCCCGGCGCGAGCTGATCTCGCGGATCTACTTCGACCAGTACGTGCCGCGGCTGGGCTCCGAGCTCAGCCCGTCGGGCTGGTTCGCCGGCTGAGCCGGCCGGCTCAGGCCTTGGGCTCGAGCGTCAGGCTGATCGAGTTGATGCAGTAGCGGTCACCGGTGGGGGTGCCGTAGCCGTCCGGGAAGACGTGGCCGAGGTGGGAGCCGCAGTTGGCGCACCGGACCTCGACCCGCTTCATGCCGTGGGTGTTGTCCTCGAGGTACTCGATCGTGTCCGTGATCGGCTGGTAGAAGCTCGGCCAGCCGCAGCCGGAGTGGAACTTGGTGTCACTCTCGAACAGCTGGGCCTGGCAGGCCTTGCAGCGGTAGATGCCGGTGGTCTCGGTGTCGGTGTACTCGCCGGTGAAGGCACGCTCGGTGCCGGCCTGGCGGAGCACGGCGTACTCCTCGGGCGAGAGCTCCTCGCGCCACTGCTCGTCGGTCTTCTCCACGTCGTACGACATGGCTCAAATGTACCGAGGGGTGGTTGACGTGCTTCAGTGGACACGTGTTCACTGCCCGGATGGCCACCACCTCCGTGCCGTGGACCCGCGTACGCCGTGCGGGCCGGTCGCTCACGACCCCGCTGCACCCCGACGACTACCTGCGGCTGCTCAACCCGCTCTGGACGGCGCGCGAGCTGCGCGGCCGCGTCGAGCGGGTCGTCCCGGAGACCGAGGACGCCGCCACGCTGGTCATCCGACCCGGCTGGGGCTGGCGCTGGAACCACCGCCCCGGCCAGTACGTCGGCATCGGGATCCCGGTCGACGGGAAGTACCAGTGGCGGTCCTACTCCGTGAGCTCGCCCGCGCGCTCCGGACGCACGATCTCGATCACCGTGCGGGCGATGCCGGAGGGCAAGCTGAGCTCGCACCTCGTCAACGGGCTCGAGCCCGGCACGGTGGTCCGGCTCGCGGCCCCTGAGGGCGACTTCGTGCTGCCCGACCCGCCCCCGGAGCGCGTGCTCTTCCTCGTGGGCGGCAGCGGGATCACGCCGGTGATGGCGATGCTGCGCACCCTCGACCGCCGCGGCACCGTGCCCGACGTCGTCCTCCACTACTCCTCGCCCACCGAGGACCGGATGATCTTCCGCGACGAGCTCCACGAGCTCTCGGCGAAGCACGCGGCGCTGTCCTTCCACGCGCAGCACACCGACACCGACGGGATGCTCGACCCCGCCACCGACCTCGACCGGATCTGCCCCGACTGGCGCGACCGGGAGACCTGGGCCTGCGGGCCGGGCCCGATGCTCGACGCCCTCACCGAGCACTACGACCGCGAGGACGTCGCCGACCGCCTCCACCTCGAGCGGTTCTCGCTCGAGCTCGGCGGCGAGGGCGGTGAGGGCGGCACCATCAGCTTCCGCACCAGCAACAAGACCATCGAGGCCGACGGGGCCACGACGGTGCTCGAGGCGGGGGAGGAGGCCGGGGTCGGCATGCCCTACGGCTGCCGGATGGGCATCTGCCACACCTGCACCCTCACCCTCGTCTCCGGCCGGGTGCGCGACCTGCGCAACGGCGAGGAGTACGCCCAGCCCAACGAGCAGGTGCAGACCTGCGTGACCGCCGCGGTCGGCGACTGCGTGCTCGACATCTAGGAGACAGACATGGCGATCAGCGACGTCCAGGAATACATGCACCTCACCGACGAGGAGGTGGAGCAGCTCGGCCGCGAGCTCGACGCGATCCGCGCGGAGGTCGAGGAGTCCCGCGGCGCCGCCGACGCGGCGTACATCAACCGGCTGATCAAGGTCCAGCGCGGCCTCGCCGCCGCCGGCCGCGTGGTGCTGGCGACGACGCCCCACTCGCGGCGGACGCGGGTCCCCGGCGCGATCGCGGGGGCCTCCCTGCTCGGGCTGGCCAAGATCCTCGAGAACATGGAGATCGGCCACAACGTCATGCACGGCCAGTGGGACTGGATGAACGACCCCGAGATCCACTCCTCGACGTGGGAGTGGGACACTGCGCAGCCGGCCGAGCAGTGGAAGCACAGCCACAACTACGTCCACCACCAGTTCACCAACGTCCTCGGCCACGACAACGACATCGGCTACGGCATCCTCCGGATGGCCCGCGAGCAGAAGTGGCACCCGGCCAACCTCGGCCAGCCGGTCTACAACGCGCTGCTCGCTGCTCTCTTCCAGTGGGGCGTCGCGCTCCACGACCTCGACATCGAGCGGATCCGCAAGGGCGAGAAGGACCCGAAGGAGATGGCGCGCCAGCTCAAGCAGATCGCGCGCAAGGGCCGCAACCAGGCGTTGAAGGACTACGTCGTCTACCCCGCTCTGTCGGGGAGGCAGTGGCGGACCACCCTGGCCGCGAACGCGGCGGCGAACGTCACCCGCAACCTGTGGTCCTACGTGATCATCTTCTGCGGCCACTTCCCCGACGGCGCGCTCCACTTCACCGAGGAGGAGCTCGAGGATGAGACCCGGTCGGAGTGGTACCTGCGCCAGGTGCTCGGCGCCGCGAACTTCGACGGCGGACCGATGCTCCACATCCTGTCGGGCAACCTCGGCTTCCAGATCGAGCACCACCTCTTCCCCGACCTGCCGTCGAACCGCTACGCGGAGATCTCGGTCCGGGTGAAGGAGCTCTGCGCGAAGTACGACCTGCCCTACACGGTCGGGCCGTTGCACCGGCAGTACGGCCAGGCGCTGCGCACGATCATCAAGCTGTCGGTGCCGAACGGCTGGACCAGCAGCGACCAGCCGGAGCCGCCGACGCCCGCGCGGGACCGGCGGCGGCGTACGGACGACGAGCGCCAGCCGCGACGCCGCGAGCTCGGCGGCTGGTCGCGGGGGAGGGGTGCGGCGTGAGCCTGCGTGAGGCACACCGCGTCCAGGACCGGTCCTGGGTGACCCAGTGCGCGCTCTCCCGGATCTGCGGCGGCTGCGCGATGACGCTCGGGCGGCCCGTCGTCTTCGTGGGTACGCCGGATGAGGTCGCGCGCAACGCCTTCCACCTGCCGCCGATGCACGCCGCCTGCGCCGAGGAGCTGTGCGACGCGCCCGACGCGGACCCGTCGTGGCAGCGCGTGGCGACCTCCGGCTTCGAGTTCGTCCGCCCCGGTCGCGACGACCTCGACCAGCAGCCGCGGTTCGAGCCGAACTCGCTGATCGGCGGCTAGGTTGGCCGCATGGCCAAGGCTCCCGCGGCGACTGTGGTCGCCGGCGACCGCGAGGTGCGCGTCTCGTCCCCGGACCGGGTGATCTACGAGGCGACCGCGGGGACACCCGAGGTGACCAAGCTGATGGTCGCCGAGTACGTCGCGTCGGTCGACGAGGGGCTGATGCGCGCGCTGCGCGACCGCCCGACGGCGCTGGAGCGCTGGACCAGCGGCGTACGTCCCGGGATGAAGCTCGCGACCGGTCCCTTCGACCGTGACGCCGACGCGTTCTACCAGAAGCGGGTGCCGAAGGGCGCGCCCGACTGGCTGGAGTCGGTCGGCATCACCTTCCCCTCCGGCCGCACGGCCGAGGAGATCTGCCCCACCGAGATCGCGGTGCCGGTCTGGTGCGCCCACATGGGCACCCTCACCTTCCACCCGTGGCCGGTACGCCGCGCCGACGTCGACCGTCCCGACGAGCTCCGGATCGACCTCGACCCGCAGCCCGGCACGACCTTCTCCGACGCGGTGCGGGTCGCCGGCGTGGCCCGGGAGCTGTTCGCCGAGCTCGGCATCACGGCCTTCGTGAAGACCTCGGGCAACCGCGGCGTCCACGTCTTCGTCAGGATCCGGCCGGAGTGGGAGTTCGTGGACGTGCGCCACGCCGCGATCGGCTTCGGCCGCGAGCTGGAGAAGCGTGACGACCAGGTGACGACCGCGTGGTGGAAGGAGGAGCGGGGAGAGCGGATCTTCGTCGACTACAACCAGAACTGCCGCGACCGCACCATCGCCTCGGCCTACTCCCTACGACCGATCGAGGGCGCGCCGGTGTCGACCCCGGTGTCGTGGGAGGAGCTCGCCGGCCTCGACGACCCGCGAGGGCTCAACCTCTTCACCGTCCCCGAGCGACTCGCGGACGGCGACGCGTGGAAGGCGATCGACGACGTCGCCCACGACCTGACCCCGCTGCTCGACCTGTGGCGCGAGCAGGGCGAGGTCGAGCTCAACTACCCGCCCGACTATCCGAAGATGCCGGGGGAGCCGCCGCGGGTGCAGCCGAGCCGCAAGGTCGCCGACCACTGGGACGAGGACGGCAACCGCATCGCCGACTGATCCGGCGCCGGGAGGCGCCCCGAAATGAGAAGCGACCCGCCTGGTCTGGCCAAGCGGGCCTCCTCCTCGCAAACCGGGTCCTCTCGGGTGGATCCGGTCCGGCGCCTCATACCCCCCCGGTGCAAGGTGCCGTCGATGTTCAATTGCCAGCGGCCAGGACCCCCCCGGATCTGGGACCGCTGTCGGTGCCTCGGAACCCCCCGGTTCGAAACCACCGCTGTCAGCGACGGAGAAGCTGACATCAAGAACGGTAGGTGACCCAGTTCCTGCACACGCCCACGTGGCGTCCACAAGTCGGTAACAGAACCGAGAGCGGTCGCCGACCGGGGGCGGAGCCTTCGGAATCAGTGGTGGATCAGAACCCGGACACGCCTTCTCCTCCGCCGGCCTGCTCGTCGAACGTCTCGTGCTCGAGCAGGTGGAGGACCGGCACGCCGATCTTGCGGCGCGCGCGTGACGTCCAGTCGACGTGGAAGAACTCCGCGACCACGTGGGGCCGGGTGAGGATGATCGCCTCGCGGCCGTCGACCTCGGTGACGACCGCGGACAGGGCGTCGATCGGGGGGTCGGAGACGATCCGGCCCTCGGCCGTCGCGCCGGCGGCGTGGAGCACCTCGAGGGTGCGGTCGAGGTCGTGCTGGGAGCGGTCGCGGCAGTCCTTGCGCACGGCGTCGAGGTCTACGTCGCTCATCGCCATCGCAGGCGACGACATCACCTCCCCGGCCGAGAGCGAGCCGAGCGCCGACTCGATGCGGGCCGCGGCATCCTCCAGCGGCACCAGCACGTGGTAGTGGACGGGCCCCTCCTCGACCCCCTCGTGGAGGGACCGCACCTGCTCTGCGTCGGTCGCGGACAGCGCCCGCTCGACCAGCAGCACGACGTCGTAGGTCATCACGCACCTCCTGTGAGGATTTTAGCGAGGTCGTAGCCGGCTGGCTCCTCCAGCTGGCCGTAGCCGCAGGACTCGGGGTCGCGGTCGTCGCGCCACCGCTTGAAGTGGGCGGTGTGGCGGAAGCGACGGCCCTCCATGTGGTCGTACTTCACCTCGAGCACGCGCTCGGGCCGGAGCGGCACGAACGAGAGGTCCTTGCCCTGGCTCCACCGGCTCTGGGTGCCGGGCACCCGGCCCGGGTTGGCGACGAGGAACTCCTGCCAGCGGCCCCACGGGTGCTCCTCGATCGGGCACACGAGCTCCTGGAGCTCGTCCCAGAGCTCGGCCCGCCGCGACGCTGTGAAGCTGGCGCTGACCCCGATGTGCTGGAGGTCCCCGCCGGCGTCGTACAGACCCAGCAGCATGCTGCCGAGCAGCGGTCGCTCCGGCGTGGACGTCTTGTGCTCGCGCAGGCCGGCGAGCACCACGTCGGCGGTGCGCTCGTGCTTGATCTTCAGCATGGTGCGGCCGTTCTGGGCGTACGGCGCCGCGAGCGGCTTGGCCATGACGCCGTCGAGCCCGGCACCCTCGAACCGCTCGAACCAGGTCTGCGCCTCGTCGGGGTCGGTCGTCGTGCGGGTGAGGTGGCACGGGCCTTCGGTGTCGGCGAGGTGGGCGAGCGCCTTCTCCAGCGCCGCGCGACGATCGGCGAAGGGACGGTCGACGTACGCCGTGTCGCCGAGCGCGAGCAGGTCGAAGGCGACGAAGCCGGCCGGCGTCTCCCGTGAGAGCTTGTCGATGCGCGACTCGGCCGGGTGGATGCGCTCCTGCAGCACCTCGAACTCCAGCCGGGCGCCGCCGTCGCCGCTGCTCGCGACGAAGAGCTCGCCGTCGAGGACGCACCGCTCGGGCAGCTGCTCACGGACGGCCGCGACGACCTCGGGGAAGTAGCGCGTCAGCGGCTTGGTGTTGCGGCTCGCCAGCTCGACCTCGTCGCCGTCGCGGAAGACCAGGCAGCGGAAACCGTCCCACTTCGGCTCGAAGCTGAAGCCCTCCTCACGCGGGACACCCTTCACCGCCTTGGCCAGCATCGGCTGCACGGGCGGCATCACGGGCAGGTCCATGCCGGAAGGCTAGGCCGTGGTGGTGTGCGATGGGGAGAGCAGCGCGCGGCGCGGCGGGGGTGGGCCTTAGCCTTGGGGGCGCATTCCCCGGTTGGTCTGCCGGTAGGGCCCGCCTGACTTTGAATCAGGACTAGCGACGTAGGTTCGACTCCTACCCGGGGAGCTGGAGCCGCGTGAGGTCGAGGGCGGCCAGGGTCGGCCCGGCGATCCGCTCGACGATGTCGAGGTCCTCGGGGGAGAGGTCGGCGCGCCAGGCCTCGGCCACAGCCTGGGGCGACCGATCGAAGTCGTGGAGCCGGCCGGCCGCCACGGTGACCCGGGTGCCCTCCTTGGTCAGCTCCTCGGCCGTCCGTGCACTCGCTCGGAGACCCACGGCGTCGAGGAGTCGCTCCCCGCCCGCGGCGCCGGAGTGGGCCAGCTCGGAGTGGGAGACGACGACCGCTCCCGGGACCTGGTCGAGATCGGCGAGCGCCGCCGTGTGCATCGCCGCCCAGAACGAGGCCAGCTCGGTCGCGGGGTCCGCATCGGCGGGAGCGAGTCCCGGGAGCAGCTCGCGGACCTCGTCGACCCGTGGCCGCCAGCCCATCCGCCGGAAGCTCGCCAGGACCGCACCCGGGTGCCGGTAGACCAGCACCGGGACCGCGCCGGTGATCTGCGCGACCGGCCCGATCGCCAGCAGTGCGCACGGGTCCTTCACCACGACCCGGGTGCCGGGGAGGGGCGCGGCGTACTGCCGGGCGCCGTAGCGGCTGTAGACCCACGGGTTCAGGCCCCGGTAGGCCGCGCGCAACCGGCGGCGCTGGCCGGCCGTGGGCTCGCGGAGGCGGGTCCAGGCGTCCAGCGTGCCGCCGAGCGCGTACTGGCGGCCGCGGGGGTTCATCGGCTCCCGGCCCGCGAGCGCCGTCCCCGGCGCGGTGGCGAGCAGCCGGGCGAGCCAGGTCGTGCCGGACCGGGGCACGCCGGTCACCAGCAAGGGCCGTCGGTGGAGCGATGGCGAGGTCACAGCGGCTCCTGAGTCGCGCGGATGGATGTCCCGACGCTAGTGACGGCGGGGGTCCGCGCTCCGGGCAGCGCGGCGGGATACCCGATCGTGGGGAGGCCCGGACGCGGCCTGACCCGGCCGTGACGGGGTCGCGGCCGGGTCAGGTCGGGTCAGGCGTGGGACGGGGTCAGCCCTTCCACATCCGCACGTAGTCGATGTCACCCGGGTAGAGGTCGCAGCTGTCGGCGCCGGTCGTCGACAACGAGGTGTCGCACTCGAACTTCCCGCCGATGGTCCACGGCTTCTTGTTGTTGATGTTGCCGCTCCACTTGCGGATCCGGTTGCTCAGCACGCCGTCGACGTAGAGCGCGACCTGGGACGCGGTCCGCTCGCAGCGGATCACGTGCCACTGGCCGTCGCTGGTGAAGGTCTTCGACTTCGTGGCGGCGCGGACCTGCGGGGACTTGAACATGCAGCTGATGTAGCCCTGGGGCTGCTGGAACTTCACCTGACCGCCGACGGCCCGGGCCTGACCCTTCTGGAGGATGTTCCCGAACTTGTCGGTCGAGCGCATCCGGAACTCGATCGTGAAGTCGGCCGAGTCGGGGTCCAGTGAGCCGTCGGGTGCGTCGTCGACCATGATCAGGTGGTCGGCGCCGTAGTAGATGCCCTCGGCCGGCGGGTGCCGGTCCCAATCGGCCCACGAGCCGTTCATGCGGATGTGACGGCCGATCGCGCCGTGGTGGCCGAAGCCGGAGGCGTCCACCGCCGTCGTGGCGCCGCTCGACTCGTTGAGCTGCAGGTCGAGGACGCTCACTGGGCCGTCCGCCGTTGCTGCTTGTGGCGCCGAGAGGGCGAGGCAGGCCACTGCCGCTGCGCCCCCGATGGCTGCCTTCGAGAACCTCATTCCGTACCGCCTCAGGACCCGGTCTGGAGTCCGCCGCTCGGACTCACCTCAGGTGCCCCACTCTCGTCCCGCACCCGGGGGAGCAGGCACCGTGCGGGGTTCTTCCCCCGCATTGGGGACGGTGTCTCGTGGCCGGGACAGAGCGGGCCCGCGTCGCCGGCGAAACCCGGTGGCGGGACCACACCGGGACGGCCATGCTCGAGGCATGGAGACGTCGGTCGCGCGCGCCCTGGTGCTCGACGCGATCCGGGCGCCAGGAGGTGTCTCGGGCCGACCGAGGGTGGTCGGCATCAGCGGCCACGGAGGTGCTGGCAAGACGACCTTCGCGCGGGGTGTCGCCGGCCTCCTCGGCCAGGCGCCGGCCCAGGTCGTCGCGCTCGACCGGCTGTACGCCGCGGGCGCCCGCGACGCGGAGGGTCTGCGGGACCTCCACGACTGGCCGGTGGTGCGGCAGCTGCTCTCCTCCCTCCGGACGGGGCCGGCCGGAGACCGGCTGCGCTACCCGACCCGCCAGTGGTCAGGGGAGGAGGGCGTGCACGAGGTGCCGATGCCGTCGGTGGTCCTGGTCGAGGGGATCCGGCTGTTCTGGCCGGACACGGTCGGGCTGTTCGACCTGACCGTCTGGATCGACCTCGACCCCGTGACCGCCGGTGCCCGGGCGGTGGCGCGCAACCGCGAGCAGGGCGACGACGAGGCCGAGCTCGACCTGTGGCGCACCCGCTGGCTGCCCGAGGGAGTGGCCTACGAGCGCGCGGCGGAGCCGGCACGGCTCGCCGACCTCGTCCTCCCCGCCCACGTCTAGGGTGAGCGGCATGACCGACGACCTCACCGTGATCGTGCTGGCCGCCGGGGGCGGGACCCGGATGAAGTCGAAGACCATGAAGGTCCTCCACGAGGTGGGCGGGCGCAGCATGATCGGCCACGTCCTCGCCGCCGTGCAGGAGCTCGGTCCGCGACGGGTCGTGGCCGTCGTCGGCCACCAGCGGGAGCAGGTCGGTCCTCATGTCCACTCGATCGCACCCGACGCGGTGCTCGCGGTGCAGGAGACCCAGGAGGGCACCGGGCACGCCGTACGGGTCGCCGTCGAGGCCGCCGGGGTGGACAGCGGCACGGTGCTGGTCGCCACCGGCGACACCCCGCTGCTGCGCGGCGAGAGCCTGCGGGCCTTCCTCGCCGAGCACGAGGCGGCGCAGCGCGCGGTCAGCATCCTCTCCGGCGTGCTGCCCGAGCCCTACGGCTACGGCCGGATCGTCCGCGACGCCGAGGGCGACGTCGTGGCGATCGTCGAGGAGAAGGACGCGACCCCCGACCAGCGTGAGATCGGGGAGATCAGCAGCGGGATCTTCGCCTTCGAGGCCGGGTTCCTCGCCGGAGCCCTGCCGCGGATCGGCAACGACAACGCCAGTGGCGAGTACTACCTGCCCGACACCGTCCGGATCGCGCAGGACGATGGGCTGACGGTCGGTGCCTACCCGATCGACGACGTCACCGAGACCGAAGGTGCCAACGACCGCGCCCAGCTGGCCGCGCTCGGCCGGATGCTCAACCAGCGGATCGTGACCCGCTGGATGAAGGACGGGGTGACCGTCATGGACCCCGAGACGACGTGGATCGACGCGGACGTGTCCCTGGCCGCCGACGTCACGATCCTGCCCGGCACCCAGCTGCTCGGCGCCACGGAGGTCGCCGAGGACGCGGTGGTCGGACCGGACACGACGCTGAAGGACTGCGTGGTCGGCGAGGGTGCCCGCGTCGTCCGCACCCATGGTGAGCTGGCCGTCGTCGGCGCGGGCGCGACGGTCGGACCGTTCGCCTACCTGCGGCCCGGCACCACCCTGGGCGCGGGCGGCAAGGTCGGCACCTTCGTCGAGACGAAAAACGCGACGATCGGTGACGGGGCGAAGGTGCCCCACCTGTCCTACGTCGGCGACGCCGAGATCGGCGCCGGCACCAACATCGGAGCCGGCACGATCTTCGCCAACTACGACGGGGTGAACAAGCACCGCACGGTGGTCGGGGAGGGAGCGAGGACGGGGGCCAACAACACCTTCGTCGCCCCCGTCCACATCGGCGACGGAGCCATGACCGGCGGCGGCACCGTCGTACGCCGTGACGTGCCGGACGGTGCCCTGGCGGTCAGCGGCGGACCCCAGCGCAACCTCGAGGGCCACGCGGCCCGCAAGGCGGCCGAGCGGGCCGCGGATGTGGCCCGGGAGACACCCGGTGGACACCAGCCGGACCCCGGTGTTGGGTCCGGGGCCTGATCTGGGCCAGAATCCTGACGGCACCCATCCGGCGACCCAGGAGCAGGCGCACGTGACCGGAATGAAGCGCACCACCGAGAAGAACCTCATGGTCTTCAGCGGCCGGGCCCACCCCGCCCTCGCCGAGGAGGTGGCCTCGCTCCTCGGCAGCGGCCTGGTCCCCCAGGACGCGCGGGCCTTCGCCAACGGCGAGCTCTACGTCCGCTACGAGGAGTCGGTCCGGGGCTGCGACGCCTTCGTGATCCAGAGCCACACGGCTCCGATCAACGAGTGGATCATGGAGCACCTGCTCATGGTCGACGCCCTCAAGCGTGCCTCCGCCAAGCGGATCACCGTCGTGATGCCGTTCTACGGCTATGCCCGGCAGGACAAGAAGCACCGCGGTCGCGAGCCGATCTCGGCGCGCCTGGTCGCCGACATGTTCAAGACGGCCGGCGCCGACCGGCTGATCACCGTCGACCTCCACGCCGACCAGATCCAGGGCTTCTTCGACGGGCCCGTCGACCACCTGATGGCGCTGCCGATCCTCACCGACTACGTCAACGAGAAGTACGGCGACCAGCCGCTCGCCGTGGTCTCCCCGGACGCCGGCCGGATCAAGGTCGCCGAGCGGTGGTCGGCCCGGCTCGGCGGCGCACCGCTGGCCTTCATCCACAAGACCCGTCGCATCGACGTCGCCAACGAGGTCGTGGCCAACCGCGTGGTCGGACAGGTCGAGGGCCGGATCTGCATCCTGACCGACGACATGATCGACACCGGCGGCACGATCGTGAAGGCGGCCGAGGCCTGCATGGCCGACGGCGCCGCGGGCGTCATCATCGCCGCGACCCACCCGATCCTCTCCGATCCGGCCGTCGACCGGCTCAAGAACTCCTCGGCCGTCGAGATCATCGTGACCAACACGCTGCCCGTGCCGGAAGAGCACCAGTTCGACAAGCTGACGACGCTCTCGATCGCCCCGCTGCTCTCCCGCGCCATCCGCGAGGTCTTCGAGGACGGCAGCGTCACCTCGATGTTCGACGGCCACGCCTGAGCACGTCGTACCCGACCTGAGCGTCGTGGATCGGCGAGATCACGACCCTGAGGTCGGGTACGACGGTCAGCGGTGGCCGGTCAGGACGTCGTCGTAGCGGTCGTCCCAGAAGCGCCGCAGGATCGGCGGCACGTCGCCCTCGAGCGCCGCGCGGACGGCGCCGACCTGGTCGTCGGTGAGCGGGATCCCCGGGAAGGCCCGGCCCAGCATGTCCTCGAAGCCCGGCCCGCGCTGCCGGGCGACGGCCAGGCCGTCGGTCAGGTAGCGGCCGACGTGGTCGGCGACGAGCGCGGTGTGCTCGGGGTGCCAGAAGCCGGCGGCGGTCGCCTCGAACTCGCGGTTGGACAGTGGCGGCTCGCCCAGCAGCCGCTGCCACGCGGCGTCCTTGGCCTCCGGCGTGGGGATCGCGGCCAGTGCGTGGGCAGCGCCCAGCACCCCCTGGATCGTGCCGTCCGCCTCCCGCTCCTCGGCGATCGCCTCGGCTTCGAGCGCCCCGAGCGAGGCGAGCCGCTGCACCGCGAGCCAGCGCAGGTGCTGGTCGACCTCGATCCCGGTGTGGGTCTCGCGGTCCACCAGCCACTGGCCGAGGAGCATCGAGTCGGGCGAGGTCGTCGCCAGCCGCCGCGTGAGCGCGACCGCGACGTCGGCGTCGGGACCCGAGGCGAGGCCGGACTCGCACGCCGCAGCCAGCTGGGCGAGGGCGTCGGTCACCTCGTCGGGAGCGAGGGCGCGCGGGAGGAGGGCGTCCGCGCTCCACCCGAGCACCGCGTCGACGAGCGTCGCGTTGCGCTCGCGGGGGAGGTGGCGGGTGACGAGACCGAGGAAGTCGACCGCGGCCAGGTCGCCGCACCGGACCATGTCCATCGCGGTCGACCACACGATCGCTCGGGTGTCGTCACGCTCGACCAGCGCGAGGTCGGCGGAGAGCGCCTCCCAGCTCCGGTGGTCGAGACGGAGCCGGGCGAAGGTCTCGCCGGCGGCGTTCGGGACGACGACCGGGGCACCGGGCAGTCGGACCGGCTCGGCCGCGAGGTCGACGACGGCGCCGTCGAGTGGCAGCAGCTCGGCGTCGTAGCGGGCCACCTCGAAGCGATGGGGGCGGCTGCCCTCCCGGGTGAGGACCACGTCGTCGCCGTCGCGGGTCACGCGGACGGTGTCGAAGCCGGAGCTGCGCAACCAGGCCGTGACCCACCCGCGGACGTCACGGTCGGTGGCGCTGTCGAGGGCGTCGACGAAGTCGTCGAGGGTGGCGTTGCCGAACCGGTGGCGGGAGAAGTAGGCGCGCACGCCGGCGAGGAAGTCCTCGTCGCCGAGCCAGGTCACCAGCTGTCGGACCGCCGAGTTGCCCTTCGCGTAGGAGATGGCGTCGAAGTTGCCGGTCGCGGCGTCGACGTCGGGCACCTCCTCGGCCAGCGGGGCGACCGGGTGGGTCGAGCGCCGCTCGTCGGCGGCGTACCCCCCGACCTTCTTGCCGATCGAGAAGTCGACGAAGGCGTCCTCGAAGCCGGCGGCGTCGGAGGCGACGCGGAAGCCCATGTAGTCGGCGAAGGACTCCTGGAGCCAGGTGTCCTCCCACCACGTCATCGTCGTGAGGTTGCCGAACCACTGGTGGGCCATCTCGTGGGCGATGATCATGCCTCGTTTGCGGCGCTCGTTGCGGGTCGGGGTGCCGACCGGGAGGATCTCGTCGCGGTAGGTGACGCAGCCGGGGTTCTCGAGCGCGCCCCAGTTGAGACCGGGCACGAACGCCTGGTCGTAGGAGCCGAAGGCGAAGGGCTCCTCGAAGAGCTCGAGGTAGTGGTCGAAACAGGCCTCGGTCACGCGACGCAGCTCCTCGGCGTCGCGGTCGAGCTGGCCCGCCAGCGACGCGCGTGCGTGCCAGCCGAACGGCAGCCCGCCGTGCTCCCACGTCACCGAGTGGAAGGGACCGGCGCACACGGTGAACATCGGGAGCGGGATCGGCGGGGTGGTGGCGACGTGCCACGTGACGAGACCGTCCCCCGCGGGCTCGGTGCGGTCCGTGCGGCCGTTCGCGAGCACCGTCCAGCCGTCGGGCACGGTGACCGACACCGTGACCGGCGCCTTGAGGTCGTTCTGGTCGAAGCAGGGGAAGACCCGCTGGGCGACGTCCATCCCGACGTAGGCGCCGACATAGGTCTCGCCGTCGGCCGGGTCGGTGAAGGTGTACATGCCGTCGCCGTCGGTGACGTAGGGGATCCGCGCCTCGACCACGACCTGGTGGTCGGCAGCGAGGTCGTCGAGGGCGATCCGCCGGCCGTCGTAGGTCGCAGGGCTGCCGTCGACCGTCACCTCCTCGGCGTTCGCGAGCTCCAGGAACGTCGAGGCGCCGGGCCGTGAGGTGGTGAAGCGGACGACCGCGCGGCAGTGGTAGGAGCCGCGGGTCGTCAGGTCGAAGTGGAGCTCGTAGGACACCCCGGAGACCAGGGCTGCCCGCTCTCGGGCCTCGGTGAGGGTCAGGGACACGGCCTCGACCCTAGTCGTGCCCGCGGACGTGACCGTGCCCGGTCGGTCCCGGGATCCGGGGGAATTGGGACACCGGTGTGGTCGTCCGGTTAGAGTGCCGAGGTCCACGAGACGGGGCGTGGACCGATCGGGTAAGTGTGGGCTGACCCGAACCCCCTTGACTACAGGGACAATCACACATGTCGAACATCGTCTTCGCGCGGGCTCGGGTCCGGCGAGTGCTCCAGACGACTCTTGCCGTGGCTCTCGTGGGTGGCGTGGTCGCCACCGGCGGTACGCCGGCCGTCGCCGCACCAGAGAAGGTGCTCCAGTCGGTCGCGATCACGCTCGGGTCCGACTCGGCCATCTCGGGCATCACCTCCACCACGGTCCGTGCGGGGGAGGACGAGGAGCTGTCGAGCGACAGCGCGTCGCTCGACCCGGGCACCGTCGCCGCCGACCTGCCGGTCCGGGTGCTGACCAGCTATCGCCTCGGCGACCGCGCCGGCACCGACCTCTCCGACATCGAGGGGGAGTCCGGGCGCGTGGTCATCGACGTGACCGTCCAGAACGTCACGGCGCGGCCCGAGCCCGTGGTCTACAACTTCGACGGCGCCCAGCGGCAGCAGAACGCGCTGGTCGCGACGCCGCTGACCGTGGTCGCCTCCGCCGACCTCGGCGAGGACGCGCTCGGCAGCGTCGTGACCGCCGACGACGTCCGGCCGGGCGACGTGACCAACGGCGTCCTGGGCCGCGGCGCGGGCAAGTCGGCCGACGTCCAGTGGGCGGCGCTGCTGGCCCCGCCGCGCCTGGGGTCGAGCGCGACCTTCCGGCTCGTGCAGGACACCGACGACTTCGAGGTCCCGACCTTCGACCTGTCCGTGCAGCCCGGCCTGGTCACCGACCCGTCGGTGCAGGCCCTGCTCGAGGCGGCCTTCTCCGAGGACCCCAGCTCCACGCTCAAGCTCGAGACCTCGACGATCGAGCTCGTCAGCAACGTCAACACGACGCTGACCGCCGCGAGCGCCGTGCTCGCCCGGATCCAGCGCGAGCTGGGCAGCACCGCCGCGACGCTCGGTCAGAAGACCATCGCCGACCTCGAGTCGAGCGCGTCCCTCGTCTCCTCCTCGCTCTCGGGCCTGGCCGGTGACATCGACTCGCTCTCCTCGCAGATGTCGAGCGAGATGGAGCGTGCCAGCGCCGACACGGTCGCCCAGTTCGGCGAGACGGTGGGCCGGATGCAGACCCTGTTGGGTGACCCCGCCGACTTCGAACAGCTTCCCGAGGTGGAGTCGATCGAGTGCGGTGCTGCGATCCCGAAGCTGCGCACCAAGCGCAGCATCACCGAGCAGATGATGGCGATCTCCTCCCAGCTGCGCACCATCCAGACCGCGACCGACGACTGCAAGGCGGCGATCACCGAGGGTCTCAACGCCGCCATCGGCACCCCCGACGACACCGCCGGCGCCGACACGGTGATCGGCTCGATCAAGCAGACCCAGGCAGACCTCCTCGCGGAGGCCGGGCTGCTGCGCCAGGCGGGGACCGACCTCGCCGACGACTTCGACGGCGACCTGCTCGGCTACCTCAGCAGCTCGGTCGGCACGCTCGGCGGCCTCGTCGAGACCATCCAGGACCTCGCCGACGAGCTCAACGGCGGCAGCGGTGGCGGCGGCAGCGTCACGTTCCGCCTTCGCCAGATGCAGAACACCCTGGCCACCATGCAGGGGCAGCTCGGCGACGGCGAGGACGGCCTCCCGGCGCTGATCGAGGGCATCGACGCCTCCGCCACCGACGCGCTCGCCACCAACGGCGGCGCCGCCGGCCAGGTCGAGGACGTCCGGGCGAGCGTGTGCACGATCCAGTCCGCCCTCGCCGCCGACGACCCGACCCGCCCGCAGTACGACGAGGTCAGCGCGATGCTGACCGGCGTGGACTGCGCGGACCAGCCGGTCGAGGGCGCCGAGCCGCTCGCGGCGAAGGTGAGCGCCACCCAGGCGTCCCTGGCGGAGATCGGTGACCTCGCCGACACCGGCCGTTCCGCTGTCGGGAGCGTCGTCGACCAGGTCAACGGGCTGAAGTCGACCGTCGACGGGCTGCTCAACGACAACGGGCAGGGCCAGCGCAACAAGATCGACGAGCTGCTGCTCGTGATCGCCAAGCTGTCCGACGGCGACGAGCCCTACTTCGGGCCGGGCTTCGACGAGTGGCCGACCCTCGGCTTCGTGGCCGACCCGGCCGTCAACGAGAACGCGATCAGGCAGTGCGCCGCGGTGACGTCGTTCGAGTTCCCGGAGTACACCGAGGAGAACCCGAAGCCGGCGAACTACCTCGCCCCCGACCCGCTCGAGCTGATGAGGCTCTTCCACAAGCAGATGGAGTGCAACCAGATCGGCATCGAGGATCGGATCGACGACGCCTTCGAGGCGGGCGCCGACATCCTCGAGGAGACGGAGGGCGCTCTCGACACGAACGTCGGTGCGATCGACCGCGCGAAGGACAAGGCCAACGCCAAGGTCGACGAGCTCGTCGACACCCTGAGCCTGGCGCTCCAGGAGTCCGACCAGGCGCTGCGCAAGCAGGGCAGGGCCTCGGTCGCCGCCCAGCGTGATCGGCTCGCGGCGGAGGAGGAGAAGCTGTCGACCTCCCTCGACCAGCGCATCACGGCCGCCGTCCGGCGCATCGAGGGCACCGTCGCCGACTCCAACCGCAACCTCGTGGCCGCCGAGAAGGCGCTGAAGTCCGACCTCAACGAGGTGCTGCTCGACCTCGGCACCCGCGACGAGGAGGGCTCCGGCCTGCTCGGCGCGCTCTCGAAGGGGGCCGCCGACACCGGCACCGCGACCGAGGGCGTGGTCAAGGCCAACGCCACGACGTCGGAGTTCGCCGGCGTCCGCAGCACGGCGCTCGCCGACGTCTACCTCCAGCAGGCGCAGCTCTCGCGGTCGCTGGAGCTGCTCGAGGCCTACCCGGCCTTCGGGATGGACCTCCCGGCCGGTAGCAGCCACCTGACCGTCTTCACCTTCTCGCTCGGGGAGAACTGACTGTGCGCCGCACCCTGGTCGCCGCCCTCGCCGGCGGCGTGATCGCCGCGACCCTCACCGGCTGCTCCGACGACGCCGCCCCGCAGCCGCAGGGCTCGCCGGTGGAGCAGCCCCCGGTGGAGCTCGAGGTCGCGCAGCCCACCGCGGAGCCGGTGACGCTCGGCGTCATCGCGACGCTCAGCTCCGACCCCGGTCAAGGGGCCGACGTGCTGGTCCCCGCCGAGGGGACCCAGGTCGCGGCCTACCGGCTCGAGCTCGGGGGGCAGCCCGTCGAGCTCCGGGTCGCCGACGACCGGGGCACCGAGGAGGGCGCCCGGGCCGCCGTCGAGGAGCTGGTCAACGCCCGGGTATCCGGCATCGTGGCCGCCACGACCGGTGACCACCTGCTGCCGGCGCTCGACGACGCGGCCGCCGCCGACACCGCCGTGCTGCTGCCCTACGTCCGCGACGCCGCCGGGCTCCCGGCCGGGGCGTGGCTGACCGGCCCGACCTCGACCGCCGTCGGCACGGCCCTCAGCAGCGCGATGGCCGAGGCCGAGCTGTCCACGCCGTTCCTCGTCACCGGTGACGGCGTCACGCTCCCCGGTGTCGACGCCGTCGGCCGGGCCGACTACGCCGAGGGCGACAGCGACGCCGTCGTCAGGGCCGTCAAGCAGGCGGTGCGACGCAGCGGCGCCGACAGCGTCGTGATCGCCGCGTCCGCCCCCAGCCAGGCCCAGCTGGTCAGCCGGCTCCAGGGGTCGGTCACCGACCTGCCGCTGGTGCTCTCGCCCGAGGCGCTGAGCCCCGACTTCGCCGACCAGGTCGAGGACGCCCAGGGCACCACCTCCGCGCGCTTCGTGACGGCCGGTGTGGACGCCTCCGACGCCACCACCCTGACGTCCGGGGAGCGGGCCGACGCCGTGGCGTCCTACTTCTCGGCACTGCGGATGATGAGCGACACCGAGCGGCTCGACCTGTTCGACTCGGTGCCGTTCGCCGAGGTGGCCACCGGCGCCGACACCGCCAGCCACGACGCCGTGGTCGCCCTGGTGACCGCCGCCGTGCAGGCCGGCTCGGCCTCACCCGGTGACGTCCTCTCGGCGCTCGACGGGCTCCAGGTCGACGCCGCCGACGGAGTGGTCGGGCCGGCCCTCGACTTCTCCGCGACCGAGGCGCTGCCCGCCGAGTCCGTGGTCGAGCTCAACGCGACCAGCCAGGACCCCGGCGTGCGTCCCAACGACGGCACCGCGTCCCTCTTCTGGTTCGCGGCGCCGTCGGCGGGGTGATCCCTGGATGAACGCACCCCGCCCCCTCGGGAGCCGCTACGAGCTGCTCGACCTGCTCGGCACCGGCGCCATGGGCGAGGTGTGGCGTGCTCGTGACCGCGAGAGCGGTGAGGAGCTCGCCGCGAAGGTGCTGCGCGCCGAGTACGCGCGCGACACCGAGATCGTGACCCGGTTCATCCAGGAGCGCTCGATCCTGATGAACCTGCGCCACCCCAACATCGTGCAGGTGCACGACCTCGTGGTGGAGGGCGACCGACTGGGCATCCTGATGGAGCTGGTCGAGGGCGGCGACCTCCGCGGCCGGCTGAAGGCGCAGGGGACGCTCGGTCGCCGCGACGCCGTCGCCGCGACCTGCGCCGTGCTCGACGGCCTGACCGAGGCCCACGCGCAGGGCTGTCTCCACCGCGACGTCAAGCCCGACAACGCGTTGCTCTCCGGTGACATCGCCGCGCCCGGTGGGGTGAAGCTCTCGGACTTCAGCATCGCGCGGCTTGCGCAGGAGTCGACCGTCATGGCGACGGGGCTGCTCGGCACGCCCGGCTACATGCCGCCCGAGCTCTTCGTCCACGGCCAGTTCAGCGCTGCCTCCGACGTCTACGCCGCCGGGGTGCTGCTCTACGAGCTGCTCTCGGGCCGTACGCCGTTCGCCGGGTCGGGCACCGCCCACACGATCGGCAACCGGCACGTCAGTGCCGAGCCGCCGCGGATCCCGGTCGACGACGAGCTGTGGCACGTCGTGGCCACCATGCTGAGCAAGGACCCGCGGGTCCGGCTCACCGCTGCTGCGACGGCCGAGGCGCTGCGCGAGCTCCCCGACCACGTCCTCGACCAGCCCTCGCTGCCGGTCCAGGCCCACCCGGAGAGCTTCGGGCCGGCCCTCCACACCGCGCTGCGGCCGAGCCCGATCCGGGTGCAGGGGCAGCCCAGCGAGCTCGACCCCGGCGCCACCAACCTCCACGCCGGGCGCGAGGCGTTCGACCCGCTCGCGGCCACCGGCGACGTCGTGGCCTTCGCCCCCGCGCCGGTCGCGGGGGAGGACGTCACCTCGGTCGGGCGTGCGGCCCCCGTCCACCACGCACCCGTCCTCACGCCCGCAGCGGTCGCCGAGCCGGAGAAGCCGCGCAGGCGGTGGGTCCCCTGGCTGATCGGGGCCGTCGCCCTCGCCGTCCTGGGAGGTGGCGGGATCGCCGTCGCGCAGGCCCTCGGCGGGAGCAGCGGGCCCGGCGAGGACGGCGATCCCACGACCGGCGTCACCGCGCAGGAAGGGTTGCTGCCGGGTGACGACCTGCCGTCGGGTCTGGTCGTCGACCGTGCGATGACGTGGGACCCGGAGACCGGCCTCGGTGAGCTCGCGATCACCTACACCGCCGCCGACGCACCCCTCACCGGACCGTTCTTCGAGTCCGTGCCCGCCGTCGCCGACGGCGAGGCCTGCCCCGACGTGACCTGGGCGGGGACCGACCAGGCTCCGACCAGCGTGCGGGCGACCGGCATCGCCGACCCGTGCGGGTTCAGCGTCGACGTCGGCGGCGTCCTCGACGCCGGCCAGAGCATCGACGTGGTCGCCTCCGTCGACCTCGACCTCGGTGAGGACCCCGAGGCCGTCGACGCCTGGCTGCAGCGGGCAGCGGACACGACGCAGGCCGACCTCGAGTCCGACGCCGTGGTGCCCGGGCTGTTCCCCGTCCAGCGCCTCGCCGCCATCCGGATGGAGGTGCAGGACGGTCTGACGATGCGCTCGCGCGACGTCGAGGTCCGACTCATCCCCCAGTGGGTCGACGGCACCGAGAGCATCACGGCGCCGCTCTTCAACACCGCGGTCACGGGCGACCCGTCACCCGAGCTCATGGCCGTCGCCGGGGGCCTCGAGAACGTGAAGCTGCGGGAGAACTGCGGCGGGGCGATGTCGGTCGAGAACTTCAAGGTCAGCGTGGTGCGAACCGCGACCGACTGCACGCTGGAGGCCGAGGTCGGCGAGTACGACGGCATCATCGGCGGCCCCTTCTCCATCGACGCCCTGGGAGGCTGACCGATGCGCATCACCGTCACCGTCGAGGGCCCGCGTGGCTCCACCGACGTCCTGGTCGACTGCGACGACGCGCTGGCCGGCGAGGAGCTGGTCGGCCGGCTCGCGGCCCAGGGGCACGCCGCGGGCGCCGTGTCGGTCCCGCCCAAGCACGGCGTCGACCTGCCGCGCTCGGCCGCCGGTCCCGTCGGCGAGCTCGGCCTGCGCGACGGCGTACGCGTCGGTGTCGACGGCGTCGACACCGCCGCCCCGCCGCTGCCGACCGCCGGGCTGCAGCTCCACGTCGTGGGTGGGCCCGACGCGGGTCGGGTCTTCGGGCTACCCATCGGCGTCCACGAGGCGGGCCGCAGCGGCGTCCTCAGCTGGAACGACCACTCTCTGTCGCGGCGACACCTGCGGATCGCGGTGACCGCCGACTCCGTCCAGGTCACCGACCTCGGCTCCAGCAACGGGTCACGGCTCGAGGGCGAGGAGCTGACCGCCCACGAGGCCGCGGAGTGGGCGGTGGGGGAGGTGCTCAGCGCCGGCGACTCCCAGCTGGTCCTGCGCCAGGCCACGGACGCCCACGCGACCGTCGAGCCGGCGGAGCCCGGCTGGCTCAACTTCCTGCGCCCGCCGCGGATCCTGCCGTTCCACGCGGCGCCGACGGTCGAGGTGCCGACGGCGCCCCAGAAGCAGAAGGCCCGCAAGTTTCCGGTCGTCGCCATGGTGATCCCGCTGATCCTCGGCTGCGTCATGGCCTACTTCATGAGCCCCTACTTCCTCATCATGGCGACGATGAGCCCGATCATGATGGGGGCCAACTACATCACCGACAAGCGTGGGTCGGCGAAGGACTACCGCGAGGCGCTCGAGCAGTACGAGGCCGACCTCGCTGCCGCCCAGCAGGCCCTCGACGACGCGTTGCGCTCGGAGTCGCAGCGGCTGCGCGACGAGCTGCCCGACCCCGCCGCGACCCTGGTCACCGGGCTGCTCCCCGGCCAGCGGCTGTGGGAGCGCCGCCGTCACGACGACGACGCGTTCCACATCCGCTTCGGCACCAGCGAGGTGCCCTCCACGGTCCAGGTCACCGGGGCGGAGGACGGGTCCGACCACCGGCTCCACGCGATCCCGGTCGGCGTGTCGATCACCGACAGCCGCGTCGTCGGCATCGCCGGTCCCGACGACCGGGTCGACGCCTCGCTGCGGTGGGTCATCGCCCAGCTGGCGACCTACCACGCCCCGCGCGACCTCTCGATGAGCTTCGTCAGCAGCCGTGGCGGCCCGGAGTGGAACTGGCTGCGCTGGCTGCCCCACCTGCGCCCCGACACCACCGAGGCCTGCCTCGCGCTGGTCGGCAACGACCCCGAGACAGTGACGGCACAGGTCGCGAACCTCACGGCGATGGTCAAGGCACGCCAGGAGATGGGGCGAGAGGACTCCCGGCTGCGCGCGGAGAGCTTCGCGCCCCACGTGGTCTTCGTCCACGGGTTCCGCGAGCTCCGCGGCACCATCGGGCTCACCCAGGTGCTCGAGGACGGTCCGGCCGTCGGCATCTACGCCGTGTGCACCGGCGACGACGTCCGCTCCCTCCCCGAGCGCGCGACGGCCACCGTCTCCGTCGACGCCGCACAGCCGTCCTACGCCGCCCTGCGGCGGACCGGCCACGCGCCGCTGCCGGAGGTCCTGCTCGACGGCGTGACCGCTGACTGGTGCGACCAGCTCGCCCGCGAGCTGTCCCCCCTGCGCGACGTCGGGGCGGCCGGGGCGGGTGGTGAGTCGCTGCCCGACAGCGCGCGGCTGCTGGAGGTCATCGGGCTGGAGCCGCCGACGGGTGAGGCCGTGCGCGGCCGCTGGCGTGCCCAGCCGCGCAGCACCACCATGACGCTGGGCGTCGGGCTCCAGGGCCCGTTCGCGCTCGACCTCGCGGGGGACGGGCCGCACGGGCTGATCGCGGGCATGACCGGGTCGGGCAAGACCGAGCTGCTCCAGACCATGATCGCGTCGCTGGCGATCGCCAACCGGCCCGACCACCTCAACTTCGTGCTGATCGACTACAAGGGCAACGCGGCGTTCAAGGACTGCATCCACCTGCCCCACACGGTCGGCAACGTCACCAACCTCGACAAGCACCTCGTGGAGCGGGCCCTGGCCTCGCTCAACGCCGAGCTGAAGTGGCGCCAGCGGTTCCTCGACGAGGCGAAGGTCAAGGACGTCGAGGACTACCAGCTGTTGCAGGCCAAGGAACCCCACCGGCCCCCGCTGCCGCGGCTGCTGCTGGTCATCGACGAGTTCGCCCAGCTCGTGAAGGACCTGCCCGAGTTCGTCACCGGGCTGGTCAGCATCGCCCAGCTCGGTCGCAGCCTCGGCATCCACCTGCTGCTCGCGACCCAGCGGCCCAGCGGCTCGGTGTCGCCGGAGATCCGCGCCAACACCAACATGCGGATCGCGCTGCGGGTGGCCGACACCGCCGACTCGACCGACGTCCTCCAGAGCCCCGAGTCCGCACGCATCCCGAAGAGCTCCCCGGGACGCGGCTACGCGCGCCTCGGCGCCGGGGCGCTGCTGGCCTTCCAGGCCGGCCGGGTCGGCGGACGGCGACCCGGCGTGGTGGCCACCGACGTGGCACCGCCGTTCCTCGCCCCGGTCTCGTGGACCTCGCTCGGCTACCAGCCGCCGGCGCCGCCGAAGCGCGGCGGGGGCGACGAGGTGGCCGACACCGACCTCGCTGCCCTCGTGCAGGCGGCGGTCGAGGCGGCCGAGGCCGACGGCATCGGCGAGCAGCGCAGCCCGTGGCTCGAGGCCCTGCCCGAGCACCTGCTGTGGGACGAGGTGGTGTCCGGCAAGGCCGTCCGCGGCGTCGTACCCCCGCTGCCCTACGGGCGCCGCGACCTGCCCGAGGACCAGGCGCAGGAGGTGGCCGCGCTCGACCTCGACGCCGACGGGCACCTGCTGGTCTTCGGCTCGGCCAAGAGCGGCCGCTCCCAGGTGCTGCGCACGGTCGCGGCGTCGATCGCGCGGCTCACGGACGCCTCCGACGTCCACGTCTACGGCCTCGACTGCGGCAACGGCGCCCTCAACCCGCTCGGGTCGCTCCCGCACTGCGGTGCCGTGGTCAACCGCACCGAGACCGAGCGTGCCGCCCGGCTGCTGGCTCGCATCACCGGCGAGATGGACCGGCGGCAGGGACTGCTGGCCGGTGCCGGCTACGCCGACGTGCGGGAGCAGCGCGCCGGTGCGGCGAGCCCGGGCGACGCGCTGCCCCACCTGGTGCTGATGCTCGACCGCTGGGAGGGCTTCGTGCCGACCCTGGGCGAGAGCGACGAGATCATGAACGCGGTGCTGCGGATCCTCCGCGAGGGCGCGAGCGTCGGCGTCCACGCGATCATCACCGGCGACCGGTCGATGGCCAACAACTCGCGCATCGTCTCGACGACCGAGAACAAGCTGACGCTGCGCTTCGCCGACAAGACCGACTACGGCCTGGTGAACCTGCCCCCGCGGCAGATGCCCGACCGGATCGCGGCCGGGCGCGGCTTCGCCGCCGGCATGCTCGAGACCCAGGTCGCGCTGCTGGCCGGCGACGACTCGGGCCAGGCGCAGGCGGCGTTCCTGCAGGCGCTGGCCGAGGAGTCGAAGGCGTCCTCGTCCGAGGACGTACGGCCGTTCCGGGTCGACGTCCTGCCGCAGCGTGCCGGTCTCGAGCTGGCGATGGGGCTGCGCCGTACGCCGCCCGAGGCGCCGGTCCTGGCGGTCGGCGTGGGCGGTGACGAGCTCGCCCTGCTCGAGGCCGACCTGCACGCCCCGGCGTTCATCGTGGCCGGACCGAACCGCTCCGGACGCAGCTCCGTCCTGGCCGCCGCAGCCCGCGGGTTCGTCGAGACCGGGGGACAGGTGCTGGCGGTGGCACCCCGTCCGGGTGCGGTCCGCGAGCTCGAGGGAGCGCCCGGGGTGCTGGGCGTGGTCACCGAGGCGACGGCCACCGCCGAGGTCTACGAGGCGTTGCTCGAGGGGGCCACCGGCCCCGTCCTGCTCGTGGTCGACGACGGCGAAGTCCTCAAGGACTCCGGTGCCAACGACTTCTACGGGGTGGTGGCGAAGGGCCAGCGCGCCGGGGTCTTCCTGCTCCTCGGTGGTCACCGCGACGGCCTCTGCGCGGGCTTCTCGGGCTGGCAGGTCGACGCCCGCAAGTGCCGCCAGGGACTCCTGCTGTCGCCGCAGGAGCTCGGCGACGGTGACCTGATCGGGACCCGCGTGTCCCGCCAGGTCATCGGCAAGCCGACCCAGGCCGGCACCGGTTGGCTCCACCTCGGCGACGGGCAGCTCCGCCAGGTCGCCACCCTCCTCTGACCCTCTGGGGCGGGCATGACGAAGGGCCGCTGCCGGGAGGCAGCGGCCCTTGGCCGGTGGTGCGGTGAAGCGATGAGGGCTTGCGTCAGCCCTTGAGCGCGGAGGCGAGCTCGCTGTCGACGCTCTGGAAGGTCTCGGCCGCCTTGGTGAGGTACTGGCCCATGCCGTCGAGGCCCTCGATCGTCTGCGAGGCGCCCTTGGTGAACTCCTCGTAGGAGGTCTGGAAGGCGGCGGAGGCGGAGTCGGTCACGAAGCCGCCGGCGACCAGGTTGTCGACCTGGCCCTTGAGCTCGTTGAGCTTGCTCTCGATCTCCTGGCGGCCGGCGGCGAGCTTGGTCGCCTGGCTCTTCATCTCTTCGTAGGTCACGTTCACGTTGGCCACGACTGGGTTCCCCCTTGTTGAGTGTGGGGACCGACGCCCACCGTGCGCCGGGTCTGTCCGTGCACAGGCCGGTCCCCGAGACGCGCCCACGCTACCCGACGAGGGCGGGGTCGTCAGCAGGTTCCTCCGGCTCGCTCCCGGGGCAGATGCGGCTCCGGGATTGGTCGCCCGGCGGGGTGCTCGCCTAGGATCGGACGGTTGCCTCGGCGAGGGACCTCCGGGTCCGTGATCGACAGGGCGGGCCACCGGCCGCGCTGTCGCGCGACCTCCCTCCTCGCGGGGCCCCTGACTTCGCAGCACACCACGAGGAGAGCAAGCATGGCTGACAAGATCACCGCCGAGCCGCGCACCGAGTTCGGCAAGGGCGCCGCCCGCCGGATCCGTCGCGACGACAAGGTCCCCGCCGTCATCTACGGCCACGGCGAGGCCCCCGTCCACGTCACCCTCCCGGGTCACGACACCTGGATCGCGATCAAGCACGGCGGCGCCAACGCGCTGCTCGACCTGCAGATCGAGGGCAAGAGCCAGCTGGCCCTGACCAAGCAGATCCAGGTCGACCCGATCACCCGCGTCATCGAGCACATCGACTTCGTCGCGGTGCGTCGTGGCGAGAAGGTCCACGTCGACGTCCCGATCCACGTGGTCGGCGAGGCCGGTCCCGACACGCTGGTCGTCACCGAGAACGCCGTCGTCTCCGTCGAGGCCGAGGCCACCCACATCCCCGAGTGGTTCGAGGTCTCCGTCGAGGGCGCCGAGGTCGGCACCCTCATCCACGCCTCCGACCTCACCATCCCGTCGGGCAGCACCCTGCTCTCCGACCCCGAGCTGCTGATCGTCAACGTCGCGCAGCAGATCTCCGAGGAGGCCCTCGAGGCCGAGCTGGAGGAGGCCGAGGCCGAGGCCGGCATCGAGCACGAGGAGAGCGACGAGGCTGCCGCCGAGGGCGAGTCGGCCGAGGGCGAGGGCGACGAGGCCGCCGCCGAGGGCGACTCCGCCGAGTGACCGGGGCGACCTGCTGACGCAGGCGTCCGGACGGGCCGGGATACTTCCGCCATGACCGCCGACCAGACCGCGACCCCCACCGGGTCCGAGGTCTGGCTGGTGGTCGGGCTGGGGAATCCCGGCCCTTCCTATGCCGGCCACCGCCACAACGTCGGCTACCTCGTGACCGACGAGCTCGCGCGTCGGCTCGGGTCACCCTTCCGCGCCCACAAGTCCGGGCGGGCCGAGGTCGTGGAGGGCCGGCTCGGGAGCCCGGGAGTGACCACCGCGCGGGTCGTGCTCGCCCGACCGCGGTGCTACATGAACGAGACCGGGGGACCGGTCAAGTCTCTGGCGAGCTTCTACAAGATCCCCCCTGGCCGCGTCGTCGCCGTCCACGACGAGCTCGACCTCCCCTTCGGCACGCTGCGCGTCAAGCTCGGGGGCGGCGACAACGGCCACAACGGGCTCCGCTCGATGCGGTCCTCCCTCGCCACCGGCGACTTCTTCCGGGTCCGCGCCGGCATCGGCCGGCCACCCGGCCGCCAGGACGTCGCCGACTTCGTGCTGTCGAACTACTCCTCGACCGAGCGCAAGGAGCTGCCGTTCCAGGTCGACCGGGCCGCCGATGCCGTCGAGTCGCTGGTGCTCGACGGGCTCGAGCGCACCCAGCAGACCTTCAACGGCTGAGGATCGCGCGCCTCACGAGGGTGGCAGCACGATCGTCCACGCCACGGCCTTGGAGGCGCTCGCCCCGGCGGTCGCGGCTAGGGCCGGAACCGTTCCAGCGGCGACGCCGCCCTGGTCGCCGGCCACCGCCGTGAGCATCCCGCCGCTGCTGCCCGTCGTCGTCGCCCGCTGGGTCAGCACCGGCGGCAGCGTCCAGCCGTGGACCGTCGAGGTCTTGTCAGCGTAGTAGCGCACGACCGTCGACCCGGCCTGGGTCACGGGGGCGGCCGGCGCGGTGTGGGTGGTCCCGCTGCCGGTCTCGGGCTGACCGACCACGGCGGACGGTGCGCCGGCGCCCTCGTAGGCGAGCAGCACCAGGCTGGTCTTGGAGATGGCGTCCAGCGTGAGGGTCTGGGTGGTGCCGGCGACGCCACCGGCTGCCCGGGTGAGGACCCAGGAGCGCACCTCGGTGCCGTCCGTGACCGTCCCGGCGAGGGTCCAGCCGCTGGGGGTGGTCAGGGTCGCGGTCCGGTTGGTCGTCACGACCAGCACCAGCCGGTCGGTGCTCCGCACCGTGGCCGGGACGCCGACGGCGGGCCGGGCCGTGTTGGAGTCGGAGGAGGCCGCCCTCCAGAACACCGGTCCCGTCCCCGGGGACGCCTCCTGCACGACGACGTCGTGGCCCACCGAGCCGGTGGCGCCGCTGCCGTCGGTCACGGTCAGGGTCACCCGGTAGGTGCCGGCGGCGGCATAGGTGTGGGTGCGCGAGGCCGCGGTCCCCGAAGCGCCCTGGCCGTCGCCGTAGTCCCACGTGTAGCCGCTGAGCGGACCGTCGGCGTCGGAGGACCCGCGCCCGTCGAAGGTGCAGGTCAGCCCCGAGCAGGAGGTGGTGAAGACCGCGACCGGGTCCTGGGGTGCTGGCGGTGCGCCGTCGGCGACGAGGACGACCGAGTAGGCCGCGCCGCCACCGCCGGCCAGGACGGCGTCGGTCACCCCGGGGACCAGGACGGGGGTCGACCGGTTGGTCGTGGTGCCGTCGCCCACCTGGCCCGAGGCGTTGCCGCCCCACGCCAGGACGCGGCCGTCGGAACGCACGGCGACGCCGGTGTCCCGGCCCGAGCCGATGGAGACGATCGAGGTGAGGTTGCGGACGCTGACCGGACGGGTGCGCGTCGCGGTCGTGCCGTCGCCGAGGTTGGCTCGGTAGTTGCGTCCCCAGGCGGCGACGGTGCCGTCGGTCCGCAGCGCGTAGGAGTGGTGGGCGCCGGCGATGACCTGGCTGACGCCGGAGGTGACCTGGACGGGGGAGTCCTGGTCGGTGGTGGTGCCGTTGCCGACCTGGCCGTAGTCGTTGGACCCCCAGGCCCACACGGTGCCGTCACCCCTCAGCGCCAGGCCGTGGTCGCGGCCCCCGGCGATGGCCACCACGTCGGTCAGCGAACCGACCCGGACCGGCGTCAGCCGGCGGGTCCGGGTGCCGTCGCCGAGCTGTCCCTCGTCGTTGCGGCCCCACCCGACCACGGTGCCGTCGGCGCGCAGGGCGTAGCTCATGTTGCGACCCGCCGCGACGGCGACGGCGTCGTCGAGGCCGACGACGGTGACCGGGCTCCGCCGCAGGGTCGTGGTGCCGTCGCCGAGCTGCCCGTCGGCGTTGAGGCCCCACGTACGGACGGTGCCGTCACCCATCAGGGCGAGGCTGAGGTTGTGCCCGGTCTCCACCGCGGTCGCACCGCTGATGCCGGTCACCTGCGTCGGGACCGACCGGTTGCCGGTCGTGCCGAGGCCGAGCTGTCCCTGCTGGTTGCTGCCCCACGTCCAGACCGTGCCGTCCGCCCGCAGCGCGGCGACGTGCTCGCGCCCACCGTGGAGGTCGACCACGTCGGCCAGACCGGTCACCGGACCGGGCGTCAGCCGGGACTGCGTCGTCCCGCTCCCGAGCTCGCCGTAGCTGTTGCCTCCCCAGGTCCAGGGAACACCGGGAGCACTGGCCGCCGACGCGATCCGCGCCGGGGGCATGTCGGCACCGACGGCCTGCGGGGCCACGGGCAGGGCGAGAGCCGCCGCGGCGCTCCACAGCGCCAGGAGTCGGAGGGGGCGCGCGCGTGTCATGGGCCCACTGTGGGGCGATCGAGGACCGCCGGACGGCGGTGTGACGAGGGTCATCGATTATGGGGATCCCCTTGTCGACCGGCCATGACGCCCCTGACGCGGTCCTACGTTCCGCAGCAGGGACCGCCTCGACGGCGGTGCGTGCTGAAGTGCGAGCGACAGGGGTGCCGTGATGCGGCGATCGTGGAATGTGGGCAGGGTCCAGCGGGGTCGCTGGGCAGCGGGTTCGGCGCTCGCGCTGGTCGCCTCGGCGCTCGCCGTGGTGGGGGTCTCGGTCTCGCCGGCGCAGGCGGCCGACACCATCACCTTCCGGGCAGCGGCGCAGGCCGCGTGGAACCAGAGCACCGCCCGGGCGACGATCCCGGCCGAGGTGCGTGAGGGCGACGGCATGCTGCTCTTCGTCACCAGCAACAAGGCAGGCGTGTCGATCACCAGCCCTCCTGCCGGGTGGACGCTGGAGGGGTCGCGGCTCGCCAGCACCGACACGCGCACGACGCTCTACAGCCGCGTGGCCGCGGCCAACGACGCGGGACGCAACGCGGCCGTCACGTTCTCGGCCACCACGAAGGCGACCGTCAGCCTGCTCGCCTACGACGGCACCGGCGCTGACCCCGTCGACGCGTTCGCGTCCGCCGCCGAGACCACCAACCGCACCACCCACACGACGCCCGGCGCACCCGTGGCGACCGCCGGCTCCCACCAGGTCTCCTACTGGGCCGACAAGGCCAGCAGCGCGACGGCCGGCTGGACCCTGCCCGCGAGCCAGACCCGGCGCAGCACCATCGCCAACACCGGGACCGGTCGCATCAGTGCCGTCGCCTCCGACTTCGGCGCTCCGGTGTCCACCGGCCAGGCCGCCGGCGTGACCGCCACCAGCGCCCTCTCCAGCCGCAAGGCGACCATGTGGACCGTGGTGCTCGCCCCCGACCAGACCGCCGAGCCCAACGTCGCGCCGGTCGCCTCCTTCACCGTGAGCTGCCCGCAGGCGACCTGCACTGTCGACGCGTCGGGCTCCACCGACACCGCGCCGGGGTCCATCGCGTCCTACGCCTGGGACTTCGGCGACGGGACCACCGGCACCGGGGTGTCGACGACGCACACCTACGTGACCGGCGGTGCCAAGACGATCACCCTCCGTGTGACCGACAACCAGGGTCTCCAGTCTGCGCCGGCGACACGCACCGCCAACCCGACGGTGGCGCCCGTGCTGACCGGGCAGCCCAACCACAACCGGCTGGTGCCCGACCGGCCCCGCACCGACACGCCCCGCATCAGCAACGGCGAGATCTGGGACATCGAGGTCGTGCCGTCGCTCAACCGCGTGTTCATCGCCGGCAGCTTCACCTCGATCCAGAACAACACCGCCACCAACACCACGACCTACAACCAGGCGGGGCTCGCCAGCTACAACCTCAACACCGGCCTCGTCGACGCCAGCTTCCGGCCCACCTTCAACGGCGGCGTGGCCGCCGTCGAGGCGACGCCGGACGGCACCAAGCTGTTCGTCGGAGGCACCTTCAACACCGTCAACGGGGTCGCCAAGCAGAAGGTGGCCAGCCTCAACCTGACCACCGGCGCCCCGCTGAGCACCTTCGGCTTCACCAACAGCACGAACAACGCGGTCCAGTCGCTGGCCGCCACCAACAGCACGCTCTACGTCGGTGGCCGGTTCAGTCGCATCAACGGGGTGCTCCGCACCGGGGTGGCCGCCGTCAACGCGGCGTCCGGCGTGGTCGACCAGTCCTTCGACAACAACCTCTCGGGCGGCATCGGCGTCAACGGCCAGCTCGGCGTGCCGCAGCTCAAGCTCACCCACGACGAGACCAAGCTGCTCGTCATCCACACCGGCCGCCAGATCGACGGCCAGGACCGCCTGGGCATGGGCATCATCGACACTGCCACCAAGGAGCTGCTGCCGTTCCGCAGCCAGCTCTGGGACGCCAACCTGGCGCGGGTCGGCGGAGTGACCCGCATCGTCGCCGGTGACATCGCCCCCGACGACTCCTACTTCGTGGTCACCAGCGGCTCCGGAGGCGACGCCCCGCCGATCAGCGACACGGCGATCGCCTACCCGCTCACCGCGTCGTCGCTGCAGGACTCCGACGTGCAGCCGCTGTGGATCTCTCGCCACTTCGACAGCATCTACTCGGTCGCGATCACCGAGGTCGCGGTCTACGTCGGCGGCCACTTCTCGTGGATCGAGTCGCCGACGTCCGACGACCCGTGGCCGGGCCTCGACAACGTCGGCTACGGCACCGGACAGGGTCTCTCGGGCTACGGGCTCGGTGACCAGGTGGTGCGTCGCGACCACATCGCCGCCCTCAACCCGACCGACGGCAAGTCGATCGAGTGGAACCCCACGGGCGGCTCGAACTCCTTCGAGGGCGACAAGGCCATGGAGGCCACCCCGCGTGGACTCCTCGTCGGTGGCGACGGCATGTTCAAGGGCGGAGTCCGCACCGGACGGATCGGGTTCTTCGACTTCAACACCGTCACGAACCCGCCGACGCTGCCCGACACCACGATCACTGCCCCGATCGAGGGCCGGGTGGTCACCGACGGCACACCGTTCGACATCACCGGCACGGCCCGCGTGGCCAGTGGCACCGTCGGCCGGGTGCAGGTGCAGGTGCGCGACCGCAACACCGGTCAGTATCTCCAGGACAACGGAACGTCCTTCACCACCTTCGGCACCACGGCCAACACGCTCGACGCCACCCTGTCGGGCAGTGGCACCACGCGTGGCTGGACGATCCCGGCCACCGTCACCGGGAACCGCGAGCTGCTGGTCTCGGCCCAGGCGTTCACGGCGGCCACCGGTGGCACCGGCGACTCCACGCAGGCGACGAAGAAGATCGAGTCCTTCGGACTCACCGACCAGACCCCGACGACGTCGATCAGCGGTCCCAGCGGCATCCAGACCTCCACCAGCTTCACCATGACCGGCACCGCGTCGGACGACAAGGGCGTCAACTCGCTCACCTACTGGTTCCGCGACGAGCAGGGTCGCTACCTCCAGAACGACGGCACGGTCGACGACATCTACAACACCTTCCGCGGCCAGCCCGACGTCATCGGCGCGACCAGCGCGACCTGGACCTACGACGTCGTGCTCCCGCACGAGGGCGTCTGGCGGGGGAGCGCGACGGCCGTCGACACCGCCGGCCAGGCCGACCTCCGCAGCGCCACGCGCGACTTCACCGTCGACTCCAACGCGGTGGCCCCGTCGGTCACCGTGACCCAGCCGGTCGCCATGAACCCGCCGTTCGCCGCGAACCCGGTGACGGTGGAGCCGGGGAGCCCGATGACGTTCGCGGGCACCGCCTCCGACGACACCGGCCTGAAGAACGTGGAGATCTCGCTGCGCAACTCCTCCACGGGGGAGAACCTCGGCAACGACTGCAGCTGGGGCACGACGGTGAGCGCCGGTCGCTGCCGGATCTCGCCGGTCGACATCAGCGGCGCCAACTACAACTGGAGCTGGACCACGCCGTTCAACCTCCGACCGGGCACCTACACGTTCTCGGTCCGGGCGACCGACGACACCGACCTGTCGACCTCGACGACCAACCAGGGCCGTCTCACGGTCAACGCGCAGTACCCCGGTGACGGCCCGCCGGACGCGACGATGAGCTTCACGCCGCCCACCGACGGCTCGCTCAACGTCAACCTGTCCGGCACGGCCTCCGACGAGACCGGCGTCGCGCGGGTGCAGGTGAGCCTCCAGGACCGCGACACGGGTCGCTACCTGCAGGCGAACGGAACCATGGCGGCCGCCGCCGCCTACCGCACCGCCACGCTCGGCACGCCGGGCGGGACCGCGACCACCTGGTCCCTGCCGCAGATCACCTTGCCCTCCGGCGGCAACTGGCGCTTCACCGCGCTCGCCTTCGACACCCGCGACCAGCAGGACGCGTCACCGGCGACCGCCTCGTGGGCGACCTACCCGGGCGACGGCTTCCCGGCCCTGTCCGACACCCTGGGCCAGCCGCAGACCGGGGCCAGCTTCGACGCCGGGAAGATCGTGGTCACCGGCCGCGCCGAGGACGCAGCCGACCCGTACGCCGGCATCGCCTCCGTCCAGGTCGCGGTGGTCGACTCCGCCGGCCGCTACATGAGCTCCACGGGAGCCTTCACCAGCACCACGGCGAGCTATCGGACGGCCTTCCTGAACAGCCCGGGCAGCGCCGGTTCGAACTACTCCTACACGACACCGGTGATCCCTGCGGGCACCTACACCGTGCGGGTGCGCCCGGTCGACGTCCACAACCAGATCGGTGTGGAACGGATCTCCACGGGCATCACGGTCACCCAGCCGTCGAACAACCCGCCGGTGCCGAGCTTCACCTACACCTGCAACCAGAACGTCTGCACCTTCGACGGCCGTGGGTCGACCGACGAGAACACCAGCTCGCTGACCTACTCGTGGAGCTTCGGCACCCAGGGCACGGCGACGGGACCGCTGCCGACCAAGACCTTCACCGCCCCGGGCAGCTTCCCCGTGACGCTGACGGTCCGGGACGAGTGGCAGGCCTCGGCCACGTCGGCGGCTCAGACGGTCGTGATCATCGAGCCCAGCGGCAACGTCGCACCGGTGCCCACCTTCGCCCAGAGCTGCAACGGGCTCACCTGCTCGGTGAGCAGTGCCGGGACGGCCGACCCCAACACCGGCGACGCGATCGTCTACTCGTGGAACTGGGGCGACGGCACGACGGCGAGCACGGGCTCGGCGCCGGCCGCCCACGTCTACGCGACGACGGGCAGCTACACGATCACCCTCACCACCACCGACGGATGGGGGAAGTCGGCCTCGACGACCCGGACCGTGAACCTGGTGGAACCGGCCGGGAACACCGCACCGGTCCCGCAGTTCACCGCCACGTGCACGAGCGGCACGAGCTGCCAGTTCAGCAGCGCCGGCACCGTCGACGCGCAGGGCGACGCCATCCGCTACGCGTGGACCTTCGGCGACGGAGGCACGAGCACGTCCGCCAGCCCCTCCCGGACCTACGCGACGGCGGGCACCTACACGGTCACGCTCACGACCACCGACGTCTGGGGCCGGTCGGGAAGCCTGACCAAGAGCGTCGCGACCGCGGGCACCCCGTAGGCGCTCGCGAACCTCGCGGGGACCTGCGGACTAGACGGCTCGGCCGTCCGGTCCGCAGGTTCCCCCATTTTCGCTAGTCGGCGCGCAACACCGCAGGTGAGAGCGGGGTCAGGACGCCAGCGGTTGCCCACGTCGGGCCCCCGCGGACGCGTCGCGGGTCGCTCGTCGGGCCGGGACTCACCTAGAGTCCGGTCCGTCGTCGCGCCAGTCCGTGCGAGCCGGGGGCCATCGCCGCGGACGCGCCGACCCGGTCCCGCCCCACCCCCACGGGGCGCCGGACCGGACACACCCCCCTGCGGGGCGTTGCCCGGTGTCGCCTGCGTGCCCCGGACGTCGTCCCGCGTGCACCGAAACGGAGATCTCGATGGAAACCATGTCCCGCCGCAACGCCCTGCGCCTCGCAGGAGGAGCCGTGGGTGCCGGCGTGGTCGGCACGACCACGCTGGCCGGTGGTGGAGCGCTGGCCGAGACGCTCGCCGGCAGCGAGGCCCGCCGACGCCAGCGCACGGGGCTCAAGGCGGTCCTCCGGCGCGGTACGCCGCTGATCGGCATGAGCACCCCCAACGACCTGTGGGCGCAGAAGGTCGAGCAGGTCGGTCCCGGCCTGACGGCACGACGCATCTACGCCGACCTCGCTCGGGGTCCCGAGAGCCAGCTCCGGACCATCGAGCAGGCGCACCGCGACGGGATGCTCCCGGTCGTCTCCTACAAGGTGGGCGGGGACATCGAGGGCGCAGCCCGCGGCGACTGGAACCGCGTGGCGCAGCAGGCAGCCGACCGGCTGGCGGCGTTCAACAAGCCCACCGCGGTGGCGTTCTGGCACGAGCCCTACACCGACATGTCGCCCCGGCAGTTCGTCCGGGCCAACCGGCAGATCCTGCCCCACTTCAAGCAGGGTCGGCTGCGGGTCGGCCCCATCCTGAACGGGTTCCTGCTCGACCGGCAGGAGGACGTGATGGACCAGTTCGCCACCGACCGGATGCTGCGGCTGTGGGACTGGTTCGGCATCGACACCTACCAGGGCGGTACGGCCGACAATCCCGGTCCCATGGCACCCGGCGACCGGATCAAGGCGCTGCGCAGGTACCTGCGCCGCCGGGGTCACCGACACATGCCGATCGGTGTCGGCGAGTACAACGGCCACTCGGCGGAGACGGTGGCGAGCGCGGGCGAGGCCCTCCTGAGCACCCACCGGGTCTGGTTCGGCTGCATCTGGAACTCCACCGACGAGCGTGACTGGCGGCTCGACGGAGCACGGCTGCGCGCGTTCCAGCGCACGCTCGAGGACCCGCGGGCGATGTAGCCCCGCGGACCCTCAGCGCGGAACGGCGGCGGTCCGGGACTGCCGCGTGCGCAGGGTGGAGCGGAAGGCCGCGAGTCCGAGCCGGTCGCGTAGCGACCAGGTGCTGGCACCGTAGGCGGCGACCCCGAGGCCGATGAGGGCACAGGCGACCACCGTCGAAGGGTCGAGCACGAGGCCGACGACTCCGATGACGCCGAAGCAGGCGACCGCGGTGAGCGCCACGAGCAGGCTGCTGCGGGTGAGCGGGCTCATGCCGAGCTGACGTCTGACCTGGACCAGCGGCAGCAGGTTGCGCACGACGATGGCCACGGACCAGGAGATCGCAGCCCCCCGGATGCCGAGCAGGGGGATCAGGGCCAGGTTGAGACCGACGTTGAGCGCCAGGGCGCCGGCGTTGTTGGCCAGGCTCAACCAGCTCCGGCCCGACATGAGCAGCACCGAGTCGACCGGCCCGCACGCCGTGGCGAGCAGCATGGTCAGGGACAAGATCACGACCACGTCCGAGGCCACGTCGTAGCCCTCGCCGAACACGAGCATCAAGGTGGGCGCGAACCCTGCCATGACGAGGTAGAGCGGCCAGGCGGCGAGCATGCTCCACTGCGTCGCCGCCTGGAACACCGAGTCGGCCGCGCGGGTCTCGCGCTTGGCGAACAGTGAGCTCAGCTGGGGCGAGAGCGCCTGCTGCACGGCCTGGACGAAGAGCTGCCCGAGCACGACGAACCGCGTGGCGGCGGTGTAGAGGGCAGCGGCCGCGGGGGAGGCCAGCGCGGCGACCATCACGACGTCGGAGCGCTTGAGTCCCGCCTGCACGACCCGGGCGAGCGCCCGCGGCGCGGTGTAGGCCCAGAACGCGCGGGCCAAGGTCGACCATGCCTCGGGCACCGCCCCGGCTGTGGCGGGGGGGCTCGCGCGGCGCACCAGGCGGTGCAGCCACACCGCCGTGACCACCAGGCCCGGGAGGTAGGGCAGGCCCCAGGCAAGCGCCAGCGCCGTCGAGCCACCGTCGAGGAGCAGGACGGCCAGGACGGCGAGGGCCTGCAGCCCGAAGCGCCCGACGTTCTCGACGACCACCGTGGGGCGCATCGTGCCCATGCCCCGCGTCGCCGCGAGGAGCAGCGCGTGCAGCGTGGCCACCGGCAGCACCACCGCGAGTGCGCGGAGCATCGCCTGGCCCGTGGCTGCCGCGTCGTCGCCGACGATGACAGGGGCCAGGGTGCCGGCGACCAGGTGGAGGACGACCCCCGTCGCGACCGAGGTGAGCAGCACCGGGACCGTCGCCACCACCAGCGTGCGGCGCACGTCGACACCGCGCCCCGTGGCCAGCAGCGTCGGCAGCCACTTGACCAGGCCGGTGTCGGTGCCGAGGACGGCGACGGCCTCGAGGATGAGGAAGACGGAGGTGGCGGCGAAGAGGGTGCCGGCGACGGTCGGGTCGAACCCGTTGGTGACGATGACGACCACGAGCACGCCGAAGACGGCGCTGCAGGCTGCACCGAGGACGCTGGCGGTGCCCCGGCGTGCCAGCTTCTCGAGCTGGCCGTGGTGACCGGGGGCGGTGGCGTCGACGACGGTCATCTGCGGTTGCGCTTCGACGTCGACTTGGTGCCCGAGCCCGGCATGGACGAGGGGAGGGTGGCCGACCGCTCCGTGGTCGTCTCGCCGACCAGGTCGGGGAGGGGGACGTCACCGGTGTCGGGCACGTGCCGCGGACCGGAGCCGGAGGCCTGCCGGTGCAGGCGGGCAGAGGTGCTCGGCTCCACCACGAAGGACACCAGCTCAGGTCCGACGGTGGAGGTGACGTCGACCGCGCGGGAGACCGACCGGGTCCGGGTGCGGCCCCGGGTCACGACGACGAGTCCGAGGTCGGCGGCGCCGAGGATCTCCTCGCCGTCGGCGCTCTCGAGGCCCGGGGCGGCGAGGACCACGAGGTGTCCCGCGTCGACCAGTGGCTGCAGCACGGTCCGCACCCGGTCGGAGGTGAGCAGGTCACGGCTCTGGTCGTCGACGTTGCCCGCGGGCAGCAGGCAGAGCAAGGGGTCGACGCTGGGCTGGAGCAGCTCCAGCGGCTTGAGACGGTCGTGGAGCAGGGCCTCCGCGAGGCCGCGCTCACCGACGGCGAGACCCCCCGAGGAGGGTGCTGGCTCGGTCTGGACGAGGACGACCCGGTGGCCCGACCGCGCCAGCGACGCGGCGACGGCCTCGGAGACGCCGGCGTCGGGCCGTCCGCCGCCAGCCGGAGCCACGGCGATGACATCGGGACGGGGAGCGTGCTCGAGCAGGGCCGTCCGCGTGCGCCGCACAGCGATCTCGGCCTCCTGGTCCGGCGAGCCCGACGCGCTGCCATGGGCCCCGGGCCGGCCGACCGCGGCCACCACGGGGAGCCCGGCACGGGCGACCTCGGCAGCCGTGTGGACCCGGCCCCGGGTCCGGTCGTGGACGTAGGCGATCACACCTCCCACGAGGAGTCCGAGCAGCAGGCCGCCGACGGGGAAGGCCAGCCCGACGAGTCCTCCCGAGCCGGTCGGCCGCGACGCCGGGGAGATGACACTTCCACCGGGGGACCGGTTGTTCTCCAGCGCGGTGCGCTGGGCGCGCAGGCTGACGAGCTCGCTGCTGAGCGTGTCGGCCAGTCGACGCTGGAAGGCCTGCTCCCCGGGGCGCCCCTCCTGGGCAGCAGCAGTGGCGGCCCGCAGGTCGTCGACGACCTCGAGGGTCCGCTGCTCGACCCGGTCGAGCCGCGCGTCGTTGAGGTCGTCGAAGCGACGGTCGCGGTTGTCGAGGTAGGTGGTTGCCACCGCGTCGGTGACCGTGCGCGCGACGGTGGGGTCGGCCGCGGTGAAGCTGAACTGCAGCACCTGGGTGTTCGGCGGGACGGTCACGGCGACCCCCCGCTCCAGCTGGGCGAGCGGCACCTGCGTGTCGTCGGCGACCTCGCTCAGGACCTCGACCGATCCCGCGACCTGGGCCTCCGTCTCCAGGCTGGTCGCCTCGTCCTGACGCACGGAGGACGGTGAGGAGGAGTAGGGATTGCCGTCGGCCGGGTTGACCAGGACCGTCGCCGTGCTCGTGTAGGTCGGCGGTGCGGCTGCGAGCCAGGCCCAGCCCAGCGCGCCGCCGAGGAGCGCGCACACGACGACGAGGACCAGGTGGTGCCGGACGGCCCGCGTGACCGGGTGAGCCGGTGGACGTGTGTGCTCAGTGTGCATGGTGGTGGTCCTCGTGGCTGGTGACGAACAGGTGGTCGTGGTGGGCCCGCCTGCGTGGCGGTGCCCGGGTGCCGAGCCGGTCGCGAGCCGCCCCGAGGAGCAGGCCGGCGATCAGACCCAGCCCTGCCCCCGACACCACGGGGACCTCAAGGTTGGGGTAGTCGACGGTGCGGGGAACGTCGGCCGGGTCGATCACGGCCGCCGGGTTGGTCCGGGCGTCCTCGAGCTCCTCGAGGGCGGTGCGCAGGTCGTTCACCTCCTGCTGCAGCTCGTCGTCGGCCAGGACGATGCGTCGCCCGGTGACGCCGACGAGCTCGCTCTCGCGGTCCGTGACGGCGAGCCGGAGCTGCTGGAGCTGCTCCTCGGCCAGGGCTCCCAGGGTCTCGCCCCGGAGCGCGACGAACGCCTGGGTGGCCGCGGCCGTGGCGGCCTGGGCGGAGGTCGCGGAGGCCCCGGACACGGTCACGTGCAGGACGTGGGTCTGCGGCGATGCCGAGACGGCCAAGTGGTCGGCGGCCTCGGACGGGTCCACGTCCAGCTCGCGGGCGATCGCCCCGAGCACCTCCGGGCTGCCGAGCAGCTGGGCGTCGGTGTCGATGGTGACCTCGGGAGGCACCAGCTCGTCGGCCGTGGTCTTCACGTAGACCGGCACCGGCGTCAGGGAGATCGAGGCGGTCGACGACCAGGTCGCCTGCTGGGTCAGCGCCATCACGACGCCGACCAGCATGCCGAGCGCCACGGAGGCCTCGACCACGGCACGGTGGCGGCGCAGGAACCTCAGGTGGTCCGACCAGAGCGGGAGGCCCGGTCGCGGAGTCAGGTCAGCCATGCCGGCTCTCGTCCCAGCATGGCGGCCAGTGCCCTGTCGTGCGGTGCGAAGTGGTCGCGCAGCTGCTCACGGGTCTCCGCCGACATCGGAGAGCTCGGCCTGCCGTTCCACCGGTCGAAGGTCTCCGGGAACGCGATCGGCAGGTCGAGGAACGAGAGGACGTCGGAGAAGGTCTCCTCGGGCCGCTCGAAGAAGGCCTCGCTGTCGACCACGTGGATCTGGTCCGCGGGGAGGTGACGACGCAGCGCGGCGAGCTGCTCGGCGTACTGCCCCCGACGCCGGTAGGCGTGGTGGCGGTGGCTGAAGCTCTGGTAGCCCGGGTCGGCGACCATCCGCTCGACCTCGCCGTCCAGGCGCTCGTCCTCGAGCTCGAGGCCCCGCTCGAACGACTCGGTCTCGTAGCCGCGCGCGTGCTCGTGCTTCCAGGCGGAGAACGCGCGCTCGACCGGGTCGCGGAGCATCGCCAGCACCTTCACGTCGGGCAGGTGGCGGGCGAGGCGCTCGGGTGCGCACGGGTGCCACATGTAGTAGCCGCTCGCCTCGAACGTGACCGGCGGTCCGGCGGCTCCGCGGGTGCGTGCGCGGAGCGAGGCCGAGGTCGGGAAGTGTCCGCGGTACCACGAGAAGTCGCGGTGGTAGTTGACGTCGAAGTAGTTGACGCCCTTGTGGAAGTTGGCGGCGTGGACCTGGGGGTGGGCCATCAGGGCGCGGTAGAGCGAGGTCGTCCCGGCCCTCTGGGCACCCACCATGACGAAGCCGGGCAGCTGGCGCTGGGACGAGGTGGCCGTGCCGACCCTGACGGAGACGGCCCGCCCCCAGGTCTTGACGGGGTGGGGCATGGCAGCGCGCACGGTCATGGTCGTCCTTCCGACGAGGGCGGGGTCGGGAGCCCGGCGAGCTCCTCGAGCAGGGACAGCACCCAGGCGGTCCGCCGGTGCAGATCAGGGGTCTCGCCGTGGGAGAGCGCCTCGACGTAGCGCGCTCCGATCTCGGCGAGGTAGAGCGCGGAGGTGAGGTCGTGCTCGGCCGCCGGCACCTCCACGGCGGACAGTGCTTCGGGGACGGCGAGGCGGAACTCGTGACGACGCTCCATCGCGCCGGGCTTGCCCGGCCGCAGCCGCTGGGCGCAGTGGTGGAGCGCGTCGAAGCCCAGCGGGACGCGGGGGTCGTAGCGCTCCCAGTCCCACACCAGCAGGGTCCCGTCGGCCATGCCCATGTTCCACGGGCCCCAGTCGCCGTGCCAGCCGCCGAACGTGAGGGCATCGGCACCGTGACCGGTCAGGACGGAGTCGAGTGCACGCGCCAGTCGGGTGCGTTCGGGCGACGAAGGCAGGACCTCGACCTCGCGGACCAGCCGTCGGGTGAAGGCCGAGTCGCCGAGGTCGCAGCGCTCGGTCCCGCCGAGACCCGCGAGCTCGCGGGTGGCCGCGATCCGGGCCGCTGCCGGCACGGACTCCCCCGGCCGGGACGTCAGCGGCGACTGCACCAGCACCTCGAGCCCCGACCAGCGACCGTGGTGGAGCAGGGTCGGGAGCCGGAAACCGGCCGGCGGTCGCTGGGCCAGCGCGGCGAGCGCAGCGGCCTCGCGTCGTACGAGCGGGGCGGTGAGGTCGTTGTGGCCGACCTTCGCATAGCCCAGGAGGCCGCCCTCGACGGCGAAGACGGGGAGCACCGGCTTCTGGGTGACACGGCGAGTGCCCAGCATCACCCCGACCCGGACCCGGGTGCCGAGCGCGCTGCTGAGATGACGCTCGATCGAGTCGGCGCCGGCGTCCTCGCCCCGCACCGTCAGCAGGGGCCACCCGGCTGCGGCGAGCGCCCCCGATCGGACCGAGCGCGCGAGGACGGCGCGGAGGGGGCGGATCGCGCCGTGGCGAGGACCCCCCAGGTGTCCGACCATCACGGCCGAGGCCGGGAGGTCGGCCGGGACCAGCATGCGCGGCCGTCGCGCGGACGGGAAGACGTAGGCGTTGTGGCCGAGCCTCCGGTTCGCGCGCCGGCCGCGGACGACCCGTGGCTGCTCCCAGGGCTCGGGCCAGAGCAGGCGGGCCACCTCCACGGCGTAGGAGGCCGAGGACTCGGTCGACGACGGTGCGGCCGTGGTCATCGGATCGCCTCCTCGGCGTCGGCGCGGGCCATGAGGCCGACGGCGATGCACACCGTGAAGAGCGCGGAGCCCAACGAGTCGTAGACGAAGAAGCACAGGACGGCGACGAGCAGCGCGCTGCAGGTCGCGACGTCCAACGGCGACGGGCCGCGTGCCCGCCGGACGAACTGCACGCCGAGGAACGCGAGGCAGAGCAGGGTGCCGATGAAACCGGTGGTGAGGACGAGCCGCCACATGAATCCCTGCGTCCCGAGGGGCGGCGCCGCGCACTGGTGGCACGAGTCGGTCTCGCCCCCGGCCAGGGAGCTGAAGCTTCCCTGCATCGTGCGCGTGCTGCCGTAGCCGACGATCGGGGAGCCCTCGGCGGTCACCGCGACGACGGTCTCGGCGGTGCTGGCCCGTCGCTCGTTGCTGTGGGGCGTCTCCACCCGCAGCGTGACGGTGTCGTAGAGCGGCGAGGCCATGAAGGCGGTCCCGCCGACGAGCACGGCGGCGACCAGCACCTGGAGGGCGCGGCGGCGGCCGTTGGCGGCCAGCCGGAACGCGGCGTACGCCGCCGCGACCGCCAGGGCGATCCAGAGGCCCCGGTTGAGGGAGAAGGTGATCGGCACGACCGCCGCCAGGAGCACGAACGGCGCGACGTGACGCCGCCAGCCCGCGTCACGTCCGCACCAGGCGAGGACGAAGAAGGGGAGGAACAGGGCGAGGTTGTTGCCCCAGGCGTTGGAGTAGGGGAACGGGGCCGTGGGCCTCGGCTGCTCGTAGCCCAGGAACTCGCTGGTGGAGGCCAGCGTCGGGTGGACGAGGGTCGAGACGAAGTTGGCCTTGGCGATGCCGTGGGGGAGCAGCAGCTCGGCGGGCGAGCTGAACTCGAGCTGCGGGGCGACGCTCGCGACGACGCCGAAGCAGGTCGTGACGACGAACATGTAGGCGAGCAGCCGCACGATCCGTTGCGTGGTGACCTCGCGGGCCGTGTTGACGACGTAGAGCATCACGACGGTGGCTGCGGCGTACCAGCCGGCGCGGATGACGAAACCGGCCACCCGGGCCATCCCGAAGCCGGGAAGCGTGTCGGGTGCGTGCGCCCGCAGCACGACCATGCCGAGCAGCACCCACACCAGGAACAGCGCCCAGAGGGCGAAGCCGTGCGGCACGCGCAACGGCTCGCGACGCCGGACGAGGATGACCGCCATCGCGGCGGCGGCGACGAAGAACATCAGCTGGGCGAGCCCCAGGGCCCACCAGACCGGGAACCCGATGTAGAGCAGCGTCAGCGGCCACCCCGGGCGCGACCGGTGCGTGTGTGCCACCGGTGGCGGGGTCGGGTGGACGCGCGAGTGCGTCGTCGGGACGGTCGTCATCACGCTACCCCCACCGCGGCGTCGCGGGTGCGCCGCCCGACGTAGCCGTAGCCCACCAGCTGGGGGAGGGTCACGGCCGTCACCACACGGCGGGCGCCGACCGGCAGGGTCGAGCGCCAGGCGTCGTCGACCCGCAGCTCGATGTCTCCGTCGGTGAACCGCGTGCGGCTGCCGGCCACCCCGTGGCTGGGCGTGAGGTGGACGCTGTGCTCGTCGACGTGGTCGAGGGCGTCGGCCGCCGGCGGCAGGCCGACCTCCTCGAGCAGGCGCCGGACGGTCGGCCGCGGACTGGCGACGAGGTCCTCGTAGCGCACGCGCGCGTGGTGCTCCGCCGCCGCGCCGAGGACCGAGCACTCCAGCTGGAGCCCCGCCCACAGCACGGCCAGGCGGTGGGGTGCGTAGGTCCCCATGTCCTCACCCTGCTGGGACTGGGGCTTGCGGATGCCGGCCTTGCTCCACGAGTGGGCCACCCCGCGGGCGTCGCGCACGAGGTTGACCACACGGAGGTCGAGCCCCTCGATGCGGCGGAGGGCGAAGAGCTGGGCCGTGGACTTGCTGGCGTCGACCACGACCTCGGCCCCGGCGACCTCGGCGATCGCGTCGTAGAGCCGCCGGTGGACGTCGAGGTAGTCGTCGAGCTCGCGGGCGTACGTCGCCCCGAACCGGCCCGTGGCCAGCTGCGGCACGAACCGCTGCCGGACCAGGCGCGGCTGGAGGTGGGCCATCCGCGCGGTGACGTCGCCCCAGCCGCCGAAGGCCCGGTCGCCGACCGCGGCCCAGAAGGAGCAGGTCGAGAACGGCTCGCCGCAGCCGCAGCGCTGGTCCTGGGTCGAGACCCGCGAGAAGATCGCGTTGACCTCGCCGGCGTTGACGGAGCCGGGCACGGCCCCGAGCACGCGCTCCAGCAGCGTGCTCCCGGACCTGCCCACCCCTACGATGTAGAGGACCTTCATCCACGTTCCCCCAGGATCGATGATTCCCCCGAGCGGTCCTCGAGGGGAGCCGCCGTGGGAACGACGCTAGGGCTCGACGGGGGCCGGGAGGCCGGGTCGCGCCACCCATCCCCCAATTGAGGTAGACGGGAGACGACGTGCGACACGGTTCACCGATCCGGGCGCTGGGCCTGCTGGTTCCGACGGCGCTGCTGGCTCTCGTCGGGTGTACCGACGGCGGTGCTCCGGAGGGGCCCCCGAGCCCTGACGACGCGCCCGACTACTCCTCGGCAGCGCTGTGGCTCCCGTTCGACGAGGCCGTGGCCGCCGATGACGGCTCGGAGGAGTTCCCGGCCGGCGACGACGCGCCGTACAGCGGCGTCGTGGTCCAGGCGAACGGCGGCGGGGTCGAGCAGGTCGAGGGAGCCGACGGCCGGGGGAGGGCGCTGCAGTTTCCCGGCGTGTGCGCTGACGACACCGGGTGCCCGATGGCACTCGTGGAGGTCGCGCCCGACCCGGCGCTGGCACCCGGCTCCGAGCCCTTCTCCTGGGGAGCCAGCGTGAGGCTCTCGCCGTCGGAGACGACCGACGGGTCCAACGTCGTCCAGCAGGGTCGGTTCGCCAGCGAGGGCGGGCAGTGGAAGCTCCAGGTGGACGGCGACGAAGGGCTGCCGAGCTGCCGGGTCCGGGGTGATGCGGGGGCGCTCGTCGTGACCTCGACCGTGTCGGTCGCCGACGACGTCTGGCACCGGGTGGTCTGTCACCGTGACGACGAGGGCGTCAGCGTCGCGGTCGACGGAGAGGTCACCCGCGAGTCGGGCCCGTCGGGTGCCCTGGCCAGCAGCGAGCCGATCCGGGTCGGGAGCCCCGGGGTCAACGACGGCGACGACCAGTTCTCGGGGGCGATCGACGACGTCTTCCTCGAGCTGGGGTCGAGCGCCCGCGTCGAGTGAGGCTCAGGCCCTGACGGCGGGCGGGCGGGCGACCCAGTCGGCCGCGAGCAGCTCGCTGAACGCCTCCTCGGTCTCGCCGCTCAGCTCCCACGTGCCGTCCTCGGCGTTGATCGAGGAGTTGAAGTAGGACATCGAGATCACGCCCCGCGTCCGCGCGTGGTCGGCGGCGTCGTGGAACCACTGGGCCGCGCGGCCGGGGTTCTCCGGATCCGCGCGGCAGCCGTACTCCCCGATGACCAGGGGCCTGTCGCCGAACCAGCCGATCACCTCGTCGAGCTTGCCGCTGAAGGTGCGCCACTCCTTCCCGTTGTCCTCGGACCACGGGTTGTAGAGGTCGAGCCCGAGGACCCTCGCCCGGGGGACGACCCACACCGACGGGTCGATGTCGTCGCGCAGCGGGTCGAAGGTCCAGTGCTGGAGGACGGGGACGACGGTCACGCGCGGGGCCAGCTCGTCGGCGAGGCGGATCACGTGGTGCTGCATGGCGACGAAGTCGGCCGGGGTGCGGCCGTCCGGCGACGCGTCGTTCTCCGGCTCGTGGTGGAGGGTGAACAGCGCCGGGTGCCCCGTCCGCCCCAGCGGCACCAGGATGCTGCGGAGCCAGTCGTCGTTCCTGCCCGCGGCCACGTCACGCCAGCGACCCGGTGCCTTGAGCGAGACGTGGGGGAGCCGGCGGTGGAGGGCGTCGTCCCGGCACTGGTCGAGCAGGTGCTGGACCTCCTCCGCGCCGGGGGTGAAGTAGGAGCGGTGGGTGGACAGCGGCCGTCCGAGCGACTGCTCCCACGGCCGGACCGGGCGGTGCCACGGCACCGAGGCGCCGTAGAACATCAGGCCGTCGGGGAGCTGCTCCGGCAGGAAGCCGTCCGCGCCGTGGGGTCCCGGGTCGGGCTCGGGGACCCTGCCGACGGCGCCGTCCACGGCACGGCAGGAGGCCGCCGTCATCGAGAGTGCGACGGCGGCGCCGATACCGAGCAGGTCGCGCCGAGCGATCGTCATGCCGTGACCGTAGGCAGCGCGACGGGTCTGGACCGGCGCACGGGTTCAGGGTGCCCTAAATGGGGGAAGGATCGGCCGCGCCCGCCGTCCGGACCGGCCGTCGACCGAGCATTCGATCACCATGAACGACACTGCCGCCGGACGCCCCGACGTCCTCCTGGTCACCACCCAGGGGGGCCACCTGACCCACCTGCTCGCCATGCGCGGCTGGTGGGAGGACCACGAACGGCTGTGGGTCTGTCCCGGCACGCCCGACGTCGTCGACCGCCTCGTCGGCGAACGGGTGGTGACGTCCTACTCGCCGACCACGCGCAACCTGCCCAACCTCGCGCGCAACGCCGCGCTCGCGGTGCGCCTGCTGCGCAGGGAACGACCCGGGCTGGTGGTGAGCGCCGGCGCCGGCGTCGCGGTCCCGTTCTTCGTCGCTGCCTGGCTGCTGCGGATCCCGACCGTGTTCATCGAGGTCTACGACCGGGTGGACACCCCGACCATGACCGGCCGACTCTGCGGCCCGTTCACCACGCGCCGGATCGTCCAGTGGCAGAGCCAGCTGGACTTCTACCCCGACGCGCACCTCGTGGGGCCTCTGCTGTGAACGACGGAGTCGAGCGAGGCGCGAGCGACCGACCGAGCGAACGGTGCGGGCTGTGAGCGGGCTGGTCCTGGCTCTGGTGGGCACCGACCACCACCCGTTCGAACGGATGGTCAACTGGATCGACCGCGCGGCGTGGCACCACCGCGACGTCCACTTCGTCGTCCAGCACGGCGCGACCGCCGCGCCGGTGGCGGCCGAGGGTCACGACTACCTCGCCCACGACCGGCTGGTCGCCCTCCTGCACGAGGCGTCCGTCGTCGTGTGCCACGGCGGGCCGGGCACGATCCTCGACGCCCGTGACGCCGGGCACGTGCCGCTGTGCGTGCCGCGCGACCCCGGCCTCGGCGAGCACGTCGACGGCCACCAGCAGCGCTTCGCGGCGATGATGGACCGCACCGGCGTCGTCCGGTCGGTGACGACCCACGACCGGTTCGAGGTGGAGCTCGTCACCGCCCTCGAGCGCGCGGCCCGGCCCGGTGCGGCGATGCTGCTCGACACCGAGCGCGAGGCCTCGCGGGCCCGGCTCGCGACCGAGCTCGACGGCCTGATCGCCCGGCGTCCCCACCGGTTCCCGCGGTTCCACCGGTTCGCCGCTGCCGGCTGACTACCTCATATGAGTGAGGTTCACGCGGGGTGGCCCGACGGCCCCGCCGGGGTCGCGAGGCTGGACCTCGACAACCCGTCGATCCGACGGGAACGGGAGAGCCTGAGGGGGCTTGGCTGATGTCACGGACCACCGTCGTCTACCTGGGGGGCTTCGGACGCTCCGGGTCGACGCTGGTCGAGCGGGTGCTCGGCGCGGCCGCCGGCTGGGTCAACGTCGGCGAGCTCGTCGACCTCGCGCGCTCGGTCGCCCCGGCCGACGAACGGTGCGGCTGCGGCCTCGCGTTCTCGGAGTGCCCGGTGTGGACCGAGGTCGGCCGGGTCGCGTTCGGCGGCTGGACGACGGAGCTGCTGGAGCGGTTGGCGGGGCTCCACCGGGCCGCCGCGCGGCAGCGGCACCTGCCCGCCCTGCTCTCCTCCCGGCGTACGACGCCACGGCCGCTGCTCGACCTGCAGGAGGCCTACGGGCGGCTCTACGCCGCGGTCGCCGCGGTCACCGGCGCGACCGTCGTGGTCGACGCCTCCAAGGGCCCGGCCCTCGGCCAGGCGCTCGCCGGCGCCGACGGGATCGACCTGCGACTGCTCAACGTGGTCCGCGACCCGCGGGCGGTGGCGTGGTCGTGGGGGCAGCAGGTCGAGCGCCCGCACGCCGCCGCGGGCGGCGCCGCCGAGATGTGGCGGATCCCGCCCCACCGCGCCGCGGCCCAGTGGAGCGCCCTGCAGCTCGAGGTCGCCGCGATCCGCGGCTTCGGCCGGGCGCCCTCCGCGCGACTGCGCTACGAGGACTTCGTGGCCGACCCGGAGGCATCGCTGCTCGCCGCGGCCGCCGACCTGGGGCTGCCGCTCACGGCCGCCGACCTCCCGGTCATCGACGGCCGGCTGGTGCTCGCCCCCAGCCACGGCCTCTCCGGCAACCCCTCGCGGTTCCGGTCCGGGGAGATCGAGCTGCGCAGCGACGACCGCTGGACCGTCGCCATGTCCACGCGGGACCGCGCCGTGGTCACCGCGCTCACGCTTCCGATGCTCGCGGCCTACGGCTACGCCGGTGGTCCGCGGGCCCGCACGTCCCGACCCGACAGGAGCTACGCATGACCAGACGTTCGCCGCTGGTGACGGTGGTGATCCCGACCCACGGCCGCTCGGAGCTGCTGCGGGAGACCCTGGCCACCGTCGTGGGCCAGGACTACCCGGGCGAGATGGAGATCATCGTGGTCCACGACCGCGAGGAGATCGACCCCTCGCTGTCGGAGCTCTCGCGCCCCGGCCGGGAGGTGACACCCGTGGTCAACACCCGCACTGGCGGGTTGTGCGGTGCCCGCAACACCGGGGTGCTGCTGGCCCGGGGCGAGCTCGTCGCCAGCTGCGACGACGACGACCTCTGGTATCCCAGCAAGGTGAGCCGCCAGGTGGAACGGCTGGTGGCCGACCCCGACCTGCTCGCCGTGGGCGCCGGCATCCGGCTCCTCATGGGCGAGCGGGGTGACGTCGACTGGCCGGCCGAGGAGGCCGTGGTCTCCCACGAGCGACTGCTGCGCAACCGGGTCAAGGAGCTGCACAGCTCGACCCTGATGATGCGCCGGTCGGCGTTCGACACGGCGGGCCTCTACGACGAGGACCTCCCGCACGGCTACGGCGAGGACTACGACTGGCTGCTGCGTGCGAGCCGGGTCGGGTCGGTGGGCGCGGTCCAGGAGATCCTGGCCGACATCCGCAAGGACGTGCCGTCGTGGTTCCGCGACCGTTGGGTCAACACGGCGACGGCCCTCGAGTACATGCTCGACAAGCATCCCGACTTCGCCGACTCGCGGCGCGGACACGCACGGATCCTCGGCCAGATCGCCTATGCGCGGGCCTGCGCCGGTGAGCGCCGTACGGGCGCCCGGCTCGCGGGCCGTGCCCTGTGCCGCTACCCGGCCGCCCCGCACGCGTGGCTGGCGCTGGCCGTCGCCGGTCCGGGCATCGAGCCCCGGCGGCTGCTGACCGGTGCCCGGCGGCTGGGACGTGGCCTGTCGTGAACCGGCTGCCGAACTTCCTCTACATCGGACCCGACAAGGCCGGGTCGTCCTGGCTCCACGAGGTCCTGCTCAAGCACCCGGACGTCTACCTGACCCCGGCCAAGGACCTCTACTACTTCGACCGCTACTACGACCGCGGCACCGGCTGGTACGCCGACCAGTTCCGCGACGCGCGCGACGAGCCGGTCGTGGGGGAGGTGTGCCAGGACTACCTCTTCCACCCCCAGGCGGCCGCCCGCATCCACGAGACGCTGGGCGAGGTCAAGGTGATGGTGTCGCTGCGCGACCCCGTCGAGCGTGCCTGGTCGTCCTATCTCTACATGCGCAAGCACGGCATCGGCCCCGACACCTTCGGCGAGGCGCTGCGGGTCCGCCCGGAGCTGCTCGACCACGGCCGCTACGCGACCGGCCTCGACCGCTTCCTCGAGCTGCTGCCGCGCGAGAACGTCCACGTCGCCCTCTTCGACGACCTCTCGGCAGATCCTCAGGGCTTCCTGGACCGGGTGACCGACTTCCTCGACGTGGAGCGGCTCCCGCTCGCCGAGGAGGACCTGGCGGCCCGGCTGCCGGCCGCGCGTGCCCGCTCGGTGGCGCTCGCGTCGCTGGCGCGCCGTACGGCCGACTGGGTGCGGGAGCACGACGGCGCCCGGATCGTGGGCGCGGTCAAGCGCTCGCCGGTGGTCCACAAGGTGCTCTACCAGCCGTTGGACCGCCAGGCGGTCCGTCCTGCGTCCGACGACGTCGCGACCGTACGCCGTGCGCTCGCCCCCGAGGTCGAGTCGCTCGAGCGCACCTTCGGCTTCCCCCTCCGCGACGCCTGGGGCTGGTAGCCGCCACGTCTGCCGCCTGTGCCGCCGTCCCGAGCTGACTCGGGACGGCGGCACCGTCATGTCGGAGGGCACGGTGAGGAGCGCGCCGACAGGTCGCCCTTCAGGCGTGGGACGGGCAGGCGGTCCGTGCTGCCAGGTCCGGCACCCCACGGACGCGGGGGGGGGGGGGGGGGGG
>NZ_BAAAJT010000002.1:2786241-2825167 GCF_039527245.1 Nocardioides aestuarii
CGAGCACCGCTCGCAGGGTGCGGACCAGGATGACCACGTCGAGGCGCAGCGACCAGTTGTCGACGTAGCGCAGGTCGAGCCGGACCGTCTGGTCCCAGTCGAGGTCGGAGCGCCCGGAGACCTGCCACAGGCCCGTGAGGCCGGGCTTGACCGCCAGCCGGCGGCGCGGGTCGACGTCGTACTGGGCGACCTCCTGGGGCAGCGCCGGCCGTGGGCCGACCAGCGACATGTCGCCGACGACGACGTTCCAGAGCTGGGGCAGCTCGTCGATGGAGTAGCGACGCAGGGCGCCGCCGAGGCGGGTGATCCGGGGGTCGGTGCGGATCTTGAACAGCACCGCGCCGCCCTCGTTGTCGTCGGCCAGCCGGGCCAGGTCGGTCTCGGCCGACGTCGACATCGTGCGGAACTTCCAGATCGTGAAGAGCCGTCCGTCGCGGCCGACCCGCTGCTGGCTGAAGAGCGCCGGCCCGGGGGAGTCGAACCGGATCGCGGCCGCGACCGCGAGGAGCAGGGGCGAGAGGAGGAGCAGCCCGGCTGCGGCGGCCAGCCGCTCGGCGACGTCCTTGAGGAGGCGTCGGGCACCCGCGTGAGCGGTCGGACGCACCTGGACCAGGCCGAGTCCACCCCCGACCGTCAGGGACATCCGGAAGGGGGCGACGTCGAGCAGCCCGGTGCCGACGTAGACGCCGACCTCGTGGGTCCCGGCCTCCCACTGGAGGCGGCGCACCTGTGCCGGACCGAGACCCGGTCCGGGCAGCATGACGACCACGTCGGCGTCCTGGCGGACGGCCTGCTCGACCGAGCGGCTCACGTCGGGGAGGACGGGGTAGTCGACGACCAGCCCCGACGGGTCGTCGGAGACGCAGGCGCCCACCACGGCGAGGTCGGGCCGCGTGAGCAGCTCGGTCGCGGCCCACGCGACGTCGGCGGAGGTGCCGGTCAGCACGACGCGGGTACGGCGGCGGGTGCGGAGCAGGGTGGTGACCAGGCCGCTGCCGGTCACGGCCAGGGTCGCGGGGATCATGGCGACCGGGGCCGCGTGGCTGCCGATCAGCAGGCCCATCACCCAGCTGAGGAGCCCGAGCGCGCCTCCGGCCCGCACCACGCGTCCGGCGCGTGACCCGAGGCTGTCGCCGACGTGGCGGACCACGAAGCAGCCCTGGGCGCCGAGCATCACCGGCCACATGACCAGCAGGAACAGCGCGACCTTGAGGTCGAGCGGCGTGGTCGCCAGCGCGAGGATCCCGAGCGCCGCGGTCGCGGCGGCGACGGCGGTGAGGGCGGTGACGACACCGGACCGCCAGGCCGAGCGTGAGCGGCCCCGGTGGGAGGGGAGGACCCCCAGGCGGTCGACCAGGGTGGCGGGAGCCTCGACGAGCGCCCGCTGGAGCTGGCCAGTAGGCGGCAACGACAGCTGCGTCACTGGTGGTCCCCCCTCCCGGTCCGTCGTCCTGGTCTGGTTCGACTCTAGGGAGGGCGGGGCGCGACCTCATGCCGCATTTACGGCAAAGATGTCCTCTGGCTGGAGACGATCGGTCGCCAGCCGACGTGGTTGGCCATCCCGACGGCCGCGAGCTGCGAGGAGACCTCGAGCTTGGCCAGGATCGACTTCACCTGGGTGCGCACCGTGGCCTCGGAGACGACGCTGATGCGGGCGATCTCGCGCACGGTCGTGCCGTCGATCAGCCGCGAGAGGACCTCCTTCTCGCGGGGCGTCAGGCGCTCGAGCCGATTGCTCATGTCCTCGATCTCGGCGCGCTGGGCACGCCACTCCGCCAGCAGGCTCTCCAGCTCGTCGGTGCTCATGACCGGCAGGCCCTGCATCAGCCGGCGGACGGTCGAGAGCGTCTCCTGGAGCGGTCGGGTCTTCGAGAGCACCTTGCGAGCGCCGGCGCGCACGCACGAGCCCCACCGCCCCCGGTCCGTCGACGCGGTCACCACCACGACGTTGGCGCCGGACTGGGCGAGCGGCCCGATCAGGGCGACCCCGTCACCGAGGCGACCGAGGTCGAGGTCGAGCAGCACGACACGCGGCCGGAGCCGGATGGCGGCGGCGCGGAGGGTGGCGAGCGAGCCACCCTCCTCCGGAACCTCGAGTCGTCGGACGTCATAGCCCTCACGGGTCAGCGTCAGCTCCAAGGACTCGGCGAAGAGAGCATGGTCCTCGATGATCACGACCCGGTGCTGGTGGGCCATGGACGGTGTGGTCGTCACGAGCGCGCCCCCGCCGCGATCACTGCGCGCGCGAGGCGTGGGTGCCCCGCGTCTGGGAGTGAGCGGTGTCCGCAGCGTGCGGTGGCACGACGCGCAACGGCCGCGGGGTCCGCTGGTCGATGAGGTGGCACAGCTCCTGGGCCTCGAGGTGGATCCGGTGCTCGAACCGGCGCCGGGTCGGCTCCTCCAGGTCGTCGTCCTCGAGCAGCTCCGCGGCCATGCTGATGCCGGCCACGAGGTTGCGGAACGAGTGCTGCTGGGTCAGGTCGGTGTGGTCGCTCTGCTCGGCCACCACGAGTCGGTGGCGCAGCGTGTGGATGTGGCGCCGGTGGGCCAGCAGGTCGTTGCGCACGACCACGTAGGCCGCCCCGGTCAGCAGCGCGGCCGCCAGCAGCTTCATCACGCCCGCCGCGGTGCCGGTCCAGACCGTGAGGCCGGCCAGGCTGCGGAACGACTCGGCGGCGCCGACCAGGAGCACCGCGACCGTGGCCACCGTCCGGGTCGGGCCGTCCCAGACCCAGCGGCGGTGCACGACGACGGCCGCGGCGACGTAGACCAGCCACAGCGCGAGGGCCACGATCGTGCGGACGCCGAGGTAGTCGGACCCGAAGGCCGGCGCGGTCAGCATGACCACGGCGGCCGCGAGGCCCAGACCGGCGCCGACGACCAGCGGTGGTGCGTTGCCGGCCGCGGGTCGCAGCAGCGACAGGCCGACGGCGACCGACAGCGCCGTCATGCCGGCGAGCATGGCCCACAGCGTCGGTGCCGCCGGGCCGTCGGTCAGCCCGGTGCCGGTGGTGACGAGCTGGAGACCGGCCATCGTCGACAGCACGACCACGCACGACCAGAGCTCGTCACCCGCCCGCGCCCAGCGGGCCAGGTTGACCAGCGCGGCCGCGAGCACGAGCGCTGCGCCGAGCACCAGTCCGGACGCCCGCGTCACAGCAGCCGGGCCCTGGCCCGACCAGAGGCCGGCGAGCACGGCCAGTGTCACGACGCCGATGAAGCAGGTCGAAAGCCGCAGGGCCGTCGCATGCCAGTCATGACGCGCAGGTACAGAAATTGAAATCGCCACAGTTGTCCCCCCCGGGACGTGCGTGAGCACGTTGCCTGTTGGCCACCGACCCCCCGCCGATGGACCTTTCCCCGCGAGGAGACTACGTCGTACTGCCCTGATACGAACAGGGCTTTCGGCCAATACCACAAATAGGGCACGTACTGGTCCATATGAGTCGCCCCTGGCGCGTCGTGCCGCGGAGCGCGTCCCCAATTCGGTGCAAGCCCGCCGCCGACCCGTCCGCCACCCCCTCTCAGGCGTAACAGTGCGGGGAAGACCTCGGACCGCCACCGAGGTCGGGAAAGGGACGCATGATCTGCGAGCAGACCCCGACCCGCCCGGACGCCATCCCCTCGGCGCCCGCGGCCGGTCTGGTCACCCGACTGGTCACCCCCTTGTCCCTCATCGGGCAGACGGTCGCCACGGCCCTGCGCAGCCGGGGGGTGAGGGTCGACGAGACGTTGCGGGCCGCCGACGCGCAGGACGCCACGGTCGTGGTCGTCATCGACGACCTCGTCTCGGCGGGCGACGTCGCCCGGGTCGTCGCGCTGCTGCGCTCGACGGCCTCGCCGGTCCTGGTCCTCACCGGGCGGCCACGCGGCCCCTACTGGGGAGCACTGGTCTCCGCGGGAGCCGTCTCGATCCTGTCGTCGTCGGTGTCGCTGGACGAGCTCGTCGAGGCGCTCGCCGTCATCGACTACGGCGGCCGGGTGCTCTCCCCGTCCGAGTGCGAGGAGCTGCTCGGCCTGTGGCTGGAGTTCGTACGCCGCCAGGACGAGGCCCGAGACCGGCTCGACCAGCTCACCCCGCGGGAGCACGCGGTGCTCGCGGGCATGCGCACCGGCGCGACCGTGGTCGAGCTGGCGGCGCTGCTGGAGGTCCGTGAGGCGACGGTCCGCACCCACGTGCGGGCGATCCTGCGCAAGCTCGGCGTCCGCTCCCAGCTCGCCGCCGTGGCGGTGGCCCAGGAGCTCGAGAGCCCTCTGCTGGCCGCGACGACGCCCACCGTCGTCCCGCACGAGCACGGCGCCCGCGCCGTCGGCCACTGACACGCCCTAGGCTGGCCGGGTGACTGACGCGACTGATGCTGCGCCCGACCTGACCGACGACCACGCCTTCGCCGCCTGGGCTGCCGAGCAGGCGGGCGTCCGACTGCTCGAGGTCCGCACCCAAGGACTCGAGGGGCGCGCGCTCAAGGACGCCGGCGACGCCGCTGCCCAGGAGCTGCTGGCCGGGCTGCTCGCCGAGCACCGTCCGGCCGACAAGGTGCTGTCCGAGGAGGCCCGCGACGACAAGTCGCGCGTCGACGCCGAGCGGGTCTGGATCATCGACCCGCTCGACGGCACCCGCGAGTTCTCCGAGCCGCCGCGCGACGACTGGGCCGTCCACGTGGCGCTGTGGGAGCGCAGCGCCGGCGGCGACGGACTGACGGCCGGCGCCGTGGCCCAACCCGCCCTCGGGGAGACCTTCCACACCGGCGCTCCGGCGACCGTCCCTCCGCGCTCCGCCGACCGGCCCCGCATCGCGGTCTCTCGCAGCCGTCCTCCTGCCTTCGTGGAGGCCCTCGCCGACGAGATCGGCGCCGAGCTGGTGCCGATGGGGTCGGCCGGCGTGAAGGTGATGAGCGTCGTCCGCGACGTCGCCGACGCCTACGTCCACGCCGGCGGTCAGTACCAGTGGGACAACGCGGCCCCGGTCGCGGTCGCGAAGGCCGCCGGCCTCCACTGCTCACGGGTGGACGGGTCGCCGCTGGTCTACAACGAGGCCGACACCTCGCTGCCCGACCTGCTGGTGTGCCGCCCCGAGCTCGCCGACCAGATCCTCGACTTCGTCCGCCGTCACGGCACCGACTGACCCGGTGGCGGTCGACCACCTGCTGCTCGACTGCGACGGGGTCCTCCAGCAGGTCGGCGGTGACGGCTGGCGGGCGGAGATCCAGCGCCGGCTCGGGGACCACGCCGACGCGTTCGTGCACGCCGTCGACGAGCTGGAGGCGCCCGCCTTGTGCGGCGAGGCCGACTTCCCCGCAGGCCTCGACGCGGTCCTCGCGGACTTCGACGTCGACCTCGACGCCGCGGAGCTCTACGCCGGGCTGTGGGAGTCGATCACCGTGCGTCCGGAGGCGTGGGACGTCGCCCGGGAGGCGGCCGGTGCCGGGCTGGGCATCCACCTGGCCACGAACCAGCACCCCCGCCGCGCCGCGCTGATGCGGCGCACGCTCGGCTACGAGCAGATCGCCGACGGGGCGTTCTACTCCTGCGAGCTCGGGGTGGCCAAGCCCGAGGTCGCGTTCTTCGAGGTCGTGCTCGAGCGGCTCGGCGCCCCTCGCCCGGAGTCGGTCGCCTTCGTCGACGACTCGCGGCGCAACGTCGAGGCAGCCGCGGGGCTCGGCCTCCGCGCCGTCCAGTGGCACCTCGACGAGGGTGGTGCGCAGCTCCGGTCGAGGCTCCGTGAGGTCGGGCTGCCGCTCGCCGACTGACGAGGCTGGCGCGCCGGGCCCGGTGGTGCCAGAGTGTCGGCGTGCGTGCCGGGCGGGGGACCTGGAGGGCCGTCGCCCTCGTCGTGGGGGCGAGCGCGGCCGTGGTCGGCGCGGTGCCGCCGGCCACGGCGACCTCCTGTCGCTTCGACGACGGCGTCGTGCACGCGCGCGTCGACGGCGGCACCTCGCTCCGGATGTTCGCGTGGCCGGCCGGGTCGCCCGACGGGGGCCGGCTGTGGTGGGGCAACCAGAACGACTCCTCCCAGCAGGGCTTCTGCGCCCGCGCGACCGTCCGCAACACCGACCGCGTCGTGGTCACCGGCAAGGGCCGGACGGGCCGCCTCGACTACCAGCTGCCGTACCGGCCCCTCGGTCCCGGACGCACCGCGGAGGCCACCGGGACCTCCGAGATCGAGTTCGTGCTGCGCGGCGGGATGACCGCCTTCTGGATGACCGGGCTCGGGGGCAGCGACGACGGCGAGGCCGAGACCGTCCACGTCGGCCGGCGCGGCGTCGACGTCAACGGCGACGACGACGTCGACGTGCGCTTCCGGAGCACGGTCACGAACCTCTCCCTGTTCCTCCTCGGCGGCGCCGACGTGGCCGATGGCCGCGGCGGTCACGGCACCGGTGCCCCCTGGTACGGCGGCCGCACGCTCGCCGTGACGGGCGGCGACGGGGACGACGTGATCCACGGACACCCCGGACGGGACCTGATCCATGGCGACCCGGGGTCCGACGTGCTCTACGGGCACGGGGGCGACGATGAGCTCTACGACCACGAGGACGACCACCTCTACGGCGGCAGCGGCGACGACGTCCTGTTCAGCAGCGGCGGCGAGAGCTGGCTCTACGCCGGCCCGGGTGACGACGTCCTCGACGCCGACGACCTCTACGTCGACGTCGTGCTCGACGGTGGGCCCGGCGACGACTCCGCCTGGTACGACGACGACGACCAGCCGGTCGGGATCGAGCACCGGCTGACCGAGTGACCGCCCGTAGACTGGTCGCCACCACCCCCTGTCGTTCCGACCGGGGGTCGCCGTGCGTGCCTCCCGAAGGGAAACAGTGAGCCTCACCGCCCTGACCGACGCGGTCCTCGACGAACCGGTCCTCGCCCAGGCGATGGCCGACGCCAAGGGCGGCGCGCTGCCCGCCCTCGACCTGACCGGCCCCACCGGCCTGCGTCCCTTCGTGCTGGCCGGGCTGGCGCAGCGGGAGCGCACCGTGCTCGCCGTGACCCCGACGTCACGCGAGGCCGAGGACCTCGTCGCCTCCCTCGGTGACCTCCTCGACCCCGCCCACGTCGCCTACTACCCGAGCTGGGAGACCCTGCCCCACGAGCGGCTCAGCCCGCGCAGCGACACGGTCGGCCGCCGCCTCGCCGTGCTGCGCCGGCTGCGCCACCCCGGCACCGACGCGAGCAACGGACCGGTGAAGGTCGTGGTGGCCCCGGTGCGGTCGGTGCTCCAGCCGCAGGTGCCGGGCCTGGGTGACCTGCGCCCGGTCGAGCTGGTCCCCGGTGCCGCGGCCGTGCTCGACGAGGTCGTCGAGCACCTCGCGGCAGCGGCCTACTCGCGCGTGGACCTGGTCGAGAAGCGCGGCGAGTTCGCGGTTCGCGGCGGCATCGTCGACGTCTTCCCGCCGACCGAGGAACACCCGCTCCGCGTGGAGTTCTGGGGCGACGAGGTCGAGGAGATCCGGTCGTTCTCGGTCGCCGACCAGCGCACGCTCGAGCCGGTCCCGCGGTTGTGGGCGCCACCGTGCCGCGAGCTGCTCCTCACCGAGGAGGTACGCCGCCGCGCGGCCGCGCTCGGTGAGGCCCATCCCCAGCTGCTCGAGCTGACCGACAAGATCGCCGCCGGCATCGCCGTCGAGGGGATGGAGTCGCTGGCCCCGGTCCTCGTCGACGAGATGGAGCTGCTGGTCGACCTGCTCCCCACCGACACCCACGTGGTCGTGCTCGACCCCGAGCGCGTGCGCTCGCGGGCCCACGACCTGGTCGCGACGAGTGAGGAGTTCCTGGGTGCCAGCTGGGCGGCCGCGGCCTCCGGCGGCCAGGCGCCGATCGACCTCGGAGCGGCGTCCTACCGCGAGCTCGGCGACGTCCGTGAGCACGCCATCTCGGCCGGGCAGGCCTGGTGGAGCGTGAGCCCGTTCGGCATCGGTGAGGTCTCCGAGGCCGGCGACGGGGTGGAGTCGCGGGTGCTCCCGGCGACCACGGTCGAGTCCTACCGCGGTGACCTCGAGCGCGCGGTCGCCGACATCCGCGGCTGGCTCGCCGCCGACCAGCGCGTCGTCGTGCTCCACCCCGGTCACGGCCCAGCCCAGCGCATGGTGGAGGTGCTGGCCGACCACGACGTCCCGGCGGCGATGGTCGAGCCCGACGTCCTCGAGCCCCGTCCCGGGGTGGTGACCGTGTCCTGCGGTGCCCTCGACCACGGCTTCGTCGACGCCGACGCCCGGCTCGTGGTGCTGACCGGTGAGGACCTGTCCGGCCAGAAGTCCTCGACGCGCGACATGCGCCGGATGCCGGCGCGACGCAAAAAGCAGATCGACCCGTTGGAGCTGCAGGCCGGCGACTACGTCGTCCACGAGCAGCACGGCGTTGGCCGGTTCGTGGAGATGAAGCAGCGGGTCGTCCAGGGGGCGACCCGGGAGTACCTCGTGCTGGAGTACGGCGCCAGCAAGCGCGGCGCCCCGCCGGACCGGCTCTACGTCCCGGCCGACACGCTCGACCAGGTCACCCGCTACGTCGGCGGCGAGCAGCCCAGCCTCGACCGGCTCGGCGGCGGCGACTGGACCAAGCGGAAGAACCGGGCGCGCAAGGCGGTCCGCGAGATCGCGGCCGAGCTGATCAAGCTCTACGCCGCGCGGCAGGCGACCCAGGGCCACGCCTACGGCCCGGACACCCCGTGGCAGCGGGAGCTCGAGGACGCCTTCCCGTTCCAGGAGACGCCCGACCAGCTCAGCACGGTCGACGAGGTGAAGGCCGACATGCGGCGCACCGTCCCGATGGACCGGCTGGTCTGCGGCGACGTCGGCTACGGCAAGACCGAGATCGCGGTGCGGGCGGCCTTCAAGGCCGTCCAGGAGGGCAAGCAGGTCGTCGTGCTGGTGCCGACGACGCTGCTGGTCACCCAGCACCTCTCGACCTTCGAGGAACGGATGAGCGGCTTCCCGGTCACGATCCGGCCGCTGTCGCGGTTCCAGTCCGACGGGGAGGCCAGGGAGGTCATGTCGGGTCTCGCCGACGGCAGCATCGACATCGTCGTCGGCACCCACCGCCTGCTCAACCCCGACGTCCGGGTCAAGGACCTCGGGCTGATCATCGTCGACGAGGAGCAACGGTTCGGCGTCGAGCACAAGGAGCAGATGAAGCGGCTGCGCACCGCCGTCGACGTGTTGAGCATGAGCGCCACGCCGATCCCGCGCACGCTCGAGATGGCGGTGACCGGCATCCGCGAGATGTCGACGATCACGACACCGCCCGAGGAGCGGCACCCGGTCCTCACCTACGTCGGCGCCTACGACGACCAGCAGGTCACCGCGGCGATCCGGCGCGAGCTGCTGCGCGACGGCCAGGTCTTCTTCATCCACAACCGGGTCAGCTCGATCGAGAAGGCAGCCGGCCGGCTCCGCGAGCTGGTCCCCGAGGCCCGGGTCGCCACGGCCCACGGCCAGATGAACGAGAAGCAGCTCGAGCAGGTGATGCTCGACTTCTGGGAGAAGCGGTTCGACGTGCTGGTGTGCACGACGCTCGTCGAGTCGGGTCTCGACGTGTCCAACGCCAACACGATGATCATCGAGCGCTCCGACGCCCTGGGCCTCTCCCAGCTCCACCAGCTCCGTGGCCGGGTCGGGCGCTCGCGCGAGCGTGCCTACGCCTACTTCCTCTATCCCGCCGAGAAGCCGCTGACCGAGACCGCCCACGAGCGGCTCGCCACGCTGGCCCAGCACTCCGACCTCGGCGGCGGCATGGCGATCGCGATGAAGGACCTCGAGATCCGCGGTGCCGGCAACCTGCTCGGCGGCGAGCAGTCGGGCCACATCGCCGACGTCGGCTTCGACCTCTACGTCCGGTTGGTCGGCGAGGCCGTCCAGGAGTTCAAGGACGGGCCGGACGCCGACGGAGGAGCGCTGCGCGAGGTCCGGATCGAGCTGCCGGTCGACGCGCACCTGCCCCACGACTACGTCCCGAGCGAGCGGCTTCGGCTGGAGATGTACAAGCGGCTGGCCGAGGTCCGGGCCGACGACGACGTCGACCTCCTGCGCGAGGAGATGGTCGACCGCTACGGCGAGCCGCCGGAGCCGGTGGCGGCGCTGCTGCTGGTCGCGCGGTTCCGGGCCCGCGCCCGCCAGGCGGGGATCGGCGAGGTCACCATCGCCGGCAAGAACGTCCGCTTCGCGCCGGTGAGCCTGCCGGAGTCGCGCACGGTCCGGCTCCAGCGGCTCTATCCCAAGAGCATCGTCAAGACCCAGCTCGACACCATCCTCGTCCCGCGCCCCGGGATCCCCGGCCGGCTCGGCACCCCGGTGGAGGGGGTCGCCCTGCTGGAGTGGGCGCGCGGCGTGATTGACTCCGTGATCGACCCCACAGACCAGCAGTCGAAGGAGCAGTCGTCGTGATGAAGGTGAGCACCTCCCGCAGGCTCGGTGCCCTCGCGGCGGCCGCCACGCTCGGCCTGACCGGCTGCGGTGCGATCCAGCCCGGCACCGCGGTCCGGGTCGACGACGAGACGATCTCGATCGCCCGCGTCGACCAGGTCGCCGGCGACTTCTGCACCGCCATCGAGCCCCAGCTCGACGGGCAGGCGCAGACGCTGCCCAACAGCTTCCTGCGCGGCGGCATCGCGGGCACGCTCGCGCTGCGCTCGGCCGCCGAGCAGGTCGCCGCGGAGTACGGCGTCGAGGCCGACAGCGAGCAGTACCGCACCGCCGTCGCCGACCTCCAGCGCCAGACCGCGTCGCTGCCGGAGGACGTCCGCGACAGCGTGGTCGAGGTCCAGGGTGCGACCGCCTACATCGAGGCCGTGCAGGCCGCGGTCGGCGAGCAGGAGCTCGACGGCGAGGGCGCCTACGAGGACTTCGTCAACGCCGGCGCCGAGGTCCTCACCGGCTGGATCGAGGAGCACGACGTCGAGTTCGACCCGTCGCTCAACACCGCACTGGAGGACGGCAACATCACCACCGTCGACGGAGCGGTCTCCTTCGCGGTGAGCGACCAGGCCAAGGCCGGGCTCGCCGCCGAGCCCAACCCGGCCGAGGCGCGGCTGCTGCCCGACACCCACCGCTGCGGCCGCTGACGGTCCCCGGGTCCGGGAGCGCGGCGTGGAGGGTGACGAGGAGGTCGTCGCCTTCCTCGACGTGATGCGGCGGCTGCGGGCCGAGTGCCCCTGGAAGGCCGCGCAGACCCACCGGTCGCTGGCGCGCTACCTGCTCGAGGAGACCCACGAGACGCTGGAGGCGCTCGACACCGGTGACACCGCCCTGCTGCGCGAGGAGCTCGGCGACCTGCTGCTCCAGGTCTTCCTCCACACCGTCATGGCCGAGCAGGCGGGTGACTTCACGACCGCCGACGTCGCCCGCGACGTGACCGCGAAGATGGTGCGCCGCAACCCCCACGTCTTCGGCGAGGACGCGGGGCGCGACGACCTCGACCCGGCGACGGTCAACGAGCTCTACGAGGCGAGCAAGGCCGAGGAGAAGCAGCGCACCTCGGTCACCGAGGGCCTGGCGCCCGGCCTGCCGGCGCTGCTCTACGCCGACAAGGTGCTCGACCGGGCCGCCCGTGCGGGCCGCCCCCTCGACGTGCCGGACGACCCGACCGGGTCCACCGACCTCGGCGACCGGCTGCTCGCCCTGGTCGCGGAGGCACGCGCCACCGGCGCAGACCCGGAGCAGGCGCTGCGCGACGCCGTACGCCGCCGCCTCTGACGGCCACCTGCCCGGACTCAGCCGTCGACCGGCCCTCCGGGCGCCAGGTCGACGAGCGCGACCACGGCCGACTGTGACACCGGGACCGGCCGGGTGCGCCAGCCGCGTCCACCCTCGACGCCGCAGAGCCGCTGCGCCTGCGGGACCTCGGGGCACACCACGCCCAGCACGCCCTCGCCCCGGACCTCGGTCACGACGCGCAGGTCGCTCACCGTCCGCTCCGTCGCCGGGCGGAGGGAGAAGCTGGTGCGTCCGGCGGGCGCGGCGTCGCTGTGGAACCCCGCCCCGGTGACGCGGTAGGTCAGCTCGAGCCGCGTCGCCCCGCCGGGCAGTCGCACGGCGACGCCACCCTCGCCGATCGTGCCGGCCGCGAACGGGACGCGCTCGCCGTCCGCGCTGATCCTCACGTCGGTCAGCTGCGGGGCGGTCGTCGAGCCCTCGGGAGGCGGGGGAGGGGCGACCCGGACCGAACGCAGCGGCTCGGTCGACACCACCTGCTCCACGACCCGCAGGTCGCCGTCCGAGTCGGCAGCGGCCGTGAGGTGCACCCCGGGCCGGTCGCGGCCGGGGCCGGTCTCGTCCCGGACGGCGCCGGCGGCGGGCCGGCCGTCCGTCGGGACGGCGCCGGCGCCGGCGCCGGCGTCGGAGTCGTGATCGAGCAGCGTGGGCACCAGCGCCAGCAGTCCGGTGGTCAGCACGACCGCGAGCGCGATCCCGAGCGTGGAGGCATGGTCGGTCCGCACGGCCGGGCCCGACGTCTCGAGCACTGCCACCAGGACGAGGTCGGCCCCGGCCCCCGCGAGGTCCTCGACCGTGCGGTCGAGCTCGGCCAGCGTGGTCACCCCGCGCTCGGCCACGACCAGCGCGACGTCCACGAAAGGCGCCATCGCCAGGGCCTCGACACTGTCGCCGATCGGCGGCGCGGCCAGCACCACGGTGCGGGTGCCGTCGTCCTCGGTCTCGAGCTCCTCGAGGAAGTCGTCGACCCTGGCCTCGCGGAGCGAGGCGTCCGTGCCCAGCCAGTCGGCCGCCGGCTGGTACTCCCGCACCGACCGGGGCGCGACCGCACGTCGGGCGCCACCGGGCGCGTGCACGAGGGTGACCGGCTCGCCACCTCCGTCGGCCGCGGCCGCCAGCGCGGCCGCGACGTCCTCGGCCGGCCCGGTGCCGCCGGGGGCGAGGACGAGGACGGTCGCCGGGCCGGGCCCCGCCTCCTCGGACACCGCCGCCAGCAGCCGCTGGCCCTGGTGGCTGTCGACGATCCCGTGCCCGGTGCGCCGGCGGGTGACCGCCCCGACGACCCGAGCGCCCGTGGCGAGGTCGAGGTCGAGGTCGCGCGGGGCGCGCACGACGCTGCGGCGACGGTGGCGCCAGGCCGCGAGCAGCAGGAGCACGACCAGCACCACGGTCAGCAGCACGCCGACACTGGTCGCGGCCGCTGTGAACCCGTCCCCCATTGACGACCCCCCAAGACGCGTCCGAGCCCACACGGAACCAGCACGCCCGGCCGCAGTGCCCGTCCGTCGGGACTGCTACCCAACTTCGGGGACCGTGCCCGAGCGTGGGGTGACGGGTCCGAAACCCGTGTTGCACTCCCCGACACGGCCCGGTCCTCGGTCCGGGACTGGGGGATTCTCGTGCGCACTCCGCTCGGGCGCCGTGCGCGCCATCTCATCGGCATCGTCGTCGGCCCGGCTCTCGTGGGGCCTGCGCTCCTGCTGGGCCCGCCGTCGTCGGCAGCGGCCCCCGACGCGGGCCAGGTCTACGTCGTGCAGGGGGTCGCCGGGACCACGTGGGACATCGCCGTCGACGGCGAGGGCGTCGCGAGCGACGTCGACGGCAAGGAGGTCGTCGGGCCCTTCGACCTCGCCGCCGGCGCCCACGAGCTCCGGGCGGCCCGCGGCGACGCGACGGTCGAGGCCGAGTTCGACGTCGCCGCCGGAGAGAGCGTCGACGTCGTGATCCACCTGCCCGTCGACGCGAGCAAGGACCCCGTCGTGACCAGCTTCGCCAACGACCTCGCACCGGTCGCCGACGGCAAGACCCGCCTCTCCATCGCCCACACCGCCGCGGTCGGCCCGGCGGACATCAAGGTCGACGGCGACGTCCTCTTCGCCGACGTCGCCAGCGGCGAGGAGCTCACGGTGGCCGTGCCCGCCGACACCTACCGGGTCGCGGTCGTCCCCGCGGCGACCGACGACCCGCCCGTCCTGGGCCCGGTCGACCTGCCGCTGCGTGCCGCCACCTACACCCGCGTCTTCGCGATCGGGGTGGCGGCCCGCGGCACCATGGACGCCGTCGTCCACGAGCTGCCGGTGTCGGTCAAGGGCTCCGACACGGCGCCGGGCGGGATCCCCGGTGGGAGGGGCGGTCAGCACGCCTCCGAGAGCCGGTCGACCGGCCCGGCGCTCGCGGTGGCCGGCGTCCTGGCCCTGGTCGGGGCGCTGCTGGTGGGCGGCCCGCGGCGGCGTACGCCGGGCCGGTCGAGCCCTGCGTGACCGGACGCCGGGCGCTCGCGGCAGGGCTGTCGGCCGCCCTGGGGGTGGCGCTGCTCGTCGCGGCCGCCGTCGTCGGCGGCGGTGACGAGGAGCCTCCGGTGGCAAGCGCCCCGCCGCCACCCGCGGCGACCTCCGAACCGGCCCGGGTCGGGCCCGGGCGCGTCCTCGAGCGCTCCCGGCCCCGGCCCGGGGACGCGCCCGGCACGTCCGGTCCGTCCGGCGGCGCCCCGTCCGCGGCGACCGGCCGCCGGCTGCCCCGCCAGTGGCCCGACTTCCGGCCCACCGCGCTGAGCCTCGGTGCGGCGGCGTACGGCGCGACCGCCCCGGTCGAGCCGGTCTCCGTGGTCGGCAGGGCGCTCGAGCTCCCCGCGGACGCGGACCGGGTCGGCTGGTGGCGCGGGGGTGCCAGGGCGGGCACGCCCTACGGCACCGTGGTGGTCGCCGGCCACCTCGACACCACGACCGACCCGGCCGGCTACCTCGTCGCGCTGACCGCGCTCCGCCCGGGCGACCGCGTGGTCCTGAGCGCCCCCCGGCGCAGGCAGGCCTACGAGGTCGTGCGGAACTACCTGCTTCCCAGCGCCGACCTGTCCGCGCGCTCCGACCTGTTCGAGCAGCGCCGTCCCCACCGGCTGCTGCTCGTCACCTGCGGCGGGCCCTACGACCGGGTGCGCGGCCGCTACCTCGACAACCGGGTGGTCGAGGCGGTCCCGGTGGCGGCACCGCGGTGACCACACGGTGACCACGCGGACAGGCGGCTGACCTACTCGCGGGTCGCCACTAGGGTGACCATGGCTCGTCCACCAGACCAAGGAGCAACCCAGTGGCTGTCATCTCCGCCGTCGGCGCCCGCGAGATCCTCGACTCGCGCGGCAACCCCACCGTCGAGGTCGAGGTCGTCCTCGACGACGGCACCTATGCGCGTGCTGCCGTCCCCAGCGGCGCCTCGACCGGTGCCTTCGAGGCCGTCGAGCTGCGCGACGGCGGCAAGCGCTACGGCGGCAAGGGCGTGACCAAGGCCGTCGACGCCGTCATCCGCCGGATCGGCCCCGCGATCGAGGGCCTCGACGCCGACGACCAGCGGCTGGTCGACCAGACGATGCTGACGCTGGACGGCACCCCCAACAAGGCGAAGCTCGGCGCCAACGCGGTGCTCGGTGCGTCGCTGGCCGTGGCGAAGGCCCAGGCCGACTCCGCCGGCCTCCCGCTCTTCCGCTACGTCGGCGGGCCCAACGCCCACCTGCTGCCGGTCCCGATGATGAACATCCTCAACGGCGGGGCCCACGCCGACTCCAACGTCGACGTCCAGGAGTTCATGATCGCCCCGATCGGGGCGGCCACCTTCCGCGAGGCGCTCCAGCAGGGCGCCGAGGTCTACCACGCGCTGAAGTCGGTGCTGAAGAAGAAGGGGCTCTCGACCGGCCTCGGCGACGAGGGCGGCTTCGCGCCCGACCTCGACTCCAACCGCGCGGCGCTCGACCTGATCGCCGAGGCGGTCAAGGCCGCCGGCTTCAAGCTCGGCAAGGACATCGCCCTGGCCATGGACGTCGCGGCGACGGAGTTCTGCGAGAAGGGGAAGTACACCTTCGAGGGCAAGAAGCGCTCCGCCGACGACATGGTCGCCTACTACGCCGAGCTCGTGGCGGCCTACCCGATCGTCTCGATCGAGGACCCGCTCGACGAGGAGGACTGGGCGGGCTGGAAGTCGATGACCGACGAGCTCGGGGAGAAGACCCAGCTGGTCGGCGACGACCTGTTCGTCACCAACGTCGAGCGGCTCCAGCGCGGCATCGACGGCGGCCAGGCCAACGCGATGCTGGTCAAGGTCAACCAGATCGGCTCGCTCACCGAGACCCTCGACGCCGTCGAGCTCGCCCACCGCGCCGGGTTCCGCAACATGATGAGCCACCGCTCCGGCGAGACCGAGGACACCACCATCGCCGACCTCGCCGTCGCGACCGACTGCGGCCAGATCAAGACCGGTGCCCCGGCCCGCTCCGACCGGGTCGCGAAGTACAACCAGCTGCTCCGCATCGAGGAGGCGCTGGGCGACGCCGCTCGTTATGCCGGCTCCGGCGCGTTCCCCCGGTTCGGGGGCTGAGCCCGCCTATCGTGGGGCCGGTGAGCGAGCGACGCACCGGCCGAGGGCAGCAGTCGCCCGGAGGTTCCCGTCGTCCCGGCCAGAAGGCCGGCGCGCGGGGCGCCGGGCGCTCGCCGTCCCGTTCCCGTTCGCTCGAGGACACCCAGGCCTGGTCGATGGGCCCGTCGACCTCCGGGAGCCTGCGTCCGGTCGCCCGGGAGGGCGGCGTACGGCGCCCGCGGCTGACCGGCCGCGCCGCGGTGCTGGTGCTCGTCGTCGCGGTGCTGGCGGTCTCCTACGCCTCCTCGATGAAGGCCTACCTCCAGCAGCGCGCCCACATCGCGGACCTCAAGGACCAGATCTCGAGGACGTCGGCCGAGATCGACGACCTCGAGCGCGAGAAGCGCCGCTGGGACGACGACGCCTACGTCCGCGCCCAGGCGCGCGAGCGGTTCGGCTACGTCATGCCCGGTGAGACGGCCTACGTCGTGCTCGACGAGGACGGCACACCGCTGGAGGGGCAGGCCGAGCTCCACGACCCGGCGGAGGTGCTGGCCGAGGAGCCGCAGGCGTGGTGGCAGGATGCATGGGCCTCGGTCGAGCTGGCCGGCGACCCGCCGAAGGACCAGCCGCCGCCGGCGACCGACCTCGACGCCCCCGAGCAGGAGCCCCTCGACTAGTGCCACCCATCGACCCCGCCGACGAGCAGGCCATCGCACGACAGCTGGGCCGTGAGCCACGCGGCATCGCCGGGGTCGGTCACCGCTGTCCCTGTGCGCTGCCCGACGTCGTCACGACGGAGCCGCGACTGCCGAACGGGACCCCGTTTCCGACGACCTACTACCTCACCTGCCCGCGCGCGGCCTCCCGCATCGGCACCCTCGAGGGGTCGGGCCTGATGAAGGAGATGGAGGCGCGGCTCGGCGACGACGCCGAGCTCGCGGCCGCCTACCGAGCCGCCCACGAGTCCTACCTCTCCGACCGCGACCGCGTGGGCGCCGAGGCCGGGCTCGACGTCCCCGAGATCGAGGGCATCTCGGCCGGTGGCATGCCCGATCGTGTGAAGTGCCTCCACGTCCTCGCCGGCCACGCCCTGGCCGCGGGTCCCGGTGTCAACCCGCTCGGTGACGAGGTGCTCGCGCTCCTCGGGGACTGGTGGTCCGAGGGCCCCTGCGCCCCCGCCGATGAGTGAGCCGCCGGTCGCCGCGATCGACTGCGGCACCAACACCATCAAGCTCTTCATCGGGTCGCCACCGGACGCGCTCGTGCGGGAGGCCCGGATGGTCCGCCTCGGCCAGGGCGTCGACGCGACCGGGCGGCTCCACGACGACGCCCTCGCCCGCGCGTTCGCGGCCCTCGACGACTACGCCGCGCTGGTGCGCGAGCACGAGGTGCCACCCGGGCGGATCCGCTTCTGCGCGACCTCGGCGACGCGCGACTCCTCCAACGCCGACGTCTTCCGTGCCGGGGTCGTCGAGCGGCTCGGGGTCGAGCCCGAGGTCCTCAGCGGCGACGAGGAGGCAGCCCTCGCCTTCGCCGGCGCGATGAGCGGGCTCCCCGACGACGTCGCGACGCCGGTCCTGGTCGTCGACGTCGGCGGTGGGTCGACCGAGGTCGTCCTCGGCGACCGCGCGGGCGTCGTCGCTGCGCGGTCGATGGACGTCGGCTCGGTGCGGCTCCACGAGCGTCACGTCCGCCACGACCCGCCGACCGCCGACGAGCTCGCGGCGATCGCGGCCGACGTCGACGCGGCGCTCGACGGGTGCGGCGTGCCGCTCGCCGACGCGGCGACGGTCGTCGGGATCGCGGGGACGTCGACCCAGCTCGCCGCCCTGGCGCTGGGGCTGCCGGACTACGACCGCGACCACATCCACGGCACCGTCCACGACCTCGCCACGGTCCGCGGCACGATCGACCACGTCGTCGGGCTGACCGTCGCCGACCGTCGGGCGCTGCCCTCCATGCACCCCGGGCGCGCCGACGTCGTCGACGCCGGGTTCGTGATCATCCGGCAGGTCCTCGCCCGGGCGGGAGCCGACCGGCTCACCGTCTGCGAGACCGACATCCTCGACGGCATCGCCGCCTCGATCCGGTGACCAGCCACCCCCACCCGCTCACCGGTCGGGAGTTCACCTCGCCGGTCCCCGCGGGGGAGGGGTGGCCCGACGACCCGGCGACCGGGACCACGCCGATCGCGCGGACGCCCGCGCAGGTGCGACGCCTGGCGCGGACCTCCGAGGAGCCCGACCCCCTCGCCGAGCTCGACGCCCGCGTCAGCACCTGCGCCGCGTGCCCACGGCTGGTGCGCTGGCGGGAGGACGTGGCGGTCGGCAAGCGGGCGGCGTACGACGACCAGCCCTACTGGGGACGGCCGTCTCCGGGGTGGGGCGCCGACGAGCCGCGGCTGCTGATCGTCGGGCTGGCCCCCGCGGCCCACGGCGCGAACCGCACCGGCCGGGTCTTCACCGGCGACTCCAGCGGCGACTGGCTCTTCGCCAGTCTCCACCGGACCGGGTGGGCGAGCCTGCCGACCTCGGCCCATGCCGGTGACGGTCAGCGGCTGCTGGGGGCCCGCATGATCGCGACCGTGCGGTGCGCGCCGCCCCAGAACAAGCCGACCGTGCGCGAGCGCGACACCTGCCAGCCCTGGCTGGAGCAGGAGGTGCGTCTGCTGCTGCCGCACGTCCGGGTGGTCGTCGCGCTCGGCGCCTACGGCTGGGCCGGTGCGTTGCGCGGACTCGCCGCCGCCGGTGTCGGTCTGCCGACGCCGCGACCGCGGTTCGGCCACGAGGCCGAGGCGCAGCTGGGCGACCTCACGCTGCTCGGCTGCTACCACCCCAGCCAGCACAACACCTTCACCGGGCGGCTGACCCCGGACATGCTGGATCGCGTCTTCGAGCGCGCCCGTGCCCTGACAGACTGAGCCCTCCTCCGGCCCCGGTATCCCAACTGGCAGAGGAGGTCGCCTTAAAAGCGACTGGTTGTGGGTTCGACCCCCACCCGGGGCACGCACCGCCCACCTGCCCCATGACATCGATGTCGACGGCGACGGCGAGGTTTGAGAAGCCGCGAACTTCGCCCGGGCGACGGAACAGCGCCGCCTCGCGGATCGTTGTGACAGTGTCGGCCCACTAGAATGGCCGTACCGAGGGGCGTCACGGTGGCGCCCCCCACCCATCAGTAGGGCCTCCAAGGAGGAGACCATGCAGAGCAACAACCCCGTCTTCCGACGAGCCGACGGGTTCAACGGACGCGAGACCAACGCCTACGGCAACCCGACCTACCCCGGCAACGGTGCGGGCCACGACGCCTACGGCCAGGGCCAGTCCCCGGTCGGCTACGACACCTACGCCCCGGCCCAGGCCGCCGGGCCGCGGATGACGGTCGACTCGGTCGTGCAGAAGACCGGGATCTCGCTGGCCGTCGTCATCGTCACGGCGGCGATCACCTGGATCGTGACCGGCGACCTCGACGGGGCGAGCGCGGGCAGCCTCTACCTCGCGCTGATGGTCGGTTCGTTCGGTGCCTTCGCCCTGTCGATGGTCAACTCGTTCAAGCGCGTGGTCAGCCCCGGCCTGGTCCTGGCGTTCTGCGCGCTCGAGGGTGTGGCCCTCGGGGCGTTCAGCAAGTTCCTCGACGCCACGGTCGTCCAGAGCCAGGGCATCACCGACAACATCGTGGTGCAGGCCGTCGCGGGCACCTTCGCCGCCTTCGCCGGCACCCTGACCGCCTACAAGGTGCTCGACATCAAGGTCGGCCAGAAGTTCCGCACCTTCGTGGTCGCCGCCATGTTCGGCATGGTCGCCCTCGGCCTGCTCGAGATGGTGCTCGGCTTCTTCGGCAACCAGATCGGGTTCTTCGGCTTCGGTGGCCTCGGCCTGCTGTTCGCCGTCGCCGGACTCGTGCTCGGTGTCTTCATGCTGATCCTCGACTTCGACTTCGTCGAGCAGGGCATCGCCGCCGGCCTCGACGAGCGTGAGTCGTGGCGCGCGGCGTTCGCGATGACCGTCAGCCTCGTCTGGATCTACACCAACCTGCTGCGGATCCTCGCGATCTTCAACCAGGACTGACCTGAACCAGCCGAACGGCCCCGCTCCCACCCGGGAGCGGGGCCGTTCGTCGTCGTCACGCGCCGTCGGTCGCGGCGTGCTCGGGCTGGCCGTCGTGCTCGGCCTCGTCGGGGGCCTCGCCCTCGGTGGCCGGGTGGCGGCGTCGGTGGCGCAGCTCCACCCAGAGCCCACGTACGCCGCGACGGTTGCCGGCGACCTCGGTGCCGTCGAGCTCGGTGCCGGGCGTGTTCGCGGCCTCGATCGCGGCCAGGGCGATCGGCCGCAACCCCTCGCCGCGCCCCGCCTCGGGCTGCTCGATCGCGTCGAGCCCGTGACCGAGCGCGGCCAGCGAGCTCGGCAGCAGGACGTCGGCCAGCGACGCGTAGCCGGCGGCGGAGGGGTGGAAGCGGTCGGGGCCGAAGAGGAGGGCCGGGGCGGCGTCGAACTCGGGACCGAGGATCGTCCCGAGCGAGACGGTCCGGCCGCCCTGCTCGACGACCGCGATCGCCTGCGCGGCGGCCAGCCGGCGCGACCAGGCGCGGCCGACCTGCTTCAGCGGCGGCGGGATCGGGCGGATCGTCCCGAGGTCCGGGCAGGTGCCGACCACGACCGCGACCCCGGCGTCGCGCAGGCGGCGCACGGCCTCGGACAGGTTGCGGACCGAGGTGGCCGGGAGGACCGAGTGGGTGATGTCGTTGACGCCGATCAGGACCACGGCGAGGTCCGGCTCCGTGGGGAGCGCCCGTTCGACCTGACCGGCGAGGTCGCGTGACTGGGCGCCGACGACGGCGAGGCTGCGCAGGTGGACGCGGCGGTCGGCGAGGGCGGCGAGACCGCTCGCCAGTCGCGCGCCCGGCGTCTCCTCGACCCGGTCGACGCCATAGCCGGCGGCGCTCGAGTCGCCGACGAGGGCGACCTTGATCGCAGGACCCGGACGGCCGCGGCCATACCAGCCGGTGGCGTCCGGCGGGCGAGAGCCGAGCGGCTCGCCGATCGCCTTGCGGGCCAGTGCCGCCTCGACCCGGAGCACGCCGTAGAGCCCGCCGCCGAGCACCGACAGCCCGCCACCGCCGTACGCCGCGGCGGCGGCCAGCTTGCGTGCAGCGGCAGCCTTCCCCACGCCCCAACCCTACGGGCGCGCTCCCACCGCCCCGAGCCGATCCGCCGAATCCCTCGATGCGGACACCTGCCCCTAGATTGGCGCCCATGCAGTACGTCGAGTCAGTCGTGGACCTCATCGGCAACACCCCCCTCGTCCGGTTGAACCGGACGCTCGACCTGCCGGCGGGCACCGGCGCGGAGGGGCCGCTGGTCCTCGCCAAGGTGGAGTACCTCAACCCCGGCGGCTCGGTGAAGGACCGGATCGCGACGCGGATGATCGAGGCCGCCGAGGCCTCGGGCGAGCTCCAGCCCGGCGGGACGATCGTCGAGCCGACCTCCGGCAACACCGGCGTCGGGCTGGCGATGGTGGCGCAGCAGAAGGGCTACAAGTGCGTCTTCGTCTGCCCCGACAAGGTCAGCGAGGACAAGCGCAACGTGCTCAAGGCCTACGGCGCCGAGGTGGTCGTCTGCCCGACCGCGGTCGCGCCGGAGCACCCCGACTCCTACTACAACGTCAGCGACCGGCTCTCGTCCCAGCCCGGCGCCTGGAAGCCCGACCAGTACTCCAACCCGAACAACCCGCGGTCGCACTACGAGACCACCGGCCCGGAGATCTGGGAGCAGACCGAGGGGAGGATCACCCACTTCGTCGCGGGCGTCGGCACCGGCGGCACCATCTCGGGCATCGGCCGCTACCTCAAGGAGCAGGCAGCGCTCGCGGGCCGGGAGATCCAGGTGGTCGGCGCCGACCCGGCCGGCTCGGTCTACTCCGGCGGCACCGGTCGCCCCTACCTCGTCGAGGGCGTCGGCGAGGACTTCTGGCCCGAGGCCTACGACCGCGAGATCGCGGACCGGATCATCGAGGTGTCCGACGCCGACTCCTTCGCCTTCACCCGCCGGCTCGCCCGCGAGGAGGCGCTGCTGGTCGGCGGCTCGTGCGGCATGGCGGCCTACGCCGCGAAGCAGCTCGCCGCCGAGCTCGCCGCCGAGGGGCGGACCGACGCGGTGGTCGTGGTGCTGCTGCCCGACTCCGGCCGCGGCTACCTGACCAAGATCTTCAACGACGAGTGGCTGGCCCGCTACGGCTTCCCGACCAGCGCCGACGAGGCCGACGGGGAGCACGCCGTGCAGACCGTCGGCGAGGTCCTGCGGGGCAAGGACGGCCGGATGCCCGACCTCGTCCACACCCACCCGGCCGAGACGATCGCGGAGGCGGTGCAGATCCTGCGCGAGTACGGCGTCTCCCAGATGCCGGTCGTGCGCGCCGAGCCGCCCATCGTGGCCGCCGAGGTCGCCGGATCGGTCTCCGAGCGCACCCTGCTCGACGCCCTCTTCGCTGGCACCGCCCACCTCGCGGACGCGGTCGAGGACCACATGTCCGAGCCGTTGCCGACCATCGGGTCGACCGAGCCGGCCACCGCCGCGGTCGCGCTGCTCGAGCACGCTGATGCGGCGCTCGTGCACGAGGACGGCAAGCCGATCGGCGTGCTCACGCGGCAGGACCTGCTGGCCCACCTCGCCCGCGGCTGAGGCGGCTCTCGACACGCCCGTCGACCCGGTCAGGGGGTGCGGGAGTCGATGGCGTGTGGTTTGGTGGAGCGGAAGGGTCGTTCACGCCTCAACCACGATGACGGTCGCACCGAGCGCTGTCCGGCGGCCCGTGGGGGGACCTCGGGACCGTGTGGGACTTCATCGACGAGCGTCGTGACCAGATCCTCTTCAACTCCTTCCAGCACGCCAGCCTCGTGCTCCAGGCCGTCTTCTGGGCGACGATCCTCGCGGTGGTGATCGCGGTGCTGGTGCTGCGCTCGCCCCAGCTCCAGGGTGTCGCCAACGTCATCTCGGCGATCGGGCTGACCATCCCCTCGCTCGCCCTCGTGGGCCTGCTGCTGCCGATCACCTCGATCGGGCCGATGACCGGGTTCCTGGTCGTCGCCTTCTACGCCGTGCTGCCGATCCTGCGCAACGCCGTGGTCGGTCTCCAGGGTGTCGACCCGACCCTGCTCGAGTCGGCGAAGGGGATGGGGATGAGCAGCTTCGCCGTGCTCTGGCGGGTCCGACTCCCACTGGCCTGGCCGGTGATCCTCGCCGGCGTCCGGGTCTCGACCCAGATGTCGATGGGCATCGCGGCGATCGCGTCGTACGCCCTCGGCCCGGGTCTCGGCGGCTACATCTTCACCGGCCTCACCCAGATCGGGAACGAGAACGCCCTGCGCTACGCGCTGGTCGGCACCGTGGGCATCGTCATCGTCGCCCTGCTCGCCGACGCGTTCCTGCTCCTGCTGGGCCGCCTCACCGTCTCGAAGGGAATCCGCGTCTGATGACCACCGCACCCGAGCAGGAGACCACCTCGCAGCAGGGGGGCGTCAGTGGCGCCGAGATCGTCCTCGAGGACGTCGTCAAGCAGTACCCCGGCCAGGACGTCCCGGCCGTCGACCAGCTCTCGCTGACCATCCCCGCCGGCGAGATCGTGATGTTCGTCGGCCCGTCCGGCTGCGGCAAGACCACGTCGTTGAAGATGATCAACCGGCTGATCGAGCCGACGTCGGGCACCATCCGCATCGACGGCGAGGACGTGCGCGACCAGAGCCCCGACCAGCTGCGACGCCACGTCGGCTACGTCATCCAGGGCGGCAGCCTCTTCCCGCACATGACGGTCGAGCAGAACATCGCGATCGTGCCGAAGCTGCTGGGCTGGAACGGCAACCAGGTACGCGACCGTGTCGGTGAGCTGCTCGACCTCGTCGGCCTCGACCCCCAGCGCTACCGCGGCCGCTACCCACGGGAGCTGTCCGGGGGTCAGCAGCAGCGCGTCGGCGTCGCGCGGGGTCTCGCCGCGGACCCGCCGGTGATCCTCATGGACGAGCCCTTCGGTGCGGTCGACCCGATCACGCGCCAGCGGCTCCAGGACGAGCTGCTCTCGATCCAGCGCGAGCTGCGCAAGACGATCGTCTGCGTCACCCACGACATCGACGAGGCGATCAAGCTCGGCGACCGGATCCTGATCCTCCAGGAGGGTGCGCAGGTCGCCCAGTACGACGTGCCCGAGGCGATCCTGGCCACCCCGGCCAACGACTTCGTGGCCGACTTCGTGGGGGCGGGGTCGTCGTTGAAGTCCTTGTCGCTCGCGCGGGTCGCCGAGGTCGAGCTGCTCTCGCCGACGACGGCGCAGGTCGGCGACTCCACGGCCGAGGTCAAGCAGCGTGCCGAGGCCAACGGCGACCGCGCGGTCATCGTCCTCGACTCGCGCAACCGTCCGGTCGGCTGGCCGTGGCTGCGCCAGCTGAAGGGCGACACGATCGTCGAGCCGACCGAGGACCTGGTCAACATCGACCAGCGCGCGACCCTCAACGACGCGCTCGACACCATGCTGTCGAGCAGCCACGGAGGGGCGGTGGTGACGGGTGACCGTGACCAGTACCTCGGGGTGATCGACTTCCGGGCCGTGACTGGACACGTGCAGGCCATGGAGGAGCAGGCCATGGAGGAGCAGGCCGGTGAGTGACACCGCCACCGCTCCCGCCCGGCCGCGCAGCGGCCGGCGGCTCGACCGCGACACCGTGCTGATGCTGGCGGTGCCGCCGTTGCTGGTCATGCTCGGCTTCGCCGCCTACGTCCTGTGGCGTCAGACCGCCGACCTCAGCGACGTCGAGGCCAGCCAGCTGAGGTGGTCGACCACGCTGGACCTGCTGTGGCAGCACACCAAGCTCACCGCGGTGTCCTCGTTCCTCGTCGTCGCCATCGCCGTACCCCTCGGCATCGTGCTGACCCGCGGCAAGCTGCGGCGGCTCTCGCCGTTCGTCGTCGGCATCGCCAACGTCGGCCAGGCGGCGCCGTCGATCGGGTTGATCGTGCTGCTGGCGATCTTGCTCGGCTACGGCTTCTGGACCGCGATCATCGGGTTGGTCCTCTACGGACTGCTTCCGGTGCTGCGCAACACCATCACCGGCCTGCAGGGCGTGGACCCGACCCTCGTCGAGGCCGGACGCGGCATCGGCATGTCCGCGAGCGACGTCCTGCTGCGCATCGAGCTGCCGCTCGCGATCCCGGTGATCATGGCCGGCGTCCGGACGGCACTGGTGCTGGTCGTCGGCACGGCGACCCTCGCGACCTTCATCAACGGCGGCGGGCTCGGCGGCATCATCAACACCGGCATCACCCTCTTCGAGTTCCGCCTGATGGTGGCCGGTGCGGTGCTGGTCGCCCTGCTCGCCCTGACCATCGAGTGGCTGGGCCGGCTGCTCGAGCTGATCACGAAGCCGAAGGGCATCTGACGTGCGCCGACCTCCCAGGACCATGACCGCCGCGCTCGGGGCCGCGCTCTCCGCGACCCTGCTCGCCGGCTGTGGCCTCGCCACCGCCGGCGGCAACGTGCCGCAGGGCGAGCTCGCCGGCCCGCTCGCCGACGCCCCGGACCTCGAGGGCGCCGACATCGCGATCGGCTCGAAGAACTTCTCCGAGAACATCATCCTCGGCAAGATGGCGCTGATCCTGCTCAAGGCCGCCGGTGCCGACGTCACCGACCTGACGAACATCCCGGGCAGCGCCTCGGCCCGTCAGGCCCACCTCACGGGCGACATCGACGCGATGTGGGAGTACACCGGCACCGGCTGGCTGGTCTACCTCGGCAAGGGCAAGCCGATCCCGGACGAGCAGGAGCAGTACGAGGCCGTGAAGGACCTCGACCGTGAGCAGAACGACCTGGTCTGGCTGCCCCCGGCGCCGATGAACAACACCTACGCGTTCGCCATCACCCAGGAGAGCGCGGACAAGTACGGCATCACGAAGATGTCGCAGATGAAGGAGGTCCCGGTCGCCGAGCGGACCTTCTGCGTGGAGTCGGAGTTCCAGAACCGGGCCGACGGACTGCCCGGCGCCCTGAAGACCTACGACATCCCGCTGGGCGGGAACGGCACCCCGAACGACAACATCCAGACCTACCAGACCGGTGCGATCTACGACGCGACCGCGAAGGGGGAGTGCACCTTCGGCGAGGTCTTCACCACCGACGGCCGCATCGTCGCCCTCGACCTCGAGGTCCTGGAGGACGACCGCCAGTACTTCCCGAAGTACAACGTCTCGCTCGTGCTGCGCGAGGAGGTCGCGAAGGAGTATCCCGCGATCGAGGACGTCATCGACCCGGTCGCGAAGGAGCTGACCAACGAGGTCCTGCTCGACCTCAACGCCGAGGTCGACGTGAAGGGCCGTGAGCCCGTCGACGTCGCCGACGAGTGGCTGCGTGACGAGGGCTTCATCAGCTGACCCACCCCGTCGGGTGGATCCGGCCGCGGTAACAGGCATGGCCCGTCCGGGCCATGCCTGTCGCTGTCTTCGGAGGACGTCCGGCGTTGACTTCCGTACGTCGCAGGCATTCTCGGTAACGGCGTGTACACATGTTCACCCCCATTGATCCAAGCCGCCCCTGATCCAAAGTCCGGCTGCATACGTTCCTCCCCGCAGCGATCCCGTGGGGGATCGCACCTTTCAAGGGGATTCAGATGAACAAGATGATGAAGGGCTCCGTCGCCGGCGCCACCGGTATCGCACTGCTCATGGGCGGCTTCGGCACCTACGCGCTGTGGAGTGACTCCGAGCAGCTCGCCCAGAACGGCGTGCAGTCCGGTGACCTCACCATCGACACCGCGGCTGGCTCCTACGACGACGCCAACACCGCGGCTGCGAACGACTGGACCGCCAGCGACAAGATGGTCCCCGGCGACAAGGTCACCTACACCCAGACCTTTACCGTCACGGGCACCGGCAAGAACCTCAGGGGCGCGATCGCCCTGGCGACCCAGAACATGTCGCCCAATGGCTTCTCGACCCTGACCCGCGATGTCGACGTGATCTCGAGCAACGCCAGCATCACGAAGGTCGACGCGACGCACTTCACCTTCGACGCGCCGTTCACCTCGGCCACACTGACCGCGACGGTCACCTACGTGCTGCCCGCCAGCACCGGCGGCACCACCGACCAGCTGAAGTCGGCCACCACCCCGGCCTCGACCTTCACCATCAGCCAGTCCTGATCCGCCGACTCCTGACTGAACCGAGCCCATGAATCCCAGGATCCCGTTCGTCGCCGCCGTGGTCGGCGCCCTCCTCGTCGGGGGCGCCACCACGGGTGGCACGCACGCGTCCTGGAGCAGCCAGCGACAACTGGCCGGGCACTCGGTCTCGTCGGGACAGATGAGCTACACGGCCACCACGCCCGGCGGTGTCACCGTCAGCCGCGTCGCCGGGGCCACCGCCGACACCACCCTGGTGCTCGACGACACCTCGGTCGGCAAGAAGCTCGGCCAGCGGATCACGGCTACGGTGGGATCGACTCCCACCGGGGTCACGGCCACCGTGGGTACCGCCTGCCCCGGCACCTCGACGGTCTCGGTCGACACCACGCCGACCAGCGCCGACCAGACGCTCTGCGTCCGGGTCACCTCCTCCACGACAGCCGTGAGCGGGAACGTGAACCTCACCTTGAGCAGCGCCCAGCGTCCGACCGCCGGCTGGACCACCCCGGCGATCACGCGCACCATCGCGGTGACCGTCGCGACGCAGCCACTCACCTGCTCGGCGCAGTCGGTCAAGGACGTCCGGTCCTTCACCTGGGAGCCCGTGTCCGGAGCCACCGGCTACACGGTCACCGTGTCCGGCAGCCAGACCGGGAGCTACAGCACCACGGCCACCTACGGGTCGACCACGACGCAGCACCAGGTCACCCTGACCTCGCCTGCAGTCCGATACTTCCGCGTCACCGCCGCCACCGCGGCCGGGCCAACTGAAGTGCCCGGGGCACTCCGGATGGAGCGAGTCAGCAACAACGGCAACAGCAACATGCTGTGCGAGGTGGTGACACCGTGACCGCGGCACGCTCGTTCCTCGTCCAGGTGTTCAGCTGGACCCTGCTGCTCGCGGTGATCGCCGCCGCGGCCGCCCTGATCGTGGTCCCGAGGGCCGCCGGCGCCAAGCCTCTGACGGTGCTGAGCGGCTCCATGACCGGCACCTACGACATCGGTGACGTGGTGATCGTGAGGCCTGTCGACACCGACCATCTCGGGGTCGGTGACGTCATCACCTTCCAGCCGTTCTCGGACGACCCGACGCTCACCACGCATCGCATCGTGGGGCTCAACGTCGGCAGTGAGGGGACGTCCTACGTCACCCAGGGCGACGCCAACAATGCGGCGGACCTCAGTGCGGTGGAACCGGCACAGGTCAAGGGTGCGGTCTGGTACTCCGTGCCGAAGCTGGGCTGGGTATCGGTCTGGATGGCCGGGGGCTGGCTGGGCAGGGTGACCGACGCCGCCGCGTTCGGTCTCCTCCTCTACGGCGGCTGGTTCATCGCGGCCGGCTTCCTGGAGCGCCGCCGTCGGCCCGAGGGGATCGCGGCATGATGCGCACCGTGCGGTGGCTGACCGCCCTCCTCGCCACCGTGCTGATCTCCCTGACGGGCGGTGCCCCCGCTCATGCCGACCCAGATCGGCTGAAGCTCGGCCTCAACGGGGCCGGTCCGTTCACCGAGTCGTTGACGACGCCGCTGTTCACCGGCACCTACGTGCCTGGCACGGCGACCAGCTCGTTCTACGTCAAGAACGAGTCGCCCTCGACGACGCGGGCCACGATCGCGCTGGTACCCAAGGACGCAGTCAACGAGTTCGAACGTTCGCTCAGCTTCACCGCCACCGTCGGGGGCCAGACCGGCACCTCGGTGCCGTTGCAGCAGGACAGGAAGAAGAACGAGTGCCGCACACTCGTCACCGGTCCCACTGTGAGCCCGGGCGGGGTGCAGCGCATCGACGTCACCATGGCGATCGATCCGGGCCTCAGCCGGGCCGCGATGAGGCAGAGCGCCTCTTTCACCTTCGTGGTCACGCTGAGCCAGGTCACCAAGCAGGGCAAGGTCGATGTCTGCGGCACGCAGTCGCCGAGCGGTGCGGTCCAGGTGCTCGGCGCACGTGCGGCGGCCAGCGCCGGTCCGGGCATGCAGGGTGCCCCGAGCCTCTCGGCGTCCCCGCGCAGCTCCGCGTTCGTAGCAGGCACCGCCCTCGTCTTCCTCGCCAGCGGCGCAGTGTTCTTCGTCGCCCGGCGCCGCCGTCGGAGCCACGCCTGAGCGCGAGGGACCAAGGTCCCGCCACCCGGCACCCGGAGGCCCTACGGCCGAGCCCCGGGGAGCGGGACGGTGGAGGTGACGACGAGGGACGTCGTCACCTGCCGAGGAGGACACCATGAGCACCCTCAAGAGCATCGTCAGCGCCGTACCCCACGGGACGGTCGTCGTGGGGGTGGACGGCTCACCGGGAGCCGCGCGCGCCCTGCGCTGGGCGGCCGAGGAGGCGCGTGACCACCACCGCCCCCTGACCCTGGTCGCCGCGATCGTGCTGCCGGAGAAGTACCGCATGGGCGAGGCGGTCATGTACTACGACGAGATCTGCACGGACGTCCGCGCCGAGGCCCACCGGGTCCTGGCCGACGCCCGCGAGGTCGCCCAGGGGATCGCCCCCGACGTCGAGGTCCGCGAGGTGCCGGCGGAGGCCGACCCGCGCGACGTCCTCATCGAGCTGACGAAGGGCGCTGCCACCGTCGTGGTCGGTTCTCGCGGACGCGGCTCGATGCGGAGCCTCCTCCTCGGATCGACCAGCGTGGCCGTCGCCCGGCACGCCCACTGCCCGGTCGTGGTCTGCCGGCCGGCGCCCGAGGACGCGACTCCCCGTGCGCGGGTCGTGGTCGGGGTCGAGGGCTCGGAGCGCTCGGTCGTCACGGCCGAGTACGCCGCCGCGCTGGCGTCCTACCGCCAGCTCCCGCTCCACGTCGTGCACAGCCGCTGGCTCGGCCCTCTGGGCGACACCATCCCCGACCAGGGAATCCGGCTCGCCGAGACGCTCGCCGGCCTCCAGGAGAAGTACCCCGACGTGGAGATCACGAGGGAGAACGTCGACGCGGCGCCGGAGGACCGTCTCGTGGCGCTCTCCCACGAGGCGACGGCCGTGGTGGTCGGCGCCCACGCCGGAGGGGTCGCCTCGGAGATCCTGACCGGGTCGGTGGCCACGGCGGTCGTCGAGCACGCCCGCTGCCCGGTCGTCGTGGTGCCGCACCGCGAGGGCTGAGCGGGGCCGGGTCCTTGCGGCCCGCAGTAGCGTCGACCGGGTGACTGACGCCCCCACCGTGTCCACCGTCGGCGAGCTGCGCGCGAGCGGCCACCGCCAGAAGTCGCTCCGCGAGGAGCTGCGCGACAACCTGCTGGTCCGGCTGGCCGCGGGTGACGACCCGTGGCCCGGCCTCCACGGCTTCGACGACACCGTCATCCCGCAGGTCGAGCGCGCCCTCATCGCGGGCCACGACATCGTGCTCCTCGGCGAGCGCGGCCAGGGCAAGACCCGGCTGCTGCGTTCGCTGGTCGGGCTGCTCGACGAGTGGTCGCCGGTCATCTCCGGCTCCGAGATCGGCGAGCACCCCTACGACCCCGTCTCCGTCCAGTCGAAGCAGGCGGCGGCGACGTACGGCGACGACCTGCGGGTCTCGTGGCGCCACCGCGACGAGCGCTACGCCGAGAAGCTGGCCACGCCCGACACGAGCGTGGCCGACCTGATCGGTGACGTCGACCCGATGAAGGTGGCCGAGGGCCGCTCGCTGGGCGACCCCGAGACCATCCACTTCGGGCTGATCCCGCGCAGCCACCGCGGCATCGTCGCGATCAACGAGCTGCCCGACCTCGCCGAGCGGATCCAGGTCGCGATGCTCAACGTGATGGAGGAGCGCGACATCCAGATCCGCGGCTACGTGCTGCGGCTGCCGCTCGACGTCCTCGTCGTCGCCAGCGCCAACCCCGAGGACTACACCAACCGCGGCCGGATCATCACGCCGCTCAAGGACCGCTTCGGCGCCGAGATCCGCACCCACTACCCGACCGAGCTCGCCGACGAGGTCGCGGTCATCCGGCAGGAGGCCGACCTCGTCGCCGACGTCCCCGACCACGTGGTCGAGACCCTCGCCCGCTTCACCCGCAACCTGCGCGAGAGCAGCAGCGTCGACCAGCGCTCGGGCGTCTCCGCCCGGTTCGCGATCGCGGGCGCCGAGACGATCGCCGCCGCCGCCCTCCACCGCGCCACGCGGCAGGGGGAGGAGCGCGCCGTCGCCCGCACCGTCGACGTCGAGACGGCCGTCGACGTGCTCGGCGGCAAGATCGAGTTCGAGACCGGCGAGGAGGGACGGGAGCGGGAGGTCCTCACCCACCTGCTCCGGACGGCGACCGCCGCGACCGTCCGCCACCACCTGCGTGGCATCGACATGGCGCTGCTCGTCGAGGCGATGGAGGACGGCCGGATGGTCACCACCGGCTCGCAGGTCGCCGCCCGCGACTTCCTCGCCGGGCTGCCGGTGCTCGGGGAGTCGGAGCTCTACGACCAGGTCTGCGACGCGCTCGGCGCGACCGACGACGGCACCCGTGCCGCGGCCATCGAGCTGGCCCTCGAGGGCCTCTATCTCGCCCGCAAGATCGGCAAGGACAGTCAGGTCGTACCAGGCGGCAACGAGACGGTCTACGGATGACCGTGCGCCGAGCGATCGCGACCGACGCCGCGGCCATCGTGGCGCTCGGTGACGTCGTCGTGCCGGCGACCTACGGCCCGATCGACCAGGGCTTCGCCGCCCACCAGCTCGAGCAGTGGTGGTCCGTCAAGGCCGTCGGCGACGGCCTCGAGCGCCTGCCCCACTGGGTCGTGGAGGAGGATGGCGCGGTCACGGGCGTCGCGAACCTCGGGGAGCACGAGGGGCTCCCGGTCATGTGGAAGCTCTACGTCCACCCCGAGCGCCAGGGTGCCGGCATCGGCTCGTCCCTGCTGACCGAGGTCGAGGCGGCAGCCGGTCCGGTCCTGACGCTCGAGTACGTCGGCGGCAACGACCGTGCCGCCGAGTTCTACGACCGCCGGGGATATGTCGAGACGGGCCGCACCCGCTTCGAGTCATGGCCGCACCTCGACTGGGTGTGGATGCGGAAGGACCTCGCATGAGCCGCTATCGCAAGTACGACGGCGGCGACCCGCTCGCCCCACCGGTGGACCTCGCCGAGGCGCTCGACGCGATCGGCGAGGACGTGATGGCCGGCTACAGCCCGGAGCGGGCGATGCAGGAGTTCCTCCGCCGGGGCGACCGCGACCGGGTCGGGCTCGACGAGCTCTCCCGGCGGGTGGCCGAGAAGCGGCGCGACCTGCTGCGACGGCACAACCTCGACGGCACGATGCAGGAGGTCCGCGAGCTCCTCGACCGGGCCGTGCTCGAGGAGCGCAAGCAGCTGGCGCGCGACGTCGAGCTCGACGACGCCGACCGCGACTTCCGCGAGATGCAGCTGGACAACCTGTCGCCGAACACGGCGGCGGCGGTGACCGAGCTGGCGTCCTACGACTGGCAGAGCCGGGAGGCCCGCGAGGCCTACGAGCAGATCAAGGACCTGCTGGGACGGGAGCTGCTCGACCAGCGGTTCGCCGGCATGAAGCAGGCGATGGAGAACGCCACCGACGAGGACCGTGCGGCGGTCAACGAGATGCTGGAGGACCTCAACGAGCTCCTCGAGAAGCACCAGCGGGGCGAGGACACGCAGGACGACTTCGACGACTTCATGGCCAAGCACGGCGACTTCTTCCCCGAGCAGCCGGGCAACATCGACGAGCTCCTCGACACCCTCGCCCAGCGCTCGGCCGCCGCTCAGCGGATGCTCAACTCCATGTCGCCCGAGCAGCGCGAGCAGCTGATGCAGCTGTCCCAGCAGGCTTTCGGCTCGCCCGCGTTGATGGAGCAGCTTGCCCGCATGGACGCCAACCTCCAGGCGCTCCGCCCCGGTGAGGACTGGGGCGGGTCGGAGCAGTTCGAGGGAGGGGAGGGACTCGGCCTCGGCGACGGCACGGGCGCCCTCCAGGACCTCGCCGAGCTCGACCAGCTCGCCGACCAGCTGTCGCAGTCCTACGGCGGCGCCCGGCTCGACGACATCGACCTCGACCAGCTGTCGCGCCAACTGGGTGACCAGGCGGCCGTCGACGCGCGCGCCCTCCAGCGGCTCGAGCAGGCGCTGCGCGACAGCGGATACCTCCAGCGCGGCTCCGACGGCCAGTACCGGCTCAGCCCGAAGGCGATGCGTCAGCTCGGCAAGGCGCTGCTGCGCGACGTCGCCCAGCGGATGTCGGGCCGCCAGGGCCAGCGCGAGCTGCGGGCGGCCGGAGCCGCCGGCGACCTGTCGGGGGCGACCAGGGAGTGGCAGTTCGGCGACACCGAGCCGTGGGACCTGCCCCGCACCGTGCTCAACGGCGTACGCCGCCGCGCGGCCGACCCGTCGGGCCGGCTGATGGAGATCGAGGACGTCGAGGTGCAGGAGACCGAGGCCCGCACCCAGGCCGCCGTCGCCCTGCTCGTCGACACCTCGTTCTCGATGGCGATGGACGGCCGCTGGGTGCCGATGAAGCGCACGGCGCTGGCGCTGCACACCCTGATCCGGTCGCGGTTCCGAGGCGACGCGCTCCAGCTCATCACCTTCGGCCGGGCGGCGCAGGTGATGGAGATCGAGCAGCTCACGGCGCTCGACGCCCGCTGGGACAAGGGCACCAACCTCCACCACGGGCTGCTCCTCGCCAACCGCCACTTCCGCAAGCACCCCAACGCCCAGCCGGTGCTCCTGGTCGTCACCGACGGCGAGCCGACCTCCCACCTCGAGCCCGACGGCGAGGTGTGGTTCTCCTACCCGCCCCACCCGCTGACGATCGCCAACGCGGTGCGCGAGCTCGACAACGCGGGCCGGATGGGCGCCCAGACGACCTTCTTCCGGCTGGGCGACGACCCGGGTCTCGCCCGGTTCATCGAGTCGATGGCCAAGCGGGTCGACGGCCGGGTCGTGGCCCCCGAGCTCGACGACCTCGGGGCCGCGGTGGTCGGCTCCTACCTCGGCGACCGGTCGGCGGCGTCCTACCGCGACCACTTCGGCGACTGGATGGGCGGCGGCCGCGGCTTCTGGGTCGGCTGACGGCGCGGTCCGAAAAGCAGGTGCTGCCTGGCGGCGTACGCCGCTAGCGTCCGAGGCGATGAGCGACTCGATGCACACCCGCCAGGAACCACCCACCCACGGTCCCGAGCACGCCCAGCTGCGAGCGTGGCTCGACTACCACCGCGACACGCTCCGCTGGAAGTGCCACGGGCTCACGGCCGACCAGCTCGCGCAACAGCTGGCGCCGAGCACCCTGACCCTTGGCGGCCTGATGGCCCACCTGGCGCTCGTCGAGGACAACTGGCTCTCCGTGGTGCTGATGGGCCGCGAGGGCCACGACCACTGGGCCGACGCCGACTGGGACAGCGACCCCGACTGGGAGATGTCGGACGCGGCCACCCACACGCCCGAGGAGCTGCTCGCCCTCTACGACCGCGTGATCGCGCGTTGCGACGCCGTCCTGGACGAGGTCGGGGACGACCTCGACCGGCTGTCGGTCAAGCGCAGCCGTGCGCATGACACCCCGTTCGACCTGCGCTGGATCCTGGTCCACCTGGTCGAGGAGTACGCCCGCCACAACGGCCACGCCGACCTGATCCGGGAGTCGATCGACGGCGCGACGGGGGAGTAGCTGCGTGGGCGATAGTCCCTAACGCATCCGTTGTTCGCGGGCGGACATGACGACGGTTTCGTTCGGGACTACCGCCTCAAGGACGGGTGGAGGACGGCAGCGAGCTCCTCGACACCGTCCACCAGCCGGGTGCCCGGCCGGGCCCAGGAGGCGTTGGCGTCCACGGCGTGCACCCGTACGCCGCCGGGCAGCCGCTCCGCCGCCACCAGCTCGTCGGCGAGCGACTGGCAGCCGTCGCGGTCGAAGCCGCAGGGCGCGACCACGACCACCTCGGGAGCTGCGGCGTGCACGTCGTCCCAGGCGACCCGGACGGACTTCGCGCCGGGACGGCCGAGCAGCGGCTCCCCGCCGGCCAGCTCGATCATCTCCGGGATCCAGTGGCCCGGCGCGAACGGCGGGTCGGTCCACTCCAGGAACATCACCCGCGGCCGGCGACGCGCGGCGACCCGGGCGGCGACGGCGTCGAGCCGCGTGCGCTGGCCGGCGACCAGCGACTCCGCCTCGGCGACCCGGCCCGTGGCGCGACCGAGCTCGACGATCGACTCCAGGACCTCGTCGAGGGTGTGCGGGTCGATCGTCAGCACGTCGGCGGTGCACCCGAGGTGGGCGAGCGCGTCGTCGACGACGGAGACGTCCACGGCACAGACGGCGCAGAGGTCCTGGGTGACGACGAGGTCGGCGTCCAGGCCGGACAGCGCTCCCTCGTCGAGGTGGTAGAGGTCCTCGCCCCGGTCCATCGCCGCGACCACGAACGCGTCGATCCCGGCCGGCGTCAGGCCCGACGGCATCGCGGAGGTCGACACGATCGTCCGCGCGCGTGCCTCCTCGGGGAAGTCGCACTCGAAGGTCACGCCCACCACGTCGTCGCCGGCACCGATCGCGAAGAGGATCTCGGTCGTCGAGGGGAGCAATGACACGATCCGCATGACCCCGACCCTACGATCGGCCGCATGTCTCGGACCCTCGCAGCCCTCGAAGAGCTCGCTCGCGAACGCACGGAGCGCGACGGGCTGCTCGCCGCGATGGCCGCCACGCAGCGCCGCGAGCAGCAGGCCCGCGACCGGCTGGCCGAGGCGCGCCGTCGGCTGGCCGCCGAGACGGTCGACGTCGCCGACCTGGAGTCGATGTCGATGACGCGGATCCTCGCCAGCCTCCGGGGCAGCCGCCAGAGCGACCTCGACCGCGAACGGGCGGAGGCGCAAGCGGCCTCCTACCTCGTGGCCGACGCCGAGGCCCGGCTGACGACGGAGCAGCGGGAGCGGGCGTCCCTCGAGCAGCGGATCGCGGCGTACGGCGACCTCGACGCGCGTCGGACCCAGCTGGTGGCCGAGCGCGAGACCGAGGTCCGGTCCGACCCGGCCCACGCCGACCGCGCGGCGCGGCTCACCGAGCTCGCCGCCGAGGTCGGCCGGCTGCGGGCCCGGGGCGTCCAGGTCGAGGAGGCCGACGCCGCCGGTCGCGAGGCGCACGCCGTCCTCCAGCGGACGGCCCAGCACCTCGGCAGCGCCGGGTCGTGGTCGACCTACGACACCTTCTTCGGCGGCGGGATGTTGTCGAGCATGGCCAAGCACGACCAGCTCGACAAGGCGGCCGCTCTCATGCGACAGGCCGACGCGGCGCTCGCGCGGCTCGGGACCGAGCTCGCCGACGTCGGCCTCGACGCCGTCGGCGGTGTCGGCATCGACTCGATGACCCGGGCCCTCGACATCTGGTTCGACAACATCTTCACCGACTGGGCGGTCCGCGAGCGGATCGGCCAGGCCAGCCAGCGGGTCCACGCGCTCCTCGACCAGGTCAACCGCGTCGGGCAGCGGCTCGCGACGATGAAGCAGGAGGTCGCCGGCGGTCTCGCCGACGCCGAGTCCGAGCGCGAGCGGCTGCTGCTCGTGTAGAACAGCCGCATGACCTCCGAGAAGATCAAGGTCTTCCTCCTCGACGACCACGACGTCGTCCGGCAGGGGCTCCGGTTCCTGCTCGAGCAGCACGACGACCTCGAGGTCGTGGGGGAGTCCGCCTCCGCCGTCGAGGCCACCGCCCGGATCCCGGCGCTGCGGCCGGACGTGGCCGTGCTCGACGCGCGGCTGCCCGACGGGTCCGGGATCGAGGTCTGCCGCGCCGTCCGCGCGGTCGACGACTCGATCCGCGCGCTCATCCTGACCTCCTACGACGACGACGAGGCGCTGTTCGCCGCGATCATGGCCGGTGCGAGCGGCTACGTCCTCAAGGAGATCCGCAGCACTGACCTCGTGACCGCGGTGCGCCACGTCGCCGAGGGCCGGTCGTTGATCGATCCCAGCCTCACCGCGAAGGTGCTCGAAAGGGTCCGCAACGGACCGGCGACCGCGCCGGAGCTCGCCGACCTCACCGACCAGGAGCTCAAGCTGCTCGGCCACATCGCCGAGGGGCTGACCAACCGCCAGATCGGCGAGCAGATGTTCCTCGCCGAGAAGACGGTCAAGAACTACGTGTCGAGCATCCTCGCCAAGCTCGGCCTCGAGCGGCGTACCCAGGCGGCGGTCCTGGCGTCCCGGCTGCTGGGGAAGGAAGGCCCTCCCCACTAGGGACCATCAGCCCTGACCGGGGAGGGTGCCGGGGCGCGACCGTAGAGGTGACAGAGCACCACCCGTCACCGACCTGGAGGTCGTCACCATGAACGTCCACCTCACCCACCGTCGCCACCACGACGCCGACCACGCTGGTCACGAGGGCCAGGCCGGCATCACGCCCCGGAACGAGACCATGCTCGACCGGTCCATCGCCACGCTGCGGATCGCCTTCGGCGTGACGTTCCTGTGGGCCTTCGTCGACAAGACCTTCGCGCTCGGCTTCCACACCGGCTACGACCAGGAGGGCGTGCTCGACCGGTTCGGCCCCGCCGCCTGGATCAACGGCGGCAGCCCGACCGAGGGCTTCCTGACCTTCGGGGTCCCGGCCGACAACCCGTTCAAGGGCTTCTTCGACGCCCTGGCCGGCCAGGCATGGGTCGACTGGCTCTTCATGCTCGGCCTGCTCGGCATCGGCGTCACGCTGCTGCTGGGGGTCGGGATGCGGATCGGCACCGCGGCGGGCGCACTGATGTACGCCTTCATGTACGCCGCCGTGCTGCCGCTGGAGAACAACCCCGTCGTCGACGACCACCTCGTCGGCATCATCGTGATGGCCGTGCTGTTCTTCGGCGCCGCCGGCCGCACGTGGGGCTTCGGGAGGGCCTGGGAGGAGACCCACCTGGTCCAGCAGTACCCCGTGCTCCGCTGAACGACTCAACCCCCGAGCGGGACGGTCCACGTCAGGACCGTCCCGCTCGGCGTGCGTGGGGTGAGGGCGAGCGTGCCGCCGAGGTCGGCCGCGCGGCGCCTGGCGTTGCGCAGCCCCGACTCGCGGGCAGGCTGGTCGGGGATCCCGGTGCCGTCGTCGGAGACGACGAGCCGCACCTCCTCGCCGGTGACGGACAGCTCGACCTCCGCGTGCTCGGCGAGCGCGTGGCGCGACACGTTCGAGACCGCCTCGCGCAGGACCGGCAGCAGCTGGTCGCGGACCCGGGCGGGGACGGCGGTGTCGACCGGACCGGTGGTCGTCACGAGCGGGGTGAAGCCGAGGACGGGGACGTACTCGCGGACCAGCGCCCGGACCTCGGCGCGCAGCGAGTCCTGCTGGGGGCTCTGCAGCTCGAAGATGGTGCCCCGGATCGCGGCGATCGTGTTGTCGAGGTCGCCGACGGCAGCGTCCAGCCGCTGGGCGACGTCGCCGCCGCCGGCGAGCATCGCCACGCCCTGGAGCTGGAGGCCGGTCGCGAAGAGTCGCTGGATGACGACGTCGTGGAGGTCGCGCGCGATCCGCTCGCGGTCGGAGATGACGGCGAGCTGCTCGCGGTCCGCGACGGCCTGGGCGCGGTCGAGCGCCAGCGCGGCCTGGTCGG
>NZ_BAAAJT010000002.1:2825312-2832738 GCF_039527245.1 Nocardioides aestuarii
TGGGCGCGCAGCGGGATGACCACGGCGTGCAGGCCGTGGACGACGCCACTCAGCGGCTCTCCCGGCCGATCGGCGTCGACCAGCCTCTCGGCCTCGGTGAGGGCGTCCTCGACCAGGGACTCGTCGCCCGTGTCGCAGGACGCCACCACGTGGTGGTCGGGGGAGATCACGGCCGCGGCCCGGGCGCGCGACACCGACCGCGCGGCCTCCGTGATGCGGCGCAGCCCCCGGTCGAGCTGCACCGGCGGTTGGAGCGCCTCCGCGATCTCCGTCGACGCCTCGAGCCACTGCCGCCGCCGCTCGCTGAGGCCGTAGGCGCGGGCGTTGTCGACGACCGAGCCGGCTGCCTGCGCGAGCGCGACGACGAGGACCTCGTCCTGCTCGGTGAAGTCGCCGCCGCCCGCCTTCTCGGTCAGGTAGAGGTTGCCGTAGACGGTGCCCCGGATCCGGACGGGGACGCCGAGGAAGCTGGTCATCGGCGGGTGGTGGGCGGGGAAGCCGACGGAGTCGGGGTGCTGCGCGAGGTCGTGGAGCCGCAACGGCTGCGGCTCCCGGACGAGCAGCCCGAGGATGCCGTGGCCGCGGGGCAGGTCGCCGATCCGGCGGCGGGTGTCGGCGTCGATGCCCTCGGCGATGAAGTCGACGAGCATCGCTCCTGGTCCGACGACCCCCAGCGCGCCGTACGCCGCCCCGGTCAGCGACGTCGCCGCCTGGACGATCCGGCTGAGGACCGAGTGCAGGTCGAGGTCGGAGCCGATGGCGCTGATCGCGCCGAGCAGGGCGTTGGCCTCGGCCGGCAGGCGGCGGTGGTCGTGCTCCTCCGGGGTCACGGGGCCCAGTCTGCCGTGACCGGGCGCCCGGCCGCGTCACCGGACCGGGTCAGACGCCCCTCACACGACCCGACGCACGGGCGCGTTGTGCACCGGGTCCCAGCCGGAGCCGAGCTGGCGGCCCGAGAGCTCGCCGCAGTGGAGCCGCAGGAAGAGCGTGCGCGCCCCGCTGGCCCACGGCCGGGGCTCCCAGACGCGCTTGACGTGCTCGACCTCCTCCGGGTCGTGGATGGCCTCGACGCGACCGCGGGCGACCACGCTCCAGCCGCGCTGACGCTCGTGGTCGAAGCCGTCGATCTCGAAGGCCAGCACCCCCTCGCGGCCGTAGGTTCCGAGCACGCCGTAGGGCGACGTCCGGATGATCACGGATCCGTCCACGACCGAGTAGTTGACCGGCACGATGTGGGGCCCGTCGGGTGTCGAGAGCGCGACCCGACCGGTGACGCCTGCGCGAAGCAGGGCCTCGCACTGGCTCTGGCTGAGCTCGTGGACGTCGGTCATGACAGCCTCCCGGTGACGCGTGGTCGATGGATCCATCGTCGGCCGACGTCCCCGCCGCGGGCAGGGACCTTGGTCCCACGGAGGGGCGCCCACGGTCCCGACCTGCGCCGGTCGGTCCCTAGGATCGAGCGGTGTCCGACCCCAGTGCCACCGTGCTCCTGCTGCTGGTGCTGGCGGGGCTCTCGGCGGGCTTCGTCGACGCGGTCGTCGGGGGTGGCGGGCTGGTGCAGCTCCCTGCCCTCCTGCTGGGGCTCCCGGGCGCGAGCCCGGTCCAGGTCCTGGCCACCAACAAGCTCGCCTCGATCTGCGGGACCACCGTCAGCGCGGCGACCTACTACCGCCGCGTCCGCCCGGACCCCCGGACGTTCCTGCCGCTGATGGCGCTGGCGTTCGTCGGCTCGGCCCTCGGTGCACTCGCCGCGACGCGGATCCCGAAGGAGGCGTTCGACCCGATCGTGCTGGTCGCCCTCGTGCTCGTCGGCGGCTACGTCGTCCTCAAGCCTCGGCTGGGGGAGGCGACGGCGCTGCGCTTCACCGGTCGCCGACACCTCGCCGCAGCCATGGGAACCGGCCTGGCGATCGGCTTCTACGACGGCGCGCTCGGCCCCGGGACGGGCAGCTTCTTCGTCTTCACGCTGGTCGGCCTGCTCGGCTACTCCTTCCTCGAGGCGAGCGCCAAGGCCCGGCTGGCCAACTGGACGACCAACCTGGCTGCCCTGGTCGTGTTCGTGCCTGCCGGTGCCGTGCTCTGGAAGGTCGGGCTGCTGCTCGGAGCCGCCAACCTCGTCGGGGGCTACCTCGGCGCGCGCGTGGCGATCTCGAAGGGAGCCGGCTTCGTCCGGATCTTCTTCATCGTGGTCGTCGGCGCCTTCATCGTGCGCATCGGCGGCGACCTCGTGGGGCTCTGGTGAGTCGCTACCTGGTCCCGGCGCACGAGGGGGTCGGTGAGGTCGAGGAGAAGCGGTCCCGCTTCCTCGCCGTCTGTCGTCGGGCCGCCGACGAGGACGCCGCGCGTGCCGTCGTCGACGAGCTGCGCCGCACCCACCACGACGCCCGCCACCACTGCTCGGCCTTCGTCCTCGGCCCGGACGCCGCGGTCGAGCGCTCCAGCGACGACGGTGAGCCGGCCGGGACCGCCGGTGCGCCGATCCTCGAGGTGGTCCGCGGCGTCGGCGTCTGCGACGTGGTGGTCGTCGTGGTCCGCTGGTTCGGCGGCACGCTGCTCGGCGCCGGCGGCCTGGTCCGGGCCTACGGCGACGCCGCCCGGCTCGCGCTCGCCGACGCGGGCACCCGCGAGCGGGCGCTGCTGCACGAGTACGACGTGACCCTCTCCCACGGCGACGCGGCCCGCCTCGAGTCGGAGCTGCGCGGTCGCGGGGTGGAGGTCCTCGACGCGTCGTACGCCGCGGCGGTGACGCTGCGCCTCGGGCTGGTCGATCCCGCGCCCCTCGACGGCTGGCTCGCCGAGCTGACCGCCGGTCGCACCACGGCCGTGGCCGTCGGCCAGCGCTGGGTCGACCTCGCCTGAACGCGGGACGGGCCCTGTCCCCGGCCACCACGCGTCTGGTTGGCTGGCGCCATGCACCAGGTGAGAGCAGTCGTCGCCCGAGCCAAGGGCGAGCCCGTCAGCATCGAGACCATCAACGTCCCCGACCCGGGACCGGGGGAGGCGCTGGTGCAGGTGCAGGCCTGCGGCGTGTGCCACACCGACCTCCACTACCGCGAGGGCGGCATCAACGACGAGTTCCCCTTCCTGCTCGGCCACGAGGCGGCCGGCGTGGTCGAGGCGGTCGGCGAGGGCGTCACCGAGGTCGCGCCCGGTGACTTCGTGGTCCTCAACTGGCGGGCCGTGTGCGGCGAGTGCCGGGCCTGCAAGCGGGGCGACCTCCACTACTGCTTCAACACCCACAACGCCACGCAGAAGATGACGCTCGAGGACGGCACGGAGCTGAGCCCGGCGCTCGGCATCGGCGCCTTCGCCGAGAAGACGCTCGTCGCCGCGGGCCAGTGCACCAAGGTCGACCCCGACGCCCGCCCGGCAGCGGTCGGCCTCCTCGGCTGCGGCGTGATGGCCGGGGCCGGTGCGGCGATCAACACCGGTGGCGTCACCCGCGGCCGCAGCGTCGCGGTCATCGGGTGCGGCGGGGTCGGAGTCGCGGCCATCGCGGCCTCCGCACTCGCCGGCGCGAGTCCCGTGATCGCGGTCGACATCGACCCCCGCAAGCTCGAGCGGGCGAAGGCTCTCGGCGCCACCCACACGGTCGAGTCCTCGCAGGTCGACCCGGTCGAGGAGATCAAGCGGATCGCCGCCGAGACCTACGAGGGCGCCGACGGTGCCGACGTCGTCATCGAGGCGGTCGGCCGGCCGGAGACGTGGAAGCAGGCGTTCTACGCCCGCGACCTCGCCGGCACCGTCGTCCTCGTGGGCGTCCCGACGCCCGACATGAAGGTGCCCGACCTGCCGCTCATCGACGTGTTCGGCCGGGGCGGTGCGCTCAAGTCGAGCTGGTACGGCGACTGCCTGCCCAGCCGCGACTTCCCGATGCTCGTCGACCTCTACCGCCAGGGCCGCTTCGACCTCGACGCCTTCGTCAGCGAGGAGATCGGGCTCGAGGACGTCGAGGCGGCGTTCGACAAGATGCACGGCGGCGACGTGCTGCGCTCGGTCGTGATCCTCTGATGGCGGTCCGGGTCGACCATGCCGTCGTGAGCGGCACCTTCTCCCTCGACGGCGAGACCCACGAGGTCGACAACAACGTCTGGGTCGTGGGTGACGACGAGCAGTGCGTCGTCGTCGACGCACCCCACGACGTCGACGCGATCCTCGAGGTCGTGGCGGGGCGCACGGTCAAGGCGATCGTCTGCACCCACGCCCACGACGACCACGTCCGGGTGGCCCCCGCGCTGCGGGAGCGGGTGACCGCGCCGATCCTGCTCCACCCCGACGACCGGCCGCTGTGGGAGCTCACGCACCCCCAGGACGAGCGGGGCCACCTGTGGGACGTCGACCTCGAGGACGGGCAGACGATCACGGTCGGCGGTGCGGCGATCACGGTGCTCCACACCCCCGGCCACGCACCGGGCGCGGTGTGCCTCTACGTCCACGACCTCGGCTGCGTCTTCACCGGCGACACCCTCTTCCAGGGCGGCCCCGGTGCGACCGGTCGCTCCTTCAGCGACGAGGACGTCATCAAGGAGTCGATCCGGGAGAAGCTGTTCGCCCTGCCCGACGAGACGGTCGTCCACACCGGCCACGGTGACGACACCACGATCGGCGCCGAACGGGTGAACCTGGGCTGATCCAGTGGCGCACGTCACGGGCGCGGTGGTCTACTGGCCCCGACCGGAGGTGTGTCGCGTGGACGCTCGGACCGACTACTGGACCGCACTGGGTGCGGCCGACCGTCAGCGCGCCCAGGCGACGGTCGCGAGCCTCGTCGACCACGAGGGCTGGTCGGCCGGCCGGGTGCTCGAGGAGCTGGTGGTGCCGAGCCAGGCCCGCGTCGGCGACCTCTGGCTGACCGGCGAGTGGAGCGTCGCCCAGGAGCACGCCGCGACCGGGGTCAACGAGTCGGTGGTCCACTGGCTCACCTCACGCCTGCCCGCGCCGGGGGAGCACGCGCCGACGATCCTGGTCGCCTGCCTCCAGGGCGAGCGCCACGCGCTGCCGGCCCTGGTCGTGGCCCACGACCTGATGTCGCTCGGCGCCAACGTCCTGTTCCTCGGCGCCGACCCCGAGCCGTCCGGCCTGCTGTCCGCGATCCTCTCGCTGCGGCCGAGGGCGGTGCTCTTCAGCGCCTCGCTCACCTCCAGCCTGAGCAACCAGCGGATGTTCTTCCACGGGATCGCCTCGGTCGGCATCCCGCTGATCGTCGGGGGACGCGCCTTCGGCGGGCGCGAGCTCGGCTCGAGGCGGGCCGAGGCGCTCGGCGCCACGGCCTACGCCGAGACCGCCCAGGAGGTCCTCGACCTGCTGGCCGAGCTGCCGGTCCGGCTCCCGACGCCGGAGTTCCCCGAGCTCGGCGCCGCCGACGACGACGCGGAGTGGCTCGACCACTACGGCCGCCGGATCGTCCCCGAGATCATGTGGACGCTCGGCCAGCGCCACGGCGACCCCCAGGAGGTCGGCAGCCGCTGGCCGGAGGTCTCCCAGCACATCGAGCACGTCCTCGGCTGCCTCGCGGCGTCGGTCTCGACCCGCGACGAGTCGATCATGGTCGAGGTCCGCGACTGGCTGGTCGAGGTGCTCGCCAACCGGGGCATCGACGCGGCCCTCGTCGACGAGCTCTGGGAGCTGCTCGCCGAACCGCTCCAGGGCCACCCGGTCGCCCGGGTCTTCCTCGCCGCGTCCCGGCGAACCGCCGACGAGCTGCCGGCCTGACGGCGACGCTCAGAAGGGCTCCACGAGCAGTGCCGTGCCGTGGCCCGCGACGCGGGTCAGCACCAGCGTCGCGGTGTTCTCGCCGCGCAGCGCCAGCCGCTGCCGCAGCTCCTCCGGCTTCACCTGGACCCCGCGCTTCTTGATCGTCAGCGCACCGACGCCGCGCTCCCGCAGCGCCGCCTTGAGCTGCTTCTCGCGGTAGGGCAGCTCCTCGAGGACCCGGTAGCCCCGCGCGAACGGGGTGCGGTACGCCGCGTCGCCGGTCACGTAGGCGATGTGCTCGTCGACGAGCCCGCCGTCCACGCCCGCCGCCACGGCCGTCACCAGCCCGGCGCGGATCACGGCGCCGTCCGGCTCGTAGAGGTAGCCGCCGACCGCCCGGACCTCGGCCCCCTCGACGCCGGGGTCGTCCTCCTCGGTCAGCGTCGCCAGGCCGCCCTTGCCGATGACGGTCGCGCGCCGGCGCACGGTCGCGAGCCGGCCGGACCAGAGGGCGGCTTCCTTGACCTCGCCGCGGTCGCTGACCCACTCGGCCTCGACGTCGTCGGGCAGCAGGTCGTGGGGGATGCCGGGGGCGACCTTGACGCAGGAGTCGCGCGCGAGCAGCCGCTCGACGAACGACCACGGCGGCGTCCAGCCGTCGGGGGAGAAGGTGCGGCCGTGGCCGCCGCGCCGCGCGGGATCGGCGAAGGCGACGTCGAAGGGCGAGGTGTCGACGGTCGTGGCGTCCGCCACCGCCACCGCGCCGGCGAGCCCGAGGGCAGCGAGGTTGGCCTCGGCGACGGCCACGCGGACCGGGTCGAGGTCGACACCGGCGGCGGTGATGCCGGCCTCGGCGACCGCGACGAGGTCGCCGCCGATGCCGCAGCCGAGGTCGATGACCGTCCCGGCGGCGAAGGCCTGCAGCCGGCCGGCGCGGTGGCGGGCCACGGAGAGCCGCGTGGCCTGCTCGAGCCCGTCGGGAGTGAAGTACATCCGCTGCGCGAGGGCACCGAACTTGTCGCCGCCACGCCGGCGCAGCTCGACCTGGGTCATCGCGGCCGCGACGTGCTCGGCAGCCGCCTGCTTGCGCAGGGCGGTCTGCCGGGAGAGCTCGTCGCCCTCCAGCTCGCCGGCGCGCGCGAGCAGCCGCTGGCCGTCGTCGGTGAGCAGCCACCGGAACGCGTCGAGGTCCACGGACCGATCCTTCCACCGGGCTGCTCTGGCACTCGTCGAGGGCGAGTGCTAGCGTCAGCGTTGGCACTCTCGACTCGAGGGTGCCAGCTTGCACCGGCGTTCGACCCCCGCGACGGCGTTCGTCATCGCAAGCCCCTTCGTCCCGGAGCCCCCGGGCTCCTCAAGGTAGTGACAGAAAGGTTGATCTGAAGTGTCGGTCAACATCAAGCCGCTCGAGGACCGCATCGTCGTCCAGCCGCTCGACGCCGAGCAGACCACCGCCTCCGGGCTGGTCATCCCCGACACCGCCAAGGAGAAGCCCCAGGAGGGCGAGGTCCTGGCGATCGGTCCGGGTCGCATCGACGACAACGGCAACCGCGTCCCGCTCGACGTCAACGTCGGCGACAAGGTCATCTACAGCAAGTACGGCGGCACCGAGGTCAAGTACGCCGGCGCCGAGTACCTCATCCTGAGCGCCCGCGACGTGCTGGCGGTTGTTTCCTGAATTGCCCGGGGTCGTGTGCCTGAGCGTGCGCCAGAGCGCACGAGCAGGCACACG
>NZ_BAAAJT010000002.1:2832839-2964209 GCF_039527245.1 Nocardioides aestuarii
GGAGTTCGACGAGAACGCCCGCCGCAGCCTCGAGCGCGGCGTCGACGTCCTCGCCAACACCGTCAAGGTCACCCTCGGCCCCCGGGGCCGCTACGTCGTCCTCGACAAGAAGTGGGGCGCCCCCACGATCACCAACGACGGCGTGACCGTCGCGCGTGAGGTCGAGCTCGACGACCCGTTCGAGAACCTCGGTGCCCAGCTCACCAAGGAGGTCGCCACCAAGACCAACGACGTCGCGGGTGACGGCACCACCACCGCCACCGTGCTGGCCCAGGCGATGGTCCACGAAGGCCTGCGCGCCGTCGCGGCCGGCATCAACCCGATGGGCCTCAAGCGGGGCATGGACGCCGCGGCCGAGGCCGTCGGCGACGCGCTCAAGGAGGCGGCCCGCGAGGTCGAGACCCGCGAGGACATGGCGTCCGTCGCGACGATCTCCAGCCGCGACGCCCACATCGGCGACCTGCTCGCCCAGTCCTTCGACAAGGTCGGCAAGGACGGCGTGATCACCGTCGAGGAGTCCAACACCATGGGCACCGAGCTGGAGTTCACCGAGGGCATGCAGTTCGACAAGGGCTACATCTCGGCCTACTTCGTCAGCGACCCCGAGCGCATGGAGGCCGTCCTCGAAGACCCCTACATCCTGCTCCACCAGGGGAAGATCTCCTCCGTGCAGGACCTGCTCCCGCTGCTCGAGAAGGTCATCGCCGCCGGCAAGCCGCTCTTCATCCTCGCCGAGGACGTCGACGGCGAGGCGCTCTCGACCCTCGTGGTCAACAAGATCCGCGGCACGTTCAACGCCGTCGCGGTGAAGAGCCCCGCCTTCGGTGACCGCCGCAAGGCGATGATGCAGGACATCGCGACCCTGACCGGCGGTCAGGTCGTGGCGCCCGAGGTCGGCCTCAAGCTCGACCAGGTCGGGCTCGAGGTGCTGGGCCAGGCGCGTCGCGTCGTCGTCACCAAGGACAACACCACGATCGTCGACGGGGCCGGCGACGCCGCTGCCGTCGAGGGCCGGGTCAACCAGATCAAGGCCGAGATCGAGTCCACCGACTCCGACTGGGACCGCGAGAAGCTCCAGGAGCGTCTCGCCAAGCTGGCCGGCGGCGTGTGCGTCGTCAAGGTCGGCGCGGCCACCGAGGTCGAGCTCAAGGAGAAGAAGCACCGCATCGAGGACGCCGTCTCCGCGACGCGTGCCGCGATCGAGGAGGGCATCGTCCCCGGCGGTGGCTCGGCGCTGATCCACGCCGTCTCGGTGCTCGAGGACGACCTCGGCCTCACCGGCGACGAGGCCGCCGGCGTCCGGATCGTCCGCAAGGCCGCGGACGAGCCGCTGCGCTGGATCGCCGAGAACGGCGGGGTCAACGGCTACGTCGTCGTCGCCAAGGTCCGCGAGAACGGTGTCGGCACCGGCTACAACGCCGCCACCGAGGAGTACGGCGACCTCGTCGCCCAGGGCGTCCTCGACCCCGTCAAGGTCACCCGCTCCGCGCTCGTCAACGCCACCTCCATCGCGGGCATGCTGCTCACGACCGAGACCCTGGTCGTCGACAAGCCCGAGGACGAGGAGGAGGCCGCGACCGGACACGGTCACGGACACGGCCACGGCCACTGATCCCCTGAACGACGCGACCCGCCCCGGCTCCGGCCGGGGCGGGTCCGGCGTCTCTGCAGGGTTCGTGTTCCTCGTCCCGCTGATCCTGGCGGGACTCTCGATGCTCGGCCCCTTCAGCATCGACACCCCGTTCCCCGCCTTCAGGCAGATGGGCGACGACTTCGACGTCACGGGTGACCAGATGCAGCTGGTCGTCTCGGCCTACCTCATCTCCTTCGGCCTGATGAGCCCCTTCCACGGCCCGCTCTCGGACGCCGTCGGGCGCCGCCCGGTCATCCTCGGCGGTGTCGCGGTCTACGTGCTGGCCTCGATCGGCTGCGCCTTCTCGACCAGCCTGCCGATGCTGCTGGTCTTCCGGGTGCTCCAGGGACTCAGCGCCGGCGGCGGCGTGATCGTCAGCCGCACGGTCATCCGCGACGCGTTCTCCGGGCCGGAGGCGCAGCGTCTGATGAGCCGCGTGATGATGATCTTCGCGGTGGCCCCGGCGGTGGCACCGATCATCGGCGGCCTGCTGCTCCAGCTCGGTCCGTGGCAGGTCACCTTCTGGTTCATGGCCGGCGTGGGCCTGCTGCTCATCACCGTCGTGGCGCTCGCCCTCCCCGAGACCCATCCCGCCGAGCGCCGGACGCCGCTGCGCGTCGCGTCGCTGGTCGGCAGCCTCCTCGACGTCACCCGCAACGCGACCTTCCACCGGGTCGCCTGGGCGGCCGCGCTCTCGTTCGCGGGCCAGTTCATCTACATCGGCGCCGCGCCGATCTTCGTGGTCGACCTGCTCGGCCGGGGCGAGCTCGACTTCTGGGTCTTCTTCGTCCCGATGATCGGCGGCGTGCTCGTCGGGTCCCAGGTCAGCAGCCTCGCCGCCGGCCGCGTGAGCGGCGACCGGCTCATCACGGCGGCGATGCTCTTCGCGACCCTCGGCTCGTTCGTCAACGTGGGCCTGGCCGCGACCGTCGGTCCGTCGCTCCCGTGGGCCGTCGTCGGGCCCGCGCTCCTGGGCGTCGGCACCGCCGCGGCCTACCCCTCGCTCCAGCTCGCGCTGCTCGACATGTTCCCGGCGGGCCGCGGCGCCGCGGTCTCGATGTTCACCTTCTTCACGCTCATGCTCAACGGCCTGGTGGCGGGCCTCGTGGCGCCGCTGGTCACCGGCACCGTCGTGGAGCTGGCGATCGCGTCGTCGTTCCTGGTGCTGCTCGGCCTCGGGTCGTGGCTGTGGCACCTCGGTCTCCAGCCGCGCCACCCCAAGGAAAACCCAACCCTCGCCCTCTAGCGTCGCGCCTGCTCGGGGTGTTCGGTCTCGGACCGATGGGGATGCACTGGAGCGGGGACATGGAAGAACAGAACAGCGCGCCGCTGGGCGCGACGACAGACAGGCTGCAGGACCAGGCATCGGTCCCGTTCGCACGGCGCACGCTGCTGCGGCTCGGGGCCGTGGGTGCAGCAGGAGCAGGGATCACGACGGCCGGCGCGTTCGTCGGCCCGTCGCTGGCGCGACGCGGACTGCTGAACCCCGACGGCGTCTTCTCGGCCGCCGGGACAGCCCTCGGGGACACGCTCTTCTACGTGGAGGCGTTCCCGACGAGCCCGCTGATCCTGGAACCGTTCAAGGACCGGTTGTCGATCCCGAAGGCGCTGGAACCGGAGCCGGAGTCCAGCTACCTGTCCTGGACCGACACGCCGGGCCCGGGAGACGGCCGGCAGAACTCGATGCGCAACGAGCGTCACCAGAAGTGGCCGAACGAGATCTCCTACCCGGACCCGTTGGTCTACAAGATCGAGCTGCTGGTGCGGGGCCACTCCTTCACCACCTCGAAGGTGCTCCCCATCACCCGTGACGGCCTGCCCGCCAAGTCCTTCGACGCCGACGGGAAGATCTACCGCGAGGGCGAGGAGCGCACCCTGCCGGTGAGCACGATCTACGGGTTCAACGGCACCTTCCCGGGGCCGATGATCAACGCCGAGTACGGCAAGCCGGTCCTGATCCGCTTCATCAACAGCCTGGACGAGAACCCGTTCAACCTCGACCGCCAGGACTTCGGTGCGCCGGACGCCTCGTTCCTCACCCACCTCCACAACGCCCACACCGCACCCGAGAGCGACGGCAACCCCCACTACTCGATGGTGATGGGCCCGAAGAAGGTCGGCTACGAGACCGGCACCTGGGTGGACAACCTCTACCTCAACTGGCCGGCCGGCCACGACGACCGCGAGAAGCAGAGCTTCTTCTGGTTCCACGACCATCGCATGGACCACACCGGCGCCAACGTCTACAAGGGGATGGTCGGTCTCTATCCCATCTACGACCCCAAGAACGGGATGGACATGGGGGACGAGCGCCGGGGGCTGCGCCTCCCGGGGGTGCGCAAGGACCACTCCGACGGCTCCTTCGACGTCGACTACGACATCCCGCTCGCGTTCTTCGACGCCAGGCTCGACGACGGCGTCACCGTCCACCAGGACATCCACGACGGCGAGGGTGACTACCCCGACGCGCACAACCCGTCCACGCACCCGGAGTGGTGGGGCAAGACCTTCTTCAAGCACTTCCCCAACCACGGCTTCGTCGGCGACATCTTCACCGTCAACGGCACCGCCTTCCCGGTGATGGAGGTGAAGCGGCGCAAGTACCGCTTCCGCTTCCTCGACGCCTCGGTGGCCCGGATCTACGACTTCCAGCTCATGAGCTCCACGCAGGGCCCGAAGTCGGCGGTCTCCCTGGGCTACAAGGACGAGGACCTGCAGGGCCAGTACCGGATCGAGGACGGCCAGCAGTGCATGAAGTTCACCCAGATCGCCTCCGACGGCGGGCTGCTCCCGTTCCCGATCGAGCGGGACAACTTCGAGCTCTGGCCGGCCAAGCGCCGCGAGGTCGTCATCGACTTCACCCGCTACCAGGACGGGACGCCCACCACGAAGGGCGACGTGGTCTACCTGACCAACGTGATGAAGATGCCCGACGGCCGGATGTGGTCGAAGTCCAACCGGTTCTCGCCCGACCCGAGGTACAAGGTGCCGGTGCTCAAGTTCGTGATCGGCGACCTCGCCGAGGACAACAGCCAGATCCCCCAGCAGATGCGTGCGCTCCCGCCGCTGCCCTCGAGCTGGAAGAGCATGATGGACAACCGCTCGATCTTCGAGGTGCAGCGCGGCGGGGCCGGGGGCGAGGTCGAGTGGCTCATCAACGGCCAGCCGTTCACGCCCGACACCGTGGCGGCGAGCCTGAAGAACCCGTCGGGGAAGCGGCCGCTCGCGATCCAGAAGAAGGGCAGCTTCAACCTCTGGGAGATCCGCAACGGTGGCGGCGGCTGGGTCCATCCCTTCCACCTCCACATGGAGGAGCACCGCACCGTGATGCGCAACGGCAAGGACGTCACGCAGCGGCCCGACGCCGGCCACCCGGACGACATCTCCCGCGAGGACCTGGTCGCCCTCGACCCCGGTGAGTCGGTCATCATCTACCGCGGCTTCCGCGACTTCGTCGGGCCCTACGTCGCCCACTGCCACAACCTGGCGCACGAGGACCACGCCATGATGTTCGGCTGGGCGATCTCGCCGTGACCACCGAGGCCCTCCTCCACCGCGGGACCGTCGGCAGCGACGGTCCCGCGGAGCGGTCCGTGCCGTGGGGCTCGATGGTCCTCCCGCTCGCCGCGCTGGTCGCGCTGGCCGACCAGTTCATCGTGGTGGTGCTGCGCACGAGCGTCGGGTCGATCGAACGCACGTCAGACCCTGCCCTCAGCTGGGTCCGGGAGTCCGTCGAGCTGCTGCCGGTCCACGTGGTCGCGGTGGTGGTGGCGCTGGCCCTCGTGAGTCGTCGCTGGGGCGACGTCCCGAGAGGGCGCGGGCCGGCGGTCGGCACCGTCCTGGTCCTGGCCGCGACGACCGCGCTGGCGGGTGCCGCGATCCTGCTGGCGAGCTCGCTGTGGGACTACCACCTGCAGGCGGCCGAGCTGGTCCATCACGCCGAGACGCACCGGACCTGCGTCGATGCCTGCCTCACCCGCGCCGAGCACGCGTCGTTGGTCGTGCAGCTCAAGGCGGTGGGAGTCGGCATCCCGATGCTGGCCGTGACCAACGTCGTCCTCCTCGGGTGGGCCGTGGCCCTGCGGGGCAGGCCGATCGTCGCGGCCTCCTACCGGAGCGGGGCCCGGCCTCGCGTCGTCATCGACGATCGCCGGCTCGCGCTGGTGCTCGCGCTGGTGGGGTCTGCCCTGGTGCACGCCGCGGTCGTGCCCGAGCACATGGGGGAGTGGCGGGCTGCCGGCGTCTTCTTCGTCGTCGTCGAGCTCGCCCAGGTCACCGCGGCGCTCTGGGTGTGGCGGCAGCCGGGGCGTCTCGTCCTGGTCCTGACCGCCGTCGGGTCGGTGGGGCTGGTCGTCCTGTGGGCCGTCTCCCGGACCGCGGGCCTGCCGTTCGGGCCGGAGGCGTGGGAGCCCGAGCCGGTCGGCCTCGCCGACCTCAGCGCGGGTGCGCTCGAGGTGGTGGCCGTGGCGTGCTGCCTGAGCCTGCTCCGCGCCGAGCGACGTGGTCTGCCGCGCGGGCGGCAGCACTCGGCCCATCTCCGTGGCGCGGTCGTCGCGGCGATCGTGGCCGTCACCGTCCTCGGGATCGGTGGCAGTGGCCTTCCCGCCGTGGACCTGCTGTCCGGCACCGGTGGGCACCACGACGTGGACGCTGCCGAGGGGCAGACCGGCGCCGGGTGACGGCGTCCGGACGTGACAGCCCGGAAACCTGCAGAAAGATTCTCGAAACATCGGTCCCCCAGACTTCTCGCGGAAGAGCTCGAGAAGAGAGGGGACCTGCCGATGCTGTGGCGAGTGCGGACGACGCTGCCCGACCGGCCCGGTGCGCTGGCGGAGCTGGCGGCGAGCTGTGGGGAGTCGGGGGTCAACATCCTCGGGCTCCAGATCTTCCCCGGTGTCGAACGGGTCACCGACGAGCTCATCCTGCGCACCCCGGACACCTGGCAGCTGACCGACCTGGCCGAGCTCGTCGAGCACGCAGGCGGCACCAAGGTGAGCGTGCTGCCGTGCACCGAGGCCGCACTGGCCGACCAGCCGACCCGCTACGTCCTGGCGGCCCGCAGCATCCTGGCGCAGCCGGCCGGCTTCCCCGAGGTCGTCGCCCAGCTCTTCGACGCCGAGGCCGACCCGACCGGGTCGTCGGTGGCCGGCACCACCCTCGGCCCGGTCCAGGACGTGATGGACCTGGTCGTGGGAGAGGTGTCGGTGCAGGTCCGCCGTACCGCGCCGTTCACCGCCACCGAGCACGCGAGGGGCACGGCGCTCGCCGAGCTCGTCACCGACGTCCTCGCCGTCACCAAGCTCCGACCGCTGCCCGAGCCCGGCCGCCGGGTCAGCAGCGACGGCCCGCCGAGCTTCGAGGTCGGCGACAGCGCGGTCCTCGCCCGGGTCGACGGCACGGTCGTCGGCAGCGTGACCTGGTATGCCGACCGCGACGGCGCGTGGCACGTCGACCTCGGCGTCGACCCGGCCTGGCGTCGACGGGGGATCGGTTCGCGGCTGCTGCTCGAGGTCGCCCGGGTCGCCCGCAGCTCCGACGCCGACGAGATCGTCGTGAAGACCGCCGCCGACAACCAGGCAGTGCTCCCGCTGGTGCTCGGCACGGGCCTGCGCGGGCGGATCCGGATGGGTGCCGACACCCTCACGGTGCGGATCCCGGTGCAGCAGCTGGCCGGCGTCCGCTGAGCACCCCGCGGCACCCGTAGACTGGGCTCGTGGAGGTCCCTGAGAAGTTCCCGGAGAAATTTGCGAGGCTCGGTCTCACCTACGACGACGTCCTGCTGCTGCCCGGTCACTCCGACCTGGCGCCCAGCGACATCGACACGACCGGCCGCCTCACCCGCGAGATCTCGCTGCGGATCCCGCTGGTCAGCGCCGCGATGGACACCGTCACCGAGTCACGGATGGCGATCGCCATGGCTCGCCAGGGCGGCCTCGGCGTGCTCCACCGCAACCTGTCGATCGACGACCAGGCCTACCAGGTCGACCTGGTGAAGCGGACCCAGACCGGCATCATCTCCAACCCGGTGACCATCGGTCCCGACGCGACGCTCGAGGAGCTCGACCGGATCTGCGGGGAGTACCGCGTCTCCGGCCTGCCGGTGGTCGGCGTCGACAACACCCTGCTCGGCATCATCACCAACCGCGACCTCCGGTTCACACCGGTCGCGGAGTGGGCCAGCACGAAGGTCGACGAGGTGATGACGCCGATGCCGTTGATCACCGGCCCGGTCGGCATCTCCCGCGAGGAGGCGACCCTGCTGCTGCGCAAGCACAAGCGCGAGCGGCTGCCGCTGGTCGACGACCAGGGTCGGCTCGCCGGCCTGATCACGGTCAAGGATTTCGTGAAGTCCGAGCAGTTCCCCCACGCCTCCAACGACCCCCACGGCCGGCTGATGGTCGGCGCGGCGATCGGCTACTTCGGCGACGCCTGGGAGCGCGCGGGTCGGCTCATCGAGGCCGGGGTCGACGTGCTCGTGGCCGACACCGCCCACGGCAACGTGCGGATGCTGCTCGACATGGTCGAGCGACTCAAGAGCGACCCGGCGACCAGGCACGTGCAGGTCATCGGCGGCAACGTCGCGACCCGCGAGGGGGCCCAGGCCTTCGTCGACGCGGGCGCCGACGCGGTGAAGGTGGGGGTCGGCCCCGGCTCGATCTGCACCACCCGCGTCGTCACCGGCGTCGGCGTACCCCAGATCACCGCGGTCCACGAGGCCTCGCTGGCCTGCAAGCCGGCCGGCGTCCCGGTCATCGCCGACGGCGGCATGAAGCACTCGGGCGAGATCGCGAAGGCGATCGTGGCGGGTGCCGACTGCGTGATGGTCGGCTCACTGCTCGCCGGGTGCGAGGAGTCGCCCGGGGAGCTCGTCTTCGTCAACGGCAAGCAGTACAAGGCCTACCGCGGCATGGGCTCGCTGGGCGCGATGAGCAGCCGCGGCAAGAAGTCCTACTCCAAGGACCGCTACTTCCAGGCCGAGGTCACCAGTGACGACCAGATCGTCCCGGAGGGGATCGAGGGCCAGGTCGCCTATCGCGGGCCGCTGTCCGCGGTCACGCACCAGCTGATCGGCGGTCTCAACCAGTCGATGTTCTACGTCGGCGCGCGGACCGTGCCCGAGCTGCAGGAGAAGGGCCGGTTCGTCCGGATCACCTCCGCGTCGCTGACCGAGAGCCACCCCCACGGCGTCCAGATGACCGTCGAGGCGCCCAACTACACCGGACGCTGACGGCGGGGCATGACGCGGATGGACGTCCGGGGCGGCGCGCTCCCGTCGCGCCCCTACGACGGCACCCGTCGTCGTGTCGCTGCTCACGAGCGGCGGCAGCGGATCGCCGCGGCCGCGGCCGAGCTGTTCCTCGAGCACGGCTGGACCGGCACCACGATGGGCGAGGTCGCGCGCCGCGCCGACGTCTCGACCGACCTCGTCTCCGGCGCGTTCGGTGGGAAGCCCGGGCTGCTGATGGCGGCCTTCCGGCACGCGGGCTTCGGTGAGCGAGCCAACGTCCGCGAGGCGCTCGCCTCGCTCCGGCTCGACGACGAGCCCGACCTCGACGTCCGGCTGGAGTGGGTGGTCGACCTCGCCTGCCGCGTGATGCCGGGGATGGCGCCGTTCCTCGAGGTGCTGCGGGTCGCCGGTGACCAGGACGCCGACCTGCGGGTGCTGGTCATGGTCGCCGAGGACTCCTTCTCCGCGACCGCCGCCGAGGTGGTCCGGCTGATCGCCCCGGGGGAGGCGCCCCCCGACGCGGCCGACGAGGTCTACCAGCTGCTGCTGGCCGAGACCTACCTGACCTTCACCCGCAGCCGCGGCTGGTCCGACGAGCGCTACCGAGCGTGGCTGTCCCGGTCGCTGGCGGCCGCCGTCAGGTAAAACCTGTGGAGATGCACGCAAACGACTGTTCACCGCGCCGATCTCGTCCTATATTCGTTCTGGTTCGGGGGGAACCAAAGCAGGGGGGTGCGGCGGCGCCGACCGTCCGGAGCCGGACGGGGGACAGCACCGGGCGGGGCGCCGTCGCCATGCTTGGCAGCATCACTACTCTCTGAGCGTGACCAAGCGGCGGTACGACGCCAGCGGCCGCCGGGCGGCGGCCGAGCAACGCCGCCTCCGCGTGGCCGAGGAGGCCGCGCGGCTCTTCGGTGAGCACGGCTGGGCCGGCACCACGATCGCCGACGTCGCCGCCGCGGCCGAGGTGTCCTCCGACCTCGTCTCCTCCGCCTTCGGCAGCAAGGCCGGCCTGCTCATGGCCGCCCTGCGCCGCAACGGCTTCGGCCGCCACGTCGACGCCCAGGCGGCCTTCGCCGCCCTGCGTCTCGGCGACGAGCCCGACCGCGGCGTCCGGCTCGACCGCATCGTCTTCCTGGTGACCCGGTCGCTGGCCGGCATCGCACCGCTCGCCCGGGTGCTGCCCCTGGCCGCCGACGTCGACCCCGAGCTGCGCGACCTGGTCGATGCCTCCGAGGCCGGCCTGGTCGGCATCGCCGCCCAGGTCGTCGAGCTGCTCGCCACCGGGGAGCCCCACCCCGACGCCGTCGACGAGGTCTACGTCCTGATGCGGTCGGAGACCTACCTCGCGCTCGTGGGGCGCCGCGGCTGGAGCGAGGAGCGCTTCGCTGCCTGGCTCCGCCGCTCCCTCGACGACGCCACGACCGCCTGACAGGGGCGGCTCAGGGGAGGCGGGCGATGACCTCCTCCTGGCCTCGCCGATCATTGACGGGCTGGTTCCACATCACGTAGCCGGGAGGCATCGGGCCACCGCCGATCGCGAAGTTGGAGAGGGCGTCGCTGACCCGCAGGAGCCGGTCGGTCTCGAGGTCGTAGAGGTAGGTGCCGTCGGTCGAGTCCTGGCCCAGGGTCTGGGCCTGCACCTCTACCCATCGGTCGTCGACCGCAGCGCCGTCGATGGAGGTGCTCTGCACGGTCACGACGGGCTCGCCGTCGGTGGTGACGACCTGGACCCGGTCGTCGCGCTGCTTCTCCGGCAGGTCGCCGCAGTACTGGGACAGGACCACCTGCTCGCCGGCGAGGCCGAAATCGAGCAGGTTGCAGCGCCGACCGGACATCGGGTCGAAGTCGGTGACCTCCCCGGTGTCGAGGTCCTTGACGAAGACCCGGTCGTTGGTGCCGTTGGTGCGTGCGGACCAGGCCATGGTGTCCTCGTCGAACGCGAAGGAGCCCACCGCCAGGTCCTCGTCGCGCACGTCGGTGGCGTCGGTCAGGGAGGCGGACCACAGCGCGTAGCGCTCACCGGTGACCCCGGAGTCGTCGACCTCCCTGCCTCCGGCCGCGTCTCGCGCGGCCTGCAGGTCGGCCTCGCGCTGCTCGTCGGGACTCATCGCCACTCCGAGGTAGACCCGCCCGTCCGGGCCGATCGCGACCCCTCGCTGGTCCCGCTCGGGTAGGCCGCTCCAGCGCACCTCCGACCACTCGAGGGTCTCACGGTCCAGGACGTACGCACCGGTGGTGTCGGCGGTCACCATCCCGTAGGAGTAGACGACGATGCGGTCCTCGCTGAGCTCGAGCACCTGGCCCCAGTCGGAGTCCGGCGGGCTCGGCAGCGGCTGCTCCTCACCGGTCTCCGGGTCGAGGAACCAGAGGTCGAGCTCGTTCCGGATGCCGTGCGGCCCGTCGCCGACGAGCACGAGTCCGTCGTCGGTGACGCCGTAGTAGTGGGAACCGTTGGCCCGGTTGAGGTTCTCCTCGGTGTGGCGGGCCACCACCTCGACGTCGCCCCGACCGGCCTCGACGGCGTCCTCGAGGTGGAGGACGGGTCCGACCAGGTCGGGACGGTCGATCGGTGCCGCGCGGTTGCCGAGCAGGCCCGGTCCGACGAGCGAGGCGCCGGCCGCGACCAGTCCGACGGCCGCCGTCGCTGCCGCCAGCTGGACCGCCCGGCGGCGGCGTACGCGGGACCGGCCGGCCGCCAGCAGCTGCGTCGTGTCGAGGTCGTCGTGGGGTGCGTCGCTCACGCTGTCACGGAGCAGCTCGCGCAGGTCGTTCACCATCGTGGGTCTCCTCTCACCCGATCCGCAGATCGGCCAGGGACGTCTCGGCCACCAGCGCCCGGAGGGCGTCGAGGCCCCGGGCCGTCTGGCTCTTGACCGTGCCCTCGGTGCAGCCGAGGGCGGCGGCGGTGTCGGCCACCGACAGGTCGTCGAAGTAGCGCAGCACCACGCACGCCCGCTGCCGCGGTGGCAGCCGGTCGAGGGTGGCGAGCAGGGCGGCACGGGTCGACACGGCCTCGGCGACGTCCTCGCCCGACGGCCGTGTGTCGTCCTCGGCCCGCGGCACCTCGCCGCTGGAACGACGGCGGCGCTGGTCTAGGAGCAGGTTGAGCATCGTGCGGCGGGCGTAGGCCAGCTCGGCGCCCTGCCGCTGCAACCGCGGCCACGCGACGTAGAGCCGCACCAGCGTGTCCTGCACGAGGTCGGAGGCGTGGTGCCAGTCGCCGCACATCAGGTAGGCCGTGCTGCGCAGCCGCGACTGGGCCGCGACGGCGAACTCCTCGAACGCTGCTTCGTCCGCCCGCCTCATGTGTCGACCCCCGTCGTCGTCCTCATGCCCACCTCAACGGGGTGAGCGGCCTCCGGGGTTGCACGCCCGCCCCGGGAAGTTTTCCGGCTCAGTCGTCGGTGTAGAGGCAGAAGGGGTGGCCGGCGGGGTCCAGCATCACCCGGACGTCGTCCTGCGGTTGCTGGTCCGCCGGCCGTGCGCCGAGCGCGACGGCGTCCTCGACGGCCTCGGGGAGCGAGGCCACGCCGATGTCGAGGTGGACCTGCATCTGCTGGCCGCCCGCCGGGTCCGGCCACACCGGCGGCACGTGGTCGGGCTCGAGCTGGAACCCGAGGCTGGTGGTGTCGGTCGGTCGGACCAGCAGCGTCACGAACTCCGGGTCGCCCTCGTCGAGATCACCGCCGAGCAGGCCGGCGTAGAAGCGGCCGAGGCCGATCGGGTCCGGGGTGCCCAGGATGGTGCCGAGCCAGCCGGTGTAGCCGCGGACGGGACTCATGCGGGCTCCTCGAGCGTGAGGCTGACTCCGGCGGCCACCCGGTAGGGGTGAGGCTCGACCAGGGCGCCGATGACGCGCCGCAGGCGCGACATCTCGGCTCGCACGGTGACGGTGTGCTGGTCGTCGCCGTGCACGGCCCGGCTCAGCGCGGCCGCGGTGACGCCCGCGGGGCCGGCCGCGGCGACCAGGCGCAGCAGCTCCGCGTGCCGGGCGGTCAGCGACGTGCGCCAGCCCTCGCCGGACCCGGACACCTCGAGCAGCCGGGAGCCGAGGTCGAGCCGGGCGGTGACCGCCCCGCGCTCCTGGGGCGGGCGGACGAGCCAGCCCTCCCCGAGCCGTTCGGGCACGCACAGGCCGAGGCCGGGGACGGCCAGAGGGTGCTGCTCGCGCGGTGCCGCGATGCGCTCGCGGTGGGCGAGGCCCGCGTGGTGGGCGACCCAGCCGAGGTCGTCGACGACCAGCAGCGGCCCGGACGTGCCCGCGAGCAGCGGTTCCGCCGTACGCCGGAGCCGGTCGAGGTGGTCGCGGTGGAGGCCGGCGAGCCGGCCCTCGGCGAGGCGCACGGCGCTCTCGACCAGCACCCGGATGGCCGGGTGGAGGGTCAGCGCAGGCCCGCTGATGTCGACCACCCCGATCAGGTCGCCGGTCCGCGGGTCGTGCATCGGCCACGCGGAGCAGTACCAGGGGTGCTGGGCGCTCTCGAAGTGCTCGGCCGAGAACAGCTCGACGGGTGCGGACTCGGCCAGCGCGGTCCCGATCGCGTTGGTGCCGACGGTGCGCTCGGTCCACACCGCGCCCTCGGTGAAGCCGAGCGTGTCGGCCTGGCGGCGCACGCGCGACGACCCCTCGCGCCAGAGCACGACGCCGTCGGCGTCGGTCACGACCATGAGGTAGGTCGACGCATCGGCCACCCCCGTGAGGACGTGGCGCAGCTCGTCGATGACGAGGGCGATGGGGGAGGCCTCGCGGCGGCGCTCGGTCTCCCCGAGGGGGAGCGGGTCGCGCAGGTTGCGTCCCTGCGCCTCGAGCCCCTCGGCCAGCACCCGGCGCCACGACCGGACGACGAGGTCGCGCGGCGCCTGCCGCGGCCGGGAGCCCGACAGCACGGCGTCGTGGATCGTGCGCAGCTCGCGCGCGTGGAGGGACAGGTCGGTCCCCGGGGCGACTGCGCCCTGACCGGATGCCGCGATCGTCATGCGCCGCTCCCTTCGCCCCCGAGGATAGGTCGGCTGGTGTGAGGGGCGCCACAGTGCAACGCGCTGCAACGCTGTCGGTCCGCGGCGCACGGGCGTTCGATGTGGCCATGACGCAGACCCTCGACCCCACCGCCCAGGCCTCCGACGTGCAGTCGCGGGTGGACTCCTGGCTGTCCCGCTTCGAGCAGGCCCTCGGCGAGCAGGACGCTGGCGCGGCCGCCGCGCTCTTCGCGACCGAGTGCTACTGGCGCGACCTGGTCTCCTTCACCTGGAACATCAAGACCGTGGAGGGTCGCGACGGGGTGGAGTCCCTCGTCGCCCAGACCGCGGGTCGTACGGCGCCGTCCGGATTCGCCACCAGCGAGCCCCCCGACGAGGCAGACGGCGTCGTCACCGCGTGGATCACCTTCGAGACGGCTGTCGGCCGCGGCAACGGGCTGCTGCGGCTGACGGAGGAGGACGGCGAGGACCGCGCCTGGACGCTGCTCACAGCGCTCTACGAGCTCAAGGGCCACGAGGAGCCGCGCGGCACGCACCGGCCGATGGGGGCCGAGCACGGTGCTGACAAGCACCGGAAGACGTGGAAGGAGCAGCGGCAGGAGGAGGCCGAGAGCCTCGGGTCGACCACCCAGCCCTACGTGCTCGTGGTCGGCGGCGGCCAGGGCGGCATCGCCCTCGGCTCGCGGCTGCGCCAGCTCGGCGTACCGACCCTCGTCGTCGACAAGCACCCGCGTCCGGGGGACCAGTGGCGCAACCGCTACAAGTCGCTCTGCCTCCACGACCCGGTCTGGTACGACCACCTGCCCTACCTGAAGTTCCCCGACAACTGGCCGGTGTTCGCGCCGAAGGACAAGATCGGCGACTGGCTCGAGTCCTACGTCAAGGTCATGGAGGTGCCCTACTGGTCGAGCACCGAGGTGAAGAGCGCGACCTGGTCGGAGGCGGCGGGCGAGTGGACCGTCGAGCTCGAGTGCGAGGGCCAGCCGTTGACCATGCGTCCGAAGCAGCTCGTCTTCGCGACCGGCATGTCCGGCAAGCCCAGGGTCCCCGACCTGCCCGGCACCGACGTGTTCCGCGGCGACGTCCACCACTCCTCGGCCCACCCCGGCCCGGACGCCTACCGCGGCAAGAAGGCCGTGGTCATCGGGAGCAACAACTCCTCCTTCGACATCTGCGGGGCGCTCTGGGAGAACGACGCCGACGTGACGATGGTCCAGCGCTCCTCGACCCACATCGTCAAGAGCGACAGCCTGATGGACATCGGGCTCGGCGACCTCTACTCCGAGCGCGCCCTCGCGGCCGGGGTGACGACCGAGAAGGCGGACCTGATCTTCGCGTCGCTGCCCTACCGGATCCTGCACACCTTCCAGATCCCGGCGTACGAGGCGATGGCCGAGCGTGACAAGGACTTCTACGACCGGCTGGAGAAGTCGGGCTTCCGCCACGACTGGGGCGACGACGGGTCCGGCCTCTTCATGAAGTACCTGCGCCGCGGCTCGGGCTACTACATCGACGTCGGCGCCGCCGACCTGGTGGCGAACGGTGACGTGAAGCTCGCCCAGGGCCAGGTCACCCACCTGACCGAGGACTCGGTCGTGCTCGAGGACGGCACCGAGCTGCCGGCCGACGTCGTCGTGCTCGCCACCGGCTACAACTCCATGAACGGCTGGGTCGCCGACCTGATCGACCAGGAGACCGCCGACCGGCTCGGCAAGTGCTGGGGGCTCGGCTCGGAGACGACCAAGGACCCCGGTCCGTGGGAGGGCGAGCAGCGCAACATGTGGAAGCCGACCAACGTCGACAACCTGTGGATGCACGGCGGCAACCTCCACCAGTCGCGCCACTACTCCCTCTACCTCGCGCTCCAGCTGAAGGCGCGCTTCGAGGGCATCGACACCCCGGTGTTCGGCCTCCAGGAGGTGCACCACACGGCGTGAGGCTCCGCCGATAGGCTGACGGGGTGACCGAGATCCAGATCGGCCAGGCCAAGCGTGGCCGCCGGGCCTACTCCTTCGACGACATCGCGATCGTGCCCTCGCGGCGCACCCGCGACCCCGAGGAGGTCAGCGTGGCCTGGCAGATCGACGCCTACCGGTTCGAGATCCCGGTGCTCGCCGCTCCGATGGACTCCGTGATGTCGCCGGCCACGGCCATCGCCCTCGGCCGGATGGGCGGCCTCGGAGTCCTCAACCTCGAAGGGCTCTGGACGCGCTACGAGGACCCCACCGACGTGCTGGTGGAGGTCGCGGGACTGACCGGCGCCGACGCCATCCGCCGGATGCAGGAGGTCTACCGCGAGCCGATCAAGCCCGAGCTGATCACGGCGCGGCTCCGCGAGGTCCGCGACGCCGGCGTCACCGTCGCCGGCTCGCTGTCGCCCCAGCACACCAAGGAGTTCGCCAAGACCGTCGTCGACGCCGGTGTCGACATGTTCGTCATCCGCGGCACGACGGTGAGCGCCGAGCACGTCTCCAGCCAGGCCGAGCCGCTGAACCTCAAGGAGTTCATCTACGAGCTCGACGTCCCGGTCATCGTCGGCGGCTGCGCGACCTACCAGGCCGCGCTCCACCTGATGCGGACCGGTGCGGCCGGCGTCCTCGTCGGCTTCGGCGGTGGAGCCGCCCACACCACCAGGACCGTCCTCGGAGTCGCGGTGCCGATGGCCAGCGCCGTTGCCGACGTCGCCGCGGCCCGCCGCGACTACCTCGACGAGTCGGGCGGCCGCTACGTGCACGTCATCGCCGACGGCTCCATCGGCCGGTCCGGCGACATCTCCAAGGCGGTCGCCTGCGGCGCGGACGCCGTGATGGTCGGCTCGCCCTTCGCCCGTGCCACCGACGCCCCGGGCCGCGGCTTCCACTGGGGCGGCGAGGCCCACCACAGCGAGCTGCCCCGCGGCCAACGCGTCGAGTTCGCGCCCGTCGGCACCTTCGAGGAGATCCTCTTCGGCCCCAGCCGGGTCGCCGACGGCACGATGAACCTGATCGGCGCGCTGCGCCGGTCGATGGCCACCACCGGCTACACCGATCTCAAGGAGTTCCAGCGGGTGGAGGTCGTGGTCGGCTAGTGGCCACCTTCTCGCGCAGCCGCCGCGACACCGCCGACGTGCCCCACCCCGTCGACGCGGTGTGGGAGCTCCTGGTCGACCCCGACGCGGTGGCCCGGCTCACCCCGATGGTGGCCCGGATCGAGGCCGACGGCGACCAGTGGCTGTGGTGCCTGCAGGGAGTGCCGCTGCCCGGTCGCGCGCTCGACCTGTCGATGCTCGAGACGATGTCCTTCACGCCGCAGTCGCGCATCGACTTCACCCACGGCGAGCTCGAGCGCCACCTGCAGGCCGGAGCCGAGGGCCACTACGGCCTCGAGCCTGCGTCGGACGACGGCACCCGCCTGACGATCGACCTGACCATCACGGCCCGGCTGCCGATCCCCGGCGTCGCCCGACCGGCCGTGCACACCGCCATGTCCCAGGTGCTGCGCCACATGGGCGACCGGTTCGCGTCCAACATGCTGCGCGAGCTCGACCGTCGCAGGAGCCGATCATGACCAGTGCCCTCTCACCCGGCGCCCGTGTCGACGCGCTGCGGGCCCTCGCCCGCACGACCGCCCAGGACCCGCTCGACGTGCTCGTCGTCGGCGGCGGCATCACCGGCACCGGCATCGCCAACGACGCCGCGACCCGTGGCCTGTCGACCGGACTCCTCGAGCAGCGCGACCTCGCCTCCGGCACCAGCAGCCGCAGCTCCAAGCTGATCCACGGCGGCCTGCGCTACCTCGAGATGCTCGACTTCGGCCTGGTCCGCGAGGCCCTCCAGGAGCGCGGCCTCCAGCTCACCCGGCTCGCACCCCACCTGGTCCGGCCCGTGCCGTTCCTCTACCCGCTCCACAAGCGGCTCGAGCGTCCCTACGTCGGCGCCGGCCTCGCGCTCTACGACGCGATGGCGATGGCCGGCAAGTACGACATGGGCGTCCCCAAGCACCGCCACCTGTTCCGCAAGCAGGTCGCCCGGATCGCCCCCGACCTGCGCACCGACGACCTCACCGGCGCGATCCGCTACTACGACTGCCAGGTCGACGACGCGCGGCTCGTCGTCGCGGTCGCCCGCACGGCGGCGTCCTACGGCGCCCACGTCGCGACCCGCACCCGCGTCACGGGCTTCCTCCGCGAGGGGCGCCGCGTGGTCGGCGTACGTGCGACCGACCTCGAGACCGGCGAGGAGCTCGAGGTGCGCGCCCGGGTCGTCATCAACGCGGCCGGCGTGTGGACCGACGAGATCCAGGACATGGCCGGCAGCGGCCAGCTGCACGTCCGGGCGTCGAAGGGCATCCACCTCGTCGTGCCGCGTGACCGGATCCGCTCCGAGTGCGGCCTGATCACCCGCACCGAGAAGTCGGTGCTCTTCGTGATCCCGTGGGGCACCCACTGGATCATCGGCACCACCGACACGCCCTGGGACCTCGACAAGGCCCACCCCGCCGCCAGCCGCGCCGACATCGACTACCTCCTCGAGCACGTCAACCGGGTGCTCCGCGACCCGCTCGACCTCGACGACGTCGAGGGCGTCTACGCCGGCCTCCGGCCGCTGCTCTCGGGCGAGACCGAGCCGACCTCGCGGATCTCGCGCGAGCACACGGTGGCCTCGCCGGCGCCGGGCCTGGTGCTCGTGGCGGGCGGCAAGCTCACGACCTGGCGGGTGATGGCGCGCGACGCGATCGACGCCGTCGTCGACCTGCTCGAGGAGACCCAGGCCCCGGTCCGGACCTGCATCACCGACCGCGTGCCGCTGGCCGGTGCCGCCGGGTTCGAGGCCCGCACCAACCAACGGGTCATGCTCTCGCGCACCAGCGGCCTGACGCTGGCCCAGGTCGACCACCTGCTCGGGCGACACGGCGGCCTCGTCGACGAGGTCCTCGCGCTGGTCGCCGAGCGACCCGACCTGGGGGAGGCGCTGGCCGGCGCCGAGCCCTACCTGGCCGCCGAGGTCGTCCATGCGGTGACCCACGAGGGTGCACGCCACCTCGACGACGTCCTCGCGCGGCGTACGCGGATCTCCATCGAGACCTTCGACCGCGGTACCGAGGCCGCCCGCCCCGCCGCCGAGCTGATGGCCGGCGAGCTCGGCTGGGACGCCGCGCGCGTCGACGACGAGGTCGACCACTACCTGCGGCGGGTCGAGGCCGAGCGGGCCTCCCAGCTGAAGTGGACCGACCAGGAGGCCGACGAGGCCCGGGTGCAGGCCCCCGACATCGTCTGAGCGCCTCAGAGCTCCCGGATCGCACCGCCGGGGCCGCCGCCCTGGCCGAAGACCTCACGCAGTCCGGAGCGGGCGCCGTCCCGCTCGAGGGCGTCGGCGACCTTGCCGACCGGGCGCGACCACGGGAAGACGTGGACGGCCATGAGGGTGAGGGAGGTCGCGCACCCCAGGAGCAGCAGGACGTAGCCGCCCTGCTCGACGACGAAGCAGAGCGCGAGCGAGACGATCGCGATCGACTCGGAGAGGGCGAAGCGCTGGATCATCGACGCCTGCCACCGGGCCACGGCCTGGCCGCGCGCGTCGTCCTCGGGCGTCCCCGGGGCGATCGGCTGGACGCGGTAGCCGATCGACTCCAGCAGCACGTGCACCGCCGCGCCGGCGGCGGGGATCGCGACCAGCAGCAGGGTGGCGGGCGCGGCCAGCGCACCCTCCTCGCTCCCGACGACGAAGAAGACCGCGACCGGAATGATGACCAGGGCGCCCATCAGGGAGAGCGAGAGCATGGTGGTGGACTGCTTGACCATGCCGCGCAGCCTAGGACGCACGGCCGGTAGCGTCCGGGCATGACCTCACCGGACCGGCATGTCGTGATCGGGGCCGAGCCGGGCCCGGTGCTGGAGGTCGATCCCCTCGGGGCCGCCGTGGTCCGCCTCGAGGTCACCTGCGGTGACGGCGTACGCCGCGACGTGGTCCTCTCGGGCCCAGCCGTCAGCGGTGACTTCCTCGGCGCGACGATCGGCCGGTTCGCCAACCGGATCAGCGGTGGGGCCGTCGTCGTCGACGGTCAGGAGCACCGGCTCGCGACCAACGAGGGCACGACCACGCTCCACGGGGGCCCGGAGGGCTTCGACACCCGCCCGTGGGACGTCGTCGAGGCCGACGGCTCCTCGGCACGGCTCCGGCTCACCAGCCCGGACGGCGACCAAGGGTTCCCGGGCAGGCTCGTCGCCGAGGCGGCGTACGACGTGTCGCCGGACGGCTTCCGACTGACGCTGACCGCGACGACCGACGCTCCGACCGTGGTGAGCCTGACCCACCACGGCTACGCCGTGCTCGACGACTCCGGGTCCGTCGACGACCACGTGCTGACCGTGCCCGCGGACCTGGTGCTGCCCGTCGACGACGCCGGCATCCCCACCGGTGACCCGGTCCCGGTCGCTGCGGGACTCGACCTGCGGTCGGGTCTGCGGCTCGGCGACGTCGGACCGCTCGACCGCGCCTTCGTGGTCACCGGTGAGGGCCTCCGGCCGGTGGCACGCCTGGTCTCGCCCGCGACGCAGACGACGCTCACGGTCCGCTCGGACCAGCCGGCCCTGCAGGTCTACACGGGCGAGTGGTTGCAGAGCCGGCCGCCCCGCTCAGGGGTCGCCCTGGAGCCGCAGCTGCTGCCCGACTCGCCCCGTCACGAGGGGCGCCCTGGCTGGCCGTCCGCGGTGCTGCGGCCGGGGGAGACCTACCGCCACGTGCTGGAGTGGCGGTTCTCTTGACATCGAGCGGTCGTGTGTCCAGCGACACTGTTGCTACCGAGGGGTAGATCAGGAGACGCCGGTCACATACTCTCGGTATTATGAGCGCCCAGCACCCCTCCGGCGGCCCGCTCGTCGACGGGCCCGCCGACCCCGAGCACGACCCCGCCGCCTCCTACGCCCTCGAGCCGGCGTACGTCGCGCGGCTGACCGGCCGCATCGTCTCCACGACCGGCGAGACCGCTGCCGTCCACTCGCCGCTCCAGGGCCAGCCGCTGGCCCACGTGCCCCAGTCGGGGGCGGTCGACGTCGACGAGGCGTTCGCCCGGGCCCGTCGCGCCCAGGAGCAGTGGTCACGCACGTCGCTCGACGACCGGGCCGCGATGCTGCTGCGGCTGCACGACCTGGTGCTCGACCGCCAGGCCGAGATCATCGACCTGATCTGCCTCGAGTCCGGCAAGGCGCGCAAGCACGCCTTCGACGAGCCGCTCCACATCGCGCTGACCGCGCGCTACTACGCGCGCACCGCCCACGACCACCTCGACACCCAGCGCAAGCTGGGCGTCGTCCCCGGGCTGACCCGGGTCGAGGTCAACCGGGTCCCCAAGGGCGTCGTCGGCATCATCTCGCCCTGGAACTACCCGTTCACGATGGCGCTCTGCGACGGCCTTCCCGCGCTGCTGGCCGGCAACGCCGTCGTCACCAAGCCCGACGCCCAGACGATGCTCTCGGCGCTGCTCGCTGCGGAGCTGCTCGAGGAGGCGGGCTTCCCGCGCGACCTCTGGCAGGTCGTCGCGGGTCCCGGGTCGCGGGTCGGGACGTCGGTCATCGAGCGTGCCGACTACGTCTGCTTCACCGGCTCGACGGCGACCGGGCGGCTGGTGGCCCAGGGGTGCGCCGACCGGCTGATCGGCTGCTCCCTCGAGCTCGGCGGCAAGAACCCGCTGCTGGTCCTGCGCGACGCCGACCTCGAGAAGGCGGCCGAGGGCGCGGTCCGCGCCTCGTTCTCCAACGCCGGCCAGCTCTGTGTCTCGACCGAGCGGCTCTTCGTCGCCGACCAGGTCTACGACCGGTTCGTCGAGCGGTTCGTGGCCCGCACCCAGGCGATGACGCTGGGCGCCAGCCTCGAGTGGGGCGTCGACATGGGCTCGCTGATCAGCCAGGACCAGCTCGACACCGTCGAGGCCCACGTGGCCGACGCGGTCGCCAAGGGAGCGACCGTGCTGACCGGCGGCAGGCACCGGCCCGACCTCGGGCCCTTCGTCTACGAGCCCACCATCCTCGAGGGCGTCAGTCCTGACATGACCTGCTTCGGCCACGAGACCTTCGGCCCGGTCATCGCCCTCTACCGCTTCCACGACGAGGCCGACGCGGTCGCGCGGGCCAACGACGGCGACTACGGCCTCAACGCCTCGATCTACAGCCAGGACGGGCGCCGGGCGCGCGAGATCGCGCGTCACGTCCGCTGCGGCACCGTCAACATCAACGAGGCCTTCGGTGCCACCTTCGCCAGCATCGACTCCCCGATGGGCGGCATGCGGCAGTCGGGCATGGGTCGCCGCCAGGGCAGCGAGGGCATCCTGCGCTACACCGAGGCCCAGTCCGTCGCCACCCAGCGGCTGGTGCGCTTCGCGCCGATGCTCGGGATGTCCGACGAGACCTACGCCAAGGTCATGACCGCGCAGCTGCGCCTGATGAACAAGCTGGGCCGGGCATGACGGGCCGGCACGCACGCCAGGACCCCCACCACTACGACGTCCTCGTCGTCGGCTCCGGCTTCGGCGGGTCGGTCGCGGCGCTCCGGCTGACCGAGAAGGGCTACCGCGTCGGGGTCCTCGAGGCCGGCGCCCGGTTCGAGGACGACGACTTCACCACGGGCACCTTCGACCTCAAGCAGTTCCTCTGGGCGCCCGCCCTCGGCTGCTACGGCATCCAGCGCATCGACGCCGTCCACGACACGATGATCGTGGCGGGCGCAGGCGTCGGCGGCGGGTCGCTGGTCTACGCCAACACCCTCTACGAGCCGCTGCCCGCGTTCTACCGGGACCCGCAGTGGGCCCACATCACCGACTGGGCCGACGAGCTCGCGCCGTTCTACGACCAGGCGAAGCGGATGCTCGGCGTCACCGACTACCCCTACCGGACGCCCGCCGACGACGTGATGGAGAAGGTCGCCACCGACATGGGCGTGGGCGAGACCTTCCACCCCACGCCGGTCGGGGTCTTCTTCGGCGGACCCGGCCAGGCGCGCGGCGAGGAGGTCGACGACCCGTTCTTCGGCGGTGCGGGTCCGGCGCGGCGTACGTGCATCAACTGCGGCGAGTGCATGTCCGGCTGCCGCCACAACGCGAAGAACACGCTGGTCAAGAACTATCTCTACCTCGCCGAGAGCAAGGGTGCGAAGGTGCTGCCGCTGACGACGGTCACGCGGATCTCACCACGCACCGACGCCGACCACGGCTACGAGGTGCGGGTGCGGTTCACCAAGGCGAAGCGCGAGACCTCGCGGACCACCCGCACGCTGACCGCCGACCACGTCGTGCTGGCCGCGGCGTCCCTCGGCACCCAGAAGCTCCTCCACCGGATGAAGGACGAGGGCCACCTGCCGCGGCTCTCGGAGCGGCTCGGCCACCTCTCGCGCACGAACTCGGAGTCGATCCTCGGCGCCATCGCCCCGAAGGGCGACACGACCGACTACAGCGAGGGCGTCGCGATCACGTCGAGCTTCCACCCCGACGCCGACACCCACATCGAGCCGGTGCGCTACGGCCGTGGTCACAACGCGATGGCCTTCCTCCAGACCGTGCTCACCGACGGCGACGGTCCGGCGCCCCGCTGGCGGACGTGGCTCAAGGAGCTGTGGACCCAGCGCCACCACCTCGGCGACCTCGTCGACGTGAAGCACTGGTCGGAGCGGACCGTCATCGCCCTGGTCATGCAGAGCCTCGACAACTCGATCACGACCTACGGCAAGCGCGGTCGGTTGACCAAGCGGTGGCGGATGACCTCCCGGCAGGGCCACGGCGCCCCCAACCCGACCTGGATCCCTGCCGGGAACGACGCCGTACGACGGATCGCGGCGACGATCGGCGGCCTTCCCGGCGGCAACATCGGCGAACCGTTCAACATGCCGCTGACGGCGCACTTCATCGGCGGCTGCACGATCGGCTCGTCGGTGGAGTCGGGCGTCATCGACCCCTACCAGCGCGTCTACCACTACCCGGGGCTCCACGTCGCCGACGGCTCCGCGATCTCGGCCAACCTCGGCGTCAACCCGTCGCTGACGATCACGGCCCAGGCGGAGCGGGCGATGTCGTTCTGGCCCAACAAGGGCGAGGAGGACGCGCGCCCCGTGCTCGGGGCCGGATATCGGCGGATCCAGCCGGTCGCACCCCGTGATCCGGTCGTGCCCGAGGGGGCTCCCGGAGCACTCCGGCTGCCCATCGTCGAGGTCTCCTGAAAAAGTCCGGAGCCGGACGTAACCACCCCGACAGGACCTCGTTGGAGGGGTGGACCCGACACCCTTGCTCCCTCCCTCGTCGGGTCCTCCGGTCCACCCACCGACCACCGGTTTGTGGACAGTCAGGGCCCGGCCATCCTCCCTCCCCGGCCGGGCCCTGATTCGTGTCCGTGGCCCGGCTGGAGTCGTCGTACCCGACATGAGCGTCGTGATCTCGCCGGATCACGACGCTGATGTCGGGTACGACGAGCGGGCCCGGCCGCGCCTGTGGAGAGAGCGGCGCCGGCCCCCGCGATCCGGCGGATGCTGGCGCGCATGGACCCGGTTCCGATCACCCGGCGAGGGATCGTCGTGCCGCGACCGCCCGACCGCAGCGGCGCGTCAGGGCCCACACCCGGTCAGGCGCGCGGCCCGCGCTGGCGACGGGTCGCCCCGGGTCAGTACGTCCCGGTCGGCACCGACTCCTCGTCGCGCGACCAGCGCATCGTCGAGGCCCTGGTGGGGCTGCCGCTCGATGCCGCGGTCACGGGCTGGGCATCACTGGGGTGGGCCGGCGCCCGCTGGTTCGACGGTCTCGCCGCTGACGGTCGAACGCCCGTCGACGTGCCGGTGGCGCTCGACCGGCGGCGGGGCGCCCGTCGCCGCGCCGGGGTCGAGCTGACCGAGGACTGGCTGCTGCCCCACGACGTCGTACGCGTGGACGGACTGCGGACGACCATCCCCGAACGTGCGGTCGCCTTCGAGACGTGCCGCGCGCGGACGCTCGCAGCGGCCGAGATCACGGTCGACATGGCGGTCGCGGCGGACCTGGTGGACCTCGAGCGGCTGGCCGACTACGCGGCCGCCCTCGGACCCAGGCCGGGCATCCGACGGTTCCGCGAGGCGCTGTCGCGGGCCGACGAGAACGCCTGGTCCCCGCAGGAGTCCCGGATGCGACTGGTGTGGACCCACCACCGGCCGGGGACGGTGCTCTCGGCCAACCGGCCGGTCTTCGACCACGCCGGGCGCCATCTGCTGACCCCCGACCTGCTCGACGAGCGGGCCGGGATCGTGGGGGAGTACGACGGCGCCGTCCACCTCGACGACACCACGCGACGGCGCGACCTCGACCGCGAGGCGCTGTGTCGCGACCCTCGGCCTCGAGCTGGTGACGATGATGTCGTCGAGCCGCCCCGACGCCGCCGGCTTCACCGACCGCCTCGACGCGGCCTACCGCCGCGCTGCGGCCCGGCCGGAGTCGCCCCGGTCGTGGACCACCGAGCAGCCGACGTGGTGGGTCGACACCTCGACCGTTGCCCGCCGGCTCGCGTTGGGCGAGACCGAACGCGCCCTCTGGCTGCGGCGTCTCGCCGGGTGAGCCCGTCCTACCCGACCTGAGCGTCGTGAATCCGGCAGATCACGACGCTGATGTCGGGTACGACGGCAGGTCACGGTCGCCCGCGACCTGTCGATAGGCTCACGCCATGACGGAGACGCCCGACCACGACCTGGTCCTCGTCGTCGACTTCGGCGCGCAGTACGCCCAGCTCATCGCCCGCCGGGTGCGGGAGGCGAAGGTCTACTCCGAGATCGTGCCCCACACGATGCCGGTGGCCGACATGCTGGCGCGCAGGCCGAAGGCGATCGTGCTGTCCGGGGGCCCCTCGAGCGTCTACGCCGAGGGCGCGCCCGGCATCGACACCGGCGTGTTCACGGCGGGGGTGCCGGTGTTCGGCATGTGCTACGGCTTCCAGCTGATGGCCCGCGGCCTCGGTGGCGAGGTGGCGGCGACCGGCGCCCGCGAGTACGGCCGTACCCGGGTGAGCGTCTCCGAGAGCGGCACCCTGCTGGCCGACCTGCCGACCGAGCACACCGTCTGGATGTCCCACGGCGACGCCGTGACGGCGGCGCCGGCCGGGTTCGACGTGCTCGCCTCCACGACGGTGACGCCCGTGGCGGCCTTCGAGGACGTCGGCCGCGGCCTGGCCGGGGTCCAGTGGCACCCCGAGGTCCTCCACACCGAGCACGGCCAGCGCGTCCTCGAGCACTTCCTGCTCGACATCGCCGGCTGCCGGCCGACGTGGACGATGCTCAACATCATCGACGAGCAGGTCGAGCTGATCCGCGACCAGGTCGGCGAGGGGCGGGCGATCTGCGCGCTCTCCGGCGGCGTCGACTCCGCCGTGGCCGCCGCGATCGTCGAGCGCGCCATCGGCGACCGGCTCACCTGCGTCTACGTCGACCACGGGATGATGCGGCTCGGCGAGACCGACCAGGTCAAGCGCGACTTCGAGGCCGTCTTCAGCGACCTCGACGTGGTCGACGCCTCCGACCAGTTCCTCGACGCGCTCGCCGGCGTCTCCGACCCCGAGGACAAGCGCAAGATCATCGGACGCGAGTTCATCCGGACCTTCGAGGCCGCCGAGGTGCGGGTCTTCGGCGACCTCGCCGCCGGCACCCAGGCCACCGCCTACCTCGTGCAGGGCACGCTCTACCCCGACGTGGTCGAGTCGGGCGGGGGCGCCGGCACCTCCAACATCAAGTCCCACCACAACGTCGGCGGACTGCCCGACGACCTCCAGTTCGAGCTCATCGAGCCGCTCCGCACGCTCTTCAAGGACGAGGTCCGCGCCGTCGGCGAGCAGCTCGGACTCCCGCCGTCGATGGTCTGGCGGCACCCGTTCCCCGGCCCGGGCCTCGGCATCCGGATCATCGGCGAGGTCACCCGAGACCGGCTCGACATCCTGCGCCGCGCCGACGCCATCGCCCGCGAGGAGCTCACCCACGCCGGCCTCGACCGCGACATCTGGCAGTTCCCCGTCGTGCTGCTCGCCGACGTCCGGTCGGTCGGGGTCCAGGGCGACGGCCGCACCTACGGCCACCCCGTCGTGCTCCGGCCCGTCACCTCCGAGGACGCGATGACCGCCGACTGGGCGCGGGTGCCCTACGACGTGCTCGAGGCGATCTCGACCCGGATCACCAACGAGGTGGCCGAGGTCAACCGGGTCACCCTCGACATCACCTCGAAGCCGCCCGGCACCATCGAGTGGGAGTGAGGGGCCCGAAACCCACGCAGGGGTGAGGTCAGGGGCGCGCAGGTCGCGTAGGCACGAGGGGTGAGTCTCTTGTTGGTCCCTGCCGTCCTGATCGTCGCCTTCGTCCTGCCGATCGCGATGGCGCGCCTCGAGCCCGAGCAGGACCCGCTGCCCGGGGAGGAGCCGCCCCAGAGGACACGCGACGAACGGTGATCGCTCGGGTGCTCTAACTCGTGCGAAGTGGTTGACTTAACGGCGTGAGCATCCGCACCGGAGACGTGGTCCCGCTCCGGGAGGCGACCCGGGCCTGGTTCCTCATCTCGCTGCAGACCTTCGGCGGCCCCGCCGGCCAGATCGCCGTCATGGAGCGCACCCTGGTCGAGGAGAAGCGCTGGATCGGCCACCAGCGGTTCCTCTTCGCGCTGTCCTACTGCACGCTGCTCCCCGGTCCCGAGGCCCAGCAGCTCGCGACGTACGTCGGGTGGTTGCTCAACGGCGTCCGCGGCGCGCTGGTCGCCGGCACCCTCTTCGTGCTGCCAGGGGTCGTCGCGCTGCTGGCGCTCTCGGGGATCTACGTCGCCTACGGCGACACCGCCTGGGTCGACGCGGTCTTCCTCGGAGTCGGGCCCGCGGTGATCGCGATCGTCGTGAGCGCCCTGTGGCGGCTGGGGGCGAAGGCCCTCCACCACCCGGCGCTGGTCGGTCTGGCGGTCGCTGCATTCCTCGCCCTGTCCGTGTTCGGAGTGCCGTTCCCGGTCGTCGTCGGCCTCGCCGCCGCGACCGGCTGGCTGCTGGTCCGCGTCGGCGGACTCGACCTGGCCCCGGCGCCGCGGGACCCCGCGAGCGACGTCGGCCCGGCACCCCTGATCGCGGACGACGCCCTCCACCGCGAGCTCCCCACCCGGCGTCGGTCCCTCACTGTGCTCGTCGTCGGGATCGCGCTGTGGGTCGCCCCGGTGGTCGCCCTCGGGCTCGCCCTGGGCCGCGACTCGGTCCTCGTCGACCAGGGCCGGTTCTTCGGCGGCGCGGCCCTGGTCACCTTCGGCGGCGCCTACGCCGTGCTCGCCTACGTCGCGCAGCAGGCGGTCCAGGTCTACGGCTGGCTCGCACCGGGGGAGATGGTCCGCGGGCTCGCGCTCGCCGAGAGCACCCCCGGACCACTCGTGATGGTCGTGCAGTTCGTCGCCTTCGTCGGCGCCTACCGCCACCCCGGGCCGCTCGACCCCTGGGTCGCCGGCGTCCTCGGGGCGCTGGTCACCACCTGGGTCACCTTCGTGCCGTGCTTCCTCTTCATCCTCCTCGGGGCGCCGTACGTCGAACGGCTGCGGCACCATCGCGGCCTCGCCGCAGCCCTGACCGGCATCACCGCGGCCGTCGTCGGGGTCATCGCCAACCTCGCCACCTACTTCGCGCTCCACACGCTCTTCGAGGACAGCCGGCGTGTCGAGGCGGGACCGCTGTCCCTCGAGCTGCCGGTGCCCGCGTCGGTCGACCTGGTGGCCGTGGGGCTGACCGGGCTCGCCCTCGTGCTGGTGCTCCGGCTCCGCTGGTCGGCCCTGCGCACCCTCGGGGTGTGCGCGGCGGCGGGCCTGGTGGCCGCCGGTGCGCTGGCCGTCGCCTGACGCCCGGGCGCAGCGGTCCGGGGTCGCAGGGGACCCCTGACCGACTCGCGCCACGCCGAGGACCCCCACTACCCTGTGGAGCCATGGATCTGGACGGGCTCACCGCCGAGGTGGACGAGATCCTCGCCGACGTCGAGGAGCCGCCGACGACCCCTCACCTCCGCCTCGCGGAGCGTCGCCCGGTCCACTCCTGGTACGTCGTCGCGGGCGACTTCCACGCCGACCACGTGCGCGACGTCGGCCGCGAGGCCGAGGGACTGATCCTCGAGCACGCCGAGGAGTTCCTCGACTGCCTCGGCGGCGACGACGCGCTGATGGCGAAGGTCCTCGAGAAGCTCGCTGCCGAGCCCGTGGAGGACCTCCGGCTCGACTTCACGCCGTGGACCGGCGACCGCGTCGTCGACCGCGCGGCCGTGTCGTGGACGTCGGCCTCGGCGAGCGGCGACCTGCCGGACCACGCCGGCATCCGGATCCCCGCGCTCGGCCGCGAGACCCGCGCCCGCGCGGTCCGCACCCTCGGCCGGTTCCTCGAGGGTGTCGGAGAGGTGCCGCCGGGCTTCGTCGTGACCGTCCGCACGGTCACCGGCGTCGCCCAGGTCGAGGCGCTCGTCCACCTCGCCGAGCGGGTCGAGAAGGAGCTCACGGGCAACCTCCGCTTCGAGGTCCAGCTCGAGTCGCCGCGCGCGGTGATCTCGCCCGAGGGCGTCCTCGAGATCGCCCGGATGCTCGACGAGGGCCGCGACCGGATCGCCGCCGTCCAGCTCGTCCCGGACGGCTTCGGCTCCGACCGGCTGCTGGAGCACGCGCTGACCCAGGTGCAGGTCGCCGCTCACGGCCGCGACCTCCGACTCGTCGACGGCGCCACGGTGCGGATCGCTCGCGGCGACACCGTGGTCGACGTGTGGACCCGCCACCTCGCGCAGGTGCGCCGTGCCCTCGAGCGTGGCCTCCTCCAGGGCCGTGACGCCCACCCGGCGGCCCTGCCGTCGCGCTACGCGGCGACCTACGCCTTCAGCGACTCCTCCGCCTGACCGCGGGCCCGCGGTCAGGACAGGGCCAGGGCGACCACGCCGATCGCGACGGCGAGGACCACGCAGGCCAGCGCCCAGTGGAGCAACCGCTGGCTGCGGGGCTCGTCGTCCGCCTCGGCCCCCTGGGTCGACCGCTGGAGCTCGTGGAGGACGTGCAGGAGCCGCACCCGCAGCTCGGAGGCCGACGTCGTGCGGTCCTCGGGGGACTTCGCCATCGCGGCCGCGAGCACGGCGTTGATCCGCTCGTCCACCGCGTCGTCCCCGGGCAGCTGCGGCACCGGGTCGTTGATGTGGGCGTTGACGGTCTGGAAGTCCGTGCCGGCGTACGGCGCCCGGCCGGTCAGCGTCGCCCAGAGCAGGCAGCCCGCGCCGTAGACGTCGCCGCGCTCGTCGGCCGGGTGACCGAAGTGGCGTTCGGGCGGCATCCACGCCGGGGTGCCGACCATCGCGCCGTCGGGGGCGAGGTGCTGCTCGTTGCCGCCGACGACGCCGAGGTCGCGCAGGTAGGGGACCAGGCCGTCGGGCTGCTGCCACAGCAGCACGGCCTCGGGCCGGACGTCGCCGTGGACCACACCGACGTCGTGGGCGTCGGCGAGTCCTTGGCAGACCTCGGCGACCAGCCGGAGCGCGTCGGCGCGGTCCAGGGGCCCGCGATGCTCCAGCCAGCGCTCGAGGTCGCCGTCGGGGAAGAACTGGGTGACGGCGTAGACGGTGCCGTCGTGCTCGCCGTACTCGTGGATGCCGACGACGTGGCGCGACCGGATGCGGGCGAGGGCGGCCGCCTCGCGGGCGAACCGGTCCTGGTAGCCGCCCCGGTCGGCCAGCGACGGGACGACGACGGTCAGCGCGACCGGGCGGTCGAGGACCGGGTCGTGGGCCTCGTAGACCGTGCCGGCGCGGCCGTGCCCGAGCTCGCGCACGACGGTGTAGCGGCCGGCGTACGCCTCGCCCGCGACCGGGAACCCCGCCATCGCATCAGACCCCCAGGCTGCGTCCGATGATCTCCTTCTGGATCTCGGTCGTGCCACCGTAGATCGTGGAGATCCGGCTGTCGAGGTAGGCCTTCGCGATGGGGAACTCGGTCATGTAGCCATAGCCGCCGTGGAGCTGCACGCCCTGGTTGACGATCTTGTTCTGCAGCTCGGTGGTCCACCACTTCACCATCGCTGCGTCGACGGCGTCGAGCTGGCCGTCGAGGTGCTTGCGCACGCAGTCGTCGAGGAAGGCGCGGGCCACCCGCGCCTCGGTCGCCATCTCGGCGACGAGGAAGCGGTTGTGCTGGAACTTGCCGATCGGCCGCCCGAACGCCTCGCGGGTCTTGGCGTAGTCGAGGCACATCTCCACGACAGCCTCGGTGGCCGCGACCGCCTGGGCACCGATGATCAGCCGCTCCTGGGGCAGGTTCTGCATCAGGTAGACGAAGCCCTGGCCCTCCTCGCCGAGGAGGTTGGCCTTCGGCACCCGGACGTCGGTGAAGGACAGCTCGGCGGTGTCCTGGGCGTGGAGGCCGATCTTGTCGAGGTTGCGCCCCCGCTCGAAGCCCTCCATGCCGCGCTCGACCACCAGCAGGCTGATGCCCTGGTGGCCCGCGTCGGGGTCGGTGCGGGCGACGACGATGACGAGGTCGGCGTTGATGCCGTTGCTGATGAAGGTCTTGGAGCCGTTGACGACGTAGTGGTCGCCCGCGTCGACGGCCGACGTACGGACGCCCTGGAGGTCGGACCCGGCGCCGGGCTCGGTCATCGCGATCGCGGTGATGGTCTCGCCGCTGACGCAGCCGGGGAGCCAGCGCTGCTTCTGCTCCTCGCTGCCGAGGCTGGTGAGATAGGGGACGATGATGTCGCTGTGGACCGAGAACCCCGGTCCCGACGCACCCGCCCGGGTCTGCTCCTCCGACAGCACGACGTTGAAGCGGAAGTCGTCGATCCCGGCCCCGCCGTACGCCTCGGGGACGTCGAAGCAGAGCAGCCCCGCCTCGCCGGCCTTGAGCCAGAGCTCGCGCGGCACGATCCCGTCGGCCTCCCACTGGTCGTGGTGGGGCACGACCTCGCGCTCGAAGAACGCCCGCGCGGTCTTGCGGAAGTCCTCGTGCTCGTCCTCGTAGAGGCCGGTCATCACACCCACTCCTTGATCTGGCGCACGGTCGCGGCCGGGTCGTCGCTGGCGGGCATCACCGTGAGGTGGGTGACGCCGGCCTCGCGGAAGGCGGCGATCCGCTCCTTGACGTAGGACGCCGGGCCGACGAGGTTGCACGCCTCGAGCCACTCCGTCGGCACCTTCGCCTCGGCCTCCTTCTTGTGGCCGGCGAGGTAGAGGTCCTGGATCTCCTCGGCCTCCTGCTCGTAGCCGTAGGCCTTTGCGACGTCGTTGTAGAAGTTCTTGCCCTTCGCGCCCATGCCGCCGACGTAGAGGGCGAAGAGCGGGCGGGCGAAGTCGAGGAGCGCCTTGGTCTCGGGGCCCTCGCCGATCGCCACCATGCCGCCGGCCGTGACCTGCAGCGGCGCGAGGTCGGCGGAGCGCTGCTCCGCGCCGGCGGCGAGCGCGTCGCCCCAGACGAGGTGGGACTTCTCGGGGTGGAAGAGGTGGGGGATCCAGCCGTCCGCGATGGTCGCCGCCTGCTCCACGGACTTGGGGCCGAGCGCCGCGATCCAGATCGGGATCGAGTCGCGCTCGGGGTGGGTCAGGATCTTCAGCGGCTTGCCGAGGCCGGTGACCGCGCCGTCGTCCTTGGTCAGCGGGAGCTTGAAGGTCCCGTCGTTGGTGAGCACCTCACGCCGGAGGCCGCGGCGCACCAGGTCGACGATCTCGGCCGTGCGACCCAGCGGCTTGGAGTAGGGGACGCCGTGCCACCCCTCGATCACCTGCGGTCCGCTGGCTCCGAGGCCGAGGAACGCGCGGCCGCCGCTCACGTTGTCGAGCCCGGCGGCCGTCTGCAGCAGCGTCCCGGGGGTGCGGGAGTAGATGTTGAGGATCGCCGAGCCGATCTGGACGGTCTCGGTCTTGGCTGCGAGGTAGCCCATCAGCGTGGGGGAGTCGAAGCCGTAGGCCTCGGCCACCCACACCACGTCGATGCCGGCCTTCTCGAGCTCGGCGACCTGGTCGGCAGCCGCGCGCGGGTTGCCGTCGTACATCAGGGAGTAGGAGAGCTGCACTCCCGCATCGTGACAGTAACGCTGTCACGATCGCAAGGGTCGTGGGTCAGTGGGTGGCCGCCAGCCACCCGGTGACGCTGAGGAGCAGCGGGAAGGAGAACAGGAAGGCCAGGCCCAGCACGAGGTCGCGGGTCGTCTGCGTCATGCGGCCCACCCTGCCCGCGTCGTACGACGCCGACGTGAGCCCCCGGTGGCGCCCCGGTGAACGTCGAGTCGTGGGGTTGTGACCGCCGAGTCGCGGAGATGTGCGGGCTCGACGGTCACCAACCCGCCACTCGCACGTCACGAACCCGCGACTCGGCGGTCAGGGCAGGGCGAGGTCGGGGACGACCTCCGCGCGGGGGAGGGCGGCGGCGAGGTGGCCGGGCAGGACGAGCTTGGAGCGGCGTACGCCGGAGCCGATCAGGACCAGGTCGGTCTCGAGGACCCGGGCGTCGACCAGCAGCCGCCATCCGGCGGGCAGGCCGACCGGGGTGATGCCGCCGTACTCCATCCCCGACTCCTCGACCGCTCGGTCCACTGACAGGAAGGAGCACTTGCGGACGTCGAGGAGCCGCTTGACCCGGTTGTTGACGTCCGCCCGGGTGTCGGAGCGGACCAGGCAGGCGGCGACCCGCTCCTGCCCGTCGCGCTTGCCGGCGACGACCACGCAGTTGGCGCCGGCGTCGAGCGGGACGGCATAGGCCTCGGAGCAGGCGGCCGTGTCCGCCAGCGACGGGTCGATCGGCGCGACGCCGACCGCCCCGGCGTGCTCCCACGACGACAACGCCGCCCGGACCGGCTCGGCGAGCAGGTCCGGACGGGCGTCGACGGGTTCGGTGGCGAGGGTCCCCAGGGTGGGCGTCGTCATGGCGACCACCCTAGGAGCGCCTCAGGTACGCCGCCTCGCGGCCAGCGCCATCGCGACCAGCCCGGCCGCGCCGGCCCCGACCCACGGGATCGGCAGCAGCCACTGGATGTCGTCGTCGGCGACCGCGCCACCGGCGACCAGCGCCCAGACCAGCACCATGCCGGCGAAGGCGATGCCCATGACCAGGTGGCCGACGTTGAGCGGGTGGCGCCAGCTCCCGGTCTCCTGGATGCGCCCGGTCTCGAAGCTGTCGGTCTCGAAGCTGTCGGTGTCGTAGCGGTAGGTCTCGTGCTCGCTCATCGTGCTCACTCCGTCTCGATGGTGACCACGCCGACCTGGAGGTCGGCGTCGACGGTGAAGGTGGGGTCGTCGGCGTCGCCGCGCCACTGGGCGGTCGTGGTGGTGCCGATCCCACCGCCCTGGCGGTCGCCCTGGAAGAAGTCGTAGCCGCCGGGGCCGTCGATCGACGCGCGGATCCGGACGTTGGAGTCCTCCGGGATCCGGACGACGAGCTCGCCGACCTGACCGGTGACGTCGATCGTGCGGCCGTCGAGCGCCTCGGGGTCCGCGAGGTCGGTCAGGTCGACGACCATCGTGCCCGCGTCCATCGCATAGCTGTCCTCGACGTCGGCGCTCGACGACGGGTGGTACTCGAAGCGGTCGCCGTCCCACCGGTCGGCCGCCGTGGCGCCGGCGAGGAACAGGCTCCCGACCAGGCCGAGCGCGATCAGGCCGCCGGCACGACCCATGACCGACCCGACGACGAGCATCGTGGCGATGAGCCCGACCGCCAGCGCCGGGTAGGCCGAGTCGACGACGGGCAGGCCGGCGCCGTCGGCGATGCCGAGCGCACCCTCGGCGACGGCGATCAGCAGGACCGTGAACCAGAACAGCTTCGGGCCGCGCTTGCGCGGGTCGCGTGGCGGCGGGGGCGCGTACGCCGTGTGGGACGGCGTGGCGTAGGGCTCCCCCTCCGCCGCGGGTGCGGCCGCCGCACGACGGAGGTCGCGCTCGCGGCTGCGGCTGAGCCACACGAAGGCGATCAGCCCGATGATCGCCAGCGGCCAGGGGAACCAGCCGGCTCCCCAGGAGTCGCCGACGAGGGCCAGTCCGGCCAGCACCGTCAGGGCGACCAGCGCAATGGTGCGGCTGCGCTCGTCGAGGTGGAGGGTCGCCCGCTCCTCCCCGTCCTCGGGCAGCAGCAGCCAGCCGGCGGCGTACAGGATCAGGCCGGCGCCGCCGAAGAAGGCGAGGACGACGAAGGCGACCCGCAGGATGATCGGGTCGATGTCGAGGTGGCGGGCGAGGCCGCCGGCGACGCCGGCGACCTTGCGGTCGGTGGTCGTGCGCCGCAGCCGGCCGAGGTCGCGGACCTCGTCGGCGGTGACGCGGGGACCGGTGTGCTCGTCGGTGGCGGTGCCGCCCCCGGACGGCGGGGTGGTGGCCTCCTCGGGAGGCGGCGGTGTGGTGGTCATGGCTCCAAGCGTGGTGGCGGCGGGCGCCCCGGACCATCGGGGACGACCCTGATCATGCCCGGTCCCCGGCTCGTGCGCCTCAGGGTCGCCCCGGGGTCAGGACCGGGGTCGAACCTCATGGTGGGTCCGCTGCCTGCGTGTGAGGATTGAGCCACGATGAGCAGCAGCACCCCGACCGCGGACCACGAGGTCCGCCCCGATACGCGCAAGGCCTTCCGCGACACCCAGCAGCCGGTCCTCGGCGGGGTCGCGGCGGGTCTCGCGCGCCACCTCGGGCTGCCGGTGTTCTGGGTGCGGGTGGGGTTCGTCCTGCTGCTGACGCTCGGCGGCCTCGGCGTCTTCCTCTACGGCGCGCTGTGGATGGTCCTGCCCACGGACGCCGCGTTCGAGCGCGACGCCCCCGGCCTCGAGGGCGCGAGCCGCGACGGCCGCCGCCCCGGCCGGATCCGCCGCCTCGCCGACGTCGGCCCGGTCCACGTCCTCGCGGCCCTCGGCATCGGCGCGGTGCTGCTCCTCGACGCCGTCTTCGGCCAGGGCTCGCTCTTCTGGGCCGCGCTGCTGGGGGTCGGCGGTGTCGCGCTGTTGTGGCGCCAGGCCGACGAGGCCCAGCGCGAGCGCTGGCTCGACCGCACCGGGCGGGTCGACCCGGTCCGGGTCGTGCTCGGCAACGGCGGATGGGCCGCCTGGACGCGACTCGTGGTGGGCGCGCTGCTGATCGTCGGCGCCCTGGTCCTCGTCTCCCTCCACGGCGGCTCCTCCTTCGCCCTCGCCCGCGACGTGACCCTCGTGGCGCTGCTCGCCGTCGCCGGGCTCGGCATCGTCGTGGGTCCCTGGATCTACCGGCTCGCCGCCGACCTCACTGCCGAGCGGGCCGAGCGGGTGCGGACCCAGGACCGGGCCGACGTCGCCGCCCACCTCCACGACTCGGTGCTCCAGACGCTCGCGCTGATCCAGAAGAACGCCCACGACCCGACCACGGTCTCGCGGCTCGCCCGCTCCCAGGAACGCGACCTGCGGGCCTGGCTCTACCGGGGCGAGGCGACCGACGACAGCACGCTGGCCAGCTCGCTGCGCCGCGTCGCCGCCGACGTCGAGGACGCGCACGGCGTCGCGGTCGAGGTGGTCGTCGTCGGTGACCTGCCCTACGCCGAGGCGTGGCAGCCCGTCGTGCGCGCGACCGGCGAGGCGCTCACCAACGCCGCCAAGCACGCGGGGGTCGACCGCGTCGACGTCTACGCCGAGGTGGCCGCGGAGGAGATCTCGGTCTTCGTGCGCGACCGGGGCCGCGGCTTCGACCCCGACGACGTCCCCGACGACCGCTACGGCGTCCGCCAGAGCATCCACGACCGCATGACCCGCCACGGCGGGTCGGCCGAGATCCGTTCCACCCCCGGCGAGGGGACCGAGGTGCGGTTGCACCTGCCCGTAGGAGGAGACGATGACTGAGCCCATGTCCGGGACGGCGCGCACCGCGCCCGTCCGCGTCGTGCTGGTCGACGACCACGCCATGTTCCGCTCGGGGGTGCGGGGCGAGCTGGCGACCGTGCCCGACGACGTCGTCGTCGTGGGGGAGGCCGGCGACGTCGACGAGGCGGTCCGCGTCATCGACGCCGAGCGGCCCGACGTGGTGCTGCTCGACGTCCACCTCCCCGGCGGTGGCGGCGTCTCGGTGGTCAAGCGCTCCCGGAGCGAGGACACCCGCTATCTCGCGCTGTCGGTCAGCGACGCCGCCGAGGACGTCATCGGGACGATCCGCGGCGGGGCCCGGGGCTACGTCACCAAGACGATCACCGGACCCGAGCTCGTCGACGCGATCCGGCGCGTCGCCGACGGTGACGCCGTCTTCTCGCCCCGGCTCGCGGGTTTCGTCCTCGACGCGTTCGCCGGGTCGATCGAGGTCGCCGCGGTCGACGAGGACCTCGACCGGCTCACCGAGCGGGAGCGGGAGGTGATGCGGCTGATCGCCCGCGGCTACGCCTACAAGGAGGTCGCGAAGGAGCTCTTCATCTCGATCAAGACCGTCGAGACCCACATGTCGAGCGTGCTGCGCAAGCTCCAGCTCTCCTCGCGCCACGAGCTCACCCGGTGGGCCTCCGACCGCCACCTGCTCTGACCTGGCTCACCCGAAGGAATGGTGACACCGGCCGAGCGCCTCCGGTTCGCTGGAGGGTCGATTCCTCTCGGAGAGAAGGCACCCTCGTGGCCGAACCCAACACCGCGACCTCGGCAGGAGCCGTCAGCGACGGCGGCCTGAAGCGGTCGATCACCGGACGACTCCTCTTCTTCTACGTGCTGGGCGACGTGCTGGGCTCCGGCATCTACGTCCTCATCGGTGCGGTGGCCGGCGAGGTCGGCGGTGCCTTCTGGGCGGCCTTCGCCGTCGGCGTCACCGTCGCCGGGTTCACCGGCCTGGCCTACGCCGAGCTGGCGACGAAGTACCCCCAGGCCGCCGGTGCCTCGCTCTACGTCAACAAGGCGTTCGGCAACAAGGGGCTCACCTTCCTGACGACGGTGACCTACCTGTCGGCTACCTTCGCGGCGGCAGGATCACTGGCCGCCGGGTTCGCGAAGTACTTCGGCCAGATCTGGGGGGCGCCGCCGGTGCTCCTGGTGATGATCGCGTTCATCGTCCTGCTGGCGGTCCTCAACTTCATCGGCATCACCGAGTCCGTCGTGGCCAACATGCTGATGACGATCGTCGAGATCTCCGGCCTGGTCATCGTGATGATCTGCGCGATCATCTACGTCGGACAGGGCAACGCCGACTTCTCGCGGCTCACGGACTTCTCCACGTCCGACAGCGTCATCTTCGCGATCGTTGCGGGTGTCGCCCTCTCGTTCTTCGCGATGACCGGGTTCGAGAACGCGGCCAACGTGGCCGAGGAGACGATCGACCCCCACAAGAACTTCCCGCGCGCCCTCGTGGGCGGCATGGCGGCGGCCGGCGTGATCTACGTGCTGGTCTCGATCTCGGCTGCGCTCACGGTGGACGTCAAGACGCTCGCCGGTTCCGATGCCGCGCTCCTCGAGGTCATCAAGGCCGGCATCCTGCCGATCTCGGTGAGCGTGATGGTGCTGGTCTTCGCGGTGATCGCGATGATCGCGATCACCAACACCACGCTGGTCCAGGTCGTGACCCAGTCGCGCATCCTCTACGGCATGGCCCGCGAGGACGTCGTGCCGGGCGTCTTCGCCAAGGTCCACTCGTCGCGACGAAGCCCGGTCAACGCCCTGATCTTCAGCGCGGCCGTCGTGATCGCCCTGGTCGTGGTGGGATCGCTGCTCAACGGGATCGGCCTCAAGATCGACATCGTCGAACGGCTGGCCGCGGTCACCGTGGTGCTCCTGCTCGCCGTCTACGCAGGGGTCATCGTCTCCTGCTTCAAGCTGCGCGGCAGCGACGAGTCGGACGAGACCTTCAAGGCCAACAGCGTCCTCCTCGGCATCGGCCTGCTCGGCAACCTCGTCCTGCTCGGCTACGTGATCTACACCGACCCAGGCTCCCTGTGGTGGTGCCTGGGCCTGATCGGCCTCGGCGGCGTGCTCTACGTCGTCGAGTCGCTCTTCGGCAGCAAGGGCACCGGCCGCCGCAGCGAGCCCATCGAAGGAGCCTGACATGCACGTGCTGGTCACCACCGACGGCAGCAGGCAGTCGTTGCGAGCGGCGGAGGAGCTGCTGTCCTTCGCCGACCCCACGAAGGTCACCGACGTCACCGTGCTCGCCGTGGTCCGCCCGCTCGCGGCCGTCGCGTTCGCCGACGACCTCGCCGAGCCGGATCGCCGGGCCGCCGAGGGAGAGGCCGGGGGCTTCCGGTCCGCGGCCGAGTCTGCGGTCGACCACGTCGCGCGGGTCTTCGACGGCTGGGGTCCGGCGGTCCACCGCGACGTGCGCTCCGGCTCTCCGGCCGACGAGATCATCAAGGCCGCCGAGGAGCTCGGAGCCGGCCTGGTCGTGGTCGCCGCCGGCGGTCGCGGGCTCAGCGACCGGGTGCTGGTCGGCAGCACCGCCCAGCGCGTGCAGCACTACGCGCCGTGCCCGGTGCTCGTCGTACGGCCGGCACCGCGCAAGCGGCGCTGACCTCCACCGGACGGCACGAGGGGCCGGGACGCAGCGCGCGTCCCGGCCCCTCGTCGTACGACGAGGCGCGGCTCAGGTGGTGGCGCGCTCCTCGACCGGGACCTCCTCGATGGAGCCGTCCTTGAGTCCCTGGCGGAAGGAGCGGACCTCCTCCTTGACCTTGGGCAGCAGCAGGTAGCACGCGAGCAGGTTGACGATCGCGCAGACGAACAACATCGCGTCGGCGAAGCCGAGGACCGAGTCGAAGGTCAGGACCGAGCCGACGACCGTGAACAGGCAGAAGATGACCTTGAAGATCATCTCGTTGCGCTTGGAGCGGCCGAAGATCGTCGTGAACGCCTTCTGCGTGTAGTAGGCCCACGTGATCAGCGTCGAGAACGCGAAGAGGGCGACGGCGATCGCGAGGATCACCGGGAACTGCGGCAGGAAGGTCTCGAACGAGCGCGAGGTGACGACGACGCCGTCGGGCGCCGCCTCGCCGGCCGCGACCGCCTCGCGTGCGTCGCTGTAGAACGTCGTGTCGGCGATGACGATGGTCAGCGCGGTCATGGTGCAGATGACGACCGTGTCGATGAAGGGCTCGAGCAGGGCCACGAAGCCCTCGCTGACGGGGTGCTTGGTCTTCACCGCGGCGTGGGCGGTCGGGGCGGAGCCGACGCCGGCCTCGTTGGAGAAGGCGGCCCGCTGGAAGCCGATGATCAGGACGCCGATCGCGCCGCCGGCCACGCCGACCGGGGCGAAGGCGCCGCTGATGATCTCGCCGACGGCCGCCGGCAGGTGGGCGATGTTGAAGCCGATGACCAGCAGGCAGGCGCCGACGTAGATGAGGGCCATCAGGGGCACGAGGCGGGAGGTGACCTTGCCGATCGAGGTGATGCCGCCGAGGATCACCGCGCCCACGAGGATCGCGAGGATGATGCCGAAGATCAGCGCGGAGCCCGACGAGCCGAGGAAGCCGTCGTCGCCGCCGGTGATCTCCTGCGCCTGGGCGAAGGTCTGGTTGGCCTGGAACATGTTGCCGCCGACCGCGCCGAAGAAGAACAGCGCGATCGCGAAGATCATCGTCAGCGTCTTGGAGACCCCGGAGCCGAAGCGTTCGAAGGCGACCGGCAGGTAGCGGAAGGCGCCGCCGGTGACCGTGCCGTCCTCGTGGACCTCGCGGTACTTCACGCCCAGCGTGCACTCGACGAACTTGGTGCACATGCCCAGGAGGCCCGCGAGGATCATCCAGAACGTCGCACCCGGACCGCCGATCGTGACCGCCACACCGACGCCGGCGATGTTGCCGAGTCCGACGGTGCCCGACACCGCCGAGGTGAGCGCCTGGAAGTGGGTGACCTCGCCGGGGTCGCTCGCCCGGGAGTACTTGCCCCGGACCAGGTCGATGGAGGTCCGCCAGCCGGTGAACTGGACGCCCTTGAAGTAGATCGTGAAGATCGCGGCGGCCACCACGAGCCAGAAGACGATGAGCGGCACCTCCACGCCGCCGATGGAGGGGGCGTAGAAGATGACGCTCTGGACCGCGTCCGAGATCGGGGTGAAGGCGTTGTTGATCGCGTCCTCGACGCTGCTCAACCACCCCCAGGACTCTGCCGCCTCAGCGGCGCGGTATGTGGCGTGGGTCACAATTTCGGCTGGGGACATGCATGACACCGAACCGCACTTCCGGCGGAGTGTCCAGACACCGGGCGCCGGTGAGACCGGACCGGTCGATAGATTTCACGGCATGGAAACACTCCGGGAGATCCTGCTCGTCCTCCACCTGCTCGGCTTCGGAGCGCTGTTCGGCGGGCTGCTCGTGCAGCACCGCGACGAGCAGAAGCGGGTCAACGGAGCGATGCGCGACGGTGTCGGCACTGCGGTGGTCGCCGGTCTCGGCCTGGTCGGTGTCCTGGAGGCCGGCGACGGCGACGTCGACCACGTGAAGGTCGGCATCAAGCTCGTGGTGGGCGTCGTGCTGCTGGTGCTCGTCATGATGAACATGCGCAAGCCGTCGATCCCCCAAGGGCTGTGGGCGCTGATGCTCGGCCTCACCGTGCTCAACGTCGGCGTCGCCGTCTTCGTCTGAGCGCTCCCGCACCCGGCGTCGTCGGCGGTCCGCCGTAGGGTTGGACCGACATGAGCACGTCTGCACCGCTGCCCGGATTCGAGCACCTCGCCGCCGCCGCCTCGACCCCCGCCGAGCCCCGGGGAGGGCGCGGTGGCCCCTCGCGCGAGGAGCTGCTCGACGGGCTCAACGACCCCCAGCGAGCCGCCGTCGTCCACGAGGGCGCGCCGCTTCTGGTCGTCGCGGGCGCCGGATCGGGGAAGACCCGCGTGCTGACCCGGCGCATCGCCTGGCTGATCAGCCAGCGCAAGGCCCACCCGGGCTCGATCCTGGCCATCACCTTCACCAACAAGGCCGCGGCCGAGATGAAGGAGCGGGTCGAGGACCTCGTCGGCAAGCGTGCGCGGATCATGTGGGTCTCGACCTTCCACTCCGCCTGCGTGCGCATCCTCCGCAAGGAGATCACGGTGCTCAACCAGGAAGGGCTCGGCTTCAAGTCGTCGTTCTCGATCTACGACGCCGCCGACTCCAAGCGGCTGATGACGCTGGTCGCCAAGGACCTCGAGCTCGACCCCAAGCGGTTCCCGCCCAACGTGCTGCTCCACTGGACCTCCAACCAGAAGAACGAGCTGCGCGACCACGAGGAGGCCACCCGCGACGCCCGCAACTCCTACGAGGAGGCGTGCGCCAAGGCCTACTCGGCCTACCAGCGCCGGCTGCGCGAGGCCAACGCGCTCGACTTCGACGACCTGATCATGACCACGGTCCACCTGTTCCAGGCCTATCCCGACATCCGTGAGAACTACCGCCGTCGGTTCCGCCACGTCCTCGTGGACGAGTACCAGGACACCAACCACGCGCAGTACGCCCTCATCCACCAGCTCTGCGCGGACGACCCCGAGGACCTCGACCCCGAGGCCGAGCGGGTGGAGCCGAGCGAGCTGATGGTGGTGGGCGACGCCGACCAGTCGATCTACGCCTTCCGCGGCGCCAACATCCGCAACATCCTCGACTTCGAGAACGACTTCCCGCAGGCCCAGACGATCCTGCTCGAGCAGAACTACCGCTCGACCCAGACGATCCTCGAGGCCGCCAACGGCGTCATCGGTCACAACAAGGGCCGCAAGCCCAAGCGGCTGTGGTCCGACGCCGGCCAGGGGGAGCGGATCGTCGGCTACGTCGCCGACGACGAGCACGACGAGGCGCGGTTCGTCAGCCAGGAGATCGACACCCTCACCGACGAGGCGGGCGTGAAGCCGTCCGACGTCGCCGTCTTCTACCGCACCAACGCCCAGTCACGCGTGTTCGAGGAGGTGTTCATCCGCACCGGCCAGCCCTACAAGGTCGTCGGCGGAGTGCGCTTCTACGAGCGCCGTGAGGTCCGTGACGCCGTCGCCTACCTGCGGATGCTGGTCAACGCCGACGACGAGATCTCGCTGCGCCGCGTCCTCAACGTGCCCAAGCGCGGCATCGGCGACCGGGCCGAGGCGATGGTCTCGGCCTTCGCCGAGCGCGAGCGGATCACCTTCTGGGAGGCGCTGCGCCGAGCAGACGACGCACCCGGCCTCGTCACGCGGTCCCGGACCGCGATCCGCGGGTTCGTCGAGATGGTCGAGGAGCTGCAGTCGATGGTCGCCGGGGGGGAGCGGCCCGACGTCGTGCTCGAGTCCGTGCTCGACCGGTCGGGCTACCTCAGCGAGCTCGAGGCCTCCGACGACCCCCAGGACGAGACCCGGCTCGAGAACCTCGCCGAGCTGGTCGCGGTCGCCCGCGAGTTCTCCGACGACCCGGTGGCGGGACCGTCCGCCGACCCCACCGACCCCGATGACACTGTTGCCGGCTCCGATGTTCCGGGGCTGTCCGACTTCCTCGAGCGGGTGGCGCTGGTCGCCGACACCGACCAGATCCCCGACGCGCCGGAGGGCGACGACTCCGGGGTGGTCACGTTGATGACGCTCCACACCGCCAAGGGGCTGGAGTTCCCCGTCGTGTTCCTCACCGGTCTCGAGGACGGCGTCTTTCCCCACTCGCGGTCGCTGGGCGACCAGCCCGAGCTCGAGGAGGAGCGCCGGCTGGCCTACGTCGGCGTCACCCGGGCCGAGCAGCGGCTCTACCTCTCGCGGGCGGTCGTCCGGTCCGCCTGGGGCGCGCCTTCCCACAACCCCGCCTCGCGCTTCCTCGACGAGATGCCGGTCGACCTGGTCGACTGGCGGCGTACCGAGGCGGCGCAGGCGCTGTGGTCGCGCCCCGACCTCTCCGGCGGCCGCAGCGGCTCGTGGGGGCAGCCCACCGCCGCGGGCCGGCGCAACTTCTCGGCCGCCGCGGCGCGTGCCGACGCCGCGTCGAAGGCGAAGCAGGCCCGCGAGGTCCCGTCTCTGTCACCCGGCGACCGCGTCCTCCACGACTCCTTCGGCATGGGCACCGTCGTCGCGCTCGAGGGCGCGGCTGACAAGGCCGTCGCCTCGATCGACTTCGGGAGCGAGGGCGTCAAGCGGCTGCTGCTGCGCTACGCGCCCGTCGAGAAGCTCTAGTTCCGGGCCGCGGGCGGGTCAGGCGAGCGGCGTGCCGTCGACGTCGGCCTCGACGTGCCACGGACCCTCGCGGACCTCGATGCCGGCCACGCCGGCGAGCTCCTGCGGCGCGGGGGTCGTGACCGTCAGTCTTGTCAGCGACCCGCCGTCGGGAAGACCCGCGGGCCGCGGTGAGTCCAGCCAGTCGATGTAGAACAACGGGGTCCCGGTGAACTGGACCTGCCAGGACATCGACGTCCCGTCGGGCCGTCGACGTGACATCGGGACGGGGTCCTCGAGGTCGTCCCGCGCGACCGCGAGGGTCACCAGGGCCGGCTCCCCGCGACCTCGGGCGAGATCGGCGAAGCGCGACGACCGCCCCTGCTGCGCGGGATCGAGGGCCAGCACCTCCAGGTAGAGGTCGCCCAGGCCGAGCAGTGCGTTGCGGGTGCCGAGTCCGGGGTGGACCCCGCCGGGCGCGGGCGTCACGCCGAGGCGTCGCGCGACCCACTCGGTCCCGACCGCGAGGTCTGCCGAGGCCACCACGAGGTGGTCGACGGACGGGCGTGCGGCCATGGGCGCACGATAGTCGGGCGAGGCGTCAGGGGGTGACGCCGTGGACGAGGAACGCGGCGTACGGGTCGACCGGGTCGCCGCCGCCGGGCCGCACCTCGACGTGGAGGTGGGAGCCGGTGACGTTGCCGGTGGAGCCGACGGCGCCGATGACCTCGCCGGGGGCCACGGTGTCGCCCTCGCTGACGCTGAAGCTCGACTGGTGGCAGTACCAGATCTCGGTGCCGTCCTCGAGGGTGACGACGGTCTTGTTGCCGTAGGACCCGTCGTAGCCGACCGACGTCACGGTGCCGGCGGCGATCGCCATGATCGACTGGCCGTCGACGCCGTTGAAGTCGAGGCCGGTGTGATAGCTGGCCCACAGGCCGTAGTCACCGAACTCGGCGGTCGTGATCGAGGGGCTCAGCGGGAGCACCCAGCGGTTGTCCTCGATCTTCTTCGACTGCTTCTCGGCGAGCTGGGCGAAGCGGGCGAGGGCGGCGTCGCGTCGCTTGGTCATCGCCTCGGCCTCGGCCACGAGGTCGGCGTCCGCGGCGTCGGCGAGGGCGTCGCGCCGCGAGTCGCGGGAGAGCGTGGAGCGTCCGCGCAGGGCGTCGCTGCTCGACTGCCCGCTGGCGCCGCTGAGCGCGTTGGCGGCGACCAGGCGGTGGTTCTCCGGCCCGCCGAGGCCGGAGTCGGACACGGTGACCGCGCCGCCGACCGAGGCGCTCAGGGCGGCGAGCCCGACGAGCACCGGGAGCGAGGGCAGACCACGGAAGAGCGGCCCGCGGGAGCCGGTGTGGCGGTTGGCCTTGCGGCGGCCACCACCGGCCGTCAGGACCGGGGCCGCGGCAGGCGGAGTCGCCTCGGACCGGCGGCGGGGGCCGCGGCGGTCCGCACGGTGGTTACCCATGAAGCAGTAGCTCTTCCGGTCGGGGACGGGGGTGGTCTGGTCCGGAGACAACGAGAAAGGACTGTAACGGATTGATCACGCGCCACGTAATCCCGGTCTGGAGCATTGTGGATTGTTTGTGACCTTTGCGTGCACGTCCTGTGAACGGTGCAGGCGGGGCGGTGTCCCGCCGGTGGGACTTGGCCGAAGCCGGTCCGTGGCGAGGATCACGCCTCCGTTACCCTGCCGCCATGAGCGCGCAGCCACCCGTGGGCCGGATCCGGATCGTCGTCGGCAAGCCCGGCCTCGACGGCCACGACCGGGGCGCGAAGATCGTCGCCCGGGCGCTGCGCGACGCCGGCCACGAGGTCATCTACACCGGGCTCCACCAGACGCCGGAGCAGATCGTGGAGACCGCGATCCAGGAGGACGCGGACCTGATCGGCCTCTCGGTGCTGTCCGGGGCCCACATGACGCTGTTCAAGAAGCTGCTCGAGCTGCTCGCCGAGCGCGACGCCTCCGACATCGTCGTCTTCGGCGGCGGGATCATCCCCGAGGAGGACATCCCGGTCCTCGAGGAGATCGGCGTGGCGAAGGTCTTCACGCCCGGTGCGCCGACCCACGAGATCACCGGCTGGGTGGCCGACCACTTCGCCGTCGGCGCCTGACTCCCGGCGTACGCCCTGTTCGACGCTTGACCCGACCTGCCGTGACCCGCGACACGGGACTAGGGTGCGAAGGCCGGATCCCAAGCCCTGAGACGGGGCGTGTCGAACAGAACGAAGGACTGGGCGAACAGTGGACTTGATGGAGTACCAGGCGAAGGAGCTCTTCGCCAAGCACGGAGTGACGACCACCCTCGGTGTGGTCGCCGAGACCCCCGAGGCCGCGCGCGCGGCGGCGGAGGAGATGGGCGGCGTGACCGTCGTCAAGGCGCAGGTCAAGGCCGGCGGCCGTGGCAAGGCGGGCGGCGTGAAGATCGCCAAGACCGCCGACGACGCCGAGTCCTACGCCCGCGACATCCTCGGGATGGAGATCAAGGGCCTGACGGTCAACCGCGTCCTCGTCACCCCGGCGACCCCGCCGGTCGACGAGTACTACTTCTCCTTCCTGCTCGACCGCTCCAACCGCACCCACCTGTGCATCGTGTCGGTCGAGGGCGGCGTGGAGATCGAGGAGGTCGCCAAGACCAACCCCGACGCCGTCCGGAAGATCCCCGTCGACGCCCTCGAGGGCGTCACCCCGGAGAAGGCCGCCGCGATCGTCGACGAGGCCAAGTTCCCCGCCGAGCTGCGCGACCAGGCTGTCGAGCTGGTGCAGCAGCTGTGGAAGGTCTACGTCGAGGAGGACGCCACGCTCGTCGAGATCAACCCGCTCGCGCGGCTCGAGGGCGACAAGCTCGAGGCGCTCGACGGCAAGGTGTCGCTCGACGACAACGCCTCCGAGGTCCGCCACCCCGAGCACGAGCAGTTCGAGATCCGCGAGGAGGCCGACCCGCTCGAGGCGAAGGCCAAGGACAAGGGCCTCAACTACGTCAAGCTCGACGGCGAGGTCGGCATCATCGGCAACGGCGCGGGCCTGGTCATGTCGACCCTCGACGTGGTCGCCTACGCCGGCGAGGCGCACGGGGGCGTGAAGCCCGCCAACTTCCTGGACATCGGTGGGGGTGCGAACGCCCAGGTGATGGCCGACGGTCTCGACGTCATCCTCAATGACGCGCAGGTCAAGAGCGTGTTCGTCAACGTCTTCGGCGGCATCACCGCCTGCGACGAGGTCGCCAACGGCATCAAGGGGGCGCTCGAGATCCTCGGCGACGAGGCGACCAAGCCGCTCGTCGTCCGCCTCGACGGCAACAACGTCGACGCCGGTCGCGCGATCCTGAACGAGCTCAACCACCCGCTGGTCACCCAGGTCGACACCATGGACGGCGCGGCCGACAAGGCCGCCGAGCTGGCCCACGGCGCCTGAGGAGGAGAGAAGAACAATGTCGATCTACCTCAACAAGGACTCCAAGATCATCGTCCAGGGCATGACCGGCGGCATGGGTGCGAAGCACACCACGCTGATGGTCGAGTCCGGCGCCGACATCGTGGGCGGCGTCAACGCCCGCAAGGCCGGCACCACCGTCGAGCTCGGCGGCAAGGAGCTGCCGGTCTACGGCACCGTCGAGGAGGCGATGAAGGAGACCGGTGCGAACGTCTCGGTCGCCTTCGTGCCGCCGGCGTTCACCAAGGACGCCTGCATCGAGGCCATCGACGCCGAGATCCCGCTCCTCGTCGTCATCACCGAGGGCGTGCCGGTCCAGGACACGGCCGAGGTCGTGGCCTACCTCGACGGCAAGTCGACCCGGATGATCGGTCCCAACTGCCCGGGCATCATCACGCCCGAGGAGTCGCTGGCCGGCATCACGCCCCACACCATCGCGGGCAAGGGTCCGATCGGTCTGGTGTCGAAGTCGGGCACGTTGACCTACCAGATGATGTACGAGCTGAAGGACCACGGCTTCACGACCGCCATCGGCATCGGTGGTGACCCGATCATCGGCACCACTCACATCGACGCGCTCGAGGCGTTCGAGAACGACCCCGAGACCAAGGCGATCGTGATGATCGGCGAGATCGGCGGCGACGCCGAGGAGCGCGCCGCGGCCTACATCAAGGACCACGTGACCAAGCCGGTCGTCGGCTACGTCGCGGGGTTCACCGCCCCGGAGGGCAAGACCATGGGCCACGCCGGCGCCATCGTGTCGGGCTCCTCGGGCACGGCGCAGGCCAAGAAGGAGGCCCTCGAGGCCGTGGGCGTGAAGGTCGGCAAGACGCCGTCCGAGACCGCCGACCTGATGCGCGAGATCGTCAAGAACCTCTGACGATCGCTGCACCGACGACGAGGGGCCGGACCCGGTTGGGTCCGGCCCCTCGTCGCCGTCCGATCGACCGGACGCCCGGATAGGTTGGCCGCGTGACACGGAAGCGACAGGGGTACGGGCCCGGGCGTGGGGAGCTGGTCGTCGTCGTGGACTGCGCGGACGTGCGTCGATCAGCAGGCTTCTGGACCGAGGTGCTCGGCTATCTCGACGCGGGCGGGGGCAGCACGAGGTACTGCACCCTGCTTCCTGCCGATGGCCAGGGTGTGGAGGTGCTCCTGCAGCGGGTGCCTGAGGTCAAGGCCACCAAGAACCGGATCCACCTGGACCTGCGAACCCCTGACCTCGACGCCGAGCTGGCGCGGGTCGTGGGTCTGGGTGCGCGCGTCGTCTCGTCGGAGCCGTTCTCGGAGTTCGGCTGGACGTGGCACGTGCTGGAGGACCCCGACGGAAATGAGTTCTGTGTCATCCAGCCTCCCGCCGAGCACTGGGCGGAGGACGCGAGCTAGGGGTTCACCTGGAACCGAGCGCTCAGGCTGCCGCTCAGCGGGCTGGCTCGGGTCCCACGTCTGGCAGGATCACCGCGTGCTGAAGCTGACCGACGTGATCATCGACTGCCCGGACGCGATGGAGCTGGCGGGCTTCTACTCCGCGGTGGTGGGGCTGCCGGTCAAGGAGGACAGCACCGAGCAGTGGGCGGGGATCGCGCTGGGTGGTCTCGAGCTCGCCTTCACCCCGGTCGAGGACTACCGCGCCCCGCAGTGGCCGGCGAGCGAGCACCCGAAGCAGTTCCATCTCGACTTCGAGGTCGACGACCTCGTCGCCGAGCACGAGCGCGTCGTCGCCCTCGGTGCGACCCTGATGTCCGCGCACGTCGGACCCGAGGGCCACGGCTTCCACGTCTACACCGACCCGGTCGGCCACCCCTTCTGCCTGTGCCGCAACCAGGGCGTCACGTGGACCGACGACGGGCCGGTGTGGCCGGGGGCTTGACCTTGACGCTGCGTCAACCCCCGACGCTGTGGGCATGACCTCACCGACACCCGCCATCGAGGCGGTCGGGATCACCAAGGCGTACGGCGACCAGCCGGTGCTGCGGAGCCTCGACCTCACCGTGCCCAGCGGCACCGTCCATGCCCTGCTCGGGCCCAACGGCGCCGGCAAGACCACCCTGGTCCGCATCCTGTCCACCCTGATCAGCGCCGACGGCGGAGAGGCCCGCGTCGCGGGCCACGACGTCGCCACCGATCCCACCGGCGTACGCCGCAGCATCGGCGTGACCGGTCAGTTCTCGGCCGTCGACGACCTCCTCACGGGCCGCGAGAACCTGCGGCTGATGGCCGACCTTGCCCACCTCGGCCGGCGTGAGGCGGCCGCGAGGACCGACGAGCTGCTCGCGACGTTCGGGCTCACCGACGCCGCCGACAAGCGGGCGGCGGCCTACTCCGGCGGCATGAGGCGCCGGCTCGACCTCGCCATGACCCTCGTCGCCCGGCCGCGGGTGATCTTCCTCGACGAGCCGACGACCGGACTCGACCCGCGCAGCCGCCGCGACCTCTGGCAGGTCGTCCGCGACCTCGTCACCGACGGGGTGACGGTCCTGCTGACGACGCAGTACCTCGAGGAGGCCGACCAGCTCGCCCACACCGTCGGTGTGCTCGACCGGGGCCGGATCGTCGCCGAGGGCACCCCGGCACAGCTCAAGGAGCAGGCCGGGGGAGAGACCCTCGACGACGTCTTCCTCGCCCTGACCGGGCACGCGGCCGAGCCGACCGCGACGGAGGTGACGGCATGAGCACCTACGTCCTCACGGACAGCACGACGCTGTTCCGGCGCAACCTCAGGCACCTGCTGCGCTATCCGTCGCTGACGGTGATGATCGTCGCGATGCCGCTGGTGTTCCTGCTGCTCTTCGTCTTCGTCTTCGGCGGCACGATGGGGGCGGGCCTGCCGGGCGGCACCGGCCGCGCCGACTACCTCGACTACATCACGCCCACGCTGCTGGTCATGACGGTCGCGGCGGTCGCCCAGAGCACGGCGATCCTGGTCGCGAAGGACGCGACCGAGGGCATCATCGACCGGTTCCGGACCATGCCGGTCGCACGCTCGGCCCCGCTGACCTCGCACGTGCTGGCCGCCATGGTGCAGACCGTCGTCGGCGTCGCCGCCGTCCTGGCCACCGCGGTGCTGCTGGGCTATCGCAGCGACGCCGGCGTGGCCGGCTGGGCCGGCGCCGTCGGGATCCTGCTGCTGATGGGCTGGGCCGTCACGTGGCTCTGCGTCGCGATCGGCCTGGCGAGCGGCAGCGTCGAGGCGGCGAGCAACGCCCCGATGCCGCTGATCCTGCTGCCCTTCCTCTCCAGCGGCTTCGTCCCGACGGACACGATGCCCGCCGGGCTCGCCTGGGTCGCCGAGCACCAGCCGTTCACGCCGATCATCGACACCCTCCGCGCCTGCCTCGACGGCCGGGCCCCCGGCGCCGACGCGTGGTGGGCGGTCGGCTGGTGCGTGGCGATCTCGGCCGTGTGCTTCTGGTGGGCGAGCCGCGTCTTCGGGCGCGTCCGGGCGAGCTGAGGCAGGCTGAGGGCATGCTCACGATCGGCCAGCTGGCGTCGTACGCCGGGGTGACGGTGCGCGCCGTGCGCCACTACCACCACGTCGGGCTGCTGCCGGAGCCCGCACGCGACCACTCCGGCTATCGCTCGTACGACGCCGCCGCGGTCGTCCGGCTGGTCCGGATCCGTACGCTGGCCGAGGCGGGCGTGCCGCTCGCACGGGTCGAGGAGCTGCTCGACGCCGACCCGGACGATTTCGCAGCTGCGGTCGCGGAGATCGACCAGCGGCTCCGGGCAGAGGTGCAGGCGCTGCAGGAGCACCGGCGGCGGATCGCCGCGCTGGCCGCGGGCGACTCGCTGGCGCTCCCGCCGGAGGTCGTCGCCTACCTCGACCGGCTGCGTACGCTCGGCGTCGCGGAGGAGATGGTCCTCGGCGAGCGCGACGGCTGGATCCTGATGGCCGCGCGCTGGCCGGACCGGATCCCGGAGTTCATGGTCGACAAGCAGCAGCGGCTGGACGACCCCCGCACGGTGCGGCTCTACCTGCTCATCGGCGAGCTCGCCCAGGAGGGCTACGACGAGGAACGGCTCGTCGAGGTCGCCGACCTGATGGTCGAGCTCACCGAGGAGTCCGAGCGCGACGGCGAGCTCGAGCTCGCCGAGGAGGAGATGGGCGACGACGCGTTCATCGCGGTGATGGACGCCTTCGCCACCGACGCCCACCCGATGGTGGCCCGGCTCCAGGAGCTGATGGCCGAGCGCGGCTGGACCGGCTGGAGCAACATGCAGCGCAGCGGGACCTGACGGTCAGCGCTGCTTCTTCGGCAGGTCGTCGAGCCGGGCCAGCGCGCGGCGTACGAGCGCGTCGAAGTCGTCGGCCTCGATGAAGACGCCGCCTCCCGGGACGAATCCGACCTGGCCGACGGTGCCGCCCTGGCGGGCGATGCCCATCAGGTAGGTGACCGTCTCGTTGTCGCTCACTTCCGCCCGGACGCGCCACAGCGAGAGGTCGGAGTCCTTCGTCTCGTCGCTGGCCAGCGACTCGACCTCGCTGCCGGCGTCGCGGTCGGAGCAGGACGCCATCTTCTTGCGGACCTCGTCGACGAGCGCCTGCGCCCGCCCCTCGGGCATCCGGCCGACGGTCTCGGTGAGGCCGAACTGGGCAGGCAGCTTCGCCTGGGGCACGAGGAAGGTGCGGGTCACGGCATTGGTGACGTACTTCTGCGAGAACTCCGTGTTGTCGCACCGCGTGGAGGCGGTGTTGGTGCGGGCCTCGCGCGGCTCGGTGCCGACCCACGGCTTGGAGACCCCGACCAGAGGCGGCAGGTCGGACTCCACCAGGAGCCCGGGAACCTCGCCGACCGTCACCGGGTCGGTCTCCTCCATGTCGGTGTCGTCGGCGCACTTGGCGTTGGGGGTCGTCCGGCACAAGCCGTTGACCCCGGAGCCGAGCAGGTCGACGGAGGCCCCGAGAGCGGGGTCGTCGGTCGCGGCCGAGCGGCTGACGGTCGTCGTGACGATCTGGCCGGTCCGGGCCACGCCGACGACGAAGGTCTCACCGGAGCCCTTCCAGCTGCGCAGGTGGAACATCATCGCCTCGTCGCCGACGCCGGAGACGGCGTAGGTGCCCATCAGCTGGGTCTGCGGCGTCACGCAGCCGCCGTACCAGCGGAGCATCCGCTCCCACGCCCTGCGGGACGTCGAGGTGGTCTTCGACAGCTCGGCGTACTGCACCGCCGAGGCGGCGGGCTCGCGCTTCGACCCTTCCGACGCGAAGGTCCGCACGAGGGTCGACACGCCCTGGGGGTCGGCGTAGCGGTCCTGCTGGCAGGGCGCCACCCGCCCCGAACCGCGCGAGTTGTCGGAGGTCTTCTTCTCGGTCCAGTCGCCACCGATCGCGTCGCCGACCTCGTCTGCCTCGAGCAGCCGGGCCGGCGTGAAGGCCGAGACGGGCGCGCCGTCGACGCCCGAGGCGGCGATGCTGCTGGTGTCGTCCTCGCGCAGCCGGGTGCTCCCCTCGACGGTGGAGCCGCTGACGACCGTGCCGGTCACGACGACGGCGGCGACGGCGACGGCCGCCCCCACCACCGTGTGGGTACGCCGCCGGGCAGCGCCGGCGCGGCGCAGGATCGAGGCCCGGGGCAGCCGGGTGTCGGTGACGAGGGTGGCGAGGTGGCCGAAGAGGAGCGGCACGTCGGCGGGGGAGGCCTCCCGGGCCTCGCAGAACGCGCCGGTCGCGGCGAGCGTGAGGCGCTCGGCCTCCCCGAGCGTCAGCCCGAGCTCCTTGGCTCGCTCGGTCATCGGGAGCGACGTGGTCTGGTCGAGCAGGAGCGCCTTGCGCTGCGACATCGGCAGCGAGCCCAAGGCGTCGAAGGTGGCCCGCGCCTCGGGGTCGAGGGCCTTGTCGCGGTGCCAGATCCGGGCCGTGTGGCGGCGCTGCGCCTGCGCCCACGCGTGGGGCCGCACCCACGACTCGGGGTCGGGCAGCCGACTCACCTTGCGCCAGTGGTGCCAGGTGACGATGAAGGAGTCGCGCACGGCCGAGCGGGCCGCGGGGAGGTCGCCGGTGAGCACGTAGGTCTGCAGCAGCAGGCGCGCGCGGGCGTCCTTGTAGAACGCGTCGTAGGCCTCGGGGTTGATCATGACCGATCCACCATACGGGTGAGGTCGGAGGCCCTGAAAACTCACCGGCGGGAGTGTGCACGCGGTCACGTGGGCCGGCTCACGACCTCGGCGTGGCAGCGCAGGACGGGCGCGGGAGCGGGTGATGATGGCCGGGCCATGACCTCCCTGCTCCCGGCCCCCGCCCGCGCGACGAGCCCGGCGACCGACCTGCGCCACCGCCGGCCGCTGCTCGCCGTGGGCCTGGCCGGAGGCGCCACGGCCGCACTCGGACTGCTCGTGGTCTGCCTCGGCGTCGCCGTGACCGGCTGGTTCCTCTCCGACGCGGCCTCCCACGGCGCCCCGCGCGACGCGCTCCGGATCGGTGCCCTCGGCTGGCTGATGGCCCACGGGTCGGGCGTGAAGGTCCAGGGCGTCGTCGTCACGGCGGTCCCGCTGCTGCTGACCCTGCTCGCGGCCTGGTCGTGCTGGCGCGTCGGCCACAAGGTCGGCAGCTCGGTCTCCGGCCACGGGCCCGACGCCGACCAGATCGCCGACGGCGAGCGGGACTGGACGGTCCCGGTCGCGCTCACCGCCTTCGCCCTCGGCTACACGGCCGTCACGGCCGTCACGCTGCGCCTGGCCGCGACCTCGGCCACGGCCCCCGACGGTGGCCGTGCGATCACCTGGTCGCTGGGGCTCGCCCTGCTCGTGGGCGGTCCGGCCATCGCCGTCGGCTCCGGCCGCGCCGCGATCTGGGCGACGGTCGTCCCGGCCAACCTGCGGGCCACCGCGGCCACCTGCCGGGCGGTGCTCCGCTCGGTCCTCCTCGCCGGCCTGGTCGCCTTCGTCGTCGCGCTGGCCGTCGACGTCTCGACCGCCGTCAACGTGATGGCCGGGCTGCGGCTGTCGGGCGGCGAGGCCGCCCTCTACGGCCTGCTCTCCCTCCTCGTCCTCCCCAACGCGACCCTCTTCTCGACCTCCTACCTGCTCGGTCCGGGCTTCATGGTCGGGGCTCAGACGATGGTCTCGCCGACCGTGGTGGTGACCGGTGCGCTGCCGGCCTTCCCGCTGCTCGCTGCGCTCCCCGACAGCGGCACGGTCCCGGCGTGGACGGTCGGACTCATGGCCGTCCCGCCCCTCGCTGCCGCACTCGGCGCGGCGCTCGCCCAGCGGCGCCGGCCCACCCTGCGGTGGGAGGAGGGCGCCCTGCGCGGCTGCGCCGGCGGGGTCCTCGCCGGCGTGCTGCTCGGCTGGCTGTCGCTGCTGGCGGGCGGTGCCGTCGGCCCCGGCCGGATGCAGCTGGTCCAGCCCTACGCCTTCGACGTCCTGGTCCACGCGATCACGGCGCTCGGCATCGGCGGCCTCGTCGGCGGGCTGGTCATGACCTGGTGGCAGCGGCGGACGCTGCGGCCGACCGACTGACCTCCCCGTAGGCTCCACCCCCGTGCGGCTCGTCGTCCTCGTCTCCGGTTCCGGCACCAACCTGCAGGCCCTGCTCGACGCCTGCGCCGACCCCGACTACGGCGCGGAGGTCGTCGCGGTCGGGGCGGACCGCGACGGCATCGAGGGACTGGCGCGGGCCTCGCGCGCCGGGATCCCGACGTTCGTGTGCCGCGTCGGCGACCACGACAGCCGCGAGGACTGGGACACGGCGCTGGCCGACTCCGTGGCGGCGTACGAGCCGGACCTGGTGGTCTCGGCGGGATTCATGAAGCTGGTCGGCGGCGGCTTCCTCGAGCGGTTCGCGATGGTCAACACCCACCCGGCGCTGTGCCCGTCGTTCCCCGGGATGCACGGGCCACGTGACGCCCTCGACTACGGCGTCAAGGTGACCGGCGCGACGCTCTTCGTCGTCGACGGCGGCGTCGACACCGGCCCGATCGTCGCCCAGGCCACCGTGCCGGTCGAGGACGACGACGACGTCGCCTCGCTCCACGAGCGGATCAAGGTCGCCGAGCGCGCGATGCTGGTCGACGCGGTCGGCCGGATGGCACGCGAGGGCTGGACCCTCGACGGCCGCCGGGTGCGGATAGGCTGACCCCACACGACTGGCGCAGGTGGGCCACCACCGGGGAGTGACCACGTCGGCGCATCGAACGCCTGGGTGCCCGACCTCGATACTCGATCCACCCCGAGCCCCGAGGAGTCACCCGTGACCCGCATCCAGATCCGCCGCGCCCTGGTCTCCGTCTACGACAAGACCGGTCTCGAGCCGCTCGCCCGCGGCCTCCACGACGCCGGCGTCGAGCTCGTCTCCACGGGTGGCTCCGCCGCCCTGATCGAGGGTCTCGGCATCCCCGTGACGAAGGTCGAGGACCTGACCGGCTTCCCCGAGTGCCTCGACGGCCGGGTCAAGACGCTCCACCCGCGCGTCCACGCCGGCATCCTCGCCGACCGCCGACTGGAGTCCCACGTCTCCCAGCTCGCCGACCTCGGCGTCGAGCCCTTCGACCTCGTCGTCTCCAACCTCTACCCCTTCACCCAGACGGTCGCGTCGGGCGCCACGCCCGACGAGTGCGTCGAGCAGATCGACATCGGCGGCCCCTCGATGGTCCGCGCAGCAGCCAAGAACCACCCCTCGGTCGCGATCGTGACCTCGCCCGAGCGCTACGACGACGTCCTGGCCGCGGTCGCCGCCGGCGGCTTCACCCTCGAGGAGCGGCAGCGGCTGGCCGCCGACGCGTTCGTGCACACCGCGACCTACGACGTGAACGTCGCCTCGTGGATGGGCAACGTGCTCACCGACACCAGCGACGGCGAGGGATTCCCGGCGTGGGTCGGCGGCACGTGGGAAAAGGCCTCGACCCTGCGCTACGGGGAGAACCCCCACCAGCGGGCCGCGCTCTACCTCAACGACGTCGGCAGCGGCCTCGCCCAGGCCGAGCAGCTCCACGGCAAGGAGATGTCCTACAACAACTACGTCGACACCGACGCCGCCCGGCGCGCGGCCTACGGCTTCGACGAGCCGGCGGTGGCCATCATCAAGCACGCCAACCCGTGCGGGATCGCCGTCGGGTCCGACGTCGCGGAGGCCCACCGCCGCGCCCACGCGTGCGACTCCGTCTCCGCCTTCGGCGGCGTCATCGCCGCGAACCGGCCCGTCTCGGTCGCGATGGCCGAGCAGGTGGCCGAGATCTTCACCGAGGTGATCGTGGCGCCGGCGTACGACGACGGAGCCGTCGAGGTCCTGCAGGGGAAGAAGAACATCCGGATCCTCGTCTGCGAGCCGCTGGGACGCGGCGAGGTGGAGATGCGACCGATCTCCGGGGGACTACTGGTCCAGGAGCGCGACTACGTCGACGCCGTGCTCGACGAGGGCGCGGGTGGCGACGACCCGTCGACCTGGACGTTGGCGACCGGTGAGGCGGCGTCCGCCGACGTGCTCGCCGACCTCGCCTTCGCCTGGAGGGCGTGCCGGTCGGTGAAGTCCAACGCGATCCTGCTCGCCCACGACGGCGCCTCGGTCGGCATCGGCATGGGCCAGGTGAACCGGGTCGACTCCTGCCGGCTGGCGGTCGAGCGGGCGGGGGAGCGGGCCGCCCGCTCGGTCGCCGCGTCCGACGCGTTCTTCCCGTTCGAGGACGGCCCGCAGGTCCTCCTCGACGCCGGGGTGACGGCCATCGTCCAGCCCGGCGGCTCCGTGCGCGACGAGCTCACGGTCAAGGCCTGCGAGGCCGCCGGCGTGACGATGTACTTCACCGGGACGAGGCACTTCTTCCACTGACCGTTCGTCTGCGAGGATCCCCACCGTGACTGCACAGAGGCTCGACGGCAACGCCACGCTGAAGGTGATCAAGGAGGAGCTCACCGAACGGGTGCGGCTGCTCGCCGAGCGGGGCGTCACGCCCGGGCTGGGCACCGTGCTGGTGGGCGACGACCCGGGCAGCCACTGGTACGTCGGAGCGAAGCACAAGGACTGCGCCGAGATCGGCATCACCTCGCTGCGGCGCGACCTGCCCGCCGGTACGCCGCAGGCCGAGGTCGAGGCCGTGATCGACGACCTCAACGCCGATCCCACGTGCACCGGGTTCCTCGTCCAGCAGCCGACGGGGCGCGACGAGTTCGCGCTGCTCTCGCGGGTCGACCCGGACAAGGACGTCGACGGCCTCCACCCGATGAACCTCGGCAAGCTCGTCCTCGGCAAGCCCGGGCCGCTGCCGTGCACCCCGGTCGGCGTCATCGAGCTGCTGCGCCGCCACGACGTCGAGATCGCGGGCGCCGAGGTCGTGGTCGTCGGCCGCGGGCTGACGGTCGGCCGGCCGCTCGGCCTGCTGCTGACCCGGCGTACGGAGAACGCGACCGTGACGCTGTGCCACACCGGCACCCGCGACCTCGCCGCCCACGTGCGCGAGGCAGACATCGTCGTGGCCGCCGCCGGCGTGCCCGGCATCATCACCGGCGACATGGTCAAGCCCGGCGCCGCCCTGCTCGACGTCGGTGTCTCGCGCGTCGAGGGCAAGATCGCCGGCGACCTCGCCGACGACGTCTGGGACGTCGCGGGCTGGGTGTCGCCCAACCCGGGCGGGGTCGGCCCGATGACGCGCGCGATGCTGCTCTCCAACATCGTCGAGGCCGCGGAGCGCGCGGCGGGGGTCGCATGAGCGAGGCCGCGTCCGAGCCCGCCCCCGACATCAAGCCGCCGGACCCTGCGCCGCGCCGCTACCCCTCCACCATCGGCGGGCTGCTCTACCTCGTCGCGCTGGCGGGCGTCATCACGGGGCTCGGCGTCGCCGCCCTCGACGACTGGCGCACCGGCGTCCGCGTCGTCGCCGCGTCGCTCGCCTTCGCCGCCGGCTGCCGGCTGGTGCTGCCGTCGCGGCAGGCGGGCATGCTCGCCGTGCGCCACCGCGCCTTCGACGTGCCCCTGTTGCTCGTCGTCGCCGGGCTGATCTGGTTCCTCGCCGGCGACATCCCCCAACAGCCCTTCTGAGCAGCACAGCCCGGCTCCGCGGAGCGGAACCGGGCGTGGGTGCTGCCAGATCGAGCGAGCGCCGCGACTGAGCCTGCGAAGTCGCGCAGGCGCTCAGTCGAGATCGAGCCTCAGATGAGCCCGAGGCCCTTCACCGCGTCGCGCTCCTCGGTGAGCTCGGCGGCCGTGGCGTCCATCTTCGCCCGCGAGAACTCGTTGATGTCGAGGCCCTCGACGATCTCCCAGTTGCCGTCCTTGGTGACGACGGGGAAGGAGTAGATGAGGCCCTCGGGGACGTCGTAGGAGCCGTCGGACCGGACCGCCATCGAGACCCAGTCGCCCTCGGCGGATCCGAGCAGCCAGTCGCGGGCGGCGTCGATGGTCGCCGACGCGGCCGAGGCCGCCGAGGAGGAGCCGCGGGCATCGATGATCGCTGCGCCGCGCTTGGCGACCGTGGGGATGAAGTCGTTCTCGAGCCACTCCTGGTCGTTGACGACGTCGGCCGCGATCTTCCCGCCGACCTCGGCGTGGAACAGGTCGGGGTACTGGGTGGCGGAGTGGTTGCCCCAGATCGTCATCTTCTTGATGTCGGTCACCGGCGCACCGGTCTTCGCTGCGAGCTGCGAGATCGCCCGGTTGTGGTCGAGGCGGGTCAGCGCGGAGAAGCGCTCCGCCGGGATGTCGGGGGCGTTGGACATCGCGATCAGGGCATTGGTGTTGGCAGGGTTGCCGGTCACGCCGATCCGGACGTCGTCCGCGGCCACCGCGTTGAGGGCCTTGCCCTGGGCGGTGAAGATCGCGCCGTTGGCCTCGAGCAGGTCGCTGCGCTCCATGCCCGGGCCGCGCGGGCGGGCACCGACGAGCAGGGCGAGGTTGACGCCGTCGAAGACCTTCTCGGCGTCGGCGCCGATCTCGACGCCGGCGAGGGTCGGGAAGGCGCAGTCGTCGAGCTCCATGACGACACCCTCGAGCGCCTTCAGGGCCGGCTCGATCTCGAGCAGCTGGAGCTGGATCGGGCGGTCCTGGCCGAGGAGCGCACCGCTCGCGAGGCGGAACAGGAGGCTGTAGCCGATCTGGCCGGCGGCACCGGTCACGGCCACCTTGAGCGGAGAGGTCACGTCGAGGCTCCTCGATCTGGAGGTGAAGGGTCAGCGCTCCGACGCTAGCAGCGGTGCGACATGCTGCCTCCATGACCCCGCGCCGGACGCTGGCACCCGCGCTGCTCGCCGTCCTCCTGCTCGGCGGTTGCGGCGGCGCGCCCGAGGAGATCGGGCCCACGGGGGTGGACGGGCTCGAGGTGCCGACGCCCTCGCCCGACCCGGCCGACTTCGTGGACCGCATCGACAACCCCTGGCTGCCGCTCGTGCCGGGCTCGGAGTGGGTCTACGAGTCGACGGGCGACGAGGGGGAGAGGGAGACGGTCACCGTCACGGTCACCGACGAGACCCGCGTCGTCGCCGGAGTGACCACCACGGTCGTGCACGACGTCGTGACGGACGCGAGGGGGCGGGTCGTCGAGGACACCTACGACTGGTTCGCGCAGGACACCGCGGGCAACGTCTGGTACTTCGGCGAGGACACGACCGCCTACGAGGGCAGGCGCCGCCGGCCGACGACCGAGGGCTCGTGGGAGGCCGGGGTCGACGGGGCCGAGGCGGGGCTCGCGATGCCGGCGACGCCACGCGTGGGTGACGGCTACCGCCAGGAGTACGACGCGGGTGCCGCCGAGGACCAGGCACGGGTGCTCGCGGTGGGGGAGACCCGCACCGTGGCCGGCACGACCTACGACGACCTCGTGGTGACCGAGGACACGACCCCGCTCGAGCCCGGGCTGGTCGAGGTGAAGTACTACGCCCGCGGCACGGGCCTGGTCCTCGAGGAGACCGTCTCGGGAGGGGAGGAGCGGGTCGAGCTCGTGCGGGCGCGATTGGTAGCGTCCGACGCGTGACCGACACCGATGGCTCCACGATCATCTACACCCACACCGACGAGGCGCCGCTGCTCGCGACCTACTCGTTCCTGCCGATCATCGAGGCGTACGCCGCCCAGGCCGGTGTGTCCGTCGAGACCCGCGACATCTCGCTGGCCGGCCGCATCCTCGCGCAGTTCCCCGACCGCCTGAGCGACGACCAGCGCATCGGCGACGCGCTCGCCGAGCTCGGCGAGATGGCGACGACGCCCGAGGCCAACATCATCAAGCTGCCCAACATCTCCGCCTCCGTCCCGCAGCTCAAGGCCGCGGTCAAGGAGCTGCAGGAGCAGGGCTACGACATCCCGGCCTACCCCGAGAACCCCCAGACCGACGAGGAGAAGGCCGCCCGCGCCGCCTACGACAAGGTCAAGGGTTCCGCGGTCAACCCGGTGCTGCGCGAGGGCAACTCCGACCGCCGCGCGCCCGCCGCGGTCAAGGGCTACGCCAAGAAGCACCCCCACCGCATGGGCGAGTGGAAGAGCGACTCGAGGACCGAGGTCGCGACCATGGGTCACGACGACTTCCGGTCCAACGAGCAGTCGGTCGTCATGGAGTCGGCCGACACCCTCCGCATCGTGCACACCTCGAGCGACGGCACCGAGACCGTGCTCAAGGACGGCCTCACCGTCGAGGCCGGCGAGGTCGTCGACGCGACGTTCATGAACGTCGCCGCGCTGCGCCGCTTCCTCACCGAGCAGATCGCCCGGGCCAAGGCCGACGACGTGCTGTTCTCGGTCCACCTCAAGGCCACGATGATGAAGGTCTCCGACCCGATCATCTTCGGCCACGCCGTCCAGGCGTTCTTCCCGACGCTCTTCGAGCAGTACGGCGAGCAGCTGGCCGCGGCCGGCATCTCGCCCAACGACGGGCTCGGTGCGCTGCTCTCGGCGGTCTCCGACCTGCCCGACGGGGACGCGATCAAGGCCTCGGTCGAGGCTGGGCTCGCCGAGGGCCCGCGGATGGCCATGGTCGACGACCGCAAGGGCATCACCAACCTGCACGTCCCCTCCGACGTCATCATCGACGCCTCGATGCCGGCGATGATCCGGATCGGCGGCCACATGTGGGGTCCCGACGGCCAGGAGGACGACTGCCTCGCGGTCATCCCCGACTCCAGCTATGCCGGCGTCTACGCGGCCGTCATCGACGACTGCAAGGCCCACGGCGCGCTCGACCCCGCCACGATGGGCTCGGTCCCGAACGTCGGCCTGATGGCCCGCAAGGCCGAGGAGTACGGCTCCCACGACAAGACCTTCGAGATGACCGCGGCCGGCACCGTGACGGTGGTCGACTCCGCCGGCGGCGTACTCATGTCCCACGACGTGGAGCCCGGCGACATCTGGCGTGCCTGCCAGACCAAGGACGAGCCGATCCGCGACTGGGTCAAGCTCGCCGTCACCCGCGCCCGCGCGTCCGGCTCGCCGGCCGTCTTCTGGCTCGACGAGACCCGGGCCCACGACGCCAACCTGATCGCGAAGGTCCATGACTACGTGGGTGACCACGACACCGACGGGTTGACCATCGAGATCATGTCGCCCGCCGACGCATGCACCTACTCGCTCGAGCGGATCCGCAAGGGCGAGGACACCATCTCGGTCACCGGCAACGTGCTGCGCGACTACAACACCGACCTCTTCCCGATCCTCGAGGTCGGCACGTCGGCGAAGATGCTCTCGATCGTCCCGCTGATGAACGGGGGCGGCCTCTTCGAGACCGGCGCCGGCGGCTCGGCCCCGAAGCACGTGCAGCAGCTCGTCGAGGAGAACTACCTGCGGTGGGACAGCCTCGGTGAGTTCTTCGCGCTGGCCGCCTCGTTCGAGCACCTCGCCCAGCGCGAGGACAACGCCCGGGCGCAGGTCCTGGCCGACACGCTCGACGCGGCGACCGCGACCTTCCTCGAGGAGGACAGGTCGCCGACCCGCAAGATCGGCGGCATCGACAACCGCGGCTCCCACTTCTACCTCGCCCTCTACTGGGCGCAGGAGCTCGCGAAGCAGACCGAGGACGCAGCGCTCGCCGAGGCGTTCGCTCCGCTCGCGGAGAAGCTGGCCGGCGACGAGCAGGCGATCGTCGAGGAGCTCAACGGGGTCCAGGGCAGCCCCGCCGACATCGGCGGCTACTTCCGGCCCGACCCCGCCAAGGCCGAGCAGGTCATGCGGCCGTCCGCGACGCTCAACGCCGCGATCGACTCCCTGCGCTGACCCCACCCGCCGTCGTACCCGACCTCACGGTCGTGATCCGGACGGATCACGACGCTGAGGTCGGGTACGACGCGTCTTCGGGGGCCGCGGGCGCGTGGCGCCGCGACCGTCGCAACCCGGGCACCAGGGCGAGGCTCACCAGCAGCGACAGCACGGCCATGACGGCCATCGCCCGCCCGGCCGACTCCGAGCCGATGCCCAGCAGGTCGGCCGTGGCGCCCGCGACCAGCGCGCCGAGTGCCTGACCGGCGCTCAGCCCGGTCGAGCGCAGTCCCATCGCCTGGCCGCGGACGTCCTCCGGGATCCGGTCGAGGAGCCGCTCCTGCAGCGGGAGGCTGTCGGCGTAGCCGATGGCGGCGACGAAGCCGAGGGCCAGGGCGATGCCGAGATGGGGGTCGAACCAGAAGAGCAGGAAGGGGGCGGCGAGGAGGAAGCGCAACGGGTTGACGAGCCGGTCACGGGTGTCGGGGCCCAGGAACCGGCCGACCACGACGTCGCCGAGCAGCATCCCCGCGGCGGTGGTGGCGAAGAGGAAGCCGGCACGCTCGCCCGCGAAGGGGATGTAGAGCGCCTCGCAGCCGACGATCAGGCCGTTGGGCACCCAGGAGGAGAGATAGAGGGGACGCAGGACGGGGGAGCCGAGCAGCCTCCGGTTGACCTCACGGGTGCGTCGTACGACGGGACCGGTGGCGCGGGCCTCGCGGTCGGCCAGACCGAGCCGCAACAGGACCGCGGCCGCCGCCGCGCTCGCCGCGGCCACGAGGAAGAGGCCCTGGGGGCTCAACGCGACGAGCAGCAGTCCCCCGAGCCCGTAGCCCACGATCTGCATCGACCCGACAGCGATGTTGAGCGTCGCCCGGCCCAGCACGAAGGCCTCGTGCGGCAGCAGGTCGGCAAGGTAGGCCACGCCGGCACCTGCGGCGGTGGACATCACCAGCCAGACCGCGGCGAGCAGCCCGAAGCGGGCCGGCCACGGCATCCCCGGGACGGCCTGCACCAGGTCGGCCACGGCGATCACGCTCGCCACCGTGACCAGCGCCCGGCGCGGGCGGACGAGGTCGGAGGCCGAGAGCCAGAACGCGGAGGCGACGAGCGCCGCGATCGGCCCCCCGAACATGCTGAGGCCGGTCAGGACCGCCGACCCGGTCTCCCGGTGCACGATGGTGCCGAGCGCCAGCCCGGCGGTGGCCGCGGCCACCATCGTCAGGCACTGGGAGACGAACAGCACCCGGAACTCCGCCACGGCGAACAGGTCGCGATAGGTCCTCACCCGGCGATCCTCGGCTCCGGGAGCCCCGCGACGCTAATGTTTCGCGTGGAGGCGAAACATGGGCACCTGGCAGATGTCGGCCGACCTGCTGGCGCGGGCGCGCTTCACGGTGTCGCCGTACGCCGACGTCGTGGCCGCGATGGCGGGCCTCGACCGCCCGCGCACCCCTAGCGAGCGAGCGCTGGCCGCCCTGCACGGCGACGCTTTCCGCGCCATGCTCGAGCGCCATCCGGGCCGGGCCGCCGTGCTCGCGCACTGCTTCGCGCCCCGGTGGACGGCCGACTTCCTGTGCCTGCCACCGCGCGGCGGGCACACCTCCTTCCCCAGCCACCTCGCCGAGCTCGCCTCGCTCGGGGACCGGCGGGTCCGGGCCGACCTGGCCGAGACCTCGGGCGCGGTCCTGCCGCCGGTGCTGCGCCGGCCGGGGACGGCGGGTCACGCCACCGCGTTGCTCGACTGGGTGTGGGTGCACGTCGTCGCCACCGACTGGCCGCGGCGCGAGCGGGTGCTGCGCGCCGACATCGTCTCCCGCACGTCGCGGCTGGCGACCCACGGCTGGGAGTCGGTCCTCGGCGACCTCGGGCGCGACCGGGCGTGGCTCGGCGACGGGGAGCTGCGGATCAACCTCCACGACAACCCGTCCCGCGACCTGACCGGCGCGACCGAGCTCTGGTTCGTGCCGGTCCACAGCCCCGCCAGCTCAGTCGGCTGGGACCTCCCGGACCGGTATGCCGTCTACTACCCCGTCGCGGGTGCCCTCGCCGGACTCGAGTCCGGCCAGCCCGGAGCGTCCGCGCGGCTCCTCGGCCCCAACCGCGCCCGGCTGCTGGCAGCACTCGGGACGCCCTCGAGCACCTCCGGGCTGGCCGGTCTCACCGGACTGCCGGTCGGCTCTGTGGGCGGCCACCTGCGGGTGCTCCGCGAGAGCGGGCTGGCCGAGCGCCGACGGTCCGGGCGCGAGGTGCTCTACTGGCGCACGGCGCTCGGCGACGCGCTCGTCGCGGCCTCCGGATGACCGGGGGAGTCCGAGGTCACACCGGGGATCACGGAATGGAGTCCCCCGGCGGGCTGTTGCCGCCTCACGTGACCACCCTCGCCACGGAGCCGACGACCGACCTCCGCCCGCGCCACGTCACGGTGGCGCTGGTGGCGCTCGCCATGGGCGGCTTCGCGATCGGCACGACCGAGTTCGTGTCGATGGGTCTGCTGCCCCAGCTGGCGCGGGGCGTGGACGTCTCGATCCCCTCCGCGGGCCACGCGATCTCGGCCTACGCGCTCGGGGTGGTCGTCGGCGCTCCGACGATCGCCACGCTCGCGGCCCGGCTGCCCAGCCGCGCGCTGCTGCTCGTCCTGATGACGGCGTTCGCTGTCGGCAACGCTGCCTCCGCCCTCGCCACGTCGTACGACGCGCTGCTGGTCGCGCGGTTCGCCTCGGGCCTGCCGCACGGCGCCTACTTCGGTGTCGCCTCGCTCGTCGCGGCCAGCATGGTCGCTCCCCACCGCAAGGGCCGCGCCATCGCCTCGGTGATGCTCGGGCTCTCGGTCGCGAACGTCGTCGGTGTCCCGGCCGCGACGTGGCTCGGCCAGAACCTGGGCTGGCGCACCGCCTACTGGCTGGTCGCCGCGCTCGGCCTGCTGACGGTCGCCCTCGTCGCGACCTTCGTCCCACGCACGAAGGGCAACCCCGACGCGACCTGGCGCAACGAGCTGGCGGCGCTGAAGCAACCGCAGGTCCTGCTCACGCTGCTCGCGGGTGCGATCGGCTTCGGCGGCATGTTCGCCGTCTACACCTACATCGTCCCGACCATCACCGAGGTGGGCGGCCTGCCGGAGTCGGTGGCCCCGATCTTCCTCTTCGCCTTCGGGCTCGGCATGGTCGTCGGGACCTGGGTGGCGGGGCGGATGGCCGACTGGTCGGTGATGCGCTCGATGTTCATCGGTGGCGCCGGTCAGGGTCTGCTGCTGCTCCTGTTCAGCGTGCTCGCCCCGGCGGGCTGGTGGACCCTGCCCGTCCTCTTCGGGATCACCGTCACCGGCTCCGTGCTGGTCCTCGCCCTCCAGATCCGGCTGATGTCGGTCGCGGCGGAGGCCCGCACCATGGGCGCTGCGATGAACCACGCCGCGCTCAACGTCGCCAACGCCCTCGGCGCCTTCCTGGGCGGCCTCGTCGTCTCGGCCGGCTGGGGCTATCAGGCCCCGGGCGTCGTCGGCGCGCTGCTGGCCCTGCTCGGCCTCCTGGTGCTCGGGTGGTCGGCCGCGCTGCGCCGTACCCACGGCTGACCTGCGGTCCGGCGCCACCGGCGCTCCTGACAGAATCGGGGCCATGTCCGCTCCGACCGCACGGCCGCGCGTCCTCTCCGGGATCCAGCCGACGGCCGACTCCTTCCACTTCGGCAACTACCTCGGTGCCCTGCGCCAGTGGGTGGAGCTGCAGGAGGAGCACCAGCCGTTCTTCTTCATCGCCGACCAGCACGCGATCACGGTCGAGCAGGACCCGAAGGTGCTGCGGCAGCGGACGCTGCGCGCGGCCGCACAGCTGCTCGCGGCCGGGGTCGACCCGCAGCGCTCGGCGATCTTCGTCCAGAGCCAGGTCCCGGCCCACGCCCAGCTCGGCTGGGTGCTCCAGTGCCTGACCGGCTTCGGCGAGGCCCGCCGGATGACCCAGTTCAAGGACAAGTCCGCCAAGGGCGGGGAGGGTGCGGCCTCGGTCGGCCTGTTCACCTACCCGATCCTGCAGGCGGCCGACATCCTGCTCTACCGGCCGGCCTACGTCCCGGTCGGCGAGGACCAGCGCCAGCACCTCGAGCTGACCCGCGACCTCGCGCAGCGCTTCAACCACCGCTACAAGAAGACCTTCCGGCTGCCCGAGCCCTACATCCTCAAGGCGACGGCGAAGATCACCGACCTCCAGGACCCCACGGCGAAGATGTCGAAGTCGGGTTCCTCGCCCTCCGGCATCATCGACCTGCTCGACGACCCCAGGATGAGCGCGAAGAAGATCCGCTCGGCGGTCACCGACTCGGGCTCGGAGGTGCGGTTCGACCCCGAGGAGAAGCCGGGTGTCTCCAACCTGCTGACGATCTACTCGGCCCTGACCGGCCGCACCGTCGACGACCTCGAGACGGCGTACTCCGGGCAGGGCTACGGCGCGCTCAAGGGTGACCTCGCCGACGTCGTGGTCGAGTTCGTCACGCCGTTCCGCGACCGCACGCTGGAACTGCTGGAGGACCAGGACCAGCTCGCGAAGGTGCTCGCCGAAGGCGCCGCGACGGCCGGCGCGGTCGCCGAGGCGACGTTGCGCGACGTCTACGACCGGGTCGGCTTCGTGCCGGCCGGCCGCTAGGGTCGAGCGGTGCCCACGATCGGAGTCGCCCTCGCCCTGCCCGAGCCGTGGGCGAGCGAGCTCCAGGACTACCGCACCGCCCTCGGCGACGAGACGGCGACGCTGATCCCCACCCACATCACGCTGGTCCCGCCGGTCGAGCTGACCGAGGAGCAGATCGGGTCCGCCGAGGAGCACCTCGAGGCGGCCGCGGCCGACATCGAGCCGTTCGAGATCCACCTGCGCGGCACCGGGACGTTCCGACCGGTCTCCCCGGTGGTGTTCGTGTCGCTGGTCGAGGGGATCTCCCAGTGCGAGGCGCTGGCCGAGAGCGTGCGCCGTGGGCCGCTCGACGTCCCGCTCCAGTTCCCCTTCCACCCCCACGTGACGATCGCCCACCACATGCCCGAGCCCGTCATGGACCGCGCGTTCGACGAGCTGGCCGGCTTCGACTGCACCTTCGAGGCCGAGGACTTCCACCTCTACCGACACGACGAGGAGCACGGCTGGCGGCCCTCCCGGGACTTCGCGCTGGCCACCACCCCATGACCTCACCCCAGGAACGGCTCGCGGACGTCCGGCGGCGCAGGCCCCTCATCGACCACGTCGTGCGGATGGTCCAGCACTATGGCGCGGTCAAGGGCAGCCTCCAGGCCGGGGCTGTCACCTACTTCGGCTTCCTCTCCTTCTTCCCGATCCTCGCGCTCGCCTTCTTCGTCGTCGGCTACGTCTCGAAGGTCTACCCCGGGGCCCAGGACGCCCTCGACACGGCGCTCACCGACCTGTTCCCCGGCATCGACCTGAACCTCTCCGCGTTCGAGGACGGGGCCAGCACTGCCGGGCTGATCGGACTCGCCGGTGTGCTCTACGCCGGCCTCGGCTGGCTGTCGGCCATGCGTCAAGCGCTCATCGTCGTGTTCGAGGAGCCGGAGCGGGCGCAGCCGAACTTCGTGGTGGGCAAGCTCCGCGACCTGATGACGCTGGCCGTCATCGGCGTCACCCTGCTGGTCAGCGTCGCCGTCACCGGGCTGATCAGCGGGTTCGCCACCGACCTGCTCGACTGGCTCGGGGTCGACGAGGCATTCGCCTGGCTCGTGACGCTGCTGACCGTCGTGCTGGGGCTTGCGGCCAACGTGCTGCTGTTCTTCACCATGTTCGTGGTGCTGGCCCAGCCCCGCACCCCACGGCGCTCGCTGTGGTCAGGGGCACTGCTGGGCGCGCTCGGCTTCGAGGTGCTCAAGCGGGCGTCGTTCCTCCTGCTCGGTTCGACCAAGAACTCCGACGCCTTCCAGGTCTTCGGGATCGCTCTGATCCTGCTGGTCTGGATCTACTACTTCTCGCGCGTGGTCATGTATGCGGCCGCGTGGGCCCACACGTCGCGCGAGGCGCGGGAGCAGCGTGACCGCGCGGCGCTCGAGGCCGACCGCGCGGAGTACGCCATGAAGGAGCTCACCCAGGTCGAGCTCCGCGAGACCGCTCCCGCCTCCGGCGTCAGCCCGAAGGCGGCGTTCGCCGCCGGCGGCGCCACCATGCTCGGGCTCGTCGCACTCGCCCGCAGGAAGTAGGACGACCAGTGAAGGACGCCCCGTGAAGCTCGAACGCCGTCATGCCCTGCTCCTGCTCGGAGTGGCGCTCTGGAACGTGCTGACCTTCGGCATGTTCACCAAGAACCTCTACGCGGCCTACGCCGCCGGCGAGGAGCGCGCAACCGGCTACTGGGTGGCCCACTCCGTGCTCATCGTCGTCAACTTCGCCATCGCCGCCGTCCTCGGCCGCCTCGGCTGGAAGGCCCTCCGCTCCCGCTAGTCCGCGGCAGCGTCGATCACATGCCGGATCGTCGACACGACGTAGGACGCCGATCCCATGACGTGGTCGTGCGTGAAGCGCAGCACCCGCCAGTCCGTGGCGACGAGGGGGTTGTAGCGGACACAGTCGCGGTCGTGCTCGTCGTGGGAAGCGTGGAACCCCCACGAGTCGGCCTCGAGGACGATGCCGCGCAGTGGGTCGACGAGGTCCGGGTGGAGCACCAGGCCGCCGGCTCGGACCTCGTACTGCGGGACGACGTCGAGCCCGGCGTCGATCGCGAGCGCGCGGAGGACGGACTCGAACGGGTTGGTCGAACGCCCGTCGGCGTAGGCCACAACCCGACGTACGCCGGGGGGCGACCCGGCTGCTGCGGCCACGAGCTCGTCGTGGGTCGCGTCGCCGTGGCGGAGGCAGGAGTCGGCCACGGCGAGTGCTTCGCCGAACGGGAGGTCACGGGAGCACAGATGACGGTCAGGACGGCACCCGTGGCAGGCCCGCGGAAGTCGGCGGTCGTGGACGGCAGCCGCGTCACCTCGGCGACGAGATCGCGAGGGGGCGTTCGGTGACGAGGCACCGCCAGCTGCGGCAGCTCGGGCTGGCGGGCGATCTCCCAACCGTGGTGGGCGGCGGCGCAGAGGTGCGAGACGTAGCCGCCGTGTGTTCCTGCGAGCCGCAGCGAGGCCGCGGCGGTGGGCAGCCCGTAGCGGCCCGTGGACAGCCTCCGGATGCGCCCCGATCCGAGGGCAGTGCGAAGCGACCGTCGGGTCGTCAGGCGCAGCAGGTCGTGCGCCGTCGCCACGCCGCCCAGGCGGGCGAGGGCAGCCACCGGATCCACGCCGCGAGCCTCTCGCACCCGGAGGTCACCGAGTGACCGTCATCCACAGGCCACGTCCTGCACGACAGAGGCGCGACACGCCGTGGTGTCGGCGTGTCGCGGCCTCGCCGCTGCAGATCGTGGTCGGTCAGTGGCCGTGACGCATGGCGGTGCGCAGGTCCTTGTTGAGCTGGGAGATCACGTCGAGCGGGATCTCCTTGGGGCAGGCGGCGGTGCACTGGCCGATGTTGGTGCAGCCGCCGAAGCCCTCGTGGTCGTGCTGGGCGACCATGTCGACGACCCGGGTGTCTCGCTCGGGCTGGCCCTGGGGGAGCTCGCCGAGGTGGGTGATCTTCGCGCCCATGAACAGCGAGGCCGAGCCGTTGGGGCAGGCGGCGACGCAGGCACCGCAGCCGATGCAGGTCGCGACGTTGAAGGCGCGCAGGGCGTCGTCACGGGGGACCGGGACCGAGTGGGCCTCGGGGGCCGAGCCGGTGTTGACCGAGATGTAGCCGCCCGCGGCGATGATCCGGTCGAACGCCGAGCGGTCGACCACCAGGTCCTTGAGGACCGGGAAGGCCTCGGCGCGCCACGGCTCGATGGTGATCGTCTCGCCGTCGGAGAAGGAGCGCATGTGGAGCTGGCAGGTCGTGGTGACCTCGGGCCCGTGGGCGTCGCCGTTGATCATCAGCCCGCACATGCCGCAGATCCCCTCGCGGCAGTCGGAGTCGAAGGCGACCGGGTCCTCGCCCTGCTCGATGAGCTGCTCGTTGAGCACGTCGAGCATCTCGAGGAAGGACATGTCCTCCGAGACGCCGTCGAGCTCGTAGGTGTGCATCCCGCCCTTCTCGGCGGGGCCGGCCTGACGCCAGATCTTCAGGGTCAGCTTCACTTGTAGGACCTCTGCTTCATCTCGATCGCCGTGTAGACGAGGTCTTCCTTGTGCAGGACGGGCGGCTGGTCGTCGCCCGCGAACTCCCAGGCCGCCACGTAGGCGTACTGGTCGTCGTGGCGCAGCGCCTCGCCGTCCTCGGTCTGGGACTCGCCGCGGAAGTGGCCGCCGCAGGACTCGCGCCGGTTGAGGGCGTCGATGCACATGAGCTCGCCGAGCTCCATGAAGTCGGCGACGCGGCCGGCCTTCTCGAGGCTCTGGTTGAGCGAGTCGGCCGTGCCGAGCACCTTCACGTTGCGCCAGAAGTCGTCCTTCAGCGTGCGGATCAGGTCGATCGCCTTCTTGAGGCCGTCCTCGGTGCGCTCCATGCCGCAGAACTCCCACATGATGTTGCCGAGCTCGCGGTGGTAGGAGTCGACGCTGCGGGTGCCGTTGTTGCCCAGGAAGTGGTCGATGCGCGACTGCACCGACTCGCGCGCCTCGACGACCGCAGGGTGGTCGTCGTCGACCGGCTCGAACGGCCCGTCGGCGAGGTAGTCGCGGATCGTGTGGGGCAGCACGAAGTAGCCGTCGGCCAGACCCTGCATCAGGGCCGAGGCGCCGAGCCGGTTGGCGCCGTGGTCGGAGAAGTTGGCCTCGCCGGTCACGAACAGGCCCGGGATGGAGGACTGCAGGTCGTAGTCGACCCACAGCCCGCCCATGACGTAGTGGACGGCGGGGTAGATGCGCATCGGGACCTCGTAGGGATTCTCGCCCGTGATGCGCTCGTACATGTCGAACAGGTTGTCGTACTTCTCCTGGATGCCGTCGCGGCCGAGCCGCTCGATGGCAGCGGCGAAGTCGAGGTAGACGCCGCGGCGCACGCCGTCGACCTCCGGGCCGACGCCCCGCCCCTCGTCGCACACGTTCTTCGCGGCGCGGGAGGCGATGTCGCGGGGGACCAGGTTGCCGAAGGAGGGGTAGATGCGCTCGAGGTAGTAGTCGCGGTCCTCCTCGGCGATCTCGCGCGGGTCCTTGTCGCAGTCGGCCTTGTTCTTCGGCACCCAGATCCGGCCGTCGTTGCGCAGCGACTCGCTCATCAGCGTCAGCTTCGACTGGTGGGAGCCGGACACCGGGATGCAGGTCGGGTGGATCTGCGTGTAGCACGGGTTGGCCATGTAGGCGCCCTTGCGGTGCGCGCGCCACGAGGCCGTGACGTTGCAGCCCATCGCGTTGGTCGAGAGGTAGAAGACGTTGCCGTAGCCGCCCGAGGCGAGCACCACGACGTCCGCGGTGTGGGTCTCGATCGCACCGGTCACCATGTCGCGGGCGATGATGCCCCGGGCCTTCCCGTCCACCAGGATGACCTCGAGCATCTCGTGGCGCGTGAAGGTCTCGACCGTGCCGGCGTGGACCTGGCGCTCGAGGGCCTGGTAGGCGCCGATCAGCAGCTGCTGGCCGGTCTGTCCCCGGGCGTAGAAGGTCCGGGAGACCTGCACGCCGCCGAAGGAGCGGTTGTCGAGCAGGCCGCCGTACTCACGGGCGAAGGGCACGCCCTGGGCGACGCACTGGTCGATGATGTTCGTGCTGACCTCGGCCAGGCGGTAGACGTTGGACTCTCGCGAGCGGTAGTCGCCGCCCTTGACGGTGTCGTAGAAGAGGCGGTGGACGGAGTCTCCGTCCTCCTTGTAGTTCTTGGCCGCGTTGATGCCGCCCTGGGCGGCGATCGAGTGGGCCCGTCGGGGGGAGTCCTGGTAGCAGAAGGACTTCACCCGGTAGCCGGCCTCGCCGAGCGTCGCGGCCGCCGAGGCCCCGGCGAGGCCGGTGCCGACGATGATGACCGAGAGCTTGCGGCGGTTGGCGGGGTTCACCAGCCGAGCCTCGAACTTGCGGTTCTGCCAGCGCTCGGAGATCTCCCCGTCAGGGGCCTTGGCGTCCACGATCGGCTCGCCGAGGGTGTAGAAGCCGGCGGCGTCGTCGTAGTCCTGGTCGGCGGGGCCGGTGTGGGAGGACTCCGTCGACGTGACGGTGTCGGGCATGTCCTTCATGTCGTCACTCATGGGTGCTCCCTTACTTCTCGATGATGCCGGCGAGCACCGCGAGCGGGACCAGCGAGAACCCGACCGAGATGATCAGCGCGAGGGTGAATCCGACGGCCTTCGCCCGCTGGCGGGCGTGGGCGGTGCCGGTGAGGCCGAGGGTCTGCGCGGCACTCCAGATGCCGTGGTGGAGGTGGGCGCCGAGCATCGCCATCGCGACGAGGTAGATCAGCGTCAGCCACCACACGTCGAAGGTGTCGACGAGCAGGTTGTAGGGGTCGTCGGTCGGGCCACCCGACACGTTGACCTTGCCCACGGTGAAGTTGAGCAGGTGCCAGACGATGAAGAGCAGCAGCGTCACGCCGCCCCAGCGCATCATCAGGCTCGCGTAGGTCGCCCCCGTGCGCTTCTTCACGACGTACGGCGTCGCGCCTCGAGCGCGCTTGTTGCGCGACCACAGCGTGAACGCGGCGTAGACGTGCGCGACCAGCGACAGGATCAGTACCACGCGGATGATCCACAGCGCCCCCTCGTGCGGGAGCATCGGCTCGCCGAGCTCGCGCAGGTGGTGGGCGTACTCGTTGAAGGCGTCGTGCCCCGCGAAGGCCTTGAGGTTGCCGTACATGTGGAGCAGCACGAATCCGATGAAGACGGTGCCGCTCACGGCCATCAGCAGCTTGAGTGCGATGGTCGAGCGGGTCGAGCGCGCTCCCTTGACCAAGGTAGGAGTTGCCACAAACCGTCACGCTACCTGCCGGGCGCGCGCGAGGAGACTCCGGGGGAGTGTGACATTGGCCCACCCGGCGAGTAACAAATCGGGTTGTGACGACGGCCTGCTGGTCGTTGGATGGCCCTGTGCCCGACACAGCGCCCGACCTCCTCCACGACCGCGCCGGCCCGACCGGCGACCTCCCCGTCGTGCTGCTCCACGCCGGGGTCGCCGACCGCCGCATGTGGCAGCCCCAGTGGGACGCCCTCACCGCCCACCGGGACGTGGTGCGCCTCGACCTCCGCGGGTTCGGCGACACGACCGGTCGGCCTGACGGCCCGCTCGCGCCCTGGCGCGACGTGCTCGCGACCCTCGACGGGCTCGGGATCGCGCGCGCCCACCTCGTCGGGGCCTCGTTCGGCGCGGGCGTGGCCGTCGAGGTCGCGCTGGTCGACCCGGGCCGCGCCGCGTCCCTGCTGCTGGCCGCGCCCGGCGGGGCGCTGATCCCCGAGGCGACCGACACGCTGCGCGCCTTCGGTCGCGCCGAGAACGCCGCGCTGGAGGCCGACGACCTCGACGCCGCCGTCGAGGCCAACCTCGTCACCTGGGTCGACGGACCGGGTCAGCCGAGCGACCGGGTCGACCCCGCGGTCCGCGCGCTGGTCGGCGAGATGCAGCGGCGTGCCTTCGAGCTCACCCTCGACTGGGACGACGTCGAGGAGGACGAGCTCGACCCGCCCGCGCTGGAGCGGCTCGGCGAGGTCGACGTCCCCACCCTGGTCCTCTCCGGGGCGCTCGACGTCGACGCCATCGACCTGGCCGCCACGGCGGTCCTCGCCGGTGTCACCGGTGCCCGCCAGGTGGTGTGGCCCGACGCGGCACACCTGCCCTCGCTGGAGCGGCCCGAGGCGTTCACCGCCCTCCTCCTCGACTGGCTCGCCGAGGTCTCCTGAGCGCGAGTGCCTCAGGCGGCGGTCGGTGAGGTGGCGAGGAGCGGGAGGTAGTGCCGCTCGACGAGCTCGTCGACGGCGTCGGCCCAGCTCCGTCGGACGGCGAGGGTGCGGGCGTGCCGGCCGAGCAGGTCGCGGCGCGAGTCGCCGACGACAGCGGCGAGCGCGCGGAGCATCGCCCGCGGGTCGTCCGGGTCGTGCAGCAGCCCGGTCTCGAGCGGCTTCACCACGTCCGGAGCGCCCCCGGCAGCGGGGGCCACGACCGGCACGCCGCTGGCTGCGGCCTCGCGCAGCGGGTGGCAGCAGGTCTCGTTGACCCCCGGGTGCACGAGCACGTCGAGGTTGGCCACGGTGAGGGCGAGCGCGCCGGTCGCGAGCGGGCCGACGAACTTGCCGGTCGGCACCTGAGACTTGAGCCAGCCCTCCTGGGCGCCCTCGCCGACGACGACCAGCCGGGTGCCGGGCAGCGAGGTGACCTCCGCCAGGCGTCGTACGTCGTGACGGTTGCGCAGCGCCCCGACGTAGCCGACCAGCACCTCGCCGTTGCGTGCCCAGTTGCGGCGCACGGCCGGGTCCCGCAGCTCCGGGGTGAAGGTCTGGTGGTCGACGCCGGGTGCCCACAACGAGGCGGGCACGCCGAGGTCGGCGAGGCGTCGGCGCATCCAGTGCGCCGTCACCACGACCCGGTCGGCGCGGGCGGCGGTGGTGGCGCGCCAGTAGTCCGCCCCCAGGTCGGCGACCGGCGTCTGCTGGACCTGGAGCACCGGGACCCGCATCGCCTGGGCGTGCTTCGCCGCCCGGCGGCCGAGGCCGGCGGGTGAGGTGAGGTGGACGAGGTCCGGCCGGAAGTCGGCGAGCGCCGACCGGACCTGCTCGCTGCGGCCCGGCTTGAGGACGCGGACCACGCGGCAGCCGCGGTAGGTCGGCAGGCCGGGCCCGGGGGCGACCACGAGCACCTGGTGGCCGGTGTCGACGAGCCGGTCGGCGACGGCCCGCACGGTCGTGGTGGTGCCGTCGACGGCGGGGTAGAAGGACTCCGAGACCAGGGCGATCCTCATGGCCCGAGGGTGGTCCGCGGACGAGAACTCGCTGCCACATCGACACGACGACGAGGTGAAGTCGCGGTGTGTGCTCCTTCACATTCGGCGTCCCGCCGGACAGACTGCAAGCCGTTGTTCTCCCACGAGAGGCACCCATGGCGACTGGAGTGACCGGCCCGGGCCGGGCAGGCATCGAGGAACGCACGCTCAGGACCGACCGGTGGTGGCTCGCGCCGCTCACGACCTTCGTGGTCTTCAGCGCCTTCGTCGTCTACGCGACGATCCGTGCGTTCATGGGCCGCGACTACTACGCCTCGCCCTACCTCTCGCCCTTCTACTCGCCCTGTCTCGGCGACTGCGTCGAGGGTGCGAGCGACTTCGGCCAGCCGTTCGCGTGGTGGCCGCTCTCGGCGGCGCTGATCATCCTGATCTTCCCGCTCGGCTTCCGCATGACCTGCTACTACTACCGCAAGGCCTACTACCGCGCGTTCTGGCTCAGCCCGCCCGCCTGCGGCGTCGCCGAGCCCCACGGGTCCTACTCCGGCGAGACCCGGTTCCCGCTGATCCTCCAGAACGTCCACCGCTGGTTCTGGTACGCCGCGGTCCTGGTCGCCCTCGTCCTGAGCTTCGACGTGGTGCTGGCCTTCCGCCCGATGCCGGCCGAGTACGCCGTCGGCGACGGCGAGACCAGTGGCGTCCACCTGGGTCTCGGGACCCTGCTGATGCTCGCCAACGTGGTGTTCATCTGGCTCTACACGCTGTCGTGCCACTCCTGCCGCCACGTCGTCGGCGGCCGGCTGCGCCACTTCAGCAAGCACCCGGTCCGCTACCGGCTGTGGACCTGGGTGTCGCGGCTCAACCAGAGCCACGCCCGGTGGGCCTGGTACTCCCTGTTCTCGGTCGCGCTGGTCGACCTCTACATCTTCCTGCTCGCCACGGGCACCATCCAGGACCTGAGGATCTTCTGACCCATGACCCGTCACGAGATGACCGGCAACGAGATGGACTACTACTCCGAGGGCGGCATCGAGCGCCACTCCTACGACGTCGTCGTCGTCGGGGCCGGCGGCGCCGGCCTGCGTGCGGCGATCGCCGCCCACGAGGCCGGCGCCAACACCGCGATCGTCTGCAAGTCGCTGCTCGGCAAGGCCCACACCGTCATGGCCGAGGGGGGCATCGCCGCGGCGATGGGCAACCGGTGGCCCGAGGACAACTGGGAGGTCCACTTCCGCGACACGATGCGCGGCGGCAAGATGCTGAACAACTGGCGGATGGCCCAGCTCCACGCCCAGGAGGCGCCCGAGCGGGTCATGGAGCTCGAGGACTGGGGCGCGCTCTTCGACCGCACGGACGACGGGCTGATCAGCCAGCGCGACTTCGGCGGCCACAAGTACGCCCGGCTCGCCCACGTCGGCGACCGCACCGGGCTGGAGATGATCCGCACCCTCCAGCAGCGTGCGGTGCAGATCGGCATCGACGTGTTCATGGAGTGCACGGTCACCGAGCTGCTCCAGGAGGACCAGCGGATCGCCGGTGTCTTCGGCTACTGGCGCGAGACCGGCCGCTTCGTCGTCATCGACGCCCCGGCGGTCGTCCTCGCCACCGGCGGCATCGGCAAGTCGTTCAAGGTGACGTCCAACTCGTGGGAGTACACCGGCGACGGCCACGCCCTCGCGATGCGGGCCGGTGCGTCGCTGATCAACATGGAGTTCGTCCAGTTCCACCCGACCGGCATGGTGTGGCCGCCGTCGGTGAAGGGGCTGCTGGTCACGGAGTCGGTGCGCGGTGACGGCGGCATCCTCAAGAACTCCGAGGGCAAGCGGTTCATGTTCGACTACATCCCCGAGTTCTTCCGGTCCGAGACGGCGGACACGGTCGAGGAGGCCGACCGCTGGTACGACGACAAGAAGAACAACCGCCGGCCGCCCGAGCTGCTGCCGCGGGACGAGGTCGCCCGCGCGATCAACTCCGAGATCAAGGCGGGTCGCGGCTCACCGCACGGCGGCATCTACCTCGACATCGCGAGCCGCCGCGACGCCGACTACATCCGCAAGCGGCTGCCGTCGATGTATCACCAGTTCAAGGAGCTGGCCGACGTCGACATCACCGCCGAGCCGATGGAGATCGGCCCGACCTGCCACTACGTGATGGGCGGGGTCGAGGTCGACCCCGACACCCAGCAGAGCGCCGTCACCGGGCTCTACGCCGCCGGCGAGGTGTCCGGTGGGATGCACGGGTCCAACCGGCTCGGCGGCAACAGCCTGTCCGACCTGCTCGTCTTCGGGCGGCGCGCGGGCGAGTCCGCGGCGGCGTACGCGGCCGGGCTGGAGAAGCGGCCGCAGGTCGACGACGGCCTGGTCAGGGCGGGGGAGTGGAGCGCCCTCGAGCCCTTCAACGCCGAGGAGGGCGAGAACCCCTACTCGATCCACCACGACCTCCAGCAGCAGATGAACGACCTGGTCGGCATCATCCGCACCGCGAGCGAGCTCGAGGAGGCGTTGGCCGGCATCCAGCGGCTCAAGGAGCGGGCGGCGGCGATGGCCGTCGACGGCCACCGCCAGTACAACCCCGGCTGGCACCTCGCCCTCGACCTCCGCAACATGCTGCTGGTCTCCGAGGCGATCGCGAAGGCGGCGCTCGCGCGGCAGGAGTCCCGCGGCGGTCACACCCGCGACGACTTCCCGAAGCCCGACCCCGAGTGGGGCAGCAAGAACCTCGTGGTCCGCCTCGACGAGGCCGGCACCGGGGTCGACCTGACCGAGCAACCGCTGCCCGTCATGCCCGACGAGCTCAAGACCTACTTCCAGGAGTGAGCATGGGATACGACCTGAAGCTCCGCGTCTGGCGCGGCGACGAGCGCGGCGGCGAGCTGCGCGACTACACCGTCGAGGTCTCCGAGGGCGAGGTCGTGCTCGACGCTCTCCACCGGCTGCAGGCCACGCAGGCCGGCGACCTCGCGATCCGCTGGAACTGCAAGGCCGGCAAGTGCGGGTCGTGCAGTGCCGAGATCAACGGCCGGCCGCGGTTGTTGTGCATGACCCGGCTGTCGGACTTCGCCGAGGACGAGACGATCACGGTCACGCCGATGCGGACCTTCGACGTGATCCGCGACCTCGTCACCGACGTCTCCTTCAACTACAAGAAGGCGCGCCAGCTGCCCGGCGTCGAGCTCGGTCCCCGCGACGACGACGGCAAGCGGCGGATGTTGCAGGTCGACGTCGAGCGCGGGCAGGAGTTCCGCAAGTGCATCGAGTGCTTCCTCTGCCAGGACGTCTGCCACGTCGTCCGTGACCACGAGGACAACAAGGAGAAGTTCGCCGGCCCCCGCTTCTTCCTGCGCTACGCCGAGCTCGACATGCACCCGCTCGACACCCACGACCGCCGACAGCTCGCCCAGGAGATGGCCGGCATCGGGATGTGCAACATCACCAAGTGCTGCACCGAGGTCTGCCCCGAGGGCATCCACATCACCGACAACGCGATCATCCCGATGAAGGAGCGGGTCGCCGACCGGAAGTACGACCCGCTGGTCTGGCTCGGCAACAAGATCGGGATCCGCAACAAGGACAACGACGGGCGCGAGGAGGTCTGACTCGTGGGCGCGCCCCTCCGCGACGACTTCGACGGGGCCACCCTCGACGCCTCCGTCTGGCTGCCCCACTACCTGCCCGCCTGGTCGTCCCGGGCGGCCACCGCCGCCAGCCACCGGGTCGCGGACGGGGCTCTCGTCCTCGACGTCCCGGTCGACCACCCGGTGTGGTGCCCCGGCGACCACGAGCCGCCGCTGCGAGTGTCCGGCCTCCAGTCGGGCAGCTGGTCGGGGCCGGTCGGCTCGACCCGCGGGCAGCAGCGCTTCCGCGAGGGGCAGGTCGTGAGGGAGGAGCAGTCGCGCTTCGAGGGGTGGCTGCCCTCGTCGGGCCACGTCGAGATCCGCTGTGCGATGGACCTCTCGCCGCGCTCGATGGCGGCCCTGTGGATGTCGGGGTTCGAGGACGACGAGGAGCAGCTCCGCTGCGGGGAGCTCTGCGTGGTGGAGGTGTTCGGCCGGTCGGTGCAGGACGGCTCGGCCGAGGTGGGAGTCGGCATCAAGGCCTTCCGTGACCCGGCGCTCGACCAGGACTTCGACGCCCCGCGACTGCCGATCGACGTCGCCGAGCCCCACACCTACGCGGTCGACTGGGACGCCGAGGCCGCGGTGTTCACCGTCGACGGCGACGAGGTGCGCCGCTGCCCGCGCCCTCCGACGTACCCGCTCCAGCTGATGGTCGCGGTCTTCGACTTCCCGGAGTGGTCGACCGGTGCGGACGACCACCTCGTGCCGTCGATGACCGTCGACCACGTCGCCGGCTGGTGACCGAGGTCCCGACACCCTGAGCACTCGGACTCATGCCCTGCGGGCGTGTGGCGCAGGACACTGGAGGCATGACCGAGACCGCCGCCCCGAGCCGCCCCGCGGCACCCCGCAACACCCCCACGGCCCCCGTCCGCCGGGTCGTCGTCTGGCTGACACTGGGCTCCTTCTCCATCGCCGCTCTCATGGGCATCGTCGCCCTGCTCGGGGGCGGGGCCTTCGGTGAGCGCGAGGGCCAGGTCCTGCTCACGACGCTCATCGTCGGCTGCACCAGCGTCGCGATGCTCTGCTACCTCGCCACCGCCGGCTCCCGGTTCCAGGTCGTCGGCGCCGTCGGTGGCGTCGCCGTCCTCCTTCCGGCCACGATCGCGCTGCTGCTCACGTGGAACAGTGACGCCTGGGACACCGAGGCCACCTTCAAGACCTTCGGCATCGGGCTCACCGTCGCCCTGACCCTGGCCCAGCTCTCGCTCCTGCTCGGGGTCGCCGGCGACCGTCGCCGCCTCCAGACCGTGCTGTGGCCGACCGTCGCGCTCGCCGTCGCCCTGGCCGGCATCATCACCGCGACGATCCTCACCGAGCCTGACGGCGACGTCGTCTTCCGGGCGCTCGGCGTCATCGCGATCCTCGACGTCCTCGGCACGCTCACGACCCTCGCGCTCGCCGTCTTCGGCAACCGCCGACCTGACGAGCCGGGCGCCGCCGTCCGCGTCCCGGCCCGGCTGGAGGCCGCTCTCGGCGCCGCCGTCCGCGACAGCGGTCGTACCCGGGACGACGTCGTCGCCGAGGCGCTCGAGGACTGGCTCAGCTCGCGCTGACCTCGGGCAGCGGCTCGCTGCGCCGCGGCCCGTACGGCGAGGTGCGCACCTGGTGGGTCAGCCGGCGCACCAGCAGCACCCCGAGGACCGAGGCCACGATGCCGACGGCCTCACCGGCCAGGGTCAGGTCGACCGAACCCTGGAGCTGGCGGAGGTATTCACGCACGGGCAGGTCGTCGTCGGGGAGCGGCCCGCCGGCCTGGATGAGGAAGCCCCACGCGAGGAAGGCCACCCACCAGGTGGTGACCAGGCCGGCGCGCGACTCGCCCAGCGGCCGGCTGGCCTGGTTGAGGTCGTGGACGACCAGGGCAGGGAGCACGAGGTTGACCAGGGGGATGAACCAGGCGCCGATGGCCCAGCCCGCACCGCGTGGGAGCCGGGCTGCGTCGACCCGGTTGCTCCGGTAGCCCCGGTAGAGCCAGATGATGAAGAGCACGTAGGACGTCAGCGCGGTCGCGACCATCGCGACGAGCAGCGGCGTCTCCGCACCGGCGACCGTGTCCAGCACCCCCGCGTCCATCGCGCGGGGCCGCTCGATGCCGACGGTGAGCTCGGCCCGCAGCTGCCAGTAGGTCACGACCGTCAACGCCGCGACGACGACCTGGACGGTGAAGAGGACCTGCAGGACGTTGGCGAGGACGGTCCACCCGCGCCCGACCCCGGGGCGTGACCAGAGGTGGCGCTCGGCCTCCGCCGGGGCGTCGATCCGCTCCCACGGGGTCCACTCCGCGCCGTCCCACCAGCGGTGGCGGGTGCGGTCGCGCGGGTCGTCGTACCAGCCGGCGGGAATCGTCACGAGGTCGGATGATGCCCCGGTCTTCGCCCCTTCGTCACCGAAACGTCGAGAACCGGTCGCCCGGCGGCGCTGGGGTCGGGCCATGACCTCTCGGAACAACCCACGTCCCCTCGTCGCGGCCGTCGCCGCGCTCCCTGTCGCCGCGCTCGTCGCCGTCCTGCTCCCGGGTGGGACCGCCGCCGCCGCGGGTGGCCACGGCCAGCCCGGCCACGCCGGCAGCCGCTCCGAGCCGATCGTGATCGGCCACCGCGGTGCCAGCGGCTACCGCCCGGAGCACACGCTGGCGTCCTACGAGCTTGCGATCGAGCAGTGCGCCGACTACCTCGAGCCCGACCTGGTCTCGACCGCCGACGGCGTCCTGGTCGCGCGACACGAGAACGAGATCGGCGGGACGACCGACGTTGAGGACCATCCCGAGTTCGCCGACCGCCGGACCACGAAGGTCATCGACGGCGCGTCGGTCACCGGCTGGTTCACCGAGGACTTCACCTACGCCGAGCTCTCGACGCTGCGCGCGGAGGAGCGGATCCCGCAGGTGCGGCCCGCCAACACCGCCTACGACGGCCGCTTCGCGATCCCGACGCTGCAGGAGGTCATCGACCTCGCGCAGGCGAGCGAGACCTGCGACGGCGAGCCGGTCGGGATCTACCCCGAGACGAAGCACCCGAGCTATTTCGACTCGATCGGCCTGTCGCTGGAGCAGCCCCTGGTCGAGAGCCTCGAGGCCAACGGCTACACCGACGAGGACGACCGGGTGATCGTGCAGAGCTTCGAGGTGGGCAACCTGCAGGAGCTCGACGCCCTGACCGACGTGACCCTCGCGCAGCTGACGAACTGCAGCGGCGCCCCCGCCGACCGGCCCGGAACGCCGTACGCCGAGATGGCGACCCGGGCCGGTCTGCGGGCGGTCGCGACCTACGCCGACGGTGTGGGCCTCTGCAAGGACCTGGTCATCCCGCGGAAGGCCGACGGCAGCCTCGGCCGCCCGACCCGCGTCGTCAAGGACGCCCACCGCGCCGGCCTCGTCGCCCATGCCTGGACCTTCCGGGCCGAGAACACCTTCCTGCCGGCCGACTTCCGCTCCGACGGCGGTCCGGCGGAGCACGGCGACCTCGTCGCCGAGGTCCGCACCTTCCTGAGGACCGGGCTCGACGGCGTCTTCTCCGACCAGCCGGACCTCGCGGTCCAGGCGGTGGAGGGGTCTCGCGGGCGGGGCTGAGCCACCCGTAGGGTCGCGGGTCATGACGAGCAACCCAGACGTCGTGGCCCGCGACTGGTGGAAGTCGGCGGTGGTCTACCAGGTCTACCCGCGCAGCTTCATGGACGGGAACGGTGACGGCGTCGGCGACATCCCGGGGATCCGGCAGCGCCTCGACCACCTCGAGCACCTCGGGGTCGACGTCGTCTGGCTGAGCCCGGTCTACCGCTCGCCGATGGACGACAACGGCTACGACATCAGCGACTACTACGACGTCGACCCGCTCTTCGGGACGCTCGAGGACCTCGACGGGTTGATCGAGGACCTCCACGCCCGGGGGATGAAGCTGGTGATGGACCTGGTCGTCAACCACACCTCCAGCGCGCACGCGTGGTTCGAGGAGTCGCGCTCGAGTCGCGACAACCCCAAGCGCGACTGGTACTGGTGGCGCCCACCCCGGCCGGGGCGCACCGGCGGCGAGCCGGGGGCCGAGCCGACCAACTGGGGCTCGGTCTTCTCCGGGTCCGCCTGGGCCTGGGACGAGGCGACGGGGGAGTACTACCTCCACATCTTCGCCGAGAGCCAGCCCGACCTGAACTGGGAGAACCCGGAGGTGCGGCAGGCCGTCTACTCGATGATGAACTGGTGGCTCGACCGCGGGGTCGACGGCTTCCGGATGGACGTCATCAACCTGATCTCCAAGGTCACCGTCCCGGGATCGCCCGGTCTGCTCGACGGCGAGGTCGGTGGCAACGGGGGGCCCATCAACACCCGTGTCTACGGCGACCAGGGCCCCTACGTCCTCAACGGGCCGCGCGTCCACGACTACCTCCAGGAGATGCATCGCGAGGTCTTCGCGCACCGGCCGGCCGGGCTGCTGACCGTGGGAGAGACCCCCGCGACCTCGGTCGACCAGGCGCGGCTCTACACCGACCCCGCGCGTGCGGAGGTCGACATGGTCTTCCAGTTCGAGCACGTCGACCTCGACTCCGGACCGCAGGGGAAGTGGGACATCGTTCCGATGACGGTGCGCGACCTGAAGGAGTCGCTGTTCCGGTGGCAGGAGGGGCTCGCGGAGGCGGGGTGGAACAGCCTCTACCTCGGCAACCACGACCAGCCGCGGCTCGTCAGCCGGTTCGGCGACGACTCACCCGAGCACCGGGAGGCGTCGGCGACCGCGCTGGCGACGATGCTCCACCTGTTGCGCGGCACGCCGTACGTCTATCAGGGCGACGAGATCGGGATGGCGAACACGCCCCTGCCCGACATCTCCCACTGCCGCGACGTCGAGTCGATCAACGCCTATCAGGACCTGCTCGACGCCGGGCTGCCGCCCGAGGAGGCGATGGGGCGGATCCGCCACAAGTCGCGGGACAACGCGCGGACGCCGGTCCAGTGGGACGACTCGCCGCACGCCGGGTTCTCCACCGCCGACCCGTGGCTGCCCGCCAGCCCGGACCACGCGACCGTCAACGTCGCCGCCCAGGTCGGCGTCGCCGGGTCGGTGCTCGAGCACCACCGGGCGCTGATCGCGCTGCGGCACGAGGAGCCGGTGGTCGTCCACGGCGAGACCGTCCCGGTGCTGGCCGACCACGAGCAGGTCGTCGCGTTCGTACGTCGCCACGAGGGCCGGGAGCTGCTCGTCGTCGTCAACGCCTCCAGCGAGGACGGCGTGGTGGCTGACGTGCCGGACGCCGAGGCGTGGGCGTCCGCAGAGCTGGTGCTCTGCAACCGCGCGTCGCCCTCGCACGACGGGTTCGTCCTGGGTCCGTGGGAGGCCCGGGTCCACCGCCGCTGACGGCTACTCGGTGGCCGCGAGGGTCGCGCCGAGGCCGATCATCATCACGCCGCCGGCCGCGCCCATCGCGTCGAGGCGCTGCGGCTTGCGGGCGAACCAGCGCCGCGCGGAGCCCGCGACCGTCGCCCACATCCCGTCCGACAGCACGGCCAGCGCCCCGAAGGCCAGCCCGAGCGCCAGCACCTGCGGCGCCGCCGCGGCCCCGTCGTCGAGGAACTGGGGCAGGAACGCGACGAAGAAGACGATCGTCTTGGGGTTGCTGGCACCCACGACGAAGCCGGTGCGCAGCGCCTGGCCGGTGCGCTCGGGCGGCTTCGTCCCGGCCAGCAGGGCGGTACGGGCGTCGGAGCGGTGGCGGATGGCCTGCACGCCCAGCCACACGACGTAGGCCGCCCCGGCGACCTTGAGCACCGTGTAGGCGCTCGCGCTGGCGGCGACGACGGCGCCGAGCCCCACCGCGACCAGCGCGACCTGGGCCAGCAGGCCAAGGGCGTTGCCGACGACCGACAGCAGCGCGTCGCGCAGGCTGACGGTCAGCGCCCGGCCGAGGGTGAAGAGCAGGCTCGGGCCGGGGACCTGGATGAAGAGCAGCGAGGCCACCAGGAAGGTGACCCACTGGGTGGTGCTGGGCATGCGAGAAGTATCAGCCCCGCAGGTCAGGGACGCCTGTGGGCTTTCGCAGGGTGGTCGGCCGGCTTGCCCGCCAGCCCTGGGGGCTCCTCGGTGCGCTGCTCCGGTCCGCCGGACCAGGGTGGCGGCTCGCCACGACCACGCTGCTGCTGCCCCGGCGGGCCGTGGGGGTGCTCCGGCTTGTCGGCCTTCTCCCCGGCCTTCCCGTCCTTCTCCCGGGCCTTCTCCTGGTCCTTCTCCTGAGCCTCGGTCCGGTCCGCCTTCTCGGCCTTCCGCTCGGCCCTCTCCGCCCTGTCGGCCGCCCGGTCCTCGGCGTGCTCGCGCTGGTGGCGGCCACGGTCGGGGGCGTCGAACCCGCTGAGGGCGTCGCTCGACCACGCGCCGGCACCCATCAGGGTGACGAGGGCGAGCGCCCCGAGCAGGCTCTTCATGAGGTCAGGGTGGGGCTCGCGGCGCTCCGCGACAAGGGATTCGGTCCGAGCTCAACCGGTGGGCTGGACCACCGTGCCGTGCAGGCACACGTCGTGGCGGCGTACGACGCCGTCGGGTCCGCGCAACGGCAGGAACCCGCGGCGGACGCCCTCGCGCTCGAACCCGGCGGCGAGCGCGACCCGGCACGACGCCTCGTTCTCGGTGCTGTGGTCGAGCTGGACTCGCGCCAGGCCGCGCCCGTCGGGGTCCATCAGCCAGCGGGTGAGGAGCACGATCGCCCGGCGGCCGACACCGCGGCCGCGGGCGTCGGGGTGCACGACGTAGCCGAGGTCGGCGACCGCCATCCGCTCCGAGGCCGACCAACGCCAGGAGATGTCGCCGAGGAAGACGTCGTCCGCGTCGGTGATCGCCAGGGTGCCGGGCTGGCGGTCGGCCCACGCCCGCGAGGAGGCGGCGATCCGCTCGGCCAGCTCGGCCACGTCGGCGGGCAGCGGCACGAACGCCGGTGAACCCCAGCGCTGCTGGTCGGGGTCGTGCAGCATCTCGAGCAGCCGCGGTGCGTCGCCCTCACGGAGGGGGCGCAGCCGCACGCCCGTGCCCTCGTCGATCCCGCCGTCGATGTCCTCGGTCACGCCCGGAGCCTACGGCCGTGGGGGCGGGGAAACATCACACTCGGTGGCCCCCGGTCCGGGCCCCCTCCTATCGTTCGCCCCATGCCTACCGATGCGTCCGTCGAGGGCGGGCTCGACGAGCCGACCGAGCTGGAGCCCGACCAGGGCTCGCTCGCGCTCGCCGACCCGGCCGACGACCACACCCGCGCCGACTGGGAGGCCGCCGCCGCGGCCGTGCTGCGCAAGGCCGGCCGGCTGGCCGAGGACGACGGGGACGACCTCGTCTGGGAGCGCCTGACCCGCACCACTCTCGACGGCCTCGCCGTCCCGCCGCTCGGCACTCCCGACCTGCTCGAGGAGCTCACCACGTCCGGCCGCCCCACGCGCGCGGCCGGCTGGCACGTCCGCACCCGGGTCGCCGACAACGAGACCGCCCTCGCCGACCTCGACACCGGTGCCACCGCGCTGACCGTTCCCGCGACCGCCGACCTCGAGGCGCTCCTCGAGGGGGTGCTGCTCGACCTCGCCCCGGTGGTCGTCGACGCCGGCGACGCGACCTCGGCCCGGGCGTTCCTGGCGGTGCTCGCCGACACCACTCCCGCCGACGGCACGAACCTCGGGGTCGCCGCCACCGGCGCCGACCTGGTCGAGGTCGCCCGACTGGCCCGCGACGCCGGCGTCCTGGCGGCCGTCGTCGACGGCACCGCCGTGCACGACGCGGGGGCCTCCGACGTGCAGGAGCTCGGCCGGGTGCTGGCCGACGCGGCGGCATACCTCCGGACCCTGTCGGGCGCCGGGTTCAGCGTCGACGAGGCCGCGGGCCTCGTGGAGTTCCGCCTGTCCGCGACCGACCACCAGTTCCCGACCATCGCCAAGCTGCGCGCCGTGCGTCGGCTGTGGGCGCGGATGCAGGAGCTCAGCGGCGTCGACGCCCCGGTGCCGATGCGGCTCCACGTCGTGACCAGCCGCGCGATGCTGAGCCGCTACGACCCCTGGGTCAACATGCTGCGCACGACGGTCGCGGCGTTCGCCGCGGGCGTGGCCGGCGCGGACGCGGTCACGGTGGTGCCCTTCGACAGCCCGCTGGGCGAGCCGGACGCGTTCGGGCGCCGGATCGCCCGCAACACCTCCCACCTGCTGATGAGCGAGTCACACCTCGGCCGGGTCGCCGACCCGGCCGGCGGGTCCTACGCCGTGGAGAAGCTGACCGACGACCTGGCGGTCGCCGCCTGGGCCGAGCTGGGGCGGATCGAGGCCGACGGGCTCGACGCGTTCGACGCCCGGGTGGCCGAGACGGTGGCCGCGCGCGACCGGGCGGTCGCGACGCGGAAGCAGCCGCTGACCGGCCTGACCGAGTTCCCGAACCTCGCCGAGACGCTCCCGGAGCGGTCGGGCGAGGGCGACGACGTGCGGCGCTGGGGTGCCGCCTTCGAGGCGCTGCGCGCCGAGCCGGCGACCTCGCCGGTGCTGCTGGCGACGCTCGGCCCGGTGTCGGCCCACACGGCCCGCGCCACCTTCGCCACCAACCTGCTGGCGGCCGGCGGCATCGCCGTGACCTCCGAGCCCGACGGGGCACGCGTCGCCGTCGTGGCCGGCACCGACGCGGCGTACGACGAGGAGGGAGCCGCGCGGGCGGCGTCGCTCCGCGAGGCCGGGGTCGGCTGGGTGGTGGTCGCGGGCAGACCGCGCGACTGGGCCGACGACTCCTGCGCGCTCGGCGTCGACGCCCTCGACTTCCTGACCAGGACCAAGGAGCGGCTGTCATGAGCGTCCCGGAGAGCTTCGCCGGCCTCGACCTCGCGAGCGGTGGGTCGGCCGCTGCGCCGGCAGCCGGCGAGCCGTGGCTGAGCCCCGAGGGGATCGAGATCCTGCCGTCGTACGGTCCCGAGCACCTCGAGGGGCTCGATGCGCTGGACACCTGGCCGGGGCTGAGCCCGTTCCTGCGGGGGCCCTACCCGACGATGTACACGACCCAGCCGTGGACGGTCCGGCAGTACGCCGGGTTCTCGACCGCCGAGGAGTCCAACGCGTTCTACCGCCGCAACCTCGCGGCCGGCCAGAAGGGGCTCAGCGTCGCCTTCGACCTCGCGACCCACCGCGGCTACGACTCCGACCACCCGCGGGTGCGTGGCGACGTCGGCATGGCGGGCGTGGCGATCGACTCGATCTACGACGCCCGGACGCTCTTCGAGGGCATCCCGCTCGACCAGATGTCGGTGTCGATGACGATGAACGGCGCGGTGCTGCCGGTCATGGCGCTCTACGTCGCGGCGGCCGAGGAGCAGGGGGTGAAGCCGGAGCTGCTCGCGGGGACCATCCAGAACGACATCCTCAAGGAGTTCATGGTCCGCAACACCTACATCTACCCGCCGGCGCCGAGCATGCGGATCATCTCCGACATCTTCGCCTTCACCGCCGAGCGGATGCCGCGCTTCAACTCGATCTCGATCTCCGGCTACCACATGCAGGAGGCCGGGGCGACCGCCGACCTCGAGCTCGCCTACACGCTTGCCGACGGCGTGGAGTACCTCCGCGCGGGCCTCGACGCCGGCCTCGAGATCGACCGGTTCGCCCCGCGGCTGTCGTTCTTCTGGGCGATCGGCATGAACTTCTTCATGGAGGTCGCGAAGATGCGCGCGGCCCGGGCGATCTGGGCCCGGCTCGTGCGCCAGTTCGACCCCCAGAACCCCAAGTCGCTCAGCCTGCGCACCCACTGCCAGACCTCGGGCTGGTCCCTGACCGCCCAGGACGTCTTCAACAACGTCGGCCGTACCTGCATCGAGGCGATGGCCGCCACCCAGGGACACACGCAGAGCCTCCACACCAACGCGCTCGACGAGGCGATCGCGCTGCCGACCGACTTCTCGGCGCGGATCGCCCGCAACACCCAGCTGCTGCTCCAGCAGGAGAGCGGGACGACCCACACCATCGACCCGTGGGCCGGGTCCTACTACGTCGAGCGGCTGACCCACGACCTCGCCGAGCGGGCCTGGGGCCACATCCAGGAGGCCGAGCAGGCCGGCGGCATGGCCGCCGCCATCGAGCAGGGCATCCCGAAGATGCGGATCGAGGAGGCCGCGGCCCGCACCCAGGCCCGGCTCGACTCCGGACAGCAGCAGCTGATCGGCGTCAACACGTTCCGGCTCGCGGCCGAGGACCGGCTCGACGTCCTCAAGGTCGACAACGACGACGTCTACCGCCAGCAGGTCGCCAAGCTCGAGCGGCTGCGGGCCGAGCGCGACGACCGCGAGGTCGAGGACGCGCTGCACGCCCTGACCGGCGCGGCCGAGAGCGGCGAGGGCAACCTGCTCGAGCTCGCGGTCGGAGCGGCGCGGGCGAAGGCGACGGTCGGGGAGATCTCCGGCGCGCTCGAGAAGGTCTACGGCCGCCACCAGGCCGTGATCCGTACGATCTCGGGCGTGTACCGCGACGAGTCCGGCAGCGACGGTCCCGTGCAGCGGGTCATCGAGGCTGCGGCGGAGTTCGAGGAGCACGAGGGACGCCGGCCGCGGATCCTGGTCGCCAAGATGGGCCAGGACGGCCACGACCGCGGGCAGAAGGTCGTCGTCTCCGCCTTCGCCGACATGGGCTTCGACGTCGACGTGGGACCGCTGTTCTCCACGCCCGAGGAGGTCGCGCAGCAGGCGGTCGACGCCGACGTGCACATCGTCGGCATCTCCTCGCTGGCCGCCGGCCACCTCGCGCTGCTGCCGCAGCTGCGATCGGCGCTGGCCGGGCTCGGTCGCGAGGACGTGATGGTCGTCGTCGGCGGCGTGATCCCGCCCGACGACGTCCCGACGCTGAAGGAGATGGGCGCGGCTGCGGTGTTCCTGCCCGGCACGGTCATCGCCGAGTCGGCGCTCGACCTGCTCCACGCGCTGTCGGAGCAGCTCGGCCACGGGGCCTGACGCCGGTGGTCGACGTCGCGGCGCTCGCCGAAGGGGTCCGCGCGCGGCAGCGCGCGTCGGTCTCCCGGGCGATCACGCTCATGGAGTCGAGCAAGCCGGCCCACCGGGCGCTGGCGCGCGAGCTGCTCGGCCTGCTCGAGCCCGAGCGGTCGACGACCGCCGTGCGCGTGGGCATCTCCGGCGTGCCCGGCGTCGGGAAGTCGACGTTCATCGAGCAGCTCGGCACCCGGCTGACCGCCGCGGGCCACCGGGTCGGCGTGCTCGCGGTCGACCCGTCCAGCGTGCGGACCGGCGGGTCGGTCCTCGGCGACAAGACCCGGATGGGCCGGCTGGCGACCGATCCGGATGCCTTCGTGAGGCCGTCGCCCTCCGCCGGCACCCTCGGCGGCGTCGCCCGTGCCACCAGCCAGGCGATGCAGGTCCTCGAGGCGGGTGGCTACGACGTCGTCCTCGTCGAGACGGTCGGCGTCGGCCAGTCCGAGGTCACCGTCGCCGGGATGGTCGACAGCTTCCTCTTCCTCACCCTCGCCCGCACCGGCGACCAGCTCCAGGGCATCAAGAAGGGCATCCTCGAGATCGCCGACGTGATCGCGGTGAACAAGGCAGACGACCAGGGTGGTTCGGACAGAGCGGGCGAGGCCCGCTCCGCGGCCCGCGAGCTCGCCGGGGCGCTCCGGCTGGTCCGGGGGCACGGCGAGTGGGCGCCCCCCGTCGTCACCTGCTCCGGGCTGACCGGCGACGGCGTCGACGACGTCTGGCAGCGGGTCGAGGCCCACCGCGAGCACCTGGGTGCTGACGGCCTGGCCCGCAAGCGGGCCGAGCAGCAGCTCGACTTCACCTGGTCCCTCGTGCGCGACGAGCTCGCCGACCGGCTGCGCCGCTCACCCGGGGTCGCCGCGGTCCGGGAGGACGTACGCCGCCGCGTGCTGGCCGGCGAGCTGACCGCCCCGCTGGCGGCCGACGAGCTGCTCGCGGCGTACGACCGCGTGGGGGAGTGAACGGCGCGAACTGCCCCTGAAGTGGGTATGCCGAGCGCTGTCAGGGACCACCAGACTGCCGGTGACGGCGGGGGCCCTCACGGCTCGGGGAGGCGTCCCGTCACGACCGGGACAGCAGTCCCTGTCCGGCGGGACGCGGTGCGCGGGAGCCTCCGTGGCATCCACACCAACGGAGGGAACCAGCACCATGCGTCTGAACAAGCGCAGCACCCCGCTCGCGGTGGCCGCCACGGCCATCGCCCTGATCGGATCGACGATCGCGCCCGCCCAGGCCGGCGTCGAGCCCGAGGTCGTCGCCGGCGGCCTCGTCACCCCGCTCAGCGTCGCTGTCGCGGGTGACGGCGACATCTACGTGTCGCAGAACTTCGCCGGTCTGCTCACCCGCGTCCCGTCCGGCGGCGGCGACCCGGTGGTCGTCTTCGCCCACCCCGACGGCGCCGAGGTCGGAGCCGTGTCCGCAACCGCCGACGGCGCCGTCTTCGCCACCACGGGCGGCACCCGGCGCAGGCCGAACGCCCACCTCTGGTCGCTGGCCGAGGGCGCGGAGGGCCCGACGAAGCTGGCGAACCTGTACCGCTACGAGAAGCGGGTCAACCCCGACGCCGGCAACACCTACGGCCTCGTCGCCCGCCGCGGGTGCCTCAAGCAGGTGCCGCCGTTCGTGCGCCCCTACCAGGGCATCATCGAGGCCCATCCCTACGCCACGGCGCGGGGCGAGGGCGTCACCTACGTCGCCGACGCGGCCGGCAACTCGGTGCTCGCCGTGCCCGACGGCGGCGGCACGAGGACGATCGGCATCCTGCCCCCGACCCGGGTCGAGATCACCCGGGCGATCAAGCGGGAGTTCGGCCTGCCGAAGTGCGTGATCGGCAAGACCTATCGCGCCGAGGGCGTGCCGACCGACGTCGAGACGGGTCCGGACGGAGCTCTCTACGTCACCTCACTTCCCGGCGCGCCCGGCGAGGGCCTGCCGACAGGCCGGATCTACCGCTTCGACCCCGAGGACGGATCCCGCACGGTCTACGGCCGCGGCCTCGTCAGCCCGACCGGTCTGGCGATGACGCCGGACGGCACGGCCTACGTCGCCCAGCTGTTCGCGGGCTCCATCGTGCAGATCCCGGTCGACGGGGCGACCACGGAGTTCGCCCAGGTGCCGTTCGTGGGTGACGTCGAGGTCGCCGACGGCTCCCTCTACGCCACCGACACCGACCTCGGCAGCGACGGCTCCGGGCCGCCGGCCGGCAAGGTGCTGCGCTGGACGCTGGCGCCCTGACCGGGTGCCTCGTCGGGTCCGGGTGCGCGCCCCGGCGCGCGCCCGGACCCACGCGGGGTCGCGGGGAGCAGGTGGACTCGGCGGTGGGCGGTGAGGTCGGTGGACTAACCTCGTCGGGACATGCAGATCCCCACCACAGACCCCTCCAGCACCATCGACGCCGTCGTCGAGAAGTGCGCCGACGACCTCGTCGAGCTCCGTCGTGACCTCCACGCCCACCCCGAGCTCTCGTGGGACGAGCACCGCACCACCGAGGTGGTCGCCGAGAGGCTGGCCGCCGCGGGCGCCGACGTACGCCGCCTCGAGGGCACCGGGCTGCTCGTCGACATCGGCGACGAGGGACCGCTGGTCGCGCTGCGTGCCGACCTCGACGCGCTACCGGTCGAGGACACCACCGGGCTGCCGTGGGCCAGCACCGTGCCGGGCGTGGCCCACGCCTGCGGCCACGACGTCCACACCGCCGGCCTCGTCGGGGCCGGCCTGGCCCTCAGCGAGGTGCACCACCGGGGCCAGCTACCGGGACGCGTGCGGCTGCTCTTCCAGCCGGCCGAGGAGGTCATGCCGGGGGGCGCGCTGCGGCTGATCGAGCAGGGGGCCCTCGCCGACGTGCGCCAGATCTTCATGCTCCACTGCGACCCCAGCCTCGACGTCGGGGAGGTCGGGCTGCGTGACGGTGCCCTGACCGGGGCGGCAGACTCGCTCGCCGTACGACTCGCGGGTCGCGGCGGCCACACCTCCCGGCCCCACCTCACCGAGGACCTCACCTTCGCGCTCGGCAAGCTCGTCGTCGAGCTGCCGGCGATCCTCTCGCGCCGCCTCGACCCCCGCGCCGGGGCGAGCGTGGTCTGGGGCCTGGTCCGGGCCGGCTCGGCCCCCAACGTGATCCCCGGCGGCGGCTACGCCGCGGGCACCATCCGGATGCTCGATGCCGGGGCCTGGGCCGACGCCGAGGCGCTGGTGAGGGTCCTGATCGACGAGATCGTGGCCCCCTACGGCGTGACCGCCGAGATCGACTACAAGCGGGGAGTCCCGCCGGTCGTCAACGACCACGCGTCGGCCCGCCTGCTCGGAGACGCCGTACGCCGCGTGCTCGGCACGGACGGGCACGTCCCGACCGCCCAGAGCCTCGGTGGGGAGGACTTCGGCTGGTTCGTCGAGCGCGTGCCGGGTGCGATGGGCCGGCTCGGCACCCGCACCCCGGGTGGGCCGACCTACGACCTCCACCAGGGCAACCTGACCGTCGACGAGCGCGCCACCCCGATCGGCGCCCGGGTGCTGGCCGAGGCGGCGGTCACCGCTTTGGTCACCACTCGGTAACAACCCCGCGAATATCCCTGGGGCGGCCTTGCGCGGGCACCTCCCGACACTAGGGTGTGCGCGTGTTCCCGCGCCTGTTCAGCGGCGCGGCCTAGTGGAGGAGGCATCTTGCGTCGTCTGACCAAGATCGGTGCAGCCTCGGCAGTGCTCGTAGTGGCGCTGGCCGGCTGTGCCCAGGATGAGGGTTCCAACGGCGGCGGCGGTAGCGCGTCGGAGGACCTGTGTGCGGGCGACGGGGACGGCCCCAAGGTCGGTCTCGCCTACGACGTGGGCGGTCGCGGTGACCAGTCCTTCAACGACGCCGCTGCGGCCGGCATGAAGGAGGCCGTCGACGAGCTCGACGCCACCTGCACCGAGGCCGAGGCCCAGGACGGCGAGGCCGAGTCGGCCCGCGAGGACCGGCTGCGCACGCTGGCCGACGAGGGCCACAACCCCATCGTCGGCGTCGGCTTCGCCTACAGCGAGGCCGCCAACGCGGTTGCCCCGGACTACCCGGAGGTCAACTTCGCGGTCATCGACGGCTTCGACCCCGATGACGAGCCCAACGACAACGTGGCCTACCTCGGCTTCGCCGAGAACGAGGGCTCCTTCCTCGTCGGCGTCGCCGCGGCGCTCACCACCGAGGCCGACCACGTCGGCTTCGTCGGCGGCGTCAACACCCCGCTGATCCAGAAGTTCGAGGCCGGCTACGTCGCCGGTGTCGAGGCGGTCAGCAAGGACATCACGGTCGACGTCCAGTACATCGAGGAGTCCGACCTGGCCGGCTTCAACGACCCGGCCGGCGGCAAGGCCGCCGCGACGGCGATGTACGACGGCGGCGCCGACGTGGTCTACCACGCCGCAGGCGGCTCGGGTGCCGGTGTCTTCGACGCCGCGGTCGAGGCCGGCGACGGCATGTGGGCGATCGGTGTCGACTCCGACCAGTACCTCACCGCGTCCGCCGACGCGCAGCCGCACATCCTCACCTCGATGCTCAAGCGCGTCGACACCGCGACCTTCAACATGGTCCAGTCGATCGCCGACGAGGAGCCCCTGGTGAGCTACCAGACCTACGACCTGGCCGCCGATGGCGTGGGCTACTCCACGTCGGGTGACTTCCTCGACGAGGACACCATCGGCCAGATCGACGACTACGCCGACCAGATCAAGTCCGGCGACATCGAGGTCCCCGACACCCCCTGATCACGGTCTCCGACCGTCACCGGGAGTGACTGAGCCGGACCCGGGGCCACGCGGTAGCGTGACCCCGGGTCCGTGCCGTCCGGGGGTTGCAGGTGAGGGCCCCGAACCAGAGAACAACGTCGTTCCGAGGAGCACGATGAACGCCAGTCCCACGGCCAGCCCCACGGCTGCCACGGACGCGATCCAGGTCAGGGGAGTCGGCAAGCGCTTCCCCGGCGTGATCGCCAACCACGACGTCGACATCACGATCCGCAGCGGTACCGTCCACGCCCTGATCGGTGAGAACGGTGCCGGCAAGTCGACGCTGATGAAGATCCTCTACGGCGTGCAGAAGCCCGACGACGGCACGCTCGTCGTGGGCGGCGAGGAGGTGTCGTTCGGCTCTCCGACCGACGCCATCGCCCACGGCATCGGCATGGTGTTCCAGCACTTCATGCTGGCCGACAACCTCACCGTCCTCGAGAACGTCGTGCTCGGCGCCGAGAAGATCCACGGCATCGGAGACGCCGCGCGCCGGCGCATCGTGGAGATCTCCACCGCCTACGGATTCGACCTCGACCCCGACGAGCTGGTCGAGGACCTCGGCGTCGGCGAGCGGCAGCGCGTGGAGATCCTCAAGGTCCTCTACCGCGGCGCGAAGATCATCATCCTCGACGAGCCCACCGCGGTGCTCGTGCCGCAGGAGGTCGACGCCCTCTTCGGCAACCTGCGCGAGCTCAAGGCCGAGGGCCACACCATCCTCTTCATCTCCCACAAGCTCGACGAGGTGCTGGCGATCGCGGACGACATCACCGTGATGCGTCGTGGCACCACGGTCGGTGAGGCCCACCCGGGCGAGGTCACCAAGCGCGAGCTCGCCGAGCTGATGGTCGGCTCCGAGCTGCCCACGCCCGAGAAGACCGCCTCCACGGTCACCGACGAGGTGCAGCTCGAGATCGAGGGGCTCACCCTCACCGACGCCTTCGGCCGCGACCTGCTCTCCGGCATCGACCTGACCATCCACAAGGGCGAGGTGCTCGGCATCGCCGGCGTCGAGGGCAACGGCCAGGCCGAGCTCGTGGAGACCGTCATGGGCATGCGCAAGCCGACCGCAGGGGTGATCCGAGTCGGCGGCGAGGACATCTCCGACTGGGACACCCGTGAGCGCCGCGAGGCCGGCATCGGCTACATCCCCGAGGACCGCCACCGCCACGGCCTGCTGCTCGACGCGCCGCTCTGGGAGAACCGCATCCTCGGCTTCCAGAGCCGCGAGCCCGCCTCCAACGGCTTCCTCATCAACCGGTCCGGTGCCCGCGAGGACACCCAGCGGATCGTCGAGGAGTACGACGTGCGCACCCCGGGCATCGACACCAACTCCCGCGCCCTCTCCGGCGGCAACCAGCAGAAGCTGATCGTCGGCCGCGAGATGAGCGGCAACCCGGTGCTGGTGCTCGCCGCCCACCCGACGCGCGGCGTCGACGTCGGTGCGCAGGCCGCGATCTGGGGCCACATCAAGAAGGCCCGTGAGGAGGGGCTGGCGGTGCTGCTGATCTCCGCCGACCTCGACGAGCTGATCGGCCTCTCCGACCGGATCGAGGTGATCCTCCGCGGTCGGCTGGTCGGCGAGTTCGACCCGCAGACCGTCACGCCGCAGGACCTCGGGTCCGCGATGACGGGCGGTGCCGACGAGCCCGCCGACGACCAGACCCAGGAGGACCGGGCATGACCGCCGTCCGCCGTGTGCTCGGCGCGCTCGTCGCGCCGCTCGTGGCCGTGGTTGCCGCCATGGCGATCACCAGCATCGTGATCATGGCCTCGGGCAGCAGCCCGGGCGACTTCTGGGAGGTGATCCTCGAGCCGCCGGCCGACCGCACGATGGTCAACATCGTCAACCAGACGTCGATGATCTTCCTCTCGGCGTTGGCTGCCGCCATCGGCTTCCGGATGAACCTGTTCAACATCGGCGTCGAGGGCCAGTACCAGGTCGCCTCCTACGCCGCCGCCGTCACCGTCGGGGCGGCCTTCGTGCCGGGTCTGCTCAACGTCGTCCTCGGCCTGGTCGTCGCCATGGTCGCCGGTGCCGCCTGGGCCGGCATCGCCGGCCTGCTGAAGGTGACGCGCGGTGTCTCCGAGGTGATCTCGACGATCATGCTCAACGCGATCGCGGTGACGCTGGTGGGCTACCTGCTCAACACCTACGGCATCCGCGCCGGCAACTCGCTGCGCACCACGGAGATTCCCGAGAGCAGCCAGCTTGCGGGCTTCACGCCGTTCCTGGACCGCGACGGCTCGATCTGGACGCTCTCGATCCTCGCCGTCGTCGCGGGCATCGGCTTCTCCTTCCTGCTCAACCGCACCAGCTTCGGCTTCGACCTGCGGGCCACCGGCGCGTCCGAGACGGCCGCGGTCGCCTCCGGCGTGAAGGTCAATCGCATGGTGATCATCTCCATGATGATGTCCGGCGCGATCGCCGGACTGATCTGGATGCCGGCCTTCTTCGGCGCCGCCCACACCTACGGATCGACGTTCCAGTTCCAGCTCGGCTTCACCGGCATCGCGGTGGCGCTGCTCGGCCGCAACCGCCCACTCGGCATCGTCTTCGGTGCGCTGCTCTTCGCCTTCCTCAACGAGCAGTCCAACCGGCTCACGCTGCTGACCGACATCTCCCAGAACGTCGTCCAGATCACCCAGGGCGTCATCGTGCTCGCCGTCGTCGTGGCCTACGAGGTCGTGCGCCGCCGCCAGCAGGCCGCCGAGCAGAACGCCGTGAAGCGGCAGCTCGACGCCGCCAAGCCCTCCGACGACAAGGCGGTCACCGCATGAGCACCCTGACCGCGACCCCCGCGCCGCCGACCTCGCAGCGCGCCGGTCAGAACTACTGGATGTGGCTGCTGGTCGGCCTCGGCGTCCTCGTCGCCGTCTCGGCGGTGCGCGTCATCACCGGAGCCCACGAGATCGACACCCCCGGCAGCCTGCGGGCGGCGCTGATCGCCACCTGCCCGATCCTCATGGCCGCCCTCGGCGGCCTGTGGTCGGAGCGGGCCGGCGTCGTCAACATCGGCCTCGAGGGCCAGATGATCCTCGGCACCTGGGGTGCCGCCTACTTCACCTACTACTACGGGCCGTGGGTGGGCATCCTCGGCGCGGCGCTGCTCGGCGCGATCGGCGGCGCTCTCCACGCGCTGGCGACCGTCACCTTCGGTGTCGACCACATCGTCTCGGGCGTCGCGATCAACATCATCGGCCTCGGCGCCTCCAAGTTCTTGGCGGAGGCCTACTTCGCGAACCTCCAGGGCGGCGGCGTCCGCCAGCTCACCGGCCTCGACAGCCCACCGAGCGTCACGATCCCCGGCCTCTCCGACGGGGCGGTCGCGCTGGCCGACCAGCGGTGGTTCGTCATCTCCGACGTCGCGTCCGTCGTCGCCGCCTTCACCACCCGGGTCAACCTGATGACGGTCCTGTGCTTCGCGCTCGTCGGAGTGTCGGCGTACGTGCTCTGGAAGACGTCGTTCGGCCTGCGGCTCCGCTCCTGCGGTGAGAACCCGCAGGCCGCGGAGAGCCTCGGCGTCAACGTGCTGCTCTACAAGTGGGTCGCGGTCACGACCTCCGGTGCGATGGCCGGCATCGGCGGCGGCTTCCTGGCGCTCGTCGCCTCGAGCGGGTTCGTGACCGGCCAGACCAACGGCCGTGGCTACATCGGCCTCGCGGCGATGATCTTCGGCAACTGGCGCCCCAGCGGCATCCTCACCGGCTCGCTGATGTTCGGCTACACCGACAGCCTGCGGCTGCGCTCCACCGGGGCCATCCACGCGCTGCTGCTGCTGGTCGCCATCGGCCTGATCGCCTTCGCCGTGTGGAAGCTGGTCAAGACCCGGCAGACGGTCCAGGCGATCGTCTTCGCGGTCGCCGGTGGGCTGTTCCTGCTGTGGTTCCTCGCCACCGACGCGGTGCCGCGGGAGTTCGCCGGGATGACGCCCTACCTCGCGACCCTGCTGGTCCTGGCCTTCGCCTCCCAGCGTTTGCGGATGCCCAAGGCCGACGGACAGGTCTACCGCAAGGGCAGCGCGGGGTGACCGACCTGCCCGACAGCTTCGGCGACGCCGACTGGGAGCGGCTCCACGAGGCCGCGGTCGAGATCATGGGCCGTGCCTACGCGCCGTACTCCTCCTACCCGGTGGGGGCCGCCGCACGCGTGGACGACGGCCGGCTCGTGGTCGGCTGCAACGTCGAGAACGCGGCCTACGGCGTCGGCCTGTGCGCGGAGTGCGGCATGGTCTCCTCGCTCCACGCGAGCGGGGGCGGCCGGCTCACCCACGCCGTCTGCGTCGACGGGCAGGGCGGGGTGATCATGCCGTGCGGCCGCTGCCGCCAGCTGCTCTTCGAGAACGGCGGGCCGTCGCTGCTGCTGATGACCGGCGCCGGCGTACGCCGGATGGACGAGGTGCTGCCGGATGCGTTCGGTCCCGACAACCTCGCTTGACCTCGGCGCCCCGGAGGTCGTCGCCGACCCCTACCCGTTCCTCGCCGAGGAGCGGGCTCGGCACGCAGTGGCGTGGCACGAGCCGTCGCAGTCCTACCTGACGTTCACGCACGCGACCGTGTCGACCGTGCAGCGCACCCGCACCCTGGGCCGGCTCTGGCACGACAGGCAGCCCGCGGACGTGATGGAGCCCTTCAACCTGCTCCACCGCAACCAGATGATGGAGAACGAGCCGCCCGAGCACACCCGGCTGCGCCGGCCCGTCGCCTCGGCGTTCGCCCGGGGCCACGTCGAGCGGTTGCGGCCCCGCGTGCGCGCGCTGGCCACCGAGCTCCTCGACGAGGTCGACCCGACGGGCTTCGACGTCGTCGAGGCCTACGCCGAGCCGTTGCCGGTGCTGGTGATCGCCGAGCTGCTCGGCGTGCCCGCGACCTACGCGCCCCAGCTGCGCGACTGGTCGCAGGCGATCGTGCGGATGTACGAGCCGTCGCCGTCGCCGGCCGTGACGGCCGCCGCCGTGGCCGCGGCCGTCGAGTTCGCGGGACTGGTGCGTGAGCTGATCGGTGACAGGCGGCGTACGCCCGCGGACGACCTGATCAGCGACCTGGCCGCCACCGGGCTCTCCGAGGACGAGCAGGTCGCAGCGGTGGTGCTGCTGCTCAACGCCGGCCACGAGGCGTCGGTCAACGTCTTCGGCAACGGTCTCGTGGCGATGCTCCGACGTGGGCTGGTCCCCGGTGGTGACGTGGCGCTGACGGTCGAGGAGATGCTGCGCTTCGACTCCGCGCTCCAGCTGTTCGAGCGCACCGCCACCGAGCCGGTCCAGGTCGGTGACGTGGTGCTCCAGCCCGGCGAGAAGGTCGCCGCCCTGCTCGGCGCGGCCAACCGCGACCCCGCCGTCTTCGCGCGACCCGAGGAGTTCGACGTCGCGCGCGACCCCAACCCCCACCTCGCCTTCGGGGTCGGCGTCCACTTCTGCCTCGGCGCGCCGCTGGCGCGGATGGAGCTGGTGGAGTCGGTGGGGGCCCTGTTCGACCGGTTCCCCGACCTCGGCCTCGCCGCCGAGCCGGAGAGCCGGGGCACGTTCGTCCTGCGCGGCCACCGCTCGGTGCCGGTGCAGCAGAAGGGAAGGTAGATCCATGCACGACGCGGTCGAGGTCATCCTCGCCAAGCGCGACGGCCACGGGCTGTCCGACAGCCAGATCGACTGGGTGGTCGACGCCTACACGAAGGGTGACGTCGCCGACGAGCAGATGTCGGCGCTCGCGATGGCGATCCTGCTCAACGGCATGGACCGGCGCGAGATCAGCCGCTGGACCGCGGCGATGATCGCGTCAGGGGAGCGGATGGACTTCGGGGCGCTGTCGTGCCCCACCGCCGACAAGCACTCGACCGGTGGCGTCGGCGACAAGATCACGCTGCCCCTGGCGCCGCTCGTGGCCGCCTGCGGCGTCGCGGTTCCCCAGCTCTCCGGCCGGGGTCTCGGCCACACCGGCGGCACGCTCGACAAGCTCGAGTCGATCCCCGGCTGGCGCGCCGCGCTCTCCAACGACGAGATGATGGCCCAGCTCGAGTCGGTCGGCGCGGTGATCTGTGCCGCGGGCGACGGGCTCGCCCCCGCCGACAAGAAGCTCTACGCGCTGCGCGACGTCACCGGCACCGTCGAGGCGATCCCGCTGATCGCCTCCTCGATCATGTCGAAGAAGATCGCCGAGGGCACCGGGGCGCTGGTCCTCGACGTGAAGGTCGGCTCCGGTGCCTTCATGAAGGACCTCGGGCGCGCCCAGGAGCTCGCCGAGACGATGGTCGCGCTCGGCACCGACGCCGGGGTCCACACCGTCGCCCTGCTGACCGACATGAGCACCCCGCTCGGCCACACCGCCGGCAACGCCTGCGAGGTCGCCGAGTCCGTCGACGTGCTCGCCGGCGGCGGTCCGGCCGACGTCGTCGAGCTGACCCTCGCCCTCGCTCGCGAGATGCTGGCCGGCGCCGGTCGCTCCGACGTCGACCCGGCCGAGGTGCTCGCCTCCGGTCGCGCCATGGACGCGTGGAAGGAGATGATCCGTGCCCAGGGCGGTGACCCCGACGCCCCGCTCCCGACCGCCCGCCACACCCACGACCTGGTCGCGCCCGCCAGCGGGACGCTGACCCGGCTCGACGCGATGGCGGTCGGCATGGCGGCCTGGCGCCTCGGGGCCGGCCGGGCCCGCAAGGAGGACCCGGTGCAGGCCGGGGCCGGCGTCGTCTGGCACGCGCGTCCGGGTGACGCGGTGACCGAGGGCCAGCCGTTGCTGACGCTCCACACCGACGACGAGGCGCGGTTCGAGCGCGCGCTCGCCTCGCTCGACGGCGGCTTCGACATCGAGTCGGAGGCGGCGTACGAGGCGACACCGCTGGTGCTCGGCCGGGTCGCGCCCTGACATGGACCCGCTCGACCCGGACCGCGTGCGCGCCGCGGCAGCGCGGTGGGTCTGGGTGCCGGTCGACGCGACCGAGGTCGAGTCCGACGACTACCGGCTGACCCACTACACCGACTACACCAGCGTGCAGTGGTCGCGGACGTCGCGGCCGCTCGGCGAGGTGCTCGACGAGGTCGTCGACCACGCCCGCGCGGCGGGCCGGCCGACGCTGCGGTGGTGGGTCGACGAGCGCACCGTGCCGGCCGACACCGACCAGCAGCTGGTCGGCCTCGGGCTGGAGGAGGTCGAGCGGCTGGTCGTGCTCGCGCTCCCGCTGAGCGCCGAGCTCGACGTCCCCGACGGCGTCGAGGTCGTGGAGGTGACCGACCGGGCCGGCCTCGAGCTCGCCGGCCGGATCCAGGCCGAGGTCTTCGACATGTCTCCGCCGACCCCGGCGCAGGTCGAGGACATGCTCGCCGCGGTGTCACGCCCGGAGTCGGAGCGCCTGGTCCGGTGCTACGTCGCCCACGTCGACGGTGTCCCGGTCGCGTCCGGAGGGAGCACGGTCGACGGCGACGCCCTGCGGTTCTGGGACGGGTCGTGCCTCCCGGCCTACCGGGGGCGTGGCGCGTACCGCGCGCTGGTCGCCCGCCGGATCGCCGACGCCCGGCCCACGACCGCGGACTTCGCGCTGGTCAAGGCCGTCGACGACACCTCCGCCCCCATCCTCACCCGCCTCGGCTTCACGCCGTACGGCCTCCAGCGCTGCTTCTCCCTCTCCCTGCGTCGAGCCGCGGGGGAACGGTCCCCGGGAGAAGGTCCGACCCCGCGGATCACGGCGTCGTGACCGGGCCGTGAGTCGATCGCGACCGGGTGCCGTTGCACTGGTGGCATCCCGGTGGTCACCGGGCCTCAACGAAAGGGACTGCCATGCACACCACTCTTCTCCGGGCGGCCGCCGCTGCGGGCGCCGCTGCACTCCTCGTCCTCACCCCGGGCCCGGCCAGCGCTGCCGGGGAGCCGGCCGACGAAGCCTCCTGCCTCGCGAGGGTGTTCCAGGCGCAGGCGGTGGAGGCGCCCCGGACTGTCGCCGCCCGGATCCTCGAGATCAGGGAGTTCTACCTCGGGGACGACGCGTTCGGTCAGGTCCTCCAGCCGCTGGCGCACGACCGGTGCTGACCTGAGCCGCCCCGGGTCGGTGCGACCGGGGCTGCTCACACCGGTCATCTGCCGCGCGGCGACTCGCCGCTCAGGGCAGCAGGAGGACGACGGTCTCGGCGACGCAGGCGGGCTTGTCGACGCCGTCGATCGCGATGACGTGGCCGAGCACGAGCTGCTTGCCGCTGGGGAGGTCGGTGACCTCCTTGACCGAGACGGTGCTGCGGACGCGCGCCCCGACCGGCACCGGCGAGGGGAAGCGGACCTTGTTGACGCCGTAGTTGAGCTTGGCCCCCGGGGTGTCGAGGGCGAAGACCTGGGCGCCGAGCAGAGGGATCAGCGACAGCGTCAGGTAGCCGTGGGCGATCGTCCCGCCGAACGGGCCTGACGCCGCGCGCTCGACGTCCACGTGGATCCACTGGTGGTCGCCGGTGGCGTCGGCGAACTGGTCGACGCGCTCCTGGTCGATGGTCAGCCAGTCGCTGGTGCCGAGCTCCTCGCCGATGGCGCCGCTGAGCTCGTCGAAGCTGGTGAAGGTCCGCATGGCTGGAAGGATAGGCACGTGACCACACCCACTCGTGACCAGGTACGCCGCGCGCCGAAGGTCCTGCTGCACGACCACCTCGACGGCGGACTGCGCCCGGCGACCGTGCTGGAGCTGGCGGGGGAGTGCGGCCACGCGCTGCCCGACGGCATCACCGACGCGGCCGAGCTCGGGCGCTGGTTCGCGGCCGCGGCCGACTCCGGGTCGCTGGTGCGCTACCTCGAGACCTTCGACCACACCGTCGGGGTGATGCAGACGGCGGCTGCGCTGACACGCGTCGCCCGCGAGTGCGTCGAGGACCTCGCCGACGACGGTGTCGTCTACGCCGAGGTGCGCTACGCGCCCGAGCAGCACGTCGAGGGCGGGCTGTCGCTCGACGAGGTCGTCGCCGCCGTGCAGACCGGGTTCGACGAGGGCAGTGCGGGCCGGCGGATCGTGGTGCGCCAGCTGCTGACCGCGATGCGCCACCAGGCCCGCTCCAACGAGATCGCGGAGCTCGCGGTCGCGTGGCGCGACCGTGGCGTGGCGGGCTTCGACATCGCGGGGGCCGAGGCCGGCCACCCGCCCACCCGTCACCTCGACGCCTTCGAGTACCTCCAGCGCGAGAACGCCCACTTCACCATCCACGCGGGCGAGGCGTTCGGGCTGCCGTCGATCTGGCAGGCGATCCAGTGGTGCGGGGCCGACCGGCTCGGTCACGGCGTCCGGATCGTCGACGACATCACGGTCGACGAGGACGGGGAGGTCCGGCTGGGCCGGCTGGCGGCGTACGTGCGCGACACCCGGATCCCGCTGGAGATGTGCCCGGCGTCGAACGTGCAGACCGGTGCCGCCGCCAGCATCGCCGAGCACCCCATCGGGCTGCTGACGCGGCTGCGGTTCCGGGTCACGGTCAACACCGACAACCGGCTGATGAGCCAGACGTCGATGACCGAGGAGATGTGGTCGCTGGTGGAGGCGTTCGACTACACCCTCGACGACCTGCGGTGGTTCACGATCAACGCGATGAAGTCGGCGTTCCTGCCCTTCGACGAGCGGCTGGCCCTCATCGACGAGGTCATCAAGCCGGGCTACGCCGCACTTTCTTCCCGCTGACCGCGTCGGGGGCCCGCAGCGAGCTGCGCAGCCGCCGCTTCGCCACGGTGTCGCAGACCTCGCGCTCCTCCTCGGAGGGCTGCGCGGAGCAGACGCGGTCGAGGACCGCCTCCGCCTCGTCGTCGCGCTGGCGGCGGTCGAGGATCCGGGCGACCACGATGGCGTTGGGCACCGCCTCGGCCGGCCCGTAGGCGTCGACGAGCGCGGTCATCGCGGCGAGCACGCCGTTGAGCCCGGTCTCGTCGCTCGTGGGCTCGTAGAGGACCAGGTGGGGCATCCGGCTCACCACGCGGTAGCCCGCGACCTCGCCGTCCCACGCGGGGTCGGGTGGGTCGGTGCAGGCCACGTTGCTGGTGCAGGCGGCGTCCATCACCAGGAGGTAGACCGGCGCGGTCCGCGGCAGGTCCTGGAGCCGGGTCCGGGTGAGCTGGTTGGCGGTGACGACCTGGGTGTCGGCCGGCAGGTAGCCGCGGCTGCGGCCGATGAACGCCTGCCGCCAGCTGCCGACGGCTCCTGGCCCGTCGAGGACGACCAGGGCGTCGTCGGGGACCTCGGCCGCCAGGACCGAGCCCGCGCGCCGGAAGTCGACCGCCTCGTCCTGGGTGAGCACCGAGCGGGTCAGGGAGAGCTGGCTCACGACGAGGGCCGCGACCAGGCCGAGGACGGGGAGCCGCAGCCAGACCGGCCGGGACAGTCCCCAGTGGGCCACGACGGCGACGACGACGGCGACGGCCGGGGTGAGGAAGTAGGCGAACCGGACGCGGTAGTCGCGCAGTCCCTCGGGAACGACCAGCAGGAAGGCGACGAGGAAGACCAGCGTGCCCGCGACCAGGGGCAGCCACCACCAGCTGCGCGCCAGCATCCGACGGGTCGAGCCGACGACGAGCGCCAGGCCCACCACGGCCAGGGTGAGCGGCCACCACGGGAACCACTCGGCGTAGAGGGGCAGGACGGTCTGGCGCGCGGCTGTGAGGGCCGGGCCGAACCGGTCGACGACCCCCAGCGGGTCGACGAGGCTCTCGCCCTGGCTGGTCGCGGACTGGGAGAGGAGCGCCAGCAGCATCAGGGTGCCGCTGGTGACGAGACCGAGCAGCAGCGCTCCGCAGAGCGCCCAGGCCCGGGTGAGCGGCCAGCGCTCGACGACGCCGGCGGCGAACAGCGCCACGGCGGCCGTCGTGAGGAAGACCGACGGCTCCGGCACCCGCGCGAGCGGCAGCGCGGCGGCGAGGGCGGTGGCGAGCAGCAGCCACCGGTAGCGCCCGGTCTCGAGCCAGCGCGTGCCGACCGTCGCACAGGCGACCATGAGGAACAGGGGGAGCGCGTAGGGCCGGGCGTAGGCGGAGTAGCGGACGAAGAGCGGAGCGGTCGCGAGGAAGACGAGGCCGAGGGTGCCGCCCCAGCCGAGCCGCCAGCGGCGTACGAGGACTGCCACGAGGGCCAGCGTCCCGACCCCGCACGCGAGCGGCACCAGCCGCTGCTCGAGCTGGCCGACGCCGACCAGTCGTTGCACGAGGGCGCCGAGGAGGGGGTCGAGAGGGGGCTGCCGGGTGCCGGACACGGCGCTGCGCAGGTCGGAGCCGTAGGGCTCGACCTGGACCCACTCGTTCTGGTTGTAGGGCTGCTGCAGCGCGGCCAGCCCGATCAGCGCGCCGCCGGCGAGCACGACGAGGACGTCGACGACCGCCCGCAGCCGCGGCGCGCGCCCGACGGAGGCCTCCTCCGCGGGCTCGAGCTTCTCGTCGTGATCGTCGTCGATGACGACGTCGGCCTGCTGCTCCTCACTCGCGTCCCCCACGGCCTCCACTGTGCCAGCGGGCGGCGTCAGCGGGCGGCGCGGGGTTGGCGCGTCGCGCCCTGCAACGCCCTGACCTCGGCGTACGCCGTGTCGGTGTCGACGCGCTCGCAGCCGAGCGCGACGGCGTGACGCACGACCTCGCCCTGGTCACGCATCAGCGCCCAGCCTCGTCGCAGCAGCACGAGCGGTGGCTTGCGGTGCTCGCGCAGGTCGCGGGTGAGCCGGCGCCACCAGGTGACGAGCGGGTGCTGGGTCACGCAGTAGGCGGCTGCCAGCAGCCCCTCACGGGCGCAGGCGGGCACGACTTCCTGCGCAAAGATGCCCTCGGCCACGAAGAGCGGGCTGCCGTCGAGGTCGAGCCCCTGGGCGCCGCACCGGCCGCTGCGCGAGATGTCGTAGACCGGCACCTCGGCACGACCCTCGGTGCAGAGCAGGCGGATCGCCGCCATCGCGTCGTCCGGGAGCCAGGAGTCCGGGTGGTCCCAGTCGGTGAGGCCCGCGTTGGCGCCCTCGGTGAGGGTCGGCAGCGAGGGATCGGCCTCGTCCTTGTAGAAGTCGTCGAGGCGCAGCACCGGCAGGCCGAGCCGCTCGGCGAGCCGTGACTTGCCGGCGCCGGAGGGGCCGGCGAGGACGATCACGCGTGAGGACACCGGGTCATTGTGCCGTAGGGCTCGAACGTGCCGAGCGCGGCCACGTCGTAGCCGGCGGGGTAGGAGCGGATGTTGCCGACGTCGCGCGCGTGCTGGGGGAGGAGCCGCGGCGGCCGCCGTCGCAGCCAGGCGTTGCGGGCCTGCAGGGCGACCCGCGCCGTACGCCGTTCGGCCGCCGTGGGGCGGGGGTAGCGGAACGCGTCGAGGAGGGCGTCGTCCATGTAGGCGCGGGAGAACCGGATCACCGCTGCGGCCGGTGCGTGGTGGTTCGGCGGGAAGGTCGCCATCAGCCGCAGGGTCGCGTCGGCGACCTCGCGGGCGCGAGGGTCGTAGCCGAAGTGGTCGGCCTCGTAGGCGTCCATCGCGCCGCCGAAGTCCTGCCAGGTCGCGGGGATGTCGCGGATGCCCATGTGGCGGCCGAGCTCGGTGTAGTAGCGGGCGGAGGCCTGCTTCTCCTTCTCCGTCATCGGACGCCAGCCGTGCTCGTCGAGCCACCGGATGGGCACGGCGACGAACGTGCACAGCACGTAGCGCAGGTCGTCGGGCGAGATGTCGTACATCGCGTGCATCCGGTTCATCCGGCGCAGCGCCCGTCGGCCCTCCTCGGAGTCGAGGCCGTGCTCCCCGATGTGGTCGAGGATCAGGGCGGTGTCGTCGTAGCGCTTCTGCGTGCGTGAGGTGAACTCGCCCGTGTCGTGGAGGAGCACGCCGATGCTCGGCACGGCGTAGGTCCGGAAGAGCGCGAAGGAGAGTGCCTGGTTCATGTCCCAGGGGAACTCGTGACGGGCGGTGATGCCGTAGATCCGGGCGTGGTCGGTCTCGACGTCGAGCTCGTCGAGACGGCGCAACCAGAGGTCGCGGGGCAGCCGGCTCATCGTGACAGTATCGCTGTCATGATCGAGCGGGGCAACGGTCAGCCCTTCCCTCCGGCAGGTTTCGGGGGATACGTTGCTCGCGGCGACCGGGGACCGCCCGGCCGCGCACGGTCCCACCCCGTGCCGCCCGCCTGGAGGAACCCTGCCGTGAACCTGCGCCGTACCGCCGCCGCCCTGTCGGCCGCTGCCTTCGCCAGCACCATGCTCGTCGGGGCCGCCGCCCCGGCCACGATCGCCCAGGGGTCCTCGCCGGGCGTCGACGCCTGCGACGACCACGCCGGCGAGTCGTCCGGCGCCCGGGTCAAGCACGGCGCCAAGAAGGCGGTCGAGCCCGCCCTCTACAAGGCCAAGGACGCGAAGAAGTACGGCGTCATCAAGGACGCCCCGTACCTCGGTGACGGTGCGGTGACGATCGAGACGGTCTTCCACGTCATCACCGAGCAGAAGCTGTCGCCGGCCGCCAAGGCCGAGTACGTGGCGCGGATCGACGACCAGGTGCAGGTCCTCAACGACGCCTACTCGGGGGCCACCGGCGGTGCGGACTCGCCGTTCCGCTTCGAGCTGACCGACACCACCTGGACCGCCAACCCGACCTGGGCCCACCTCACGCCGGGCAAGGGCGAGGTCGCGCCGAAGAAGGCGCTCCACGTCGGCGGCTCCGAGACCCTCAACGTCTACACCGCCGACATCGGGGGCGGGCTGCTCGGCTGGGCCTACTTCCCCAAGGACTACAACAACGGCCACGACTGGCGCGACGGCGTCGTCATCCTCGACGAGTCGATGCCGGGCGGCAGCCTGAACTACCCGCGCGAGGGCTCCGACGTGGTGGACTCCTACAGCCAGGGCGACACCCTCACCCACGAGGTCGGTCACTGGCTGATGCTCGAGCACACCTTCGCCGGGGGCTGCTCGGCCTCGGGCGACGGCGTGGCCGACACGCCGCGCGAGGCCTTCCCCCAGTTCGAGTGCGACCAGCCCGACGAGGCCTACGACTCCTGCCGCCAGCCGGGCCTCGACCCGATCCACAACTTCATGGACTACACCTACGACAACTGCATGTACGAGTTCACGCGCGGCCAGGCCGAGCGCATGAGCGACGCGTGGGTCGCGTTCCGCGCGGGCGGAAACGGCTGACAATCAGCCGGCGGGGGTGACCGTGAACCACGGTCGGTCCCACCCGCCGAGGCGGAGGTCGGCCCCCACGAACGCGTCGCGGTCGACCGTCGCCTCGGCGCCCGCCGACGGCTCGTAGGCGGTCAGCCGGTCGCCGGTGACGCCGAGCACGAGCACGACGTGGCGCGGCAGCCAGCTGCTGCCGACAAAGAGGGGGCTCGGTGCGTCGGTGTCGGTCAGCCGCTGCCACGCCGCCTCCCGGTCGACGACGAGCGTGACGTGGTGGGCGCCGCCGAGCTCGCGGGCCAGCGCCCAGGGCGTGGTGCCGAGGGCCCGGGGCCACGGGAGGCGGACCCGACCGGACCCGTCGAGGACGCGGTTGGTGCGCCGGTGCGTCCGCAGCGCCTCGTCAGCGAAGCGGGCGGCCGGGTCGCGGTCGGCGCGGAGCCACGCGTCGTACGCCGGGTCGCTCAGCATCCGCGCCCGGACCGCCACCGCCGACCCGCACGTCGTCGGGTCCGGCTGCCGGAACCTGGTCACACCCCTCAGGCTCCCACGGCGAGCCGTCACTGCCGCGGGCTTGAACAGCGCCGAGCCGTCACTCCCGCAGCATCCGGGCTGCAGAGGTGACGGCTCGCGGGGTGACACACCGTCAGAAGTGACGGCTCGCGCTGTCAGACGCCGATCGGGTGCCAGACGGTCTTGACCTCGAGGAACGTGGTCATCGGGTCGAGGCCGGGGTCGGCGGCCCAGTCGTGGGCCCCGGGGGCGCGGCGGACGCGCTTGAGGTTCTCGGCGGCGGCCTCCTCGAGCGAGGTGGCCAGCTCGGCGGCCAGGTCGTCGCCGGTGAGGCCGGTCAGGTCGAGGCCGTTGACGTCCATGTGGGCCGCCAGCCACGGCGCGGTGTCGCGCCGGTCGCCGGTCAGGATGTTGACCACGCCGCCGGGCACGTCGCTGGTGGCGAGGACCTCGGAGAAGGTGATCGCCGGCAGCGGCCGGCTGAACGACGACATCACGACCACAGTGTTACCGCTGACGATCGCCGGGGCGATGACCGAGACCAGGCCCAGCAGGCTGGAGTCCTCGGGGGCCACAACGGCGACCACGCCGGTCGGTTCGGGGGTCGAGAGGTTGAAGAACGGCCCGGCCACCGGGTTGGCGTTGCCGACGACCTGGGTCAGCTTGTCGGCCCATCCGGCGTACCAGACGAGGCGGTCGATCGACGCGTCGAGCGCGGAACCGGCGGCGGCGGCCGAGAGGCCCTCGGACTGGCGCAGCGCCTCGACGAACTGGGGACGGCGGTCCTCCATGACCTCGGCGATCCGGTAGAGGATCTGGGCCCGGTTGTAGGCCGTGCGGCCGCTCCAGCCCTTGACGGCCGACCGGGCGGCCACGACCGCGTCGCGGGCGTCCTTGCGCGAGGCCTTGGCGGCGTTGGCCACGAAGCGTCCCTTCGAGTCGTTGACGACGTAGGAGTGCCCCGACTCCGAGCGGGGGAAGGCCCCGCCGACGTAGAGCTTGTAGGTCTTCCGGACGTCGATGCGCGAGGTGGCCATCAGGCGTCGCCTCCCTTCAGGTACGCCGCAAGGCCGTGGCGGCCACCTTCGCGGCCGTAGCCGGACTCCTTGTAGCCGCCGAACGGCGAGGTCGGGTCGAACTTGTTGAACGTGTTGGCCCAGACGACGCCGGCGCGGAGGCTGTTGGCCATCTTGAGGATCCGCGAGCCCTTGTCGGTCCAGATGCCGGCCGAGAGGCCGTAGGGGGTGTTGTTGGCCTTCTCGACGGCCTCGGCGGGCGTGCGGAAGGTCAGCACCGAGAGCACGGGGCCGAAGATCTCCTCGCGGGCGATCCGGTGGGCCTGGGAGACGCCGGTGAAGATCGTCGGCGGGAACCAGAAGCCCTGGCTCGGGATCTCGCACGCCGGGGACCAGCGACCGGCACCCTCGCTCTCGCCGATGTCGGAGAGCTCCTTGATGCGGGCGAGCTGCTCGGCGGAGTTGATCGCGCCGATGTCCGTGTTCTTGTCGAGCGGGTCGCCGAGGCGCAGCGTGGAGACGCGACGCTTCAGGCGCTCGAGCACCTCGTCCGCCACCGACTCCTGGACCAGCAGCCGCGAGCCGGCGCAGCAGACATGGCCCTGGTTGAAGAAGATGCCGTTGACGATGCCCTCGACGGCCTGGTCGATCGGCGCGTCGTCGAAGACGATGTTGGCGGCCTTGCCGCCGAGCTCGAGGGTCACCTTCTTGTCGGTGCCGGCGACCGCGCGGGCGATGGCCTTGCCGACCCCGGTCGAGCCGGTGAAGGCGACCTTGTCGACGTCGGGGTGCTCGACGATCGCCTGGCCGGTCGCGCCGGCGCCGGTGACGATGTTGACGACACCGGCCGGGAGGTCGGCCTGCTGGCAGATCTCGGCGAAGAGCAGCGCCGTCAGCGGCGTGGTCTCGGCCGGCTTGAGGACGACGGTGTTGCCGCAGGCCAGGGCCGGGGCGATCTTCCACGCCAGCATCAGCAGCGGGAAGTTCCACGGGATGACCTGGCCGGCGACGCCGAGAGGCGTGCTGCCGTAGCCCGAGTAGTCCAGCTTGTCGGCCCAGCCGGCGTAGTAGAAGAAGTGAGCCGCGACCGTCGGGACGTCGACGTCGCGGGTCTCCTTGATCGGCTTGCCGTTGTCGATCGACTCCAGGACGGCGAGCTCGCGACCGCGCTCCTGGATGATCCGGGCGATCCGGTAGAGGTACTTGGCCCGCTCGCTGCCGGGCATCTTCGACCAGACCCGCGTGTAGGCACGGCGGGCGGCCTTGACCGCGCGGTCGACGTCGCCGGCGTCGGCCTCGGCGACCTCGGCCAGCACCTCCTCGGTGCTCGGGCTGATGGTCTTGAAGCTGGTGCCGTTGCCGTCGACGAACTCACCGTCGATGAAGAGGCCGTAGGAGGCCTTGATGTCGACGATGCTGCGCGACTCGGGGGCCGGTGCGTACTCGAAGGGGTTGCTCATGTGCCTCAGTCCAGCGTGAAGTAGTCGGGGCCGGAGTAGCGACCGGTGGTCATCTTGGTGCGCTGCATCAGCAGCTCGTTGAGCAGCGAGGAGGCGCCGAAGCGGAACCAGTCGGGGTCGAGCCAGTCCTCGCCGACGACCTCGTTGACCATCACGAGGTACTTGATCGCGTCCTTGGCGGTCTTGATGCCGCCGGCCGGCTTCACGCCGACCATCTGACCGGTCGCCTCGCGCCAGTCGCGCACGGCCTCGAGCATCACGAGCGTGACGGGGAGGGTCGCGGCGGGCTGCACCTTGCCGGTGGAGGTCTTGATGAAGTGGGCGCCGGCCATCATCGCCAGCCAGCTGACCCGGCGGACGTTGTCGTAGGTCTGCAGCTCGCCGGTCTCGAAGATCACCTTGAGGTGCGCGCTCTGCCCATCAGGCCTGGCACAGGCCTCGCGGACCTGGGCGATCTCCTCGAAGACCTGGAGGTAGCGGCCGGACAGGAAAGCGCCACGGTCGATGACCATGTCGATCTCGTCGGCGCCGGCCTCGACGGCGTCACGGGTGTCGGCGAGCTTGATGTCCATCGCCGCGCGACCGCTGGGGAAGGCCGTGGCGACGGCAGCCACGTTCACGCCGGAGTCGCCGAGGGTCTCCTTGGCGATGCCGACCATGTCGGGGTAGACGCAGACCGCCGCGACCTGGGGGACGGTCGGGTCGGCCGGGTCGGGGCGCATGGCCTTGCTCGCCAAGGCCCGCACCTTGCCGGGGGTGTCCTGCCCCTCCAGCGTGGTGAGGTCGACCATGCGGATCGCGAGGTCGAGGGCGTAGGCCTTCGCGGTGGTCTTGATCGAACGCGTCCCGAGGCCGGCCGCGCGGGCCTCGGCGCCCACCTGGTCGACGCCCGGGAGACCGTGGAGGAAGCGCCGCAGCGAGGCGTCGTTCCGCGTGATCTCCGCGACGTCCCCGGGGGCGAGGGAGTCGGGTCGGATGGTGGTGGTCACTCGGGTCAGCATAGGCGTGCGCGGAGGTGCGGGCAGAATCAGCGTGACCGCATATTTCCGTCTTGACTTATATAAGCATGTACTTGTTACAGTGCCGGCATGAGCGAGCGAGCACTGACGTCCCTGGACCACCACGGCAAGCCGGCCCGCGGGCTGGTGATCGAGCGCCACTACGCGGCTCCCGTGGGAGAGGTCTGGCAGGTGCTCACCGTCCCTGAGCGGCTGCCGCGCTGGTTCCTCCCGGTCGAGGGGGACCTGCAGGTGGGGGGCCGCTACCAGCTCGTGGGCAACGCCGGCGGTGTCGTCGAGCGGTGCGAGCCGCCGCGGTCGTTCGCCGTCACGTGGGAGTACGGCGAGCAGGTGTCGTGGGTGGAGGTCGACCTGCGGGAGACGGACGGCGGCACGACCCTCGTCCTGCGCCACATCGCGCACCCCGACGACCACTGGGACACCTACGGGCCGGGCGCGGTCGGCATCGGCTGGGACCTCGCCCTGCGCGGTCTCGCCCTGCACCTCGGCTCCGGAGAGGCCGTCGACCCCGCCGCGTTCGAGGCGTGGTCGACCGGCGAGGAGGGCAAGGACTTCGTCCGCGCCAGCAGCGAGGGCTGGGTGGCCGCGGACGTCGCGGACGGTGCCGACCCCGACGACGCGCGAGCACGGGGCGCCCGTACGACCGCGTTCTACCTCGGCGAGGAGCAGCCCGGCTGATGCACGCCTTCGACGTCCTCGGCGACCCGGTGCGACGGCGGATCCTGGAGCTGCTCACCGACGGCGAGCGGGCCTCCGGCGCGGTCGTGGAGGTGATCCACGAGGAGTTCGGGATCTCCCAGCCGGCGGTGTCCCAGCACCTCCGGGTGTTGCGCGACCACGGCTTCGCGACCGTCCGCCCCGAGGGCACCCGGCGCCTCTACTCCGTCGACCCGACGGGCATGCGCGAGGTCGACGTCTGGCTGGAGCAGTTCCGGGGCTTCTGGGAGCAGCGGCTCGACGCGCTCGGGACGGAGCTCGCGCGCGGCCGTCGCCTAGGGTCGGAGGATGCCCGAGGGTGACTCCGTCCTGCTGCTCGCGCGGCGGCTGGCCCGCTCGCTCGACGGCCGCACGGTCATGCGCTCGGACCTCCGCGTCCCGGCGCTGGCGACCCGGGACCTCGCCGGTCGCACGGTGCTCGACCACGCCACCCACGGCAAGCACCTGCTGACCCGCTTCTCGGACGGCCTGACGCTCCACTCCCACCTCCTCATGGACGGCGAGTGGTCGGTCACGCGGCCCGGCAAGCAGCTGCCGCGGCGGCTCCAGGCCGACGTCCGCGTCGTCCTCGCGGTCGACTCCGGCGCCACCGCGTGGGGACTGCGGCTCCACCAGCTCGAGCTGGTCCCCACGGCCGGGGAGGACCGGCTGGTCGGCCACCTCGGCCCGGACCCGCTGCGCGACGACTGGGACCCCGCCGAGGCCGTACGCCGCCTCCGGGCCGACCCGTCGACGCCCCTCGTCAGCGCGCTGCTCGACCAGACGCGGATGGCGGGTCTGGGCAACCTCTGGGCCAACGAGCTGGCCTTCCTCCTCGGCCGGAGCCCCTGGACGCCGGTCGGGGACGTCGACGTCGAGCGGCTGGTCGACCGCGCGGCAACGGCGCTTCGCCACTCGGCCACCGTGCCGGGCGCCTACCAGGTGACGACCGGCCGCGCCGTCCGCGGCGAGAGCCACTGGGTGTCGGGGCGGCAGCGGCGACCGTGCCTGCGCTGCGGCACGACCGTGCAGATGGTCGACGAGGTGCCGAACGACCCCGCGCGACGGCGGACGTGGTGGTGCCCGCGCTGCCAGCCCGGACCGGGCCCCGACCGCTAGCCGGGCGAGGACCCGGCCGCCGCCCGGGGCCGGAGCGGTGGCACGGCCTCGAGCAGGGTGCGGGTGTAGTCGTCCTGCGGGTCCTCGAACAGGTCGGCTGCGGGCCGGTGCTCGACCGCACGGCCGCGGTGCATGACCAGCACGTCGTGGCTGATCCTCTCGACCACGGCGAGGTCGTGGGCGATGAAGAGGTAGGTCAGCCCCAGGTCCTCCTGCAGCCGGAGAAGCAGGTCGAGGATCCGAGCCTGGATCGACACGTCGAGGGAGGCGGTTGACTCGTCGAGGATCAGCACCGACGGGTCGCACGCGAGGGCCCGGGCGATGCAGACCCGTTGACGCTGGCCGCCGGACAGCTGGTGGGGGTAGCGCTCCACGAAGTCCGCCGGAAGCTCCACCAGCTCGAGCAGCTCACGCACCCGCCGGTCCCGCTCGGACCCCTCGGCGATCTTGTGGACACGCAGCGGCTCGGAGACCGAACGGGCCACCGTCGAGCGCGGGTTGAGGGCGGCGTAGGGGTCCTGGAAGACCATGGCGATCCGGCGCTTGAGCTCGCGTCCGGCGGCGCCGGAGGCCGCGAGGACGTCGGTGCCGTCGAGGCTCACCGAGCCCCGGTCGGGGGCGACCTGGCGCGTGAGCACGCCGGCCACGGTGGACTTGCCCGAGCCGGACTCGCCCACGATGCCGAGCGTCGTGCCGGCCGCCACGTCGAAGGAGACGCCGCGGACGGCGAGGATCCGGCGGGTGCCGGTCTCGGCGCGCTGGGTGAAGGTCACGTGGAGGTCATCGACGGAGAGCAGCGGCTCCGGCGGGGCCTCGGGCGCGGGCCGGGGTGAGCCCAGCACGGGCCGCGAGCCGAGCAGCAGGCGGGTGTAGTCGTGCTGGGGCCGGTCGAAGACGTCGAGCACGGGCGCCTGCTCGACCGCCTCTCCCTGCCGGAGCACGGTCACCTCGTCGGCCACCTGCCCGATGACGCCGAGGTCGTGGCTGATCCACACGACGGCCATGCCGCGGTCGGCCTGCATCGACCGCACCAGGTCGATCACCTGGGCCTGGGTGGTCACGTCGAGGGCGGTCGTCGGCTCGTCGGCGATCAGCAGGTCGGGGTTGCAGGCGAGGGCGACGGCGATCATCACCCGCTGCCGCTGGCCGCCGGAGAGCTGGTGGGGGTAGGCGTGGAGGCGGTCCTCGGGGTCGGGGACGCCGACCGCCTCCAGCAGGTCGAGCGCGTGGCGCCGCGACGCACGCCGGGTCATGCCGAGATGGGCCTCGGGGCCCTCGGTCAGCTGGCGCTCCAGCGTCAGCAGCGGGTTGAGGGAGGTGCCGGGGTCCTGGAACACGAAGCCGACCCGACGGCCGAGCACCGAACGGAGCGTCCGGGCCGAGGCTCCCACGACCTCGGTCGGTCCCTCGTCGGGGGTGGCGAGCACCGAGCTGCCCGACACGTGGGCGCCGGGGACGTCGAGGAGACCGGTCGCCGACAGGACCGTCAGCGACTTGCCGGAGCCGGACTCGCCGACCACGCCGAGGCAGCCGCCGTCCGGCACCTCGAACGAGACGCCGTGGACGATCTCGCGGCCGTGGATCGCGACTCGGAGGTCGTCGACGGCGAGCACCGGCAGGTCGCTCATCGCCGGCCTCCCGCCTGCGCCGCGAGCGCCGTACGTCGCTTCGGGTCGAGCACCTGGCCCAGGCCGTCGCCGACGAGGTTGAAGGCCAGGGTCGTCAGGAGGATGGCGAGGCCGGGGAACACGCTCATCCACCAGGCGACCCCCACGAAGTCCTGGGCGTCGAACAGCATCCGGCCCCACGACGGGCGCGGCGGCTGCACGCCGAGGCCGAGGAACGAGAGCGCCGCCTCGGACAGGATCGCGAAGGCCAGCGAGAGGGAGGTCTGCACGATGACCGGGCCGGAGATGTTGGGCAGCACGTGGTGCCAGACCACGTAGGCGTTGCCGGTGCCCATGGTGCGCGAGGCCTGCACGTAGGGCTCGTTGCGCACGCTCAGCGTGGAGGCGCGCGCGACCCGGGCGAAGATCGGGGTGTAGACCACCCCGATCGCGATCGTGGCCGAGCTGAGGCCAGGGCCGAGGACCGCGACGATCGCCAGTGCCAGCAGCAGCACGGGGAAGGCGAAGAGCACGTCGACGACGCGCATCAGCACGCCGTCGGTGACCCCGCCGAGGTAGCCCGAGACCAGGCCGACACCGACGCCGACGACCAGCGAGATGCCGACGCTCACGAGCGCGACCTCCATCGAGACCCGGGCGGCGACGAGCACCCGGCTGAACTGGTCGCGCCCGAGGTCGTCGGTGCCGAACCAGTGGGCGCCGCTGGGACCCTGGAGGGCGCGGGTGACGTCGGTGTCGTTGGCCCCGTAGGGCGCGAGCGTGGGTCCGAGCACGGCGGCCAGCACCACGAGCAGGAGCACGACGGCCCCCGCGAGGCTGACCGGGTTGCGCAGCAGCAGCCGCAGCGTCCCGGGGCGCGGGGCGTCGTCCTCGACCATCTCGGTGGAGGTGTCGGCGGTGGGGAGGGAGGTGGTCATCGCTGGCGGATCCTCGGGTCGACGACGGCGTAGAGGACGTCCACGAGGAGGTTGATCAGCAGGAACAGTGCTCCCATGAGCAGCACCGCCCCCTGGATCACCGGGTAGTCGCGGGCGGCGACCGCCTCGTAGGTGAGCCGGCCCAGTCCGGGCCAGGCGAAGACCACCTCGACCACCACCACGCCGCCGAGCAGCGTGGCCATCTGTATGCCGACGATGGTGACGACGGGGACGACGGCGTTGCGCAGGACGTGGCGGCGCAGCACCTGCTGCTGGGGGAGGCCCTTGGACCGGGCGGTGCGCACCCAGCCGCTCCCGAGCACCTCCAGCACCGCCGAGCGGACGTAGCGGGTCATGATCGAGCCGGCGACCAGGCCGACGGTCACGGCCGGGAGGGCGAGGTTGCGCAGCCACCCGGCAGGGTCCTCGGAGAAGGGCGTGTAGCCCGAGGACGGCAGCCATCCCAGCGTGGAGGAGAAGAGCGTGATCAGCAGGATGCCCATCCAGAAGTCGGGCACCGAGACGCCCACCTGGCTGGTCACCCGGATGACCGCGTCGGCGACGCGTCCCTCGCGCAGCGCCGAGTAGACGCCGGCAGGGATGGCGAGCAGCAGGCCGACGACGACCCCGGCGAAGGCCAGCGAGGCGGTGGCCGGCAGCCGCTGGAGGAGCAGTGCGGTCACGGGCTCGCCGCTGCGGAAGCTCACGCCGAGGTCGCCGGTCACCGCGTGACCGATGTAGCTGCCGAGCTGGACGGCCAGCGGCCGGTCGAGGCCGCTGGCGGCCCGGAGGGCGTCGTAGGTCTCGGGGGAGTAGCGGGTGCCGAGGGCGATCCGTACGGGGTCGCCCGGCACCAGCAGGATCAGGCCGAACGTCACGACCATGACGCCGAGCAGCACCACGGCGGTGTGGAGCACGCCGCGCACGAGGACGAAGTGCGTGACCGGGTGACGCGCGAGCCGCTGGAGGCGGCTGCGCTCGTCGACCGCGGTCGCCGTGCTCCCGGTGAGCGGTCCCGAGGTGCTGCTCATCGCGACTCCCGTCAGCCCATCGAGGCGTCGCGCCAGCGGATGGCCCGGTCGCTGCGCACCGTGTAGCCGGACAGGTCGGGGCTGTAGGCCTGGATCACCGAGGGGTTGTAGAGGTAGATGTAGCTGGCCTCGTCGGCGATGATCGTCGCCGCCTCGTCGTAGATCTCCTGCCTCCGGTCCTCGTCGGTCTCCGTGCGGCCCTCGTCGAGCAGCTGGTCGACCTCGCTGTTGGAGTAGCCCTGGGCGTTGCTGCTCCCGTCGGTGTGGTGCTGGGAGTAGTAGAAGTCGTCCGGGTCGATGTTGCCGAGCCAGCCCATGTAGAGCATGTCGAAGTTGCCCTGGTTCTGCTCGTCGAGCCAGGTGCCGAAGTCGAGGCTGCGGATCTTCAGGTCGATGCCGACGTCGGAGAGGCTGTCGGCGATGACCTGGGCGGCGTCGACGGTCTCGGGGTAGTCGGAGGAGACCATGAGCTCCATGGACAGGTCGGAGACGCCGGCCTCGTCGAGGAGGTCCTCCGCCTTCTGCTGGTCGAGGGAGTAGGTGTCGTAGGAGGTGTACCAGGCCGAGTCCTCGGGGATCGCGAGCTGGTTGACCTCCGCCGTGCCGTAGCTGGTCACCTGCGCGATCGCGTCGCGGTCGATGGCGTAGGCGATGGCCTGCCGGACCCGGACGTCGTCGAACGGCTTCCGGGCCTCGTTCAGGGCGAGGTACCAGTAGTCGTTGCTGGGCACGACGTCGACGGCCACGGCGTCGTCGCCCGAGAGTGCCTCGACCTGCTGGGGCGGGATCGAGTCGGTCCACGCGATCTCGCCGGCCTTGAGGGCCGCCACCGCCGTCGAGCCCTCGGAGATGAAGCGGTAGCGGATGGAGGGGATGGCGGGCTCGCCGCCCCAGTAGTCGGGGTTGGCCTCGAGGTCGATGTGGTCGCCGGAGGTGAAGTCGGTGAGCTCGTAGGGACCGGTGCCGACCGGGGCGGTGGTGATGTCGCCGGACTCGACGTTCTTCTTCTCGACGATGGCCACGCCCTTGAAGCCGCCGATGCTCGAGAGCAGGTTGGGCGTGGGCGCGCTGACCGTGATGACGACGGTCTGCGGGTCCGGGGCGCTGACCTTCTTCACCGAGGAGAAGCGGTAGGCGGTCGAGAGCTCGTCGTCGATGATCCGTTCGAAGGAGTAGACGACGTCATCGGCCGTCATCTCCGCGCCGTCGTGGAACGTGACCCCGTCACGCAGCTGGAAGGTCCACGTCAGCTGGTCCTCGCTGAGGTCCCACGACTCGGCGAGGGCGGGCTGCATCTCCAGGTTCTCGTCGGGCTCCACGAGGGTGTCGTAGACGTTCTCCAGCACCTGGAAGGAGAAATAGGAGGTGGTCTTGTGGGGGTCGAGCTGGTCGGGCTCGCCGCCGATCGCCACGGCGATGCCCTCGCTGCCACCTCCGCCGTCGGAGCCGCCGCCCTCGATGTCGACACCTTCGCCGGTCGAGCAGGCGGCGAGGCCGAGCGAGGCGACCAGGGCCAGGGCGGTGAGAGCCGCCCGCAGCGGGCGGCGGTGGGTGGTGGACATCCTGGCCTCCTGGAGATCATTATGATGATGCTTTCATCATCATGCTCCCGCGTCCGGCGGGTGGCAAGGGTCCTCCGAGGAGTTTCACGTGGCTGTTACGTGGCGGGGTACGGCGTGACCTTCTCGCTCGTGCTCGCCGTCCCGCGGACCGGCCTGCTGGTGGCTGCGACGGCCAGCCGCTCGCTCGGCGTGGGCAACGCCGTGCCGGCGGTGCGGCCCGGGGTGGGCGCCGTGGTGAGCCAGGCCTGGACCAACCGGTCGTTGCGCGGCCGGGTGCTCGACGTCCTCGCCACGGGTTACGGGCCGACCGAGGCCCTCGCGCGGATCCCGAACTGGGACCACGACCACCGCTGGCGCCAGGTCGGCGTCGTCGACGCGGTCGGCGCCCACGCGGCCCACACCGGCCCGGACTGCAGCGCCTGGGCCGGCTCGTGCGCGGTCGACGGCCCGGCCGTGAGCGGGGTCGTGGTCGCCAACCTGGTCACGGGCGCCGGGGTGGTGGAGGCAGCGGCGGCGACCGCGGCTGCCGGTGACCCGGCCGACGCCGGGGCGCTCGCCTCCCTCGCCCTGGAGGCCCTGCTGGCGGGTCAGCGGGCCGGCGGTGACCGGCGGGGGCAGCAGAGCGCCGCCCTGGTGGTGGGGTCCGGCGAGCCGCAGGACTGGTCCCCGCCCGACCTCGACGTCGACCTGCGGGTGGACGACGACCCGGAGCCGCTGGCCGCGCTGGAGCGGCTGCTCAGGGCTCGAACGGGGTGACGGCACCCAGCACGACGGTCTCGTCGTCGTCGGCGTTGGCCCACCAGTGGGGCGTCGAGCAGCCGTAGGTCATCGAGTCGCCCGGACCCAGCTCCGTGCGGCTCTCCCCGTGGACGACCAGCAGCCGACCGCGCTCGACGGTCACGCACTCCGTGCCGAGGTGCCGGTAGGGACGGTGCTCGTTGGTGAACCCCGCCGGGAGCGTGCTACGGATCAGCTGCAGCAGCGCGGACGACCGGGGCGTGAGCAGCTCGCGGACCACGCGTTGCTCCGGCGGCTCGTCGACCCCGATCGGCAGCTGCGCGCCCTCGCCCCGGCGTACGACGGCCGCGTCCTGCTCGCCGGAGAGCAGCGTCGCGAGCGGCACCCGCAGCGTGGCCGCGAGCCGGTGGAGCGCGCTGAACGACGGGTTGCCGAGCCCGCGCTCGAGCTGGCTGATCAGCCCGAAGCTGACCCCGGCCTCGGCGCTGAGGGCCTGGACGGTCAAGCCCTGGCGACGCCGGAGGGCACGCAGCTGCCGGCCGAGGGCGGCCAGGTCGACCGCGGCCCCGGACTCCGGCGGTTCCTCCTGCTGGGTCACGCCGCCACCCTAGTCGCGGCTCAGATGCCTGCGGCGGCCTTCACGTCGGCCTTGAGCGCGTCGAGCCGGCCGGCGGCCGCGATCCGCGCGGCCTCGACGCCGTCCTCCTCGGGCCCGACGGGCACGACCACCTCGAGGTAGCACTTGAGCTTGGGCTCGGTGCCGCTCGGACGCACGATGACGCGCGCGCCGTCGGCGAGCCGGTAGCGCAGGCCGTCGGTCGGCGGCAGTCCGCCGTCGCCCTCCGCCAGGTCGTCGACCTGCTCGACGGCCAGGCCGCCGAGCGAGGTCGGCGGCGTCCGCCGCAGGGCCTCCATCGCCCGCGCGATCTCTGCCAGGTCGGTCACCCGCACGCTGAGCTGGTCTGTGGCGTGGAGCCCGTGCTCGCGGGCCAGGTCGTCCAGCACGTCGACGAGGGTGCGCCCCTCGGCCTTGGCGCCCGCGGCGATCTCGCAGAGCAGCAGCAGGGCGGACACGCCGTCCTTGTCCTTCACGTGCTCGGGATCGACGCAGTAGCCCAGCGCCTCCTCGTAGCCGAAGACCAGGCCCTCGGCGCGGGCGATCCACTTGAACCCGGTCAGCGTCTCCGCGTAGGGCTGGCCGTGGGCCGCGGCGAGCTTGCCGAGCAGGGACGACGACACGATCGAGCACGCGTAGGTGCCCTGCTTGCCGCTGGCGAGGAGGTGGTGGCCGAGGAGCGCGCCGACCTCGTCGCCACGCAGCATCCGCCAGCCGTGGGGGCCGGGGACCGCCGCGGCGCAGCGGTCGGCGTCGGGGTCGTTGGCCACGACGAGGTCCGCGCCCGTGCGCTCGGCGAGGGCCATCGCGAGATCCATCGCGCCGGCCTCCTCCGGGTTGGGGAAGGCCACGGTGGGGAAGCGGGGGTCGGGCTGCTCCTGCTCCTCGACGACCGAGGGTGCCTCGAAGCCGGCGGTCTCGAGGACCTGCAGCACCGACGTGCCGCCGACGCCATGGAGCGGGGTGTAGACGGTGCGGAGGTCGCGGGGTCCGTCGGCGGCCAGGTCGGCGACCGTGTCGAGGTAGCGGTCGACGATCTCGTCCTCGAGGACGCGGCCCGCGTCACCCCGGGGGACGTCGGCCACGGCACCGACCGCCGCGATCCGCTCGGCGATCCCGGAGTCGGCCGGCGGCACGATCTGGCTGCCGTCGCCGAGGTAGACCTTGTAGCCGTTGTCCTCCGGCGGGTTGTGGCTCGCGGTGACCATCACGCCGGCCACGCACCCCAGCTCCCGGATCGCGAAGGCCAGCAGCGGCGTCGGCAGCGGGCGCGGCATGACCAGGGCCTTGAAGCCGGCGCCGGTCATCACCTCGGCGGTGTCGCGGGCGAAGACGTCGGAGTTGAAGCGGGCGTCGTAGCCGATCACCACGCTGCTGCCCGGGCGCGCCCCCTCGTCGCGGAGGTAGGCCGCCAGCCCGGCCGCCGCGCGCGTGACGACGACCCGGTTCATCCGGTTGGGACCGGCGCCGAGTGCTCCCCGCAGCCCCGCGGTGCCGAACTCGAGCGTCCCGTCGAACCGGTCGGCGAGATCGGCCGCGGCCTCCGCGTCGCCGTCGTCGACCGCGGCGACCACCCGCTCGAGCTCGGCGCGGGTCTCGGCGTCCGGGTCGTCGGCCAGCCAGGCGCGGGCGCGGTCGATCAGGATCGGATCGGGGGCGGTGCTCATGGCCCGAACCGTAGACCTCGGGGGCCATGATGGGCACATGGGGGAGCGACCCGTGCACGACCTGATCGTCGAGCTCGCCGAGCGCCTCGGCCCGGACGAGTTCACGGCCCGTTGCGTGGCCCTGCTCCAGGGTGAACCGCGCGAGGACCACCTCGACGTGCTGCCGTGGCTGACCGGCCACGACTGGTCGGACGGTGAGCCGGTGCGTGACCCCGCGAGCTGGAAGGACCACTGGCTGCGGACGTGGGGTGCGCGGGGCCTGCTGCACGTGTGGGACGACCGCGCCACCGACGCCGTGGTCGCCGGGCTCGGCGACGAGGACTGGCGGCCGGCCGAGATGTGCCTCAAGGTCGCCGCGGCCCACGACGTGGCCGGGACCGGGGACGGTGCCGCCGCGCTGGCGGACCACCCCCTCCCACGCGTCCGGGCCGCGTCCGCGCGGGCCCTCGCCGTGGTCGGCGACACCGAGCACCTCGAGGTCGTCAGCGGGCTGCTCGACGACCCCGACGAGTCCGTACGCCGGGCGGCGGCGCGGGCGATCGAGCGGCTGCGCTCGCGGCTGGACCTCGGGTGAGCGGCCCGGCTCAGAGGCTGGCGAGCGCCGCGTCGTAGTCGGGCTCGGTCGCGATGTCGGCGACGAGCTGGCGGTGGACGACCGTGCCCTCCTCGTCGAGCACGAGGACCGCGCGGGCGAGGAGGCCGGCGAAGGCGCTGTCGACCAGGCGGGCGCCGTAGGTCTCGCCGAAGTCGCTGCGGAACGCGGAGGCGACCTGGACGCCGTCGATGCCCTCGGCGCCGCAGAAGCCCGCGAGGGCGAACGGCAGGTCCATCGACACGCAGAGGACCCGGGTCCCCTCCAGGCCGGCGGCGAGCTCGTTGAAGCGCCGAACGCTGGCGGCGCACACGCCCGTTCCGACGCTGGGGAAGATGCTCAGCACGAGCTTGCCCCCGGCGGGGGCATCGGCGAGCGTGACGTCGCCGAGGTCGGGTCCGGTGAGGGTGAAGTCCGGCGCAGCCGACCCGACCTCGGGCAGCTCGCCGACGGTGTGGGCTGGGGTGCCGTCGAGGGCGGTGGTGGCCATGCGGCCTTTTCTACCCCCTCACGCCTGACCGAGCACCTCGCGCAACCGCTGGGCGAACGCCTCGGGCTGGCCGGCCTGGCCGAACTCCCCGCCGAGGAAGCCGCCGTGGTGGCTCGGGAACTCCGTCAACGAGACGCCCAGGGCCGCGGCCACCGCCTCGGACGTGCGCCACGTGATCGTGCCGCGCGACTCGACGCCGGCCGCGACGACGACCCGGGCGGGTGCGGCGGTCACGGCCGCCGCGTCGAGGACGTGGGCCGTGACCGCGTTGGAGACGCCCGAGAGCAGTGGGTCGTCGCGGCCGCCGTCGTCACCGGTCGGCATGCCGAAGGCGGCGGGGTCGGGCGGCGGCGAGGCGAGGTAGTCGTCGGTGAACTCGCCCTGCCACATGGTCATGCCGATGAAGGCCGCCATGCCGTGGCCCCAGCCACGCTCGCGGTAGACCGCCTGGACGGAGGCCTCCGCCGCGAAGGCCCGCTCGGCGTCCGGGAGGCCGGTGAGGATCGGGGGCTCGTGGCAGACCGCGAGCGAGACGTCGTCGGGGTGCTCGGCGACCCAGGTCAGGGCGTCGACGGCGCCCCCGCTGCTGGCGAAGAGCTCGACGGGTCCGCGGTCGAGCTCGGTCACCAGGGCGTGCAGGTCGGCGGCGTGGGTCGCCGGGTCGTTCGTCACCAGCCCGTCCGAGCGGGTGGAGCGACCCAGCCCACGGGGGTCGTAGGTCACGACCGTGCGCTCGGGGATCAGAGCCGCCAGGGTGCCGAAGCCCTCGGCGGTCATCGGTTGGCCGATCATCACCAGCGGCGCTCGCTCGTCCGGGACGTCGGCCAGCCTCACGTCGTAGGCGATCACGGCGTCGCCGCGGTCGAGGTGGTGGGTGGACTGCGCGGTCATGGGCTCCTCCTGGTCGGTCCTCGCCGACTCCGACCGGCGGGGAGCCACGGACTCATCGGTTCACAGCGCGGGACGGATGAAGGCGTCGGTCGCGAAGGGCCCGCCGACATGGGCGGCCTCGGCCGCGTCCTGCTCGCGCTCGACCACCGCACCGGTGTGGTCCTCGGCGTCGTCGAGCGGCTCGTAGCCGAGGGCGCGACCGGGGGCGAGGTCCCACCAGCCGCGGGTGTTGGCGCTGACGCCGTAGAGGACGGCGTAGCCGGGCGCCGGGGTGGTGAGGGCGGCCTCGACCATCCGGACGCAGTCGTCCTCGGACAGCCAGGTCGACAGGCCGCGCACCGACTCCGGGTGGGGCAGGAACGACCCGATCCGGCACGAGACGGCGTCGATCCCGTGGCGGTCGGCGTAGAGCGACATCAGGGCCTCGGCGGCGACCTTGGCGACGCCGTAGAAGGTGTCGGGGCGGGGCCGGACGTCGGCGGTCAGCACCCCGTCGGCGAGCTCGGCGCGCGGCGTACGGCCGACGGCGTGGTTGGAGCCGGCGTTGACCAGGCGCGGCACGCCGTGGGAGACCATCGCGTCGAGCAGCGCCGCGGTGGTGACCGTGTGGGACTCCAGCGACTCGCGCAGGCCGCGCTCGTCGGGGATGCCGGCGAGGTGGACCACGGCGTCGAGGCGGTGGCGGGCGAAGACGGCCTCGACGGCCTCCGGGTCGGCGCAGTCCGCGGTGTACCAGGGGCCCGCCCAACCCTCCGGGGCCGGCACCAGGTCGAGGCCGACGACCTCGTGGTCGCGGTCGGTCAGTCCGGTGGTCACGACCCGGCCCAGGGCTCCGGCAGCGCCGGTCACGAGGATCCTCACGGCGCCATCCTGCCGGACGGCGCAATCACCCGCAGTCGCGCGTCACGCCGAGGCCGTGGGCGAGCCGCTCGGTGCCCGTCGTCCGGCCGTCGTCCCACGCGATGTCGAAGCCCTCGACCGCGCTGTCCGGGGTGATGCGCACCCGGAGGAAGACCGTCCACGTGCCCGGGCGCGGCTGGGCTCCGTCGAGCCGCTCCCGCTGGCGCCATCCGGGCTGGCGGCGCGCGACGCTCCAGCCCGGGTCGGGCCCGGCGCTGACGACGCCGGCACCACCACCCCCGCGGCGGGGTGCGACCAGGACCGGGCGGGCGAGCCGGCCGTCGCCGGCGACCGTGACCTCGCCGAGCCGGACCTCGCGGCGGACCGTCATGGGGAGGGCGACCTCGAACCACACGGGGGCGCGGTCGCCGCAGTCGCCCTCCACGGAGGCGGAGGAGCCGTTGTCGAAGACGAGGGGCGGGCGCGTGTCGACGGCAGGAGCGTCGGAGGTCGACTCGGTCGGCTGGGCGGGGTCGGGCTCGGCGTCCGGCTCGCCGGCGGAGCAGCCGGTGAGCAGGAGGAGGGCGGCCAGCGCCGTCGTCGTACGGCGCATCAGCAGCCGCCGCGCCGGGTGCGGCCCTGGTTGTCGATCGTCGTCTCGCCGGTGGCGTCGCCGTCGTCCCACGCCAGCGCGAAGTCGTCGATCGTCAGGTCGGGTCGCACGGTGGTGCGGATGAAGTAGGTGTAGTCGCGGCCCTTCCGGAGCTCGGCCCCGGCCAGCGGCTCACGTCCTGCCCACTCCTCGATGTCGTCGATGCCCACGCCGCCGGCGTCGAGGTCGAGGCTGCCGGACTCGGGATGGTCGTCGACGACGGGCGCCACCCAGCTGCCGGTGATGCGGATGGCCTCGCCGCCACCGGACACCTCGGTCAGGGTCACGTCACGACGGGCTCGCACCTGGTCGTAGAGGACGATGCGGCGCGGTCCGTCGGCGAAGCAGGAGAAGACAGTGCGGCCTCCGAACGTGAACTGGCGCAGCGGGTCCTCCGGCGGTGCCGCCGGCTCCGCGGCGGTCGGGTCGCTCGAGCCCGGGTCGGCGGGTGGGTCGTCGGACTCCGCGGTGGCCGAGCACCCGGCGAGGAGGAGGGCGGCGGTGGCGGCGAGGGTCACGAGAAGGAGGCGCACCCCTACATCTTCCCGACGATCTCGGAGAGCAGACCGCCCATGCGCGCGGCCGCCGTCCGGCCGGCCTCGAGGACCTCCTCGTGGTTGAGGGGCTCGCCCGAGATGCCGGCGGCGAGGTTGGTGACGAGGCTGATGCCGAGGACCTCCATGCCCGCCTCGCGGGCCGCGATCGCCTCGAGGGTGGTGCTCATGCCGACGAGGTGGCCGCCGATGGCGCGGACCATGCCGATCTCGGCCGGGGTCTCGTAGTGGGGGCCGGGGAACTGCACGTAGACGCCCTCGTCGAGGTCGGGCTCGACCTCGCGGCACAGGCCCCGCAGCCGCGCCGAGTAGAGGTCGGTGAGGTCGACGAACGTCGCGCCCTCGAGCGGGGAGGTCGCGGTGAGGTTGATGTGGTCGCTGATGAGGACCGGGGTGCCGGGCGACCAGGACTCCTTGAGCCCGCCGCAGCCGTTGGTGAGCACGATCTGCCGGCAGCCGGCGGCGGCCGCCGTCCGGACCGGGTGGACGACCGCGCGCACCCCCTTGCCCTCGTAGAAGTGGGTGCGCGAGAGGAAGACCAGCAGGTTCTTGTCACCGGCCCGGATCGAGCGGACCTTGCCGCTGTGGCCGGCGACCCCGGCCGCGTGGAAGCCGGGCAGGTCGGTCGTCGCGATCTCCGCGGTGGCCTCGCCGAGGGCGTCGACGGCCGGCAGCCATCCGGAGCCGAGGACGAGGGCGATGTCGTGCTGGTCGACGCCGGTGAGCCGGGCGAGGGTGTCGGCCGCCTCCTGGGCGAGCTGCTGGGTCTCGTTCACGGCGTCACCCTAGGGCGTGCCTCGCAATCCGGCGCCGTTGCGAGCGTGTTGTCGCGCCGAGCTGGCAAGGCGGAGGTGCGCAGGCGGGCCGGAGGCCCGTCAAGTCGCCGACAACGCCGCCAGGTCGGATGCGACGACTCGCGCAGCAGGCGCTCCGGATTGGGAGGGGCGCCCTAGGCGGACGGGCGGACCGTGAGCGACTGGGCGAGACCGCCCACGATGCCGTCGGTGTCGTGGAGCACGCTGCTGGTCAGCCCGCGGCCGTCCGGACCGAAGGTGACGCTGGTGTCGAAGCCGACCCAGTCGCCGACCGGGTCGCGCACCAGGTGGGCGGTGAGGTCGACGTTGGGGAAGGCGACCGTCCGCGGGTCCTCGCGCACGGTCATGCCGTTGGCGATGTCGAGCACGCCCGCCCACCGGGCGACCGGGCCCACGGGCTCGGCGAGCAGCGGCACCGACGGCCTGACCCAGAAGGTCGCGCGGCCCGGCTCGACCTCGTGGCGGCGTACGTCGACGGAGGTGATGAAGCCGCCCGGCCAGACGTCGTCGGGGCGCCACGTGGGCAGGTCGTCGGGTGAGGTCAGCGGCTCCACCGGCGACCCGCGCCGGGCCCCGGTGTCACCGCGGACGATCAGCCACGCCCGCAGCACGACCGCGGGCCGGCCCGCGTGGCTCATCGTCGCCTCGACCAGCTCGACGGTCCGGCCGGGACGGAGGACGCTCACCTCGGTGGTGACCTCCTCCACCGGCATCGTGCCGAGGAGGTCGAAGGAGAGCCGGCTCACGGCCAGCCGGTCTTCCGGCGTACGGCGAGCGGCGTGGTCGGCCTCGACGAGGTGGGTGAGCAGGCCGAGTGCCGGGGCGACGTGCTGCTCGTCCTCGCGCCACGCGCCACGGACGTGGTCGGTGGGCAGGAAGGCGGCCGGCCCGGTGCGCTCGAAGTAGGTCACCGGGCCGACCCTAGGCCGGAGCAGGTCAGGCGTTGACGCTGGACATGTCGGCGTAGCGGTCGCCGACCACGGCGTCGCGGGGGACGGCCTGCTGGAGCCGCGCCAGGTCGGCGTCGTCCAGACGGACGTCGGTCGCGGCGGCGTTCTCCTCCAGGTACTTCACCCGCTTGGTGCCGGGGATCGGCGCGACGTCGTCACCCTGCGCGAGCACCCACGCGAGGGCGAGCTGTCCCGGCGTGACGCCCTTGTCGGCCGCCAGCGACTTCACCTGCTCGACGAGCGCGAGGTTGGCGTCGAAGGCCTCGCCCTCGAACCGCGGGAAGCGGCCGGCGGCGCGGGAGTCGCCGTCCTCCAGCGTCTCACGGGTGACGGCGCCGGTGAGGAGGCCGCGGCCCAGCGGGGAGTAGGGGACCAGGCCGATGCCGAGCTCGCGGAGCACCGGCAGCACGTCGTCCTCGAGCTCGCGGGTGAACAGCGAGTACTCGCTCTGGAGGGCGGTGACGGGGTGGGTCGCGTGGGCGCGGCGAATTGTCTCGGCGCCCGCCTCCGAGAGGCCGAGGTGGCGCACCTTGCCGGCCGCGACCAGCTCGGCCATCGCGCCGACGGTCTCCTCGATCGGGACCGTCTTGTCGACGCGGTGCTGGTAGTAGAGGTCGAGGTGGTCGACGCCGAGCCGCTGGAGGCTCGCGTCGCAGGCGGAGCGGACGTAGTCGGGGGTGCCGTTGATCCGCACCCAGGAGCCGTCGGGGTTGCGCTCGTTGCCGAACTTGGTGGCGAGCTGGACCTCGTCGCGGCGGCCGGCGATCGCGCGGCCGACCAGCTGCTCGTTGGTGAAGGGCCCGTACATGTCGGCGGTGTCGAGGAAGGTGACGCCGAGGTCGAGCGCACGATGGATGGTGGCGACCGCGGCGTCCTCGTCGCGGGTGCCGTAGAACTCCGACATCCCCATGCAGCCGAGGCCGAGGGTGGAGACCTCGAGGGCGTGGTCGCCGGTGCCGAGTGTGCGGGTGCCGATGCTGGTGTCAGTCATGACTCCACCCTGCTCCGGGCGCCCAAGTCCCGGCCCCCGCGTGCCCTCGAGCCTGGTTGCTTGACGTCAAGCAACGGCGCCGGCCGCGAGCTACAGCCCGGTCGAGCGGCAGGGACGGCGACGCAGGGCGGCGACGTAGTCGTCGGGGGCGTCGGCGGCCTCGGCGGCCTCGGCGAGGACGCCGAGGTAGGACGCAGAGGGCAGGCCGCCCTCGTAGGCGTCGAGCACGTAGGTCCAGACGACGAGCTCGCCGGTCATCGTCGCGACGCGCACCTTGGTCTTGCGGTAGAGCCCCAGGTCGGCGCCCTCCCAGCCGTCGAGGGCGAGCTCGTCCTCGCGGGTGATGTCGTAGATCGCGACGAAGACCTGCTCGATCGGGTCCTCGACGATCGTGGAGAGCGCGCCGTCCCACCCGTGCTCCTCGCCGCCGAACGTCAGCCGCCAGCCGGTGAGCCAGCCCGTCGTGCGCAGGGGGGAGTGGGGGCAGCGCTCGAGCATGCGCCGCGGGTCGAGGTTGGTCCCGTAGGCGGCATACAGCGTCACGCGGAGCAGGCTAGCGGTGAGACCTCCGCATTCGCGGGTCGCGACACCGGTCACTAGGCTGGGGGTCGTGAGCGACAACCACTTCGATGTCCTGGTCCTCGGCGCCGGCCCCGGTGGCTACGTCGCCGCCATCCGCGCCTCTCAGCTCGGCAAGAAGGTCGCCGTGGTGGAGGAGAAGTACTGGGGCGGTGTCTGCCTCAACGTCGGCTGCATCCCGTCGAAGGCACTCCTGCGCAACGCCGAGCTCGCCCACACGCTCGAGCACGAGAAGGACCTCTTCGGCATCGAGGGCGAGGTGTCGATGAAGTACGACGCCACCCACGCCCGCTCCCGCAAGGTGAGCGAGGGGATCGTCAAGGGCGTCCACTTCCTCATGAAGAAGAACAAGATCACCGAGATCAACGGGTGGGGCCAGCTGAAGTCGGCCAACGAGATCGAGGTCGACGGCACCACCTACACCTGCGACGACCTGATCCTCGCGACCGGCGCGAAGGTCCGGATGCTGCCCGGCATGGAGACGAGCGAGAACGTCGTCACCTACGAGGAGCAGATCCTCGACAGCGAGCTCCCGGGCTCGATCATCATCGGCGGCTCCGGCGCGATCGGCGTCGAGTTCGCCTACGTCATGAAGAACTTCGGCGTCGACGTCACGATCGTCGAGTTCCTCGACCGGATGGTGCCCACCGAGGACGCCGACGTGTCCAAGGAGCTGCTCAAGCACTACAAGAAGCTCGGCGTGAAGGTCATGCTCTCGACCAAGGTCGAGAACGTCGAGGACACCGGCTCCGGCGTCAAGGTCACCGTCGCCCCGGCCGACGGCAACGGCGAGAGCCAGGTGCTCGAGGCCGACAAGATGCTCGCGGCCTTCGGGTTCGCGCCCCGGCTCGAGGGCTACGGCCTCGAGAACACCGGCGTCGAGACGACCGACCGCGGCGCGATCAAGGTCGACGAGGTCGGCCGTACCAACGTCGACCACGTCTACGCCATCGGTGACGTGACCGGCCTGCTCATGCTCGCCCACGTCGCCGAGGCCCAGGGCGTCGTCGTCGCCGAGACCATCGCCGGCGCCGAGACGATGCCGGTCGAGATCGACTTCGTCCCGCGCGCGACCTACTGCCAGCCGCAGATCGGGTCGTTCGGCTACTCCGAGGCTCAGGCGAAGGAGAAGGGCTACGACGTCAAGACGGCGACGTTCCCCTTCACCGCCAACGGCAAGGCCATGGGCCTCGGCCACGCGGTGGGCTTCGTGAAGGTCGTCGCCGACGCGGAGTACAACGAGATCCTCGGCGCCCACATGATCGGCCCCGACGTGACCGAGCTGCTCCCGGCGCTGACGCTGGCGCAGAAGTGGGACCTCACGGCCGACGAGATGGCGCGCAACGTCTTCGCCCACCCGACGCTGTCGGAGGCGGTCAAGGAGGCCGTCGAGGGCATCGCCGGCCACATGATCAACCTGTGATGAGCCGGGCAGCCGTGGGCGACTCCGTCGGCCAC
>NZ_BAAAJT010000002.1:2964317-3066313 GCF_039527245.1 Nocardioides aestuarii
GAAGGAGGGACAGATGACCGCGGACCGCGTCGTCATCATCGGCGGAGGACCCGGCGGCTACGAGGCCGCCCACGTCGCCGCCCAGCTCGGCGCCGACGTCACCGTCGTCGACTCCGACGGGCTCGGCGGCTCGGCCGTCCTGACCGACTGCGTGCCGTCCAAGACGCTGATCGCCACCTCCGAGCTGATGAGCGAGATGGGCGACGCCGCCGAGCTCGGCATCCGCTTCACCGACCACGAGGGCGACGCCGCGACGGCCCTGGCGGTCGACCTGGCCACGGTCAACAAGCGGGTGCTCGCGCTGGCGGCGGAGCAGTCCTCCGACATCGCGCGGCGGCTCGAGCGCGACGGCGTGAAGGTCGTCCACGGCCGCGCCCGGCTCGCCGGCTCCGACCGGGTCTCGGTCGCGCTCACCGACCCTTCGACAGGCTCAGGAGGGACCGGCGGGGTGCAGGAGCTCGAGGCCGACGCGATCCTGCTGGCGACGGGTGCTGCCCCCCGGACGCTGCCGAGCGCCCAGCCCGACGGCGAGCGGATCCTGACCTGGGAGCAGGTCTACGACCTGACCGAGGCGCCGGAGCACCTGATCGTCGTCGGATCCGGCGTCACCGGCGCCGAGTTCGCCTCGGCCTACCTTTCCCTCGGCATCGACGTCTCGCTCGTCTCCTCCCGCGACCGGGTGCTGCCCGGCGAGGACGCCGACGCGGCGCTCGTGCTGGAGGACGTCCTGACCCGTCGCGGCATGAACGTCCTGTCGAAGTCGCGCATGGAGTCGGTGACCCGCGACGGCGACACCGTCACGGTCACCCTCACCGACGGTCGCACGGTCACCGGTTCCCACTGCATCCTCGCCCTCGGCTCGGTCCCGAACACGGGCGACCTCGGGCTCGACGAGGCCGGGGTCCAGGTCGACGACGGTGGGTTCATCACCGTCGACCGGGTCTCCCGCACCACCGCCCGCGGTGTCTACGCCGCCGGCGACTGCACCGGCGTCCTGATGCTGGCCTCGGTCGCGGCCATGCAGGGCCGCATCGCGATGTGGCACTTCCTCGGCGACGCCGTCGCGCCGCTGGACCTGCGGCAGGTCTCGGCCAACGTGTTCACCGTCCCGGAGATCGCGACCGTCGGCTGCTCCCAGAAGGCCGTTGACGAGGGGGACATGCAGGCCGAGGCGGTCACGCTGCCGCTCTCGGGGAACGCCCGGGCCAAGATGCAGGGCGTGAGCGACGGTTTCGTCAAGCTCTTCTGCCGGCCCGGCACGGGCATCGTCGTCGGGGGCGTGGTCGTCGGCCCGCGCGCCAGCGAGCTGATCCACCCGGTCTCGATCGCGGTCGCCTGCTCGCTGACGGCCGACCAGCTCGCTCACGCCTTCACGGTCTATCCGTCGATGAGCGGCTCGATCGCCGAGGCCGCTCGGCGTCTCCACCACGTGTGACCCGGCCCTTGACCGAGGTGTGAGGATGTCCCCCATGTCTCGGGGGATGAAGCTCACTGCACTGACCGCTGCGCTCACGATCGCGCTGCCGATGGCTCCGGCCGCGGCCGACGACCCCTATCAGGACTTCCCGCAGGACGCGGTCGTCACGATCGTCGGTGACGGCAGCGGCCACGGCCGGGGGATGTCGCAGTACGGCGCCTACAGCGCTGCCCGCGACGGCGTCGCCCACCGGGCGATCCTGAAGACCTACTACCCGAAGACCCGGTGGACGCATCTCGGTGGCTCGATCGAGGTCCTGGTCAGCAACGACGACGACCGCGACCTGGTTGTGCAGGACGTCGCCGGGCTGAAGGTCCGCAAGGTCGGCTCCCGCCGGACCTGGCGCGCCGACGCCGGGCGGGCCAAGCGCTGGCGGATCAAGCCGGGCTCGGGCGCCACCAACGTGGTGTCCTACTACGCCGGGCGGTGGCGCACGTGGAAGAAGGTCCGGGGTGACCTGGAGTTCACGGCCGGCTCCCGCAGCCTGCGGTTGTCCACGCCCGACGGCGCCGTCTCCTACCGGAGTGCCCTGCGGTCCTCGCGCGACGACCACGGCGACCGGGTCACGGTCAACGTGCTTCCTCTCGAGCAGTACGTCCGCGGCGTCGTGCCGTCGGAGATGCAGGCCGGCTGGCCGCAGCAGGCCCTGCGCGCGCAGGCGGTGGCCTCCCGCAGCTACGCCGCGTGGCGGCGTATTCACGCGCTCGACGTCGCCTACGACATCTGCGACACCGCGCTCTGCCAGGTCTACGGCGGCGCCTCCGCCGAGACCGCGGCCACGAACAAGGCGGTGAAGGGGACCGCGAAGCAGGTGCTGACCCACCGCCGGAAGCCGATCTTCGCCGAGTTCTCCGCGGCCGACGGCGGGTGGACCGTCGACGGCGGGAAGCCCTACCTCCCCGCCCAGGCGGACCCCTACGAGGGGACCTCTTCCGACTACTACGGCTGGAAGGTCGAGGTGCCGGTCTCCGACATGCTCGAGGAGTACGACTACGACGAGCTGCAGCTGATCGGGATCGAGGAGCGCGACGGCAACGGGCGCCGCGGCGGCCGCGTCGAGCAGGTGAGGGTCACGGCCGGCTCCGGCTTCACCGACACGATCACCGGCGACGCGTTCCGGGTCGACTGGGGGCTGCCGTCCACGCTGTTCACCATCACGAAGGTCGACTAGCACCTACCATCGAGCGGGTGCCCTCCCTCCGCTCGCTGCTGCCTGCCTGCGTGCTCGCCGGCGCGCTGGCGCTGACCGCCGCGCCGGCGCACGCCGCCGACGCGTGGGACGTGCCGCGCAACGCCACGATCGTGCTCAAGGGCCACGGCTACGGCCACGGCCACGGCATGTCGCAGTACGGCGCGGAGGGCGCCGCTCGCGACGGCCTCTCCTACGAGGAGATCGCGGAGTTCTACTACCCGAAGACCGCGTGGGGGCGCGCCAGAGGGCGGATCCGGGTCCAGATCACCGGCGACACCACCGACGACCTGGTCGTGCTGCCGCGCCCAGGGCTGACGGTGCGCGACCTCGGGACCGGCCAGTCGTGGGAGCTGCCCGACAACGACGCCACCCGCTGGCGGGTGACGCGGCTCCGCGACGGTCGCAACCGGGTCACCTTCCTGCGCGACGGCTCGTGGCGCGGCTGGCGGATGCTGGACGGCCTCGGTGCGTTCTCCCGCGGCGGGGACCCGGTCCCGCTCGTGACGCCCTCCGGCACGGTCGCCTACCGCGGCACGCTCGCGGCGCTCGCGCCTGCGGACGCACCGGCTGCCCGGGTCACCGTCAACACGCTGCGGCTCGAGCACTACCTCCGCGGGGTCGTCCCGCTGGAGATCCCCGCGCTGTGGACCCCCGCGGCCGTGCAGGCCCAGGCGGTCGCGGCCCGCACCTACGCGGCGTACGAGCGGGCGCACCCGCGGGCGTCCGTCTTCGACCTCTGCGACACCTGGTCGTGCCAGGTCTACGGCGGCGTCCCGGCCGAGCACAGCGCCTCGAACGACGCGGTGGCCCAGACCCGCCGGCGGGTGCTGAAGCATGGCGGCGGGCCGGCCTTCACGCAGTTCTCCTCCTCCAGCGGTGGCTGGACGTCGGCCGGCTCGGTGCCCTACCTCGTCGCGAAGGAGGACCCCTACGACGACTGGAAGGGCAACCCCCACCACGACTGGAAGGTGACGGTCGCCGACGACCGCATCGAGTCGGCCTGGCCGAGCCTCGGCAACCTGCGGCGCATCGTGGTCGTCGAGCGCGAGGGTGCCGGGCAGTGGGGAGGCCGCGTCGAGACCGTGCGGTTCGTCGGCTCCCGCAACAACGTCACCGTCTCGGGCGACACCCTGCGCTCGACGCTGGGCCTGAAGTCGACCTACCTTACCTTCCGCGTCAGCTGAGCGTCCGCGCGAAAAGTGCCTCGAGCTCGGCGTAGTGCCGCTCGGCGCCCGCCTCCTGGTACATCGCCGTGTCGGCCATCGTGTAGCCGTGGGGGGCGTCGGGGTAGACCTCGTTCCTCACCGTGAGGTCGTACGACGCGAGCGTGGCGCCGAGCGTGGCGACCGCGGCCGGCGGCATCGACCGGTCGTGGTCGGCGTGGCCGAAGACGAGCTCGGCCCGGACGTGCTCGGCGGCGAGGTGGGGGCTGTCGGGCTCGTCGGTGACCAGCCCGCCGCCGTGGAAGCCGCCGCACGCGGCGTACTCCTCGGAGTGGGCGCCGGCGGCCCGGAGCGCGAGGCGCGCGCCCATGCAGTAGCCCGTGGTGCCCATCGGCCCGTCGGTGACGCCGTCGAGGTCGCGGAGGAAGCGGGTGTAGGCGGCGATGTCGGGGAGGGCGAGGTCGGAGGTGAGGCGACCGACACGGGGCATCGCGTCGGCGAAGAAGGCCTCCCGGGCCCCGTCCTCCGTCAGGTCGGTGTGGGGACGCATCGCGTCGACGTCGCCCTCGCGGTGGAAGACGTTCGGTGCGACCACGACGTAGCCCCACGAGGCGATCCGGTCGCACATGTCGGCGATCTGCGGCCGGACGCCGATCGCGTCCATGAAGAACAGCACGCCCGGCCCGGACCCTCCCGCGGGTCGCGAGACGTGGGCCTGGGCGGTGCCGCCGGGGACAGGGATGTCGACGAGGTCCATGCCCCCGACGCTACGACCTACCCCCTGATCAGGCAGAAGGGGTGGCCGGCGGGATCGAGGTAGACGCGGAAGCCACCGTCCGTCGAGGGCTGGTGGGCGTGCTTGCGGGCGCCCAGGCCGAGGACGTGCGCCTCGGAGGCGTCCATGTCGGGGGTGCAGAGATCGAGGTGGAACTGCTGGGGGTGAGCGCCCCCGGGCCACGTCGGCGTCACGAAGCCGTCGATCCGCTGGAAGGCCAGGGCCGGCCGGCCGTCGGGGTTCTCGGGGGAGATCCCGCCTTCGGGCGGCGCGAGGACCGCGAAGTCACGGGTCGCGCTGTCCTCGGGGGTCCAGCCGAGCACCTCGCCGTAGAAGGCGGCGAGCTCGAGGGCGTCGGGGCAGTCGAGGATGATCAGGTCGAGCTTGGGTCTCATGCGGCGACCGTACGACGGGTTCCGGACGGATCGGTTCCTGATCAGGCACGACCCGCCTGAACGGTAGAAATCTATTGACTCTCGATAGGCAACAGTCGATCATCGACACATGACATGGCTCTCGACGCGGGTGGTCCCGGTGCTCCGCGCGGTCATCGGGACCGCCTTCCTCGCGGTCCTGGTGCTGATGCTGCTCAGCTTCCCCGGCGCCCTGCGCGACTCCGAGGACCGCGGGGTGCTGCTGTTCGTGGTCGAGGCCGAGCTGCTGTGCGTCCAGGTCGTCCTGGTCTCGACGTGGCGGCTGCTGGGGATGGTCGCGGCCGACCGGATCTTCAGCGACGACGCCTTCCGGTGGGTCGACGCGATCCTCGGCGCGATCGTCGTCGGCTGGTTGGTCTGGGTCGGCTTCGGTGTCCTGGTGCTCGTCGGCTCCGACGACCCCGGCACCCCGATCGCCGTCGCCGTGGTCGGCCTCGGCATCACCGTCGTCGGGCTGCTGATGGTCGTGATGCGCGCGCTGCTCCGGCAGGCGACGACGCTGCAGACCGACATGGACGCGGTGATCTAGGGACATGCCGATCGTCGTACGCATCGATGTCGAGCTCGCGCGACGCAAGATGGGGGTGGGGGAGTTCGCCGAGAAGGTCGGGCTCACCCCCGCCAACGTGGCGGTGCTGAAGAACGGCCGGGCCAAGGCGGTGCGGTTCTCGACCCTGGAGGCGATGTGCGAGGTGCTGGAGTGCCAGCCGGGCGACCTGCTGGAGTGGGTGCCGGAGTGAGCGCGTCGCTGGTCGCGACCGAGGCGCTGACGATGACCTACGCCGGCGGCGTCACGGCCCTCGCCGACCTGACCGTCGACGTCCGCAGCGGCGTGACGGGGCTGGTGGGTGCCAACGGCGCGGGCAAGTCGACCCTGCTCAAGATCCTGCTCGGCCTGCTCGAGCCGACGTCGGGCTCGGTGCACGTCCTCGGCCTCGACGCCCGCGGGGAGGGGCCGGCGATCCGGGAGCGCGTCGGCTACATGCCCGAGCACGACTGCCTGCCGCCCGACGTGTCCGCCACCGAGTTCTGCGTCCACCTCGGCCGGATGTCCGGGCTGCCGACGACCGCGGCGCGTGAGCGCACCGCCGACGTGCTGCGCCACGTCGGCCTCTACGAGGAGCGCTACCGCCCGATGGGCGGCTACTCGACCGGCATGAAGCAGCGGGTCAAGCTCGCCCAGGCGCTGGTCCACGACCCCGACCTGGTCCTCCTCGACGAGCCGACCAACGGACTCGACCCCGCCGGCCGCGACGACATGCTCGACCTGATCCGGCGGATCGGCTCCGACTTCGGCATCTCGGCGGTCGTCACCAGCCACCTCCTCGGGGAGCTCGAGCGGACCTGTGACGCCGTCGTCGTGATCGACGGGGGCCGCCTCCTGCGGCAGTCCTCGACGGCCGACGTCACCGCCGAGACCCCGGTCGTGGCGGTCGAGGTCGACGGCGACCCCTCGCCGCTCGCCGCCCGGCTCGCCGAGGCCGGGGTGGAGGTGGAGGCCCGGGGCCGGCTGCTCCACGTCGACGTGGCCGACCCGGCGGCCTACGACGTGGTGCGCGACGCCTGCGCCGAGCTCGGCCTGGGGCTGGTCCGGATGGAGCGGCAGCGGCACCGGATGGTGGAGGTGTTCTCCTCATGAGCGAGCAGGCGCCCGCCGGGGCGATCCACGACATCGGCTACCGCCACTACGACGGGCCGCGGCTCGGCGCGTCCTACGTCCGGCGCTCGCTCTTCGTCGACACCGCCCGCGGCGCCTTCGGCCTCGGCCGGTCGGGCCGCTCCAAGGTGGTCCCGTTCGTGCTGCTCGCCGTGATGTGCGGGCCCGCGGTGGTGATGGGCATCGTGACCGGCTACTTCAACCTCCCGACGCTCCCGCTCGGCTACACGGAGTACTCCTTCGCGCTCCAGGTCGCGGTCGTGATCTTCCTCGGCTCCCAGGCGCCCGTCGCGGTGTCCCGTGATCTGCGGTTCCGGGTCGCGCCGCTCTACTTCTCGCGGCCGATCAGCCGGGAGCAGTACGTCCAGGCGAAGTACGCCGGGCTCGCGACCGCGCTCTTCCTGCTGCTCGCGCTGCCGGTCCTGTTGCTCTTCGTGGGCGCGCTCCTGGCCGAGCTGCCGCTCGACGACCAGCTCGGCGGGCTCGCGCGCGGGCTCGCGGGGTCGGCGGTGCTCGCGCTGGTGCTGGCCGGCATCGGCCTGGTGATCGCGGCACTCACCCCCCGCCGCGGGCTCGGCGTGGCCGCGGTCGTCGGCGTGCTGCTGGTGTCGGCCGGGGTGCAGGGGATCGTCCGTGGGCTCGCCGAGGAGTTCGGCAACGACACCCTGGCCGGCTACGCCGGCCTGCTGAACCCATTCACCCTCGTCGACGGGGTCGTCGCGGGGCCCTTCGGCGGCGACTCGGTCCTCGGTACCCCACCCACAGGGCCGGCCATGGGTGCGGTCTTCGCGATGACGGCGGCGGCGGTCGTGATGGCGAGCTACGGCATCCTCCTGCTCCGCTTCCGGAGGTCCCTCTGATGGCGATCATCGACCTCGCGCAGGTCTCGCGCTGGTACGGCAACGTCGTGGCGGTCAACGACGTCTCGATGCGGCTCGAGCCCGGCGTGACCGGCCTGCTCGGTCCCAACGGCGCCGGCAAGTCGACCCTCATCACGATGATGGCGGGGTTCCTGCCGCCGTCGGCCGGCTCGGTCACGCTCGGCGGCCGCCCCCTCCACGGTGACCCCTCGGTCTATCGCGAGATCGGGCTCGTCCCCGAGCGGGAGGAGATGTACGACGCCGTCACCGGCTGGACCTTCGTGCTCGCCAACGCCAGGCTCCACCGGCTCCCGGACCCGGAGGCCGCCGCCCGGCGCGCGATCGCCACCGTCGAGATGGCCGACGCCCAGGACCGTGACATCCGCGGCTACTCCAAGGGCATGAAGCAGCGGATCAAGATGGCGACCGCGATCGTCCACGACCCGACCGTGCTGCTGCTCGACGAGCCCTTCAACGGCATGGACCCGCGCCAGCGGCTCCACCTGATGGAGCTGCTCCACCGGCTCGGCGACGAGGGCCGCACGATCCTCTTCAGCAGCCACATCCTCGAGGAGGTCGAGCAGATCGCCGGCCGGATCGAGGTCATGGTGGCCGGGAGGCACGCGGCGTCCGGAGACTTCCGCGAGATCCGGCGGCTGATGACCCAGCGGCCCCACCAGTACACGATCCGCTCGTCCGACGACCGAGCGCTCGCCGCGGCGGTGATCGGCGCCGGGTCCACCAGCGGCGTCGAGCTCGCCGACGACGGCGTGCACGTCCAAGCCACCGACTTCGCCGCCTTCGTCCACGCCCTCCCGCGACTGGCCGCCGATCGTGGCATCCGGCTGCTCGAGGTCCGGCCCGCCGACGAGTCCCTCGAGTCCGTCTTCTCCTACCTGGTGGCGCGATGAACCCGACCGTCATGCAGCTGACCGCGCGCAGCCTCCTGGGGCGTCGCCGCGCCCTGCTCCTCCTCGCGCTGCCGATCGTCCTGCTCGGCCTCTGCGCCCTGGCCCGGGTCCTGGCGGGCTTCGACGACGGCCTCGCGGAGACGATCGACTCCGGGTTCGCCACGAACCTCCTCGGCAGCTTCGGGATCGGCGTGGTGATGCCGCTGCTCGGCCTGATCGCCGGAACCGGCTCCATCGGCCCGGAGATCGACGAGGGCTCGATCGTCTACCTGCTGGCCAAGCCGCTCAACCGCTACCAGATCGTCGTCTCCAAGCTGGTCGTCGCGATCGGGGTGCTGGTGGTGTTCGGGGTCCTGCCCGTGGCGGTCGCGGGGCTGGTGCTCACCGGCTCGCTCGGCGGCATCACCGCCGCCTACGCCCTGGGGGCGCTGGTCGCCGGGGTGGCCTACGCCGCGCTCTTCCTGCTGCTCGCCGTCCTCACCCGCAACGCGGTGGTGATCGGGCTCGTCTACGCCCTGGTCTGGGAGTCGCTCCTCGGTGGGCTGGCCCCCGGTGCCCAGACCCTGTCGGTCCAGCAGTGGGCGCTGGCCGTGGTCGAGCGGGTCCTCGGCGACGACGCGGTCCTGCTGGGCGTCGAGTCCGCGGTCTCGCTCGCGACCGGGGTCGTGCTGCTGCTCGTCGTGGCGCTCGGCTGCACGGCCTACGCCGGGCGCCGGCTGCAGTCCCTGCGCCTCACCGGGGAGGTATGAGTCGCCGCGATCACAGATCGGGCTGACTGCTGTCCACATCACTCGACTGCAGGGCAGCGTCGATAGCGCCCCGGGACATTCTTCGGCGCGGGTAGTCGCTCCAGTAACGAGCGTATTCGGTGTCAAAGGTGGGTCGGAAACGAAGCGCCTCGTTCGGGCGAGCAAACACCGCGGCCGGAACAACGTACTGTGCTCCGCCCCTAAGCCTCGGCATTCGATTCCAGTCAAAAGCGCTCGGACGCGCGAACAGCACTTCGGTTCCGTTTGCGCTTCGCAGCGTGTATACCCGACGCTGCCACTCATCGCCGTCAACCGAAACGGCACGAAATAATGTGCGCGCTAGCCCATCGACCTGTAGGCGGGTGATGACCCGCTCCGCAGCGTCTACCGCCTGGTCCAGTCTTGAGATCTCAGGCGTCGTCGCACGGTAGTGCAACATTTCGTTTCGAACGGCAGCGACATTCGCCTCATCGAGTGACCGACTCGCAAAACGGAGGGTCTCAATAATTCTCGACTGGGATCTATCGAGCAAGTCCAAGAAGGGGAGTACGTGTACGAAAGCGAACTTCTTCAACTCGGTATGAGTCGCATAATTTGGATAGTCAGATTCTTCGCGCACGTATTCGGCTGGACGCGCCAATGCATCTTCCAGCAGATCGGCTAGCAGTGCGAATCCTTGGATCAATGGATACAACGTATTCTTGCCGCCGAAGTCAAACGACTCGCTTTCTGGCTGTTGCCTCATCGCGAACGAGTTGAGGACAGAAAATGAGCCAAGACGCTCGCGACTAGGTTCATAGGTGAAGGGCCGATCTTGTGACAAGTGATCTGTCGTCAGTGTCCAAGTGGCGTAGGCAAGAGTGTCATCCAGGACACCCTCGAGTTGCTTGAAGAAGTTGGCTGCGCGCGCAGTCATCTCGACGCTATCCACCCTGGCGCCAACGCCCGCAGTTTGACAAAAGCGGCGAAGTCTGCCGGCGTGATCCCAAAAGTCCTTTCGCAGGTCTTGCACTCGTCGCTCCTCGAAGCCAAGCTTCCAGAGAGTCGCTTCTATGAAGGCATCATCGGATGGAAAGTCGGCATAATCGAGTCCGAGGGTTTCTCCGGCGTGCAATTGATTCGAGTGTCTCGATAAAATGAGCCTCCGCACGACCTCGTCGGCGCCCGCGGATCGAACCAATTCATCCAATCGCTCTTGAGGGTCAGCGCCGTCAACGTGGCGCAGCTGCCAATTTAGTTCGCTCAGTTCATCCGAATCTGTAAGGTCGAATAGAGAGTCGGCAAGTCGGCCCAAGCGCATATTGCCTATTGGAAACGAGTCAGAGGTAAACCGAAGGCCGTTCTCAGATATTTCTGGATATACCCCGAAAGTTCCGTAGTCCATTCCCCGGTTTGTCATGAGCCGCCGAATTTCGCCCTGCTGCACGCCAATGTGGGCGGCAGCTTCTTCGTTAGCGTGAATCAAACTGTCGACGCGGTCTAAAATATCGTCATTGCGCGCGAGGAGTAGGAGTTGAAGCACTTCGGCGCGACCAAGAGTTTCGACAGCATCTTCCGCCTTACCGATGACGCCGAGAGGCTCCAGGCGAGACCGCAACTCGCCAGCCGTAGTGTCCATGAGAACGGAGAGAAGCAGACGCAGCTCTCCGTCTGAGAACAGGTCACCTAGTGCCAACAGGGTGGGTTCGAGTGTTCTGTCGTCGTACCGGAGCCCTTCAGTCCCAGAGATACGGCGTACGAACATAGCCCACTCCGACTCATCCTCACCAAATGAGTCAAGGACCTGCCGAAATGCTTGCTGGCTTTGATTTATTGATGCTGTCTGGTCACTGCTTAGGCGTGTGCGATGAATTCGAGAGCACGTAAGTTCGCTGCAGTGGTACATCGGCACAGTTCGCCTGGGTCCCAGCCACCGCTTCTCAGGGCTACGCAGGAGTCCGAAAGGGCCGGACACAAACTGCGCGGTCTGAAAAACGCCGATTGGAAGCCCGTCCAGTAGTTCCAGGGTATCCGCGTGGGAGAGAGTGTCTCGACCGTCCTCGAAGAGGTCCGCGGCGCGGTCATAGAGGTCACGCCCAAATATAAAGGGAAATCGCAACTCTCGGTCGCGGATTTGACGGTCGAGCAGGCTACGCAGTCCTTCGACATCGGTTTCCGCGATATCGACAAGGGGCTCTCTGTGGACGAGTCTCAGGAGGCACAACATTCGTGCGTCTTTGGCCTTGACCTCATGTTTTGTGACTAACTTCTGAAGGACTCTGTTCCCGAGGTCCGTGAGATGTACGACTGTAGTGAGTTCGTCTGGAATCTTGTACTTATCGCACAGAATGGAGGATGCGTAAAACTGAACCAGATGCGAGAGTTCCACAAACTTTTCTCGCCATTCCTCGTCGCCATAAGCATCCGCTAGTTCTGTCTGAGTCAGCCGCAAAGTCTCCATCGATCCCCGTCAATGCGTCGCAGATCAAGCCTGCTGGTGAATGTAGAGACGGATGCTAGCCCGGTTTCAACTCGGCCGCTCGGATCGGACTGGTATCGCTGGGCAGAGCTGATCCGAGACGACAGGTTCCGCAGGTCAAACGTCCGCTGAGCAACACCGTCCTCACGCATTCGGGGAGTGGCCGGGGTCGTGCCGCTGGGGTGGGTGAGGGTGGCTCGTTGCCACATCAACTACGCCGTCAGGATTCGGCCGCGGCGGCCGCGTCGGCTGCCGGGCCCGCGACACGGACTCGCGTCCTAGGCCCGGCCTACGCCGGGCGCCGGCTGCAGTTCCTGCGCCTCACCGGGGAGGTATGAGCGGGTTCACAGGCGTCGGTGCGGGACGCTAGGTTGTCGGGCACGGCGGGGGTCACGTGGGCACCCGCCTCTCGGGAGGTGTGGCATATGAACGGCAGGTTGGCAGTCACGGTCGTGGCAGCCCTCGCAGTGGCGACAGTGGGCATCGGGGCGTCCTACGGTGGCGACGAGAAGAAGCGCAACGTGCACAACGCGACGGGCTCGGAGCAGGCGAAGCAGTTCGCCCAGATCAAGGGCGCGGACACCCGGGCCGCCTCGAAGGTCGGTCGGACGGCCGAGCGCTGCGTCGACGGCATGGCCGGGGAGTTCCCGTGCGACGGCATCGACATGCTGTCCCACGTCGACCGCGAGGAGCTCGGGCTGAGCTTCGTCAACGACATCTGGGGCTGGACCGACCGCAACAAGCACCACTACGCGCTGGTCGGCGGCACCGAGGGGACGGTGTTCGTCGACGTCACCCACCCGCGCCGTCCCGACATCGTCGGGACCCTGCCGAGCCACTCGCTCGAGGGCGGCGGGTTCTGGCGCGACATCAAGGTCTACGACGACCACGCCTACATCGTGTCCGAGCACGACGGCCACCAGATGCAGGTCTTCGACCTCCACGAGCTGCGGGGAGTGACCGGTGACCCGGTGACCTTCGAGGAGACCACGCTCTACGACGTGGGCGGCGCCGGCAACACCCACAACCTCAACATCAACGAGGACACCGGCTTCGCCTACCTCCTCGGCACCAGCACCTGCTCGGGCGGCCTCCACATGGTCGACCTGAGCAGCCCGGAGGAGCCGACGTTCGCCGGCTGCTTCGAGGACCACGGCTACATCCACGACGCCCAGTGCGTCGTCTACCGGGGTCCCGACCGCGACTACCGCGGCCGCGAGATCTGCTTCAACGCCAACGCCGAGTTCGTCGGCCCCACGATCGAGGACATCGAGAACACCGTCTCGATCGTCGACGTCACCGACAAGGAGAACCCCGAGCCGCTCGCGCGGGTCTTCTACGGCACCGACGGCTACAGCCACCAGGGCTGGCTCGCCAAGGGGCAGCGCTACTACATCCACGGTGACGAGCTCGACGAGGAGCTGACCGGCGTCAACACGACCACGCGGGTCTGGGACGTCAGCGACCTCGACGACCCGGAGCTGACCGGGGTGTTCGCCAACGAGACCACCTCGATCGACCACAACCTCTACACCAAGGGCAACAGCTCCTACCACTCCAACTACACCTCGGGCCTGCGGATCTACGACCTCTCGCGGCTCGGCAAGGGCAAGCTCTCCGAGGACGCCTTCTTCGACCTCTACCCGGAGAACGACGACCCGACGTTCGAGGGCGGGACGTGGAGCAACTACCCCTACTTCAAGGGGGATCGGTTCGTGGCCACCAGCTCGATGGACCGCGGGCTGTTCGTGCTCCAGGAACGCGGCAACTGACCCACACCCACGCGACGCGGCCGGGCCTCGGGCCCGGCCGCGTCGCTGCGTGACGGACCGGAGACGAGGCGAGGACGCTGGACGACCAGGTGGTGCGGGCCCACGGCATCGGCGGGGCGGCCGACCTGCCGATCCCGCTGTCGTTCGTGGTCGTCGGGGCCGGGGTCGCCCTCGCCCTGTCCTTCGCCGTGATGGCGCTGGCGTGGCGCACCTCCCGCTTCGACGAGCCCCGCGACGGGCGGCTGCTGCCGGCGTGGGTGGCGACCGCGGTCGACTCCGCGTGGCTGCGGGGCGCGATCCGGGTGCTCGGCCTGGTCGTGGCGGCGTACGTCGGGTGGGCGGCGGTGGCGGGCGGCGACGCCCCCGAGAACCCCGCGCTCGGGGTCTTCTACATCTACCTCTGGGTGGGGCTGGTCCCGGTGTCGTTGCTGCTCGGCCACGTGTGGCCGCTGCTGTCGCCGGTGCGCACGATCCACGTCGCGGTCTCGCGGCTGCTACGGACCCCGCCGTCGGAGGGCAGCGCCGACTACCCGCCGTGGCTCGGCTGCTGGCCGGCGGCAATCGCCCTCTTCGCCTTCGTCTGGACCGAGCTGGTCAACCCGGCCGCGGAGCACGTCTCGACCGTCGTCACCTGGGTGTCCCTCTACACCGCGGTGATGCTGGTCGGGGCGACTCTCTACGGTGACCGGTTCCTCGCCCGCGCCGACCCGTTCGAGGCGTGGTTCGGGTTGGTCGCCCGGCTCTCCCCGTGGGCGCGGGTCGCTGACGGCGACGGCAGGTCGCGGGTCGCGCTGCGCAACCCGCTGGTCAACCTCGCGCGCGTCAGGCCGGAGCCCGGGCTCGTGGCCCTGGTGGCGGTGCTGCTCGGCTCGACGGCCTACGACAGCTTCAGCCGTGCGGTGTGGTGGATCCAGGCGACCGCCGGCTCGGCGTTCGTGCCACCTGTCGTGCGGGAGACCGCGGTGCTCCTCGGCTTCGTGCTGCTGGTCGGGGTCTCGTTCTCGGTCGCCGCGGTGATGGGTTCCGGTGCCACCGGGGGGGAACGGCGACGGCTCCCGGCCCGGCTCGCCCACTCGCTCGTGCCGATCGGCGTCGGCTACGTCTTCGCCCACTACCTCACGCTGCTGCTCGAGTCGGGACAGGCCTACCTGATCTTCCTGTCCGACCCGATGGTGACTGGCGAGGCCGACCTGCTCGGCACCCGCGACTGGACGATCACCTACTTCCTCTCGCTGCGGCCCACCCTGCTGGCCACCCTCAAGGTCGGCTTCGTGCTCCTCGGCCACGTCCTGGCCGTCGTCGCGGCGCACGACCGCGCCGTGCGGCTGCTGCCGCCGGCCCACGCCGTGCGCGGCCAGCTCGCCATGCTGGTCCTCATGGTCTGCTACACCGTGGGCGGCCTGCTGCTGCTCTTCAGCGTCTGAGGTGATCCCTGCTGTCGGGTCAGACGGCGGCGGCGACCCGGGCCTCGAGGGCCTCGGTGAGGATCGAGACGAGGGTCTCGACCTGCACGTCGACGGTGGCGGCCTCGTCGTCGTCGGCGCCGTCGAGGGCCCGGGCGGCGAGCCCGGCCTTGGCGTCGATCAGCTCCGCGATCCGGGCGTCGACGGTCTGGGCGGCGATGATCCGCCAGGCGGTCACCGGCTCGACCTGGCCGATCCGGTGGACGCGGTCGATCGCCTGGGTCTGCTCGGCGTTGGTCCACGACAGCTCGGCGAGCACCACGTTGGAGGCGACCTGGAGGTTGATGCCGACACCGGCCGCGGTCAGCGAGCACACGATGATCTTGACCTCGGGGTCGTTGACGAAGGAGTCGATCGCCTCGGTGCGGGCCTTGGTGGCCTGCCCGCCCCGGATCGAGGTGTAGCGGATGCCGCGCGCCTCGAAGAGCTCCTCGGCGGCGTCCATGACGTCGAGGTGCTTGGCGAAGAAGACGACCTTGCCGGCGCTACGGGCCAGCTGGGCGGCGTAGTCGGCGGCCAGCTCGGTCTTGGCCCGGCCGATCCGGCGGACCATCGCGAAGACGTTGTCGCCGGTCGCGTTCTCGTCGGACTCGGCGACCTCACGCTCGGCGACGCGCCGCACGAGGTCGTGGTCGATGCCGTCCGCACCCAAGTTGCCCAACCCCGTACGACGGTGCTCGAGCGCGGCCTCGTAGCGGCCGACCAGCCGGTCGGCGAGCTTGCGCTCGGCCTCGGCGATCGAGCGTCCGGCGGCGCCCTCGAGCTCGACCGGCAGGTCGGCGATCCGGCGGGCCGGGATGTCGGAGGCGACGTCGACCTTCTTGCGCCGCACGATGCCGAGGTCGACGACGGCCTGGCGCGCCGCGGGGTAGAAGGAGTGGTCGGCGGGCGTGCGGTCGCTGGCCTCGAGCGCGGCCATCAGGTCGTCGCCCACGCGCTTGTCGTCGATCCAGCCGAGGAACTCCCAGATCGCCCGGAAGTCGTCGATGTCGTTGATCAGCGGGGTCCCGGTCAGCGCCATCAGCAGCGGCCGGGCGATGCGCCTGCGGACGCGGTGGGAGACCTCGATGACCTGCTGGGAGCGCTGGGACTTCTTGTTCTTGATGTAGTGGGCCTCGTCGACGACGACGCCGCGGAAGCCGTGCTCACCCATCCAGCCGACGTGACGGTCCAGGACCTCGTAGTTGACGACGACGATGTCGGCGAAGCCGTCGATGCCGTCGCCGTCGCCGTGGATCACCGACACGGTCCGGTTCGGCGTCCAGCGGGCGGCCTCGCGGGCCCAGTTGGTCTTCACGACGTTCGGGACGACGCACAGCAGCGGGTAGGCGTCGGCGACCTGGGCGGCGAGCAGCGCCTGCGCGGTCTTGCCGAGGCCCGGCTCGTCGGCGAGCAGGAAGGTGCGGTGGCCCTCAGCGACGGCGGCCAGCACCTTCGACTGGTGGGCCATCAGCTCGAGGTCGGGGGGGAGCATCAGGTCGCGCGGCTCGGGGAGCTCCATGCAGGCCGGGGCGCCCGGGGCGGGGTGCTCGAAGGCGTTGAGCACCGGGCCGACGAGGTCCCACCCGACGAGGCGGCCGACCGGCTTGGGCTTCTGGGCGGCGCTGTAGTCGGGGACGAGGAACGGGTTCGCGAGCTGGGCGGAGATCACCGACTGGGGGATCACCCGGCGGTCGGGCTTCGCGGGCGCCTCGGACTCCTGCGGCTCGGGCTCTGCCTCGGCCGCAGCGACGCCCGCAGCCTCCTGCATCTCCTTCTGCCAACGGCGGGTGCCCTCGCCGACCTCGGCGTCCTCCTGGAGGAGGTTGAAGAAGGAGGGGTGGCGCGCGGCGATCTGGGCGAGGATCTGGCCCACGCCGTCGAGCCGGCGCATCAGGTTGTCGCGCTGGCCGTCCTTCATCTCGGTGTCGGCCTTCACCCGAGCCCGCTCCTGGCGCGCGAGCAGCGCGATCGCCTGGTAGCGCGAGTGGTGGCTGGTGGTCACCTGACCACGCGCCACGGCGTTCTCGATCTCCCGCACCGCCTTGGCGAGCACGGGCATCAGGCCCTCCTCGTCCCGCTTCCGGGTCGGGGCCTGTCGGGATCGCCGGCTTCCGCCGGACCGGGTGTCACGCCTGCTGGCCAACCAGCTTCTCGCTTCCTCGCACGACCGGTCCCGTCGGGAGCGTGACGTGGATCGTCGAGGACGAGCCATCACTGAATGGGGCTCGTCTGACCTCGGTACCACCGTCGCGCGACGGGACTACGAAGGACATCGTACGCCGTGCCCGGTGATCGCGCAGGTCGGGCACGCGATCGGGCGCGGATCAGTCGGCCGCGACCTCCACGATCGTGGCCAGGCCGGCGGCCAGCAAGGTCGCGAGAACGGCGACCTCGGTGCCGCCCAAGTCGGTGGAGCCGACCGGCAGGCACTGGGCGGTCGACAGGACGGCGCACTGCTCCTTGAGCGCGTTCCAGACCACCAGGACGGTGCTGAGGACGATCAGCGGCACCCCCACCAGGGCGACCAGGTGCTTGCCACGGGTGTGCCTGACCGGCACCTTCGTGTGCATCTGGTAGCTCGGGGTGTGCGTGGCCATGACCCCACCGTGCGAAACGCCCCCGGCGTGGACAAGACCTCTCACCGAAGCGTTCCCCAACCGTGGAGCGGGTGAGGAGTCTGTGGATCGGCGGTGGAGGCCGCCTACCCCGAACTGATGAGGGTCCGGCCGACCCACCCTCAGCGACCAGTCAGCCGACGACTCAGCCGACGACGAGGATCAGGTCACCGCCGTCGACCTGCTGCGTCCCGCTGATGGCGAGCCGCTGGACGTTGCCGGCCACCGGCGTGGTGATCGCGGCCTCCATCTTCATCGCCTCGATCGTGGCGACCGTGTCACCGGCTGCGACCTGCGCGCCCTCCTCGACGACCAGCGTCACCGCTCCCTGGAAGGGGGCCGCGACCTGGCCGGGCTCGGACGGGTCGGCCTTCTCGGCGGCTGCGACCTCGGCGGAGACCGAGGTGTCACGCACCGAGACCGGCCGCATGTGGCCGTTGATCGTCGCCATGACGGTGCGGTAGCCGCGCTCGTCGGGCTCGCTGATCGCCTCGAGCCGGAAGATGACGGTCTTGCCCTCCTCGATCACGACCGAGTGCTCCTCGCCGGCGCGCAGGCCGTAGAGGTAGTCGAGGGTGGTGAGGACCGAGACGTCGCCGAAGGTCTCCCGGGCCTCCTCGAAGTCCTTCGTGGGGCCCGGGAACAGCAGCCGGTTGAGCGTACGGCGCCGCGAGGCCGGACCGGCACCGAGCGCCTCGCGGTCCTCCTCGGCCAGGTCGCTCTCGGGCGCCGTCCACCTCCGGCCCTCGAGGGCCTTGGTGCGGAACGGCTCGGGCCAGCCGCCCGGCGGGTCGCCGAGCTCGCCGTTGAGGAACCCGATGACGGAGTCGGGGATGTCGAACTTCCCGGGCTGGTCGGCGAACTCGGCCGGGTCGGCACCGACGGCGACGAGGTGGAGCGCGAGGTCGCCGACGACCTTCGAGGAGGGAGTCACCTTGACGACGTTGCCGAGGATGTCGTTCGCGGCGGCGTACATGTCCTCGATCTGCTCGAACTTCTCGCCGAGGCCCAGGGCGATCGCCTGCTGGCGCAGGTTGGAGAGCTGGCCGCCCGGGATCTCGTGGGTGTAGACGCGGCCGGTGGGCGACGGCAGTCCCGACTCGAACGGCGCGTAGACGCGGCGGGTCGCCTCCCAGTAGGGCTCGAGGTCGAAGAGCGCCTCGAGGGACAGGCCGGTGTCGCGCTCGGAGTGGTCGGTCGCCGCGACCAGCGCCGAGAGGGAGGGCTGGGAGGTCGTGCCGGCCATCGGGGCGCTGGCGGCGTCGACCGCGTCGACCCCGGCGTCGATGGCCGCGAGCAGCGTCGCGAGCTGGCCGCCGGGGGTGTCGTGGGTGTGGAGGTGGACGGGCAGGTCGAAGTTCTCCCGCAGTGCGGTGACCAGCGTCCTCGCCGCGGGGGCGCGCAGCAGACCGGCCATGTCCTTGATCGCGAGGACGTGGGCGCCCGCGTCGACGATGCGCTCGGCGAGCCGCAGGTAGTAGTCGAGGGTGTAGAGCTGCTCGCGCGGGTCGGAGAGGTCGCCGGTGTAGCAGAGGCAGACCTCGGCGACCGTCGACCCGGTCGCGCGGACGGCCTCGATCGCGGGCCGCATCTGCTCGACGTCGTTGAGGGCGTCGAAGACCCGGAAGACGTCGATCCCGGTCTCCGCGGCCTCCCGGACGAACGCCTCGGTGACCTCGGTCGGGTAGGGCGTGTAGCCGACGGTGTTGCGCCCGCGCAGCAGCATCTGGAGGCAGATGTTCGGGGCGGCCTGGCGCATCGTGGCGAGCCGCTCCCAGGGGTCCTCGGACAGGAAGCGCAGCCCCACGTCGTACGTCGCGCCGCCCCAGGTCTCCAGCGACCACAGCTCGGGCGTCGTCCTGGCCGTGTAGCCGGCGACCGCGGCGAGGTCGCGGGTCCGCACCCGGGTGGCGAGCAGCGACTGGTGGGCGTCGCGGAAGGTGGTCTCGGTGACGGCAACCCGGTTCTGGGTGCGCAGCCGGCGCGCGAACTCCTCGGGGCCGAGCTCGAGCAGCCGCTGGCGCGAGCCGTCGGGCGCCGGGACCCTCAGGTCGACGGCCGGCAGCTTGGTCACGGGGTCGAGGTCGACCGGCGCCGCACCGTGCGGCTGGTTGACCGTGACGTCGGCCAGGTAGGTGAGGAGCTTGGTGCCGCGGTCGCCCTGGCCGCGGGCGGTGAGCAGCTGGGGGTGGGTCTCGATGAACGAGGTGGTGACCCGGCCGGAGGCGAAGTCGGGGTCGTCGAGCACCGCCTGGACGAACGGGATGTTCGTGGAGACGCCGCGGATCCGGAACTCGGCCAGGGCCCGGCGGGCCCGCTCGACGGCCTTGTCGAAGGTCCGGCCGCGACAGGTCAGCTTGGCCAGCATCGAGTCGAAGTGGGCCGAGACCTCGGCGCCGGTGTAGGTCGTGCCGCCGTCGAGGCGGACGCCGGCCCCGCCGGGGGAGCGGTAGGTCGTGATCTTCCCGGTGTCGGGGCGGAACCCGTTGGCGGGGTCCTCGGTGGTGATCCGGCACTGCAGGGCCGCACCGCGCAGCTGGACGGTGTCCTGGGAGAGGCCGAGGTCGGCGAGGGTCTCGCCGGAGGCGATGCGCATCTGGGACTGGACGAGGTCGACGTCGGTGACCTCCTCGGTCACGGTGTGCTCGACCTGGATCCGGGGATTCATCTCGATGAAGACGTAGTTGCCGTCGGGGTCGAGCAGGAACTCGACGGTGCCGGCGTTGCGATAGCCGATCTCGCGGGCGAACCGCACGGCATCGGCGCACATGCGGTCGCGGAGGTCGGGGTCGAGGTTGGGCGCCGGGGCGATCTCGATGACCTTCTGGTGGCGGCGCTGGACCGAGCAGTCGCGCTCGAAGAGGTGGATGACCTCCTCACCGTCGGAGAGGATCTGGACCTCGATGTGGCGGGGGTCGACCACGGCCTGCTCGATGAAGACCGTCGGGTCGCCGAAGGCACCGTCGGCCTCGCGCATGCAGGTCTCGACCGCCTCGCGCAGCTGCGCACGGTCGTCGACCCGACGCATGCCGCGGCCGCCGCCGCCGGCGACGGCCTTGACGAACAGTGGGGTGGGGATCGCCTCGGCGGCCTCGACGAGGGCGTCGACGTCGGTGCTGGGGTCGACGCTCTGAAGCGTCGGCACCCCCGCCGCCTTGGCGGCCGCGATGGCACGCGCCTTGTTGCCGGTCAGCGTCAGGACCTCGGCCGTCGGGCCGATGAAGGTGATGCCGGCGTTGGCACACGCCTCGGCGAGGGCCGGGTTCTCCGACAGGAAGCCGTAGCCGGGGTAGACCGCGTCCGCGCCGGCGCGGACGGCGACGTCGACGATCGTCTGCGGGTCCAGGTAGGCCCGGACCGGGTGGCCGCGCTCGCCGATCTCGTAGGCCTCGTCGGCCTTCAGGCGGTGCTCGGAGCCCCGGTCCTCGTGGGGGAAGACGGCCACCGTCCGCGCCCCGAGCTCGTAGGCGGCGCGGAAGGCACGGATCGCGATCTCGCCGCGGTTGGCGACGAGCACCTTGGAGAACATGGCCACGAGGCTATCGAGACACCGACGACGCGCCGTACCCGTTCAGTGGCCGGGACGCGCGGCCTCCCCGGGTGATCATGGACGCGGTCCCCTCCCGCTTGGAGCTTCCTCATGCGCGCCCACCGCTGGGTCCCCCCGGCTCTGCTCGTCGCCCTGACCTGCCCCCTGCTCGCCGCTGCCGCCCCGTCGGGCGGTGCCGCCGTGCCCCGCTGCGACGGCGTCGCCGCGACGATCGTCGGCACCACCGGTCCCGACCGGCTGACGGGGACGTCGGGTCGCGACGTCGGCGTCGGGCTCGGCGGTGACGACGTGATCGACACGCTCGGGGGCGACGACCTCGTCTGCGGCGGCCCGGGAGCCGACCGCCTCGTCGGCGGCCCCGGCGACGACCGGCTCCTGGGCGGCTCCGACCGGAAGGGCATCGGCCCCGGGGGCACCTTCCTCGTCGGAGACACCCTCCTGGGTGGGCCCGGCGCCGACCGCCTGGTCGGCGGCGGTGACACCCGCACGGTCGACGAGCGCCGTCGCCCCGACACCTACTCCTTCGCCGACTCCGCCAAGCCGGTCACCGTCGACCTCTCCGGCTCCGGTGACGGCACCGCCCGGGGCCAGGGCCGCGACACGATCGCGGTCGGCCCGGCGAGCGGCGTCGTGGGCACGGCGTACGCCGACACGGTCACGGGCTCGCGGCGTGCCGACACCGTCGACGGCGGTGGCGGCAACGACACGATCGCCACGGGGCTCGGCCCCGACACGGTGTTCCCCGACGGGATGGGGGCGGGCGACGGTGGCCGGGACACGGTGGCCACAGGCCCCGGGCGCGACTTCGTCTCCAGCGTCGCCGGGCGCGACCAGATCTCGACCGGCGCCGACGCCGACTTCGTCGAGGCGTTCGGGCCCGACCCGACGGTCGTCGACGCGGGCAGCGGCGACGACTACGTCGGCACCTACGTCGCGCCGGGCCAGGGCGCCTCCCTCGCCGGCGGCGCCGGCGACGACACGGTGGCCTTCTACGGCCGGCTCCTCGCGGGCCAGACGCCCACGGCCCGCTTCACCGTCGATGCCGGGCGCGGGACGACCTCGGCCTCGGGTGCGGTGAGTGCCGAGGGGACGATCCAGGGCGTCGAGCGTCACCGGTTCGTCGGGCCGCTGCGCTGGAAGTACGTCGGCTCCGACCTCCCCGAGCGGACCTGGGCGATCGAGGGCGGACCGCTGCGCGCGCTGATGGGCGGCGGCAACGACGTCGTCACCGGCTCCCCGCTCGACGACCTGATCGACGGCGGCTCCGGCACCGACACCGGCTACGGCGGCGGCGGGGACGACACCTGCCGCAGCGTGGAGCGCGGCGGCTGCTGACGCGGTGCGACCGTCGGCTCCCCGGCGACCGGCGGTCGCGCCGCTGGTCAGGCGTCGTGCCCGAACCAGGCGCAGAGGACGGCACCGTCGACCTCGGAGCCGACGTACTGGCCGGCAGCCACGACCGGGTCGTCGACGCCCGGCTCGTAGACGAAGCGTCCGGCTTGCTGGACGACGACGCCCTGGCCCGGGAGCTTGAGGCTGCGGGCGTTCCCGCTCTCGGTCGTCGTGCCCGTGGCCAGGTCGATGACCAGGTGCATGGTGCCGCGGCCGTCGACCGACTCACCGGTCGTGGTGTCGAGCGAGACCATCGTGTAGTTCATCGAGATCGTCATCAGCGGGGTGCCGTCCGGCGCGGTCCGGCTCCCGATGACCATCCACCCCCCGGCGACGTTGCCGGAGACCACGGCGTCGTCGTCGCACGTCCACTCGGTCGCGGGGTGGGAGGACGGGTCGATCGGCACCCGGACGGGTGCGGCGGCGTGCGACGGGGCCGCGATCGCCACCGAGGCGACGGTGGCGGCGAGGATGACGGCGAGGCGCAGAGCCATGGCGGTTCCTTCCGTGGGGAGCTGGTGCTCCGAACGGTCCGGCACCGCGGTCGCGACCGGCTCACGGTTCGGTCACGGACACGTGCGTCGCCACGGCGAGCCCGGCCGGACCACCGCCCACTCGTCCTCGGTGAGCTGGCGCCCCGCCACCTCGCAGGCGCGCGCGAGCCACAGGTCGCGATCCACCGGCACGCTCTGAACGGTGCCGTCGCCCTCGGGCGTCCCGGCCTCGTAGAGCACCCGGAGCCGCCGGCCGTCGGCGGTGAAGGCGAGCACACCCCAGCTGCCCTGCTCGGTGAGCGGCAGGCCGAGCGGCTGCCACGTGGTCGTGTCCCACAGCTTGAGGTCGCCGTCGGAGCCGAGGGTGGCGAGCAGGGCGCCGTCGGGGCTGGTCGCTTGGTCGACGACGAAGCCGGCCGCTGCGAGCCGCGTGGGTGCCACGGGGGCCAACCGGCGGGAGTCCAGGACGTGGAGCTGTCCTCCGAGCGTGCCCACCGTCAGGGTCCGCCCGTCACCCGACCACGCCACGGTGGTGGGGGCGTCGGTCTGGTCGCTGCCGAGGCTCTGCTCAGCCAGCACCGAGAGGTCGTCGGCGTCGACGACGACGACCCCGTCGTCGCGAAGCACGGCCGCCCGCTGCTCGTCGGGGGAGAACCGGACGGAGTCGGTGCCGGGCGGCTGCGCCCCGACCTCACGCGGCAGCTCGTCGAGCACCGTCGCGGTGCCGAGGTCGACCAGCGCGACGCCACCGGCACCGTGCACCAAGGACGTCGTCCCGTCACCGCTGACGGCGACACCGACCGGACGCCACGGGAGGTCCACCTCGGCGACCAGCGCCCCGTCGGGCGACCACACGGCGACGTGGCCGCGGTCGTCGAAGGGACCGATGAGCCCTGGACGCCATGCCTCCACCGCCCCGACCGCGACCGAGCCGTCACCGGCGACCGCCACGTCGATGGGCTGGCAGCGGCACCGTGGGGGCATCGGCAGCGGGGACCGGCCGACCGGTTCGCCCCGCGCCGGGTCCACGAGGTAGGCCTCGTTGAGCGTCGTCTGCCGGAAGCGTACGTAGGCGCCGAGGCCTCCCGACGGGGACGTGTCACCGAGGTGCGGGCTGCCGTCGAGCCGCTGCTCGTCGACGAAGCCGCCGCTGCCGCCGGCCGCCCACAGCGAGGCCACGCCGTCGCGCCCGCCGGTCCACACCCGGTCGGGTCCCGAGTACAGCACGGACATGATCGCCCCCGTGTGGGCGGCCGGGAACGAGCGCACCAGCCGACCCCGGAGGTCGTGGATCTGCAGCACCTCTCCGCCGCCGATGGCCAGGTGGCGCTCGTCGGGCGACCACGCGAGCCCGCCGTCGTAGGAGGTCACGACGATCTCCTCGCCGACCGGATCCAGCGTCGAGGCGTCCCGGAGCCTGACACCGACCCGGTCCGGCTCGCTCCGGTCTGCGGTCACGACCAGCCGGCCGTCCGGCGAGACGGACTCGATCGTGAACGGGAGCGTGCGGACACGGCCTGAGGTCGGGTCGAGGACGTGCCCGACGTCCCAGGGCGACTCGAAGCTCACCCGGCCGTCGGGCCAGGCCCGCAGCACGCTCGGCTGGACAGGGACGTCGATCGGGATCGCCCGCCGCACCGTCCCGTCCGCACCGATGACGAAGGCGTGGGTGCTGGACACGGCGATCGCCCGGGACCCGCTCCAGACCGCCTCGGTGGGCATCGGGTCGCCGCTCCTCCCCGCGGCCGCCGCGAAGTCCGGACCCTCCAGCCGCCACCGCTCCTCACCGGACTCGGGGTCCCAGAGCACGACGACGGTTGCGGTGTCGGTGAACGCAGCGCCGAGCAGGCCGGCAGGTCCCTGGTCGAGGGTGATCACGTGACCGCCGAGCGGTACGTCGGTCTTCCACCGCGTGTCGCCGGTCCTGCCGTCGAGGGCCCACAGCACCGGTTCGTACTCCGAGAGGAAGACCGTGTCGCCGTCACGCGTCGCGGCCCCTTCCAGGAACAGGTCCGGGGAGCGGACCTGCCGCACCAGCCCGGGTACCCGGGCGAGCAGGGTCAGCAGGGCGCCCCACGTCTCGGGAGCGTTCTCGGTGTGCACCGCCTCGACGGCCTCGAGCAGCCCGAGGTCCAGCTGCTCCTCGTTGACGGCCTGGGCGGCGAGACGTTTGGCATCGGCCGCCACGGCGGCTGCCTGCTCGCGACGACCGGCCGTCACGGCGTCCTCACGCGCGGCGAGTGCGAGACCGGCGGCCACCAGCGCCAGCACCAGGGCCCCGGCCACCCCGGAGGCCAGCAGTCGGAGCCGGCGGTTCTGCCGGACCGCCTGCTGCTCACGCTGCCGGGCCGTGGCGATCTCCACGTCGAGGGCCTCACGGGAGGCATCGAGGAAGGCGTGCTCGGTGTCGGTGAGCTCGTCGGGCCGCAGCGACGCCACGTCGAGCGCGGCGTCGAGCCTCGGGCCGCGCCAGAGCAGGGAGCCGTCGCGCTCGGCCGCCACCCACTCGCCGGTCGCTGCAGCGGTACGACGCAGGACGTCGCGCGTGGCGGAGTCCTCGGCCAGCCAGCCCGCGAGCCGTGGCCAGTGGCTGAACAGCGACTCGTGGGCGACCTCGACCGTGGGCTGCTCCGGGCCGTCGTCGAGGGTCAGCAGACGCGCGTCGGCGAGAGGGCCGACGACGTCGACGACCTCGGGACCGAGACCGGCGAGCTCGGACAGGTCCACGCTCCGCCGGACCACGGCATCGCCGGCGCCCGGTCCTGAGAGCCGCTCCAGCAGCACGCGTGCCGCCCGCCTCCCGGGTTCGTCGAGACCCGACCACACCGCCTCGGCCCGGTCGGCGATCGCGCCCTCCACGCCGCCCATCGCCAGGTAGCTCGACCAGGTGAGCACACCGTCCGTGCGCTCCTCCCACATCCGGGTCAGCGCCACGGACAGCAGCGGCAGCACCCCCATCCCCTCGCCGCAGTCGGCGACGACCGCGTCGTCGAGGCCGGGCTCGAAACGGAGCCCGGCCCGGGCTGCCGGGAGCGTGACCGCGCGGCGCACCTCCGTGGCCGTGGGCGCGCCGACCAGCACGGTCCCGTCACCGAGCGCGGTCGCGAGCCGCTGGTGGTCGGCGAGCGCGGGGACGTAGTCGGCGCGCAGCACGAGCAGCACGCCGGTGCGGTCGTCGCGGGCGAGGTCGGCGACGACGTCGAGGAACGCGCGCCGCTCGCCGTCGTCGGTGCACTGGGTCCAGGCCTCCTCGAGCTGGTCGACCACGACCAGCGTGCGGCTCGCACCGCCGGGGTGGACCAGGTGGGCCAGCAGGTCGCCGACGGGCACCGGCTGACCGAGCGCGGCGACCGTCCGCCGCGTGAGCTCGGCCATCGGGTGGGGGCCGGGTCGGAGGTCGACGACCGTCCACTCCTCGCTGCCCGGCAGCACGCCGTCGGCGAGTGCTGCGAGCAGCCCTGCGCGCACCAGGGACGACTTGCCGGAACCGGAGGCGCCCACCACCCCGACCAGCCCCGCACCGGCGACAGCCGCGACCAGCTGGGCGACGAGGCGCTCCCGGCCGGCATAGGTCGCCGCGTCGTCGACGTCGTAGGCCGCCAGTCCTCGCCACGGACAGGACCGCGACCCCGTGGTGGGCCCGGAGGCGGCCTGCAGGCCGACCACGCCGGCGGCCAGCTCGGCGCGCGCGGTCGCCGCGTCGGCGGCCGCTCTCCCGAGGGCGTCGGCCCCGGCGAGGACCCGCTGCTCGGCTCGCCGCCGTGCCCAGGCCGGGGCAGCGACCAGCACCTCGGCGGGCCAGCGCGCGCCACCGTCCCAGACGTCGCGCGACGCCTCGGCGAGGTCGTCGGGATCCACCAGGTTGGAGACGAGGAGTCCGACCTCCTCCGGACCGAGGGGAGCGAGGTCGACGACGCGGCCGACCCCGGTCTCGCCGGGGGCGCACCGGCCGACCACCAGCGACCCGGGTGGGCCGACCTCGGGCAGGTCGTCGACGACAGTGAGGACGCCGGCTCCAGGAGGACCCCCCTCCCGGACGTCGTGCCCGGCGTCGGCGAGGCTGCGGGCGAGCTCGGCCGCGACGCGGCGGCGGCCGCCACCTGCCGGCCCCCGGAGCGTCACCGCCACGGCCTGGCCGCTCCGGGCGTCCTGCCAGGCGTCGTGCAGGGTCGCCAGCTCCACCGAGCGGCCGACCAGTGGCGGCCCGACAGGTTCGAGCCGCGGTGACAGCCGACGGGTGGCGGGACGCAGCGTGGGGTCGTGGGCCAGCACCCGGGCGTGGAGGTCCCGCAGCTCCGGTCCGGGGTCGACGCCGAGCTCGTCGGCGAGCGCGGAGCGCGCACGACCGTACGCGGCGAGGGCGTCGCCCTGCCGGTCGAGCTGGTAGTGGGCACGCATCAGCAGTCCCCACAGCCGTTCGCGGAACGGGTGGTGCTCGAGCAGCCGCTCCACCTCGGGGACGGCGGCCGCGGCGTTGCCGAGCGCCAGCTCCGCGGTCCACCGGTCCTCCGCCGCGGCGGTCCGCACCTCCTCGAGCCGCCGGGCCTCCGCGGCCGCGAAGCCTGTCGACTCGAATCCGGCGTAGGCCGGGCCGCGCCACAGCCGCGCCGCCTCCCGCAGCCTCTGCGCAGCGAGGTCATGGTCACCGGCTGCCACCAGGCGTCGTCCCTCGTGGGCCAGGGCCGTGAAGCGGTGGGCGTCGACGCTCCCCGGAGGCACGGCCAGCCGGTAGCCCCCGGCATCGGTCAGCAGCACTCCCGGGTCGCTCCCGCGGCCGGGCTCGAGCGCGTTGCGGACGCGCAGCACATAGGTCTGCAGCGCCTTGACCGGCGCGCGTGGCGGGGTGTCACCCCACAGCGACCCGATGAGGTCGTCGACCGCGACGAGCTGCCCGACCTCGGAGACGAGGTGGGCCAGCAGGGTGCGTTCCTTCACGCCGGGGACGTCGACGGGGCCGCGCCCCGTCGACACCGTGAAGGGGCCGAGCACCCCGAAGTCCATGGCGGGAGGATAGGTCCAGCGAGCCGACATCGGGCGTCCTTCCGTGATCTGCTGCGACCACCGTCGCCGTCGTCGGTCGCGGGCTGCTCACGGACAGGTCACGACGACCGGAACTGCTCCGCCAGGCCGGGGACCGCCTCGGTCGTCAGCCGGACGGCCACCTCCTCAGGGACGTCCACGACGACGACCCGCTGGCTGCCGCCCGCCGTGGTCGCGACCAGCGTGACGAGCCCGGCGCGCCGCTGGAACCATGTCGAGTGGAGGTTCCACCCGATGACGGCGTCGGTGGCGAGCAGCTCGCGCCTGCGGGTCAGGCTGCCGGACCGCGCGACCAGCCAGTCGCCGACGAGGGCGTGACCGAGCGAGCGGGCCCGGTCCCACCCGAGCACCGCGCCGACGACGAGTGGGAGCACGGCCAGCACCGCCAGGCCGCCGAGGTCGGTCAGGAGCGCGAGCACGACGAGCGCGACCGCCATGAGGGCGGCAGGCACCAGCGCGCGTGTCCACCGACGGGTTCGGGCGCGCGGTCCGTGGTCGACCAGCGTCGCGTGCACGGGCTCCTCGCTGCCGACGACCGCGGCGGCGACCCGGTCGACCAGCCGGCGGGGTGTCGGGGGAAGCAGCGCGGAGCTCCCCGACTCCGAACGGTCCAGCCCCGTCACGATCGCGCTGAGGCGCCCACCCCTCACCAGGCGCAGGCCGAGCGGCTCGCCGACGGCGACGCCGCGCAGCCGCTCGTCGTCGAGGCTGGTCTCGCGGGTCGTGAGCAGCCCGCGGCGTACGTGCCAGGAGCCGTCGGGCGTCGTGTGGCTGAGGGCGAAGTTGCCGTTGGCGACGAGATAGCCGATGACCGAGAACGCGACGACCACGCCGAGCACCGCCACGCCGAGCACGGCCACCGCGACGGCGCTTCCGGCGCGGAGGCTCACCGCCGCGGGGTCGTCCTCGAACCGGTCGAGGAAGCCGAGGTCGTCACCGAGCTGGAAGACGACGCCGACGACGGCGGCCATGGCGACGAAGCCGGCGGAGGTGAAGGGTGCATAGCGCACCCACGCCGGTTCGAACCGGGCGACGACCTCCTCGCCGCCGACGACGGCAGGCTCCCCGTCGGGGTCGTCCGTGGCCGGTGCGGGCGGGCGGATCGAGTGGAGCAGCTGCGCCCGCAGCGCACGTGCCTGCTCGGTGGGGAGGCCGTCGAGGTCGAGGTCGTCGTCGCCACCGGTGCCGGTGCCGATGCGCACGGTCGCCAGCGACAGGACCCGCTGGATGGGGGAGGCCGTGATGTCGACCGTCCGGACCCGGTCGAGCGAGGTCGAGAGGATGTGGGTGCTGACCAGCCCGCGTCGCAGCTCGACCCGGTCGGCGTGGATCCGGTAGCGCGTCGTGAGGTAGCGCGCCAGCCCGATCCCGACGGGGACGACGACGGCGAGCAGCTGCGGCCAGCCGAGGCGGTTGCCGCCCGCGCCGAGCACGACTACGCCGATGAGGACGGGCAGGAATCGGCCCACCTCGCGGACGGGGTGGACCAGGAGCATCCGCGGGTCGAGCCGGAGCCAGGGCGTCTCCGGGAGCGGAGGAGGCGGCGCCGGGATCTCCGTCATGTCGCGTCGCCGGGCACGGCATCGGCCCGGCGGGTCAGCTGGTCGACCAGCTCGCGGGCCAGCTGCTTGTCGAGGCCGACGATCGCCAGCGCGCCCGCGGCCGAGGCGGTCGTGGCCGTCACCGAGGCGAGCCCGAAGAGCCGCGCGAACGCGCCCTCCTCGTAGTCGACGGTCTGGATCCGCGACATCGGCGCGATCCGCCGCTCGATGCTCCACCACCCGGTCTGCGTGTAGACCGCCGTCTCCGTCGCCTCCCACCGGTGGACGGCGTAGCGCCAGCGCGGCATCAGCACGGTGTAGGCCGCGCAGGCGACCACGAGCAGCGCGAAGGCCCACCACGGCACGGTGAACGGGGACCACACGTAGGCGACCAGCGCCAGCACGCCGAGGGTGAAGACGCTGTTGCCCAGCGCTCCCAGCGTCCACATCGTCCGCGCCCGCGGGCTGACCCGCTCCGAGGGCTCACGCAGCTCCGTCACACGCCCACCCTAGGGAAGCCCCGGGAGCCGTCGTACCCGACATCAGCGTCGCGAATCCGGTGATCGACGACGCTCATGTCGGGTGGGACGTCCGGTCCGGTCAGTCCTTGAGCTCGCAGATGACGGCGCCGGAGGTGACGGTCGCGCCGACCTCGGCCTGGAGGCCGGTGACGGTGCCCGCCTTGTGGGCCTTGAGGGGCTGCTCCATCTTCATCGCCTCGAGGACGACCACGGTGTCGCCCTCGGCGATCTCCTGGCCCTCCTCGACGACGACCTTGACGATGGTGCCCTGCATCGGGCTGGTCACGGAGTCGCCCGACGCCGCCGCACCGGCCTTCTTGCCGGCCGAGCGCTTGGCCTTCTTCTGGGATCCGCCGCCGGCTCCGCCGCCGATGCTCGCGAGGCCGCCGGGCAGGACGACCTCGATCCGCTTGCCGCCGACCTCGACCGTGACGGCCTGCCGCTCAGCCTGCTCGGGTGCCTCGGCGTTGTCGCCGGCGTAGGGCTCGATCTGGTTGTCGAAGTCGGTCTCGATCCACTGCGTGTAGACGGTGAACTCGCCCTCGCCGGACGGGTTCGACGGCCCGACGTACGCCGGGTCGTGGACGACCGCCTGGTGGAAGGGGATGACCGTGGGCATGCCGTCGACGACGAACTCGTCGAGGGCGCGCCGCGAGCGCTCGATGGCCTGGGTGCGGTCACGACCGGTCACGATCAGCTTCGCGATGAGGGAGTCGAACGAGCCGGGGACGGTCTCGCCGTTCTCGTAGCCGCCGTCGAGCCGGATGCCGGGGCCCTGCGGCGGGCTCCACGCGGAGAGGGTGCCGGGGGCGGGCATGAAGTTGCGGCCGCCGTCCTCGGCGTTGATGCGGTACTCGATCGAGTGGCCGCGGATCTCGGGGTCGTCGTAGCCGAGCTCCTCGCCGGCGGCGATCCGGAACATCTCGCGGACGAGGTCGATGCCGGTGACCTCCTCGGAGACGCAGTGCTCGACCTGGAGGCGGGTGTTGACCTCGAGGAAGGAGATCGTCCCGTCCTGGGCGACGAGGAACTCACAGGTGCCGGCGCCGTAGTAGCCGGCCTCCTGGAGGATCCGCTTCGACGACTCGTAGAGCTCGGTCATCTGCTCGTCGGAGAGGAAGGGGGCGGGCGCCTCCTCGACCAGCTTCTGGTTGCGGCGCTGGAGCGAGCAGTCGCGGGTCGAGACGACCACGACGTTGCCGTGCTGGTCGGCGAGGCACTGGGTCTCGACGTGGCGCGGCTTGTCGAGGAACTTCTCGACCAGGCACTCGCCGCGGCCGAAGGCCGTGACGGCCTCCCGCACCGCGGACTCGTAGGCGTCGGGGATCTCCTCCATCGTGCGCGCGACCTTGAGGCCGCGGCCGCCACCACCGAAGACGGCCTTGATCGCGACCGGCAGCCCGTTCTCCTCCGCGAACCGGACGACCTCGTCGGCGTCAGCCACCGGGTCCTTGGTGCCGGGCGCGAGCGGCGCGTTCGCGGCGTCGGCGATGTGCTTGGCCTTGGCCTTGTCGCCCAACGCCTCGATCGCCTTCGGCGGGGGACCGATCCAGATCAGCCCGGCGTCGATGACGGCCTGGGCGAAGTCGGCGTTCTCGGCGAGGAAGCCGTAGCCGGGGTGGACCGAGTCGGCGCCCGACTTCTTCGCGACCGCGATGATCTTCTCGATGTCGAGGTAGGACTCGGCCGGCGTCGCGCCGCCGAGGCTGTGGGCCTCGTCGGCGACCCGGACGTGCATCGCGTCGCGGTCGGGGTCGGCGTAGACCGCGACCGAGCCGATGCCGCTGTCCTTGCAGGCACGGATGACGCGGACGGCGATCTCGCCGCGGTTGGCGATGAGGACCTTCTTCAGCGGAGTCGTCTCAGGCACGTCCGGCAGCGTATCGCCCCCTCGCCCCGGGTTCGGGTGGGCCTTCGTCACACTCGGGCGGTGAGCCGGCCCAGCGCGCGGAGTGCGGGCCTGGCGAGCCACCAGACGCCGATCCCGACGGCGAACGAGGCGAGGGTGGCGACGACGGGGTAGTGGTCCTCGAGGTGGGGGTAGACCTGCCAGTGGGTGAGGTAGACGAACAGCGAGGACGACGCGACCAGGCAGACCGGTGCGACCAGGCACCGCGGGAGGCGCACCGTCGGGAGCAGGACGAGGGCGGCGGTCCCGGCGACGATCAGCCCCTCGCGCCACGGGTCGCCGAAGAAGCCGTACGTCGCCACCGCGGCGAGGGCGACCACGGTCCAGCGGCGGGCGGGGGTGTCGGCGCGGCTCGCGGTCCAACCGAGCAGCAGGAAGAACGCGGCGAGCACGATCGTGTAGCGGTTGGTCGGGCCGGCCTCGAGTCCCACCCACCAGTAGCGCCAGGCCAGCGCGCCGAGGGTCAGCCCGAGTGCGAACCGGTAGGGCGCGCGTCGCTCGAGCCGGTCGACGGCCGGGACGGCGAGCAGGGCGAGCGCCGCCGCCGTCGTCCAGACGATCGCCTCGAGGAACCAGAACTCCCAGTCCGGCGTCCACTGCTCTCCGCCGAGCACGCCGTTGGAGTAGGTCACCGCGTGCCAGGTGTAGGTGCCGGTGACGAGGCCGACGCCGGCGATCCACAGCGATGCCGGGACGACCAGCTGGGCGAGCGAGGCCAGCCCGTGGCGCAGCCGCTCGGTCCGCGTCGATGCGGCCAGCTGGAACCGGGCGAGGTTCCAGCCCGCGACGACGAGCAGGACGTGGGCCCCGCCGACGACGGTCCAGACGTTGGCGTGGGTGGCGACGACGGCGACGATGGCGAGGGCGCGCAGCACGACGCTGGTGTCGACCCGGGTGCCGCGGCGGGAGGGCGTGGGTGCCAGCGTCCCGATGGGGCGGGTGTGCCAGTCGGTCGGCAGGTCACCGAGCCGGGTCGAGAGGCGCGTGGCGAGCTCGACGTAGGACAGGGAGTCGCCGCCCAGGCTGACGAAGGAGTCGTCGTCGGTCGCGTCGGGGCGACCCAGGACGAGGGCGTAGTCGTCGCGGACGCTCGCGGGCTCGGCCTCCTGGCGCGCGAGCCGTGCGTGCTCCGCGAGGGCCGCGCGGCACGGCTTCCCCGACGGCGTGCGCGGGAGCTCGGCGAGCGTCGTCACCCGCACGGCGCTGGCGGGCAGCCCGCTGACCTCGCACAGCGACGTCGCCAGGGGCCCCGCCGACCGGGGCCGGGTCGTGAACGCGTGGAGCGCGGGCCCGTCGCCCGCGTCGAGCACGAGGCAGTGGGCGGGCCCGAGCGCGACGGGCAGCTCCCGCTCGAGGTGGTCGAGGTCGAGCCGCAGACCGAACAGCTTCGCCTGGCGGCCGCGCCGGCCGAGGACCTCCCAGACCCCGTCACGGCAGCGGCCGAGGTCGCCAGTGCGGAGCTCGACGAGGTCACGGCCGCGGGCCAGGTCGGCCCGCGCGGCGGCGTAGCCCATCATCACGTTGGGGCCGGCGTAGACGAGCTCCCCGACGCCGGGCTCGTCGACCTCCGGGACCGGCTCGAGCCGGAACGAGCCGCCGGGAACGGGCACGCCCACCGCGTCGGGACGGGCCTCCGCGAGCTCCGGGGGCAGCCACGCCATGCGTGCGGTCGCCTCGGTCTGGCCGTACATCACGACCAGGTCCCAGCCGGCCGACCGCCCGTGGTCGCGCCAGCGGGTCACCTGGTTGGGCGCCATCCGGCCGCCGGCCTGGGTGACGTAGCGCAGCGCGGGCAGCTCGCGGTCGGCGAAGCCCGACCGCTCGAGCTGCTCGAAGGTGTAGGGCACCCCCGCGAACGACGTCGCGCGCGCCTCGGCGGCCAGCCGCCAGAAGCACTCGTCGACGACGGAGAGGTCGGTGAGGACGAGGGTCGCGCCGACGAGCAGGTGGCTGTGGACGACCGAGAGGCCGTAGCAGTAGTGGAGCGGCAGCGAGGTGATCGCGTTGTCGGCCGGCGTGATCTCGAGGTAGGTCGCGATGGAGGCCGCGTTGCTGCGCAGGTTGTCGTGCGAGAGCCGGACCAGCTTGGGCGAGCCGGTCGACCCCGAGGTGCTGAGGAGCAGGGCGAGATCGGGGTGGAGGTCGTGGGCGGTGCCGTCGCGCCGCTCCTCGAACGCGTGGCCGAGGACCACGTCGGGGTCCCACGCGTCGACCAGCGCCCGGGCCGGGCGCCCCGGTGGCGTCAGCAGGGCGACGTGGCCCGCGGTCACCGCCGCGAGGTAGGCCGCCAGCGACTCGACCGTGTTGGAGCCCTCGACCAGCACCAGGCGGCGGGTGTCGCCCAGCCGTTCAGCCAGCGCGTCGACCCGGTCGGCGAGCTCGTCGTAGGTGAGCCGGCCGTCGGCGGTGTGGACCGCCGTGCGCGCGCCGTGGGCACGCAGGTCGAGCACCCGGGGTGGGTGCACCTCGACGGGGTGGAGCAGGCTCGTCACCCGAGGAGGATATGAGGTAAGCCTTACCTCACACCAGTCGGGGACGTCGTGGGATAGGCCACGACCGGCCCGGTGACCCCGATGCCGACCTCGCTGCCGGGCTCGGGGGCGTCGAGCCCCGGCACCCGGGCGACCAGCGCGGGCCCGTCGGGGAGCAGCCGCAGCCGGACCGCGGCGTCGTGGCCGTAGAAGTGGACCTGCTCGACGCGCGCGCCCACCTCGCTGCGGTGGACGAGGATCTGCTCGGGCCGGAGCAGCACCCGCGCCTCGCCGTCCGGGGCCGGCGCCGCCAGCGGGGCGGACCCGAATGCGAACGTGGCTCGGTCGCCCTCGACCCGTGCCTCGACCACGGTCGCGCCGCCGACGAAGGCGCCGACCTCGGGATCGACCGGTGCGCGGTAGAGGTCGCGGGGGGCGTCGGTCTGGATCACGTGGCCCAGGCGCATCACCGCGACCTGGTCGGCCAGCGAGAGCGCCTCGTCCTGGTCGTGGGTGACCATCACGGCCGTGGTGCCGGTGGCCTGGAGGGCGTGGGCGACGGCCCTTCCCGTCGTCGTGCGCAGCGAGGCGTCCAGCGAGCTGAAGGGCTCGTCGAGCAGCACCACCGACGGTTCCGGGGCCAGCGCCCGCGCCAGGGCGACGCGCTGCTGCTGGCCGCCGCTGAGCTCGTGGGGCGAGCGGGCGGCGTACTCGCGCGGGAGCTCGACGAGGTCGAGCATCTCCGCGACCCGATCGCGGCCGGCCGCGGACGCGCGCTGCTGCTTGGGCAGGCCGAAGCCGATGTTGGCGGCGACGTCGAGGTGGGGGAAGAGCGCCCCCTCCTGGGGCACGTAACCCACGCGACGCTGCTGGGGCGGGACCACCCGTCCGGGGCCCGCGACGACGGCGTCGTCGAAGCGGATCGTGCCCGCCTGGGGAGCCAGGAAGCCCGCGACCAACCGGAGCAGGGTGGTCTTGCCGCAGCCGGACGGCCCGAGGACGGCGGTGAAGGAGCCCTCGGGGACGACGAGGTCGACGCCGTCCACGGCCCGGACCGCGTCCGCGCCGTGACCGAAGGCGTAGACGACCTCCGCCAGCTCGACCCTGCTCACCGCTCCAGTGTCTCCTGTCGCATCAGCAGCACGGTGGCCGGGACCGAGATCAGGACGAGGAGCAGGGCATAGGGGGCCGCGGCGCCGTAGCGCAGGTCGGAGGAGGCCGACCAGAAGCTGGTGGCGAGCGTGTCGGTGCCGATCGGCGAGAGCATCAGCGTCGCGGTCAGCTCGGTGGCGATGGCGAGGAAGACCAGCGCCGCGCCGGCGCCGATGCTCGGCGCGATCACCGGGAGGGTGACCCGGCGGGCAACCTCCAGCGGGCCGCTGCCGAGGCTCCGGGCGACGTCGTCGAGCACGACCGGCGCCTGCTCGAGCCCCGCCCGGACCGACACCAGCGCGCGCGGCAGGAACAACACGGCGTACGCCGCGACGAGGAGCAGCGAGGTCTGGTAGACGGCAGGGACGACCCGCAGACTCACCGTGACGAACGCCAGGGCGACCACGATGCCGGGCAGGGCCGTGGCCAGGTAGGTCGAGCGCTCGATCAGCGTGGTCAGCCGCCCGCGGTGGCGCACCGCCAGCCAGGCGACCGGCAAGGCGCAGAGCGTCGTGACCACGGCGCCGAAGGCGGCGAGCCCGACGGTCGACCCGGTGGCGGCCAGCAGCTCGCCGACCGGGAACTCCGTGGACGAGCCGACCCAGAGCCAGTGGACCAGCGCATAGATCGGGACACCGACGCCGGCGCCGACGAGGAGCGCGAGGCCGAGCAGGACCGGCGTCCGCGAGCGGGCGAGATGGACCGGCACGGCCTGGCGGGCGGCGCCCTGGCCGACGCGGGCGAAGCGGCGGTGGCCGCGCAGCCGCAGCTCGGCGAGCAGGAGCAGCAGGCACAGCAGGACCAGCACGCCGGCGATCATGTTGGCGGCGGCGCCGTTGAAGGTCGAGCCGTAGAGGTCGTAGATCGCGGTGGTGAAGGTCGGGAAGCGCAGCAGCTGGAGCGCGCCGAACTCGGCCAGCAGGTGGAGGCCGACCAGCAGGACGCCGCCGAGCAGCGCCGGGCGGAGCTGGGGCAGGACCACGCTGCCGAAGGAGCGCCAGCGGCTGTGGCCCAACGACCACGCCGACTCCTCGAGCGCGGGGTCGAGCCCGCGGAGCGAGGCGACGACGGGCAGGTAGACCAGCGGGTAGTAGGAGAGCGAGACGACGAGCAGCGCGCCGGCGTATCCGGTCACGGAGCGGTCGAGCGAGACCCACGCATAGCTGTTGACGAACGCGGGCACAGCGAGCGGCGCGACCAGCAAGCCGTGCCACAGTGGCTTGAACGGCACGTCCGTGCGCTCGACGACGAAGGCGAGGCCGACGCCGAGCAGGGTCGTCAGCGTCATGACGCCGACCGTGAGCCGCACCGTGTTCCAGAGCAGCTCGCCGACCCGCGGTCGCACCACGAGCTCCCAGGCCTCGGCCGGCCCGATGGCGACGGTGTAGGTCGCCACGAACCCCAGCGGCACCAGGGCCAGCAGGGCGACCGCGGCTCCTGCGAGCAGCAGCAGCCGCGGCGCGGGCCGGCGGTCGTCGCTGCCCGCGCCTGCGCGCGTCGGGGTCAGGAGGGTCAGAGCAGGCCCGCCTCGGTCATCAGCTCGGTGACCTGGGGCCCGTTGAGCTTCGCGGGGTCGACGGCGGGCGGCTCGAGGCTGTCGAACGGCTTCACCTCGGGGTCGAGGGTCGCGTCCGGGTTGAGGGGGTACTCCAGCGCATAGGAGTCGGCCATCGCCTGCTGGCCCTCGGTGCTGGTGAGGAACTCGATGAAGCGCTGGGCGTTGCCGGGGTGCTCGCTGCTCGCGAGGGCGCCGGCACCGGAGATCGAGACGAAGGCACCCGGGTCCTGGTCGCCGAAGAAGTGGAGGGCCACGTTGTCGGAGTTCTCGCCGCTCTCCTTCTGGTCGCGGTACCAGTAGTAGTGGTAGGCGATGCCGACCTCGATGTCGCCCTCGTTGGCGGCCTGCATGACCACGAGGTTGTTGTCGAGCACCGTGCCGTTCTCGGCGATGCCGGCCAGCCACTCGCGGGTCGCGTCCTCGCCCTCGGTCTCGAGCACGGCGCTCACGATCGCCTGGAAGTCGGCGCCCGTGGGGGAGAAGCCGATCCGGCCGGCCCACTCGGGCTCGGCGAGGTCGAGGATGCTGTCGGGCATGTCGGCCTCGGTCAGCGAGGTGTTGTACATCAGCACCGTCGAGCGGGCCAGGATGCCGGTCCAGTTGCCGGAGCTCGGGACGTAGTCGTCCGGGATCGGCGCGGTGGCCTCCTCCGACACCGGCGTGAAGAGCCCGGCGTTGTCGACGATGCTCATCGCCGGGGAGTTCTCGGTGAGGAAGACGTCGGCGGGGGAGTCGTCACCCTCGGCGACGATCTGGTTGGCCAGCTCGAGGTCCTTGCCGTTGCGCAGCTCGACGTCGAGGCCCGTCTGCTCCTCGAAGATCGGCACGATCTCGTTCATCAGCTCTTCGTGCTGGGCGTTGTAGATCACCAGGTCGGGCGGGTTGATGATGCTGCACGAGCTGACGACCGGGGCCAGGGCGGCGACCGCCACGGCGACGGCGAGGGCGCGCTTCTTCACAGGAGTCCTTCGGGGAAGCGGGTGAGGGCAGCCTCACCTTACTGGGGGTGCCCTCGCAGCGGCCATTCGGTGTGACCGGTCCCGCACGGTGGGTTAACGATCGCTAACCAACCGCGCTACGATCCCCCGCATGACCTTCGAGCTGTCCCCCGAGCACGAGCAGTTCCGGCGCACCGTCCGCGACTTCGCGGAGAAGGAGATCGCGCCCCACGCCGCCCAGTGGGACCGCGACCACCACTTCCCGGTCGACGTCGTGCAGAAGATGGGCCAGCTCGGGCTGATGGGCCTGACCGCCCCGGAGGAGTACGGCGGCGCCGGGCTCTCCGGCGAGGACGGTGGCTTCACCAGCCTCTGCCTCGCGATCGAGGAGGTCGGCCGCGTCGACCAGTCGATGGGCATCACGCTCGAGGCCGCGGTCGGCCTCGGCATCAACCCGATCCTCACCTACGGCAGCGACGAGCAGAAGCAGCAGTGGCTCCCCGACCTCGTGAGCGGTGAGCGGCTCGCCGGCTTCGGTCTCACCGAGCCGGGCGCCGGGTCCGACGCCGGTGCCACCCGTACGAAGGCCGTGCTCGAGAACGGCGAGTGGGTCGTCAACGGGGCCAAGCAGTTCATCACCAACTCCGGCTCGGACATCACCTCCTGCGTCACGGTGACGGCGAAGACCGGTGAGCGGGAGGACGGCCGGCCGGAGATCTCCGCGATCATCGTCCCGTCCGGCACCGCCGGCTTCACGGCCGAGAAGGCCTACGACAAGCTCGGCTGGCACGCCTCCGACACCCACCCGCTCTCCTTCGACGACTGCCGGGTCCCCGAGGCCAACCTGCTCGGCGACCGCGGCCGCGGCTACGCCCAGTTCCTCGCCACGCTCGACGACGGCCGGGTCGCGATCGCCGCGCTCGCGGTCGGCTGCATCCAGGCGTGCCTCGACGCCTCCCTGCAGTACGCGGGGGAGCGGCAGACCTTCGGGGGTCCGATCGGCCGCAAGCAGGGCGTGGCCTTCCAGGTCGCCGACCTGCAGGTGATGCTCGACGCCTCCCGGCTGTTGACCTACAAGGCGGCCGCGATGAAGGACGCCATGGACGCCGGCGCGTCGGTGAGCATGAAGGACTTCAAGCAGGCGGCGGCCGTCGCCAAGCTCTACGCGACCGAGTCGGCCGTCACCGCGACCCGGATCGCCACCCAGGTCTTCGGCGGCTACGGCTTCATGGAGGAGTACCCCGTCGTCCGGTTCTACCGCGACGCGAAGGTGCTCGAGATCGGTGAGGGCACCAGCGAGGTCCAGCGGATGCTCATCGCCCGCGGCCTCGGCCTCCCCGTGGAGTGAGCCGGGGGTGAGCCGCCGGGGTGAGCCGCCGGGAGGGCCTCAGCCGACGCTGACGTCCTCGGCCTCCGACTCGGCGGCCTCCTCGAGGCGGGCCAGCCGCACCAGGCCCCACCCGATCACGACCGCGGCCGCGACCTCGACCAGGAGGGCTGCGGGGGTGTGGCGCGGCGCCTCCTCGAAGACGAGGTAGCCGATCACGAGCGCGACCAGCACGTTGACGATGTTGAGCGCCGGCATCGACGCCGAGAGCCGCGCGGAGCGGTAGGCGAGCTGGTTGATGCCGATCCCGGCGAGGCCCATCGCGACGACGGCGTACGGCGTCGCGGTGGCGAGCACGGCACCGAGCCCGTCGGAGGACAGGCCCGAGGTCACGATCTTCAGGCACACGGCGACCGACCCGAAGAGCAGGCCGGCGGCGCAGCCGAGCAGCGTGCCGCGCAGGCCGGAGTCGGCGACCCGGCCGGCGACGCCGACGAGCACGGCCGAGAGCACGACCAGTGCGGCGACGATGGTCGTGATGCCCGCCCCCGGCTCGACGACGCTCTCCTCTGGCGCGGTGGCGATGAGGAAGGCGATCAGGCCGGCGAAGGTCGCCACCACCGCGACCGCCTCGTCGCGGGGCAACCAGCGACGCGACATGGCGGCGCGGATCGGCGGCGCGAACACCATGCCCATGATCGCGATCGGCTGGACCAGGGCGAGCGGGCCGAACGCCAGCGCGGTGGCATGGAAGATCAGCGCCAGGAAGCCGAGAGCCTGGCCGACCCACCACCACGGCCGCTGGAGCAGGTGGGCGATGAGTCCGACGCTGCCGATCTCGGCGGGCGCCTCGTGGGCCGCGCGGTGCTGCAGGGAGGTCGAGAGGCCGACGGTGAGCGCGCTCGCGAGTGCCAGCAGCACGGCGAGCCAGATCACGGTCAGAGCCTAACGGGCAGGGCACCACCGGCCGGGTTGCCCGACGGGCGCGTGGCGCGGTTGATAGGTTCGCCCGCATGCCAGGGGGTCACAGGCTGCACGTCGCCTTCCTCGGCGCCGGCCACATCGCAGGCGTCCACGCCCGCCACCTCAAGCCCTCCGACGACGTCCGGGTCAGCTTCGCCAGCCGTGACCTCGCGAGGGCGGAGGCGCTGCGTGCCCGCCGGGACGGGGAGCGGGCCTACGGCTCCTACGACGAGGCGCTCGCCGACCCCGACGTCGATGCGGTCGTGGTCTCCGTGCCGCCGGTCCACCACCGGGAGCTGACCTCCCGAGCGATCGCGGCCGGCAAGCACGTGCTGGTCGAGAAGCCGGCGTTCCTCACGCTCGAGGACTACGACGCGGTCATCGCGGAGCGCGACGCCGCCGGCGTCGCGGTGATCGTCGGCGAGAACGACCACTACAAGCCCCAGCTGGTGACGCTGCGCTCGATGCTCGGGTCCGGGGTCATCGGCGACATGGTGATGGTCAGCCTGGTGACCGTGGCCGACAAGCCCAAGGCGGCCGGCGACTGGCGCAACGACGAGACGATGGCCGGGGGCGACGCCTTCTTCGAGGAGGGCATCCACTGGCTCCACGTCGCCGGCGAGCTCGGTCCGCGTCTCGTCGCGGCCACCGGGCTGCGCCCGACGGCCGCGCCCGACCCCGCCGGTGACCGGCGCTCGCGCAGCATGGTCGTCGGGCTCACCTACGACTCGGGTGCGACCGGCGCGCTGCTCTACTCGCGCGAGGTGCCGTCGCTCCTGCGCGGCATCCGCACCTCCAAGCTCTACGGGCGCGAGGGCGTCATCACCTTCGAGTCCAACGGTGCCGGAGCCGTCGCCCGCGGCCGCGGGCGACCTCGCGTCCACGTCCCCGGTCCGGCCGAGCTGCGCGACGTACGCGGCTACAAGGCGATGTACGCCGACTTCGTGGCCGCGGTCCGCGAGGGCCGGCAGCCGTCGATGAGCGTCGAGCGGGCCCGCGAGGACCACGTGTTGATGGAGATGGTGCGGCGGGGTGATCACGGTGGGTGAGGTCCACGAGTACGACGCGGTGGTCATCGGCTCCGGCGCCGGCGGCGGCACCGTCGCCCGGGCGCTCTCGCGCACGAACGCGCGGGTGCTGCTGCTCGAGCGGGGCGACTGGATGCCGCAGGAGCGGCAGAACTGGGACCCGGTCGAGGTCTGGGGCAAGGACCGCTACCGCTCGGGCGAGCTGTGGCTCGACCGCCGCGGCAAGCCGTTCCAGCCGTTCATGCACTACCTCGTCGGCGGCAACACGAAGATGTGGGGCTCCGTCCTCTACCGGCTCCGCGAGGAGGACTTCGACGAGGTCCGCCACGCCGACGGGGTCTCCGACGCGTGGCCGATCAGCTATGCCGACCTCGCGCCCTGGTACGACCGTGCCGAGGAGATGTACGCCGTCCACGGCGAGCTCGGCGCCGACCCGACCGACCCGGAGCGCAAGCCGTTCCCCCACGCGCCGGTGCCCCACGAGCCCGAGGTCGAGGCGCTGGCGGAGCGGCTGCGCGCAAACGGCCACCACCCCGCGCCACTGCCGCTGGGCCTGCTCGACCCGGGTGCCCAGGGGGGCTGCATCCTCTGCGCCACCTGCAACTCCTTCCCCTGCCTGATCCGGCGCAAGGCCGACGCCGACACCTGCGGGGTCGTCCCGGCCCTCGACGGCGACGTGACGCTGTGGACCGGTGCGCGCGTGCGCAGCCTCGAGACCTCGGCGTCCGGCGACCGGGTCACGCAGGTGACCGTCGAGCGACACGGGCGGATCCACCAGGTCCGCGGCACCGTCGTCGTGCTCGCGGCCGGGGCGGTCAATTCGGCCGCCCTGCTGCTCGGCAGCGCCAACGACCGCCACCCCGACGGCCTCGCGAACTCCTCGGGCCTCGTGGGCCGGCGCTACATGGCCCACCGGGCGACGATGATGGAGGCGGTCCACCCGCTGCGGGCCCACGACACCGTCTTCCAGAAGACGCTGGCGATCAACGACTTCTACCGCCCGTCCGAGCGCCACCCCTTCCCGCTGGGCAACATCCAGTCGCAGGGCCGGGTCCACCCCGCCCAGGTGAAGTCGGTGGTGCCTTTCCTCCCGACCCCCGCCGTACGCGCGTGGACGCGGCGCGGGATGGAGCTGCTCGCGATGTCGGAGGACCTGCCGTCGCCCGAGAACCGGGTCACCCTGACCTCGTCCGGGCGCGTCCAGCTGAGCTACACGACCGGCTCGTCGCCGGTGCACGGCCTGCTGGTCAAGGAGGCGAGGCGGATGCTGCGGCGGGCCGGCTACGCCGGCGTGGTCACCCACGAGTTCCGCAACGAGAACACGACCCACCAGTGCGGGACCGCCGTCTTCGGCGACGACCCGCGCAGCTCGGTCCTCGACCCGCTCTGCCGCACCCACGACGTCGATAACCTCTACGTCGTCGACGCGTCGTTCTTCCCGTCCTCGGCGGCGGTCAACCCCGGGCTGACCGTCATCGCGCAGGCGCTGCGCGTCGCCGACCACCTCGCCACCCGCTTCGGGTGGCACCCCGACGACCCCGCCCCAGGAGGCCACACCCCGTGAAGGTCCGCTCGTTCAGCCACGTCGCGCTCACCGTCGGCGACTTCAACCGCAGCGTGAAGTTCTACGCCGACGTCTTCGGCTGCGCGCTGGTCGGCGTCAACTGCAACCACGAGCAGGACCGGCTGCGCACCTTCTTCGGCGTCGACTCCGACGACCCCGAGCTGAAGATCGGGTGGGTGCGCGTCCCCGGCGGAGCGACGCTCGAGATCTTCGAGTTCACCCCGTCGGTCTCCGGCGAGCCGGTCGTGTGGAACCGCCCCGGGCCGACCCACATCTCCTTCAACTGCAAGGACACGGAGAAGTGGCACGCCTACCTGGTGGAGCAGGGTGTCGAGATCGTCTCACCGCCGCAGACCTCGCCGCTGGGTCACTCGTTCTTCTTCTGCGCCGACCCCGACGGCAACCTGATCGAGATGATCGACATCCGCTACCTGCGGCCGGTCCTGCGCTGGCTCGGCCCCCTCGGCGGCGCGCTCTTCCGCCGTACCCGCTACCGGAAGTACCACCGCTGACGCGGCCCGAGGTCGAGTCGTGGGTTGGTGACGTGCGAGTCGCGAGGATGGGGCATCGCGACGGTCCCGAATCCGCGACTCGACGGTCACACGTCCGCGACTCGACCTGACCAGAGGTCGGGCCAGGCGTGGCCGAGCTCGGCGACGAGGTCGCGGAGGAGGGGCAGGCTGAGGCCGACGACGTTGTGGTGGTCGCCCTCGATGCCGGTGATGAACGCAGCCCCGAGTCCGTCGACGGTGAAGGCGCCGGCCACGTGGAGCGGCTCACCGGTCGCGACGTAGGCCGCGATCTCCTCGTCGGTGACGTCGGCGAAGTGGACCGTCGTCGAGCCGACGGCGGCCGCGACGTGGCCGGTGGCGGTGTCGCGCAGGCAGTGGCCGGTGTGGAGGACGCCCGACCGGCCGCGCATCGCCTGCCACCGGCGTACGGCGTCGGCGGCGTCCTCGGGCTTGCCGAGGGCCTCGCCCCCGAGGTCGAGGACCGAGTCGCAGCCGACGACCAACGCACCCTCCGGGACGTCGTCGCGGCCGGCCACGGCGGCGCACTTGAGCTCGGCGAGCTGGAGCGCGAGCTCGTCGGGCGGGAGGCCGTCGAGCCGGGACTCGTCGACACCGGAGACGATGACGACCGGCTCGATCCCGGCCGAGCGCAGCACCGAGAGCCGGGCAGGGGACTGGGAGGCGAGGACGAGCTTCACAGGCGCCCCAGCGCCCGCTGCAGCGGCTCGAGGCCGATCGAGCCAAGGTCGAGCGCCTGCCGGTGGAACGTCTTGAGGTCGAACGCATCACCGGCGCGGGCCCGCGCCTGCTCGCGCGCCTCGAGCCAGATCCGCTCGCCGACCTTGTAGGACGGCGCCTGGCCAGGCCAGCCGAGGTAGCGGTTGACCTCGAACCGCAGGAACGCCTCCTCCATCGCGCTGTGCTGGAGCATGAACTCGAGCCCGAGGGCGCCGTTCCACGTCTCGCCGGGGCGGAACCCGAACGGGTTGTCGCGGGGGATCTCGAGCTCGAGGTGCATCCCGATGTCGACGATCACGCGCGCCGCGCGGAGGCTCTGGGCGTCGAGCATCCCCATCCGGTCGGCGGGGTCGTCGAGGTGGCCGAGGTCGTCCATCAGCCGCTCCGCGTAGAGCGCCCAGCCCTCGCCGTGGCCGCTGACCCAGCACATCAGCCGCTGCCACCGGTTCAGCAGCTCGCTGCGGTAGGCGGTCTGGGCGACCTGCAGGTGGTGGCCCGGCACGCCCTCGTGGAAGACGGTGGTGACCTCGCGCCACGGCGAGAAGTCATCGATGCCGTCGGGGACCGACCACCACATGCGGCCGGGTCGGCTGAAGTCCTCCGAGGGGCCGGTGTAGTAGATGCCCCCGTCGTTGGTCGGCGCGAGCCTGCACTCGATGCGGCGGATCGGCTCGGGGATGTCGAAGTGGACCCCGGCCATCGCGTCGATGGTGCGGTCGGCGAGGTCCTGCATCCACGCCCGGAACGCCTCGCGGCCGTGGACCTTGCGGGACTCGTCGGCCTCGAGGTGGTCGATGGCCTCCCGCGCGCCGGCGCCGGGGAGGATCCGGTCGGCCGTCGCCGCCATGTCGTCGGCGAGCCGCTTGAGCTCCTCCCAGCCCCACGCGTAGGTCTCCTCGAGGTCGACCGTCGCCCCGAGGAACTTGCGGGACAGCAGCGCGTAGTGGTCGCGCCCCACGGCGTCCCGCTCCCGGGCGTGGGGGAGGACCTCGGACGCGAGGAACCGGGCCATCTCCTCCAGCGACTCGTTGGCGGCCGCCGCGTGGCGGGCGAGGTCGTCACGGAGCGCGGGTACGTCGCAGCGCGCGGCGAGCTGGCCGAAGATGTCGCCGCCCTCGCCGGTCCGCCCGGTCCAGGTGCGGATCTGGGCCGCCACCTCGCGATACTGCCGGGCGGCGCTGACCCGGCCGGCGGCGGTCTCCTCCGCCAGCGTCGCGCGATAGCCGGCCAGGGCTCCCGGGAAGGCCGCGAGCCGCGCTGCGACGTCCGCCCAGTCGTCCTCGGTCTCGGTCGGCATCAGGTCGAAGACCTGGCGGGTGCCGTGGAGCGGGCTCGCGAGGACGTTGAGCTCCGAGCGGCCGAGGCCGGCCTCGGTGATCTCGACGTCGAGGCCGATCCGCTCGAGGAAGGCGTCGCGGGCGACCTCCTCCCGCTCGTCGACGGGGGTGGTCGCGCGCATGTCCGCGAGCGCGCGACGGGTCAGCTCCTCCCGGGCCCCGAAGCCGTCGGGGGACCAGTCGGTCAGCCGGTCATCGTGACCGTCGATGCCGATGAAGGTGGCGGTGATCGGGGCGAGGGCGGCGTAGTCCTCGACGAAGCGGTCAGCGATGACGTCGACCCGGCGGTCGCTCGAAACGGCTGTCACCCGGACGACCCTAGTGCGGAGGCGGTCGGGAAGGCGTCCCGATATCCGCGCATCCCTCCCGCCGAGTCCGCGGTGAGGACCCCGCGCGCGACGGCCCGGGTGACGGTGGTCGCCGCGGCGACGAGCAGCGCGTGGAACCCGACCCGGTCCGGGGCAGGCCGACGACCGGTCGCGAGGGTGAAGACGGTGTCGCCGTCGAACATCGTGTGGACCGGGTCGATCGCACGGGCCAGCCCGTCGTGGCCGATGCCGCTGATCTTCTGGCACTGGGCCTTGGTGAGGGTGGCGTCGGTGGCGAGGACCACGAGGGTCGTCGCCAGCGGTGGTTGCGGTGGGGGCTGGGCTGCCGCCCGGTCGCGCGCAGCGGCCACGTCGGCGGGGTCGGGTCGCCGGAGCCCGGCCAGGTCCCGGGGCTCGCAGTGGCGGGCGGCGTAGAGCTCGCCCGTCGCTGGGTCGACCGCCGATCCGACGGCGTTGACGACCGCCAGCGCGCCGACGACGGTGCCGTCGGGCAGCACGGTCGAGGCGGTGCCCACCCCGCCCTTGAGCCCGCCGACGCGGCAGCCCGTGCCGGCCCCGCGGCTGCCCTCGGCCACCCGCGGACCGGCCAGCGCGGCGTCGTACGCCTCGGAGCCGAGGGTCGCGTCGGGGTGGTGGCCGAAGACACCACCGCGGCCGAGGTCGAAGACGACGGCGGCCGGGACGATCGGCACCACCTCGCCCGGCCCCCCGACCGGATAGCCGATCCCGGCCGACAGCAGTCGCTGGACGACGCCGTCGACCGCGGCGAGCCCGGGCGCAGAACCGCCGGTGAGCACGACGGCGTCGACCCGCTCGACGGCGTTGCGGGGATCGAGGAGGTCGGTCTCGCGGGTGCCCGGTCCGCCGCCGCGCACGTCGACGCCGCCGACCGCGCCACCCTCCGGGGCGAGCACGACGGTGACCCCGGTCAGCCAGCCCTCGCCGGTGCGCTCGGCCTGTCCCACCCGGATGCCCGGGACGTCGGTGATCGAGTTGCTCACGACTCCATGGTTCCGCATCCGTGGGCGTCCGTGCGGTGCTAGGTTGCGCCGGCCCGGTCGACCGGCGACCGGCTTTCACGACACACGGGGGAGCACCATGCGCGTGACGCGCCTGCCCAGTCTTGCCCTGCCCGCCGCCCTCGCCCTCGGCCTGGCGGCCTCCACCCTCAGCCCGGCCTCTGCCGAGCCGCCGCCCGACGACACCGTCCCTGCGATCACCATCGACAGCGCGCCGTCGAAGCTCTACCCGGCCGTCGACGGCTACCGGGACACCGCGCTCGTCGTCTACACGGCCTCCGACGCCGTCGACACCATGCTCGACGTCCACGTGGTGATCCGCGACGGCGTGGGGACCTCCGTCGCCGAGAGGACCTCCACCGATGTGGAGAGCGGCGCGACCATCGGCTGGGAGTGGGACGGCGGCGACTTCGTCGGCGGCACGCTCCCCGGCGGTGACTACGTGCTCGAGATGACGGCCGTCGACGAGGCCGGCAACACCTCGGCGACCGACTCGCGCTCGATCTCCCTCGACGAGGGTCGCCTGGTCGACCGCACCGCACGCGGCTGGATCAAGGCGAAGCCGTCGATGATCGGCAAGGACGTGCGCCGCTGCTCGACCCTCAAGGGCAGGGTCCGCGGCTGGGCCGGCTCGCTGGGCTACTACGCCAACACCCGCTGCGGCCGGACCGGCGTGCCGAGCGTCGTCTCGACCGTCCACGGGGTCTACGTGCCCGAGGCGTTCAAGGACCGTCAGCGCGGCTGGTTCTACGGCTCCATGCAGATCAGGACCTGGGGTGGGAACGCCGAGAAGCGACGCGGCAGCAAGGCGATCCTCCAGTACTGGAAGGACGGCTCCTGGGCCAAGGCTAAGACGATGGGCAGCAGCCTCGGCACGCACGCCGGCCGCAAGACCTCGGCCAAGCCGTTCATCGTGGTGGACAACGGGCGACCGGTGATCATCTGGGGCCTCGGCACCGCCAACCGCAACTGGTACGACGTGAAGAAGTTCTCCCTCACGCTGCGCTACCAGAAGATGGTCTACCCGGACGTCGTCGTCCGCGAGGCGCCGTCGCCGTTCACGATGCAGGTCCCGACGGGCCTCACCGTCCCCGCACCGCAGCTGCCCTGATCACCGACGTCGTCGTACCCGGCACCACGGTCGTCATCCGCGAGGATGACGACGCTCAGGTCGGGTACGACGGCTCAGCGGGGAAGGCCGGAGGAGCGCCAGGCGCCGGGGCCGTGGCGGTGGGTCTCGCGGGTCAGCCGCGCGGGCCGGTTCCACTCCGGCGTACGCCGCGGCGCGGGCGCCTCGCCCGAGGACGCGACCGCCGCGAGGACGGCGACGATCGCCGCCACCTCCTCCGGCGTGGTGTCGGGCGTGACGATCCGCAGCAGCGGCTGCTCCGGGGTGTCGCTCTCGGTGGCCATCACAGCGGGATGTTCCCGTGCTTCTTGGGCGGGAGCGTCTCGCGCTTGGTGCGCAGCAGCCGCAGCGCCTTGACGACCTCGAGCCGGGTCTCGTGGGGGCTGATGACGGCGTCGACGTAGCCGCGCTCGGCCGCGATGTAGGGGTTGGCGAGGGTCTGCTCGTAGTCGTCGATCAGCTCGGCTCGCTTGGCCTCGACGTCCTCCCCGGCCTCCTGGGCGGCCGCGATCGTCTTGCGGTGGAGGATGTTGACCGCGCCCTGGGCGCCCATGACGGCGATCTGGGCGGTGGGCCAGGCGACGTTGATGTCGGCGCCGAGGTGCTTGGAGCCCATGACGTCGTAGGCACCGCCGTAGGCCTTGCGGGTGATGACGGTGACCAGCGGGACGGTCGCCTCGGCGTAGGCGTAGATCAGCTTGGCGCCGCGCCGGATGATGCCGTCCCACTCCTGGTCGGTGCCGGGCAGGAAGCCGGGGACGTCGACGAACGTCAGCACCGGGATGTTGAAGGCGTCGCAGAACCGCACGAAGCGCGCCGCCTTCTCGGAGGCGTCGATGTCGAGGGTGCCGGCGAGCTGGAGCGGCTGGTTGGCGACGACGCCGACCGACTGGCCCTCGACGCGGCCGAAGCCGACGAGGATGTTCGGCGCGAACATCGACTGCACCTCGAGGAAGTCCTCGTCATCGAGCACCGCGGTGATGACGTCGTGCATGTCGTAGGGCTGGTTGGCGCCGTCGGGGATCAGCGTGTCGAGCGTGCGGTCGAGGTCGGTGACGTCGGCGTCGGCCGGCTCGTCGAAGGTCGGTGCGGGGTCGAGGTTGTTCTGGGGGAGGAAGGAGAGCAGCGTCTTGACGTACTCGATCGCGTCCTCCTCGTCGGAGCCCATGTAGTGGGCGTTGCCCGACTTGGTGTTGTGGGTACGCGCGCCACCGAGGTCCTCCATCGAGACGTCCTCGCCGGTGACGGTCTTGATGACGTCGGGGCCGGTGATGAACATCGCCGAGGTCTGGTCGACCATCACGGTGAAGTCGGTGACGGCGGGGGAGTAGACGTGGCCGCCGGCGCAGTTGCCCATGATCATCGAGATCTGGGGGATGACGCCGGAGGCGTGCACGTTGCGGCGGAAGATCTCGCCGTAGAGGCCGAGGCTGACCACGCCCTCCTGGATCCGCGCCCCGGCGCCCTCGTTGATGCCGATGATCGGGCAGCCGGTCTTGATGGCGAGGTCCATCACCTTGGTGATCTTCTCGCCGTAGACCTCGCCGAGGGACCCGCCGAAGACGGTGAAGTCCTGGCTGAAGACGCAGACCTGACGGCCGTCGACGGTGCCGTAGCCGGTCACCACGCCGTCGCCGTAGGGCCGGTTCTTCTCCAGCCCGAACGCCGTGGAGCGGTGGCGGGCCAGCTCGTCGAGCTCGACGAAGGAGCCCTCGTCGAAGAGCATCTCGATCCGCTCGCGGGCGGTCTTGCGGCCCTTCGCGTGCTGCTTCTCGACTGCCTTCGCCGAGCCCGCGTGCACCGCCTCGTCGAGCCGCCGCTCGAGGTCCGCGAGCTTGCCCGCAGTGGTGTGCGTGTCGATGTCGTCGGGAACGTCGGTGCCCTCACCGGGCGTCGTCTGCGCGCTCACCCGTGACAGGCTAGACCCCGTGCGACCTCCCCTCGACGTTGCCCGGCTCACACCCCTCGGCGTCGAGGTCGTGGCGCAGACCGGGTCCACCAACGCGCTGGTCGCCGACCGCGCCCGCGAGGGCGCGCACGCCGGGCTGGTCGTCGCGACCGAGCACCAGGTCGCCGGCCGCGGCCGGCTCGACCGGACCTGGGAGACCCCCGACCGGGCCGCGCTGACCTTCTCGGTGCTGTGGCGGCCGACGCGGCCCGGGGCCGAGTGGCCGTGGCTGCCGCTGGTGGCGGGCGTCGCCGCGGTCCGTGCCCTCCGCGAGCACGGTGTCGACGCCGGCCTGAAGTGGCCGAACGACGTGATGGTCGGCGACCACAAGCTCGCCGGCATCCTCGCCGAGAGGGTCGAGACCCCGACCGGGCCGGCCGCGGTGCTCGGCATCGGCCTCAACGTCGACCAGACCCGGGAGGAGCTGCCGGTGGCCACCGCCACGTCGGTCACGCTGGCCACGGGGACGGCACCCGACCGCACCGGGCTGCTCGCCTCGCTGGTCACCCGCCTCCACGAGGAGTACGCCGCCTGGCAGTCCGGCGGCGGCCCGGCCCTGCGCGCGGCGTACCTCGACGCGTGCGTGACGGTCGGCCGTCAGGTGCGGGTGCTCCTGCCCGGGGGCGAGGAGCTCGTCGGCGTGGCGGAGGACGTGGACGGCGCGGGAAGGCTGGTCGTGGCCGGCCGGGCGGTGGCGGCCGGCGATGTGGTGCACGTGCGCCCTACCGGCGCCTGACCTCCACCGTGATCGGTGTCATGATCGGTCCGTGGCCATCAACCCGAAGCTGCTGAACGACGGCGAGCACGTCGTCGTCTCCTCGCGCACGCACCCGAAGGCGCTGCTGCTGCCCCTCCTCGTGACGGTCGTCCTGCTCGCCGTCGGCGCGTTCCTCCAGCAGGTGGGGTCCGGGTCCGCGGGCGCGGTGCTCCACATCGTCGTCTGGGTCCTCGTCGGGGTCGGCATCCTCTGGTGGGCGGTGCGCCCGTTCGTCGCCTGGGCGACCACGACCTACACCTTCACCAACCGCCGCTTCATGAAGCGCTCCGGCTTCATCGCCAAGGAGGGTCGGACGATCCCGCTCAACCGGATCAGCGGCGTCGACTTCGAGATCGGCATCATCGACCGCGTGTTCGGCTGCGGCACGCTCGTCGTGACCGATGCCAGCGAGCACGGCCACGTCCTGCTCCACGACATCCCGCGCGTGGAGGAGGTCCAGAAGATGGTCGCTGCCGAGCTCGACCGCCACGCCGGCCACGGCAGCCCGGCACCCGACCGGGCCGACGACGGTGCCTGACGAGGCGACCGGAGGCACGGAGCGCTCGCTCGAGCAGGCGATCCTCGGGGGCCCGCCGGTCCACACCGCCCAGGAGGTCGCGGACGAGACCGGCGTGACCCTGGAGGAGCTGCGTCGCCTCTGGCGCGCCCTCGGCTTCCCCGAGCACGGCACCGAGGTCGCCTTCACCCCCCACGACGTCGACGCGGTCTCGACGCTCAACCGGCTGGTGTCCTCGGGAGTCATCGACGTCGACACCGCGGTGATGCTGACGCGCGCGATGGGCCAGACGATGGCGCGGCTCGCCGACTGGGAGGTCGGGACGCTGCTCCACCGCGTCCAGGACCTCGAGCGCAGCGAGGCGTCGACCGGGTCGCGCACCGAGACCGCGATGCGGCTCGTCGAGGACCTCAACCCGCCCTTCGAGGAGCTGCTCGCCTACGCCTGGCGTCGCCACCTCGCCGCGGCGGTGGCCCGGCTCGAGGCGCTCGGGGCCAGCGAGGACGACCTCCGCACCACCCAGCTGACGGTGGGCTTCGCCGACATCGTCTCCTTCACCGCGTTGTCCAACGAGGTGTCGCGCGAGCGCATCGGCGAGCTCGTGGAGGTCTTCGAGTCGCGGTGCTCCGACGTCGTGGCGGCCCAGCGGGGCCGCGTGATCAAGAGCATCGGCGACTCCGTCCTGTTCGTCCACGACGACCCGATCGCGGCCTACGAGATCGCCGCGGGGATCATCCACGTCATCGGTCGCGACCCCCGGATGCCGGAGGTGAGGGTCGGCCTCGCCAGCGGCGCAGTGGTGATGCGGATGGGCGACGTCTTCGGGCCGCCGGTCAACATGGCGTCCCGGCTGACCGCCGTGGCACGTCGCAACCGGATCATCGTCGACCAGGAGACGGCCGACCGGCTCCCGGGCGACCAGTTCGAGACCCGCCGCCTCCCGGCCCGTCCCGTCCGGGGCTTCGGGCTGGTCGAACCGCTCACCGTCCGCCGCCACTGACCCGCTCGGGTGGCACCCGGGTGTCCGATCGGATGAACTTCCTCCGGTTCCGCCGGTCTGGACCGCTCCGGCTCCCTACCCTGCGATCCGTGCTGACGGTGCAGGACGTGCGACTCGACCCCGACGACCGACGGGTCTGGGTGAGCAACGACGAGGTCGAGCTGTCGCGCAAGGAGTTCGACCTGCTCCACGCGCTGATGCGGCGCGCCGGCGAGCTCGTCTCCCGCGACGACCTGATGCGCGACGTGTGGGAGACGACCTTCTGGACGTCCTCGAAGACGATCGACGTCCACCTCGGGTGGGTACGCCGCAAGCTCGGTGACGACAGCCGCCGGCCGCGCCTGATCACGACCGTGCGTGGCCGTGGCCTGCGCTTCGAGACCCGCGACCCTCAGCGAGGGCTGCGCGGATAGGGTTCGGGGCGTGCCCGAAGCAGCGCCCCGTCTCGCCGTCATCGGTGGTGGACAGCTGGCCCGGATGATGGCCGAGCCCGCCGCCGCGATGGGCCTCCCGCTCCGGCTGCTTGCCGAGGCCGAGGGGGTCTCCGCCGCCCAGGTGGTGCCCGACCAGCTCGTCGGCGACTACCGCGACCTCGACACCCTCCGGAAGGTCACCGACGGCTGTGCGGTGGTCACCTTCGACCACGAGCACGTCCCGACCGACCACCTCCACGCGCTCGAGGACGACGGGCTGGCCGTCCACCCCGGGCCCCACGCGCTGGTCCACGCCCAGGACAAGGCGGTGATGCGGGAGCGGCTCGGTGCGCTCGGCCTCCCGTGCCCCCGCAACGCCGTGGTCACCTCGGTCGCCGAGGTCGAGGAGTTCGGCTTCCCCTGCGTCCTCAAGACGACGCGCGGTGGCTACGACGGCAAGGGGGTGTGGTTCGTCGGCTCCGCCGAGGAGTGCGAACCGGCCTTCGCCGCGGCCGCGGCGTCCGGCGTACGGCTGCTCGCGGAGGAGCTCGTCGACTTCCGTCGTGAGCTGTCGGCGCTCGTCGCCCGTTCCCCGAGCGGGCAGGCCGCGGCCTACCCCGTCGTGGCCTCGACCCAGAAGGACGGCATCTGCCACGAGGTGGTCGCCCCGGCGCCCGACCTCGACGAGGCGCTCGCGCTCGAGGCCCAGCGCATCGCGCTGACCGTGGCCAAGGAGCTCGACGTGACCGGCGTGCTCGCCGTCGAGCTGATGGAGACGAAGGACGGCCGGGTGCTCGTCAACGAGCTCGCGATGCGGCCCCACAACACCGGCCACTGGACCCAGGACGGCGCGGTCACGTCGCAGTTCGAGAACCACCTGCGGGCGGTCCTCGACCTGCCGCTGGGCTCTCCGGCCCCGCGTGAGCGCTGGACCGTGATGGTCAACATCCTCGGTGGCGACGACCCCACCGTGGGCCACCTCTACGACGGCTATCCCCACGCGCTGGCGCGGGACCCGCGGCTGCGCGTCCACCTCTACGGCAAGGACCTGCGGCCGGGCCGCAAGGTCGGTCACGTGAACGCCTACGGCGACGACCTGGACGACTGCCTCGAGCGCGCCCGTCACGCGGCCGCGTGGTTCCGGGGCGACCTCGGCAACGAGAGCGAGTGATGGTCATGACTGACAGCCCACGTGTCGGGATCGTGATGGGTTCCGACTCCGACTGGCCCGTGATGGAGGCCGCCGCGACCGCGCTCGGGGAGTTCGACGTCGCCCACGAGGCCGACGTCGTCTCGGCGCACCGGATGCCCGACGAGATGCTCGCCTACGGCCGGGAGGCCGCCGGGCGGGGGATCTCGGTGATCATCGCCGGCGCCGGGGGAGCGGCCCACCTGCCCGGGATGCTGGCGGCCGTCACGCCGCTCCCCGTCATCGGGGTTCCGGTCCCGCTCAAGCACCTCGACGGGATGGACTCGCTGCTCTCGATCGTGCAGATGCCGGCGGGCGTCCCGGTCGCCACGGTCGCGGTCGGCAACGCCCGCAACGCCGGGCTGCTCGCCGTCCGCATCCTCGCTGCGACCGACCCGGCGCTGCAGCAGCGCATGGTCGACTTCCAGGCCGAGCTGAGGGAGTCGGCCCGGGTCAAGGGGGCCGTGGTCCGCGGCGAGCAGCGCCGCGTCGGCTTCTGAGGGCGTGGCCACCCGGGCGCGCCTCGTCGGGCTCGACGTCGCGCGCGCCCTCGCCCTGCTCGGCATGGTGGCCACCCACCTGCTCCTCGAGATCGGTCCCGACGGCGAGCAGACCTGGCCCCACGACCTCGCCGGCGGCCGCGCCTCCGCCCTCTTCGCGGTGCTGGCCGGGGTCACCCTCGCCTTCCTGACCGGTGGCCGTACGCCGCTGCGCGGCCGCGACCGCTGGCTGGCCTCGCTCGGCGTCGTCGGGCGGGCGGTGGTCATCGGACTCGTGGGGCTCTGGCTCGGCGGCTACGAGACCGGGCTGGCGATCATCCTGACCTACTACGCGGTGCTGTTCGTGCTCGGGCTCGCCTTTGTCGGGCTGCGCGCTCGGGCGCTGGCGCTGCTCGCGGCGGGCTGGGCCCTCGTGGTCCCGGTGCTGTCCCACCTGCTGCGGCCCGAGCTGCCCGAGCGGGGCTTCTCCTCACCCGCGTTCGACCAGCTGGCCGAGCCGGTGCGGCTGCTCTCCGAGCTGCTGTTCACGGGCTACTACCCGGCCGTGCCGTGGCTGGCCTGCCTGCTCGCCGGGATGGCGATCGGCCGGTCCGACCTCACGCGGCGGTCGCTCCAGGTGGCCTGGCTGGTCGGAGGCGCCGCGCTGGCCCTGGGCACGGCGGCGCTCTCGGGGCTCCTGGTGTCCTCGCGCTTCCCGGAGCGGGAGCTCGACGAGGCGGCGCTCGGCTATCCCGGGACCACCCCCACCGACCGCTGGGACCGGCTGCTGCTCGACGCGCCCCACTCCGCCACGCCGTTCGACCTGGCGGTCACGATCGGCAGCGCCCTCGCCGTCATCGGCGGGTGCCTGCTCGTGGTGGGCCTGCTCCCGCCCTTCGCGGAGCGGGCGGTCGCGATCGTCTTCGGTGCCGGCACGATGACGCTCACGCTCTACACCCTCCACGCGCTGCTGCGCGCCGACGTGTGGCCCTCCGACAGTCCCGACGCCTTCCGCAACCACGTCCTCACGCTCGCGCTGGTGGGGGCCTTCTTCGCCGGCTTCCGCTGGCGCGGGCCGCTGGAGCTCGTCGCCGGCCTGCCGACGCGCCTGCTGCGCCGTCGAGAGGCCCGGAACCGTCAGGAGCCGGCACCCGTCCGACGACCATGAGGCTGCTGCTCCCCGCACTGGTGCTGCTGCTCGCGGGCTGCGGCAGCGAGCAGCCGCCCGACGACTTCCCGCCCTCGGCCGGCCTCCCTTCCGGGGACTACGTCGCGACCGTGCTCCCCACCCCGTTCGCCCTGGGAGACGAGGTCCAACTGACGCTCGACGGGACGCAGCTGACGGTCCGGGGGACCTGCAACACGCTCTCCGGCGACGTCGAGCTGGACGCCGAGGGCGTGCTCACCGTCGACTCGGTCGGCGGGACCGAGATGGGCTGCCCCGGGAACGGGTTCGAGCAGGACGACTGGCTGGTCGACTTCCTCACCTCCCGACCGGTGCTGGAGACCCTCGATGCCGGCTTCTCGCTGAGGTCGGGGGACACGACGGTGCAGTTCCTCCCGCCCGACGCCTCGCCCGCGGTCGACGACGCTCCGCTCGAGGGCACCCGATGGCGGCTGACCGGCGTCGAGGAGCGCGACGGCGACGCGGTCGGCATGACGGCCGTGCCCCGGCGGACCCGCGCGTGGCTGCGGATCGAGGACGGCGACGTCCGGTTCGACACCGGGTGCAACTCCGGCGGCGGCCCGGTGACGGTCGGGGTCGACCGGCTGCGGTTCGGCCAGGTCGCGATCACGCTCGTCGGCTGCCTCGGCGACGGCGCGCGCCTCGAGGCTCCCCAGGTCGACGTGCTCATGCACCGGTCGGCGATGTGGACCGTCGACGGCGACCAGCTCCGCCTCAGCCGCGGCCCGACGACCTTGCTCTACACCGCCGAGTGACCCGCCGGGACTCGTGCTCGTGGAGCGGTAGTCCGGTTGATGTGTGCTCGTACTCGGGCTGATCCCGACACATATCGACCGGACTACCGCAGCGTCAGTCCCGCACCCGTCCGCGCAACGCCTTGGTCTGTCCGCGCCGCTTCTTGGCCTCCATGCGGCGCCGGCGGGAGGCCTTGGACGGCTTCGTCGGCACCCGCGGGGGCGGCGGGGGAGCCAGGGCCTCGCGGACGGCCGCGGCGAGCCGCTCGCGGGCGGCGGCCCGGTTGCGGTGCTGGGAGCGGTGCTCCGAGGCGACCACGGTCACCAGGCCGACCCGGACCCGCTCCCGCTCGGTGAGCACGGAGGAGCTGGTCCCGTCGAAGACGAGCTCGACCCGGGTGTCGGTCGTGTTGGCGTGCTGCCCGCCGGGGCCGGAGGACCGGCTGAACCGCTCGAGGAGCTCGGCGGCCGGGATCAGCAGGCCCTCGGGCAGGCCCGGCCCGGGCGGCACCCGCAGGTCAGGCACCGAGCCGGCTCCACTCGATCGCCGGGCAGGTGTCCATGACCATCGCGACACCCGCGCGCGTCGTACGCCGGAACGCGGCCTCGTCGACGACGCCGAGCTGGAACCACACGCCGGCGGCGCCGGTCGCCACCGCCTGGTCGGCGAACTCGCCGGCCGCCTCGGACCGGCGGAAGACGTCGACCACGTCGACCGGGAACGGGATGTCCGCCAGCGAGGCGTAGCCCTGCTCGCCGAGGACGGTCGGCGCGGCGGGGTGGACCGGCACGATCCGCTTGCCACGCCGCTGCAGCAGCTCGGCGATCCGGTAGGCCGTCCGGTCGGGGTTGCCCGACAGCCCGACCACGGCCCAGACGGGCTGGTCGAGCAGGAACCGGACGGTGTCGGGGGCGTACCAGGCGGGGTCGGTCACGGGTCCATGATGACGCGGCCCGGGTTGTTGACGAATTGAGGACGCGAAGTGCTCCCGCTGCATGTTTCCAGCAGGTAACATCCCCGCGACCGCCCAGGGAGGGACGGTCGTCGACACCTAGGCACGGCCTGGTGTCCTGCTGCTCGGAGGGAGCACCCATGAAGTTCACCACCCCTGCCCGCCGCGTCCTCGCGGCCGGCGCCGTGTCGGCCCTCGCGGCCGGCGCACTGGTCACCACGACCGCCACCACCGCGAACGCTGCCCCCGGCAGCAACGTCTACTCCTGCACCACCTCGGCCGGCCCGCAGAACGTGACCGTCGACGTCGACGTGCCGCTCATCGGCGCCGTCACGCAGCTCGACGCCGGCCAGCCGGTCGACCCGGCGGTGCTGCCGGTGACGATCGAGGCCAACCTGACGTTCACCATCTCCAACAACTTCAAGCTGCTCCTCGGCTCGCTCGGCGTGCAGGAGATGGAGGTCCCCGCGTACGGCGGTGACTTCGGCAACTCCAAGATCCCGGTCGAGGCCTTCGCGGCGAGCGTCACCGACATGACGCAGAACGAGGACACCACCTGGTCGGTCGACGTCACGACCCCGGTCATCGCGTTCAAGGCTCCCGCGGCCGGCACCGCCGTCCCGGTGCAGACCCCGAAGAAGTTCGGCATCGTCGCGCAGATCGGCGGTGAGCCGGCCGACGTGACCTGCACCCGCAGCGACGCCGCCGACGTGCTGACCACGATCGACGTCGTCAAGACCGCCTCGACCACCACCGGCAAGTCGGCCAAGAGGTCGTTCGCCAAGGGCACCAACGCCAAGGTCAACGTGACCGTCGCCGGCGCCTACAAGAAGCCCTCGGGCCAGGTCATCCTCAAGAAGGGCACCAAGACCCTCGACAAGGGCAAGCTCCGCAAGGGCAAGGCCGTGCTGTCCACCAAGGCGCTCAAGGTCGGCAAGAACAAGCTGACCGTGATCTACAAGGGCGACGGCTACTACACCGGCAGCAAGGACGCCGTGACCGTCAAGGTCACCCGCTGACCTCGTCGCCACCGCTCTCCTGAGCAGCACGACCGGCCGGTCTCCCCGCGGGGAGACCGGCCGGTCCGCGTCTTACTACCCGCGAGTAGGATCCCGCCCATGAGTGAGTTCCCCCTCTACGCGCTGTCCGAGGAGCACCAGGCGATCCGTGAGGCCGTCCGCGACGTGTGCGACGCCAAGGTCGCGCCGTACGCCGCGGCCGTCGACGAGGAGGCGCGCTACCCCCGGGAGGCGGCCGAGGCGCTCCAGGCGTCCGACTTCCACGCCCCGCACGTGCCGGAGGAGTATGGCGGTGCGGGTGCGGACGCGCTCGCGACGTGCCTGGTGATCGAGGAGGTCGCGCGGGCGTGCGTGTCCTCGAGCCTGATCCCGGCGGTCAACAAGCTCGGGTCGCTCCCGGTGCAGATCGCCGGGTCGGAGGAGCTGAAGAAGACCTACCTGACCAAGCTCGCCGCCGGCGAGGGCGGCTTCTCCTACTGCCTCTCCGAGCCCGACGCCGGGTCCGACGCCGGCGGGATGAAGACCCGCGCGGTCCGCGACGGTGACGACTGGGTCCTCGACGGCGTGAAGCGGTGGATCACCAACGCCGAGGAGTCGGAGTACTACACCGTGATGGCGGTGACCGACCCGGAGCAGGGCACCCGTGGCGGGATCACGGCGTTCGTGGTCGAGAAGTCCGACGAGGGCGTCTCCTTCGGGGCGCCGGAGAAGAAGCTCGGCATCAAGGGCAGCCCCACCAAGGAGGTCTACCTCGACAAGGTCCGGGTCCCCGACAGCCGGCGGATCGGTGATGTCGGGGAGGGCTTCTCGATCGCGATGCGGACCCTGGACCACACCCGCGTCACGATCGCCGCGCAGGCCGTCGGTGTCGCCCAGGGTGCGCTGGACTACGCGCTGGACTACGCGCAGGAGCGGCAGCAGTTCGGCAAGAACATCGCGGAGTTCCAGGGGCTGCAGTTCATGCTCGCCGACATGGGCATGAAGGTCGAGGCCGCCCGCCAGATCACCTACGCCGCCGCCGGCCGCTCCGAGCGCGGCGACGCCGACCTGACCTTCTTCGGCGCCGCAGCGAAGTGCTTCGCCTCCGACGCCGCCATGGAGGTCACCACCAACGCGGTGCAGATCCTCGGCGGCTACGGCTACACCCGCGACTACCCCGTCGAGCGGATGATGCGCGACGCCAAGATCACCCAGATCTACGAGGGCACCAACCAGGTCCAGCGCATCGTCATGGCCCGCCAGCTCCTCGCCGGCATCCAGTCCAAGATCTGACGCCGCTCAGCCGAGGACCAGCCAGAGGCCGACCACCGTCGGCGTGAGCCCGAGCAGCAGCCAGGGCGACAGCAACGACCGGCGGTGGATGGCGAGGGCGGACGCGACGCCCATGACGCCGCTGGCGCCCGCCAGCAGGCAGAGACCGACGCGGGCGCCCGGCCGCGGGTCGTCGAGGAAGACGGCGGCGAGGACGAGGCCGGCAGCGAAGTGGGCGATGGTCGTGACCGCGAGCGCCGACATGACCCAGCGCTGCACGCGGGTGAGGCTGCGCTCGGCCGCGACCGCGGACGCCGTACGCCGGGGCGCGGCGGGGTCGATCAGGTGCCGGCGCCGCTCGGGGGTGCTCATCCGGCCGCGTTGCTCGAGATCCGCTTGGAGAACCGCTCCCACGCCGCCTGGCGCGTGACGCCGAGCGCCTGGCCGATCGCGGTCCAGGACTCGCCGCGGTCGCGGATCAGCGAGACCCACTCGGCGGCGAAGCGGTCGACCTGGTCGGAGGTGCGCATGATCTTCGGCAGCTGGCTGAGCAGCTCGGCGTTCGACATCGCCTCCCACGGCGGGTCGGACGACTCCGGAGGAGACGCCGGTGGTGCGACCAGTGCGTGGAAGCGCTCCACGCACGGGACGCAGATCATCGCGCCGATGCCCCCGACGAGCCTCCGCTCGCTCGAACCGTGCTCGCCGCAGAAGGAGCACATCCATGTGCCCACGTCGTAGTCCACCCCATGGTCCCTTCACCCCCCGATCCAGGATCCCGCGCCCCGAGGCCCGGGAGTGGTCTCGGATGAGAGACCAGCCGGTGATCATTCAACCAGACAGGTGAGCGCGTGAACGAATGTCCACCGAAATCGCCCCGGTGGTCGTCGGGCATGATCGGGTCCATGGTGGCGACGACTCCTTCCTCCGGACCCGATCCGCGCACCCCGGCCCGCTACCCGTGGCACCCGCCCGGCGCCCGCGCGGCCCACCTCGTGCTCGACCGGGTGCCGCTGCCCCTCGCCGGCGCGGCCCGGATCTACACCTGCGGCATCACGCCCTACGACGTCACCCACCTCGGCCACGCCGCCACCTTCGTGTGGTCCGACCTGCTGGCCAGCGTCGCCCGGGCGGTCGAGGTGCCGACCGTGACCTCGCGCAACGTCACGGACGTCGACGACGTCCTGACCGCGGCCGCGGTCAGGACCCACCGCACGACCGACGACGTCGCGGTGACCCAGGAGTTCCTCTTCGACCGCGACATGCGCGACCTCGCCGTCGCGCGGCCCGACGCCGCGCCCCGCGCCCGCGCCCACGTGGTCCAGGTCGTCCAGCTCGCCGACGCCCTGCTCCGGCTCGACCGCGCCTACGAGCGCGCAGGGACCGTGTTCTTCCGGGCCCCGGCCGACCTCGACCGGGCCGGTCTCTCCGAGGAGGAGGCGCTCGCGGCGTTCGACGAGTTCGGCGATCGCGCCGACGACGGCCGCGAGGCCGCGTGGGACGTCCCGCTCTGGAAGCCCTCCGACGACGCCCAGCCGGCCTGGCCGAGCCCCTGGGGCTGGGGACGACCGGCGTGGCACGTCGAGTGCGCCGCCATGGCGATGACCGTGTTCGGCGCCAACGTCGACGTGCTCGTCGGCGGCGCCGACCTCGCCTTCCCCCACCACGCCTACCAGGCCGCGATGGTCGAGGCCGCCTCCGGCACGACCCCCTTCGCCCGCCGTCGGATGCACGTCGGCACGGTCCACGCGGACGGCGCCAAGATGGCGAAGTCGACCGGCAACCTGGTCCTGGTCCGCGACCTGCTCGCCGACCACGAGGGCGCTGCCGTCCGGCTCCTGCTCCTCGACCGCGACTGGCGAGCGCCGTGGGACTACGACGCATCGGCCCTGGCAGCGGCGGAGGACCGGCTCGCCCGGCTCCGCGCGGCGGCCGGTCGGTCCGGCGCGGACGACGGCCGCGACCGGGTGCTCGCCGCGCTGCTGGACGACCTCGACGTGCCGGCGGCCGCCTCGGTCGCGGAGGAGGTCGGTGGCGAGGGGGCGCGCACGCTGCTGTCGGTGCTGCGCCTGTCGTCGTGAGCCTGTCGCCCGAGGAGGTCGCCCGCCGCAGTGCCGAGGCGATGTGGGCCGGCGACGCGGCGAGCCAGGCGCTCGGCATGCGGATCCTCGAGGTGGGGCCCGGCCGTGCGGTGCTGTCGATGACGGTGCGCGACGACATGGTCAACGGCCACGCCATCGGCCACGGGGGCCTGACCTTCAGCCTGGCCGACAGCGCCTTCGCCTTCGCGTGCAACTCCTACAACCGCACGACCGTCGCGGCGGGTGCCGAGATCCGGTTCCGGCGCCCCGTGCGGCTCGGCGACGAGCTCGTGGCCACCGCCGTCGAACGCGCCCGCGAGGGCCGTGACGGCACCTACGACGTCACGGTCACCGTCGGCGGCGACGTCGTCGCCGAGTTCACCGGCCGCTCGAGGGAGATCGGCGGCCCGTTCTGGGAGGAGGGGCACGATGCCCGAGGAGACGACCGGTGAGGTTCCCGACCTGACCCGCGAGGAGCTCGAGGAGCTCCAGCTCGATCGGCTGCGCGACACGCTGCGCCGGGCCGCCGGCGTACCCCACTACGCCGCCGCGTTCCGCGCGGCCGGGGTGTCGCCCGACGACGTGACGTCGCTGGCCGATCTGGCCCGCTTCCCCTTCACCACCAAGGCCGACCTGCGGGCCAACTACCCCTTCGGCATGTTCGCGGTGCCGCGGGAGCAGGTCGCCCGGATCCACGCCTCCAGCGGTACGACGGGCAAGCCCACCGTGGTCGGCTACACCGCCGCGGACGTCGACACGTGGGCGGAGCTGATGGCCCGCTCGATCCGGGCGGCCGGGGGTCGCCCCGGCGACCTCGTCCACGTCGCCTACGGCTACGGGTTGTTCACCGGCGGCCTCGGCGCGCACTACGGAGCCGAGCGACTCGGTTGCACCGTGGTCCCCGTCAGCGGGGGCATGACCGAGCGCCAGGTGCAGCTGATCGCCGACTTCGGCCCGCGGGTGATCATGGTGACGCCGTCCTACTTCCTCGCACTGCTCGACGAGATGGAGGCGCAGGGGTTCGACCCGCGCAGCTCCAGCCTCGAGGTCGGCATCTTCGGCGCCGAGCCGTGGACCGACGAGATGCGACGCACCGTCGAGGAGCGCTCCGGCATCCGGGCCGTGGACATCTACGGCCTCTCGGAGGTCATGGGTCCCGGCGTCAGCCAGGAGGCGGGGGAGACCCAGGACGGGCTCCACGTCTGGGAGGACCACTTCCTGCCCGAGGTGGTCGACCCCGTCACGCTCGAGCCGCTCCCGGACGGCGAGGAGGGCGAGCTGGTGTTCACGAGCCTCACCAAGCAGGCGATGCCGGTCGTCCGCTACCGCACCCGCGACCTGACCCGGCTGCTCCCGGGCACGGCCTACCCGGCGTTCCGCCGGATGGCCAAGGTCACCGGCCGGACCGACGACCTGATGATCGTCCGCGGCGTCAACGTCTTCCCGAGCCAGGTCGAGGAGCAGATCCTCGCCGTCGAGGGCCTCTCGCCCCACTACCTGTGCGTGCTCACCCGTCCCGGCAACCTCGATGAGCTCACCGTGCGCGTCGAGGCGGCCGGCACGCCTGATCCCGTGCTCGGCGAGACCCTGGCCACCCGCATCAAGAACCGGATCGGGGTGACGGCACGCGTGGACGTGCTCGCACCGGGGTCGCTGGAGCGTTCGTTGGGCAAGGCCAGGCGGATCAGCGACCAGCGCTGAGTCCGGCCTACTTCGCGAACCCGGTCGGGGTGCAGAGGCTCTTCGGGATGCTCGCGGTGTCGTCGGTCCGGATGTAGTCGAACATCTGCTCCGACCGCTCCTGGTCCCAGTTGACCGCGAAGTCGGCGATGGGGACGCCGCAGGTCAGGCCGTTCTCGCCGTTGACGCGGGTCATCGCGATCGCCCAGCGGGCCATGGCGAACGGCGAGGTGCCCTCGCTCACCCGGACGGCGCGGGCGCCTGCCATGTTGAGCGCCCAGTAGCGGAACGGGTTGATCACCGACCACGGGGAGACGGCCTCACGGCCGATCGCGGAGACCACCTCGCGCTGGTTGGCGGCGCGGTCGAGGTCGCCGTTCTCGAAGGCGTGTCGCGACCGGGCGTAGCCCAGGGCGGTCGGGCCGTCGACCTCCTGGCAGCCCTTCTCGATGTCGATCTTCGCCAGCTTGTCCTGGACGGCCTGCTTCGGGCACACCTCGATGCCGCCGACGGCGTCGACGAGATCGACGAAGCCGCCGAACCCGACCTCGACGAAGTCGTCGACCGCGATGCCGGTCTCGTTCTCGATCGTCTTCACCAGCAGCTTCGGGCCGCCGTAGGCGTAGGCGGCGTTGATCTTGGTGGTGCCGTAGCCGGGGATCTCGACCAGCGAGTCGCGCGGGATCGACATCAGCAGGTTGGGGCCCGAGCCGGTGTGGAGCAGCATGATGGTGTCGGTGCGCTGGCCGGAGGCGTCGCCGGTGCCGAACTGCTTGCGCTCCTCCGCCGTGAGGTCGCCGCGGGAGTCGGAGCCCACCATGAGGTAGGTCGTGCCGGGCTGGTCGTCGAGGCGGCCGTTGGACGGGAAGGCGTTGACCTTGTCGACCTTCGACCACGCGAAGAGCGGCACCAGGACCAGGAACAGCACCCACACCAGGAGCAGCGCGAGGATCGCCTTGCCCCAGGGGAAGGAGCGCTTCGGCTTGTCCGACGCGGGGCCGGCCGGCCGCGGTCGGGCGGGCGGCGGCGACTGCGGCGGCTGCGGTTGCTGGCCGCGGGAGTCGCGGCTCGCGGCGGGCATCACCCGCGTCGCGTCGTCGGCGGGCTGCTGGCCCTTCGAGCCGTAGAGCCAGTCGTACTCCGGGGTCCCCTTCTCGGGTCCACCACCCTGCGGACGGTCAGCCATGGCGGAGAAACTACCGTGCCCGCCTGTGACCTCGACGCCGATCCCTCCGACCCGGGTGTGGCCGGGACGGGCCCGGCGCGCCTGCACGCCGTGACGCGTGTGGCTGGTGATACTGACCGGGCACTCCTTCTTGAGGCTTCCTTCCCCGAGCACCGAGAGGCACCACCTGCCATGCCCGGCCCTTCCCCAGCACCCACCTCCGGGACCTCGCCCCGGCGCGACGCCAACGAGCGCGCCGCCCGCGTGCGCTTCCGTCGCGCGATCGCCCTGATGCTGATGACCCTGGTGCTGCCGGGGTCCGCCCAGCTCGTCGCCGGCAACCGCGACGTCGGCCGGGCGGCGATGCGGGTCTGGGCCGGGCTGCTGCTGACCGTGCTGGTGACGGTCGTCGTGTCGCTGGTCGACCACCGGGTCGCCCTCGAGCTGGCCTCCAACACCCTCGTCCTCGGACTGCTCCGCTTCGGGCTGATCGCGGTCGCGCTCGGCTGGGCCTACCTCTTCGTCGACGCCTGGCGCATCGGTCACCCGCTCACGCTGTCGATGCAGCACCGGCGCGCGGTGGTCGGGGTCAACGGGGCCCTCTGCTTCTCGGTCGCCGGCGCGCTGCTCTTCGGCTCCCACCTCGTCGCGGTCCAGCGCGACCTGATCCAGACCATGTTCGGCGACGGAGAGGCCGTCGGCGCGACCCACGGGCGCTTCAACGTCGCACTGTTCGGCGGTGACGCCGGTGCCGGCCGCTGGGGGCTGCGGCCCGACTCGATGACCATCGCCAGCATCGACGCCGTCACCGGCAAGACGGTGCTGATCAGCCTGCCCCGCAACATGACCAACTTCCCCTTCCGGGAGGGATCGGTCATGGACGAGCAGTTCCCGGACGGCTTCAGCGAGGACTACCTCAACGGGGTCAGCACCTGGGCCCTCGACCACCCCGACCTCTTCAAGCACTCCGACAACCCCGGCATCGACGCCACCATCCAGGGGATGGAGGGCATCACGGGGCTGGAGATCAACTACTGGGCGATGGTCAACCTCGAGGGCTTCAAGGACCTCGTCGACGCCTTCGGCGGCGTGACGCTCAACGTCCGGGACCAGATCCCCGTGGGCCTGCCCAGCGACTCCTACTTCCGCTACATCGAGCCGGGTGTCCAGGAGCTCGACGGCCAGGAGACGCTCTGGTTCGCCCGGGCGCGCTACGGGTCCGATGACTACTCGCGCATGGCGCGGCAGAAGTGCGTCATGGCGGCGATGCTCCAGCAGGTCAGCCCACAGCAGGCGCTGGCCAACTTCGAGGACATCGCCGCGGCCGGGGCCTCGATGGTCTCGACCAGCATCCCCGGGTCCGAGGTCGGCCGCTTCGTCGACCTCGCCCTCAAGGCCCGGTCGCAGAAGATCTCGACGGTCTCCCTCGTCCCGCCCCTGGTCAACACCGCGGAGCCGGACATCGCGGAGATCCAGGAGATGGTCGCCACGGGCATCGACCGGTCCGAGGGCGACGCTCCGCCGGCGGACCCGACGAAGAAGCGCAAGAAGAAGCAGGCCGGGGCCTCGACCACGGGCGGCTCGATCGGCAGCATGGCCGACGGCTACGCCGCCAACCAGTCGGGCGACCTCGCTGCCTCGTGCTGATGCTCTCGTGGGAGGGTGTCCGGCGTGACCGAGCAGAACCAGCAGCGACCTCGCGTGGTCGCCGCCGTGGTCACCTACAACCGCCTCGAGCTCGTACGCCGCCTCGTGACGCGGCTGCGTGAGGTCCCGTCCGTCGACGAGGTCGTGGTGGTCGACAACGCCTCCACCGACGGGACGGGGGAGTGGCTCCGCGGGCTCGACGACCCGGCGGTGCTCGCCGTCACCCTCCCGGACAACCGCGGCGGGGCCGGCGGGTTCCACGAGGGGTTGCGACGCGCCGTCGAGGAGCGAGACGCCGACCTCGTGTGGCTCATGGACGACGACGGGATGCCCGACCCCGACTGCCTCGACCTGCTGCTGGCCCACCGGGGCGAGCTGGACTTCTGGGGCCCGGTCGTCGTCGACGAGGCCGATCCCGACCGCCTGGTGTTCCCGATCCGGCTCCCCGGGGGGACCCGCGTGGTGCACGACCGCTCCTCCGTCGAGCGCGCGGCGCGGGACGGGCTGGTCCGCGACGTGGTGATCCCGTTCAACGGGGTCCTCGTCACCCGCGAGCTGGCGCGCGAGATCGGCTATCCCCGTGAGGAGTTCTTCATCTGGGGGGACGACCACGAGTACAGGCTGCGGGCGGAACGGGCCGGCGCGCGGATCGCCACCGTGGCCGACGCGTCTGTCCGGCACCCGAGCGTGGGAGAGCTCGGCACCCCCATGATGTTCGGACGCACGACCTACAACCACAGCCCCAGCGACCTCAAGCACTACTGCATGGCCCGCAACAACACGGTCAACCTGCGCACCTACCGGGGCTGGCCCCACGTCTTGATGTTCTGGGTCAAGACGCTCTGGTTCTACACGCTCACGCGACGCCAGCCGGGACGGCTGGCGCTCAGCGCCCGCGGCTTCGGCGCCGCCCTGCGGGGCGACTTCACCGGCCACCGGAGGTACGTCCGGTGACCGGTGCGAGCAGCGAGTCCGTGGCGGTCGTCGTCGTCACCTTCAACCGGGCCGACCTGCTGGCCGGGATGCTCGACGGACTCGCCGCCCAGACGCGGCGCCCCGACGCCGTCTACGTGATCGACAACGCCAGCAGCGACCACACCCGGGAGGTGCTCGAGCGGCACCACGGGGGAGACCTGCCCCTCCGCGTGACCCACAGCCCCGACAACCTCGGCGGCGCCGGCGGCTTCCACCTCGGGCTCCGCCAGGCCTACCTCGACGGCCACGACCGGATCTGGCTGATGGACGACGACGTCGTGCCCGCCCCCGACTGCCTCGAGGTCCTCGCCGGTCGCAGGGAGGACTGCCTCATGGCGGTCCGCGAGGACACCCACGGCCGGCTCGTGGAGAAGGCGGCGCTGCGCTTCGACCTGTCCAACCCGCTCGCGATCAAGCCCAAGACCGCGATGGTCGAGACCTCCTACGGCAGCCGGTCGGCGCTGCCGGAGCGGGTCGAGCTCGAGAACGTCGCGTTCGAGGGATTCATGGTCCACCGCCGCGTCGTCGACGAGATCGGCTTCCCCGACCCGACCTACTTCATCTTCTACGACGACGTCGACTTCGCCCTCCGCGCCCGGCGGGCCGGGTTCCGGATCTGGGGGATCCGCGACGCCGTGCTCGTGCGCCAGCTCGACTTCGACCAGCAGCACGACCTGGGGTCCTGGAAGGGCCTCTACATGTACCGCAACCTGTTCGTCGTCCACTTCCGCTACGGCGAGAACGTGCCGGTGCGGCTCAAGCCGTGGCTGATCGCGGCCGTCGTCGTCCTGCTGAGCCCGTTGCGCGGGGGCCGGGGCGAGGCGGCCAACGTGATCCGCGCCCTACGCGCCGCCCGCGGAATGCGGCAGCACCCCTCCACATCCGTAGACTGACCCACTGCGCGACTCCCCTGAAGTGCCCCGAGAAGGAGAACACGTGTCCAATCCAGACCTCGTCGTCGTCGGAGCCGGCTTCTTCGGCCTGACCGTCGCGGAGCGGTGCGCCAACGAGCTCGGGCTGAACGTGCTCGTCCTCGACCGCCGTTCCCACATCGGGGGCAACGCCTACAGCGAGCGCGACCCCGAGACCAACGTCGAGGTGCACAAGTACGGCGCGCACCTGTTCCACACCTCCAACGAGCGGGTGTGGGACTACGTCAACCGCTTCACCTCCTTCACCGACTACAAGCACCGCGTCTTCGGGAAGTACCAGGGGCAGGTCTACTCCCTGCCGATGAACCTGGGCCTGATCAACCAGTTCTTCGGCCAGAGTCACACCCCGGACGAGGCGCGGGCGCTCATCAAGGAGCAGTCCAGCGAGATCGCCACCGAGGACGCCTCCAACCTCGAGGAGAAGGCGATCAGCCTGATCGGCCGCCCGCTCTACGAGGCGTTCATCAAGGGCTACACCGCCAAGCAGTGGCAGACCGACCCGACCCAGCTCAGCGCCGACATCATCACCCGGCTGCCGGTGCGCTACACCTTCCAGAACGGCTGGTTCAGCGACACCTACGAGGGTCTTCCGGTCGACGGCTACACCGCGTGGCTGACGAAGATGGCCGACCACCCCCACATCGAGGTCCGGCTGGAGACCGACTTCTTCGACGTCAAGGACGACTACGTCGGGAAGGTGCCGGTCGTCTACACCGGCCCGGTGGACGAGTACTTCGGCAACTCCGAGGGCCGCCTGTCCTGGCGGACGGTCGACCTCGAGGAGAGCGTCGTCGAGACCGACGACTTCCAGGGCACCGGCGTGGTCAACTACAACGACCAGGAGGTGCCCTACACCCGGATCATCGAGTTCAAGCACTTCCACCCGGAGCGGGAGAAGACCCACCTGCCGGGCAAGAGCGTGATCGTCCACGAGTACAGCCGCTTCGCCGAGGAGGGCGACGAGCCCTACTACCCGGTCAACACGGCCGAGGACCGGGCGAAGCTGCTGAAGTACCGCGACCTCGCCGCCAAGGAACCGATGGTCCTCTTCGGCGGGCGCCTCGGCACCTACAAGTACCTCGACATGCACATGGCGATCGGGTCGGCCCTGTCCATGTACGACAACAAGCTCAAGCCCCACTTCTCCGAGGGCGCCGAGCTGACCAGCGGAGGAGTCGACGCATGACCGTCACGCACGCCCAGACCAGCGAGGCCGCCGGCAGCGCCGCCCCCGGCATGGCGCGGGTGCTGCTCCAGCGCCAGATCATGCCGGCCGAGCGCGACACCGACGTCATCAAGCTCTACGTCGACCCGGACCCGGCCGCGCTCGACGCCGACAAGTACGACATCGGCCACACCCGCGCCGCGCAGGAGGCCAACGCCATCGCGCAGCGGATCCAGAACGCCGCGAAGGGCGTCAGCTCGATCCACCCCGACCAGATCGAGTCGCGCACCGCGTTCCGCGTCGCCCAGGGTGACAGCGCGTCGTTCGGCACCTACTTCAACGCCTTCCCGGCCTCCTACTGGCGCCGCCACACCATCGTCAGCAGCGTCCGGCTCACCGTGCGGCTGCGCGGCGAGGGCGCCACGGTCACCGTCTACAAGTCGATGGCCAACGGCCGCTCCCAGCGCGTCGACTCCGCCACCGTCGAGGGCGAGTCCGGCCAGTTCTCCTTCGACCTCCCGCTCAAGCCGTTCGTCGACGGCGGCTGGTACTGGTACGACGCCGTCGCGGCCGACGCCGACGCCGTGGTCGAGGCCGCCGAGTGGACCGCCGAGGTTCCCGAGGACCGGGTCCCGTCCGGCACGGTCACGATCGGCATCACGACCATGAACCGTCAGGACTTCTGCGCCAAGCTCCTCGGCCAGCTCGGCGACGCGTCCCAGCTCGAGGGCGTCCTCGACGAGGTCGTCGTGATGGAGCAGGGCAAGGACAAGGTCGTCGACTCCGAGTTCTTCCCGATCGCCGAGAAGTCGCTGGGCGACAAGCTGCGGATCATCGAGCAGGGCAACATCGGCGGCTCGGGCGGCTTCGCCCGGGCGCAGTACGAAGGCCTGAAGGCCGGCCGGTCGACCTACGTGATGATGCTCGACGACGACGTCGAGATCGAGACCGAGGGCATCCTGCGGGCCGCGACCTTCGGCGACCTCTGCCGCAAGACGACCATCGTCGGCGGCCACATGTTCTCCATCTTCCAGAAGACCCAGCTCCACTCCTTCGGCGAGAAGGTGTCGCCCTACACCTTCTGGTGGGGCTCGGCCCCCGGTGTGTTCCAGGGCTGGGACTTCGCCGAGCGCAACCTGCGCTCGACCCGCTGGCTCCACGCGCGCATCGACGTCGACTACAACGGCTGGTTCATGTGCCTGATCCCGGCGAAGGTGCTCGAGGACATCGGGCTGTCGCTGCCGATCTTCATCAAGTGGGACGACTCCGAGTACGGCCTGCGCGCGAAGGCCGCCGGCTACCCGACCGTCACCTTCCCCGGCGCGGCCGTCTGGCACGTGCCGTGGACCGACAAGAACGACGCGCTCGACTGGCAGTCCTACTTCCACGTCCGCAACCGCTTCATCGCGGCCCTGCTCCACTCGCCCTACCCGCGCGGTGGCCGGCTGGTGCGCGAGAGCCTCAACCACCAGATCAAGCACATGGTGTCGATGCAGTACTCGACCGTGGAGCTGCGCCACAAGGCGCTCGAGGACGTCCTCGCCGGCCCGGAGCGGCTCCACGAGCTGCTGCCGACCGTGCTGCCGGAGATCCGGGAGATGGTCAAGGGCTATGACGACGCCACCTACCTCACCGATCCCGAGCAGATCCCCGAGGTCAAGCGCCACAAGCTGCCGCGCAAGGGCAAGGAGGCCTCCCCGGTGATCTCGGGGCGGGCCGCCACGGTGCAGGCCCTGCTCCAGCCGCTGCGCCAGCTGCGCAAGCCGCGCGAGGGGGCCCAGGCCCACCCGGAGGCCGAGATCATGGCCCAGGACACCCGGTGGCACAAGATCGCCCGCTACGACTCCGCGATCGTCTCGCTCCCCGACCAGACCGGTGCGGCGTTCTACCGCCGCGACCGCGAGCTGTTCAAGGACCAGATGAAGCGCACCGTGGCGATCCACCGGATCCTGGCCGCCGAGTGGGACGCCCTCGCGAAGCGCTATCGCGACGCCCTGCCCCAGATCACCTCGCCCGAGGCCTGGGAGGAGACCTTCCGGCCGTGGATGGACGACGAGTCGAGCGCGGGTGGACCGTCGGATGAGCACTGACGCCGAGCGGCCGGTGGTGGTGGCGGGAGCTCCGGAGGAGGAGCTGCCGCCGCTGGTGCCGGCTGCGGCCAACAGCGGCCTGCTCGAGGTGTTCCGGCAGCGCTACCTGCTGCGACTGCTGGTCAAGAGCACGGTGCAGTCGCGCTACCAGGGCACCTTCCTGGGCTGGTTCTGGAGCTATCTCCAGCCGTTCATCCGGTTCCTGATGTTCTACTTCGTCTTCCAGGTCCTCATCGGGCGTGGCGGCAACATGGAGAACTTCGCGATCCACCTCGTGGCCGGCCTGGTCGTCGTCCACTTCTTCACCGAGACGTTCAACGGCGGCACGAAGTCGCTCGTGAGCAACCGCGGCCTGATCATCAAGCTGCCGGTGCCGCGTGAGCTGTTCCCGGTCGCGACGATGCTGGTCTCGCTCTACCACTCGGTGCCGATGGTCATCATCATGGTCGTCGCGTCCTCCATCCTCGGCTGGAGCCCCGACCCGGCCGGCCTGCTGGCGGCCCTGCTCGGCTTCGCGATCATCGCGGTGCTCGGGCTCTCGCTCGCCCTGATCTTCAGCGTCGCCAACGTCTACTTCCGCGACTTCGGCAAGGTGACCCAGACCCTGACCCAGTTCACGACCTTCAGCGTCCCGATGATCTACCCGTTCTCGATGGTCGAGGAGCGCTTCGACAAGATCCCGTGGGTCGCGGACGTCTACCTGCTCAACCCGGTGGCCGAGGCCGTGCTGCTGGTGCAGCGAGGCTTCTGGATCGGCACCAACTCCGACCCCGAGGCCGCCGCTGCGGAGCACCTGCCCCCCGACCTCTGGTCGCGCGGGGTGATCATGCTGGTGATCTGCCTGGCGCTGCTGGTCCTCGCGCAGCTGTGGTTCAGCAAGCTCGAGCGTCGAGTCCCGGAGCGCCTCTGACATGACCACCGTGATCCAGGCGGAGAGCGTCACCAAGTCGTTCTCCATGCAGTACCACCGCTCGCTGAAGCAGATCGTGCTCGCGAAGGCGCGTGGTCAGAAGACCCACGAGTACTTCAACGCCGTCGACGACGTCTCCTTCACCGTCGAGGCGGGGGAGTCGGTCGGTGTCATGGGTCTCAACGGCTCGGGCAAGTCGACGCTCCTGAAGACCATCAGCGGCGTGATGCGGCCCGACAGCGGCCAGGTCCTGACCCGCGGCCGCGTCGCCGGTCTGATCGCCACGGGCGCCGGGTTCCAGAGCCAGCTCTCCGGCCGCGACAACCTCTGGCTCAACGCCGCGATCCTCGGCATGTCCGAGGCGGAGACGAAGCGCAAGCTCGACGCGATCATCGACTTCGCCGACCTCGGCAAGTTCATCGACACCCCGGTGACCTACTACAGCTCCGGCATGAAGTCGCGGCTGGGCTTCGCCGTCGCCATCCACGTCGAGTCCGACGTCTTCATCGCCGACGAGGCGCTCGCCGTCGGTGACCGCCCCTTCAAGCGCAAGTGCAAGCAGAAGATGCGCGAGATCCGGGAGAACGGCACGACGATCTTCTTCGTCAGCCACAGCCCGGGCGCGGTCAAGCAGCTCTGCGACCGGGTCCTGGTGCTCGAGAAGGGCAAGCTCGGCTTCGACGGTGACGTCAAGGAGGGGATCCACTACCTCCACTACGACGAGGGCGAGGACGGCGACGACGACGAGGGCTTCGGCCCCGACGACTGAGTCGTGGCGAAGGGCTCACCGTCGCCCGCGTGACACGGCTCGGCGTGCTCCTGACGGCCCTGCTCGCTCTCGGTGGGTGCAGCGGGGGGTGGGCCCGAGGCGGCGCCGGCCCGCCCCGGCGCGGCGGTCGCGGACCGTGACCCCGACGTGCCGCCGTCGGGGTTCGGAGACCTGACGGCCCACGGTGGCGACGTCACCACGTTCGTCGCCCACCGCAGGGACGGCCACGGCACGCAGCTGCTCTACCTCCAGGGCGGTCTGTCGAACGGTGGGGGCGCCGGTTCGGTCTTCCGGCTGGACGTGCTCGACTTCCTCGACGACCACCTCCGCTGACGGCGCGTCACTCGAAATCCCGCGCCGCGACGCTCGGCTTGACAAACTGTCCTCACCGCGGCGTGTCGAGTGGAAATTACAGCGATGTAGTTACTCAGAACTGCTGGACGAGTCTGTGTGACTGGTGTGAATGTTGCTACTCGTGTGACCTTCCCCCACACACAGGAGTAGCCCCCCATGCGTCCGAGCAAGGCTCATTTCGTCACCTCGTGCCAGCAGCTGCTGGCGCTCGGTGTCGTCCTGGCCGCGCTCACGCCCGCCGCCACGGTGGTCAGCCTCGACGTCGTCCACACCCCCCAGGGCGACGCGACCTCCGGGCTCGGAGCTCCTGGTGAGGGACGACGTCTCACGCTCTCGGCGTACACCGCCGAGAGCCACCACCGCTCGCGCGTCCCCACGGCCCCCGTGGACGCCGAGCTGACGGAGTACCCGCTCACCGCGAGTGCCGGTGACGCCCGTTCCCCCCGGACGTCCCGCACCACCTCCGGTGAGCGGATCGGCACCACCTCGGTGCTCAGCCGGCCGGCGCCCGTCGTCGGCTACGGCGGCGTCGGCGTGACCTGGGCCCCCGACCAGGCCGCCGACGACGAGGATCTCTCCTTCACCGTCCGGACCCGGACCGACGGTGAGTGGTCGGGCTGGACGGAGCTCGAGTACCACGACGAGCACGCACCCGACCCCGACAGCCGCGAGGGCCGCCACGCACGACCCGGCACGGACGTCCTGTTCGTCGGCCACGTGGACGACGTGCAGGTACGCGCCGACGCCGACGGCTCCGCGGTGCCGAGCGGCATGTCGCTCGCCGTCGTGGGGCCCGGGAAGGCGACCCGGAGCGAGCGTGAGGCGCCCGCCATCGACACCGGAGACCTGCCCGCCGCGCGCTCGGAGGCCCCTGCCGCCGGTGTCGCGACCGTGACGCCCGAGCCGCAGATCTACTCCCGTGCCCAGTGGGGTGCCAACGAGGCGTTGCGCGACAAGGGCTCGCTGCGCTACTTCGAGGTCCACGCCGGCTTCGTCCACCACACCGTCAACGCCAACGACTACAGCCGCGACGAGGTCCCCGGCCTGCTCCGGAGCATCTACGCCTACCACACCCAGTCCCGCGGCTGGAGCGACGTCGGCTACAACTTCCTCGTCGACAGGTTCGGCCGGATCTGGGAGGGGCGCTACGGCGGCGTCGACCGCCCGGTCGTCGGTGCCCACACCCTCGGCTACAACGACTACTCCTTCGCGATGTCGGCGATCGGCAACTTCGACGTGGCCCGCCCGAGCAGCGCGATGGTGCAGGCCTACGGCGCCCTGATGGCGTGGAAGCTCTCGCTGCACGGCGTCGACGCGGCCGACCCGTCCCAGCAGGTCGGGCCGGACACGTTCCGGGCGATCAACGGCCACCGCGACGCCGGACAGACGGCCTGTCCCGGCCGCTACCTCTACGCGAAGCTCGACCGGATCCGGGAGCTCGCCGCCGGGGTCCAGGAGGACTGGGCCGGTCGCGACCTGCGCTCCGACCTCGCGGCCACACCTCACCCCGACCTCGTCGTACGACGGGCAAGCGACGGCCGGGTCCTCGTGCTCCCGACCGGCGGCCTGACCGGCCTGGGCCGACCGGTCGTCTCGACCGGCCTCGCGGCCGGCGCCGACACGGTGGTGGCCAGTCCCGACCTCACCGGCGACGGCATCGGCGACCTCCTCGTGCGGAGCGCCGACGGCAGCGCCTCGCTGCTGCCGGGCGACGGCTCCGGTGGCTACGCCGCCGCGACCCGGACCTGGACGAGCACCTTCGCGGGCCGCAGCCTGCTCACCGCGGTCGGCGACCTCGACGGCGACGGCGACCACGACCTCGTCGGTCGCGACGCCGACGGCCGGCCGGTCGCCTACCTCGGCGACGGCGCCGGAGCGCTGACCCGCCAGCGGCTCGACGGCGACTGGGCCGCCTGGACCTCGCTCACCGCGACCGGCGACGTCGACGGGGACGGCGACGCCGACCTGCTGGCCCGCGACGCCGCCGGTGCGCTGTGGCTGGTCCCCGGCACCGGGGCCGCCGGCTTCGGCACCCCCACCAAGGTCGCCGGCAGCTGGACCCGGTGGTCGAGCGTGACGGGCTTCGGCGACTTCACCCGCGACGGCCGTCCCGACCTCCTGGTCCGCGCCGCGGCCGGCTCCCCGGCGTACGTCCTGCCGGGCCGGGCCGGCACCACCTTCGGTGAGCCGCTGGGCCGGATCACGCGTCTGAAGCGGGGCTCGATCGCGGGCAGCGCGCAGTTCACGGCCGGGGCGATGCCCGACGCGGTCGTGGTGAAGGGCGACGACGTCCACACCCTCCCGAACCTCGACACCACCGAGCTGCTGCCGCCGGTGCCGGCCGGCTTCGCCGTCGGTCGTGGCGCGACGCTGCTCAACGTGGGCGACTGGGACCGGGACGGCGACGGCGACATCCTCGTCCGCACCGCCAAGGGCGGCCTGTTCCTGCGGCAGGGCAACGGGACGGGCCGGTTCCCCGACAAGGTCCGTGTCGGTCGCGGCTTCGAGGACGTGCGGCTGCTCGCGGCCGTCGGCGACGCCACGGGTGACGGCTGGCCGGACCTGATGGGCCAACCGGTGGGGGGATCGATGCGGCTCTACCCCGGCAACGGCCTGCTCGGCCTGAAGCCGAGCTACGTCGCCCACAGCGCCATCAGCGCCGCCACCCAGGTCGGCGTCGGGCGCTGGGACGGCGACGGCGCCCCCGACACGCTGCTGCGCTCCGGCGACAGCCTCGCGCTCTATCCCGGCAACGGCCCCGGCGGGCTGACGGGTCGTTCGGCGCTGGGCTTCGACGCCGCCCGCTACGACTGGGTGATCGGGGTCAGCGACCTGCGGCTGACCGGCCACGGCGACCTCGTCGTCCGTGAGAAGGACACCGGCCGTCTCTACGCGCTGACCGTCACCGCCCGGAAGGGCATCACCTCACGCCGCCTGCTCGGGCAGGGGATGGAGGCCTACGACCGGGCCGGGTGAGGGCCGCTGGTCACGCCCTGGCCGTCGCCCGCTCCGCGTCGTAGGTCTCCTGCACGCGGGCGGGGTCGGCGTGGGCCACCAGGACGACCGAGCCGCCGCGGACGAGCGGCTCGGTGAAGGAGGCGAGACCGGAAGGGGAAGCCGGGTTCGCCTCGCTCAGCAGGCGGCCGCCGTCGGTGAGGAGACTCCCGGCGGTGGCCGCCTCGCACATCTGGTCGTGCGTCAGGTCGGTGGTCGCGGGGTCGTCCGGACCCGGCGGGTCGTAGGCGGCGAACGAGTCCGGCTGTGACCACACCTCGACCCCCAGGTCGTGCACGCCGGCCGGCAGCGGGTCGGCGAAGCGCTGTCCCAGCGGGTGGAGCGCCGTGGCCAGCACGACCCGGTCGGCCGCTCCCGCGCCCCACTGCCCGACGGTCTGTGGACCGCAGCAGACCAAGTCGGGGTCCTCCGCCTCCGTCACGACCAGCCCGACGGTCCAGGCCGCGCCGAGGAGGACCGGGCCGAGCCAGTGGACCGGAAGGTCGAGCCGCGCGGTCTGGCCGCGCTCGAGGTCGAGCTCCTCGACGAGCAGCGAGGCGGTCTTCGCGACCCAGTTGGCGTAGGTGACCACGGAGAGCTCGGTGCGCTCGCCCGTCGCGTGGTCGTAGAAGGTGACCAGCGGCCGGCCGGGGTCGCGGCGCACGAGATCGGCGAGGACGGTCGCGAAGGTTCGGCTCATGCCGCCTAGGGTTCCACCATGGGATCCCTCGAGAGCTTCTGGGCCGTCATCCCCGCCGGCGGCGCCGGCACCCGGCTGTGGCCGGTGTCGCGAGCGGCGGCACCGAAGTTCCTCCACGACCTCACCGGCAACGGCCGATCGCTGCTCCAGCAGACCGTCGACCGGCTCGCGCCGCTGGTCGGGGACCGGTTGTTGGTGGTGACGGGGGAGGCCCACCGCGAGGCCGTGCTCGCCGAGCTGCCGCACGTGGATCCCGGAGCGGTCGTCGCGGAGCCGTCGGCCCGCGACTCGATGGCGGCCATCGGCCTGGCGGCAGCGATGCTCGAGCGCGTCGACCCGGAGGCGGTGATGGGCTCCTTCGCCGCCGACCACGTGGTGACCGACACCGCGGCCTTCGAGGCGGCCGTGTCCACCGCCGTCGAAGTGGCGCGCGACGGCTGGCTGGTCACCCTCGGCATCACCCCGACCCACCCGGCGACCGGCTTCGGCTACATCCATCTCGGTGCCGAGCTCCCGGGTCACCCGGGCGCCTGCCAGGTGGCGGCCTTCGTCGAGAAGCCGGCGGCCGACGTCGCCGAGCGCTACCTCGCCGGCGGACAGCACCGGTGGAACGCCGGGATGTTCGTCGTGCGGCCCGGCGTGCTGCTCGACCTGCTGGCCGGCCAGGACCCCGAGTTCGCCGCCCGGCTGCGCGAGATCGCAGCCTCGCCCGACCTGCTCGGACAGCTGTGGGACCGGCTGCCGCGGATCGCGCTCGACCACGCCGTGGCCGAGCCGGCCGCTGCGGCCGGTCGGGTCGCCGTCGTCCCCGTCGACCCGGGGTGGGACGACATCGGTGACTACGACGCGCTCGCGGTCCTCCTCGGCGCCGACGACGGCGGCGTCCGGGTCCTGGGTGACGCCTCGCTCGTCGACGTCGACGACGCCACCGGCCTCGTCGTACCCGGAACCGGACGCACGGTCGCAGTCGTGGGCCTCGACGACGTCGTCGTCGTCGACACCCCCGACGCGCTGCTGGTGACGACCCGGGCCCACGCGCAGCAGGTGAAGGACGTGGTGGCCCGGCTCAAGGCCGCCGGGCGCACCGACCTGGTCTGACGACGCCCCCGCGGCTCACATCGCGTTGGGCTCGGGGCTGTCGGTGTAGGGGTATTCCTGCATGAAGGTGTCGAGGGCCTCGCCGCTCACGCCGGAGCAGTACTGCCACACCCCGGTCTGCTCGCCGCTCGGGTCGCCGTCGGCGCCGACGGACCAGTGGCTGAAGGACACGTGCTGGCCGTCGGGGAAGGCGTCGCCGTCCTCGGAGGTCCAGGGCGCGGCGATGAACTTCGAGCGCTGGTTGTCGGAGCCGGCGAACTTGTCGGCCAGCGCCTCGACCTGCTGCATCGCCGCGCCGTCGTCGGCGATCGTCTCGTCGTACCAGAGGATGGTGTAGCCGTGCTCGAGGTTGTGGACCAGCGACTCCAGCTCGGGACGGTCCTCGGTGTAGAGCTTGCGCTCGAACGGGGCCGGGGCCACGCCGAGCTCGTTCCAGTGGGGGCCGAACGCCGGCGGGGCCTCGTCGTAGGTGACCTGCTCGCCGGTGGGCTTGTGGTCGGCGTTGCCCGACGCGGGCTTGGTCTCGACGTCCTGGCAGGCGGACGCGGGCTCGCCGATGTCGCTGAGGGCGAGGTCCTCGAACTCCCGGGACTCCCACCAGTTCTTGACCGGGCCGTAGGCCGCGGCGCCGACGATCAGCAGGGCGATGACGGTGCAGACGCCGACGATCATGATCCCGCGGCGGCGCTCCTCGCTCTTCTGCTGGCCGCGAATGGCGTCGATCCTCGCCTGCCGATCGGTCTTCTGCTGCTTGCCCTTCTTGGCCACGGTGGGGGTCCTCGTCCTCGCTCGAGCGGGTGGTCGCGTGGATTCTACGGGCGCACCGGTCGCAGCCGGACGGAACCGTCCGCCTCGGTCATGTCGGCCTCCCAGCCGTGGGCGAACGCGAGCGTGCGCAGGGTCTCCGGGGCCAGGTTCTCGACCACGACCGCTCCCTCCTCGGCGCGTACGCCGCCGCCGAGCTCGGCCACCGCCTCGGCCAGCTCCCCGGCCGTCGACGGGGCACCGAACGCGGCGGCGTCGGCCGGATCGGCGCGCAACGCCCGCAGCACCGCCTCCCGCGACCCCCAGCCGAACAGGTCGCCGCCGTCGGGGCGTACCAGCGCCGCGGCGCCGGGCCCGTCGTCGCCGAGGGGCAGGACCAGGTCCGCGCGGCCACGGACGACGGCGAACGGCCGGCCGGCGAGCTTGCCCTGCGCCAGCTCGCCCGCACCCGCGAGCTCGTCCGCGACGGCCGGCGCGGTCACGACCAGGTCGTTGCCGTAGCCGTCGCGGCGACCGGCGAAGTCCTCGAGCACGGTCAGCCCGGCAGCCCCCACCGCGAGGTCGGTCTGACCCTCGCGCCAGGCCCGGCCCGCGGTGTCGGTGACGACGACGCCGACGCTGCGACCGGTGAGCTCGTGGAGCCGCTCGCGGATCCGTCGGGCCGAGACGTCCGGGTCGACCGGGAGCAGGACGACCGAGCCGGGCTCGACGTTGGAGGCGTCGATGCCGGCGGCGGCGAGGGTCAGCCCGTGGTGGGTGCGGACGATCCGGACCGGGCCGCGGCGCGCGACGAGCCGGGCGGTCTCGCGCGGCAGGGCCTCCTCGCGGGTCCCGTCGACCACCCGGCCCTCGGCCTTGCTCACCACCTTGCTCGTGACGAGGACGACGTCGCCGTCCTCGAGGTCGACCAGGCCGGCCAGCAGGGCACCGAGGTCCGCGCCGCGGCGTACCTCCCCGACGCCGTCGGGCGCCCAGACCTCGAGGTGGGTCACGGTCGGACCAGGGAGACGGCGGCGGCGGCCATCGCCGCCGTCGCGTCGTCGTCGGTCATCAGCAGCGGCACGGCCGCCGCGGCGATCCCGGCCTCGTGGAGGCCGTCGAGCTGGTCGGCGTCGTCCTCGGCGACCAGCCAGCCGTCGAGGACGCCCTCGCCCCGCCGGCTGCCGTAGTGGCGCCCGACGCCGCCGGCGCTGACCTCGACGCCGATCGTCGCCAGCAGCTGCTGGGCCATGCCGTGGACGTGGCGGCCGCCGATGATGGGCGAGATGCCGACGACCGGGGCGTCGGTGGCGACCAGCGCCTCGCGCACCCCGGGCACGCCGAGGATCGTGCCGACCGACACGACCGGGTTGGAGGGCGGGAGCACGACGAGGTCGGCTCCGGTGATCGCCTCGAGCACACCGGGGGCGGGGGAGCAGTCGTCCTGGCCGACGACGAGCACGGTCTCGGCCGGGACCTCGGCGTGCAGCCGCACCCAGTACTCCTGGAAGTGGACCGCGCGGCGGCCGCTCGGCGAGTCCTCGTCGGGGATCACGAGGTGGGTCTCGACGCGGTCGTCGCTCATCGGCAGCAGCCGGACGTTCTGGCGCTCGGAGAACCACCGGCGGCACAGCGCCTCGGTCACCTGGTGGAGGGGATAGCCGGCCTCCAGCATCTGGGTGCGGACCAGGTGGGTCGCGAGGTCACGGTCGCCCAGCCCGAACCACGCACGCTCGACGCCGTACGCCGCCAGCTCCTCCTTGGCGTGCCAGGTCTCCTCGCGCCGCCCCCACCCCCGTTCGGGGTCGATGCCGTCGCCCAGGGTGTACATCACGGTGTCGAGGTCGGGGCAGACCTTGAGCCCGTGGAGCCACCAGTCGTCGGCCGTGTTGGCGACGACGGTGACCCGGGCGTCGGCCCCGACGCCGGGCACGGAGCCGGTCGCGATGCCGTGGAGGAGGCCTCGGACGAAGCGGGCGCCACCCACGCCACCGGAGAGGACGGTGATCTCACGCATGGCTCAACCCTGCCGTACCACCCGCGCTACCACGGATGGGCCCCGGGTGGGTGGTTTTCGCCAATACCAGACTTCCGCTTGACTGGAGGTGTACGACAGGCATGTAATTCCCACAGTGTTCTTCACTTCCCGTCAGGGAGGCGGGACACGGGGGAACCGAGGAACACAATCCGTGGGCCCCGCGGGAGACCGCGAGGCCCGGGTCGAAAGGCGAGGGCCGTGAGAGAACTACTTCTCCTCGACGGGGACGCCGAGGAAGCCAGCTGGCAAGAGCGGGCGCTGTGCGCCCAGACTGATCCGGAGGCGTTCTTCCCAGAGAAGGGCGGTTCCACCAGGGAGGCCAAGAAGGTCTGCCTGACCTGCGAGGTGCGCAACGAGTGCCTCGAGTCCGCGTTGATGAACGACGAGCGCTTCGGCATCTGGGGCGGTCTCTCCGAGAGGGAGCGCCGCAAGCTGAAGAAGCGCGCCGTCTGACTCAGCTGTTCCAGGTCGCCACCCCCGGCGCCGAGAACCGGGGGTGACGACGGGATCGGCCGTGGGTGGCCGGTCGCGCATTCGGTGGCTGCGAGCAGGCCGGTTAGGGTCTTCGGTCGTGTCTGCCACGGTCGTCGCCCTGCTTGTCAGCCACGACGGTGCCCGGTGGCTCCCGACCGTCGTGGAGGGCCTCACGTCGCAGACCCGGCCCGTGGACCGGGTGGTCGCCGTCGACACGACGAGCCGCGACGAGAGCCCGCAGATCCTCACCGAGGCCTTCGGAGCGGTCCAGACCGCTCCGGGCGGCACGGGCTACCCCGCGGCGGTCCGGATCGGCCTCGAGGAGGTCGACCGCACCGGCGGCGCCGACTGGGTCTGGCTGCTCCACGACGACTGCACCCCCGACCCCGGTGCGCTCGAGGCGCTCCTCGCTGCGGCCGACGCGCGGCCCCACGCCGACGTCCTCGGGCCGAAGCTGCGGGAGTGGCCGAGCCTGCGCCGGCTGCTCGAGCTCGGCGTGACGATCTCCGGGACCGGCCGGCGCGAGACCGGCCTCGAGCGCGGCGAGTACGACCAAGGCCAGCACGACGACGTCCGCGAGGTCCTCGCCGTCAACACCGCGGGCATGCTCGTGCGCCGCGACGTGCTCGCCCGGCTCGGCGGCTTCGACGAGCAGATGCCGATCTTCGGCAACGACATCGACTTCGGCTGGCGTGCCTCGGCGGCCGGCTACACCACCCTCGTCGTTCCCGAGGCCGTCGTCTTCCACGCCGAGGCGGCCCACCGCGGCGTACGCCGCACGCCGCTGACGGGCCGCCACATCCACTACCAGGAGCGGCGGGCCGCGCTCTACACGCTGCTCGTCAACGCCAGCACCCGTTCACTGCCGTGGCGCGTCGTGCGGCTGGCGATCGGGACGTTCGTCCGGATGCTCGGGCTGATGCTCGTCCGCCAGGTCGGCCAGGCCCTCGACGAGCTGGCCGCACTGGTCTCGCTCTACGGCAGTCCCCGGCTGGTGCTGCGGGCCCGCCGCGAGCGTCGCCGGCGCGGCGCCGGGACGTCCGGTGTCGAACCGTTGCTCGCACCGTGGTGGCTGCCCTACCGCCACGGCCTCGACGTGGTCAGTGACCTCGCCGCGGCCGCCACGAACCAGGCGGCCGACGTCGCCGAACGGCGCCGGATCGCGGCGGGCAAGCCGGTCGCGGTCGTCGACGAGGAGGACCCCTGGGCCGAGGAACAGGGCTTCGTCGCCCGCTTCCTCACCAACCCGGTCGCCGTCGGCGGCCTCCTCTTCGTGGCGCTCGCCCTCGTCGGCGCCCGCGAGGCCTTCGGCACCGTCGCCGGCGGAGCGCTGTCGCCGGCCCCGGCGCAGGCCGCGGACTGGTGGCGCCTCCACCTCGAGTCGCAGCACGCGCTCGGCCAGGGCACCTCCGTGCCCGCGCCGGCCTACGTCCTGCCGCTGGCGCTGCTCGGCTCCCTGGTCGGCACCGCGACCACCGTCTCGCTGCTGCTCGTGCTCGCCGTGCCGCTGACCTTCTGGGGCGCGTGGCGCTTCCTGCGCGTCGTCGGTCGGCTGCTCGACGAGCAGGGCCCACCGGCGTGGCTGCTGTTCCTCGGCGCCACCACCTGGGCGCTCATCCCTGCCGCGAGCGGCGCGTGGGGACTGGGCCGGCTCGGCGTCGTCGTGGCCGCCACCGTGCTGCCGTGGCTGGCCCACGCGGCGCTGGGCTTCGCCGACCCCGAGCCCGACCGCCGCTGGCGCGCCGGCTGGCGCACTGGTGTGCTGCTGGCCCTCGCTGCGGCCTTCGCGCCGCTGGCCTTCTGGTTCTCCCTGGTCCTCGCGGCGCTCGTCGTCGGGGCCGGGTTCTACGTCTCCTCGCGCGGCATGCGCGACCGCTCGGTGTGGGGGCCGCCGGCCGTCGCGGTGGCGACCCCGGTCGTGCTGCTGCTGCCGTGGTGGTTGCCCGCACTGCTGACCGGATCCGGGGCCGGTCTCGCGCTCGACGCCGGTCGGCTGCCGATGGCGGCCGTCGACTTCGCCGACCTCGTCACCGGCCACCTCGGCGACGCGGGCGCGCCCGACACGCTGGGCCTGATGCTGCTCGCCGTCGCAGTGCTCGCCCTGGTGCCGGCGGCCACCCGGATCCCCGTCCTCGTGTGCTGGATCGTCGCGTTCGCTGCGTCCCTCGTGGCGGTCGTGCTGGGCCTGTTCACCTTCGAGGCCGACGCGGTGACGACCAAGGCCGGGCTGGGCTTCCTGGTCCTCGTCATCCAGGCGGGGTTCGTCGTCGCGGCGGTGGTGGCCGCCCAGGGTGCCCTCCACCGGAGGCGTGCGGGGTGGGGACGGCGCGCCCTCGTCGGGGTCGTCCTGGTCGCGTCGGTCGTGCCGCTGGTCGGACTCGGCTGGTTCGTGGTCTACGGACCGGGTGACCTCGAGGACTCGACCGACACCGGCATCCCGGCCTACATGATGCAGAGCGCGGAGCTCGGTCCCGAGCACGGCATCCTCGTCGTCGAGGGCTCCGCCGACACGGGCCTGACCTGGTCGGTGCAGCGCGAGGACGGCGTCACGCTCGGCGAGGACGAGGTCGTCGGGCTGATGGCCGCCGACCCGACCCTCGGCCGCGACGTCGGCCGGCTCGTGAGCTCACCGGAGCTCGAGGCGGCGGCGACCCTGCCGGGCCACGGCATCGAGTACGTCGTCCTGCCCTCGCCCGCCGACGGCGACGTCGCTGCGGTGCTCGATGCGACCAACGGCCTCGAGCAGGCCAGCGCCGAGTCGCGCACCACCCGTGCCTGGCGGGTCGCCGAGCCGGTGGAGCCCGGCGCCGTGGCCCCCGAGACCGCGTGGTGGCGGGTCGTCCTGGTCGTCCTGCAGGGCCTCGGCATCGTCGCCGTGCTCGTGCTCTGTGCGCCCACCCAGCGGAAGGAGCGGCGATGAGCGAGCCCGAGGACACCCCGACGACCCCGACCGGCGGGCGGCGGTCCGCCGTACGCCGGGTCGTGAGCCCGACCGCGGTGATCGCGGTGCTGCTGCCGCTCCTCACGGTCGGTGCGCTCTCGCTGGTCAGGCCCGACGAGCAACCGGAGCAGGTCGCGCGGGCGGCCGAGCAGGTCGAACCCTCCCGCACCGACCTCGTCTGCCCGCCGGGCGAGGGCAAGGACCCGCTGGACCTCGCCGCAGCCGCCGGCTCCGGCGGTGAGGCCGCCACCCGGGTGCCCGACGAGGACGAGTCCACCCCGGTCGAGCTCCGCCAGGACGCCGTCACCGAGGTCGACGAGCAGGACACCGTGCTGGTCCGCGGCACCGGGGAGCTCGCCGCCGAGCTGATCGGCGCGCGGTCGCGCGAGGAGGGCCTGGCCTCGACCGAGTGCGTGCTGCCGCGCCCCGACTACTTCTTCACCGGGGTCGGCGCCGGTGCCAACCACAGCTCGACCATCGAGCTGGCCAACCCCGACCAGGGCCCGGCGGTCGCCGACGTGACCGTGTGGACCTCGAACGGCCCGGTCGACGTGCCGACGCTGCGGGGCGTGACGGTGCCCGGTGGCACCTCGGAGTCGCTCGACCTGTCGCAGGTCGTGCCGCGGCGCGGCGAGCTCGCGGTGGAGGTCGTCGTCTCCCGCGGCCGGCTCGGTGCGACCGTGGTGGACGAGATCCCCGAGATCGGCCGGGAGGCGCGGGTCGCCGGCTGGCTGCCCGCCTCGCCGGAGCCGACGACCGACCAGCTGCTGCTCGGGCTCGTCGGCGGCGAGGGGGAGGACACCCTGGTCCTCTCCAACCCCGGCACCGACGAGGCGCGGGTCGAGCTGAGGGTGGTCACCGAGGACGCCTCGTTCGTGCCCGAGGGGCTCGAGGAGGTGCGGGTCCGCGGTGGGAGCGTCGAGACCGTGACGCTGAGCACCACCGTCCGCGACCAGGTCCGCGAGGGTGCGATCGGGTTGCAGGTGACCTCCACCGGGCCCGTGACCTCGACCCTGCGCACCGTCGTCGACGGCGACCTCGTCCACGCCCAGCCGGTCTCACCGACCGAGGCGGCCACCACGGCCCTCGTGCCGTCCGGGAACGCCCACGTGGTGCTCGGGCGCGCCGGCGGCGCAGGGGTGGCCGAGGTGGCGGCGTACGACGCCGACGGGAAGCGGCTGCGGAAGGACAAGGTCGAGCTCACCGACGGCAGCGGCGCGGTGGTCGACCTGCCGAAGGGCACGGCGCTGGTCCGGGTCACCCCGCGGCGTACGGAGGTGGCGGCCTCGGTCGTCGTGAAGGGGAACGGCGCGACGGTGGTGCCGCTGCGACCCCTCGTGCGCTTCGGCCTCGTCCCGGACGTCCGCCCCGGGCTGCCCGAGTGACCCGGGGTCAGTCGAGCGGTCGGTAGCGCGGGTCGACCAGCTCGGCGTCGACGCCGAGGAGCTCGGCGACCTGCTCGACGACGACGGTCAGCACCAACGCCTCGAGATCGCCCCGCGACTCGGCCCGGTGCTCGATCGGTCGGCGGAAGACGACCAGCCGGGTCGGCTGGCCGCGCGTGCCGCGCACCAGCGACGACAGCGGCACGGTCTCGGGGTGCCAGTCGTCGGGGATGCGGGGCGTGTCCTCGACGGCGTACTCGAGCAGGCCGAGCCGGTCGGCCCAGCGGTCCTCGATGTCGGCGACGACGTCGAGCACCAGCCGGTCGAAGCGCTCGCCCGCGGTGGGCAGCTCCGGGGTGCCCGGGTCCGTGGGCACGACAGCCGGTCCGCGGCGGCCGCGGCCGCGACGGTCACGACGACGCCGGCGGGCGGGCCGCACGGGGCCGGGGTCGACGTCGAGCTCCACGACCGCGAGCCTAAACGGCGTGCTGCGGATCAGTGGGTAACGTCGGCGCCGTGAGTGCTTCCCGTCGTTGTTCCCGCACCGCCTGCGGCCGCGCGGCGACGACCACCCTCACCTACGTCTACGCCGACCAGACCGCGGTGCTCGGTCCGCTGGCGACCTTCGCCGAGCCGCACGCCTACGACCTGTGCGACATCCACAGCGAGCGGCTGTCCGCTCCGCGTGGGTGGGAGGTGCTGCGGCTCTCGACGGGCGCGGCCGACCCCGGGCCCAACGAGGACGACCTGCTGGCCCTGGCCGACGCGGTCCGCGAGGCCGGCCGGCCCCAGCCGCCGCAGGTCACCCTTCCCTCGCTCGCGAGCGAGGGCGGCGAGGGCGTGCGCGAGGTGCAGCGCCGCGGCCACCTGCGGGTGCTCACCACCGACTGACCGGGCTGGTCGTCCCGCCGCCGTCGCGGCGGATAGGCTCCGCTCCATGCCTGCGGCCGCCGATCTCGACGCCATCTTCAAGGCCTACGACGTCCGGGGGCTCGTCCCCGAGCAGCTCGACGCCGGGCTCGCCCGTGCCGTCGGCTGGGCGTTCGTCGAGGTGACCGGCGCCGACGAGGTCGTGGTAGGCCACGACATGCGGCCGAGCTCGCCCGAGCTGGTCGAGGCGTTCGCCGAGGGGGCGACCGCCGCGGGCGCGGACGTCGTCGTCATCGGGTTGTGCGCGACCGACCAGCTCTACTTCGCGTCCGGCTCGCTCGGCCTGCCGGGCGTGATGTTCACCGCGAGCCACAACCCCGCCGGCTACAACGGCATCAAGATGTGCCGCGCGGGGGCCGTCCCGATCGGTCGCGACACCGGCCTCGCCGACATCCGCGACCGGGTCCTCGCCGACGACCCCCGACCCGCCGCGCGGACCGGGTCGGTGCGCCACGAGGACCTGCTCGCGGCCTACGCCGCCCACCTGCTCGACCTCGCGCCGGTGAAGGGTCGCCGGCTGAAGGTCGTGGCCGACGCCGGCAACGGCATGGCCGGGTTGACGATGCCGGCCGTCGCGGGGCTCCTGGGCGAGGGCCAGGTCGAGCTGGTCCCGATGTACTTCGAGCTCGACGGCACGTTCCCCCACCACGAGGCGAACCCGATCGACCCGGCGACGCTGGTCGACCTCCAGACGCGCGTCGTCGAGGAGGGCGCTGACATCGGGCTGGCCTTCGACGGTGACGCCGACCGCTGCTTCCTCGTCGACGAGCGCGGGGTCGCCGTCTCGCCGTCGACGCTGACGTCGTTGATCGCCGAGCGGGAGCTGCGCCGCCACCCCGGCTCCACGGTGATCCACAACCTGATCACGAGCCGCGGCGTGCCCGAGCTGGTCACCGAGCTGGGCGGCACCCCGGTGAGGACCCGGGTCGGCCACAGCTTCATCAAGCAGACGATGGCCGAGACCGACGCCGTGTTCGGCGGCGAGCACAGCGGCCACTTCTACTTCCGCGACTTCTGGCGCGCCGACTCCGGCATGCTCGCCGCGCTCCACGCCCTGGCCGCGCTGGCCGAGAGCGACGGGACGCTGTCGGAGCTGCTGGCCGACCACGATCGCTACGCGCTGTCGGGCGAGCTGAACTCGACGGTCGACGACCCGGCCGCGGTGCTCGACACGCTTCGGTCGGACTACCGCGACCGCGACGACGTCGCCCTCGACGAGCTCGACGGGCTGACCGTCAGCCACGACGACTGGACCTTCAACGTCCGGCCCTCCAACACCGAACCGTTGCTGCGGCTCAACGCCGAGGGCAAGGACCACGCCACGATGACGGCGGTGCGCGACACCGTCCTCGACCGCATCAGGAGCCACCGATGAACCTCGACCCCACCCTGCTCGACCTCGTGGTGTGCCCCGACTGCCGGGGCGACCTCGCGCCCGTCGGCGAGGAGCTGGTCTGCGGCTCGTGCGGGTTGGCCTACCCCGTCCGCGACGACATCCCGGTGCTGCTGGTCGACGAGGCCCGCCGGCCGGCCTGAGGACCCCGACGATGGCGACCTGGTTCGACGAGTCCCGCCTCGACGACGAGGCGGTCTGGCAGCGCGCCGATGCGCGGCTGCGGGCACTCGCCGAGTCCGGCGCGCGCGTACGCCGTGAGGTGGCGGGCGCGGAGGAGGCGACCCACGAGGCGCTGGGCCGCGCGACGGAGATGGCGCGGCCGCGTGCGGTGATCTCGGCCGGGCCGGACTCGCGGTTGCTGCGGGCGGTTCTCGAGCCGTGGTGCCCGGTCCCGTTCGTCGCCTGGCCGCACCCGTCGCTCCCCGGCTGGGCCGGTGGCCTCGACCTGGTCGTCGTGCTCGCGCCCGACGGTGGTGCGAGCGTCGCTCACGCGGTGGCGGAGGCGGTGCGCCGCGGGTGCCAGGTCGTGGTCGCGTGCCCGCCGCGCTCGACCGTGGCCGACCACGCGGTCGGCCGGTGGAGTGCCGTGCTCCCGACCACCGGCGGTGACCAGCTGGCGACCGCGGTCGTCATGCTCGACTACCTCGAGCGGGTCCAGCTCGGTCCGGAGGTCGACGCCGAGCGGGTCGCCCAGGCGCTCGACGACGTCGCGATCGCCTGCTCTCCCCACCGCGACCTCGCGGTCAACCCCGCGAAGGTCACCGCGATCGCCCTGGCCGAGGCCGCGCCGCTGGTGTGGGGCGGGAGCGTGCTGGCCGCGCGCGCAGCGCGCCGGATCGCCGAGTCGCTGCGCCGGGTCAGCGGCCGCGCCGCCCTGGCCGGCGACGTCGAGCAGCTGCTCCCGCTGCTGGAGTCGACCCGGCAGCGCGACGTCTTCGACGATCCCTTCGCCGATGGTCCGCGCGACCTGTCCCCGGTGCTGCTCGTCCTCGACGACGGCAACGAGGAGCCGGTGGTGCGGGAGGCGCGGGGTCGCCTGCAGGCGCTGGCGTCGTCCCGCGGCGTACGCGTCGAGACGCTGACGACCGACGCCCCCACGGAGGTGGCGCGCTATGCGTCGCTGCTGCTGCAGGGGAGCTATGCCGCGGAGTACCTCGGGCTGGGGCTGGTCGAGGACTGACGCGGCCCGGGAACCACGCCGCGCCTGACGGCGTCCCACTTCGGTGACCCGTTCCGCCCTGCTGTTCCTCGCGGTCGTGCTCCTTGCCGGCTGCTCCGCTGACCCGCCCGCCGTGAACCCGCCGGCGTCCTCCGCGCCTACCTCGTCGTCGACGGGGACGGGCCCAACGGCGCGGCTGGACGTGGAGGACTACCGCTACACGCTGCGGCAGTCGTGCTTCTGCGCCCCGAGCGGGCGGGTGCGCCTCGAGGTTCGCGAGGGCGACGTGGCGTCGGCCGGCTACGTAGGTCGGGCTGGGGATCGGGTCCCGGACTCGCTGTGCTTGAGTGTCAACGACTTGCTCGCGAGGGCCGACGATGACGTTGACCGGGCGACGGTGACGTGGGCTGCCGGCTCGCCCGCGCCCAGCCGGATCTCGATCGATCACGACACGAACATGAGTGACGACGAGGTGCGTTGGTCGATCAGCGGCTTCCGGGTGCTCGACCCGGTGCCGTCGCCGATCCTCGACTGAGCCGTCCGTCTACGCTGGCGCTGTGTTCGGAATCGGTCTGCTCGAGCTGCTGCTCATCATCGCCGTCGCCGGCCTCGTGGCCTGGCTGGTCGCCCGCAGGGCTTGACCCCCGGGCTGCCATCTCGTCGCGAGCCGATGACATGCCGAAGGCCCCGCCGTGGTGTGGCGGGGTCAAGGGCGGGGTCGTTCTCGCCGTCGGCCGGCTGTGGCGGGGGTGACGTCCACGGTGCCGGTGTGGTCGCGGAGGAACTGGTAGCCGTGGGGTGAGGTCCACAGGTAGGTGCCGGGCTCGATCACGGTGTAGGTCCATGCGGCGTGGGTCTTGAGCCGGTGGTGGGAGCGGCACAGGGGTGCGATCTCGCAGGTGCAGGTGGGGCCGCCGGTGCCGTCGGTTGTCCAGGACCGGACGTGGTCGCAGTCGCAGCCCCGGGCGGGTCGGGTGCACCAGGGGAACACGCAGTGGTGGTCCCGCAGGGCGGCCGCCTCGCGGATCCGGTCGGGGACCTCGTAGGCCTCGACGTGGACGTGGTCGGCGAGGTCGATGACGGGCTTGATGACGACGTGGGCGTTGGGGTTGCCGCACCAGTCCCTGATGGTCTCGACGGTGATCGGGGTCCGAGTGGCCTCACATCGGCCGACCTGGTGGCCGGCCTTCCCACGCAGTGCGGCGTCGGTGAGGTGCAGGTGGAGCACCATCGTGTGCTTCCGGCGGCGGGGTCTGGTGGTCGAGCCTGTCGAGACCTCCTCGCCGGTGGTCTCGGGGTCGAGGTCGAGGGTGGGCTGGTGGCGGGCGAGCATTCCGGCGGCCATGGACCGGCGCACGTCGAGTGATTCGGTGCAGCCGAGGTCGGCCAGTTCCTCCGCACCTTCGCGGATGGCGTCCTCGAGGGCGAAGGCATCGATCAGGTCGAGCTCGCCGGTGACCTGGGCGGTGCCGTTGAAGGAGGGCTGGTCGGTGTGGATGACGAAGCAGCGCCGGTCCTCGGCCTCATTCCGCTCCTTCTCCGCTGTCTCGGGCATGTGCCGGCCGACGGCTTCGTCGACGAGCCGGTCGAGCTGGGAGACCCGGACCTTTCCTGCGACCGCGGCGACGTGGGCGTCGACGAACGCCGCGGCTTCCATCGACAAGCCCCGTCCGATCGTGGCGTCGGCGACCCGGCGGGCACGCCACGCCGGCACCGTCCCGGTCAGCACCTGCTCCCACAACCTGGGGAGCCGGTAGCGCAGCTCCAGAGCGTGGCCGAGGTAGTACTTCCCCGCCTCCGGTGTCATGCCGACGGCGGCACCGAACTCGGCCACGGAGAACTCCGCGACCAGCGGGGCACCGGGTCCGGCGAGCCCGACCGGTGCCTCTCCGCCGCCACGGAGGCGGTAGCGCTCGGAGTCCTCGGGCCACTCGGCGGGATGGACGATCGCCCACTGCACCGCCAGCTGGAGCAGGTCGACCTCGGCCCGATCCGCCACGGCACGACAAGCGCGTGCCGCCGCCAGCACGCCGCGGGCGTCATCGGGCATCACGCGGCACCCGGTGGCGGCTTCGGCGGTGGTGGACATGAGTCCATTCAAGCCGCCACCACTGACAACATCTGGGCCCGAAACGAGCACGGACCGGATGCTGTGGACAACGGGCTGCAGGCTGCAGGGTGGGTCCTTTGCCCGCTCGCCCGACGACCCAGCCGGTTCGCCTGCGGGGTGACCGCGGCGGCGTGTCAGGCGTCGCGCCGCCGGACCGGGTGGCACCTTGAGGCCCGTGACGGGGAGCTGGTGGCGAAGCCGGACGGTCGGGCTGGGTGTCGTGGTGGTCGTGCTCGCGGCAGCGGGGTGCCGTGCTGCGGGCGACGACACGTCGTCCGGGGAGGAGCAGGCCCCGGCACTGCGTCCGGTCGGGTCCTTCCACGACGTGTGCCTCCCGACGTCCCCCGGGCGGACGGGGTGGGTGGGTCTGGACACCTTCAGGAACAGGTCCGACACCGACGTGGTGGTGGAGGGGGCCAGCTGGGGCGAGGAGGGCCTCGAGGTGCGTGAGATCTCCTACGTCGTCCGTGACGAGGACAGCCGCTTCGCGACCCTGGGGCTGACCAACTTCCCCACGTCGTCCCCGCGGTCGACCCGTCCGGGGTCTCCCGACTGGGCATGGCGCCGGCGGGAGCGCCTCGACGACGCGCGTCTGCCGCCGAGTGCCCCGGGCGAGTACTACGTCGTGCTCGTCGGCTTCGACGGCAGGCGCGGCAGCGGAGGTCCCCTCGAGATCGACTACGCCGCCGAGGGCGGCCGCTCGGACACCCTCACGACGCGCGTGACGCTGAGCGCCGCACCACGCTGCTGAGCGCGGCTAGGGTCGCCGCATGCCCGCCTTCACCTGGCTCCCCGCCAACGAGGCCACGGACGAGGACGTCGAGGCGGTCTTCGGGTCGGGAGGCGCGGCGAAGTGCCGGTGTCAGGCGTTGAAGGTCGAGGGCTGGATCTGGACCGACAGCACGCAGGAGCAGCGTGAGGCCGCGCTGGCGGAGCAGACCGCCTGCGGCACCGACGGCCCGACGTCGGGGCTCCTCGGCTACGTCGACGGCGAGCCGGCCGGCTGGGTGGCGGTCGAGCAGCGCGAGAACTACTGGCGGATCTGGAACCGCAAGCAGCCGTGGATGCGGATGGACCCCGAGCTCGAGGGCGTCTGGTCGGTCACCTGCTTCCTCGTCCGCAAGGGCCACCGCCAGTCGGGGCTGATGCACGAGCTCGCTGCCGCCACGGTGGAGTACGGCGCGCGCGTCGGCGCCCACGTGCTCGAGGGCTACCCGATCGAGCCGCCACCGGGGAAGACGGTCATCTGGGACGAGGCGTCGGTCGGCCCGCTGCAGGTCTTCCTCGGCGCCGGCTACGAGGTCGTCGCCTCGCCGACGTTGCGCCGGCGCGTCGTACGCCGACAGCTCGGCAGGGACGGCGGCGGGACCACCTAGGGTCGGGGACAGGTCGACGAGGTACGCCGGCGGTGCGACGTCCCCCGGGGACTTCATCGCCTGCTACGCGCCGTGGGACGGCTACGACTACGACACATGACCGTCGACCCCTAGGCTGACGCCGACCCACGTGACCTGGGAGGAACTACATGGCCGGCGGACTCTTCGCCCTGCTCGACGACGTGGCCGCGCTGGCGCGGATCGCCGCCGCCAGCGTCGACGACGTCGGTGCCGCCGCGGGCCGCGCGAGCGCCAAGGCCGCGGGCGTCGTGGTGGACGACACGGCCGTCACGCCGCAGTACCTGCAGGGGTCCGCCGCCGAGCGCGAGCTGCCGATCATCAAGAAGATCACCATCGGCTCGCTGCGCAACAAGCTGCTGTTCATCCTCCCCGCGGCGTTGCTGCTGAGCCAGTTCCTGCCGCAGGCCCTGCCCGTCCTGCTGATCTGCGGCGGCACCTATCTCGCCTACGAGGGGGCGGAGAAGGTGTGGGAGCGGATCCACGGCGGCGCCCACCACGAGGAGCAGATGGAACAGGGGGAGTTCACCCCCGAGCACGAGGCGAAGACGGTCGCGAGCGCCATCCGCACCGACCTCATCCTCTCCAGCGAGATCATGGTGATCGCGCTGAAGGAGGTCGTCGACTCCGATCCCGAGGCGGGCCTCCTCGAGCGGGCCGCGATCCTCGTGGTCGTCGCGGTGCTGATCACGCTGCTCGTCTACGGGGTCGTGGCGCTCATCGTGAAGATGGACGACATCGGCCTCAGCCTGGCCAGGCGCGACTCCGACGGCGCGAAGCGGGTCGGCCACGCGCTGGTCGCGGCCATGCCCCGGCTGCTGGCGGCGATCTCCCTGATCGGCACCGTGGCGATGCTGTGGGTCGGCGGCCACATCCTCCTCACCAGCCTCGACGAGCTCGGCGTCCACGCGCCGTACGACGTCGTGCACCACTGGGAGGAGGCCGTGCACGAGGCGATCCACGGCCCGGTGGGCAGCACGATCGCCTGGCTGGTCAACACGGCTGCGTCCGCGGTGGTGGGCCTGGTCGTCGGGGCGGTCGCGGTGCTCGTCATGCACCTGGTGCCCCGCAGGTCGAAGGCCCACTGAGCCGACGATTGAGCCAACCGGTGTGACGCGGCCTACCCTTGCGGAGTCCGCGTGGGAGATCCCGACAACGCGCAGATGCGCGGCGCAGACCTGACTCCGACACCGAGGAGACACCGATGGACTTCAAGGTCGCCGACCTGTCCCTGGCCGACTACGGCCGCAAGGAGATCGCCCTCGCCGAGCACGAGATGCCCGGCCTGATGGCGATGCGCGAGCGCTATGCCGCCGAGCAGCCTCTCGCGGGCGCCCGGATCGCCGGCTCGCTCCACATGACCGTGCAGACCGCCGTGCTCATCGAGACGCTGGTCGCGCTCGGCGCCGAGGTCCGCTGGGCCTCCTGCAACATCTTCTCCACCCAGGACCACGCGGCCGCCGCCGTCGTCGTCGGCCCCGAGGGCACCGTCGACGCCCCGGCCGGCGTGCCGGTCTTCGCGTGGAAGGGCGAGACGCTGGAGGAGTACTGGGAGTGCACCCAGCAGATCCTCGACTGGCCCTCCGGCGAGTTCGCCAACATGATCCTCGACGACGGTGGTGACGCCACCCTGCTGGTCCACCTCGGCGTCGAGGCGGAGAAGAAGGGCGAGGCCCCCGACCCGGCCACCGCCACCTCCCACGAGCAGCGCGTCGTCTTCGGCGTCCTCCAGTCCTCGCTCGCCCAGAGCGACGACCGCTGGACCAAGATCGCCAACGAGATCCAGGGCGTGACCGAGGAGACCACCACCGGTGTCCTGCGCCTCTACGACATGCTGAAGCAGGGCTCCCTGCTCTTCCCGGCGATCAACGTCAACGACTCGGTCACCAAGTCGAAGTTCGACAACAAGTACGGCTGCCGCCACTCGCTGATCGACGGCATCAACCGCGCGACCGACGTCCTCATGGGCGGCAAGGTCGCCGTCGTGTGCGGCTACGGCGACGTCGGCAAGGGCTGCGCCGAGTCGCTGCGCGGCCAGGGCGCCCGCGTCATCGTGACCGAGATCGACCCGATCTGCGCGCTGCAGGCGGCGATGGACGGCTACCAGGTCACGACCCTCGAGGACGTGCTCGACACCGCCGACATCGTCATCACGGCCACCGGCAACAAGGACGTCGTCACCGTCGAGCAGATGGCCCGGATGAAGCACAACGCGATCATCGGCAACATCGGCCACTTCGACAACGAGATCGACATGGCCGGGCTGGAGTCCTACCCGGGCGTCGAGCGCGACACCGTCAAGCCGCAGGTCGACGTCTGGACCTTCCCCGGCGGGAACGCGATCATCGTGCTCTCCGAGGGCCGGCTGATGAACCTCGGCAACGCCACCGGTCACCCGAGCTTCGTGATGTCGAACTCCTTCACCAACCAGGTGCTGGCCCAGATCGAGCTCTTCACCAAGCCCGCCGACTACCCCACCGGCGTCTACGTGCTGCCCAAGCACCTCGACGAGGAGGTCGCCCGGCTGCACCTCGGTGCGCTCGGCGTGAAGCTCACGACCCTCTCCGACGACCAGGCCGGCTACCTCGGCGTGGACGTCGCCGGTCCCTACAAGTCCGACCACTACCGCTACTGAGTGCCCCACCGGGCGAGGCCCGGTGCGGCAAGATGGACAGCATGACGCAGGCAGCAGACGTCGCCCCGCGCGGGCGCATCCTGGTCGTCGATGACGACGCCTCCCTCGCGGAGATGCTCACGATCGTCCTCCGGCAGGAGGGCTTCGAGAGCCAGATGTGCCCCCGCGGCGACGTCGCCATGGACGCCTTCCGCTCCTTCCGGCCCGACATCGTCCTCCTCGACCTGATGCTCCCCGGCAAGGACGGCATCGACGTCTGCAAGGAGATCCGGGCCGAGTCGGGCGTGCCGATCGTGATGCTCACGGCCAAGGGCGACACCGTCGACGTCGTGCTCGGGCTCGAGTCCGGCGCCGACGACTACATCGTCAAGCCGTTCAAGCCCAAGGAGCTCGTCGCCCGGATCCGGGCACGCGTACGCCGCTTCGACGCGCCGGCGCCCGAGGCGTTGACGATCGGTGACCTCGACATCGACGTCGCCGGCCACTCGGTGACGCGCGCCGGCGCGCAGATCAGCCTGACGCCGCTGGAGTTCGACCTGCTGGTCTGCCTGGCGCGCAAGCCGTGGCAGGTCTTCACGCGCGAGGTGCTGCTCGAGCAGGTCTGGGGCTACCGCCACGCCGCCGACACCCGCCTGGTCAACGTCCACGTCCAGCGGCTGCGCTCGAAGGTCGAGCACGACCCCGAGAACCCCGAGATCGTCGTGACGGTGCGCGGGGTCGGCTACAAGGCAGGGTCGTCGCAGGCCTGACCCATGGTCATCTCCGCCGACGCGTCCTCCGATCGATCCGGCACCGCCGCCGGCGACCGCGCCGCGGACGTCCGTGCCCGAGCGGCCGGCGTGGTGCGGCGCGCGCTGACGTTCTGGCGCCGGTCGATCCAGGCCCGCGTCGTCGTCAGCGTGGTGCTGCTCTCGGCGCTGGTCATCGGGATCGTCGGGTGGTTCCTCGTGCAGCAGACCCGCGACGGCCTCCTCGAGCAGCGCGAGCAGGCCGCGGTGGGCGAGGCGACGCAGGTGACGGCGGAGGCGCAGGACGCGCTGCGCGGCGTGTCGCCGACGGACACCGACGTCGCCCCGCAGCTGACCGAGCTCGTCAACCCGATCATCGAGCTGGGGGACACCCGTGACTTCGCGGTGGTGCTCACCGGCCCGGCGGGCGACGCCCGCATCGCCGACGGGGGGGTGCAGTACACCTCCCAGCTCGACACCTCGAGCGTGCCGACCTCGCTCGAGGACCACTTCGCCGAGCCGTTCGGCGCGACCACGGCCTACACCTACACCGAGCTGCGCCGGACCGACGACGACGGCAACGTCGTCTCCAGCGAGCCGGCCATCGTGGTGGGGTCCCAGGTGCGGCTTCCTGCCGACTCGAAGACCTACACGCTCTACTACCTCTTCCCGCTCACCGACGAGGCCCGCACCCTGAACCTGCTGACCAACGCGATGATCACGGCGGCGAGCCTGCTGGTGCTGCTCGTCGCGGGCATCACCTGGCTGGTCACCCGCCAGGTCGTGACGCCGGTCCGGATGGCGCGCCGGGTCGCGGAGCGGCTCGCGGCGGGCCAGCTCCAGGAGCGGCTGCGGGTCTCCGGCGAGGACGACCTGGCCCGGCTCGCCACCTCGTTCAACCAGATGGCCACCAACCTCCAGCGCCAGATCCGCCAGCTCGAGGAGCTCTCGCGGGTCCAGCGGCGGTTCGTCGCCGACGTCTCCCACGAGCTCCGGACGCCGCTGACCACGGTCCGCATGGCCGGTGACGTCCTCCACGACGCGCGCAAGGACTTCGACCCTGCCACCGCCCGCGCCGCGGAGCTGCTCCAGACCGAGCTCGACCGCTTCGAGGGGCTGCTGGCCGACCTGCTCGAGATCAGCCGGTTCGACGCCGGCGCGGCCGTGCTCGAGATCGACGACGTCAACCTCGTCGACGTGGCCCACCGCATCGTCTCCGCGACCGGCGCGCTGGCCCGCCAGAGCGGCTGCCGGGTGCTGGTCGAGGCCCCGGCCCACCCCTGCCTCGCCGAGGCCGACGTACGCCGCGTCGAGCGGATCGTGCGCAACCTCGTCACCAACGCGATCGACCACGCCGAGAGCGGCGACATCGTCATCCGCGTCGACGGCGACGCCCACGCGGCCGCCATCGCGGTCCGCGACCACGGCGTCGGCCTGGGTCCCGGCGAGTCCGCACTGGTCTTCAACCGCTTCTGGCGCGCCGATCCCGCCCGCGCCCGGACCAGCGGCGGCACCGGTCTCGGGCTGTCGATCTCGCTCGAGGACACCCACCTCCACGGCGGTTGGCTCCAGGCATGGGGCCGGCCGGGGGAGGGCGCGCAGTTCCGGCTGACGCTGCCGCGCCACGTCGGCGGCGTCCTGCGCAGCAGTCCCGTCCCGCTCGTGCCCGACGACTCCCGGGAGCCGGTCCGATGACGGCGCGCGAGCTGCTCCGCACGGCGCTGCTGCTGGTGGTCCTCGCGCTGGCCACGACCGGGTGCGTCGGGATCCCCAGCAGCGGCCCGGTCACCGAGGCCGGCACGGGCGTCGACCCCGGCGTCGAGCTCGGCTACTACAACGACCCGCGCCCGCCGACCCCCGGCGCGTCGCCCACCGAGGTCGTCAAGGGCTTCCTCGACGCCCAGACCGCGATCCCGCTCCAGACGAACACGGCGGAGCAGTACCTCACCGCGTCCGAGGCGGAGACCTGGCGGCACAGCCGGATCGTCACCTACGCCACCGCCTCTCCCGCGGAGGGCAGCAACCAGGTGCGCGTCCAGCTCGACGGAGCCAGCCAGATCGACGCCCGCGGCTCGTGGCTCGGGTCGCTGCCGCGCAACGACCAGGAGCTGACCTTCACCATGACCCGCGAGGACGGGGAGTGGCGCATCGACGACGCGCCGGACGCCCTCGTGGTGCCCGAGTCCTGGTTCGGCCAGGCCTACCGCCGGGTGTCGCTCTACTACCCCGACCCGACCGGGAGCATCCTCGTGCCCGAACCGGTCTACGTGCCCCGGGGCGACCAGCTCACGACCTCTCTCGTCGAGGGCCTCCTCCAGGGCCCCGTGGGGCGGGCGACGGGGATCGAGCGGAGCGCGTTGCCGGCCGGGGCGACCGTCGACCTCTCGGTGGTCGCCGACAGCCAGGGCGTGGCCGAGGTCGACCTGACCGGCGGCGCGGGCATGCCGGCTGAGCCGGACGCGACGCTGATGGTCGCCCAGCTCGCCCGCACCCTCGCCCAGGACCCCGGGCTGACCGGGTTCCGCGTGACCCTCGACGGTGAGCCCGTCACGCTCTCCGGGGGCCGCACGACCTTCCCGATGGACGAGGGCCAGACCCTCGACCCCGTGGCCGCCCAGTCGACCTCACTGCTGTTCGGCCTGCGGGAGGGCCGCCTGGTGCTCGGGGTCCCCGGCGACATGGAGGTCGCGGGCGGACCGCTGGGCACCGCGGTCCAGGGGGTGCGCTCGGTGGCGGTGAACCTGACGGGTGCCCGTGTCGCCGCGGTCGCCGGCGCCGGTGACGCGCTGCTGGTCAGCGACGTCCGCGACCCCGACGCCGCCGTGACGGAGGTCCTCAGCGGGGCCACCGACCTGCTGGCCCCGAGCTGGGACCACGCGGGCCGGATCTGGGCCGTCGACCGCACCAGCGGCGGGGCGACCGTGACCTCGGTCCGCGACGGCCGCCGGACGGAGGTGACCGTGCCCGGCATCACCGGCGAGCGCGTCACCCGGGCGCTCGTCTCGCGCGACGGCTCACGCTTGGTCGCGGTGCTCGACCGGCCCGCGGGCGACCGCCCCGCCGGCGACCGGATCGTCGTGAGCCGGCTGCGCTACGACGGCCGCGGCCGGCCCCTGGGCGGGACCCGGGCCCGCACCATCACCTGGGACGAGCAGCCGCGGCTCGCGGTCCTCGACATCGGCTGGTCGTCGGCCACCTCCGTCGTGGTGGCCCACCGTCTCGGTGGTGACCTCTACCAGGTCCGCACCCTCCCGGTCGACGGCGCTCCCGCCGGGGTCGCCGGTCTGGCGACGACGGTGCAGGAGCGGCCGCGGTCCCTCGTGTCCTCCCCGCGCGCGACCGACCCGGTCTACGTCGTCACGCGCGGCGGGCTGACCGACGCCCTCTCCGGCTCGCGCGTCGCGGTCGAGGACCCACCGGTCACCTCGCTCACCTACGTCGGCTGACCCGTCGTCCACAGGTGGTTCCCACGGCCGACCTCGCGGCGCCGGGGCGGGGGAGGATCGGCTCGTGCTCGATCCGGTGCTCGACCTGCTGCTCGGCGGCACCTGCGTCGGCTGCGGCGAGCCGGGCCGCTCGCTGTGCGCGGCCTGCGTGGCACTGCTGCCCGGCACGGCCTGGCCCGCCTGGCCCAGCCCGTCGCCTCCGGGGCTCGCGCCACCGTGGTCGACGGCGCCCTACGACGGGGTGGTGCGGTCGGCGCTGCTGGCCCACAAGGAGCGCCACGTGGCCGGGCTCGCCGTCCACCTGGCCGGGATGCTGGCGGCGGCCGCGGCGGCCGCGGCGCCCGGGCCACGCCTGCTGGTGCCGGTGCCGAGCCGCCCGGGCGCGGCGCGTGCCCGGGGCCACGAGCCGCTGCTCGACGTCTGCCGCCGCGCCGCACGGCTGCTCCCCGACACCCGGGTCGCGTGCCTGCTGCGCTCCCGCGGTGGGGTCTCCGACCAGGCCGGGCTGACCTCGGTCGAGCGGGCGGCGAACCTCGCCGGGTCGTTGTGGTGCCCCTCCGCGGCCCTGCGCCGCCACGCCGGCCGCCCCGGTCACGTGGTGCTCTGCGACGACGTCCTCACCACCGGATCGACGGTCCGCGAGGGGCAGCGCGCGCTCGCCGCCGCCGGGGTCGCGGTGACCGGGATCGCGACCGTGGCGGCCACGCAGCGGCGTACGGGGACGGGGCGCATCCCCACTCACAGGGAATTGTCAGGCCCACGACTTCCGTGGGGGGAGGACGTGGACTAGCGTCTCGTTATGGAGTCCGCCCGGGTCCGTGGTTGCGTCGGTTCGGCGCCGCGGGAGCCCGCTCGGGTGAACGAGACGTCGTACCGGCTAGCCGATGCCAGTCGCAGGCGAAGCGGCCCACGTAACCCCGGAGACGGGGGATCACGGTGCGACTTAGAGGTAAGTCCTGCCTCGACCGGACCGCCAGATGCGGGCCGGCGCGGGAGAAGGCCGGTAGTGGCAGAGAAGCTGCGGAAGCCTCAGCAGGCGGCTGTGGGGACGAAGACCAGGTCGGCCGGGCGGACTCCATCTTCCCCTGGCCCCGGAAAAGCCGGTGGCCGGTCTGTCCAGCGTGTTCTCCCAGTCATCGGAGGTTGACATGGATGTCGTCGTCACGGGTCGCCACATCGAGCTGTCGGAGCGGTTCCGCTCCCACGTCGCCGAGAAGCTCACGAAGCTGGAGAAGCACGACCATCGGATCATGCGGGTCCAGGTCGAGGTGGAGAGCGAGCGCAACCCGCGGCAGCACGACCGCGCGATCAAGGTGGAGCTGACCGCGTTCTCGAAGGGACCGGTCATCCGGGCCGAGGCCGCCGCGGAGGACAAGATGAGCGCGCTCGACCTCGCGCTGGACAAGATGGCCTCCCAGATGCGCAAGGCCGCGGACCGGCGCCGCGTCCACAAGGCCCGCACCCCCGCCTCGGTCGGCCAGGCGCTGGCCGGGATGGAGACCATCGCGGCGGAGCCGGAGGCCGACGAGACCGTCGTTGAGCACAACGTCGGCCCGATCAGCGTCACCGGAGACGGTCCGCTCGTCGTCCGGGAGAAGAGCCACTCCGCCGTCCCGATGACCCTCGACCAGGCGCTCTACGAGATGGAGCTGGTCGGCCACGACTTCTACCTCTACGTCGACAAGGAGAGCGAGCGGCCCGCGGTCGTCTACCGCCGTCGCGGCTACGACTACGGCGTGATCTCGCTGGACCTCGACCCCCAGGCCTGACCTGCCCCGGATGCCCGCGAGGGGTGGTCCCGTCGTGGCATGATGCGCGACGTGACCACCAACGCGGTCGACACCAGCGAGCCGATCCGGGTGCTGGTGGTCGACGACCAGGAGCTGTTCCGTCGCGGCCTGACCATGCTGCTCAGCAGCGAGGAGGGCATCGAGGTGGTCGGCGAGGCCGGTGACGGCGTCGAGGGCACCACCCTCGCCGAGAGCATCGCCCCCGACGTGGTCCTGCTCGACGTGCGGATGCCCAAGCGTTCCGGCATCGAGGCCTGCCTCGCGATCAAGGAGCGGGTGCCGTCGGCCAAGATCATCATGCTGACCGTCTCCGACGAGGAGGCCGACCTCTACGAGGCCGTGAAGAGCGGCGCGGCCGGCTACCTCCTCAAGGACTCCTCGATCGAGGAGGTCGCCCAGGCTGTCCGCGTGGTCTCGGAGGGCCAGTCGCTGATCAGCCCCTCGATGGCGGTCAAGCTGATCGACGAGTTCAAGCAGATGTCGCGTCCGGAGAAGAGCCAGGTCCCCGGCCTGCGGCTGACCGAGCGCGAGCTCGAGGTGCTGCGGCTGGTCGCGACCGGCATGAACAACCGTGAGATCGCCAAGCAGCTGGTCATCTCCGAGAACACGGTCAAGAACCACGTCCGCAACATCCTCGAGAAGCTCCAGCTCCACTCCCGCATGGAGGCGGTCATGTACGCCGTCAAGGAGAAGCTGCTCGACCTCCCCTGAGGGTCGAGTCGTGGGTTTGTGACCTTCCAGTCGCGGGTTCGTGACGGTCGGACGGTCACGCGCACACGACTGAACGGTCGCAAACCCAC
>NZ_BAAAJT010000002.1:3066362-3118605 GCF_039527245.1 Nocardioides aestuarii
TCAAGCCTGTCGGCGGAGCGTGGTTGAGTACGCCGTGTGCTGGAGCTGAGCAGGGCGCAGGCGCGCCGGATCGCGCTGGGTGCCCAGGGGTTCCTCGACAAGCCCCACGACCCGCCGACGATGCGGACCTTCGCCCGGACCCTGGAGCGCACCGGCGTGCTCCAGGTCGACTCGGTCAACGTGCTGGCCCGCGCCCACCTGATGCCGCTCTACTCGCGGATGGGCCCCTACGACACCACCCTGCTCGACCGGGCCGGCTCCGGCCGCGAGACCCGTCGCGTGCTGGAGTACTGGGCCCACGTCCAGGCGTTCATGCCGGTCGACCTCTGGCCGGCGATGCAGTTCCGCCGCGACCACTACCGCGCCCGGCGCAGCAAGTGGGGCTTCACCGCCGACGCCACCCTCGAGCCGCGCGTCCTCGACGCCGTGAGGCTCGAGGGCCCGGTGACCGCGCGACAGCTCGACGAGGAGTTCAGCGGTCCGCGGACCAAGGAGCACTGGGGCTGGAACTGGTCCGACGCCCGCAAGGTCCTCGACTACCTCTTCCTCGTCGGCGACGTCGCGATCGCCGGCCGCACCTCCCAGTTCGAGGTGCTCTACGACGTGCCGGAGCGGGTCCTGCCCCGCGCGGTGCTCGAGGCGCCGCCGCTCGACCGGGAGGAGGCCGGTCGCGAGCTCGTGCGCCGCGCCGCCCGGTCCCACGGCGTGGGCACCGCGGCCTGCCTGGCCGACTACTACCGGATGCGGGCCGTCCCGGGGACCGGCGCGGCCGCGAGCCAGCCGAGCGCCAAGGAGGCCATCGCCGACCTCGTGGACGCCGGTGAGCTGGAGGAGGTGCGCGTCGAGGGATGGCGCAAGCCGGCCTGGCTCCACACCTCCGCCCGGCGCCCGCGGGCCGTCCGCGCCCGCACCCTGCTGAGCCCCTTCGACCCGCTGGTCTGGGAACGCGACCGCACCGAGACGCTCTTCGACTTCCACTACCGGATCGAGATCTACGTCCCGGCCCCGCAGCGCCAGTACGGCTACTACGTCCTGCCCTTCCTGCTCGGCGACGAGATCGTCGGCCGGGTCGACCTCAAGGCCGACCGGGTGGCCCGCCGGCTGCTCGTCCAGGCGGCCTACGGCGAGGACGGCGCGCCGGCCGACACCGCTGAGCAGCTCGCCGTCGAGCTGCAGCGGCTCGCCGGGTGGCTGGAGCTCGACGACGTGGTCGTCGCGCCCCGGGGCGACCTCGCCGGGCCCCTCGGTGCCGCGCTCACCTGAAGGGTCCCTGAGTCTTCACCGCGGGTGGTGGCGTGACTTCGACTGCTGGGTAGCATGGCCGATGGCCCGCAGCCGGACGAACCCGTCCGCCGGGCCACCGAGACGTCAAACTCCAGGAGTCAGTCCCCAGTGCCTGCCATCATCGACAAGATCCTCCGCATCGGCGAGGGCAAGATCCTCCGGCAGCTCGAGTCGATCGCCCAGGCCGTCGACGCGATCGAGGACGACTTCGTCGCGATGACCGACGACGAGCTGCGCGGGATGACCGACGAGTTCCGCAAGCGGCTCGCCGACGGGGAGACCCTCGACGACATCATGCCGGAGGCGTTCGCGACGGTCCGCGAGGCCGCCAAGCGGGTGCTCGGCCTGCGACCGTTCGACGTGCAGGTGATGGGCGGTGCCTCACTCCACCTCGGCAACATCGCGGAGATGAAGACCGGTGAGGGCAAGACCCTCGTCGCCGTCCTGCCCTCCTACCTCAACGCGCTCTCGGGCAAGGGCGTCCACGTCGTCACGGTCAACGACTACCTCGCGAAGTTCCAGTCCGAGCAGATGGGCCGTGTCCACCACTTCCTCGGCCTCACCGTCGGCGTCATCCTGCCGACGATGCGCCCGGCCGAGCGGCGCGAGGCCTACGCCTGCGACGTCACCTACGGCACCAACAACGAGCTCGGCTTCGACTACCTCCGCGACAACATGGCCGGCGCGCTCGAGGACTGCGTCCAGCGCGGCCACAACTTCGCCGTCGTCGACGAGGTCGACTCGATCCTCATCGACGAGGCCCGCACCCCGCTGATCATCAGCGGCCCCACGCAGGACGAGGTCCGCTGGTACGGCGAGTTCTCGAAGATCGCCGCCAAGATGACCAAGGACACCGACTACGAGGTCGACGAGAAGAAGCGCACCATCTCGGTCCTCGAGCCCGGCATCACCAAGGTCGAGGACCACCTCGGCATCGAGAACCTCTACGAGTCGGCGAACACCCCGCTCATCTCCTTCCTCAACAACTCGATCAAGGCCAAGGAGCTGTTCCGCAACGACAAGGAGTACGTCGTCATGAACGGCGAGGTGCTCATCGTCGACGAGCACACCGGCCGCATCCTGGCCGGGCGCCGCTACAACGACGGCCTCCACCAGGCGATCGAGGCCAAGGAGGGCGTGGAGGTCCGCGAGGAGTACCAGACCCTCGCCACGATCACGCTCCAGAACTACTTCCGCCTCTACGAGAAGCTCTCCGGCATGACCGGCACGGCCATGACCGAGGCCAGCGAGTTCGACAAGATCTACGGTCTCGGCGTCACGCCGATCCGCACCAACCGGCCGATGGCCCGCACCGACCAGCCCGACCTCGTCTACCGCACGGAGGAGGCGAAGTACCTCGCCGTGGTCGAGGACATCGGCGAGCGGCACGCGAAGGGCCAGCCGGTCCTGGTGGGCACGGTGTCGGTGGAGAAGTCCGAGCACCTCTCGCAGCTGATGAGGAAGAAGGGCATCCCCCACACGGTGCTCAACGCCAAGCAGCACGCCGACGAGGCGAAGGTCGTCGCGCTCGCCGGTCACAAGGGTGCGGTCACCGTCGCGACCAACATGGCCGGTCGAGGCACCGACATCATGCTCGGCGGCTCGGTCGAGTTCCTCGCCGACCAGGAGCTCCGCGCCCAGGGTCTCGACCCGGCCGAGGACAGCGAGTCCTACGACGCCGTGTGGCCCGCGATGGTCGAGAAGATCCGCGCCCAGGTCAAGGCCGAGCACGACGAGGTCAAGGACCTCGGCGGCCTCTACGTCGTCGGCACCGAGCGCCACGAGTCGCGCCGCATCGACAACCAGCTGCGTGGTCGTTCGGGTCGCCAGGGCGACCCGGGCGAGTCGCGGTTCTACCTCTCGCTCCAGGACGAGCTGATGCGGCTCTTCAAGTCCGAGTGGGTCGACCGGATCCTCCAGGTCATGAAGATCCCCGACGACGTCCCGATCGAGAACAAGCGGGTCACCAGCGCGATCGCCAACGCGCAGGGCCAGGTCGAGTCCCAGAACTTCGAGTCCCGCAAGAACGTCCTCAAGTACGACGACGTGATGGACCGCCAGCGCAAGGTGATCTACTCCGAGCGTCGTGAGGTCCTCGAGGGCGCCGACCTCGAGAGCCAGGTCCGCTCCTTCCTCGACGACGTCGTCGAGGGCTACGTCGCCACCACGACCGAGGACCTCGCCGAGGAGTGGGACCTCGACGCGCTGTGGAGCGCGCTGGGCCAGCTCTACGAGGTCGGCATCACCCAGGAGCAGTACGTCGCCGACAACGGCGGCCGCGCGAGCCTGTCCCGTGAGCAGCTCGTCGCCGACCTGCAGGCCGACGCGCAGGCGGCGTACGACCGTCGCACGGCTTCCGTGGGCGAGGAGGTCATGCGTGAGCTCGAGCGACGCGTGGTGCTCTCCGTGCTCGACCGCAAGTGGCGCGAGCACCTCTACGAGATGGACTACCTCCGCGAGGGCATCTACCTCCGTGCCTACTCCCAGCGCGACCCGCTGGTCGAGTACCAGCGCGAGGGCTTCGACATGTTCACCGCGATGATGAACGGCATCAAGGAGGAGTCGGTCGGCTTCCTGTTCAACCTCGAGGTGACCATCGAGGAGGAGGACGACGACGACACCGGCGAGGCCGAGGAGGTCGCCGAGCCGCTGATGCAGGAGGTGCCCGACCTGACGGCGGCCGCTGCCGCGGCTCCCGAGGCTCCGGCGGCGTCGCGCGAGGCCCCCCACATCCGGGCCAAGGGTCTCGACGCCCCGAAGCAGCCGCAGCGCCTGACCTATTCCGGGCCCGAGGAGGGCGTGGGTGAGGTCGGCGACGACAACTCCGCCGTCAACACCCCGGCCAGCAACGCCGACGACCCCTATGCGTCGGTGGGCCGCAACGCCGAGTGCCCCTGCGGCTCGGGCAAGAAGTTCAAGAAGTGCCACGGCGCACCGGGTGGGCCGACCGGGCTCACCGCCCGCGCCAACGGCTGAGGGGTCAGGCGAACTCGAGAGCGGTCGCCTGCCAGCGACCGGCGCGCTTCTCGAAGCGGAGCGCGACGGCCCGGCAACGGCGGCCGTAGCGCACGCGCGCGCAGACCTCGGCGACGTCCTCCTCGAGCCACGTCGCGTGCACCGTCTCGACGGCGGGCCGCACGTGCTGGACCCGGGCGGTGCTCGCGTCGCGGAGGGCGGCTGAGCGCACGAGCTGGGCGCGTCGGGCGAGGTCCTGGTAGACCCGCGGGGAGGTCCAGCGCAGGAGCTGGCTGACGGGCCGGTCGCCGCCGGCGATCTCCACCGCGGCCTGGGTGTAGCGGTGGGCCCACGCCTCGAACCGCCGGTGGTCCGGGGAGTCCGTGGGCACCACGCTGAGCGGCGGTGGCTCGGGGAGCTCCTCCGGCCCGCGCCCGAGGTCGAGGGCGAGGGTGCCCTGGACGGTCGCGACGGGGGTGGGTCGGCGCAGCGGCACGACCTTCTGGTGGCAGAGCTGGTCGAGCGTCGTGGTCATCGTCAGCCCCTCCGGGTCGCGTCGGACGTCGCCGGCAGCGCCAGCCGCTGGCCGGGACGGATGAGGTCGGGGTCGGCGCCCACGACGTCGCGGTTGGCGGCGTAGATCTGTCGCCACCGCCGCTCGACGTCCGCCGGCTCTGCGCCGGCTCCGAGGTCCGCCTCGGCCAGCTGCCACAGGGTGTCGCCGGGGGAGACCCGCACCTCACCGCCGGCCGGGTCACGGTCCCGGGCATGGTCCTGCGGGGTGGTCTCGTGGGCGTCGCGGCTGAGCGAGCCGATCCACTGGGTGGTCGTGGTGGTCCGGTCGGGGAGCGGGAGCCCGGACAGCGCTCCGGGACTGCCCGCATCGGCGTACGCCGGGGCAGCCAGGCTCCCCGCCAGCGAGAGCCCGCACGCGGCGAGCACCACGCGGCGCACGATCCGGGGGACGCCGTCTCGGACCGTGCGACCGCGCAGCACGTCGAGGAGGACCAGCAGGGTGAGCATCCACAGCCAGCAGGTGCCCACCGCGCCGGCTGCCGCGCAACCGGCGACCAGGACCGGCACGAAGCCCGGCCCGGTGGGCACGAGGGCCGGCAGCAGCAGCGCGAGGAGAGCGGCGGCGAGCGTGGTCGCCAGGGTGGCGACGGCGAGAGGACGACCCGAGAACGTCATCTCCTGATCCTTTCGTTTGCTTCTGTTTGCATCAGAAAACGCCGACCGAAGGCTGATTGCAACCCTTTGTCCACAGGCTCGGACTCCGTCGCCGTGTGGCAGGCTCGCGCCGTGGGCTGGGACGAGGAGCTGTTCGCGGTGCTCGACGAGCTCGAGCAGCAGGCCGAGGCGCTCTACGACGCCGATCGCGAGGCCGAGGTCGCCGACCGGACCCGCGCCGAGTACGGCGCGGTCACCCTCGCCAGCCGACTGATGGCCAGCCTCGAGGACGAGGTGTCGCTGGAGGTGGGCGGGGTCGGCCGGTTGTCCGGGACCCTGCGTCGCGTCGCCACCGGCTGGCTGCTGCTGGAGGCGGCCGGTTCGGAGTGGGTCGTGCTGCTCGACGCCGTCGTCGCCGTCACGGGGGCGTCATCGCGCTCGGTGCCGGAGGTCGCCTGGTCGCCGATCACCCGGTTGGGGGTCGGCTCCGCGCTGCGACGGCTCGCCGAGGCGGGGGAGCGGTGCGTGGTCCACCGGGTCGACGGCGGCCGCTCCGACGGCGTCGTACGTCGGGTGGGCCAGGACTTCTGCGAGGTGGAGGTCGCCGCCGGCCGGGTCGAGCTGGTGGCGTTCGCCTCGATCGCGTCGGTCCAGAGTCGGGGCTGACCCGCCTCGGCTCAGGTGGCCTCGGCGTCGTAGGGAGGCACCTCGCCCTCGCCGAGGGGGCGCAGGCCGTAGCGCTGGGGCCGCTTCTTGGACTCGGCTTCCGCCTCCTCCATCGCCTCCATCACGTGCTTGCGCACGATGGCCCGCGGGTCGAGGTCGCGCAGCTCGAGGTCGGCGAACTCGGGCCCGAGCTCCGAGCGCAGGTCGTCACGCGCACCGGTGGCGAAGACGCGCATCCGGTGGAGGAACCGCCCCGCCTGCCGTGCGAAGTCCGGGAGCTTGTCGGGTCCGAAGACGATGATCGCGACGAGCGCGATGACCGCCAGCTCTCCGAGCCCGATGCCGAACACGAGCCAGAACCTACCCGGTGGTCAGAGCTTGGAGGTGGGAGTCAGGCCGAGCTGCATGCCGGCCAGCCCGCGACCCCGGCCGGCGAGCCGGCCCGCGACATCGGTGAGGACCGTGGCCGCAGCCGCGGTGGGGTCGGAGTCGACGATCGGCTTGCCGGCGTCACCGCCCTCGCGCAGCGAGGTCTCCAACGGGATCCGGCCGAGCACGGGGACGTCGTAGCCGAAACGCTGGGACAGGGTCCCGGCGACCCGGTCGCCGCCGCCGGACCCGAAGACGTCGATCTCGTGCTCGGGGCCGCAGTGGGGACATGCGAGGAAGCTCATGTTCTCGACGACGCCGACGACGCGCTGGTGCATCATCGACGCCATCGTGCCGGCACGCTCGGCGACCTCGGCAGCAGCCTCCTGCGGCGTGGTCACCACGACCACCTCGGCACCCGGGAGGTGCTGGCCCAGCGAGATCGCCATGTCCCCGGTGCCCGGGGGCAGGTCGAGGAGGAGGACGTCGAGGTCGCCCCAGTAGACGTCGGAGAGCATCTGCACCAAGGCTCGGTCGAGCATCGGGCCGCGCCACGCGACGACCTGGTCGCGCCGCGGCTTGAGCATGCCGATGGAGATGACCGAGACGCCCGAGGACGTCGGCACGGGCATGATCAGGTCGTCGACCTGCGTGGGCCGCTCGTCGGCGACGCCGAGCATCGCCGGCACGCTGTGGCCGTAGATGTCGGCGTCGAGGATGCCGACCTTGAGGTCCTGCTTGGCCATGGCCAGCGCGAGGTTCACCGTCACCGACGACTTGCCGACGCCGCCCTTGCCGCTGGCGATCGCGAACACCTTGGTCAGTGAGCCGGGCTGGGCGAAGGGGATCTCGCGCTGCGCCTGGCCCGCGTTGAGGACCTCCTTGAGGCCCGCGCGCTGCTCGGCGGTCATGACGCCGAGCTCGAGGTCGACCGCGGTGACGCCGTCGACCTTGCCGACCGCGGTGGTCACGTCACGGTTGATCGTGTCCTTGAGGGGGCAGCCGGCGACGGTGAGGAGGACCTTCACGGCGACCCGGCCGTCCTCGGCGATGTCGACGGAGTCGACCATGCCGAGCTCGGTGATCGGGCGCTTGATCTCCGGGTCGTTGACGGTGGCCAGGGCGGCGTTGACGCGGTCCAGCAGGGAGCTACTCATGATGCCCCCAGCGTAGTTGCCGCTCCTCAGTCTTCCGACGTGGCGTCGGTCTCGTCGTCCCGGGCCCGCTCGTCGAGCTCGCTGAGCAGCGAGCGCAGCTCGGAGCGCAGGTAGTCGCGGGTGGCGACCTCGCCGATCGCCATCCGCAGCGAGGCGACCTCGCGCGCGAGGAACTCCATGTCCGCGTGGGCGCGCGCGTTGGCCTGGCGGTCGCGCTCGGCGATGACCCGGTCGCGGTCCTCCTGGCGGTTCTGCGCGAGCAGGATCAGCGGGGCGGCGTACGACGCCTGCAGGCTGAGCATCAGGGTCAGGAAGATGAAGGCGTAGGGGTCCCACCGCAGGTCGGGGGGCGCGACGACGTTCCACACCAGCCACACGACGACGAACAGCGTCATGTAGAGCAGGAAGCGGGCGGTGCCCATGAAGCGGGCGAACTGCTCGGCGAAGGAGCCGAAGGCGTCGGCGTCGTAGGTCGGACGGCGCACCAGCGGACGCCGGACCTCCGTGGGGGTGTCGAGGCCCTTGCGGGCGCCGCGCGGCTCGCGCCGCCGCTCAGCCACGACCCACCCCCTGGGCGCGACCGCCGGCCGGGGCGACGGGGAGCGGCGCGTCGCGCCAGTTCTCGGGGAGCATGTGGTCGAGCAGGTCGTCGACCGTCACCGCGCCCAGCAACCGGCCCTCCTCGTCGATGACCGGCGCCGCGACCAGGTTGTAGGTCGCGAAGTGGGCCGCCACCTCGTCGATCGTCGCCTCGGGGTGGAGGGCGTCGAGCGCAGGGTCGACCGCTGCGGCCGCCAACGACGAGGGCGGCTCGCGCAGCAGCTTCTGGATGTGGGCGCAGCCCAGCAGCTTGCCGGTGGGGGTCTCCAGCGGCTGGCGGCAGACGTAGACCATCGCTGCCAGCGACACGGGCAGGTCGGCGTTGCGGACGTGGGCGAGCGCGTCGGCGACGGTGGCGTCGGGGCCGAGGATGACCGGCTCCGGCGTCATCATGCCGCCCGCGGTCTCCTGCTCGTAGGACATCAGCCGGCGCACGTCCTCGGCGTCGTCGGACTCCATCAGCTCGAGCAGCCGGGCGGCGGTCTCGGGCGGGAGGTCGGCGATCAGGTCGGCCGCGTCATCGGCCGACATCTCCTCCAGGACGTCGGCGGCACGCTCGGCCTCGAGGTGCTCGAGCACCTCGACCTGGTCCTCCTCCGGCAGCTCCTCGATCACGTCGGCGAGCCGCTCGTCGTCCATCGCGGCGACGACCGCACTCCGACGCTCGACCGGCAGGTCGTGGAGCACCTGGGCCGCGTCGGCCGCCTTCATGTCGGCCAGCTGGGCGATCAGGAGGGTCGCGCCCTGGGGCCGGTCGCGCCGGGTGAGCCCCTCGACGTCAGCCCACTCGACGACGTGGGTCTGGCCACGGCGCCGGAAGGTGCTGCCGGGCTCCTGGACGGCCACCCGCGACAGCACCCAGTCACGGTTGCGCGCGTGCTCCATCCCGATGTCGTAGACGGTGCCGGTCGCGCCGGTCGTGAGCACGGTGACGGTGCGCTCGAGCATCTGGCCGATCACCAGCGTCTCGGTCGGACGCTGCTCGAACCGGCGCATGTTGAGCAGGCCCGTCGTGTAGACCTGCCCGCTGTCGATGTTGGTGACCCGGGTCATCGGCACGAAGATCCGGCGGCGCCCGAAGACCTCCGCGACGAGGCCGAGCACCCGCGGCTGGTTGACCTCCGAGCGCACGGCGGCGACGAGGTCGCGCACCTTGCCGACCTGGTCGCCCTGGGGGTCGAAGATCGGCAGCCCGACCAGCCGGGCGGCGTACACACGGGTGGGGGTGGTGCTCACGGGGCGAGGTTACCGGCCGTCCGGCCCCCGCCGCGTATAGTGCGCCACATGGGTCACACGACGGTACGACGCCTTGCTGCGTCGGGGTTGCTGGCGGTCGCGCTCTCCGCGCTGACGGCCTGTGGCGGCTCGACCGACGAGGCCCAGGACCCCGGCACCGCCGCGTCGTCGACCACGGAGGAGTCCTCGGACCCGGCGGAGTCGGAATCCTCCGACGCGCCGGCCGATGCACCCGTGTGCGGCGAGGTGTGGGTGTCCGGAGGGAAGATCGCACGCACCTACCGGGGCTGCGTCGACGAGTCCGGCGGCTACGTCGAGCGCGACTCCGTCGGCTGCTCCTCGGGGCAGCGGCTCGTCGTCTTCGGCGACCGCTTCTGGGGTGTGCAGGGCGGCACGGTCTACGAGGCCGACGGCTCGCTCGACCAGGATCGCGACTACCGGGACGCAACCCGGCGGTGCGCTGCCTGAGTCACACCAGTGCGGCCCGCTGGTCGCCTGTCACGTCGTCGTCACGAGGGGAACCTTCCATGTTCGTCAGGACTCTGGCCCTGATGCTCGCCACCGCCGGGCTGATGCTGCCCACGAGCGCGCCTGCCCAGGCCGCGCCGGACGCCTTCAACCCGAAGCCCGGACCGACCTTCAACAGCGCGGTCGGCGACCAGGGGCAGCAGCGCAAGATCTACAACCGCATCATGCGGGCGATCAACTCCAGCCCGAAGGGGTCGAGCATCGACATCTTCTCCTGGAACTTCCTGACCCAGCAGGGCAAGGACGCGCTGCTCCGCGCGGCCCGCCGCGGGGTGACCGTGCGGCTGATCATGGACGACCGCAACGTCACCCAGATCGACAACCCGTCGTTCCCGCAGCTGCGGGCGGGGCTGCGCACCTACAACAAGAACCACCCCAAGAAGCCCAACAGCTGGGCGCGGCTGTGCGAGGGCACCTGCCGCAGCCAGAACGGCTCGGCGCACACCAAGTTCTTCACCTTCTCCAAGGTGGGCAGGACCCCCCGCGTGGTCATGCAGGGGTCGGCCAACTTCACGGTGGCCTCGACCACCAACCAGTGGAACGACATCTACACCCACACCAAGAACCGCCAGGTCTGGAAGTTCTACCAGCGGATCTTCCACCAGGCGGCGAAGGACAAGCCCGTCTTCCCGGCCTACGCCGACAAGAAGCTCGACAAGTTCCGGATGATCGCCTTCCCGATCCGCGGCAAGAACGCGGTCGACCCGATCATGCAGACGCTCAACCGGGTCAGCTGCAAGGGCGCCACCAACACCGCCAACGGCCGCACCAAGATCCAGATCGCGCCCGACGTCATCCGTCAGAACCGCGGCATGCGACTGGCCAAGAAGCTGCGCAAGATGTGGAACAACGGCTGCAACATCCGCATCGGCTACACCGTGGTCGGGATCTCGATCGGCAAGATGCTCCGCGACAGCAGCGGACGGGGTCCGGTGCCGATGAAGCACCTGACGCAGGACAACAACTGCGACGGCGAGTTCGACAACTACTTCCACCTGAAGTCGATGACGATCCGCGGCAACTACTACGGCGACCGGTCCGGCTACGCCCTGGTCAACGGCTCGGCCAACTGGTCCGGCCTGGCGAAGGTCAGCGACGAGAACCTCGGGATCTACCGGAGCAAGAGCCGCGTCCTGCGCTACGAGAAGCACCTCGACTACTGGTACGGCCAGAACATCTGGGGCAAGCGCAACTGCCCGACCGGGACGCTGGCGCGCCAGGCGGCGGCCGACAACGACCAGCTGATCTTCGGCGGTGACGAGAACGCCGTCTACGAGGACGGCACCTCGGTCTCGAACGGCGCCTACGACCCGTTCGCCTCGCAGCCGGAAGACTGAGCGGAGAAGCGGTGGCGGGGGCGCGCATCCGGCCCGGGATCAGCAGGGTCGACGACCAGGGCCTGCGGCTGCGCGCCCTCGACGACCGTGCCCTCGACGTCTGCTTCGACGGCCGCCGGGTCTGGACCTTCTGGACCCTGCGCGACACCGAGGGCACCGGCCCGCTGCGGCGGGTCGCGTGGCCGCGGCCGCTGGTCAAGCACCTCGACGGCCGCAGCGTCGTCGCCGTGCGCGACTCGGCTTCGGGCGCGACCTACTTCGAGCAGGAGCTCGCGCTCGGGTCGGGCGCGGGCCGGGTCGAGGTCGTCAGCCCGAAGGGTGTCGAGCTCGGCTTCGACAAGTCCGGGAAGCTCGTGCCGACCTTCGCCGGCCGGTCCGAGCGCGACCTGGGCTCGCTGCTGGACGCGACCGAGGCCGTCGTCGCCGCCCTGCGCGAGTGCGGGCTCGAGCCGTTCCTCGCCTACGGCACCCTGCTCGGTGCCGTGCGGGAGGGTCGGGTGCTCGGCCACGACTCCGACGCCGACCTCGGCTACGTGAGCCGTCACGACACCCCCGTCCAGGTCGCGCGTGAGTCGTTCCGCGTCCAGCGGGAGCTCGCCGAGCGCGGCTTCGCCACCTACCGCTACAGCGGCGGCGCGTTCCGGGTCGACGTCCAGGAGGGCGGCGTCACGCGCGGCCTCGACGTCTTCGGTGGCTTCCTCGACCGCGGTCGGCTCTACCTCATGGGTGAGGTCGGCACCCCGTTCCTCGAGGAGTGGCTGTGGCCGCTGACGACCGCCCAGCTCAGCGGCCGCACGCTCCCGGTCCCGGCACAGCCCGAGCACCTGCTCGAGGCGATGTACGGCGCCGGGTGGAAGGTGCCGGACCCGGCGTTCAAGTTCACGACGCCGGCCCGCACCACCCGAGCGCTCGAGGGGTGGTTCCGCGGCACCCAGCCCGGCATCCGCTACTGGGAGCGCCGCGCCTCCGCGTCGACCAGGGGCAGCTTCCGGGAACCGTCGGTGCTCGCCCGCCGTGCCGCGCGACTGGCCGGGGAGCTGGGCGCCGAGGTGCTCGACGTGGGTGCCGGGCGCGGTGCCGACAGCGTCTGGCTGGCGCGCCAGGGCGTGCCCGTGACGGCCTACGACTACGTGCCGCGTGGGCTGCGCGACGCGGTGGACGTCGCCGCGGCCGAGGAGCTGCCGCTCGACGTCCGTCCCCTCAACCTCACCGAGTGGCGCTCGGTCCTCGCCGAGGGGGCCCACCTCGCCCACGACCCCCGGCCGCGGGTGGTCCTCGCGCGCCACGTCCTCGACGCGACGTCGGCGTTCGGCCGCGAGAGCCTGGCGCGGTTGTGCTCGATGGCGCTGCGCGAGGGCGGTCGGCTGCTCGCCGACCTCCACGTGGTCGACGACGCCGCGGGCGGGGACCGGCCCGGAGACCCGGGCGAGGACGCTCCCGACTGGATGGTGGGGCGCCCCGACGCCGAGGCGGTGGCTACCCTGCTGCGGAGGTACGGCGCCACACGCGTGGTGACCAAGCGGCTGCCGAACCGCGACCGGACGACAGTGAGAATGGTGGGAGAGTGGTCAGCGTGGACCTGAGGACGCTGCGGCCGAGCTCGAGCTCGACCGTACGACGGCTGGAGGAGCGGGTCGCCGACCTCGAGGCCGACCTGGCCGAGATGCGCCAGCACCAGCTGCGGCTGGCCGAGCTCGCCGACGTCGTGCAGGAGCTCCTCGTCCCGGTGGCCCAGCAGGACCGCGAGGCGGTCGACGCCGCGGTCGAGCGGTTCCGGAAGTCCCTGTAGTGGTCGCGAGGGTCTTCGTCCACGTCGGCCTTCCGAAGACCGCGACCTCCTACCTCCAGACGATCCTCTGGTCCCAGCGCGACGCGTTGCGCGAGCGTGGCGTCGTGGTGCCCGGATCCGAGCGGCGTGACCACCTCTGGGCCTCCCGCACCGTCCGCCACGACCCGGCGCAGCGGCGGGCCCCCGAGCACCACCGCACCGCGTGGCGGCGGCTGGTCGAGGAGCTCGGCACCAGCGACGGCACCGGCCTGGTCAGCCACGAGTTCTTCGCGGCGGCCTCGGCCGACCAGGCCCGCGCGATGGTGGCGGAGCTGCCGACCGACGACGTCCACCTCGTCGTCACCGCGCGCGAGCCACTCGGCCTGTTCACGGCCAGCTGGCAGGAGAGCCTCAAGAACGGCGCCACGACCCCGATGCCCGACTACGGCCGCGACGAGTCGCCGAAGCCCACCGCCATCTGGAACTGGCGCACCCTCGACCTGCGGCTGGTCCTCGAGCGGTGGTCGCAGGCGGTGCCGCCCGAGCGGATCCACGTGGTCGTGCTCGACCCGGGGGCACCGCGCGACGACGTGTGGCGCCGCTTCGCCGACGTCGTCGGCTTCTCGCCCGACGGGATCGACCTGTCCGGCTCCTTCCCCAACACCTCGATGGGGGTCGCCGAGGCCGAGACGCTGCGTCGCGTCAACGGTTCGCTCGAGGGGTTCCGCTCCGCGTTCGACCGCGGGGTCTACATCCGGACGTTCCTCGCCGACGAGCGGCTCGTGCCGCGCCGCGGCGAGCGGTTCTGGCCCGAGCCCGACCAGGTGGCCGACTGCCGTCGTCGCGGCGAGGCCGCGGTCGCCCACCTGCGGTCGGCGCCCTACGACGTCGTCGGCGACCTCGACCACCTGCGGGTCCCCGACGAGCTCGAGGAACGCCGCCTCACCGGCTCGGTGACCGACGCCGAGGTGGCCGGGGTCGCGGTCGACCTGGTCGCGACGATGCTCGGCGACGTACGCACCCTGCGGCGCAGGCAGGCGCGCACCCCGGGAGCCACCGGCTCCCGGGTCGTCCGCCGACTGCCGGGCGGCCTGCGGCGTCTCGCCGGCCGCGCGCTGCGTGTGGGCCGCCGCCGCGGCTGATCAGCTGCGGCCGGTCAGTCGGCGCAGCTTGCGGCCCGCGTCCCGGGCGGCGCGGCCCGCGCCGGCCTCCCGCGCCTTGTCGGCGACCTTGTCGGCCACGTGGAACCCGTGCTTGGGGACGGCCCGCAGCTCCTCGACCCGGGCAGCGAGCGCCCGGGCGTCGTCGTCGGCCAGCGGGCGGGCGGGCAGCGGGTCGGTCAACGGGTCGAGCTCGAGCAGCAGCCCGAGCTCACCGAGCAGGTCGACGTCGTCGCGGGTCGTGAGGTCGTAGATCCGCCGCAGGTGCCGGGCCCTGACCTCCTCGGGCAGGTCCTTGGCGATCAGGGTCCGCAGCGCCCGCGCCATCGGCTGGCGCGACTTGCGGTAGCGGGCGTGGCCCGCGCGCGCGAGGGCCTGCCACTTGCGGACGAACTCCTCGCCCGAGACGGCGTCGTAGTGCAGCACGCCGAGCCGCGGGTCCTCGTGGCGCTCCAGGCGGTCGCCGTCGGCCGTGAGCGCCCCGTGGAGGCTGAGCGCATGACCGGAGCGGGGACGGATCCCCGACTTCCCCATGACGTGGCCGTGGAAGTAGGCCTGGTTGGTGGGCTCGCGGATGGCCTCGAGCACGTGGAGCAGCGTGAGGTCGTCCTCGTCGAGCAGCCGCTTGAAGCGCGTGGGCCGGGTGTCGGGGTCCGGCTGGCTGACGGCCTCCCAGGGCGGCAGCCAGATCGCGTCGGCCTCCGCGGGCACCTCGGCGATGGCGTCGCGGTCGAGCCGGGCCACCTCGTCGCCGTCGATGTGGAAGAGCCACTCCGCCCACCCGAACGGCTCGAGCAGCGCACGTGCCCAGTTGGCGTTCATGCGCTGGCGGTCGTTGAGGCCCGAGGGGCGCCCGTCGGTCCACCACTGCTTGCGGCCGGTCCGGATGCAGGTGACCCGGCGCTCGGCGTCGAGCATCGCCGCCACCTCCTGCTGCCCCGGCTCCTGCGGCGCGTCGAGGAAGACGAGCATGTGGTCGACCCCCGAGGCGAGGTTCGCCTCGACGAAGAACCTCACGTTGCCGGGGGAGTCCATGACGGTGGAGGCCGTGACCAGCATGGCCGTCACCCTAGGGCAGGCCCGCGAGCGCCTCGCGACGGATCGGTCGGTGGGGGTCGCCCGTGATAACTTGCGCCGATGCCGAACCCCTCCCACAGGGCGCCCGAGACGGGCGCCAGGCGCCTCTCCCGGGCGGGTGCGGCCCTCCTCGCCGTGGTGCTGGTGGTGCCCGTGGTGGCCGGTGTGGTGATCGCTCGTCGGTTCGACGGTGACGCCGGGGCAGCCACCGCGGCGGCGCAGTCGCTGCCGCGGGTCCAAGAGCTCGTCGACGCCCGCCAGCTGGTGCCCGTACGCCGCGTCGTGGCCGCGACCGAGGTCGAGAAGATCGACCTCGAGGCGCTGCGCGCCGAGCGTGAGGCCGCGAAGGCCGAGAAGGCCGAGAAGGCCGCCACGAGCAACGAACCGTTCGAGGTGCGAGTCGGCAGCTTCAACGTCCTCGGCAGCCAGCACACCGCGCCGGGCGGCGACCGGCAGCGCTACCCACCGGCCTCGACGCGCAACGTCGGCGCCGTCAACCTGATCGGCAAGCACGGCGTCGACATCCTCGGCACCCAGGAGCTCCAGGCCGACCAGCTCGCCGCGCTGACCTCGCGCACGGGCATGGCCGCCTACCCGGGCAACGCGTGGGGCAGCACCGAGACCGACAACTCGATCCTCTGGGACCCCGGTGTCTTCGAGATGGTCAGCGGCAGCCAGTTCACGATCACCTTCATGGGCCATCCCCACCCGCAGCCGATCCTGCGGCTGCGCCACCTCGCGACCGGTCGCGAGTTCTACGTCGTCAACACCCACCCGTCCGCAGGCGGGGGCCGCTACGCCGCGGAGCGCTCCGCCGGCCAGAACGCCCTGGTGTCGGTGGTCAACAACCTGAAGGCGGAGGGAGTGCCGGTCTTGGTCACGGGGGACATGAACGACCGCGAGGCGTTCTACTGCAGCGTGCCGCCGCGCACCGGCCTGGTGGCCTCCAACGGAGGCAGCTACTCCGGCGGCTGCCGGCCGCCCGCGAGCCCGCTCCCGGTCGACTGGGTGCTCGGCTACGACGTCGGCTGGAGCGGCTACTGGCGCGACACGACGCCGGTGACGCAGCGGACCTCCGACCACTACTTCATCAGCGCGCTGGCGAGCTTCGGTGGCTGAGGCCGCCACCCGACCTGGTCCGCTCGGCTTCCGGCCCGACATCCAGGGCATCCGCGCGATCGCGGTGCTGCTCGTCATCGCCCACCACGTCGCGCCGTCGTTCCTCACCGGCGGCTACATCGGCGTCGACGTCTTCTTCGTGGTCTCGGGCTACCTCATCACCGCACTGCTGCTGCGCGAGGCCGACCGCGACGGTCGGGTCTCGCTCGCCGGCTTCTACGCCCGGCGCGCCCGCCGGATCCTGCCCGCCGCGACCCTGGTCACGCTCGTGACGGTCGTCGGCTCGCTGCTGACGCTCTCGCTGCTGCGTACCCAGACCGTGCTCGTCGACGCGCTGTGGGCCTCGGGCTTCGCCGCGAACGTCCGGCTCGCGCTGACCGGCACCGACTACTTCGCCCAGGGTCAGCCGCCCTCCCCGTTGCGTCACTACTGGTCGCTGGCGGTGGAGGAGCAGTTCTACCTCGTCTGGCCGCTGCTGCTCCTCGCCTGCGTCCTTCTCGTACGCCGCCGCGGGGGTGCGGCCGCCGACCTGCGCCGTGCTGCCGGTCTCCTGCTCGGGGTCGTCGTGGTCGCCAGCCTCGCCTGGTCGGTCTACGCGACCTGGGCATCGCCGACGACGGCCTACTACTCGGCCTTCACCCGCGCCCACGAGCTGGCGATCGGCGCGGCCTGCGCGCTGCTGCCGCGCACCCTGCGGCTGCCCGACCGGGTGCGGTTGCTCCTCGCCGCCGGAGGCCTGGTGGTCATCGCGGCCACGGCGTGGACCTACACGCTCCGGACGCCGTTCCCCGGCGTGGCCGCGCTGCTGCCCGTCCTGGCCACGGCGGCCGTGGTCGTGGCGGGTGAGGGCGTGCGCGAACGTCCCTCCGTCGTCGGCCGGCTGCTCGGGAGCGCGCCGATGGTGCGCGTCGGCGACTGGTCCTACTCGCTCTACCTCTGGCACTGGCCGGTCATCGTGCTGGTCCGCAGCAACATCGGACCCGAACGCTTCGACAGCATCGCCGTCCGGCTGCTCGTGCTCGCGGCCGTCTTCGTGCTCAGCTGGGCGACCTACCGCTGGGTCGAGACACCCTTCCGGAAGGGCCGCCCGTGGCAGCGGCTGCGGCCGGCCCTGGCGATCTATCCCGCGTCGGTGCTCGCGGTGGTGCTCACCGTCGTCGCCAGCAGCCAGGTCATGACGTGGCGGCTCGGCGGCTGGACCGACGAGCCCGCCATCACCAGCTCCGACTACGACCCCCAGGTCGTCGGTCGCGACCGCTGGACGTCGCTGGTCAAGGCCTCGGTGCTGGCCGCCGAGGAGGGACGGCCGGTCCCGAGCGACCTGGTCCCGGGCCTGCTCGACCTGAGGGAGCAGACTGCGTCGCTCGGCGACTGCGACTACCGCACCGGCACCACCGAGCTGTGCCCGATCGGCGACGAGGACGCGGAGAAGTCGATCGTCGTGCTCGGCGACAGCCATGCCCGCGCGCTGTCGCCGGCGATCGACGAGATCGGCCGCGAGGACGGCTACCGCGTCTACGTCCTGGTCTACAGCGGGTGCATGGCCACCAGCCTCACCCAGATCGAGCGCAGCACCGGGCGGGCGTGGACCGAGTGCGAGGACTTCAAGGACTGGGCGATGGACACCATCGCCGACCTCGCGCCGGAGCTCGTCGTCGTCTCCACCTCGGCCGGACGGTTGCGCGACCCGGAGAACGGCGCCACCGTGGCCGGCAGCCCCGACCTGGTGCGCTACCACGAGCTGCTCCGCCAGGGCTGGCGCGACCTCTTCGAGCAGCTCGACGCGGTGTCCGGCGACGTGGCGATCGTGGGCGGCACCCCCAAGCTCCCCCGCGAGACCGGCGTCTGCCTGAGCCAGGGCCATCCCGACCTGGGGGAGTGCGCCTTCGAGCCCGGGAAGTACGCCGCGCGCGAGGCCCGGACCTCGTTCGCGGCCGGCCGCGACGCCGGTGTCGTGGTGGTCGACGCGAAGCCGTGGTTCTGCGCCGACGGGCTCTGCCCGTCCGTCGTGGGCGACTTCATCACGATGCGCGACTCCGAGCACGTGACGCCCGACTACGCACGCTGGCTGGCGCCGGCGCTGGCCGAGCGGCTGGGTCTGCCGCGGCTCGCGGGAGCCGACTCGGCCGCCGACTGAGTCGGACCGACACCCCCTCTGACCTGCGGAAACTACACGTCTGTAGTTCCCTGGAACCGATTGCGTGTGACCTCTGGGGATGGTGTGATTCCTGTGACTCAGCCCCCCGGCAGGCCTCTTCCCCCCGGCCTCCCGCCGTCCCCCGAGGAGCCCCCCATGCCTCCCGCGCCGCCCTCGTCCAGGCCCCGCGTGAAGTCCGCCGCCGCCCGTCTCACCGCCTGCGTCGCCGCCGCTGCGACCGGCCTCGCCGCCCTGCTGGCCGCGCCCTCCCCGGCGTCCGCGGGCGAGACGGAGGGAGCGCCGTTCGCCACCCCCAGCGCGGTCGTCGCGATCCAGGCGAACATCAAGTCCGACCTGTCGACGGAGCGCTTCCGCGCCGACGTCGCCGACGTCCTGGCGATGCGCCCCGACGTGGTCACCTACAACGAGGTGCCGCTGCGCTACGACGACGTGCTCGCCCCCGAGGGCTACGACGTCTACCGCAAGATGAAGAACCGCTACACCAAGGCCACGGCGGTGGCGTGGCGCAGCGACCGGTGGACCGCGGTGGACCAGGGCACGATCCGGGTCTCGAACTACCGGAAGGTCCCGCGCAACCGCAACATCATGCTCGGGCTGCGCTTCGCGAACTGGGTGACGCTCCAGGACGCCGACGGCCGCACCATGTCGGTGGTGGCCGCCCACGTCGCGCCGCTGGACCGGAACATGCCCGACCTGCTGCGGCCCTCGGTCCGTCGGATCGGTGGGCTCGTGGAGCAGCTGTCGGCCTCCGGGCCGGTGCTGGTCGGCGGCGACTTCAACGTCCACTACAAGAGCGGCCGCTACCCCCGTGACCTGCTGACCGAGGCCGGGATGGTGCCGACCTACGACACCCTCGACAGCTTCTTCGCCACCGGCGACCACCAGGGCGCGACCATCGACTACCTCTTCAACCGCGGCGCCGACCTGCTCGGGGCGACCCAGCACAAGCCGGTCGAGCTCCGCTCCGACCACGACGCCGTGGTCGGCGGGTTCGACTGGACCACCGACAGCCCCGAGGACACCCAGCGCCTCGCCAGCGACCCGGCCGGCGACGCCGCGGAGAAGCGACGCGCGATCAGCGCCATCACCGAGGCCGTCGTCGCGACCGAGCCGGGCGACCGGCTCGACGTCGTCGGCACCGGGCTCGCGATCCGCGTGGTCTTCCGCAAGCTGCGCTCCGCGATGAAGCGCGGTGTCGAGGTGCGCTACCTGACCCGCAGCCCGGAGCTGACGCGCCGCGAGCGCGGCCTCACCCGCGTCGCGGCGGAGCTCGGCACGAGCAGCGTCGAGCAGTGCACCGGCGACTGCCTCCGGGCGTGGCGGAAGTCCGGGATGTCCCGCACCTTCGTGCTGCGCAGCGGTGGCGGCCGCGCGGTCCAGCGGATCGACGCCAACCGCATCCTCACCAGCGTGATGCTCCAGGAGCGCACCCGCGTCGTGGTGCGCACCGGTGAGATCGGGCTGGCCGAGGGCGAGGAGCTGCTCGCGCAGCTGCGCTGAGCAGGCGTCGCCGTCCCCCACCGGGGTTTGCCGCGGGTCGCCCGATTGCCGTAGGAGTGTCCCCATGCCCGACACCGGGACGCCCCGACGCGTCTTCCTCCACCTCGGCCTGCAGAAGACCGGCACGTCCTACCTCCAGGGCGTGCTCCAGCAGAACGCCGGGGTCCTGGCCGACCAGGGCCTCGACCTGCTGCCGGCCGGCCGGCGCGAGGCCTTCGAGCTGATGCTGGTCGTCCGCGACCGGTTCAACCCCGAGCGCGATCCCGCCAGCGCGGCGGGTGCCCTGGAGCGGTTCTCCGCGGCGCTGGACGCGGCCCCCGGCGACCGGGCCCTGGTGAGCCAGGAGTCGCTCGCGGCCTCGCGGCCGCCCCAGGTACGCCGCCTGCTCGACGCGTGCGGCGACCGCGAGGTCCACGTGGTGCTCACCGTGCGCGACCTCGCGCGCCAGCTCCCGTCGTCGTGGCAGCAGGAGCTCAAGTCCGGCAAGACCGAGTCGTGGGGCGACTACCTCGCCCGGCTGCGTGACTACCAGGAGCGCGGGCTGACGCGGCACCCGTGGATCCAGCTCGACCCCCCGACGGTGCTCGCACGCTGGGCCGAGCACCTCGCGCCGGAGCGGATCCACGTCGTCACCGTGCCGCCCCGCGGCAGCCGCACCGACCTCCTCCTGGCCCGCTTCTGCGAGGTCCTCGGCGTCGACCCCGCCACGTTGGAGCCGTCCGCTCGGGCCAGCAACACCAGCCTCGGGATGGCCCAGGCCGAGCTGCTGCGCCGGGTCAACGGTGAGCTGAGCGCGGAGCACCGGCGGCGCCAGGTCTACGGCGACGTCGGCAAGCGGTTCTTCGCCTCCCAGGTCCTGGGACAGCAGCAGGGCGACCGGATCCTGGTGCCGGACGACGTCCGGGGCTGGTGCGTGGCCGTGGCCGAGCAGCAGGCGGAGGCCATCCGCGAGGCCGGCTACGACGTGGTCGGCACGCTGGAGGACCTCCGCTGCTTCGAGTCCGCCTTCGACCCGGGCGACCCGACTCCTGCCGAGCCCGACGTCGCCGCGGCGGCCGTCGCGGCACTCGGCACCGTCCTGACCCAGCGCTCCGAGGCGGCCGTGCGGCGGCGTACGGCGGGGGAGCGGGAGGGCGGCCTCCGCGGGCGCCTCCGGAGGCTCGCGGGTGGGGGTCGCGAGGGCGACGCCGCCCCTGATGACCTCGACGACGACGAGTCCTAGTCTGTGCTCGTGACCCCCGACGAGGGACGGCAGCGGCTCTACTTCCACATCGGACTCCCGAAGAGCGGCTCGACCTATCTGCAGGCAGCGCTCGGCAACCACCGCGAGGCGCTCAAGGACCGCGGCTTCGTCTATCCCTACGTGCGGCAGGAGGGGATGTTCCTCGCCGCGGTCGAGATGGTCGGCAGCGCCCGCCGGTGGGGCCAGGACCCCGACGACGTCGCCGGGACCTTCGCCCACCTGCTGCGCCGGGGCCGTCGCCTCGGCGGGACGGTCGTGATCAGCCACGAGATCTTCGGGTCCGCCGGGCCGAACCGGATCGAGGCGATGCGTGAGCAGCTCGAGGGCTTCGAGGTCCACCTCGTCGTCACCGCCCGCGACCTCGGCCGCACGGCCACGGCCGAGTGGCAGGAGCAGGTGAAGAACGGCGAGGCCGACACCTTCGCCGAGTTCACCGCCGGCCTGCTCGACGGACTGCCGGAGGATCCTGCGGACGACGCCGGCTTCTGGCGGTCCCAGAACCTCGGCCGGCTGCTCGAGCGCTGGTCGGCCGTCGCGCCGCCCGAGCACACCCACGTCGTGCCCTGCCCCGGGCCGGGAGCACCGAAGTCGCAGCTCTGGGAGCGTTTCGCCGACGCGGTCGGCCTCCCCGTCGACGTCGTCGACCTCGACCGGGTGCCGCGCAGCAACGAGTCCTTGGGCACCGCGCAGGTCGCGCTGCTGCGCGAGGTGCTCGTCGAGGTGGGCGACCGGCTGCCCCAGCCGTGGCACTCCCGGATCGCCAAGCGCTGGTTCGCCCAGACGCTGCTCACGCGCGGCCGGTCGTCGAAGCCGGCGACCCCGTCGGAGCTCGCCGAGTGCTTGACCCCGGTGTCCCGCCACTGGATCGACACGGTCCGGGCCGGCGGCTACCAGGTCCACGGCGACCTCGACGACCTGCTCCCGGTCGCGGCGCCGGAGGGGTCGCCCCATCCCGACGACGTCGACCGGCTCGCCCAGCTCGACCACCTCCCCGAGGTGCTGGCGGAGATGCTGGTGCGGGTCCGTGAGGTCAGCGCCCGCGCCGAGGGGCTCGACGGCGACGTCGCCGCCCTGACCACCGAGCGCGACGCGCTCGCCGCGGAGGTGGCCGAGCTGCGCGCCACGACCTGGCGCAAGCCCGGACCGCTGGTCCGGTGGCAGGGTCGAGTCCGGGAGCGTGGAAAGGGTCACAGTCAGGAGCCGGGGACGTGACTCGCCGGTAGCCTTCCTGCGGACCCGACCACGGGGCGCGACGAAGGGAGCATCACCATGGGCCGCCTGTGCCAGACCGACGGACTGACCGAGGACCAGCAGGAGATCCTCAAGGCGGTGCGCACCTTCGTGGAGGAGAAGATACTTCCCGTCGCCACCGAGCTCGAGCACGCCGACGAGTACCCCACCGAGATCGTCGAGGGCCTCAAGGAGCTCGGCATCTTCGGGCTGATGATCCCCGAGGAGTACGACGGGCTCGGCGAGTCGCTGCTCACCTACGCGCTCTGCGTCGAGGAGATCGCTCGCGGCTGGATGAGCGTCTCGGGCGTCATCAACACCCACTTCATCGTCGCTTACATGCTGATGCGCCACGGCACCGAGGAGCAGAAGCGGAAGTACCTGCCGAAGATGGCGGCCGGCGAGATCCGCGGCGCCTTCTCGATGTCCGAGCCCGGTCTCGGGTCCGACGTCGCGGCGGTCAAGACCAAGGCCACCCGCACCGACGACGGCGGCTACGAGCTGACCGGGCAGAAGATGTGGCTGACCAACGGCGGCTCCTCGACCCTGGTCGCGGTGCTGGCCAAGACCGACGAGGGCGAGGACTCGGTCTACAAGAACATGACGACCTTCCTGGTCGAGAAGGAGCCCGGCTTCGGCGAGACCGCCCAGGGCGTCACCGTCCCGGGCAAGATCGACAAGATGGGCTACAAGGGCATCGACACCACGGAGATGGTGTTCGAGGGCCACCGGCTCCGCGCCGACCAGGTCCTCGGCGAGGCGCCCGGCCAGGGGTTCTACCAGATGATGGACGGCGTCGAGGTCGGCCGCGTCAACGTGGCCGCCCGCGCCTGCGGCATCGCCAACCGTGCCTTCGAGCTCGGCATCGCCTACTCCCAGCAGCGCGAGACCTTCGGCAAGCCGATCGCCCAGCACCAGGCCGTGCTCTTCCGGCTCGCCGAGATGGCGACCAAGGTCGAGACCGCCCACTCGATGATGGTCCGCGCGGCCCGGATGAAGGACTCCGGCGAGCGCAACGACGTCGAGTCCGGGATGGCCAAGATGCTCGCGTCGGAGTACTGCAACGAGGTCGTCGAGGCGTCCTTCCGGATCCACGGCGGCTACGGCTACTCCAAGGAGTACGAGATCGAGCGGCTCTACCGCGAGGCCGCGTTCATGCTGATCGGCGAGGGCACCTCCGACATCCAGAAGATGATCATCGGGCGGAGCCTGCTGAAGGACTACGCGCTGAAGTGAGGTTGACTAGCCCTCGTGGCTGAGCGCGTCGTCCTGCACATCGGGACCATGAAGTCGGGCACGACCTACCTCCAGGACGTGCTCAGCAGCGGGGTCCTCGAGCCCGCCGGTGGCTGGTACGTCGGCGGCACCTTCGGGGCGCAGACCTCGGCCGTCCGGCGGCTGCTGCGCCCCGAGGGACAGCGGCGCCCCGAGCAGTGGCAGGCGCTCGCCGAGGAGGCGAACGGCCGGGAGGGCGTCGCGGTCTTCAGCCAGGAGTTCCTCAGCTTCGCCCGTCCGCCGAGGGCGCGGCAGATCGTCGACTCGTTCGGCGGGACGCCGGTCGAGGTCGTCGTCGCCGTGCGTGACCAGCACGGCGCCGTCCCCGCCCAGTGGCAGAGCTTCACCCGCAACCGCGGTCTCGACGACTGGGCGGGCTACGTGCAGAGGCTGCAGCGCATGGCGGGCGGCCGGAAGGGCCGGCGCGGCAAGGCGGTGAAGAGCTTCCGACGTGCCCAGGACGTCGCCGGCATCCTGCGGCGGTGGGACGGCCTCGGCGACCACGTCAGCACCACCGTCGTCGTGGTGCCGCCGTCGGGATCCGAGCCGACCGCCCTGTGGCGGCGCTTCTGCGAGGCCGCCGGCGTCGAGGCGGGCGACCCCGAGGCTGCCGGTCGGAGGTCCAACGAGTCGCTGGGCTACGCCTCCTGCGACGCGCTGGTCCGGCTCAACCGCGCGCTGGAGCCGCTGGACAAGCGGGGCTACACCCAGGCGCGCAAGCGACTGCTCGAGGCGCTGCTGCCGCTGCGGTCCCAGGAGGGGAAGCCGGTGCTCCCCGAGTCCGGCGCGGCGCTCGCGGCCGCCCTCAACGCCGACATCCTCGACGCGGTGACGCGCCACGACGTCCGGCTGGTGGGGTCGGCCGACGAGCTGCCGACCGAGCCGCGGCCGGGCGCGCCGGCCGAGGTGCCGCCACCCGATCCTGCCCACGTACGTCGCGCCCTGGTCGCCGCGTGGGAGCACTGCCTGCCGCAGGTGCCGGTGCCCGACGCCGGCTCCGACCAGCTCGCGCAGCGGCTCGGCCGGCGGCTGGTCCGCCGGCACGGCCGGTAGCGTCTCGCCCATGCCCTCCCACGACGGCCACCCCGTCACGTTCCACGTCGGCACCCCCAAGAGCGGCACGACCTCGCTCCAGAACATCCTGGCCGGCAACCGCGCGCTGCTGCGCTCCCACGGCTTTCTCTACCCCGGGGAGAACCAGGGCCACTTCATCGAGGCGATGAGCCTGCGCGAGGGCGGCTTCCGCGGCCACGAGTTCGAGAGCGCCGAGGGTGCCTGGGACCGTACGGTCGCCGAGGTGCTCGCCCACGACGGCCCGACGCTCCTCAGCCACGAGATCCTCGGCGGCTCCAAGCGCCGGATCGTGCAGCGCGCCGCCGACAGCCTGCCCGGGCGCCGGCTGCGGGTCGTCATCACCTGCCGTGACCTCGGCCGGCAGTTCCCGGCCGTCTGGCAGGAGGGCGTCAAGAACGGTGACACGGTCACCTACGCCGACTTCCTGGCCGAGTCGTTCGACGGCTGGGACGGGCCGGGAGCCTCGGCCGGCATGTGGCGGGGTCAGAACCTCGCCTCGGTCGCCGACCGCTGGGGCTCGGTCGTGGGCCACGACAACGTGGTCATCGTGACCGTGCCGCCGTCGGGCGCCGACAAGGACGTGCTGTGGCGCAGGTTCGTCGAGGCGGTCGGGCTGCCCGACGTCGACTACGAGATCCCCGACGTCCCGCGCAACCCCTCGCTCGGCACCGTCGAGACCGAGCTGCTGCGCCGCGTCGTGGCGCGGCTGCCCGAGGACCTGGCGTGGCCGACCTACTCCCGCCAGGTGAAGCGGCGGCTGGCCCAGAAGCGGCTGGTGAAGGAGAAGACCGGCGGCAGCCTGTCGGTGCCGCCCGCCCACCACGACGACGTACGCCGCGTGTCGGCCGAGATGCTCGAGGCGATCCGCGGCCACGGCTGCCCGGTCGTCGGCGACCTCGCCGACCTGGAGCCCGCGTTCGACCCGGCCGGGACCTCGCCCGACGAGGTCACCGACGCCCAGCTCCTCGAGCGCTCGCTCGACGTCCTGGTGCCGCTGGTCCTCACCGAGGGTCCCGCCCCGAAGAGGCAGCCCGTCACCCGGCGCATCGCCGAGCAGGGCGCCCGCAAGACCGGCCAGAAGATCACCGACCGGCTCAAGCGCATGAGGCCCTAGCGGTCGGCGAGGATCTCCTCGGCGAGGGCGATCCAGCGGTCGGCGACGGCGGGGGCCTCGTAGTCGCGGGCGGTGTCGAGGGCACGGACGCCGAGGCGGCGGCGCAGCTCCGCGTCGTCCATGAGGCGGCGCAGCCCCGCGGTGAGGGCGGGGACGTCGCCCTCGGGGACGAGCAGCCCGTTGACGCCGTCGTCGATGAGCTGGCGCGGGCCCTCCGGGCAGTCGAAGGACACCGGGGGCACGCCCTTGCTGAGCGCCTCGAGCAGCACCATCGGCAGTCCCTCGTAGCGCGAGGACATGGCGTAGATCGAGCTGTTCGCGAGCTCCGACTCCAGCTGGTCGGTGACCCCGCCCATGAGGATCCGGTCGCCGACGTCGGCGGCCGCCACCTGGGCGTTGAGGTCGTCCCACCGCTGGCCGTCGCCGTAGATCCGCAGCTGCCAGTCGGGGTGGCTGGTGGCGAGCGGGGTCCACGCGTCGACGAGCCGCTCGAAGCCCTTCTGGGCGGTGAGCCGGCCGGCCGCGATGACGACCTTGTTCTCCAGCGGCGCGGGCTCGCCGACCTGGAACGGCGTCGGGTTGGGGATCACGCCGGTGCGCAGCCACGGCGCGACGGAGGTGTCACCGAGGTAGTCGGTCCAGCGCTCGTGGTCGGCCTCGGTGAGCGTGAGCAGCGCGTCGATCGGGCGAGCGGGACCACGCCCGAGGGCGAGGTCGCGCAGCGCGGCACGCAGCGGCTCGGGGCGGGGGACGAACGAGAGGTGCTCCTGGTGGAGGAGCACCGAGCCCGGGTCGCTCCAGAGCGCAGCAGCGACGGCGAACTCCGGGCGGGTGCTGACCACGACGCCCGGCGGCCGGCCCTCCAGCTGCTCACGCAGCAGCCGGTCGACCAGGGCCGAGAAGGTCTTCTTCGCACCGTCGACGAGCCGGGACTCGGCCCGGTCGAGCTCGCGCAGCGCGGGATCGGCCTGCGGGTCGTTCTTCGTCGCCCGCCGCGGCTTGCCGGGGTTGGCGGGGTCGTAGCGGTCCTGGAGCGCGACCAGCTCGACCCGCGGGTCGAGCCGGAACTTCGGCTCGGCCGAGGAGCGGCCCAGGGTGAGGATGCGGACGTCGTGGCCCCGCTCGGCGAGGGTGTTGGCGGTCGTGAAGACCGTGCGTGCGATCCCGCCCGCGGCGTAGGCCGACGGCACCAGGAACGTCCACCGGCGGGTGAGCCCCGTGGTGTCGCCGCGGTGGGTCGCGATCGTGTCGGCGTAGTCGACGCCGGGCGCGCGACGCTGCTTGCGCCGCCCCGTGCCTGGTCGGTCGGTCGGCGTCACTCGTCGTCCTCTTCCTCGTCGTGGTCGTGGCCGTCGCCGTCCGCTGCGGCCCGGTCGATCTGACCGGCGAGCAGGCCCACGGCGAGCTGTCGCGAGACCTCGAGCAGCTCGGCCTCGGTCACGGAGTCGGGGTGGCGGGACCCCTCGCGGTCGGTGCCGCCGAGCAGCTCCTCGAGGTCGCCGGTCACCGGACAGCCGAGGGCACGCAGGTCGGCGACGATCCGCTCGCCGCGGGCCAGCAGGTCGCCGCGCAGCTCCTCGCCGACGCCGATCGGGTCGCCCGGCACGCCGGCCAGCACGCGGCGCACGACGGCGGTGCGCAGCCAGCGGGCGTGCCCGCGCCAGCTCGCGTCGTGCCCGTCGACCTCCGCGCGCAGCGCCGGGCCGAACTCCTGCATCAACCGGGCAGCCTGGACCGACATCGACTCGTTGGCCTCGCGCGGTGGCAGCTCGACCGCCTCGGGGTCGAAGCCGACGGTGCGGGCGAACCGCTCCCACAGCTGGCCGGCGTGGGTCGGCCTCTCGGGCATGGTCACGACGTGGACGCGCTCGGGACCGACGACCGAGGCCCAGTGCCGCGCCACGGCGGCAGGGTCGAGGACGTCCCAGGTCCACTTGGTCCGGCCGTCGCCCAGGCCGTCGACGAAGTCGGCGAGGCTGTGACCGCGACCGACCTTGAGGCTCTCCTGCCACGCAGCCGGCACCAGCCGGACCAGGGTGCGGGTGGTCACGACGACGTGGACCTTCTCGCCGCCGAGCTGGTCGACCGCGGCGGTGATCTGGTCGGCGTCGGCGGCGAGGTACCACTCGTTGCTCAGCACCACCGTCCCGTCGTACGCCGCCGCCTGATCGGTGAAGCGGCGCCACAGGGGAGGCACGCCCCTCTTGCGGCCCGGCAGGTGCCTGCCCTTGCGGACCACGATCGAGGCGCGGTTGTGGTCGAAGGGTCCCCGACCGGGGAAGAGGATCCCGAGGTCACGCAGCGGTTCGCGGTTCTGCCAGAGTCCGGCCTGCAGGTAGGTCGTGCCGGACTTCGGGGTCCCGACGTGCAGGTACACGCGCTGTGCCAAGGGGGCTCCTCACTTCGGTCGCGGTCAGTCTAGGGTGTGCGTCGCGGGCGCGACCCGCCCCCGCAGGCTCGACGGAAGGCACCCCATGACGACCCCTGGCAGCCCGGCCACCAGCACCGCCAAGGTGGTCGTCGTCGCCGGTTCCGGCCGGAGCGGCACCAGCACCATCGCCGGCGTCCTGAAGTCCGCCGGGCTGCTCATCCCACCGCCGGAGGTGCCCGGCAACCGCACCAACCCCCGAGGCTTCTTCGAGCCGAAGTGGGCGGTCGAGTTCCAGACGAAGCTGCTCCGCCGCTCCTCGGTCGTCCTCACCGACTCCCGGCCGGCCGCCTTCGACGAGACCGCGAAGGTCGCCGCCGAGCCCGAGGTCCGCGAGGAGGTCGGCGCCTGGGTGCGCCAGCACCTCGCCCAGAGCCGTGAGCTGCTGGTCAAGGACCCGCGCGACAGCTGGTTCCTGCCGATGTGGCGCACGGCGGCCACCGACGCGGGGGCCGAGGTGGCCTTCCTGACGATGCTGCGCCACCCGGCCGAGGTCGTCGGCAGCAAGGACAAGTACTACAAGAACACCAACGCGGGGGAGTCGCCGCGGCAGGCGCAGACCACGCGGGTCGCGAGCTGGCTCAACGTCGCCCTCTTCACCGAGGCCACCACCCGCGACGCGAGCCGCACCTTCGTGGTCTACGAGGACCTGCTGGCCGACTGGCGCGGCCAGGTCGCCCGGGTCGCGGCCGAGCTCGAGCTCACCGGGCCCGCCGACCTCAGCGAGGCCCAGCAGGCCGAGATCGACGAGTTCGTCGACCCGGACCTGCGCCGGGTCCGGACCGAGTGGAGCGACATCGACTGCCCCGACGAGGTACGCGAGATGGCCCAGGAGGTCTGGGACCAGCTGCTCGTGCTCGCCGGGTCGGGCGGTTTCGACGACGAGGCGCAGGCGCGCCTCGACGTCGTGCGCGAGCGCTACGTCTCGATGTACGTCGACGCCGAGGCGCTCGCGCAGTCCTCGGCCGAGGAGGCCCGGCGCGCCGGTGCCCGCAACGCCCGTCGCAAGCTGCTCAAGGAGCAGCGACAGCAGGCTCGCCAGGAGGCCCAGCGCACGGCCCGCCAGCAGGACCGCCGGGCCGCGGCGGCTCCCACGGGAGCCGTCGCCCGGGCGCGCTCGGTCGCGGGCAGGGTCAAGCGGCGCCTCCGGTCACGCTGACCCGGACCTCACGACGAGCCCCGCAGGCGGCGTACCTCCTCGCGCAGCGACCTGACCCGGTCACGCTGCTCGTGGCTGCGCAGCAGCTGACCGACCAGCGAGTTCACGGCGGCGTCGGCCACCTCCTCGGCCGAGACCTCCTCGGGCGTCCGGCCGGGGAGGGGCTGTTCGGGCGGCAGCAGGTCGGCGACGTCGCCGACCACGTGCCACGGCCGGGTCCGGAGGTCGGCCACCTGGTCCTCGGCCAGGCTGCGGGCCCACGCATGCCGCTCCGGCCCGAGCACGAACCGCTCCCCGTCACCGCTGCCGGCGAGCACCTGCCGGGTGAAGAAGCCCTTGAGGAAGCGCGTCGTCTCCAGGTGGCGGGACTCCGGGGGCAACGACGCCTGTACGCGGCGGAGCACCTCGACCTCCGCGAGCCCGAGGGAGTCGTTGCTGCGCTGCGCGTCGTCGTCGAGTCCCGCGGGATCGACCCCGGTGAGCTCGCAGACCGCACGCCAGAGCCAGTCGCGTGGTGCGCCCGGGCCCGGCAGCACCACGAGGTGGACACGGTCGTCGGGGAGTCCCCGGGACCAGCGCTCGAGGATCGCCGGGACGTCGTGGAGCGTCCAGAACTCCCCGGTCCGTCCGGTGTCGTCGGCGGCGCGACGCCAGTAGTGCTCGAGGGTGTCGGTCGAGCCCTGCTTGACGTCCTGCTGCCAGGAGGAGGCCAGCTGACGGGACAGGTCCCGGGCGGTGAGCACGACGTGCACCTCCTCGGACACCCGCTCCAGCTCGCGGAGCGCGGTGTCGGCCTCGTCGGGCGTGGCACGTGAGAAGAGCTCGTGGCTGACCAGCACGTCGGTGTCGCTGGCGGCAGCCTCCTGGCGCACACGGTCCCAGGAGCCGCGGTGCTCCTCGCTCATCAGCGCCCTCACGTCGGCGCGGCCGCACACCTCGGTCGCGGCGTGGAAGTGGACGCCGCGCCGGTCGCCGGGCAGCAGCAGGCCCCGCTCGGCCAGCGTGCGGTGGTTCTGCCACCACAACGACTGGAGGTAGGACGTGCCGGACTTCATCGTGCCGACGTGCAGGAACAGGCGACGCGCCACGGTGGCTCCCTTCGACCGGACCGAGGCTAGCGGCGGCGTAGGGCCGGACCGGAAACCGCCTCGACCCGGCCGTGGCCGGATGGCACAGTGGGCCATCCGCACACGATCCCGGGAGGCACACGCATGAACGAGGACCTCAAGGAAAAGATGCGCCAGGCGCTGGACGCGAAGAAGGGCCGCCAGCAGGCCCACGAGGACGAGGGCCCGCTCCACGAGAAGGTCCACGGCTCCGAGGTCTCCGGCAGCGCGGCGCCGCAGATGCACCGCCGCAAGGCCGGGGGCGGCGGGTCCTGAGCCGCAGCGGGCGGGGTGCGCCACACCGGTTGATACGGTGCCGCCGTGGCGCACCACCACCCCGAGCGGTCTGACGACCGCCCACCTCACCCTGCCCTGGACGCGGGGGTCGACCCGACGGCGCTGAAGTCGCCGCGCGGGCACCCCAAGGTCCTCACCCGTCGTTCGGCGGCGCTGCTCAACGAGCTCCGCGACCTCGACCGGGCCTCCGGCTCGCTGTCGCCGCTGACCTACAACGTCACCGTCAGCCACCCCCACAGGTTCGTGTGGTTCCGCAACGCCAAGGTCGGCACCCGCACCATCCTCGGGTTCCTCGACGACCAGCAGGTCGACGACCGGCTGCTCGTGCTGTCCCGGACCCAGTACCCCACGGCCGCCTTCGCCGACTACTTCAAGTTCGGCTTCGTGCGTGACCCGCTCGACCGGTTCATCTCCGCCTGGCAGGACAAGGTCCACCAGCAGAACCACTTCAAGTTCTCTCCCGGACGGTGGGAGCGGATGAAGACCATCGAGCACTTCGCGGCCTGGGTCGCCGAGCAGGACCTGCGCGACCTCGCGTCGACCGACCGTCACATCGCGCTGCAGTCGCGGCTGATCGACCTCTCGCAGGTCGACTTCCTCGGCCGGATGGAGACCTTCGGCTCCGACTTCAGCACGGTCTGCTCGACGATCGGGCTCCACTGGAGCGAGCCGGTGCGCCAGAACCAGTCGCAGCCCCAGGGCGTGAGCCGCCACAACGCCTCGGCGGAGCTGCGGTCGATCGTCGAGGAGAAGTACGCCCGCGACTACCAGGTGTTCGGCTACTGACGCCGGCCGCGGGTGAGGTTTCCCACCCGCCCCGCGGCGCCGGAGGCCTAGCCGTGGAGCGGCAGTGGCGGCACGATGTCGCTCATGCAATTCGGCCGCAGCTATGAGGAGTTCGAGGTCGGTGCGACCTACCAGCACTGGCCCGGGAAGACGGTCACGGAGTACGACGACCACCTCTTCTGCCTCCTGACCATGAACCACCACCCGCTCCACCTCGACACGCACTACGCGGAGGAGACGACGCAGTTCGGCAAGAACGTGGTGGTCGGCAACTACGTCTACTCGATCCTGCTCGGCATGTCGGTGCCCGACATCTCCGGCAAGGCGATCGCGAACCTGGAGATCGAGTCGCTGCGCCACGTCGCGCCGACCTTCCACGGCGACACGCTCTACGGCGAGACGACCGTGCTCGACAAGTGGGAGTCGACCTCGAAGGACGACCGGGGGGTCGTCCACGTCGAGACGATCGGCTACAACCAGGACGGCAAGGTCGTGTGCATCTTCCGCCGCAAGGTGATGGTGCCGAAGGAGAGCTACCTCGAGGCCCGTGGTGGGGAGCAGCCCGGCCGACCCGTGCCGCAGCCGGACAAGAACTGGCCCGGAGCCCAGGAGGCCTGACGTGAGCGAGGTGTGGCTGGTCCGGCACGGCGAGACCGAGTGGAGCCGCGACCACCGCCACACCTCGACCACCGACCTGCCGCTGACCCCGCTGGGGGAGGAGGCCGCAGCCGCGCTGCGGCCCCGGCTGGTCGGCGAGGCGTTCGACCTGGTCCTGACCAGCCCCCGCCAGCGCGCCCGGCGTACGGCGGAGCTGGCGGGCCGCGGCGACGCCCGGGTCGACGACGACCTCGTCGAGTGGGACTACGGCGACTACGAGGGTGTCACGACCGCGACGATCCGCGAGACGGTGCCGGGCTGGTCGGTCTGGACCCACCCGGTGCCGGGGGGCGAGAGCGCGGGACAGGTGACCGAGCGGCTCGACCGCGTCGTCGAGCGCGTCCGCCGGGTCGAGGGGCGGGTCCTGCTCTTCGCCCACGGTCACGCCCTGCGCGCGCTGAGCGCCCGGTGGCTGGGGCTTCCGGTGTCGGAGGGGCGGCTGCTGCGGCTCGACACGTCGACGGTGTCAGTGCTCGGCCACGAGCGGGAGACCCCGGTGGTGCTGCGGTGGAACGCGTGACCCTGCAGGCGGGGTGCCCGCGCTGCCGCGAGCGGTTCGCCGCCGACGGGCCGCGCGAGTGCCCGGCCCACGGCGAGCAGCCGCCGCTGTGGCGTCCCGAGGTGACCTCCTACGACGCGTTCACGGCCCACCTCGAGCGGGCGGCCGGCTTCCCGACCTACCTGCCCTGGCCGATGGGGTCGGGGTGGCGGGTCTCCGACTTCGGGGTCGTCGCGGGCGACGACGGCCCGGCCGCCACGGTGACGTGCGTCAGTGGCACGACCGGGCCGGACGGCCGGGTCGACGTGCTGGTCGTCGTCGAGGAGCCCGGCATCGGACTCGGCGGCCGGTGCGCCGGGCTGGAGGGCACCGACCCGGGCCCCGACTTCGGACACGGGCCGCCGACGGTCCGGGTGCGGGTCGGCAGCCAGGGGGTGGCGCTGTGGCCGGTGTCGACGGCCGGCGCCGACGTCGACCTCGACCGCTCGGTCGTGGCGGGGGAGGTGACCGGCCGGTGGCTGTGGCTGGTGCTGCACCCCGCGTCGGCCGTCCTGCTGCTCGCCGACGAGTGGTGGCTGCGCGACGTCGCCGACGACGGGCCCCACCTCGTGGAGATGCCGTGCGAGGGGCCCGGACCGGTCTGGTGAGGGTTCAGTCGTCGGCGAGGAACCGGCGCAGGACCGGGAGCAGCGCGTCGGCCGCCTCGAGGTGGAGGTCGTGGCCCGCTCCCGACAGGACGGCCAGCTGTGTCCCGGGGCGCAGCGCCCGCATGGTCTCGACCTGGCGTTCCGGGATCGAGCCGTGCTCGCCGCGGACGACCAGCGTGGGGGCGGTGATCCGCGCCCACTCGTCGACGTGCTCGTGGGTGGAGATGCCGGCGAGCGCCCGGCCCAGGGTGTCGGCGTCCCACCGGGGCCAGAGGCCGTCGTCGCGCTCGTCCAGCCCGTCGGCCCAGCCCTCGGCCACGAGCCGCTGACCACCGAAGAAGGCGAGGAACTCCTCCCGGTCCGCGAAGGGTGCCGGCCAGCCGCGCAGCCAGCGGGTCACCGCCTCGACGCCGCCGGGGTCGTCGCCCCCGAGCCCGGCCTCCACGAGGACCAGCCGGTCGACCCGGTCGGGGTGGTGGGAGGCGACGAGCATCGCGGTGTGACCGCCCATGGACTGGCCCACGAGGGTGGCCGAGGTGGCGTCCAGGTCGTCGAGGACGGCGACCACGTCGGCGACGTACGCCGCGGGGGAGACGTCGTCGGGACGCCGGGTGCTGGAGCCGTGGCCGCGCTGGTCGACGGCGACGACACGGAAGTCCTCGCGCAGGGCGGCGATGGTCGAGCCCCACTCGAGCGCGTAGCCGGCGAGCCCGTGGAGGAGGACCACCAGCGGGCGCTCGTCGTCGGTGGGCCCGGTGTCGAGGAACCAGATCTCGGCGTCAGGGCGCTCGACCCTGCCCCAACCGTCGCCCATGGCGAGCAGTCAACCACCCCGGCCCGAGGGGGTGAGCAGCATCTCCCTGCCCGGAGGGGTCGCGGATTGGGCGCGGTGGGCCTCCGCGGTCCTACGATTCTCATTCGTGGACACCGTGCTCTTCGTCGAGGTCTTCGTGACCCTCTTCGTGATCATGGACCCCGTCGGCACGGTCCCGATCTTCCTGTCGCTGACCGGCGGTCGGTCGCAGGCCTCCGCGCGTCGCGCGGCGTGGCAGGCGGTCGCGGTCTCCTTCCTCGTGATCAGCCTGTTCGCCTTCTTCGGCCAGCAGATCCTCGGCTACCTCCACATCTCGCTGCCGGCGCTCCAGGGCGCCGGTGGGCTGCTGCTCCTGCTGGTCGCGCTCGAGCTGCTGACCGACAACGAGCAGGAGCCGACCGCGGCCGCAGGCACCAACGTGGCGCTGGTGCCGCTCGGGACGCCGCTGCTCGCCGGCCCCGGCGCGATCGTCGCGGTGATGCTGTTCGTCCAGGGGATCGGCGGCTTGTCGGAGTTCCTCGCCGTCGCCCTCGGCGTGATCGCCGTGCACGTGTGCCTGTGGGCCTCGATGCGCTACTCGCTGCCGATCCTGCGGGTGATCCGCGAGTCCGGCGTGCTCCTGGTGACCCGGATCGCCGGTCTGCTGCTGTCGGCGATCGCGGTGCAGCTGGTCGCCGACTCGGTGCGGGCGTTCATCGCGGGCGAGGGCTGACCACGGGCCACTAGGCTCGGCGCATGACCGACTACCAGGTGACCCGGTGGCGCGAGCTTCCGTCGATGGTCGCGGCACGGGCCGGCGACGAGGTGGTCAAGGCCGAGCTGGCGCCGCGGTTCCAGGCGGCGATCGACGAGGCGGCGATGCGGCTCGGCGACACGGGTGCCGACGACTACCTCCTCGGCTGGGAGCGCTCGGCCTGGACGGCGTCGGAGGGCTCGCCCGGTGAGGTGCTCGACCGGGTCGTCGCCGCGCTGGAGGAGGAGTGGCCGCCGGACGCCGTGGCGCGCTACCTCGACGGGCTGGGCTGATCGTCGGGGTCAGCGACGGCCGACGTTCTGGAAGCGGAGCATCAGGCGAGCGGGGACGACCTTCCCGACCATCGTGAGCGCCTTGTACTGGCGCCCCGGGATCGAGAAGGTGCGGCGCCGGTCCCAGTCGGACAGCGCCTCGGTGACGAGGAACTCGGGCTCGAGCCACATCCGGCCGCTGCCGCGCCTGCCACCGAGCCGCTCGTGGAACTCGGTCTTCACGAAGCCGGGGCAGAGCGTCATCACGTGGACGCCCCGCGGGCCGTACTCGGCCGCCGCCCAGACCCCGAATCGGTTCAGCCAGGCCTTCGCGGCGCCGTACGAGCCACGGGGGAAGAAGGACGCCACGCTGCCGACGTTGATGACGCCACCGCGGCCGCGCGTGACCTGCGCGCCGAGGGCCGCGTGGGAGAGGCGCATCGGCGCGGTGACGAGGACCTCGAGCATGCGGGTCTCGTCCTCGACGGAGTTGTCGAGGAAGCGGCCGAGGAGGCCGAAGCCGGCGTTGTTGACGAGGAGGTCGACCGGGCGGTCGGGGTCGGCCAGGCGGGCCTCGACGGTGGCGAGCTGGGCCCGGTCGGTGAGGTCGGCGGGGAGCACCTCGACGTCGCGACCGGTCGAGCGGAGCTCGGCGGCGACCTTCTCGAGGCGCTCGACGTCGCGCGCGACGACGACCAGGTCGTGGCCTCGGGCGGCGAGCTGGCGGGCGAACTCGAGGCCGATGCCGGCGGTCGCGCCGGTGACGAGGGCGGTGTCGGGACGCGTTCCTGGTGACGACATGCCGTCCATCGAAGCGGTGTCGTCCACGATCGGGCAACCGGCTCCGGCATGATGGGCCTCACCATGACCACCGTGCTCGCGGTCGCCAACCAGAAGGGCGGCGTTGCCAAGACGACGTCGGTCGCCTCCCTGGGGGCGGCCCTCGCCGAGCTCGGCCAGCGCGTCCTGCTGGTCGACCTCGACCCCCAGGCGTGCCTGACGTTCTCCCTGGGCATCGATCCCGAGGACCTCGAGGTGTCGGTCCACCACGTGCTGACGAAGGGCACGAGCCCCGACGAGGTCATCCTCGAGACCGAGGACGGCGTCGACCTGCTGCCGGCGACGATCGAGCTGGCCCGGGCCGAGGCGGACCTGCTGACGCGCACCGGTCGCGAGCACGCGGTGAAGGCGGCCGTGGAGCCGCTCGAGGACGCCTACGACTGGGTGCTGCTCGACTGCCCGCCGTCGCTCGGTGTCCTCACGGTCGCGGCGTTGACGGCCGCTCAGGGCGTCCTGATCCCGCTGCAGTGCGAGACGTTGTCCCACCGCGGTGTGGGCCAGCTGCTCGACACCGTCCACGACGTACGCCGCTTCACCAACCGCGGCCTCGAGGTGTGGGGCGTGCTGCCGACCCTCTACGACGGCCGCACCAACCACGCGCGGACGGTCCTCGACACGATCTCGGAGACCTACGACCTCGACGTGGTCGAGCCGCCGATCCCGAAGACGATCAAGTTCGCCGAGGCCCCGGCCCGGGGCCGTTCGATCCTCGCGACCAGCCGGAGCAGCAAGGGTGCGAAGGCCTATCGCGAGGTGGCCGCCAACCTGCTCGCCCGGGCGGAGCGCTGAGCGCATGACCGACCACCGCCGCCAGCTCCGCCCGCGCTACGGGCGGTTGGCGGCGGCCGTCTCGTCGCTCGGCGTGACGACGGTGGCGGTCCTCGGTGGCACCGGCATGCTGCCGTCCGCCGCGGACGAACCAGGGCCGCGCGATGCGCTCCGGACGACGGCTGCTGCTCCGCGGGCCTCCTCTCCCTCTCCCGCGCCCGGCCCTGACGCCGGGGAGCGGTCGCTGTCGACGCGGGGCGAGCAGCAGCGGGTCACGGCTGCCGACCTGCTCCCCGAGGACTCCGGCGTCGGGCGCCGCGCGGTGTTCAGCGAGGGCCAGCAGCGGGTCTGGATCGTGAACGGTCGCGAGAAGGTCGTCCGGACCTATCTCGTGTCGGGGAGCATCCACGACAACCTCGACCCCGGCACCTACCAGGTCTACAGCCGCTCCGAGAGCGCGATCGGCATCGACGATTCGGGGACCATGAAGTACTTCGTCCGCTTCACCCAGGGTCCGAGCGGTGCGGCCATCGGCTTCCACGACATCCCGGTCGACGAGGGCGAGAAGGTGCAGACCGTCGACGAGCTCGGCACACCCACCTCCCACGGCTGCATCCGGCAGAAGCGGTCGGACGCGAAGGCGATGTGGGCCTTCGCCCAGACCGGTACGACCGTCGTCGTCACCCCGTAGCCGCCTGCGGGCGTGCCGAGGGCGCCACCAGTTGTCTGGTGGGGTCAGGGGCGGGGTTGTTGTCGGGTGCCGGTGTGGTCCCGGAGGTAGTGGTGGCCGTGGGGCGAGGTCCACTCGTACTCACCCGGGCTGAGCATGCGGTAGGTCCAGCCGCCGTGGGTCTTGAGGCGGTGGTGGAAGGTGCACAGGCAGGCGAGGTTGTCGGTGTGGGTGCCGGAGGGTCCGTCGGCGTCGGCGTCGGCGTCGGGGTCGGGGTCGTAGGGCTCGATGTGGTCGAGCTGGCAGCCGCGGGCGGGACGTGAGCACCAGGGGAAGACGCAGGTGCGGTCGCGTTCGATGACCTGTTCGCGGAGGAACGCGGAGGGCTGGTAGCCGCGGGATCTGATGCGGGCGGCGAGGTCGAGCACCGGTTGGACCGTCACGGCGGTGTGGGTCGCGGCGCACCAGCTCTTGACCTGGTCGAGGAGGACCTGGAGCTGACCCTGGTCGAGGGTCGCGAGTCTGTCGAACTCGACGGTGCTGCCGGGGCCTTCACCGGTGACGGCGGCGGCGAGTCCGACCCGCAGCACCACGTATCGTCCGGTGGTTGAGGTGCGAGCGGAGCGAGCCTCGAAACCGGCGGACTCCTCGTCGTGGTCGTAGTCGAGGCTGTTCTGGCGGCGGGCGAGGTCGCCGAGGGCCATCGAGCGGCGTACGTCGAGCGACGCCTGCGAGCCGAGGTCCTTCAATGCGGCGGCGCCGGTGGCGAGGGCGGCTTCGAGGTCGAGGGCGTCGGCGGGGTCGAGCTCGCCGCGGAGCAGGGCGGTACCGCCGTAGGGGTCGAGGGGCGGGTCGATCTGCACGAACCGCGAATCGTGAACCCTGTCGCCACCCTCGGGGTCGGGGCTGGGACTGTGGGTGCCGTAACGCTGCAGGGCTTCCGCGATGATCCGGTCGAGCTGGGCGATCCCGACCGCGTGGGCGAACGGGGTGACCATCTGGTCGACGAACGTCGCCCCGGCGGGGGTGAGGTCGGCGTGGATGGTGGCCTCCGCGACGCGGCGGGCGCGCCAGGCGGGCACCTGCCCGCTGTGTACGGTCGCCCAGAGGCGGGGGAGTCGGTGCCTGAGCTCGAGGGCGTGGCCGATGAGTCGCTTGCCGGCGGTGGTCGACATCGCGAGGGCGGCGGCGAGCTCGGCGATGCAGAACTCCGCGACCAGCGGGCACCCGGCACCGGCGATGGGGACCTCGTGCTCGGAACCGGGAACGGCGTGCCCGAAGGTCGCGGCGTGGTGGATCGACTCGGGCGGGTGGAGGTCGGCCCACACCGCAGCCTGCTGCAGCAGACGGGCCTCGGCAGCATCGGCGGCGGAGCGTTCGGACGCGGCTCGCGCGAGGACGTCCGCGGCCGTGGCGGCCCCGGTGTCGGCGTCAGCGAGCGTGTCGAACATGTGTTCGATTCTAGGTGAAGGGTCTGACAGCTCCGGCGAACCAGCTGCCGCCCGGTCGCCCTGCGAGTGCACTATCGATCCACGTGCCACGACGCATCACTCGGTGGCGTCCCGTCGGCCACCAGATGAGTCACGATCCTCAAGGCCTCCCTCATCGGCACGGTGTCGTGGTCCGGGTATTCGTCGACCTGCCCGTTCTCCAGGACGAACCCGTCACTCGACCCGGCTGCGGTGGGGTCGGTCGCATGCTCCCCGGGGTCACCATTGCCGTGGTCGAGGAGCATGACCATCGCCCGTGAGCCATTGCTGACCAGGACGATCGTGCGACCTCGAGAGCTCTCGAGCCAGGTGGTCATCGTGCCTTCCGAGACTCGCCGCTGGATCAGCTCGGCAACCTTCGGCGCTTCGACGGGCCGAGTGTCCTCCGGCAGGTGCCACTGCTCCTCCACGTGGCGGAGGCTACTCAGTCGTATCCCGTCATGTCGCTGATCGGCCATGCCGAGAAGAGCACGGTCGTAGGCCTGCTCACCGGAGCCGTTGCGCCCCTGCTCGGTCAGGAGATGGCTCGGGACTGGGGCACTGTCATGCCGATGAGCGCTGTCGTGCTCGCCGTAACCGAACCGGCACAACCGTCCACATCGCCTACCCCATGAGGGGAGCTGAAAGGCGCAGCACCCGTTGTGCCGGTTCCGTTACGAGGCCGAACGGTGCACGCTCATGCCGCTGGGCGGATGGCGGCACGACGTTCGTGGGCCCAGCACCTTTCCGCTGCTCCCGATGCGGTGGTCTACTCGCCGGGTGAAGTTCGACCTGCTCCCGCCCCGGGAGGTCGCCGGCGTCGCCCTCGGATCCCCGCGCGGCGTGGCCCGCGACCGGTGTGCACGGCTGGGCGACCCCGAGGAGTTCCGTCGTGGCGGAGAGGGGACGCCGTCCCTCGTCGTACGTCGGCCGAGCGGGCTGGCCCTGTTCGTGTACTTCGACTCGGACGACCGAGTGGAGGCGATCGAGATCGGTCGCCCCGACAGCGACGAGGACCTCGTCGTCTACTCGGGCCATGACGTGTTCGCGGCGTCGGCGGAGGAACTGATCCAGGTCCTCAGGGCCGACCACGTGGTCGAGGTCGACGAGGAGGGGCGCGCCGTCACGCTGCCCGACCTCCTCGTGGCGTTCTGGCGCCCCACGCTCCCTGAAGGTCCCGACGACGTGGAAGGGCGCTACTTCGAGTCGGTCCTCGTCGCCAGGCCCGGCTACTACGAGTGATCGCATGAGTGCCGTGACCCCGGTCGAGCTCGTGACGTCGACACCCGCTGCTCCCTGGCTGTCGGACGGGAGCACGGCGGAGGTGTGGGCGGGGACGGCGGTCGAGGTCCCCGATCCGTGCATCATCGTCAGCCTGCTTCTCCCCCGGACGACCTCCGAGGGACACCGGTTCTTCTGCGTCCCGACCGCCCGAGGCCTCGACCTGCCGACCAAGCCGCTCGGTCCCGGGCCGGGAAGGGTCAGCGTCGACGAGGGGCTGGCCCAGCTCGTGGTGCAGACCCTGGGCCACGCCGACGTCGACCTGGCCTGTGTCGGCTACGTCCGCAACGTCGTCCCCGTCCCGGACGCGACCTACCCGCATCCGACACCGTGGGCCCACGTGCCCGTGTTCGAGCCGACCGTCGAGGTCGACCCGGTGGTCACCGGGTCGTGGGTGTCGCTGGACGACGCGCGCCCGGAGCTGCGGGCACGGCACTGGCGGCCCATCGTCGAGCACCGGCTCGAGGCCTCAGCAGCCCGCTGAAACCTGGTCGGCCGCAGCGATCGAAGACTCCGCCCTGGTCTTCCTCCGCGTTAGGTCCTGACCGGCGTCGGCGACAGGCCGGACGCCGACGGGCGTCGTACGCCGCGGGCGGCCATGACCAGGCAGAGGCCGGCGGCCGCGGTGAAGGTGCCGGACACCGCCTCCCACCACGGCTGCGCGTCGTAGGGCCCGACGGCGTAGGTGAACGCGGCGACCAGCGGCGACGCGAGGGTGAGGAGCACGGCGGCTGCCAACGGCCAGCCGCGAGTCACGACGGCCAGCCCCGCGAGCATGGCCGGGAGGACGAGGAACCCCAGCGCCCCGGACAAGCCACCGCCCCACGTGCTCATCACCTGACCAGCGATCCCGGAGCGCACCGTGGCGAGGCCGGCGTCGGCGACCGCGAGCCCGAGCGCGACCGCCGCGACCGAGACCACGAGGTGTGGGCGGCGGCCGGCGAGTGCCGCCGGCAGCACGACGACCGCGAGTGCCAACGCCAGCAGGGACAGCCCCGCCAGGGTCGCCGCGTCGCCCACCGGCTCCCACGGGGCACGGGGCACCACGAAGTCGTAGCGGTGGTCCTGGAGGGGCCCGCAGGTCGCACCCTCCTCCTGCCCCCATCCGCACGCGCCGGACCAGCGCTGCCACGACGCGGCGTACATCAGCGCGCCGGAGGCGACCAGCACGAAGCCGGTGCAGACCCTCACGGCGCGCATCGCGTCACCCCCGCTGCCGGCGACGCGGTCGCTGGTGGACGGCGAGGTTGGCCAGGGTGTCGATGGCGGCAGCGGCCAGCTCGGCGTCGTCGATCTCCGGCAGCGGAGTGGCCGCGTCGGGGCCGGGGACCAGGTCGGTCAGGTCGCCGTGGACCCGGATGCCGGAGTCACGCAGCCAGGCGACCTGCTGCTCGGCGCGCTCGGTGACCCACGGCAGCGCCTCCGGCGGCAGCGGGATCCGGGCGCTCGCGCCCTTGCGCAGCACGCCCTTGACGAAGGGCCAGCGCACCGCCGGCTGGTAGACGTTCTCGTAGTCCTTGAGCCGCCCACCCAGCGCCTCGTTGACCCGCCGGTAGAGCTCGGCCTCGGTGTAGCCCCAGGACGAGTTCACGTCCTTCTCGGGCCACTGCATCGCGGCCGGGTCGAACCCGACCACCGACCCGAACAGTCGGTAGAGCCCCTCGGCGTCGCGCGAGCGCGGGGGAGTGACGATGACGTCGATCGCGTCGTCGCCCACCACAGAGCCCCAGCGACGGCAGATCTCCACGGCGTCCTGGCGCAGCCAGAAGTGCTTCGCCCACCGGCCCTGGTCGTCGCGCAGCTTCTCCAGGAACGTCGGGTAGTCGAGCGTCATCCGGTGCTTGAGGTACTGCTGCCACTCCGACGGTACGACGCTCGCGAGCCCGCGCAGCGTCAGCACCACGCGCAGCCGCAGACCGGCGCGCTCGGCGAGGTGCCGCACGACCTCGATCCGCCCGGGATCGGCCTCGCAGAGGTCCTCGCACGTCATCAGCAGCCGGTCGCCCCTGGTGCCCTTGAGCACCGGGACCAGCGGCGCGAGCGCGTCGGAGGGGTAGTCGTCGACGAACCCCGACGCGGTCACCCACCCGAGCGGCCGCAGCAGCCGCTCGACGTGGGAGGGCCGGCCGCCCAGCGGCACCCCGATGCCCTGCGCCGCGAGCTCGTCGGCCGAGCCGAAGAGCCCGCGCTGCAGGGAGGAGGTGCCGGTCTTGCTCGCGCCGATGTGGAGGTGGAGCAACCGGTCGGCCATGGCCGCGATCCTAACGAGGTCCGCGGGTCAGGACTCGCTGGACCCCGAGCCTCCGGAACCGCCCGAGGAACGGCGCCGACGACGACGGCGCGAGCTGCTCGAGGAGCCGCCGGTGGACTCGGAGGAGGAGGCCGGGGCCGACGCGGTGGTCGCCGCGCCCTCCGCGACCGGCTGGCCGCCGCGGGTGCGCGTACGGCTGCGGTTGCGGTTGCGCGGCGGGCGGTCGGCGGACCGCTCGGGCCGCTCGGAGGACCGCTCCTCGCGGGGCTTCGGGTCGGCGATCCGGCCCTTCGTGCCGGGGGCGATGCCCTGGTCGTGGAAGAGGTGCTCGGAGGTCGAGTAGGTCTCGGTCGGCTCGTCGAAGGGCAGGTCGAGCGCCTTGTTGATCATCTTCCAGCGGTGGAGGTCTGCCCAGTCGACGAAGGTGATCGCCGTGCCGGTCGCACCGGCGCGACCGGTCCGGCCGATCCGGTGGACGTAGGTCTTGTCGTCCTCGGGGCAGGAGTAGTTGATGACGTGGGAGACGCCCTGCACGTCGATGCCGCGGGCGGCGACGTCGGTGCAGACGAGCACCTGGATCTTGTCCTCGCGGAACTTGGTCAGCGCCTTCTCGCGGGCGACCTGCGCCATGTCGCCGTGGAGCGGCGAGGCCTTGAAGCCGCGCTCGTCGAGGTCCTCGGCGATCCGCTGCGCCTGCCGCTTGGTGCGCGTGAAGACGATCATCTTGCCGGCGTCCTCGGCCTGCAGGACGCGGCCGATGATCTCGGGCTTGTCGAGGTCGTGGCACTGGTAGATGAACTGTGCCGTCGCCGGGACGGTGGCGTTCTCGTAGGACGACTCGGCGCGGATGTTCATCGGGTGGCGCATGTGGATGCGCGCCAGCGAGACGATCGCCGAGGGCATCGTGGCCGAGAAGAGCATGGTCTGCCGCGTCTCGGGGGTCTTGGAGATCAGCTTGATGACGTCGGGGAGGAACCCGAGGTCGAGCATCTCGTCGGCCTCGTCGAGGACGAGCGCGTGGACGTGGGACAGGTCGAGCGCGCGGCGGTCCGCGAGGTCGATCAGCCGGCCCGGCGTGCCGACGACGATGTCGACGCCCTCCTTGAGCGCGTCGAGCTGGGGCTCGTAGCCGACGCCGCCGTAGACGGTCAGCACGCGCAGACCGCGGTCGGAACCGGCGAGCGCGAGGTCGCCGGAGACCTGGAGCGCGAGCTCGCGGGTCGGGGCGACGATCAGCGCCTGCGGCTTGCCCTGCGGCATCTCGGAGTAGTCGGGGTCCTTGGGCGCCACCGAGCGCTGGAGCACGGGGATGCCGAAGGCGAGCGTCTTGCCGGTGCCGGTCCGGGCCTGGCCGATGAGGTCGGTGCCCAGGAGGGCGACCGAGAGGGTCATCTCCTGGATGGCGAACGGCGTGGTGATGCCGGCGCGCTCGAGCGGGTCACAGATCTCGGGGAGGACCCCGAGCTCGCGGAAGGTAGTGATGATTCTGTTCGCTTTCGTGAGATGTGGTCAGCCAGCGGCTGATCCACACTCAGCCGCGCACATGCGGCCGCCCCGGTGGGGCGACGAGCCGGTCGGGGAACGCGGTCCGCGCGTCGGCTCCGCGGTCCATGCTATCGGTAGGCTCCTCGCATGACTGCATCGCGCGACGCGGACGGCCCGGTCGAGCCCGCTCCCGAGACCGGCGCGCTCGCCGATCCTGCCTACCGCGAAGCAGTCGTCGACCTGCTGGCGGCCATCACCTACGGCGAGATCTCCGCCTTCGACCGGCTCGCCGAGGACTCCCTGCTGGCGCCGACGCTCGAGGACAAGCTCGCCGTCGCGCGCATGGCTGCTGTCGAGCTCGGCCACGTCGACCTGCTGCAGGCCCGCATCGCCGAGCTCGGCGCCGACCCCCACGCCGCGCTCGCGCCGTTCCGGGCCGCCGTCGACCGCTTCCACGAGCACACGGCACCCGCGGACTGGTGGGAGAGCCTGGTCAAGGCCTACGTCGGTGACGGGCTCGCGGCCGACTTCTACCGCGAGATCGCGGCCTACCTCGACCCGCGCACCCGCGACGTCGTCATCGCCTCCCTCGCCGACACCGGCCACTCCGACTTCGTCGTCGACCGGGTCCAGGCCGCCATCGCCGAGGACCACCGCCTCGGCGGCCGACTCGCCCTCTGGGGCCGCCGGCTGATGGGGGAGGCCCTCACCCAGGCCCAGCGGGTCGCGGCCGAGCGCGACGCGCTCACCGCCCTCCTCGCCGGCGGTGTCGACCGCCCGGCGCTCGACCTGGCCGCGATCGGCCGGATGTTCGCCCGGATCACCGAGCTCCACGCCGAACGGATGGCCAAGCTGGGCCTGGACTCCTGACGAGTCCCCGCCGGGCTACGGCGTCAGGAGCGGAAGCCGACCTGACCCGCGACGCCGCCGCCGATCTCGACGTAGGCGAGCTTCTCGACCGGCACCACGACGGTGCGGCCCTTGGTGTCGGACAGGGTGAGCACGCCGCCGGCGGTGAGCGCGTCGGCCACCAGCTTCTGGACCTCGTCGGCCGAGGCCTCGGACTCGACCACGAGCTCGCGCTGCGCCTGCTGGACGCCGATCTTGATCTCCATCGCTGGATGGTCCCTTCGTGGGTGGTCGACCGGTCGGTCGACAGGTGTCAGTGGTCGTCGGTGAGGGGGTAGCCGCGGATGCCCCGCCAGGCCAGCCCCGACACCAGGGCCACGGCGTCGGGCCGGCTGATGCCGCCCGCGTCGGTCACCCAGAACCGTGCGCTCACCTGCGCCATTCCCACGAGGGACACGGCGAGCAGCCGCGAGGCCTCGTCGGTGAGGCCGGTGTCCTCGTGGATGACCTCGGTGATGAGCGCCGCGCAGTCGCTGGTCACGCGGTCGACGGCGTTGCGGACGGCCGGCTCGTTGGTGAGGTCGGACTCGAAGACCAGCCGGAAGGCGCCGTCGTTGCTGCCGATGTAGTCGTAGAACGCCTCCATCGTGGCCGCCACGCGCTGCTTGTTGTCCGGGGTCGACTCCAGCGCCTTGCGGCAGTTGTCGATGATCGCGTCGCAGGAGGCGTCGAGCAGCGCGAGGTAGAGGTCGAGCTTGCCGGGGAAGTGCTGGTAGAGCACCGGCTTGGAGACCCCGGCGCGCTCGGCGATGTCGTCCATGGCGGCCGCGTGGTAGCCCTGCGCCACGAACACCTCGAGCGCGGACTCGAGCAGCTGGGCGCGCCGCTCGCGGCGCGGCATCCGGCCGCCGCGGGGGCGGGTGGCTGCGTCGTCGTACGCCGTCACGTGTGGTCTCCTCCGATCGTCGGCACCGGGGGTGCCGCGCTGAACCCTACCGGCTGGTCACCAGCGGTCCGGGCAGTGGACGCACGAGGGGCGGAGGACCCGTCTCCGGATCCTCCGCCCCTGGCTGCCACCGGCGCTCAGCCGGGGGCGGGGGTCACTGCTGCGGGTTGGAGACCCGCACCGTGATCGTGTCGGCCGTCTGCTCGAGGACCTTGGCCACCACGCCCACGCCGGCGACCTTCACCGAGGCGCCCGGGTTGGCGTTGGTCCAGTAGCGGCGTGCCTTGCGGTCGTTGAACGTCGACGCCATCGACCGCGTGGGCGCCACGAGGCGCTCGGAGCGGTACTTGCCGGAGCTCCCCTTGCCCACCTGGCGGTGCAGCACGGTCCGGTCGGTGCGCTGCAGGCCGAAGGTCGAGTCGAAGGCCTGGATCCGGTTGCGGGCGACCTCGCCGTTGCTCCACCGCAGCGGCTTGCGCATCGCGTCGACCGGCAGGGCGTAGCCGCTGCCGGGGTGCTGCGACACGTTGTTGTCGGCCACCGAGTGGTTGACGTACCAGACCAGCAGGCCGTCCTGGTAGGTGAAGTGCTCGACCCAGTCAGGACGGGTCACGGCCTCGGAGAAGTTGTACGGACCCGTGCGCAGGGTGTCGTCGTAGCCCGCGTAGGACTTGTTCTCCATGAGGTAGTAGCGCGGGAACGTCTGGGTGATGCTGCCGGTGGTGCGCAGCCAGCCCGTGGGCGTCCAGGCGCTGGTGTCGGTCTCGGCGCCGTCGGTGTCGAGCGCCTCGCCGTCGACCGTCGTCGTGATCTCGTCGAGCATCAGACCGGGGTTGCTGACGCCGCCGTCGGTCTTGTAGAGGAACCGGAACTTCGACGCGGCGCCGCCGGCGTCGTAGGAGAAGCTGACCGGCTCCCAGCCGTTGGACTGGCCGTCGAACGTGCCGAGGTTCTCCCACGTGTTGCCGCCGTCGGTGGAGAACTGGGCGTACCAGTAGTCGTAGTCGGCCTCGGTGTCGTACCACGCCTGGGCGTCGACAGTGACGGAGTCGCCGGCGGGCACGTCGCGGGTGAGCGCGTTGTTCAGGTCGTCGCCCGAGTCGGAGTACCACGCCATCTCGCCGGCGAAGGGCTCGCCGACGGTCCGGGTGCGGGTGACGTCGGGGAGCACGACCTGGAGCGCGTCGTTGCTGCCGTCGACGCCGGCGGCCTCGAGGGTGTGGGTGCCGCGGTCGCCGGCCTCGACGACCTGCGGGTCGAGCCAGCCCAGGAAGAGCTTCTCCTCGGCGCCCATGTCGTTGGGCGTGCCGCCGATGCCGACCTGGAAGCCGGTGGCCTCGTCGCCGTGGCCCATCCACGAGCCGGAGGACATGAGGGTCCAGAAGGCGGTGCTGTTCTCGCCGCCGGCAGTGTCGTAGAAGTCGGGCAGGCCGAGGTCGTGGGCGTACTCGTGGGCGAAGACGCCCAGGCCGCCGTTCTCGGGCTCGACGGTGTAGTCACCGACGAACATGCCGGTGTCGCCGATCTCCTGGCCACCGTTGAGGTTCTTCTGCTCACCGACGGTGGGGCCGACCTGGCCGATGGTGGTGTAGTCGGCGTACCAGCGGTGCGACCAGATGGCGTCGTCGCCGAGGACGCCGCCACCGGCCTCCTCGCCGGCGCCCGCGTGGATCGCCTGGAAGTGGTCGATGTAGCCGTCGGGCTCGTTGAACTCGCCGTCCTGGTCGAAGTCGTAGCGGTCCCACTGGTCGAACTCGGCCAGCTCCGCGGCGATCTCCTGGTCGGAGAGTCCGTCGGCCTTCTTCTTCTCGTACCAGGCGTCGACGGTGTCGTTGACGAAGTCCCAGTAGCCGCGGGCCTCGTTGTCGTTGTCGCCGTAGTAGTTGCCGTTGCGCGGCACGGTGACCCAGTCCTCGACCTCGACGGTCGTCGTGTACTCGCCGTTGGACTGGTCGAGGTAGTAGTTGCGGAACGACTCGCCGTCGGTGGCGTTGAACATCTCGTCGTAGTGGGCGACGTCGAAGTCCTCGGTCCACTGGGTCGAGTTGTCGCGGCTGCGGTCGGGCTCGGCCATCTGGTTGTGCAGCGGACCGGCCTCCCCGCCGGCCTCGGTGACCTCGGGACCGAACTCGGACAGCACGGTCCAGATGTTGGCCTGCTTGTCGTTGTCGAAGAGCTCGACGGCGTCGCCGCTCTGGGTCTCCACGACGGAACCGCCGCCGCGCTGCGGCTGGCGCTCGGTCTTGCCGGCCGACAGCAGCTCCAGCGCCTCGCGGCGCTTCTTGGCCTGCTTCTTCGCCAGCGGGTTGGGCAGGTTGTCACGCCTGACTTGGCCGTCGGCGCCCGGTGATCCGGTCGCGGCGCGGTCGGCGGTGGACGGGGCGGACGTGGCCGCCGTGGCCGGGCTCAGCGCGGTGGCGCCGAGGGCCAGGGCTGCGGTGCCCGCCACGAGCACGGGTGCGAGTCTCCTCACGGTGTTCCCTTCGAGAGTCACGGTCCCGGGGGGCCGGGCCGTGGTCGATTCGGACTAGTGCGCCATGGCCCGATCGGGCCATGGCGCACTCGGGCCACCTCATAGGGCCGATCCGGGGGATGGCAAGGGTTCGTCACCTGATCGTTGCCAAACTTTGCGGTTTCCGTCCGGATATCGGAAGCGGTCGCGGCGTACGGCGAAACGCCTCCACCATGGGGGTGAACGGGAACATCCGTGCCCGCACGACAGTTGTGACGGGTGGTCCTGCCGAGTACGACAACCCGAGGAGTGCCTGTGTCCTTCGCGCCGATCGTGGAGCCCGCCGACGAGCTCACCACCGACGAGGTGCGCCGCTACAGCCGCCACCTGATCATCCCCGACGTCGGGATGGCCGGGCAGAAGCGGCTGAAGAACGCCAAGGTGCTGGTCATCGGGGCCGGGGGTCTCGGCAGCCCGGCGCTCCTCTACCTCGCCGCCGCCGGCGTCGGCACCCTCGGCATCGCCGAGTTCGACGAGGTGGACGAGTCCAACCTCCAGCGCCAGGTCATCCACGGCCAGTCCGACGTCGGTCGCCCCAAGGCCGAGTCGGCCAAGGACTCCATCGCCGAGGTCAACCCGCTGGTGGACGTGGTCGTGCACAACGAGCGCCTCGACAACGACAACGTGATGCGGATCTTCGAGGGCTACGACCTCATCGTCGACGGCACCGACAACTTCGCGACGCGCTACATGGTCAACGACGCGGCCTACTTCCTGAAGATCCCCTACGTCTGGGGCTCGATCTACCGCTTCGACGGCCAGGCCAGCGTGTTCGCGCCCTCCCTGTCCGACGACGCCCCGTGCTACCGCTGCCTCTATCCCGAGCCCCCGCCGCCGGGGATGGTCCCGAGCTGCGCCGAGGGTGGCGTGCTCGGTGTCCTCTGCGCCTCGATCGGCTCGATCCAGGTCAACGAGGCGATCAAGCTGCTCACCGGGATCGGCGACCCCGCGATCGGCAAGCTCGTCATCTACGACGCCCTCGAGCTCGAGTGGCGCAAGCTCAAGGTCCGCAAGGACCCCAACTGCGCGCTGTGCGGCGAGCACGCGACCGTGACCGAGCTGATCGACTACGACGCCTTCTGCGGTGCGATCTCCGACGAGGCCGCCGACGCGGCAGCGGGATCGACGATCTCGGTGACCGACCTCGAGCACATGCTCAAGGAGCGCGAGGAGGGCTCGCGCGACTTCGTCCTCGTCGACGTCCGCGAGCAGAACGAGTACGAGATCAACAAGATCCCCGGCTCGGTGCTGATCCCCAAGGGCGAGTTCCTCAACGGCAACGCCTTCGAGCAGCTCCCGCAGGACAAGCAGGTCGTCCTCCACTGCAAGAGCGGCGCCCGCTCGGCCGAGGCCCTGGCGGTGCTGAAGGGTGCGGGCTACTCCGACGCCGTCCACGTGGGCGGCGGCGTGGTCGCGTGGGTCAACCAGATCGACCCCTCGCAGCCGTCGTACTGATCCTGCGCCGGGCGCAGCACACGCGCGGGTGGCCCGAACGGGCTACCCGCGCGTAACCCTTTCGGGCCGGTGGCGTTGGTCACGCCAACACCACCTCACCCCGGGAGGGAACCACCCATGTCGTTGACCCGTACCAGCCGCCGACTCGCCGGCTCCGTCGCGGCCGCCGCCGGCGCCGCCGCGGTCGCCGCGCTGACGATCACTGCTCCGGCCACCGCCGCCCCCACCTGGGCGCCGGCCGACACTGCGGACATCACCCCCGGGGTGCAGATGTACACCGACGGCGCCCAGTGCACCGCCAACTTCGTCTTCGCCGACGGCGCCGGCAACACCTACGTCGGCTACGCCGCCCACTGCGCCGGCCTGGGCGAGGCCACGGACACCAACGGCTGCGACGCCGGCTCCCTCCCGCTCGGCACCCGCGTGACCTTCGCCCGGGGCGGGTCCCTGGTCAGCGAGGGCACCACGGTCGGCCACGGGACGCTCGCCTACAGCTCGTGGCTCACGATGCAGGACCGCGGCGAGACCGACGAGAACACCTGCGCCTACAACGACCTCGCCCTGGTGAAGGTCGACGCCGCAGACGTGGCGAAGGTCAACCCGAGCATCCCGTTCTGGGGCGGTCCGGTCGCCGTGAACACCGACGGCACCGCCGCGGGCGACCGCGTCTACTCCTTCGGCAACTCCAGCCTCCGCGCCGGCATCGAGCAGCTGTCGCCCAAGACCGGGCTGTCGCTCGGCACCGAGGGTGACGGCTGGAGCCACCCCGTCTACACCGTGAGCCCCGGCGTCCCCGGAGACTCCGGCTCGGCCTTCCTCGACGCCGAGGGGAACGCGCTCGGCACGCTGTCGACGCTGGCTCTCGCGCCGCTGGCGGGCTCGAACGGCGTGGGCGACCTGAACAGCGAGCTGACCTACGCCCAGCAGCACGGCGGCATCGCCGGGCTCCAGCTGGTCCCCGGCACCGAGCCGTTCTCCCCGGTCCTCTGAGCTCACCCCCCCGGCAGCGCCGCCCCGTCCGTGACCGGACGGGGCGGCGCTCGTTGTGAGGGCATGCGGACACCACGGACCACCTTCGGAGCCCTGCTCGTCGCGCTCGCCTGCGGCCTCGCCGTGCTGGGGACCCAGGCGCCTCCCGCCCAGGCGGCGGCGACGATCACCCCGGGCGTCCAGATGTTCACGGCGGGCGCCCAGTGCACCGCCAACTTCGTCTTCGCCGACGCCGCCGGTCGCACCTACGTCGGCTACGCGGCCCACTGCGCGGGCAAGGGCGAGGCCACCGACACCAACGGGTGCGACACCGCCTCCCAGCCCTACGGCACCCGGGTCCGGTTCGCCGAGGGCGCCACCGTGGCGACCGGCGGCACCACCCTCGGCCACGGCACCCTCGTCTACAGCTCGTGGCGGGCGATGCAGCGCCACGGCGCGAGCCGCGCGGCGTGCGCGGCCAACGACTTCGCGCTGGTCCGCGTCGCCGCCGCGGACTCCGGCAAGGTCAGCCCCACCGTCCCGTTCTGGGGCGGTCCCACCGGGCTCGCCGCGACCGCAGCGGCCGGCAGCCAGGTCCACTCCTACGGCCAGTCGAGCCTGCGCCCGACCACGCTGCTGTCGCCGAAGACCGGCGTCTCGCTGGGGGCGACCAACGGCGGCTGGGGCCTCGACGTCTACACCGCCACCCCCGGCATCCCGGGTGACTCCGGCAGCGGCTTCCTCGACGAACGGGGCCGTGCCGTCGGCACCCTGTCGACCGTGGCGATCGCGCCGCTCGCCGGCTCCAACGGTCTCGGGAACCTCGGTCGCGAGCTGGCCTACGCCCAGCGGCACTCCGGCATCGACGGCCTCCACCTGGTCAAGGGCGGCCCGTTCACCGCGATCCCGTGACGCTAGGTTCGGCCGGGTGACCGGCCGGATCGACCCCGAGGAGTACGCCGAGCTCGTGCTGCGCTGCGTCGAGCAGGTCCCGCGTGGCCGCGTGACGACGTACGGCGCCGTCGCGGAGGTCGTGGGCAGGCTGCTCGGCGGTGGGGGACCCCGTCAGGTCGGCTCGGTCATGGCCCGGCAGGGGAGCGGTGTCCCGTGGTGGCGGGTGGTCCGTGCCGACGGGTCGCTGCCGCCCAGCCACCAGGGCGAGGCGCGCCAGTCCTACCTCGAGGAGGCCACCCCGCTGCGCCCCTCCGGCAACGTCGACCTCGCCCGCTGCTTCTTCCGCCCCACCCTCACCCGCCGCCCGGAGGGTTGAGTCGTGGGGTGGTGACCGTCGAGTCGCGGACGCGTGCCGCCTCGGCGGTCACGAGTCCGC
>NZ_BAAAJT010000002.1:3118690-3495151 GCF_039527245.1 Nocardioides aestuarii
TCGGGCGAGGGCCTTCGGGAAGATGTCGGCGGGGGGAGTCACCAGGCCGGCCCCGACCTGTCCGGTGCCGGCGACGCGGCCGGCCATGCCGGTGTTGATCTGGGGCAGGATTCCGGTCCGGCACACCCGGGTGACGTCGATGCCGGTCGGGACACCCGCGAAGTCGAGGATCGGCACCGACCAGCGCGGGTTCTCGGCCAGGGTGATCTCTCGCATCCGCCGGGTCGTGGCGAGGGCGTCGGGGACGGAGCCGCCCACGAAGCGCACGATCGCGGGTGCGGTCGCCATGGCGAAGCCGCCGATGCCGGCGGTCTCGGTGATCGCGGAGTCGCCGATGTCCGGGTTGGCGTCGTCGGGGCCGTAGTCGCCGAGGTAGAGGCCGTCGGCGACCTGCGCCGGCCCGGTGAACCACTCGTCGCCGGTGCCGGCGACCTGGATCCCGAAGTCGGTGCCGTTGCGCGCCATCGCGACGACCATCGTCGACCCGTCGATGCCGCGCGCCGCGTCCAGCGCGAGCTTGCAGGCCGGCATGGCGAGGTTGAGGAAGAAGTGGTCGTTGCCGCCGACGAAGCGCAGCGCCTCGGCGACGTCGGTGGCGTCGAAGCCGCTGCTGACCATCGCCGGACCGAGGTCGCGCAGCAGCATCAGGGTGCCGGCCCGGTTGCGGTTGTGGGCCTCGTCGCCCATCTGGAGCATCTGGGTGAGGATGCCGGTGACGTCGACGGGGTCGCTCCCGCGCACCGCGGCCCGCAGCAGCGGGCCGAGCACGTCGCCCATCCAGCGCAGCCGCGCGACGACCTCGGGCCCGTAGGCGCCGTAGCGCAGCACCTTGCCGAGCCCCTCGTTGAGGGTGCAGTGCGTACGCCGCCCCGTGGCCCGGTCCTCGAGGACGAACATCCACATCGACGGCGTGACCACGCCCGCCATCGGACCGACGGCGTCGCGGTGGTGGCACGGCTCGAGGCTGACCGTCGACCCGTCCTCGAACAGCCGGACCGCGTCGTCGGGGTCGTCGACGAGCCCCTCGAGGACGGCCCCTCCCATCAGCGCGCCGCGCAGGGGGCCGGACGCCCGGTCCCACCCGATCGGCGGGCCGGCGTGGAGGAACTGGCCGGGCTCGAGCCCGAGCAGCTCGGCGGCGGGCGCGACGTCCACGAGGTGGGCGGTGACACCGAGGACGGCCTCGACGGCACGGGCGTTGGCCTCGCGCCGACGTGGGTCGGCCGCGACGGCGACGAGATCGGCTTCGGTGCCGGGCATCGGCGGCCGCCAGGAGACGCGCTCGACGTCGACGGCCTGGGCCTCGACGGCGTCGGCCAGCCGTTCGGCACCGACGGTGACGACGCGGTCGGGTGCGTTCATCGCGTGCCTCCGGCGAGCTCGAGCGCGCGGCGCGTGGCCGCGGCGTGGGAGAGGTGGACCTCGGCGCCCGCGGCCATCAGGGCCGCGACCTGGCGCTCCCGGTTCTGGGGGTCGTCGGCGGTGCCGACGACCGACATCACCACGGGCACCCGGACCCCGGCGAGCGCCTGGGCTAGCGCCGCCGCCGGGTCGGCCTCGGCACCGTGGCCGAGCACCACGTCGAGCAGCAGCGCCCCGGTGGTCGGGTCGGTGGCAGCGCGGTGGAGCTCCTCGAGCCGCAGGGTCGGGTCGATCATCGGGTGGGCGCGTCCCTGGGTGTAGTCGTCGTCGCCGAAGTCGGTGAAGGTGTGGCCCCCGCCGTCGCCGGCGGCGTCGGCGAGGAGCCGCGACTCCTGGCAGAGGGTGCCGCCCACGAAGAGCCCCCGCACGACGCCAGCTGGTCCCGGGACGGCACGTCCCGACACCGGCCACGCCGGCACGTCGTGCCCCAACCGGCGCAGCACGGCCTCGGCCGCAGCCGTCAGGTCCGGGCGACCGGTGCCGAGCAGGGCGAGCTCGAGGGGCGTCGACATGGTCGCCGCCAGGGCCTCCACCTCGGCGGCCACCGCCGGGTCGGGCGGCTTGGAGACGACCACGACCAGCTCGACGTCGTCGTCGACCTCGAGCCGCCGCATGGCCTCGAGCGTGGACAGCCCGCCCACCGCCGCGGACAGGTCGCGACCGCCGACGCCCAGCGCCGTACCGACTCCCACGCGGGCGTGGTCGAGCAGCGCCAGCAGCTGCTGGCACCCGGTGCCCGACGCGGCGACGATGCCGACGGGACCCGGCCGGGTCGCGTTGGCGAACCCGAGGCCGACCCCGCCGACCACGGCCGTGCCGCAGTCGGGGCCCATGACCAGCAGCCCCCGGTCGGTGGCCGTGCGCTTGAGCGCGACCTCCTGCTCGACGGGCACGTGGTCGCTGAAGACCATCACGTCGCAGCCCGCGTCGAGGGCGTCCATCGCCTCGACGAAGGCGCTCGCCCCCGGCACGGACACGAGCACGAGCCCGCGGCCCTCGTCGAGCGCCGTCGCGGTCGTACGCCGCGGCGCGCTAGCACCTTCCGGGCCGGACGGACCGCGGGCTGGTCGCAGGGCGGCGTCGACCGCGGCGAGCGCCGTCTCGAGATCGCCGTCCGGGGACAGGCGGACCGCGACCACCATGTCGTTGGTCGTGGTGCCGTCGGGCAGCGTGAAACCGAGCCCCTCGAGCACCTCGACGTTGAGCGGCGTCGCCATCGCGACCTGGGCGGTGACGACCCCGGCGACCCCCTGGACGTCGCGGCTGACCTGGAGCAGCGCGACGGAGTCGGCGTAGGCGCCGCGCCGGAGCTCGACGTGGTCGGTGGTCGGACGGGTGGTGGTCATGCGGCCTCCCGGAGCTGGTCGAGGGCGGCGCGGGAGCCGTGGAGCAGTCCCGAGCCGGAGGTGGCGCCGATGGCTGCGAGGGCCCGGGCGCGGGCGGGTTCGTCGTGGCCGCCGACGGCACGCAGCCAGTCGGCGTGCTCGGGGAGCGTCTCTCCGGCCAGGGCGCACTCGAGCAGGGTCGCGGAGAGTCGGGTGGTGCGCGACAGCAGGCGTCGGAGCTCGGCGTCGACCGCCGGGGTCGCGACGCCCAGCGCGCGCTGCGTGGCGAGCCATCCGCAGAGGAGGTCGTCGCCCAGGGGCGTGAGACCCTCGCCGCGGCCGACGAGTGCGGGGAGGCCGGTGGCGTCGTCGCGGCGGCGGGGGAGTGCAGCGACGAGCCCGGCAACCGTGGCCGGGGGGGTGGCCTGAACGGTGGCCGGGCCCGTCTTTGTGCTGCGGACGACCTCGTGACGAAGGGTGGGTACGTACGTCCCCACGACTCGTCCCACGGTCAGTGGCCGACTGCCGAGGTGAAGCGCCCCACCCACAACGTACGGGTCTGGACCACCGTTTGTCGAAACATGGAGGGCCAGATCTTTCAGCCGCGTCCGCAGTCCGCACGGCACCCGGACCGCACCGGCCGCCAGCACCCCGACGGCCTGACCGGCCACCTCGACGTAGATCGCGAGCGGGCCGGCGTGGAGCACCGGCACCGGCCCGTCGGGCGCGGTGCGCAGCAGGTCGCGCACGCGGGGCGGCGCCGCGACGGGGGTCATGCCTTCCGACGCTAGTGGCGTCTCGGTAGCCTCCGCGACGTGAGGTTGTGCCAACGATCGGTCCGATCCGTGACAGAAGGTGATGAGGGATGAGGCCCGACCAGCTCGATGCGGCCGCCGCGCTCGCCCGTGTCGACGCCCTCCACACGGCGCTGACCCACATCGTCCTCGACGGCGGCGACCTGGCCCGGATCGCCGAGGAGGTCGCCGGGGTGCTCGGTGCCGGCATCGCCGTGACGTCGAGCGACGGCCGGGAGCAGGCGTCCCACCTCGAGCCGGGCGACCGCGAGCTGCTGGCCGGCGCCGACCTCCTCGACCACACCGGCCGGGTCCGCGTCGAGCGCATCGGCGCCGACGGCACCCGGGTCGGCGGCGGCGAGGTCCGCGTGCTGCGGGTGGCGGCCGCCGGCACCGACCTCGCGCGGCTCGTCGGCGTACGCCGCGACGGCCCGCTCGGCGAGGACGACGTCCACGCCCTCGAGCGGGCGGCGACGGTGGCGGCGCTCCTGATCACGCGCGAGGAGTCGATCACTGCTGTCGAGAACAAGTACCAGGGCGACTTCCTGCGCGAGCTGTTCGCGCGCCGGGTCCGCGACGCGGCCTACGTCGAGGAGCACGCCACCGCCTTCGGCTGGCGCCTCGACCGCCCGGTCGTCGTCGTGTCGGCCGAGCTCGACACTGCCGACGAGGCGCTGCCCGCCGACCAGCGGCGCCGCCACCAGGGCCGCTTCTCGGCGGCGTGGCGACAGGTCACGCAGGGCCTCGGTCCGGGCGTGCCCTCGGTCGACTTCTCCTCCGAGGTCGTCACGCTGCTGCCGCTCGACACGACGGACGCGGACCCCGGCGAGCCCGCCGCCGCCGACGTCGTACGGCGCGTCGTGGCGGCCGTGGCCGGTGACCGGGGCGGTGGGCGACGGTCGTTCTCGGCCGGGGTGTCGCGGGTCGCGGCGACACTGGACGACCTCCCCGACTGCTATGCCCAGGCGCGTCGGGCGGTCGAGGTCGGCCGCCGCGTCTCGGGGGCGGGCTCCACGACCTTCTTCGACCAGCTCGGCCTCCACCGGCTGATCGCCCTCGTCCCCGACCCGGCCGAGCTGCGGTCGTTCGTCGACGACGTGCTCGGGCCGCTGGCGCTGCGCACGCCCGAGGCCGCGGACCTGCGGGAGACGCTGCAGGTCCTGCTCGACACCAACTTCAACGTGGCGGAAGCCGCGCGCCTGCAGTTCTTCCACTACAACACGATGCGCTACCGCGTCGGCAAGCTCGAGCGGCTGCTCGGGCCGCTCTCGTCCGACCCCCACCTGCGCCTCGACGTCGCGGTGGCGCTGCGGGTGCTCGAGATCGCCGGCTGAGCACCCGGCCTCACGCGCGACCCGGCCGGCCGCGACCAGACTGGCGGCCATGCGACTGCGCCCCTGGCTCCCGCTCCTGTCGGTCCTCGCCCAGGTCGGTCTCGCCCTGTTCGTGGCGCTCTGGATCGACCGCTCCGACCTGCCGCAGCCCGTCGGCTCCTGGGGCTACGCCTTCGGCGTGGTGGTGATCGCGCTCCTCTACCTCTCGCTGCCGGGGCTGCTGCTCCTCGGCTGCGCCCTGGCCGGCAGCTTCGCCCGGAGCGGCGACGCTGCGCGGACGGCCACGATCGTGGGTGCGGTGGTGGCGGCGCTCGTGGGGGTGGCTGGTCTCGTGCTGGGCGCTCCCGAGCTCCTCCGCGCCGACGGTGAGGCGGACCGGGTCTTCGCCACCGCGCTCCTGGTCACCAGCGTGGTCCCGCTGCTGCCGCTGCTGGTGGCCTTCCGGCGCGAGGAGGCCGCGACGTGAGCTGCTGGCGCCCGCTGCTGTCCGTGCTGGCGCAGGTCGCCGTGGTGGGGGTCGGCTGCGCGGTGGCCGACCACGGCGGCCTCGACGGGCCAGGCGGCTGGCCCTACCTCCTCGGCTTCGTCCTCCTCACCGTCTTCTACGCGTCGTGGCCGCTCGGGATCACGCTCCTGACCGGGATCGTCGCCGCGGTCGCCTCCGAGGAGGCGACGCTGCGGGGCGCCGTGGTGCTCGGGGCGGTCGTCGCGGGGGTGTCGGGAGCGCTCGGCGCCGCATTCGGCCTGGTCTGGCTCGTGGTCCCGCCGGCCCACGCCGCCGAGCTGGTCGTGGGCTCCTCGCTCCTGCTGGGCGGGGTCGTCGCTCTGGCGCCCGCGGTCACGCTGCTCCGCGCCCGGCGCAGGGCCTGAGACGACCTTCACGGGGTGCCCGTCACACCCCGCAACGTGTGCCAGCGCGACCGGCGTTCCTTCGGCACGTTCCGCCGTCGAGGGTGTGTCATGACCTCACTACGTTGAGTCCCCACGCGGGGGCCGGGTCAGCCATGGAGGAACGATGTCGATGTTCAAGTGGGACGTGGTGGATCCCGCGCCGGGCGAGGCGGTCGCACCGCACCAGCGCCTCGCGTGGGGCAAGACGGTGGGCCTCGGCGCCCAGCACGTCGTGGCGATGTTCGGGGCGACCTTCGTCTTCCCGCTGATCATGGGCCTCAACGCCAACCTCGCGATCATGATGAGCGGCATCGCGACGATCTGCTTCCTGCTGATCGTCAAGGGCCGGGTCCCCAGCTATCTCGGCACCTCCGCGTCGTTCGTCGGCGGCGCGTCCGCGATCTACGCCGCGGGCGGCGGCCCGGCCGACGTCACCGGCGCGATCCTCGTCTCCGGCGTCGTCCTGCTCGCCGTCGGCGTGGCGATCCACGTCGCCGGTCCGGGGTTCGTCAACGCCGTGCTGCCGCCGGTGGTCACCGGCGCGGTCGTGATGCTGATCGGCTTCAACCTCGCCCGCGTCGCCACCGGCATCTACATGCCGGCCGACCGCTGGGTGGCCCTGATCACGATGTTCGCGGTCATCCTGATGGCCGTCGGTCTGCGCGGCTTCCTCGGGCGGATCGCGATCTTCCTCGGCCTGGTCTTCGGCTTCGTGCTCTCGATCGTGTTCGACGCCATGGGCGTCGGCGGCGTCGAGGGCGACCGCGTCGACTGGACCAACGTCAAGGCGGCCGACTGGTTCGGCTTCCCGCCCCACACCGTCGACGGCCTGATCGGCAACCAGTCGCCCTTCGGCGGCGCCAACAACATGGCCGAGGTCGGCTGGCACCTGCCCAACCTCTCGGTCACCTTCACCCTCCTCGCCCTGCCGGCGGTGATCGCGCTGGTCGCGGAGAACATGGGCCACGTCAAGGCCGTCTCCGGCATGACCGGCCAGGACCTCGACCCGGTCATGGGCAAGGCGGTCGCCGCCGACGGCTTCGGCACGGCGCTCGCCTCGGCGGTGGGCGGTTCGCCCACGACGACCTACGCCGAGAACATCGGCGTCATGGCCGCGACCCGGGTCTACTCCACCGCGGCCTACTTCGTCGCCGCGATCGTCGCCATCCTCTTCGGCTTCGTGCCCAAGTTCGGGGCCCTGGTCGCGACCACGCCCTCGGGCGTGCTCGCCGGGATCACGCTCGTCCTCTACGGGATGATCGGACTGCTGGGCGCCAAGATCTGGGTCGAGAACCAGGTCAACTTCGCCAACCCGGTCAACCTCGTGCCCGTCGCGGCCGGCCTGACGATGGGCATCGGCCTCGCCGACAACGCCTTCTTCAACGTGACCGCCGACTTCCCGCTCGGCGGGATCGCGATGGGTACCGTGATCATCGTGCTCGGCTACCACCTCGCCAAGGCCGTCGCCCCGAGCGACGCCGAGGGCACGATGATGGCCGTCGGCCGCACCGGCGCCCACGCCGAGGACCAGGCGCCGGCCCCCGGTCGCCGGGCGAAGGAGGACTGAGGAGGGCGTGAAGCCAGCTCCCTTCCGCTACCGCCGGCCGGCGAGCCTCGAGGAGGCGCTGACGCTGCTGGCCGGCGAGCCGGGCGCGAAGGTGCTGGCCGGCGGCCAGAGCCTGGTCCCGCTGCTGAACATGCGGCTCGCGTCCCCGGAGACCCTGGTCGACCTCGGCGGTGTGCCGGGGCTCGACACGATCTCGGTCGACGAGGGGGGCGTCCGGGTCGGGGCGATGGTGCGCCACGCCGACCTGTTGGCCGACGCGGCGGTGGGGGCGGCCCAGCCGCTCATCCCGCTGGCGCTCTCCCACGTCGCGCACGCGACGATCCGCAACCTCGGCACCACCGTCGGCTCGATCGTCCATGCCGACGCCGCTGCGGAGATGCCGGCCGTGCTCTGCCTCCTGGGCGGGTCGGTCGAGGCGACGTCGGTGCGCGGCACCCGCACCGTCCCGGCCTCGCAGCTCTACGCCGGTCCGCTCGAGTCGACCCTGGCCGCCGACGAGGTCGCGACCTCCGCCTGGTTCCCCGCGCTGGGTGCGGGGGAGGGGGTCGGCTTCGCGGAGATCGCACGCCGCCACGGCGACTACGCGATGGTGGGCGTCGCCGCCCACGTCGCGCCGGACGCCGTACGCCTGGGCTACCTCTCGGTCGACGACACCCCGACCGTGGTCGACGTGACCGGCCGCGAGCCGGAGGCTGCCGAGGTCGCGCTCGCGCACCTCGATCCGGCCGACGACATCCACGCGACCGCCGACTACCGCGCCCACCTGGTCCGGGTCCTCACCGGCAGGGTCCTGGCGGCAGCGAAGGAGATGGCCCGTGACCGGACCGCCTGAGGAGACCCACGACGTCGTGCTCCACGTCAACGGCGCCGCCCACGCGGTGACCGTGCCGGGGCGGCGGCTGCTGTCCGACGCGCTGCGCCACGACTGCGGGCTGACCGGCACCCACGTCGGTTGCGAGCACGGCGTGTGTGGCGCCTGCACCGTCCTGGTCGACGGGCGCCCGGTGCGTTCCTGCCTGGTCCTGGCCGTCTCGGCCCAGGACGCCGAGATCACGACGGTCGAGGGTCTCGCCGCGTCCGACGGATCGCTGTCGCCGGTGCAGCAGGCCTTCAGCGACTGCCACGGCCTCCAGTGCGGCTTCTGCACCCCCGGCTTCCTCACGACCATCACCGCCGGGCTGCGCGACAACCCCGACCCGACCGAGGACGAGGCCCGCGAGATGGTCGCCGGCAACCTGTGCCGCTGCACCGGCTACCAGAACATCGTGAAGGCCGTGATGGAGGCGGCGCGGTCATGACGACGAAGCTGTTCGGGACGCCCGTCAGGCGCGTCGAGGACCAGCGGCTGGTCACCGGCCAGGGGCGGTACGCCGACGACGTGCTGGTCGGCCAGCGGGTCCTCCACGCCGCGGTGCTCCGCTCGCCCCACGCCCACGCGCGGATCCTCGACATCGACGTCAGCGGGGTGCTCGACGTCGAGGGCGTCCACCTCGTGTGGACCCACGACGACCTGGAGGGAGCGATGGCCGAGCCGCTGCCGCTCCTCATCCCGCACCCGGCCCTGCTCCACGGCCGCACCCAGCACGCGCTGGCGAAGGACGAGGTCAACCACGTCGGCGAGGCGATCGCCTTCGTCGTCGCCGAGGACCGCTACGTCGCCGAGGACGCGGTCGCCCGGATCCGGGTCGACTACGCGCTCCTCGAGCCCGTCGTCGGCATCGCGGCGTCCCGCGAGGCGCGCACGCTCGTCCACGACGACGTGCCCGGCAACGTCGGCGCCCGGCTCGAGCAGGAGAACGGTGACGCCCGGGCGGCGATCGCGGCCGCGCCCCACACGCTGAGCCTCGACCTCACCGTCGAGCGGTCGGCCTGCCAGCCGCTCGAGGGTCGCGGCACGGTCGCCCGCTGGGACCCCGACCTGGGGAGGATGACGGTGTGGACGTCGACCCAGACGGCGACCGGCGTCCGCGGCTGCATCGCCGCACGGCTCGGCCTCGACCTCGGCCAGGTCGACGTCATCACGCCGGACGTCGGCGGCGGCTTCGGGGTGAAGATCAACCATCCGTGGCCGGAGGAGCTGTTGGTACCGATGGCGGCCCGCATCCTCGGCACCCCCGTGAAGTTCACCGAGGACCGGCGCGAGCACTTCATCTCCTCGGCCCACGAGCGCGCCCAGGAGCACCACGTCGAGGTCGGGTTCGACGACGACGGCCGGGTGCTCGGGCTCGACGTGCAGTTCTGGCACGACCACGGCGCCTACACGCCGTACGGCCTGATCGTCCCGATCATCACCTCGACCCAGCTGCTCGGCCCCTACAAGCCGCAGAGCTATCGCGTGGTCTTCGAGAGCATCTACACCAACACCGTGATGGTCACGCCCTACCGCGGCGCCGGCCGGCCGCAGGGCTGCTTCGTCATGGAACGCACGATGGACGCGATCGCGGCCGCGCTCGGCAAGGACCGCACCGAGGTGCGTGCCGCCAACTTCATCCAGCCCGACGAGTTCCCGTTCGACCAGGGACTGGTCTTCCAGGACGGCCGTGAGCTCGAGTACGACTCCGGCGACTATCCCGCGATGCTCGAGAAGATCAAGGCGCTGGTCGGCTGGGACGAGTTCCCGGCCTTCCGTGAGGAGATGGCGCGCGAGGGCCGACAGGTCGGCCTCGGCCTCGCATGCTACGTCGAGGGCACCGGCGTCGGCCCCTACGAGGGCGCCCACGTCCACGTCGAGACCTCCGGGAAGGTCAAGGTCTCCACGGGCCTCACCACGCAGGGACAGGGCCACCAGACCGTCTTCGCCCAGATCGTCGCCGACGCGCTCGGCGTCCCCTTCGACCGCGTCGAGGTCACCACCGGTGACACCCGCCGGATGCCCTACGCCGTCGGCACGTTCGCCTCGCGCGCGGCGGTGATGAGCGGCTCGGCTGTCCACCTGGCAGCGCTGCGGGCACGCGAGAAGGCGCTGCGGATCGCGGCCGACGCGCTCGAGGCCGACGAGCACGACCTCGAGATCGTCGACGGCGTCGTCCGCGTCAAGGGGACCGAGTCCCAGATCGACCTCGGGACGGTCGCGGTCCTCTCCAACCCGCTGCGCTACGCCTTCGACGAGGCATCGAAGGCGGCCACCCAGTTCTCCGTCGGCGATCCCGGCCGGCCGCCGGTCGCCGAGGACGACGAGCCGGGCCTGGAGGGCAAGGACTTCTACAGCCCCGAGCGGTCGACGTTCGCCTCCGGCATGCACGCGGTCGTCGTCGAGACCGACCCGGTGACGGCCGAGATCACGATCCTGAAGTACGCCGTGGTCCACGACTGCGGCCACCTCATCAACCCGCTGATCGTCGAGGGCCAGATCCACGGCGGCGTCGCCCAGGGCGTCGGCGGTGCGCTCTACGAGCGGATGGTCTACGACGACGCAGGCCAGCTGCTCAACGCCTCCTTCATGGACTTCCTGATGCCCTACGTCACCGAGGTGCCCGCCGGGATCGACATCGACCACCTCGAGACGCCCTCGCCGCTCAACCCGCTGGGGATCAAGGGTGCAGGGGAGGCGGGCGTGATCCCGTCGGCGGCGGTCTTCGCGGCCGCCATCGAGGACGCGGAGGGCTTCCCGATCACCGCGATGCCGATCTCGCCGTCCGAGCTCTTCCACCTCCGCCAGTCCCACGCCACCGAGGAGTCCCCGTGAAGTTCACCGGCCAGCACACCCTCCACGCCCCGGTCGACCGCGTCTGGGAGGCCCTGCTCGACCCGGCCGTGCTGGTCCGCACGATCCCCGGCTGCGAGCGGCTGGAGGCAGTGGGGGAGAACGCCTACGCGATGACGGTGACCGCGGGGGTCGCGGCGATCAAGGGCACATACTCGGGATCGTGCACGCTGACCGACCTGGTGCCCCACGAGTCGCTGGTGATGCGGCTCGACGGCGCCGGCGCGCCCGGCACGATCGGCGCCACCGTGCCGGTGACGTTCTCGTCGTCGGGCGACGGCACGACCGTCAGCTATGACGCCGACGCCGTCGTCGGCGGCATGCTCGGCGGGGTGGGGCAGCGGATGCTGGCCTCGGTGTCCAAGCGGATGGCCGGCGAGTTCTTCGGCGGCATCGACGACGTCCTTGCCGGGGTGACGCCGGCGGGCGCGACCTTCACCGACCCCTCGGCGCCCGGGATGCCGGCCGTCTACACCGACGCCCGGCCCGGCCGGGTCGGCGGCGCGAACGACTTCTGGGTCGGCCTCGCCGTGGGCGCCGGGCTGGTCGCGCTCGGGGTGCTCGTCGGCCGTCGCCGTTGACCCCGTCGACCGGCTCAGGAACCTCCTGACAGGCTGTCGGCCATGAGTGTCACCGTCGAGTGGACCGCGCGCGGCATGGCCGACGCCGTACGCCGCCGCCAGATCTCCGCCCGCGAGCTGCTCGACCTCCACCTCGCCCGGATCGCCGAGCGCAACCCCGAGCTGACCGCGATCGTCTCGCTCGACGAGGAACGCGCGCGGGCCGGCGCCTGGGCGGCCGACGAGCACCTCGCGGCCGGCCACCCGGTCGGCCCGCTCCACGGCCTGCCGTTCGCGGTGAAGGACACCCACGACGTCGCCGGCTGGCGCACGACCTACGGCTCGCCGCTGTTCGCCGACCACGTCCCCGACCGGGACGACCTCGTCGTCGAGCGGATCCGCCGCGCGGGCGCGGTGCTCATGGGCAAGACCAACGTCCCCGAGTTCGCCGCCGGCTCCCACACCTTCAACCGGGTCTTCGGCACCACCCTCAACCCCGTCGACGCCACGCGCTCGGCCGGTGGTTCCAGCGGGGGAGCGGCGGCTGCGCTGGCCTCGGGCATGGTGCCGCTCGCGGAGGGGTCCGACATGGGCGGCAGCCTGCGCAACCCGGCGTCGTTCTGCGGGGTGGTCGGCATGCGGCCGTCGCTGGGGCGGGTGCCGACCTGGCCCGCCCCCAACCAGTGGGAGACGACGTCGGTGGCCGGCCCGATGGCGCGCACGGTCGGTGACGTCGCCCTGCTGCTGTCGGTGCTCGCCGGCCCGGACCCGCGCGTGCCGCTCGCGCTGGGTGACCCCGGCGACGCCTTCGCCCCGCCGGTGATCGGCTCGCTGCCGGGGCTGCGGGTCGGGTGGAGCGCCGACCTCGGGGGCCTGCTGCGGGTCGACCCGGCCGTGCGATCGGTCGTCGAGGACGCCGGGCGGCTGCTGGTGGGCGCGGGGGCGCAGGTCTACGACGACCACCCCGACCTGGCCCTGGGTGACGACACCTTCCGGACCCTGCGCGCCTGGCACTTCCAGGCGTCGTACGGAGACCTGCTGCGCGAGCACCCCGACGGGATCAAGCAGTCGCTGGCCGACAACATCCGGGCCGGCGAGTCGCTGACCGGCGCGGACGTGGCGGGGGCCTACTCCCAGCGCACGGCCCTGTCGGAGACGATGCGCCGGTTCTTCGAGCGCTACGACCTGTTGGTCCTGCCGACCTCCCAGGTCCCGCCCTTCCCGGCCGACCAGGAGTACCCCACCGAGGTCGACGGCGAGACGATGCCCGACTACCTCGCGTGGATGCGCTCGGGCTACCTGATCTCCGTCACCGGGTGTCCGGCGATCTCGGTGCCCGCCGGGCACACCCCCGAGGGGCTCCCGGTCGGCGTCCAGCTCGTGGCCGCGCACGGCCAGGACCGCCGGCTCCTCGAGATCGCTTCCGCCTTCGAGGAGGTCCGTCGACGGTCGGCGGTCCCTCCACAGGAGACGGCTGATGTTGTGGAGAACTGAGCCGGAGCGGGGGACAACTCGTCGCTCGCTGTGCACGACTCGCCGGAACTCGAAGTATGTGAAGAAAGATCGGCGAAACCCCTTGTGCGGCAGGGGCTCTGCGACATAGAACTCTCCTCACGTTCTCCCGCAAGGGGGAGCGGGATGGCTCGGAGACGAGGGTCCGTACGGCTGGAGCTGGTTCGCCCAGGGAAGGCCGCCACCGCCGGGTGATGAGGCGGAGGGGACCGGAGTCGAGGAGTGCATCGACCGGGAGCATCACCAGTACCGGTCACCGGCGGGACCGCGGGCCTTGGCTCGCGACCTGCCACCCGAAGGGCCCTTTCAGCTCATACCTGCGAGGGCCCTTCACCTATTTCTGGGCACGAGCCCCCGCAGCACCGCTGCGGGGGTGCGTCGCGTCTCGAGGGCGTCGGGCGTCCGGTGCCGGTGCCCGATCGGCCCTCGATGTCCAGACCACTTCTCCACAGCTTCTCCACCGCTCTGTGGAGAAACCGGTTCCGGCTGTGAGCAAGGCGTCCGGAGCTGTTGAGGACACGCCGGAAACCGCGGAACAGCCCCACCGGCTGCTCCGAACCCCTTGTGCGCCCGGTCCGACCGGGCGTAGAACTCTCCTCACGTCCTCCTGCGAGGGAGGACGGGATGACTCGGAGACGAGGGTCCACCAGGTCAGGAGCTGGTCCGCCAGGTCCGACCGTACTGCCCGGTGACGGGGCTGGTGGGGACCGGAGTCGAGGAGTGCATCGACCGGGGACGCGTCACCCGAGCCGGTCACCGGGGTGGATCGTCGGCCCAGTGCCTCGAGACTCCCCAAGCGGAAGGGTCCTTGCAGCTCATACCTGGAAGGGCCCTTCCGTCATTTGTCGCCGAGTCGCGGACGTGTGACCGTCCGGTCGCGGATGTGGGGCACGCGACGGTCACAGACCCGCGATCGGACGGTCACGGACGCGCGACTCGACCTCCCGTAGCGTCGTGGCATGGCCAGCCCCCTGACCGACGTCCTCGACCGCGAGCTGCTCGCCGCCCGCAAGGCGGGTGACCGGGCCGCGACCTCCGCGCTGCGTACGGCGCTCGCCGCGCTGAGCAACGCCGAGGCGGTCCCACCCGAGGACCTGCCCGAGGGGACGGTCGAGGCCGATCGGCGCCTCGTCGAGGAGGCCGAGCAGCGGGGCCTGCTGCTCGCCGAGGTGGACGACCTCCAGGCTGCCGCGGCGGCCTACGAGGAGGTCGACCCCGACCGCGCGGCCGACGCCCGCGCGGGGGCCGCGGTGCTCGAGAGGGTGCTCGCCGAGACGGCCTGACCGTCCCGGACGACCGGGCGGCATGATGGGCGCATGCTCTACGAGGTCGTGCACTCGGTCGTGCCTCCCGTCGCCAAGGTGGTGTGGCGACCCCGGGTGACCGGGCTGGAGCGGGTGCCGTCGACCGGCCCCGTGATCCTCGCGAGCAACCACCTCTCCTTCATCGACAGCGTCGTGATCCCGATCGTGGTGCCGCGCAAGGTCGTCTTCCTCGCGAAGTCCGACTACTTCGACAGCCCCGGCGTGAAGGGTGCGCTGAGCAAGGCGTGGTTCGAGGGACTCGGCATGCTGCCCGTCGACCGTGACGACACCAAGGCAGCGATCGCCAGCCTCGACACCGCGCTGGAGGTGCTCGGCCGCGGGGAGGCGTTCGGCATCTATCCCGAGGGCACCCGCTCGCGCGACGGCCGGCTCTACCGCGGCCGGACGGGCGTCGGACACCTGGCGCTGACGGCCGGCTGCCCGGTCGTGCCCGTCGGACTCACCGGCACCCAGGACATCCAGCCCGTCGGCTCCCGGCTGCCGCGCCTCGCCTCGGTGTCGGTCACCTTCGGCGAGCCGCTCCGCTTCGAGGGTCGCTTCGACGGCGTGCCGGCCGGCCGCGCCCGCCGCGAGATCACCGACGAGATCATGGCCGCGATCGGTGCGCTGACCGGTCAGGAGCCGGCCGGCGTCTACAACGAGCGACCCGTCGACGCCTGATCGACGACCCACGCCTGCCGGCGGTCCTGGTCCCAGCGCCGCAGCCGGAGCGCCGTGGCGGCGTACGGCGGGGTCGTGGCGAGCAGCGCGAGGACCTGGGGGAGCTGGTCGTCGCGGACACCGCGCGCGATCGAGAGGTGCGGCACCCACCGACCCGGCACGGTCAGGGGCGATCCACCGCCTCCGACGGCCGCGCCGACCGCCTCGTGGAACTCCAGCAACGTCCGGTCGACCACGACCTGCCGGGCCACGACCCAGCGTCGGCGGCTGTGGAACAGTACGACGCTGCCGACCCACAGCTCCAGTGGCAGCCGGTCGGGGAGGGGAAGCAGGCGCTCCTCGGCCGCCGCCTCCATCGCGTCGCGGACGTGGAGCGTGACGTGGGGTGCGTTGGTCTCCCCGGTGTGGTCGGCCAGGCTCGGCAGGCCCGCGTCCCGCAGCGCGGCCCACTCCGCCCGCACCCGGTCGTCCGAGGTGCGGTCGAGGGTCAGCTCCACCGCCTGCACCATGCAGCACATCCTGCCAACCGACCCCCGTCCGCTGGGCAGGATGTGCCGTGGCCGGTCCCGGCGCTCGCCGATTGACTGGGCGCCATGACCCAGCGGATCCGGATCGGCATCGACACCGGCGGCACCTTCACCGACGTCGTCGCCGTCGACGAGGCCACCGGCGACGTCGTCACGACCAAGACCCCGTCGACGCCGGCGAACCCGGCCGACGGCTTCCTGGCCGGCATCGAGAAGGTGCTGGGCCTGCTGGGAGACGGGGGCGACGCGATCGCGGCGGTCAGCCACGGCACGACGGTCGCCACCAACCAGCTGCTCGAGGGCAAGGTCGACCGGCTCGGGTTCGTCACCAACACCGGCTACGAGGCCATGCTCGAGATCGCGCGCCAGTCGGTGCCCGACGGCTACGGCAACAGCTACTTCTGGGTGAAGCCCGACCGGATCGTGCCGCGCGACCTCGTCCGTGGGGTCGAGGGACGGCTCGACGTCACCGGCGCGGAGGTGCGTCCCTTCGACGAGGAGGGCGCGCGTGCCACGGCCCGCTGGTTCCGCGACCGCGGCGTCACCACGCTGGGCGTCTGCTTCCTCCACGCCTACACCAACCCCGCCCACGAGGAGCGGATGCGGACGATCCTGCTCGAGGAGCACCCCGACGCGGTCGTGTCGATCAGCAGCGAGGTGCTGCGCGAGTACCGCGAGTACGAGCGCGCGATGACGACCCTCGTCGACGCGGCCGTGAAGCCCCGGCTCTCGGCGTACGTCTCGAACATCACCGAGCGGCTGCGGGCCTACGACGACCGTGAGATCCCCTTCTACGTCATGAAGTCCAACGGGGGCGTGCTCAGCGGGGTCGAGGTGGTGCACCAGCCGATCACCACCGTGCTCTCCGGCCCGGCCGCGGGGGCGCTCGGCGCCGCGCTGATCGCGAAGGTCGCCGGGTTCGACAAGGTGCTGACCAGCGACGGCGGGGGTACGTCGACCGACGTCAGCGTGGTGGTCGACGGCGAGCCGACGCTGACCACCGAGGGATCGGTCGGCGCGTTCCCGAGCAAGATCCCGATGATCGACGTCGTCACCGTGGGGGCGGGCGGCGGCTCCATCGCCCACGTCTCCCCGGAGGGGACGCTGAAGGTCGGACCGCAGTCGGCGGGTGCCGACCCCGGTCCGCTCTGCTACGGCAAGGGGGGTCGCGACGTCACCATCACCGACGCCCACGTGGTGCTCGGGAGGATCCCGCCCCACCTGCTCGGCGGTGAGATCCCGCTCGACGTGGCGGCCGCCCGCGCCGGGGTCGAGGAGCTGGCCGAGCGGCTGGGGCTGTCGCCCGAGGCGGCGGCTGTCGGTGTCCTGGAGATCTCCGCGTGGAACCAGGCCAACGCGTTGCGCCAGGTCACGGTCAAGCGCGGGCTCGACGTCCGCGACTTCACGCTCACGACGTTCGGCGGCTCCGGCTCGCTGCTGCTCTGTCGCCTGATGGACGTGCTCGGAATCCCGACGGTGCTGGTGCCGCCGGACCCCGGCAACGTCTCGGCGTTCGGCCTGCTCACCGTCGACGTCAAGAACGACTACGTCCAGACCCACGTCGTGCTGGACGACCAGCTCGACGCCGACGAGGTCGAGCGGATCTACGACGACCTCGAGGCCCGGGCGGCCGCGGCGCTGGCCACCGAGGGCTTCTCTCCGGAGCAGCACCGGTTCGTGCGGACGGCGGACGTGCGCTACTTCGGGCAGGCCTTCGAGGTGCGGGTCCCGGTCGACGACCTGGGCAGCGTGGCCGCCACCTTCCACGCCGAGCACCGCGCGCTCTACGGCTACGACTTCGCCACCGACCCCTCCCAGCAGGTCGAGTGGGTCAACCTGCGGGTCTCCGGGATCGGCCCGATCCAGCGCCCCGAGATCCGACGCTCGGACGTCGCCGGGGGAGCGGTGGAGGAGCGCAGCCGGCGCGGCGTCTGCTTCGAGCCCGCCGACGGCCACGTCGACACCCCGGTCCACTGGCGACCCGACCTCGACCCGGGCGCGGTCGTCGTGGGGCCGGCGATCATCGAGGAGTTCGGCTCGACCGTGCCGCTCCACCCCGGCTTCACCGCCCGGGTCGACGCCTTCCGCAACCTGATCGTGACGAGGAGCGAGTCATGAGCCGTCGCGTGGCGACCCAGTTCCCCTACGGACCGCTGACCGCCGACGAGGGCGCGGGTGCCGACCCGGTCCTCACCGAGATCGTGCAGGGCACGCTGGCCAGCGTCGAGATGGAGGTCGAGACCGCCATCGCGCGCACCAGCCGCAGCCCGATGATCCGCGACGCCCACGACTTCCGCGCCGGCATCCACGACCGGCTGCTGCGCAAGCTCACCGGCCGGTCCTACTCCGCGCTCGTCCACCCGATCGCCCGCGACTTCCCGATCGGGGAGATGCGGGAGGGCGACGTCTTCTTCCACAACGACGTCTACCGGTCCGAGGGCGGCATCGGCCACCTGCCCGACCTCTGCGTGACGGTGCCGGTCTTGTCGGGCGGGCGGGTGGTCGCCTTCGTGCAGGCCTTCGGCCACCACGACGACATCGGCGGCGCCGTACCCGGGTCGATGCCGAGCCAGGCGACCAGCGTCTTCGAGGAGGGACTGATGGTCCCGCCCATCAAGCTCTGGGACGCCGGGGTGCCCAACCGTGGCGCGCTGGCGATCATGACCCGCAACTCCCGCATGCCCGAGTCGCTGGCCGCCGACCTCGACGCCGAGTGCTCGGCCTGCCTGATGGGTGCGCGCCGGCTCGGGGAGATGTTCGACCGCTACGGCGTCGAGGCCGTCGAGGAGTGCTTCGACGCGATCCTCGCCCGCACCACCGAGACCTACCGTCGCGAGATCCTCTCGAAGATCCCGGTCGGGTCGTGGACGTGGGAGGACTACGCCGAGCACGACGGCGTCGACGAGCCCCGGCTCCACGCCCAGCGCATCACGCTCACTCGTACGGCGCCCGACGACCCGGACGGCGAGCGGCTGGTCCTCGACTTCGACGGCACCGGCCCGCAGGCCAAGGGACCGATCAACCACTGCGGCGACTACTCCGACGGGGTCTTCCTGAAGAAGTGGCTGGCGCCGATCCTGCGCAACCTCGCCGACACCCCGGAGCGGATGGCCGAGCTCGACGTCAACGAGGGCGTCGTGCCGCTCATCGAGATGCGCTTCCCGGAGCCGGGGACGCTGCTGACCCCGGTCTTCCCGGCGCCCACCAACGCCCGCACCTTCGTGATCCTGCGGCTCCTCGGCGTGCTCGCGGGCGTGGTCGCCAAGGCGGTTGACGGGAGGATGCCGGCCGACCAGGAGACGATCCGCTACACCGGGGTCTACGGCGAGGACGCTGAGGGCCGCTCCTACCTGATGCGCGAGGTGCTCGGCGGCGGCTCCGGCGGCCGCTGGTACGCCGACGGCGAGGACACCATCCACGTGGTCCCCGACTCGCGCAACCTGCCGACCGAGTTCACCGAGTCCCGCTTCCCGTTCCTCGTCGAGTCGCTGTCGCTTGCCGTCGACTCCGGCGGCGCGGGGGAGCACCGTGGCGGCCTGGGCTACGAGAAGCAGATCCGGATGCTGCGCGACGCGCACTTCATGTCGATCGCCGACCGCTCGATCCTGGCCTGCTGGGGCGTGCGCGGCGGTCGTGCCGGCCGGCCGTTCCAGGTCACGGTCGACCCCGGTGGGCCCCACGAGCGCGAGGTCGACGCGCTCGCCGACGCCGAGCCCGTGAAGGCGGGCGAGGTGATCCGTATCCGGACGACGGGCGGCGGCGGCTGGGGCGACCCGCTCGGCCGCGACCCGGCGCTCGTCGTCCGTGACGTGGTCTGGCACAAGGTCTCGCGGGAGGCGGCGCTCGCCGACTACGGCGTCGTGCTCACCGGCAGTGTCGACGACGACTCGCTGGGACACGACGCGGCCGCCACCGAGGCCGAGCGTGCCTCGCGACCCGCGCCCGACGACGTGTTCTTCGACCGTGGGCCGGGCTACGCAGCCCTCGCCGGCGGCGCGGCGTACGCCGACGTCGACCGCTTGTAACGCCGGGTTAGGGACTGTTTCACCCAGGGCATACCCCAGTGGAAGAGGTCATAACCCGGCGTTACAAGCCGCCGGACGCCCTGCGCTCAGGGCTCGATCAGGCCGGCGCGGATGGCGTAGCGGGTCAGCTGGGTGCGATCGCGCATGCCGAGCCTGGCGAGGATGTTCTCGCGGTGGCGCTCGACCGTGCGGACACTGATCGTCAGCGCCTCGGCGATCTCGCGGGAGGAGTGGCCCTCGGCGACCAGCTTGAGCACCTCGTCCTCCCGCTCGGTCAGCACCGTGTCCGGCACACGCTCCCCGCGGCGGAGCCGGTCGAGGTAGTCACGGGCCAGCGCGCCCATCGCTCCGGGGTAGACGAACGCCTCGCCGCGCATCGCGGCTCGGACCGCGCCGACCAGGTCCTGGTCGGCGACCGACTTGAGGACGTAGCCGCACGCGCCTGCCTTGAGGGCGGCGAAGAAGTACTGCTCGTTGTCGTGCATCGAGAGCATCAGCATCCGCGGCGCCTCCCGCCGTCGCCCGATCTCGCGTGCGGCCTGCAGCCCCGTCATCCGCGGCATCGCGATGTCGAGGACGACGAGGTCCACCTCGGTGTCGCGCAGCCTCTCGACGGCAGCCGCCCCGTCGTCGGCCTCGGCGACGACCTGGAGGTCCGGCTCGGCCTCGAGGATGAGGCGTACGCCGCGCCGCACCAGCACGTGGTCGTCGGCCAGCAGGATCCGGGTCGTCACGACGCCGACCCCAGGGGGAGCTCCAGCCGCACCGTGGTCCCGCGAGGACCGGGCTCGACCCGGACCCGCGCACCGACGAGCGACGCCCGCTCACGCATGCCGAGCAGGCCGGCGCCCGGGACGATCGGGCCGGCGTCGCGGCCGTCGTCGGCGACCTCGAGGACGACGGCGTCTCCGACCCGGGCCAACGAGAGCCGCAGCTCGGTGGCGCGCGCGTGGCGGGCGGCGTTCGTCAGCGCCTCCTGCGCGACCCGGTAGACGACGAGCTCGCGCTCGGGCCCGAGCTCCGGCAGCCCGGGGGAGACCGTGCGCCGGACCGGGAGGCCGGCGTGGACGGCGAGGTCGGAGCACATCGCGGCGAGCGCGCTCGCCAGCCCGAGGTCGTCGAGCACGCCCGGGCGCAGCTCCCGGGCCACCCGGCGTACGTCGTCGAGGCTGCTGCGTGCGCTGTCGCGGAGCAGGGCGACCTCCTCGGCGACGTCGTCCGGGACGCGCCGCTGGAGCTGGCTGAGCCCCAGCAGCACCACCGTGAGGTCCTGGCCGACCTGGTCGTGGAGCTCCTGGGCGATCCGGTGCCGCTCGGACTCCTGCGCCGCGACGGCCCGCGCGGTGCTCGCGCTGCGCTCGGCGTCGAGCCGGTCGAGCATCGCGTTGTAGCTGGTCACCAGCCGTCCCCCCGGCCCCTCGCCGAGCTCGGGCAGCCGGTCGCCGGTGTGCAGGTGGTCGACCGACTGCATCTCGTGGACGACCCGGTCGACCGGACGGAGGCTCGCCCGTAGCAGCACGGCGTTGGTCGTGAGCATCACCGCGAGGCCGCCGAGCAGCACGATCCACTCGCGCGGCAGCACCGGGGCCGACACCCGGGCGGGAGACAGCGCGAGGGTCACGGTGGCGACGAGGAACACCAGGCCGTTGATGAGGAAGACCTGCCAGTAGAGGGGGAGCCGCGCGAGCACCCGACCAGCGTCGCCCACGGCCGGTGACGTGTCACGCCGGCGGGGACCCGGGGAACCGCAGATGGGGACTGCTCCCCATGGGCCGGGAGTGGGCGCCCGGCCAGACTGGAGGTGCCGGTCGGCAGGGAGGGAGGGCGGCAGTGAGAGGGCCGCTGCACGGTGGTGCGTCCGGTGGCCCGGACGTCGCCCTTCCTGCCCTGCCCACCGGCGCCAGCGACGGGGGCAGGTCGTGACCCCCGGAGACCTGCCCCTCGTCGTGCTCGCCGTGGCCGCGGTGCTGCTGGTCGCCGTCGGCGCCGTCCGGGTCGCGGCCCGCGCCGGGCTCCCGAGCCTGCTGCTCTACCTGGCCATCGGCCTCGCCCTCGGCGAGGGCGGCCTCGGCCTGCCGTTCGACGACGCCGACCTCACCCAGGTGCTCGGCACCCTCGCGCTCGCGGTCATCCTGGTCGAGGGCGGACTGACCACCCGCTGGTCGGCCGTGCGACCGGTGGCTCCGCTCGCCGTCGTGCTCGCGACGGTCGGGGTGCTGGTCAGCGTCACGGTCACGAGCGCGCTGGTGTACGTCGTGCTCGACGTCGACCTGCGCACGGCGATCGTGCTCGGGGCCGTCGCGTCGTCGACCGATGCCGCCGCCGTCTTCTCCGTCCTGCGGTCGGTGCCGGTCCGCGGCCGGCTGCGGTCGGTGGTCGAGGCGGAGTCCGGCTTCAACGACCCGCCCGTCATCATCCTGGTCACGGTCGTCACGTCGGACGCGTGGGGGAGCGGCGGCGCGCTCGCCATTGCGGGGCAGGTCGGCTACCAGCTGGTGGCCGGTGTGGTGCTGGGGCTGGTCGTCGCCCGCGGCGGTGTGCTCCTGCTCGCGCGGAGCGCCCTGCCGGCCTCGGGTCTCGCCCCGCTCGCGACCCTGGCCATCGCGTTCGGTGCATTCGCCGTGGCCGGCGTGGCGGGAGCGAGCGGGCTGATGGCGATCTACGTCGCGGGACTGGTCCTCGGCAACGCCCGGCTGCCCCACCGCTCCACGACCGACAGCTTCGTGGAGGGACTCACCTGGCTCGCCCAGATCGGCCTCTTCGTGCTGCTCGGCCTGCTCGCCAGCCCCGACCGGCTGCTCGCGGCGCTGCCCACCGCGCTGGTCGTCGGGATCGCGCTGACCCTGGTCGCGCGACCGGTCTCGGTCGCGGTGTGCGCGACCCCGTTCCGCGTCCCGTGGCGAGACCAGGCCTTCATCAGCTGGGCCGGGCTGCGCGGCGCGGTCCCGATCGTGCTGGCCACCATCCCCATGAGCGTCGGCCTGCCCGGGGCCGAACGGGTCTTCGACGTCGTCTTCCTGCTCGTCGTGCTCTTCACGCTGCTCCAGGGTCCGACGCTTCCCGCGGTCGCCCGGTGGACCGGGGCGGACGTCGACGCGGCCACCCGCGACGTCGTGCTCGACTCCGCGCCGCTGGACGACCTCGACGCCGTGCTGCTCCGCTTCGACGTCCCGCCCGGCTCCCGCCTGGCCGGGGTGGAGGTCCAGGAGCTGCGGCTGCCCGAGGGGGCGGTGGTCACGCTCCTGCTGCGCGACGGCACCCTGTCGGTGCCGACGCCGGCGACCGCGCTGCGTGCGGGGGACCATGCCCTCGTGGCCACGGTCCGGTGCCACCAGGGCGAGGTCGAGCGACGGCTGCGCGAGGTGGGCCGTGGCGGCCGGCTGGCACGCTGGCACGCCGCGGGCGGGACCCCTCCGGACGTGGATGGCGCCGGAGATTCCCCCCGAACCTCCGGCGCCGTGACCCAATCTAGGCAACACTCGTTCACACACGGGACCACCGAATGAGTTAACGGCGGTGGGGGCCGCCTGGTCCTGGGGGGAATGGGAGATGACCGAGCAGGATGGCGCCTCCGCGTTCGCGGAGGCCTTCGACAGCGCGGTGCGCGCGCGCGGCGTGAGCCTGACCTGGCTGCACCGCCGACTGACCGAGCTGGCGACGCCGGTGAGCGTGGCGACCCTGAGCTACTGGCGGTCGGGACGCAGCGAGCCGGAGCGCAAGACCTCGCTGGCGGCGGTGGCGGTGCTCGAGGAGGTGCTCGGCCTCGACGGGTCGTCGTTGTCGCGCCACCTGCGCCCCGTACGCCGCCCGGGGCCACCGGGCAGGGCCGTGCCGATCGAGGACCTGACCGCCGACCCCGACGCCACGCGGCGGGCGCTGGGCGCCCTGGGGTTCGAGACCGCCCACGACGAGCTCGTCGAGTACGCCGTGATGCTGACCCTCGACCACGACGAGACCGGCCGGGCGACCCGCATGACCGTGCTGACGCGCTACCGGGCCCTGGTGGAGGGCGCACGCCGGCTCGCCACCGTCGTCACCCTCGACCACCGCGACGACGGTCCGCCGGTCTTCGAGCCGAAGGGCGGCGTCGAGGTCGGGCGCTCGGTCGTGGACGACGACCAGCTGCTCACGGTCGCCGAGCTGCTGCTGGAGCGTCCGGTCGAGCGCGGGGGCGACGCCTTCGGCCACTACGACGTCGTGCTCTCCCCGTCGGAGCGGCGCGACGGCAGCCTGGCCTACTACGCGCCGCGCCGCGTGGGGCAGTCGATCCTGTGGGCCCGGTTCCACCCGGACGCCGTGCCGCGCTCGTTCGAGGCCTTCGAGGTCGTCGACGGGGAGGAGCTGAGCGAACCGGTCGACATCGGCGGCGGTCGCTCGCTGCACCGCGTCGCGAGCCAGTTCGGCCCGGGCACCGTCGGCGTCCGCTGGACCTGGTAGCCGCTGGCAAGGGTTGCCAGCGACCGGGCCGCTCCTCTGGCGGAAGTGCCGGGTGCCGGGGACCGGTCTGCTCACCTAGGTTCGGGACATGAGGGTCCTGCTCGCGCTCGGTGGCAACGCCATGACGAACGCCGAGGGCCGCGCGCGGGTCGAGGACCAGCAGGCAGCGGCCGCGGTCGCGATGCGTGCGGTGGCGACCCTCGTCGAGGAGGGCGCCGACGTGGTCATCACCCACGGCAACGGCCCCCAGGTCGGCAACCTGCTGGTGAAGAACGAGCTGGCCGCCCAGGTCGTGCCGCCGGTGCCGCTCGACTGGTGCGGCGCCCAGACGCAGGCCACCCTCGGGTTCACGATCCTCAACGCGCTCGACAACGAGCTCGCGACCCGCGGGGCCAGCCGCGAGGTCGCGGCGGTCGTGACCCGCACCCTCGTCGCCGCCGACGACCCCGGCCTGTCGCGGCCGACCAAGCCGATCGGTCGCTACCTCCCCGAGGTCGAGGCGCGCCGGCTGGTCGAGCACGGAGAGACCTGGGAGGACCGCGGCGAGAAGGGCTGGCGCCGCGTCGTGGCCTCGCCGGAGCCGCTGGAGATCCTCGACGGCGCGGCCGTCCGCACGCTCGTCGACGCGGGCTTCCTGGTGGTGGCCGGGGGAGGTGGTGGCATTCCCACCGTGCGCGAGGGCGGTGTGCTGCGCGGGGTCGAAGCGGTCATCGACAAGGACCTCGGCGCCGCCGTGCTGGCCCGGACCGTCGGCGCCGACGTGCTCGTGGTCGCCACTGACGTGCCCCACGCCGTCCTCGGATGGGGTACGCCGCGCGCAGAACCCCTCGGTGAGGTCGACGTCACCCGGATGCGCGAGCACCTCACCGCGGGCGAGTTCGCCAGCGGCTCGATGGGCCCGAAGGTCGAGGCCGTCTGCCGCTTCGTGGAGCAGGGCGGCCGCCACGCCGTCATCACCGAGCTCGACCAGATCGTCGACGCCGTCGCCGGCCGCGCCGGCACCCGCGTCGTCCCCGCACCGTCCCCACGCCCCTGACCCGAGAGGAACCTCATGCCCAGCGCCATCGAAGTCCGGAAGGTCCCGATCCACTCCGTCGCCGACGCGAGCGAGCTGACCGCGCTCCTCGACGAGGGCGTGATGGAGGCGAGCCGCGTCGTCGCCATCATCGGCAAGACCGAGGGCAACGGCGGGGTCAACGACTACACGCGGATCATCGCCGACCGGGCCTTCCGTGAGGCGCTGGTGGCCGGGGGCGCCGACCCCGACGCGGTGCGCGACGTCCCGATCGTGTGGTCGGGCGGCACCGACGGCGTCATCAGCCCCCACGCGACCATCTTCGCCACGCTGCCCGACGGCGAGGTCGACCCCACCGACGAGCCGCGGCTCTCGGTGGGGTTCGCGATGAGCGAGGTGCTGCTGCCCGAGGACATCGGCCGCTCCGGCATGGTCACGAAGGTGGCGGCCGCGGTGGAGGTCGCCATGGAGCGGGCGGGCATCACCGACCCGAGCGAGGTCCACTACGTCCAGACCAAGACGCCGCTGCTCACCCTCTCGACCATCGAGGACGCCAAGTCGCGCGGCAAGACCGTCTTCACCGAGGACACGCTCTACTCCATGGACGTCTCCAACGGTGGGACCGCCCTGGGCATCGCCGTGGCCCTCGGCGAGATCGACATGCCCCGCGACGACCAGGTGCTCCAGGACCGCTCGCTCTACTCCTCGGTCGCCTCCTGCTCCTCCGGCGTCGAGCTCGACCGCGCCCAGGTGGTCGTCGTCGGCAACGCGCCGGGCGTGGGCGGTCGCTACCGCATCGGCCACTCGGTCATGAAGGACGCCCTGGACGCCGACGGGATCTGGGAGGCGATCCGCGACGCCGGCCTCGACCTCCCGGAGCGGCCGCGCACCGAGGACCTCGGCGGCCGCCTCGTCAACGTCTTCCTCAAGTGCGAGGCCTCGCAGGACGGCAAGGTCCGCGGTCGCCGCAACGCGATGCTCGACGACTCCGACGTTCACTGGCACCGCCAGATCAAGGCCGCCGTCGGCGGCGTGACCGCCTCGGTCACGGGTGACCCGGCCGTCTTCGTGTCGGTCTCGGCCGCCCACCAGGGCCCGGACGGCGGGGGCCCGGTCGCCGCGATCGTCGACCTCGGCTGACCCCGGGCGGCGGCCCGTGGAGCTCGAGGAGGTGCTGCGCGTCCTCGACCGGCTGGACGAGGCCGGCGTATCGCTCTGCGTGGGAGGGGGCTGGGGCGTCGACGCGCTGCTCGGGCGGCCGAGTCGTGACCACCGCGACCTCGACCTGCTCGTCGACGCCACGGCGTTCGAGGAGGCGGTGGAGACCCTCGCGGCCCTCGGCTACGCGCGGGAGACCGACTGGCTGCCGGTGAGGCTCGAGGTGGCGGCGCCGGGTCGTGGGTGGGTCGACCTCCACCCGGTCGACGTCGACGCCGGCGGGCACGGCGTGCAGCAGGGCCCCGCAGGCACGACCTACGAGTACGCCGCCGGCGACCGGACCCTCGGCACGCTCGGTGGTCGCCCGGTGCCCTGCCTGACCCGGCAGGCGCAACTGCGGCTCCACGCGGGCTACGACCCACGTCCGCAGGACCGGGCGGACCTGGCGCTGCTGCGGTCGCTGGACGACGACTGACGTCGGGGTCAGCCGACCTGCCGCCCGGCGAAGGCAGCGATCCGGGTGTGGGCGTCGGCGCCCTCGGGCGGAGCCTGCTCGGGCCCAAAGACGCCCTGGCGCATCTCCGGCTTCAGCGACGCTGCCATGAAGGCGTGGCCGCGCTCGGCCGGCGCCGGGTCGAGGTCGAGGCTCTGGCCGGTCGCGGTGACGAGGTCCCAGGTGTGGACCGCGAGCTCGGCCAGCTGCCAGTCGGCGTCGGCGCCGGTGTCGCGGAGGTGGGCCAGCAGCGCGGCGCCGTTGGCCCGGAAGGTGCTCGCGGCGTCGTCGACCCGGTCGGGCACGGCCGACCAGTCCGGCTGGCCGCCCCGCGCCTGCTCGAGGAGGTGGCCGGCGCCGACGGTGAGGTGGGCCACGAGCTGGCCGACGTCCCAATCGGAGCACGGCGTCGGGTCGCCGAGCTGGTCCTCACGCACAGCGGCGATCGCCTCCGCGGCCTGGTCGAGCGCCGTGGCCAGGGCATCGGTGGACTCGTCGTCGTCTCCCATGCGCGCCACTGTGCCACCGGACGCCGACACCCACCACGGGTCGTCGCCCCGGAGGTGTCGGTCCCGCATGATGGGGTGATCCCATGACGACCTACCGCCTCGACCGCGCGCCGCGCACCGCCCCTGCGGCGCCGGTGCTCGACGCCGACCAGCAGGCCGTGGTCGACCACCCGGGCGGACCGTTGCTGGTGCTGGCCGGTCCCGGCACCGGCAAGACCACGACGCTGGTGGAGGCGATCGTCGACCGCATCGAGCGGCGCGGCGCCGACCCCGACCAGGTGCTGGCCCTCACCTTCTCCCGCAAGGCGGCCGAGCAGCTGCGCGACCGGGTGACCGCCCGCCTCGGACGCACGGTCGCGACCCCGGTCAGCTCGACGTTCCACTCCTTCGCCTACGCGCTGGTGCGCCGCTTCGCGCCGGTCGACCTCTACGAGGCGCCGCTGCGCCTGCTGAGCGCCCCCGAGCAGGACGTCGTCCTCCGCGAGCTGCTCACCGACCGGCCCGAGTCGGTCGCGTGGCCCGACTCCCTCGCCAGCGCGCTCGGCACCCGGGGATTCGCCCGGGAGGTCCACGCGGTGCTGTCCCGGGCCCGGGAGAAGGGGCTGGACGGCGCTGCGCTCCACGACCTCGGGCGCCGTGAGGGCCTGCCCGAGCTCGTCGCCGCCGGCCTGTTCCTCGACCAGTACCTCACCAACCTCGACTCCCAGGGAGCCGTCGACTACGCCGACCTGATCCGGCGGGCCACGCTGGAGGCGGAGGCGCACCGCGACGAGGTGCGCGCCCAGCTGCGCCACGTCTTCGTCGATGAATACCAGGACACCGACCCCGGGCAGGTGGCCCTGCTGCGTGCCCTGGCCGGCGACGGGCGCGACCTGGTGGTCGTCGGAGACCCCCACCAGTCGATCTACGGCTTCCGTGGCGCCGAGGTGCGCGGCATCCTCGACTTCCCGGCGTCCTTCCCCCAGCGCGACGGCCGTGCCGCCGACGTGGTCGCCCTGCGCACCACCCGTCGCTTCGGTCGCCGTCTGCTCGTGGCCTCCCAGCGGGTGGCCGGCCGGTTGGCGTTGCCGGGCTCCATCCCGACCGAGGCCCGCGAGGCCTTCCTGTCGCCACGCGCCGAGGGTGGCGCCCACGGCGACGGCCGCGTCCTGGTGCGGACCTTCGACACCGAGCGAGCCGAGGCCGAGCACCTCGCCGACCTGCTGCGCCGGGCCCACCTCGAGGACGACGTCGCCTGGGACGACATGGCCGTGCTGGTCCGCTCCGGACGCGGCTCCATCCCGCCGCTGCGCCGCGCGCTCGGCGCCGCCGGCGTGCCGGTCGAGGTCGCGAGCGACGAGCTGCCGCTCGTGCGTGACCCGGCGGTGCTGCCGCTGGTCGACGCGCTGCGCGCCGTCGTCAACCTCGACAACGACGACCCCGAGCACGTCGACCACCTCGACCCGACGCGGGCCGAGGCGCTGCTGCTCGGTCCGCTCGGCGGGCTCGACGCCGGCGAGGTGCGCCGCCTCGCCCGCCTCCTGCGCACCCGGGAGAAGACGCTCGCCCACGAGGAGGGCCGGACTGCCCGCCCGAGCCGCGACCTGGTCCGGGCGGCCGTGGTCGACGTGGCCTTCCTGGCCGACCTCGACGCCCCGGAGGTGGCCAAGGCGCGGGCGCTGACCACGCTCCTCGCCGAAGCCCGGGACGAGCTCGACGCCGGCGCGACGGCCGAGGAGCTCCTCTGGACGCTGTGGTCGCGCACCGGGTGGCCCGCGCGGCTGCGTCGGGGCGTCGACCTCGGCGGCGGCGCCGCCCGCCGTGCCCACCGCGACCTCGACGCGGTCTGCGCCCTGTTCGACGTGGCGGCGCGTGCCGAGGAGCGGCGCGACCACGTCGGGGTCCGTGCCTTCCTCGCGACCCTCGTCGCCCAGCAGATCCCGGCCGACACCCTGGCCGACCGCGGCGCGCGCGGCGCCGCCGTACGGCTCCTCACCGCCCACCGGTCCAAGGGGCTGGAGTGGCGACTCGTGGTGGTCGCCCACGTCCAGCAGGACGGCTGGCCGGACCTGCGCCGTCGCTCGACCCTGCTCCAGGCCGACCGCATCGGCGAGGGCGAGGTGGTGCCGCCGGTCAGCAGCCGCGAGCTCCTGCTGGAGGAGCGGCGGCTGTTCTACGTCGCCTGCACCCGTGCCCGAGAGCGCCTCGTCGTCACCGCGGTGCAGAGCCCGGACGACGAGGGCGAGCAGCCGTCCCGCTTCCTCGACGAGCTCGGCGTGGGGGTCGAGAAGGTGGTTGGCCGGCCGACCCGCCCGCTGTCCATGGCCGGCCTCGTCGCCGAGCTGCGCCGCACCGTCGCCGACCCGTCGGCGTCCCCGGGGCTGCGCGACGCCGCCGCCCGCCGCCTGGCCCGCCTGGCGGGGGAGCAGGTGGGGGCGCGTCCGCTGGTCCCGGCCGCCGATCCGTCGAGCTGGTGGGGCACCCGCTCCGCCACCCGCAGCACCCAGCCGGTGCGCGACCCGGGTGAACCGGTGCCGGTGTCCGCGAGCGTCCTGGAGTCGATGCTCGTCTGCCCCACGCGCTGGTTCCTCGAACGCGAGGCCGGCGGGGTCTCGCGGGTCCACCAGTCCGCGAACCTCGGTGAGATGGTCCACGCCCTCGCGCAGCGGGTCGCCTCGGGCGAGGTGGCCGCCGGCCGCGACGACGTCGACCTGCTCATGGAGCACGTCGACGCCGTCTGGGACCGGCTCGCCTTCCGCACCCCGTGGTCGAAGGCGCGCGAGCACGAGCGCGTCCGGGTGGCCCTGGCGCGGTTCCTCACCTGGCACCACGACAACGGACGCACCCTCGTGGCCACCGAGGCGCCCTTCTCCACGGTCGTCGAGCTCGCCGACCCGGCCGACGCCGGGGCGGCCCCCGAGCGGGTCCGGCTCACCGGCTTCGCCGACCGGCTCGAGCTCGACGCCGAGGGTCGCGTCGTCGTCGTCGACCTCAAGACGGCCCGCCGCAAGCCGAGCAACAAGGCGGTCGAGCGTCATGTCCAGCTCGGGCTCTACCAGTACGCCGTGGACGCCGGCGCCCTCGACGACGAGCTCGAGCGTCCCGTGGCGGCCGGCGGTGCCGAGCTCGTCCAGCTCGGCCTGCTCGACGGGGGCACGACCGCCACCGTGCAGCCGCAGCCCGTCCAGCCCGACGACGGACCCGGCCGCGGCGAGCTGCGGGGCCACCTCGCCCGCAGCGCCCGGCTGCTGCGGGAGGAGTCGTTCCCCGCGGTGGCCGGCGAGCAGTGCCGTGACTGCTCCTTCGTCCCGCTGTGTCCCATCAAGTCCGCAGGACCGGTGACCCGATGAGCCCTGTGAGCCCTGTGAGCCCCGTGAGCGCTGTCAGCCCGGTCGAGCTCCGCACCCCGGCCGACCTGCAGGCGGTGATGCAGACCGACTACGCGCCGAGCGCCCAGCAGTGGGCCGCGATCTCGGCGCCGCTCGCTCCGGCGGTCGTCATCGCGGGCGCCGGCTCCGGCAAGACCACCCTGATGGCGGCCCGCGTGGTCTTCCTCGTGGTGACCGGCCAGGTGCGTCCCGACCAGGTGCTGGGCCTGACCTTCACCACCAAGGCCGCGAGCGAGCTGCGGACCCGCATCCGCTCCGCGCTGCGCACCGCCGGCGCCCTCGACGAGCCCGAGGAGGGTGACGACGTCCTCGAGCCGACGGTGGCGACCTACAACGCCTATGCCGCGGGACTGCTCACCGACCACGGTCTCCGCATCGGCCACGAGCCCGACACCCGCGTCATCACCGACGCCGCTCGCTACCAGCTCGGCGCCCGCGCCGTCGACCGGTTCACCGGCGAGGTCCGCGCGCTCACCGACCACCCCGAGACGGCCATCCAGAACCTGCTGGCGCTCGACTCCGCCATGTCCGAGCACCTCGTGGGCCCCGGCGACGTACGCCGTGTGGACGACGAGGCGTGTCGTGGCTTCGAGGCGGCCCTGGCGGAGGAGACCGCGGGCAAGAACCGCTCCACCTACCGCGAGCCGGTCGAGAAGGCGCTCTCCGCCATCGAGCGCCGCGGTGAGCTGCTCGGGCTGGTGGAGTCCTACCGGCGGCTCAAGCGCGACCTCGGGCTCATGGACTTCTCCGACCAGATCGAGCTCGGGGCACGGCTCGCGAGCGAGCAGCCGGAGGTCGGGGCTGCCGAGCGCGAGAAGTTCCGGGTCGTGCTCCTCGACGAGTACCAGGACACGTCGGTGGCCCAGGCGGTGATGCTGTCCCGGCTGTTCTCCGGCGCCGCGGCGGAGGGTGGTCGTGGCCACGCGGTCACGGCGGTCGGGGACCCCAACCAGGCGATCTACGGCTGGCGCGGGGCGTCGGTGTCCAACATCCTCGGCTTCGGCGAGACCTTCCCGGCGGCCGACGGGCAGCCGGTGCCGACCTACCCGCTCACCGTCAACCGTCGCTCCGACCGGCGCATCCTCGAGGTGGCCAACCGGCTGGCCGCGCCCCTGATGGAGAAGTACTCCCAGGTCGAGCCGCTGGTGCCCGCCGACGGGGCCGACGCGGGTGTGGTCACCACCGGCGTCCACGAGACCCACGCGGAGGAGCTCGACGCCCTGGTGGCCGAGGTGCGTGCCACCCACGAGGCCGGTGGCGCCTGGTCCGACGTCGGTGTCCTGACCCGCGACAACAGCCACGCCGAGGACGTCTTCGACGCCCTCACCGCGGCCGGGGTGCCGGTCGAGATCGTGGGCCTGTCCGGGCTGCTCCGCCTCCCCGAGGTGGCCGAGCTCGTCGCGACGCTCCACCTGCTCCACGACGTGACTGCCAACGCCTCCCTGCTCACCCTGCTCACCGGTCCCCGCTGGGCGATCGGGCCGCGCGACCTGCGGCTGCTCTCACGCAGGGCCCACGAGATCGCGGGTCGCGGCGGGCGGGGCGAGACGCCGGAGTCGGTGACCGACCACCTCACGGCGATCGCCGACGGGATCGACCCCGCCGAGGTGCCGTCGCTCGACGACGCCCTGGCCGACCCCGGCGACCATCCCTACTCGGCGGAGGCCCTCGACCGGTTCGCGCTGCTCGCCGGTGAGCTCCGGATGCTGCGCACCCACGTGGGGGAGCCGCTGCTCGACGTCGTCCGGCGGATCATCGACACCACCGGCACCGACGTGGAGCTGGCCTCCTCCACCAGCCCGGCTGCGGCCGCCCGGCGCGACAACCTCGACCTCTTCGTCAAGGCCGTCGCCGACTTCCAGGCCGTCGACGGCGACGTCTCGCTCGCCGCGCTGCTGGCCTACCTCACGGCCGAGGACGACCAGGGCAACGGGCTCGACGTGGCGACCCCGACCGAGGCCGACTCGGTCAAGCTGCTGACCGTCCACCGCTCGAAGGGCCTCGAGTGGCGGTCGGTGTTCCTGGTGGGGGTGTGCGAGACCCGGTTCCCCTCCAACCGGTCGCGCACGCTCTGGACCAGCTCTCCGGCCATCCTGCCGGCCCCGCTGCGCGGCGACGCCCACGACCTGCCCCAGCTGGAGGGGTCCGACAAGGCCGCCCTCGACGCCTACCGCGCCGCCACCCGGGCACACGACGCCGAGGAGGAGCTGCGACTGGGCTACGTCGCGCTCACGCGGGCCGCCCACCGTCTCAGCGTCACCTCCTACTGCTGGACGCCGCGGACGACACCCTTCGGCCCGTCGGACTACCAGCGGGTCGTGCGCGACCAGCTGGAGGAGTGGGGCGAGGTGGTCGAGCCGTGGCGCGACCGGCCGGTGAAGGGCGACCCCAACCCCTACGACGCCGTCGACCCCTCCCGTCCGTGGCCGGTGCTCGAGGCCGGCGCGGAGGCGCTGCGGCGGCGGGAGGCCGCCGAGCTCGTGATGGCCGCCGACCCGTCCGCGCCTGACGACGAGCTCGACATGCTGGAGGTCGCGAGGGTCGCCGACTGGGACGCCGAGCTCGACCGGCTCGTCGCCGAGGCCCGGCTCGACCGCGCGCCCGAGCTGCCGGTGACCCTGCCCAGCAGCCTGTCCGCCACCGCGCTGGCGCGGCTGCGCGACGACCCCGACGCCTTCGCCGCCGACCTGGCCCGGCCGATGCCGCGCCCGCCGTCGTCAGCGGCGCGCTTCGGCACCCGCTTCCACGCCTGGGTGGAGGCGCGGTTCGGACAGCAGGACCTCTTCGACTTCGACGAGCTCCCCGGACGGGCCGACGCCGGCATCGACGACGACTCCGACCTCAAGGAGCTGGTGGCGGCCTTCGAGGCCGGCCCCTTCGCGCACCGCACACCGCACCGAGTCGAGGCGCCGTTCGCCCTCGTGCTCGCCGGACAGGTGGTGCGGGGTCGCATCGACGCGGTCTACACCGAGGACGTCGGCGGCGAGCCCGGCTATCTCGTGGTCGACTGGAAGACCGGGCGGCGCCAGGACGCCGACCCGCTCCAGCTCGCTCTCTACCGGCTGGCGTGGGCGGAGCTCGCCGGGGTTCCGGTCGAGCAGGTGCGAGCGGCCTTCCACTACGTCCGCACCGGCGCGATCGTCAGCCACGACGACCTGCCGGGTCGCGTGGAGCTCGAGGCGCTGGTCAGCCCAGCGCAGCCGTGAGGGCGACCTCGACCATCCGGCCGAAGGTCTGCTCGCGCTCCTGGGCGGTCGTCTCCTCGCCCGTGACCACGTGGTCGGACACCGTGCAGATCGCGAGCGCCCGGGCGCCGTGCTTGGCCGCGAGGGTGTAGAGCGCTGCCGCCTCCATCTCGACCGCGAGGACGCCGTAGTCGACCATGCGGGCGACGAGCTCGGGCCGGGCCGAGTAGAAGGAGTCGCTGGAGAAGATCAGCCCGACGTGGGCCTCGGGAGCAGCGGCCGCCGCGTCGCGGAGCAGGCCGAAGTCGGCGACGGGGGCGTAGTGGAGCCCCTCGAACGCGATCGCGTTCATGGAGGAGTCGGTGCACGCGCCGGCGGCGATGACCAGGTCGCGCACGGCGACCTTCTCGGTGAGGGCGCCGCAGGAGCCGACGCGCACGACGGTGGTGACGTCGTACTCACGGAAGAGCTCGTTGGCGTAGATCGCGAGCGACGGCTGCCCCATGCCCGAGCCCTGCACCGAGACGCGGTGGCCGTTCCAGGTGCCGGTGTAGCCGAGCATCCCGCGGACCTCGGTGTAGCACTCGGCGTCGTCGAGGGAGGTCTCCGCGATCCACCTTGCACGCAGCGGGTCACCGGGCATGAGGACGACGGGGGCGATGTCTCCGGGCTGGGCTCCGATGTGGGTGCTCACGGCCACGCAACCTACCGGTCACGGGCGGTCGCTAACCTCGGGGGCGTGACCGAGCCGCAGCTGCCGCACGTCGCACTCTCGCGCCACGCCCACAACCGGCTCGGCCTGCGTCGTACCGACGACGCCTGGCTCGCCGAGCAGTGGGCCGACCCCGCCACCCGGGTGCTGGTCGTCGCCGGGAACCGGCTGCGGCCGGTCGAGGGTGCCGTCGAGTGGTCCTCGCCCGCCGACGTGCCCGACGGCACCCGCGTGCTGCTCGGCCAGGAGGGCGGCACGACGTACGCCGCGTGCCTGGTCGACCCGGCGGACGCGCCGGGCGACCACGACGACTGGGTGTCGCTGCGTGCCCTGCTCAACGATCTCGCCGACCACCCGGACGCGGCACCGCTGCTCTTCCACGCGATCGGCCTGGCGGAGTGGCACTTCGCCACCCGGTTCTGCCCGCGCTGCGGGGGACCACTGGAGTCGATCGCCGCGGGCCACGAGCTGCGGTGCACCCACTGCGACCGGCGTCAGTTCCCGCGCACCGACCCGGCCGTCATCATGTCGGTCGTCCACGCCGACGGCTCGATCCTGCTGGGCCGCCAGCCGCGGTGGCCCGCGGGTCGCTGGTCGACCCTCGCGGGCTTCTGCGAGCCGGGGGAGACCCTGGAGGACGCCGTGCGCCGGGAGGTCGACGAGGAGGTCGGAGTTCCCGTCGGCAAGGTCACCTACGTCGGCAACCAGCCGTGGCCGCTGCCGGCGAGCCTGATGGTGGGGTTCGTGGCCGAGGCGCTCTCCAAGGACGTCAACGTCGACGGAGCGGAGATCGAGGAGGCCCGCTGGTTCACCCGCGAGCAGCTCGGCGAGGCCGTCGACACCGGGGAGGTGTTCGTGCCGCGCAGCGTCTCGATCTCCTCGTCCCTGCTCTCGCTCTGGTACGGCGCTCCGCTGCCCGGCGGCTGGTGACTCAGAGAAGGCCGAGACCGAGGGCCACGACCACGGCGGCCACGGTCGAGGCGGCGGCGCCCACGACCAGGCCACGCACCGCGGCGGGCGCACGGGAGGCCCGACCGTCCCAGAGGACCGAGCCGGCCGTCGCGACGCCGAGTCCGGCGACGCAGCCGAGCGCCAGCGTGCCGACGTAGTGGGAGGCCCGCGGCGCCGCCGGCGTGCTGTCGCCCAGGGGTGCGAGCACCGCCAGCGCACCGTGGCCGAGGCCGTCGACGGCGAACGTGAGAGCCGTCAGTGCGGTGAGGCCGAGCAGCCCGATGGTGGTCGCCGGCAGCGACCACGGCAGGGAGGTCGACCGCGGGGCCGCCCCGTGTCCGACGACGACGGGCGGAGGGAGCGGCTGGTCGGGGTTCTCGTCCACCCGACCAGCGTCGCCGTACGACGCGGTGGTGGCCTACCCGTCGGCGTACTCAGCCGGACCGCCCGATCAGGCCAGGGCGGCGAGCTTCTGCTTGACCTGCGCCACGGACGGGTTGGTCTGGGTGGTGCCGTCGGCGAACAGCAGGGTCGGCACGGTCTGGTTGCCGCCGTTGGCCTGCTCGACCGTCTTCGCCGCCTCGGGGTGCTGCTCGATGTCGACGATCTCGAACTCGATGCCCTCGCGGTTCAGCTGGCTCTTGAGGCGGTGGCAGTAGCCGCACCAGGGGGTGCTGAACATGGTGAACGTCATCGCAGAAGTGTCCTCGGTCGCGTCTAGGGTTGGTTGCTCGAACCCGTACGACACCACAACCCACGTCCGACCGGAGATGTTCCCCTGATGCCAGGCCCCCGTCCCGAGCAGCTGCTCGAGGCCCTCGACCCCGAGCAGCGCCAGGTCGCCGAGGCGCTGCGCGGCCCGGTGCGCGTGCTGGCGGGTGCCGGCACCGGCAAGACGCGCGCGATCACCCACCGGATCGCGCTCGGGGTCGCGTCCGGGCTCTACCAGCCGTCCGAGGTCCTGGCGGTGACCTTCACGACGCGGGCGGCGGGGGAGATGCGCGCCCGGTTGCGGACGCTGGGGGCGGCCGGGGTGCAGGCGCGGACGTTCCACTCCGCCGCCCTGCGGCAGCTGCGCTTCTTCTGGCCCCACGTCCACGGCACCGAGCTGCCGACCCTCACCGAGTCCAAGCTCGCTCTGATGGCGACGGCCGCTCGCCGCTGCCGGGTCAGCGCCGACCAGGCGCTGCTGCGCGACCTCGCCTCCGAGGTGGAGTGGGCGAAGGTCTCCAACGTCCATCCCGACGACTACGCCCGCGTCGCCCCGGCGCGGGGGCGGTCGGTCGCCGGCCACGACCCCGAGACCGTCGCCCGCGTCTTCTCGGCCTACGAGGACGGCAAGCGCGGCCAGGGCCGGATGGACATGGAGGACGTGCTGCTGTTCACCGCCGGGATGCTGGCCGACGACGAGCGCGTCGCGGCCCAGGTCCGGTCGCAGTACAAGCGCTTCGTCGTCGACGAGTTCCAGGACGTCTCCCCGCTCCAGTCCGCGCTGCTCGACCTCTGGCTCGGAGGGCGCGACGAGATCTGCGTCGTGGGTGACCCCGCCCAGACGATCTACTCCTTCGCCGGTGCCCGCGCCGACCACCTGACCGGCTTCGCGAAGAAGTTCCCCGGGACGACCTCGGTCGAGCTGGTCCGCAACTACCGCTCGACCCCCGAGGTCGTGGACGCGGCCAACCGGCTGCTCGCCGGCAGCCCGAGCCAAGGGGTCCGGCTCCGGTCCCAGCACGCCTCGGGGCCGGCGGTCGCCTTCCGGGGCCACCCCGACGAGGTGGCCGAGGCCAGCGCGATCGCAGGTGAGCTGCGCCGCCTCGCCGACCAGGGCGTGCCCTGGAGCGAGATGGCGGTGCTGTTCCGGATCAACGCCCAGTCCGAGGCCCACGAGGAGGCGTTGACCGAGCGCGGCATCCCCTACGTCGTGCGCGGGGCCGCCCGGTTCTTCGACCGACCCGAGGTGCGTCAGGCGGTCACGCTCCTGCGCGGCACCGCACGCGCCGGCAGTGGTGCCCCGGTCGACCCCGACGCAGGGCTGGTCGACGCCGTGCGCGCCACGCTGTCCACGATGGGGTGGACCCACGAGCCCCCGACGGCCCGCGGCCAGGTGCGCGACCGCTGGGAGTCGTGGCAGGCGCTGGTCGACCAGGCCACCGAGTTCTCCGCCGCCGATCCCGCCGCCGACCTCGGGGCGTTCGTCGACGACCTCGATCGTCGCGCCTCCGAGCAGCACGCCCCGGTCGCCGAGGGCGTCACGCTCACGACCCTCCACGCCGCCAAGGGCCTCGAGTGGGACGCGGTCTTCGTCGCCGGCGTCCAGGACGGCACCCTCCCGATCTCGATGGCCGAGGGGCCGGCCGAGGTCGAGGAGGAGCGGCGGTTGCTCTACGTCGGGATGACCCGTGCCCGCCGGAGCCTGTCGGTCTCCTGGGCCCAGGCACGCAACCCCGGGGGTCGCGCGACCCGCCAGCCGTCGCGGTTCCTCACCGAGCTGCTGCCGGCTGACGAGCGGCAGCGCACGACCTCGGGGAGCCGGCGCAAGGCGGTCCACTGCCGTGAGTGCGGCAAGCCGGTCTCGACCCCCGCCGAGAAGAAGGTGGGGCGCTGCGCCGACTGTCCGGCCTCCTACGACGAGGCGCTCTTCGAGCGACTGCGCGACTGGCGGCGGAGCCGTGCGAGCGACGACGAGGTGCCGGCCTACGTCGTCTTCACCGACGCCACGCTCCAGCTGATCGCCGAGCACAAGCCGGGCGACGAGCAGGCGCTGCTGCGCATCAGCGGGGTGGGGCGTTCCAAGCTCGACAAGTACGGCGACGAGGTGCTCGCCCTCATCTCCTGAGGGCGGATCGGGGAGCTCGCGCAAACTTTTCCGCGAAATACCCAATAAATCGATTGCTCCTTACCGAGCCGAGCCGATATCTTTCAGGGGCAGTTCGAGAGAACTGCCTGCAGACATCCATCAGCGCATCGCGGCCCTGGCACGGCCGGCGCACGAAGAACGACAAGGAGGTGGCACACATGATCAGCAACAAGCTCACCGTGACGGCTCAGATCCCGTCCGGCTTCGGCATGCCCGTTTCCGGTGCCATCTCCGGCACCGGCCTCGGCATGACCGAGACCACCGGCGCGGTCTGCACCGCCCCCACGTTTGCCGTGCGCGATCGGCACGTGGCGGGCATCGCCGTCGCCCAGGCCTACCGCCCGGGTTCCACCGCCTGGAGTCCACCGACCTGTTGACCTAGCAACAGCATCGGCTACCTCCAGGCCGCGGACCCGAAACCCGGGATCCGCGGCCTTTCTGTTTCCGCACCACACCAGCGATCAGGTCCAACAGGAGGTGACCAGATGACCATCAGCGTTCTCGACCGCACTGATGGGTCTCACGCCTCGCTCGGCGGTCTTCACGACACAGCCAGCGAGGTGGACGAGGAGAGACTGCCGTGCCGGGTGAACGACCCGGAGCTGTGGTTCGCCGAGTCCCCGACCGACGTGGAGTACGCCAAGACCCTGTGCACGGACTGTCCCGTGCGCGACCTCTGCCTCGCCGGCGCCCAGCAGCGCCGGGAGCCGTGGGGGGTCTGGGGCGGCCAGCTCTTCCTGCAGGGCGTCGTGATCCCGCGCAAGCGGCCTCGCGGCCGGCCCCGCAAGGACGCCGCCTGACACGTCCCCGCGTCACAGCAGCACCACACGACCACCACCACTTTCACGAAACCGGAGCACCGAGATGGAACTCATGCACGAAGAGCTCGCACGGGCACAGATGTCCGTGCGCCTGGGAGAGGCGCAGCTGCAGCGACGGGCCTACCACCAGGCCCAGGCCCGTCGCGTGAGCCGCAAGGCCGAGAAGGCCGCGCGGCAGGCACGCCTCGCTCTCGCTCGCGCGATCTGAGGAGCCGGCGGCCACCTCCCCTCGGGGACGGGCCACCTCCACCCTGATCGCTGGGTGAGCTGAACACAGGAGCCGGGTACGGCGCCCCACGGGCGTCGTACCCGGCTCCTTGTCATGTCCTAGGCTCCGAGCATGACGACCTGCGACTTCTGCGGTCGGCAGGAAGCCGACGAGGCGAAGACCCTGACGTGGTCGACCGCGGTCGAGAACGGTCGCCACCGCACCTTCTGCGACACCTGCTCGCGCGAGCACCTGCGGGCGATGGAGGGCAAGCTCGACTCCGAGTGGTGGTGAGCGGGTGGTGATGTCGTGGTGGCTCAGGCGAGGAGCGCCTCGCCCCACGCGCAGCCGCAGCGCGGGTGACGGCTCCACGTCTGCGTCACCGGCCCCGTCTCGGTGAGCTCGACGGTCGCCGCCCACGTCGTCGGCCGGCCGCCGGTCAGCCAGGACCGTGCGTCGCGCGCCGCCCAGGCCAGGCCGAGGGCGAGGTCGCCCGGTGTCGTGCGGTCGTCGACGGCGCGCTCGAGGTGGTGGTGAACCACCAGCGGGTGACGCGGATCGCGGTCGGTGAGGTGCTCGTCGACGCACCGCAGGCACGAGGTGACGCCCGGGACGACAAGTGGCCCCAGCCGCACCCGACCGGCGACGGCGGTCAGCAGGAGGTGGGGGAGGTCGTCGCGGACCAGCGGGTCGAGCCGGTCGCGGCGTACCTCCGCCCCGGTCGTCACGACCAGGGCCAGGGCTCCCGCTGCCTCGGTGACCGCGAGCCCGGCCCGGGAGAGCGCCGCCACGACCGCGGCGCGGGTGTCTCCGGGTGCGTCGACCGAGACCGCACCGGAGGCCGGAGGCGGATCGCAGGGGACGAGCAGCCCGGCACTGCCGATCCGGACCAGCAGCTCGCGCTGGGGCACGCTGACCCGGAGCGGGTCGACCCCGGTCCGCAGCCGGGCGAGCAGCAGGTGATCGGTCGCCTCGGCGGCCAGCACCAGCCGCCGGTCGGCGTGGAGGCCGAGCTGCCAGCGGCCGTCACCGCGCTCCGAGAGCCGGGTCCCCGGTGCCAGCCGGACGCGCGGCCTGTGTTCCCCCATGTCCGCCGACCCTGCCACGGACGGCGCCACCCTGCCGGGACTCCTCCACAGAGCTCGCCCGACCCAACGCAACGGCGGCACCCGCCCGGGTGACCGGGTGGGTGCCGCCGTGACGTGTGGGGTGTGCTCAGGCCTTGCCGAGAATCCGGTTGAGGTTGGTCCCGCACACGGGGCACACGGCCTTGGCCATGCGGGTGCCCTTGTCGTTGACCTTGACCTCGCCCTCCGCCTCGCGCTTCTCCTTGCACTTGACGCAGTAGAACTCGCCGCTCCAGGTCTCCGCCATGACGGCCTCCTTGCTGTTTCGTTGTTCGGTCGTCGCGGCGGGGATTCGTGGGGAAGCCCGCCGGAGTTCGGGGCACGGAGCCCCTGAACCGTCCACGACCCTACGACACGCTCGTCCCAGCGTGTGAGAGGCACGCCCTGAGCGTGGATCCCGCGTCTCACTACCCTGCGCTCATGTCCTCCTACGAACACCTCCGGCTCGACCGCACCGGCGACGGCGTGGCGCTGCTGACCCTCGACAACCCCGACCAGCGCAACGCGATGTCGGACCGGATGACGGCGTCCTGGTCGGCTGCCGTCGACGAGCTCGCCGGCGACCCGTCGGTGCGGGTCGTGGTGGTGACGGGGGAGGGATCGGCGTTCTGCTCCGGCGGCAACACCTCGTGGATCGCCAGCGAGCCCGACGCCACCGTCGACGAGCTCCGCACCCGGATGCTCCCGTTCTACCGGGCCTGGCTCTCGATCCGTCGGCTCGAGGTCCCGACGATCGCGGCGGTCAACGGCCACGCGATCGGGGCCGGCCTGTGCCTCGCGCTCGCCTGCGACCTCCGGTACGCCGCCGCCGGGGCGAAGCTGGGCGTGCCGTTCGTGAAGCTCGGGATGCACGCGGGCATGGGCGGCACCCACCTGCTGCCAGAGGTCGTCGGCGACGCCCACGCGAAGGACCTGCTGCTCACCGGTCGCGTCGTCGACGCCGAGGAGGCGCTGCGGATCGGACTGGTCTCGCGCGTCCACGCACCGGAGACGTTCCTCGAGGACGTGATGGCCACGGCGCACGAGGTCGCGGCGACCGCGCCGGTCGCGACCCGGCTGACGACGCTGGCGCTGCGCGACGGCGGCCACGACAGCCTCGAGTCGGCACTGCAGTGGGAGGCGATGGCGCAGCCGATCACGCTCGCGACCGCCGACCTCCAGGAGGGGATCGCGGCCTCGAGGGAGCGTCGCGCGCCCCGCTTCACCGGCCGCTGACAGGCGAAGAGGCCCCTGGCCGACTCACGACACCTGCCTTCCCCTTGCGGATGTCGCTCGACGGGCCGGGGGCCTCATCAGGCGCCACGCTAGGAGGCGACGACGTCGCAGGTCAACGCCGTCTCGTGATCTCACCCTCCCGGGCTGTGGAGGAGGCTGTGGACAACGGTGTGCAGAGCGGCTCACAGCGGTGGATCGCCTCGGGACGAGCCTGTGGAGGACGGGGCGGGTCCCCTCGTGCACCCGCGCGCTGAGCAGGCAGGATGGTCGTCCACGGGCTGTGGAGGAGAAGAAGTGAGCGAGAGCTACGACGGGGGGCCGGTCGCCGCGCTGCGGCGGATCGCGTTCCTGATGGAGCGCGGGCGCGAGGAGTCGCGCCGGATCGAGGCGTTCCGGGCCGCGGCGGCCACGATCCTGCCGCTGCCCGCCGACGAGGTGACGGCGCGGGTGGAGGCCGGCACCCTGACCGAGCTGCCCGGGATCGGCAAGAGCACCGGTGGGGTCATCGCCGACGCGGTCCGCGGTGTCCTGCCCGAGCGGCTCGCACGGCTCGAGGCCGAGCACCGGGGCCCGCTGGCGCCCGGCGGGCGGGAGATCCGGGCAGCGCTGAGGGGCGACCTCCACAGCCACTCGAACTGGTCCGACGGCGGGTCGCCCATCGAGGAGATGGCCTTCACCGCCATCGAGCTCGGCCACGACTACCTCGTCCTCACCGACCACTCGCCGCGGCTGCGCGTGGCCAACGGTCTCAGCGCCGAACGGCTGCAGCGCCAGCTCGGGGTGGTCGACGCGGTCAACGAGCACCTCGGCGGCGCCTTCACCCTGCTCAAGGGGATCGAGGTCGACATCCTCGACGACGGCTCGCTCGACCAGAGCGAGGAGATGCTCGCCCGCCTCGACGTACGGGTCGCGAGCGTCCACTCCAAGCTGCGGATGGACACGGAGCCGATGACCCGGCGAATGGTCGGCGCGATCCGCAACCCGTTCACCAACGTCCTCGGCCACTGCACCGGTCGGCTCGTGACCGGCAACCGGGGGACGCGGCCCAGCAGCGAGTTCGACGCACGGGCCGTCTTCGAGGCCTGTGTCGAGCACGACGTGGCCGTCGAGATCAACTCGCGCCCGGAACGTCGCGACCCGCCGACGAGGCTCCTCGAGCTCGCCCGTGACACGGGCTGCCTGTTCTCGATCGACTCCGACTCCCACGCGCCGGGCCAGCTCGACATGCTCGACTACGGCTGCGAGCGGGCCGAGCAGGCCGGCATCGACCCCGACCGGATCGTCAACACCTGGCCCCGCGAGCGTCTCCTGTCCTGGGCCGCGAAGGGCTAGGTTGCAGCCATGGCCGCCGGATCCCGCCCCCCCGAGGTGGAGGTGCGCCGCTCCCGGCGCCGGCGGCGTACGGTCTCGGCGTACCGCGACGGCGACACGGTCGTGGTGATGATCCCGGCGACGATGACCCGGGCCCAGGAGGCCGAGTGGGTCGAGACGATGCTCGCGCGCCTGGAGAAGTCCGAGAAGCGCAAGCAGCTCTCCGACGACGACCTCATGAAGCGGGCTCGCCGGCTCAGCGACAGCCACCTCGGCGGCATGGCGCAGCCGGAGTCGGTGCGGTGGGTCGACAACCAGGTCTCGCGCTGGGGCTCCTGCACGCCGGGTGACCGCACGATCCGGCTCTCGGCGCGGCTCCAGGGCATGCCGGCCTGGGTCGTCGACTACGTCCTGGTCCACGAGCTGGCCCACCTGCTGGAGGCCGGCCACGACCAGAAGTTCTGGGCCTGGGTCGACCGCTACCCCCACGCCGAGAAGGCGAAGGGCTACCTGCTCGGCTGGTCCGCGGCCGCCCGGCTCGACCCGCCCGACGACGGCACCGACGCACCCGGCGACGTCGACTGACGCTCGCGCGCCAGCCGCACCAGGTCGGCGAGGTCGTCGTCCGGCAGCGCGTCGGCCGGCCACCAGCGGACGTCGAGCGACTCCTCGCTCACCGCGTGGTCGGCTCCCTCGGGGGCGATGGCCAGGAACCGCACGTCCAGGTGCCGTACGCCGCCACGCGGGTCGCAGAACGGCACGGCATGCTCGCTCAGCTGGACGGGCGCCGGGTCGACCCGCAGGCCGGTGAGACCTGACTCCTCGACGGCCTCCCGCTCGGCCGCCGCGGCGAGGGTGGGGTCACCGGCCTCGCAGTGGCCGCCGAACTGGAACCATCGGCGGGCCTTGGCGTGCAGGGTCAGCAGGACGTGCGACCCGTCGCGGGAGAGGACCAGCGTGCTGGCGGTGAGGTGGTCCGGGTAGCAGTCCCGGGTCATGCCGGTCGGCTGCGCCTCGAGGTGGGCGACGTAGCGGTCGCGCAGCGACGCCTGTCCGGACGTGGGCGGGGCCCACGTCCGGAGCAGCGCCAGCGCGTCGGCGTGCAGCCCGTCGGTGCTGCTCACTCCCCGTCGAGCAGCTTCTTCAGCTGCGCGTCGAAGTCCTCGTCGCTGAGCTCCTCGGGCGCGGCAGCGTCCTCACGGAAGCCGAGCGGGTCGTCGAGGTCGGCGGCGGTGGGGAGCAGGTGGGGCGACATCCAGACGCCGTCGCGCGCCTCGGTGCCCTGCCGGGTGCGCAGCGAGGCCCATAGGGTGGAGGCGTCGCGCAGCCGGCGCGGCCGCAGCTCGAGGCCGACGAGCGAGGCGAAGGTGTGCTCGGCCGGACCGCCGGACGCGCGGCGGCGGCGTACGGCCTCCTGGAGCTTGTCGGCGGCCGGCATCCGCTCGGCGGTGGCCTGACCGACGATCTCGTCGACCCAGCCCTCGACGAGGGCGAGGGTGACCTCGAGCTGCTGGAGGGCGGCCTCCTGCTCGGGGCCGTGGCCGAGGTCGAACATGCCGCCGTCGGCGAGCTGCTGGAGCGACTCGGGGTTGGACAGGTCGAGGCCGCGCACCTGTTCCTCGAGGTTGGACTGGAGCCGCTGCGTGTTGATCTCGAGGCCCGTCGCATAGTCGGTGACCGCGCCGATGAGGTGGTCGCGCAGCCACGGGACGTGGGCGAAGAGCCGCTGGTGGGCGGCCTCGCGGAGTGCGAGGTAGAGCAGCACGTCGTCCTCGGAGACGTCGAGGCCCTCGGCGAACGCGGTGACGTTGGCCGGCACCAGGGCCGCCTTGCCCGGAGCGCCGAGCGGCAGCCCGATGTCGGAGGCCGTCAGCACCTCGCCGGCGAGCGCGCCGAGGCCGGAGCCGATCTGCTGGGCGAGCATCCCGCCGACGGCACGCTGGAGCATCTCGACGATCCCGCCGCCCATGCCGGGGAGGCCGGGCAGGCCCATGCCCTCCATCTGCTCGGGCATCGACTGAGACAGCGCGCTGACCGAGGACGCGGCGATCGGCTCGACGAGTCCCTTCCAGACGTCGAGGGTGCCGACGATCCACTCGGCGCGGCTCCAGGCGGCGGTCGAGGTCACACCGGACGGGAAGTCGGTGGTCTCGTCGAGCCAGTGGTCAGCGAGGCGGACCGCGTCGGCGACCTGGTCCTGCTGGCGCTGGGTGGGCGTCGGGTCGCTTTCCGACGCGGCCTGCTTGCGGGCGAGGTCGAGCGCGAGGTCCCAGTTGAGGGGACCCTCGTGCGGCTGCATCATCGCCTGGACCTGCGCGAAGAGCGCGTTGAGGTCGGGGAGGCTGCCGCCGGGCTGCCCCGGCGTGCCGGCGTTGAAGCCGATGCCGCCAGTGCCTCCAGCGCCGGCGCCGCCGCCGAGCGCGTTGAAGAACTGCTCGAAGGGGGTGCCCTTGAAGGGGTTGTTGCCCTCGTCGGGTTCGTTGCTCATGCATCCACGGTACGCGGCGGACGGGAAGGCGGCAGGGGTCGTCGGGCGCTAGGGTCGGCGGCGTGGACGACAGCACCAGGAGGGACCAGCGACCGGCCGTGCGGCTGGTGGCGCTCCGCGACACCGCGCTCGACGTGACCGAGGTGCTCGACGCCCTCGACGACGACGCCTCCGGCGGCCTGACGCTGTTCGTCGGCCGGGTGCGCGACCACGACGGTGGCAAGGGGGTCGACGGGCTCGACTACTCCGCCCACCCCTCGGCCCTGGAGAAGCTGCAGGAGGTGTGCGACCGGGTCGCCGCCGACCACGAGGTCACCGGTGTCGCCGCCGTCCACCGGGTCGGCACGCTCGAGATCGGCGACATCGCCGTCGTCGTGGCGACGACCGCGGCCCACCGCGGCGAGGCGTTCGTCGCCTCCCGCGCGCTCATCGACACGCTGAAGTCCGAGGTCCCGATCTGGAAGCACCAGCGGTTCGGCGACGGCACCCAGGAGTGGGTCGGCGCGCCCTGACCGGACCGGCGCGGCTCGCGCCGTACGCTCGGCGCGTGGAGATCCTGCTGTGGCTGGTGCCGACCGCCGTCGTGACCGCGGTCGCGATGCTGTGGGTCGCCTGGCTGGGGCGCGACGGTCGCGGCGAGGTCGACCGCGACGCCGCCGTGGAGAAGCTGGCGGCCGCGATGCAGCGTGACCACACCGCCCGCCACCGGCCCCGCCCCACGGCCCCGGTCGACCGCAGCACCGGCATCGCCGTACGACCGTCGCGCTCGCGCGGCCCCGCCTGAGCGGGCCGACCACTGGGTCACGCGGTGACGGAGTTGCGCCGGGTGAGAGGCTGTGCGCCATGACCCAGCGCACGCGGAGCTGCGCGCGATGACGCAGCGCACGCTGGCCGGCCTCCTGGCCGTGCCGTTGCTCGTGGCGCTGTGGGTCCAGGTGCTCCGTGAGCCGTTGCCCTACGTCGTCTACTCGCCCGGGCTCACCGTCGACGTGCTCGGCACGACCGAGGCCGACGGGCAGGGCGACGAGATCATCGAGGTCGAGGGCGCGAAGACCTACCGCGACGACGGCCAGCTGCGCATGACCACCGTCCTGGTCTCGCAGCCCGACACCACCGTCACGCTGCCGCAGCTGATCGGCGCCTGGTTCGACGGCGACGACGCGATCTACCCCTACGCCTCGGTCTACGCCCCCGACGACACCGACGAGACCCAGCGCGAGGAGGGGGCCTTCCAGATGGCGACCTCGCAGGACGCGGCGATCGCCTCGGCCCTCGTCGAGCTCGGCTACGACGTCAACCCGACACCGGTCGTCGCTGTCGTCGAGAAGGGGACCCCCGCCGACGGCGAGCTGCGCGAGGGCGACCACCTGGTCTCCATCAACGACCGCGAGGTCACCACGGTCCAGGAGGCGGCCGAGGCCGTCGACGCCACCGGCGACGGTGAGCCGGTCCAGCTGACCGTCAACCGCAAGGGCAAGCGGCTCGACTTCGCCATCCCGCGGGAGCAGATGGAGGGCGGCCAGCGCATCGGGATCCAGATGCGCGACTCCTTCCGCTTCCCGGTCGACGTGACCGTCGGGGTCGACCCCCAGATCGGCGGGCCCAGCGCCGGCCTGATGTTCTCGCTCGGCATCTACGACACCCTGACGCCCGGCTCGATGACCGGGGGAGAGGTGATCGCCGGCACCGGCACCATCGCGCCCGACGGCACCGTCGGACCGATCGGCGGCATCGACCAGAAGATCGCGGGCGCCCGCGACGACGGCGCCCAGCTGTTCCTCGTGCCGGCCGACAACTGCGACGACGCCGTCGACGCCCCGGCCGGAGACATGCGACTGACCCGCGTGTCCACCATGTCCGAGGCAGTCGACGCCGTCGAGGCGTGGGCCGCCGACCCCGACACCGACCTCCCCCAGTGCACCGCCGGGGGCGGTGCCCAGACCCAGGCCGCAGGAGAGCACTGATGAACGACGACCCGCTGGCCGGCCTCGACGCCGACCCCGCGCTGGCCGCCGCCGTCCTCGAGATCGAGACCCACGTCGCGGGAGAGGGCTGGGACCAGCCGGCCCGGCTCTACGCGCTCGTGGAGACCGCCCGCCTCGTCGAGCAGGAGCCCGCACTGGCGGCGAGCGCTGGCCTCACCGACGCCTCCGCCGACGGATCCTTCACGCCCGTCGAGCAGGACCAGCTGCGGCCCGACCAGCCGCTGGAGTCGGTGCTCGAGGGCATCTCCTGGCCCTCGGGCGTGACGGGCTGTGCGGCCGTCGTCGAGCGGCTGGTGCTGCCGCCGGGGGCCGACGGCGAGCTGCCGGAGGACCCCGCCGCCGCGGAGGAGTACGCCGCGACCCACCCCGACCGCCAGGAGGTTCGCATCGTCGCCGGCGCGACCCGCGGCGGTTCCACCTACTGCGCGCTGCGTCTGCGCGCCCACGACGACGACCAGTCCGTGGTCGCCGGCATCGACCTGGTGCCCGGCCTGCTGGAGCTGATCGTCGCCACCCTGCAGGACGATCCTGAGGAGGACGACCGGTGAGCGACCTGTTCGACGAGGGTGAGGAGCAGCGCCGTACGCCGCCTCCCGAACCGCGCCGCTCGCGCGCGCTCATCATCACCGCGGTGGTGCTGGTCGTGGGCTTCTTCGGCCTGACGACCTTCTCCGCGTTCTGGACCAACCGCGCGTGGTACGAGGTCGTGGACTACTCCCGCGTCTTCACCACGCTGCTGTGGACCCGGGTCGGCCTCTTCGCCGTGTTCGGCGGGCTGATGGGGCTCGTGGTCGGGCTCAACATGTATCTCGCCTTCCGGTTCCGGCCGCTCTACCGGCCGCCGTCGCCGGAGCAGGGGAGCCTCGACCGCTACCGCGAGGTCGTCGTGCCGATCCGGTTGTGGCTGACGATCGGTGTCGCTGCGCTGTTCGGGCTCTTCGCCGGCACCTCGGCCTCGAGCCAGTGGCGGCAGTACCTGCTGTGGTCCAACGGCGGCGACTTCGGATCGCAGGACGCCTACTTCGGCCGCGACATCGGCTTCTACGTGTTCGACCTGCCGTGGCTCCACTACGTCGTCGACTCCGCGATGGCCTTCACGGTCATCGGGCTGCTGATGGCGGCGCTGGTCCACTACCTCTTCGGCGGCATCCAGCTCCAGACGCGCCACGACCGGCTCTCCGGCTCGGCCCAGGTGCACCTCTCCGTGCTGCTCGGCGTCTTCGTCCTGCTCAAGGCCCTCGACTACTGGCTCGACCGCTTCGACCTGGTCAACGACAAGGGATCGCTGCTCACCGGCATGACCTACACCGGCGAGAACGCGGTCCTCCCGGCCAAGAACATCCTGCTCGGCATCGCCGTCATCTGTGCGGTGCTGTTCTTCCTCAACGTGTGGCGCCGCACGTGGATGCTGCCCTCGGTCGGCCTGGCGCTGCTGGTGCTCAGCTCGATCCTGCTCGGCATGATCTGGCCGGCCATCATCCAGCAGTTCAGCGTCAACCCGACCGAGGCCGACAAGGAAGCGCCCTACATCAAGGCCAACATCGACGCCACGCGCGCGGCGTACGACCTCGAGGACATCGAGGTCGAGCCCTACACGGCCTCGACCGACGTGGGCGGCTCCGGGCTGGCGCAGCTGGCCTCCAGCACCGACAGCGTGCCGCTGGTCGACCCGCAAGTGGTCAACGCGACCTTCGACCAGCTCCAGCAGGTCAGGTCCTACTACTCCGTCGCCCCGGTGCTCGACGTCGACCGCTACGACATCGAGGGCACCGAGCGTGCCCTGGTCCTCGGGGTGCGCGAGCTCGACCAGGCCGGCATCTCCGAGGGTGCGCGCAACTGGACCAACCTCCACACCGTCTACACCCACGGCAACGGGATGATCGCGGCCTACGCCAACCAGCGCGGCGAGGACGACGTCGACGAGCAGAGCGAGATCCCGTGGGCGGAGGGTCGCGGAGCCGGCCAGGACGCGCTGGAGAACCTCGACTCGGAGGGCTACGAGGACCGGGTCTACTTCGGCGAGCAGAGTCCGGACTACTCCGTGGTCGGCAAGCCGAGCGACGGCGCCCAGGACGTCGAGCTCGACCTCGGCGACGCCAGCAGCGACGAGGGAACGACGGTCACCTACGACGGTGCCGGTGGCGTCGAGGTCGGCAACATCTTCTCGGAGCTGATGTTCGCGCTGCGCTTCGGCGAGCCCAACTTCCTGCTCTCGGGCCGTGTCCACGAGAACTCCAAGGTGCTCTACCACCGCCAGCCCGCCGAGCGGGTCGAGCGGGTCGCGCCGTGGCTGACGGTCGACGCCGACCCCTACCCGGCCGTGATCGACGGTCGGATCGTGTGGATCCTCGACGGCTACACCACCTCCGACCGCTACCCGCAGGCCGAGCGCGAGTCCTTCGACACGATGATCGACGACTCGTTGGCCGACGACTCGGCGTTCGGCACGCTGCCGACCGACGAGATCAACTACATGCGCAACGCGGTCAAGGCGACCGTGGACGCCTACGACGGCACGGTCAACCTCTACGCGTGGGACGAGTCCGACCCGGTGCTGGAGGCGTGGCGCAACGCCTTCCCGGGCACCGTCCAGGACCGCGACGAGATCCCGGACAGCGTCCTGGAGCACCTGCGCTACCCCGAGGACCTGTTCAAGACCCAGCGCTACCAGTTCGCGCGCTACCACGTCACCGACGCCGAGGACTTCTACCGCGGCGCCGACCGGTGGGCGGTCCCGGAGGATCCCTACCAGCGCGGCAGCTATCAGCCGCCGTACCGCCTGTTCATCGACGACCCGACGATCGACGAGGGGGAGACCTGGTCGATGACCTCGGTCTTCACGCCGTTCGACCGCGCCAACCTGGCCGCCTTCATGTCGGTCGACTCCGACGCGACCGATGACAACTACGGCCGGATCCGCGCGCTCCAGCTCCCCAGCGAGCAGGTCGACGGGCCGAGCCAGGTCGCGAGCGACATGGCGAACGCCGACAACGTGCGTCGCGAGCTGCTCGCGTTCAACGCGGGCGAGACGAAGCCGACCTTCGGCAACCTGCTCACGCTGCCGGTCAACGACGGGTTGATGTACGTCCAGCCGGTCTACGCCGTGCGTCAGCTGTCCGACGCGAGCTATCCGATCCTGCAGTTCGTCATCGTGTCCTACGGCGGTCGGGTCGGCATCGGCAACTCCCTCGAGCAGGCGCTGGGCGACGTGCTCGGCGTCGACCCCGGCGACGTCATCGACCAGACACCCGGTGGGCCCGGCGGCGGGGGACAGAACCCCGACCCGGGCACCCGCGAGGAGCAGATCGCCGCGCTGCTCGCCCAGGCGCAGCAGGCCTTCGAGGACGCCGATGCCGCCTACCGCGACGGCGACACGGTCGAGGGAGCGCGCAAGACCGAGGAGGCGCGGGACTACATCGAGCAGGCCTTCGAGCTGTCCGACCAGGCCGGTGACGGGGGCGGCAACGGGGATGCCGGCTCCGCCTCCGGATCGGAGGGCTGACCCCCGATTTGGTGGCCCACCCCCCATCGCGTAGTGTTCACATCACCGACGCGGGGTGGAGCAGCTCGGTAGCTCGCTGGGCTCATAACCCAGAGGTCGCAGGTTCAAATCCTGCCCCCGCTACCAGATGACGAAGGCCCGGACCTGATGGTCCGGGCCTTCGTCGTTCCCGGTCCTCGGCCCGGACCTAGGCTCGGTGGATGAGCTCCCTCGCGCGCACCGCCCTGCGCTCCTACGCCGTCGCCGTCGTCGTCTTCCTGGTCGTCGACCTGGTCTGGTTGACGGTCGTGGCGAAGGACCTCTACGACGACCAGCTCGGCCCGCTGCTGGCCGACCCGGTCCGTCCGGTCCCCGCCGTCCTCTTCTACGGGCTGTTCGTGGCGGGTCTCGTGCACTTCGTCGTGCTTCCGGCCGTCGAGCGCGACAGCGTCCGCCGGGCGATCCTGTCCGGCGCCTTCTTCGGCCTGGTCACCTACGCCACGTGGGACCTCACCAGCCTGTCGGTGATCGACGGCTTCCCGGCCGCGCTGGTCCCGATCGACCTCGCCTGGGGTGCGGTGCTCTCGGCGACCGTGTCCGGCGTGACGACCGCCCTCGTCCGTCGCTCGGCGCAGACCCCGACCTGACCCCCTCGGCGCACCACCGGGTCGCCGATTGGTCCCCAATGGCAGATTTCCGAGCGGATTCCTGTCGTTGGTGACCAATCGGCAACCCCGCGGCGTCCGTGGACGGCGGTGGCCCCGGTCAGGGGGCCGGGGCGAGGACCACCGTCCAGCTGATGCCGTGGGAGGTGGCGTTGGTCGTCGCGGTCATGCCGCCGACGGTGCCCGCGCTGACGGGCCCGTTGCTGTCGGCCAGGAGGGCGGTGATGCGGCCGCCACCGTTCCCGATCGCCTCCTCGCGGACGGTGACGCCGGCCGGGGCCGACCAGTCGACGGTCGAGCCCGACTTGTCCGTCCACGCCTGCAGCGCCCAGGCGCCGGCCGGGGCGTCGACCTCGGGACTGACGTGCTGGGTCTGGTTGCGATCGGTCGCCGAGGCGATGGCCGCGACCGGGTCGGTGGTGTCGACACCGGCGTAGGCCGTCAGCGCGAGTGCGTACTTCAGCCGGGTGCCGGCCGGGGTCGTGACCGTGCTGCCGGCGTCACCACCGGTCGCCGTGCGTGTCCACACGACGCTGGTCATGCCGCGCTGCGCGTCCTCGCCGGCACGGTCCCAGCCGATCGGGTCGCTGACCGCGGCCTTGTCCTGGAAGGTCCCGACCAGGACCAGCTGGTCGCCGGCGGCCACGTTGCCGGGCACCACGACGCGGGGTGCGGGGCGGTTGCCGGTCTCGGACGCGGAGGCGCGGAAGGCGACGTCCCCGGTGGGCGGTGGCGGCGGCGGCTCGGCCGCCACGGTGACCTGCCGGGTCGTGGCGTCGGTGGCGCCCTCGCCGTCGGTCACCTCGAGCCGGATCGTGTAGGTGCCGTCGTCGGCGTAGGTGTGGCCAGCGGTCCGGCCGGCCGCGGTGCCGCCGTCACCGAAGGTCCAGTCGTACGACGCCAGGTCGTCCTCCGGGTCGCGTGAGCCGGACCCGTCGACGGTGCAGACCCGCTCGTCGCAGCTGACGGTGAACGACGCCGTGGGCGGCTCGTTGACCGGTGGCGGGGGCGGCGGGGGAGCACTCGCCCCCGAGCCGATGAAGACCGCGTCCGCCCGCCAGTCGAGCGTGTCGTCGACCAGCGACGCCGCCCCCTGCGGGCCGTCGTCGAAGGGCACGCCGAGCAGGTCGCCGGAGGACCGGCTCACGACGTACAGCGTGTCCCCGTCGACGAAGAGCCCGCCGGTGTCGGCCCAGCCCCGGCCGCCGTTGGCGGTGAAGGTCTCGCTGCCGACGATCCCGCTGTCGGCGTTGAACCAGCGCCAGTAGAGCTGGTTGTCGCCCGACCGCGTGTACCAGATCCGGTCACCTGCGTAGGTCAGGCCGGTGAGGCTGCCGATCTGGCCGTAGAGGTCGGGGACGCGACCCCGGTAGGTGTTGTTGGAGCCGGTGTCGACGTCGCTCCAGAACGGGTCGTTGTAGGGGTCGACGCGTACGTCGGGCCCGGTCTGGTCGTCGGTGAAGGTCCGGCGGTGGACGTAGCCGTCGGTCTCCGCTGTGAAGAGGGTGTCGCCCACGACGAAGGCACCGCGTACGTCGTTCCAGTCGATGCCGCGCGGGTCGGTCGCCGCAGGCGCCTCGGCCGTCGTGCCGTCGAACCCGACGGCGACCAGCGAGTTCTCCGCGGGGACGGGCGGGGGCAGGTCGCGTCGCACGATCTCGATCGCGTTGACCAGCGGGTTCTCGTCGACGTGGGAGAAGTCGAGGTCGACGTTGCCGTCGCTGGTGACGTCCCACGAGCGCATGGTGCCGCGCTGGTCGCCGACGGAGGCGACGATGTCGACGTCGTCGAGGACGGTCTGACCGTCGAGCGCCACGTCGAACCGGCGCGCGCCGGCGGTGCTGGTGCACGTGCAGCGGTTGGCGAGGTAGACCCTCACCTGCAGGGGAAGCCCGGCCTCGACCGGGAAGTCCCAGGACATCGGCGGGTTGTCGTTGGGCGACCACCGCTCGGTGTCGAAGACCTGCGGCGGCGTGCTCGCCGGGACGGTGCCGTCGACGGTCGCGCCGGAGGCATAGCCCGCGGCGTTGCTGTTGCTGTTCCGGTAGGGGCTCGCCGACTGGTCGTCGGCCTCCCACGCCGGGCCGCCGTCGACGCCCGGGAGTGCGGACCCGCCGGCGTTGACGCGGTAGAGGACGTTCCCGGGGTCCACGGCCTGCGCGCCTCCGAGCAGGACGTCACCCGGGAGGCCGGGCGTCGTCTCCGGGTGGGGCGCCTCTCCACCTGCGAGCGGGAAGAAGGCGAGTCGCTCGCGCCGCCACTGGCGGTTGCCGATCCAGACCGTGTTGCTGCCGACCCACAGGCCGTCGGGCGTCGCGTGGATGACGTACGCCGCCTCGCCGCGGGGGTTGCGTCCGGGGTTCCAGCTGAGCGGGACGCCGGAGTCGGGGTCGTGGGCGGAGAGTCCCGCTCGGGGCACCGACCCCTGCCCGTTGCTGTCCCGTCCTTCGGAGTTGTTCATCCAGCGCTGGTGGCCGCCGACGTAGACGGCGTTCTCGGTGATCTCGACGCCCCAGAGGGTGTCGCCACCGGCTGCCGACACCCAGGTCGGCTGCACGTCGTCGCCGGTGGCGTCGAACTCGAAGCGGGCGATGCTGTCGCACAGGGTGCCGGGGTTGCCGCCGCCGGTCGTGCCGATGACGAAGTAGGAGCCGTCGGGCGAGACGGCCATGCCACGCATGTAGCTGTCGAAGGCGAAGCTGTAGCAGTAGGGCTCGTAGCGGCGGGTCCGCCAGTCCGGGGCGACCGTGGCGGAGCTGCCGGTGAGGTCGAGGACCACGACCTGGTCGCGGACCAGACCGTCGGCCTGCTTGAAGTTGCCGATGGCCGCGAGCCGCGAGCCGTCTCCGTTGACCACCATGTCGCGAACCCCGACGGCACCCTGGGCGCCGCTGCCGGAGTCGTTGTGGTGGCCGGTGACGTCGACGTCCATCAGTGGGTCGAGGGCACCCGTTCGCGGGTCGAGGGACGCGAGGCCGCGGTGGTCCTGACCGCCCGCGCTGCGGAACGTCCCACCGACCACCAGTCTCCCCTGGGCGACGACGAGGGTCTCGATGCGGCCGTTGGTCGCCGCGGGCCGGAAGCCGTCGACGACCTGCCCTGTCGCGACGTCGAGGAGCGTGACGTGGCTCTGGTTGGCCCCGTTGACGGTGCTGAACCGCCCGGCGACGTAGACGGTGCCCGGGTCCGGTCCCGGCAGGACGTCCTCGACGCTGCCGTTGAGGGTGGGCCGGAAGCCGTTGACCAGCTGTCCGCTGTCGGCGTCGAAGGCGACGATCCGGCTCGCGCTGCGGGTGGTGCCGCCGGAGGTGACCTGGCTGAAGGACCCGCCGACGACCATCGTGTCGCCGACCTGCGTGATCGCGTGGACCTCCCCGTCAGGGAAACCGGGCGTGCCCGCGGCCGGCACCTCCCGGGGCAGGACGTCGTGCCCCGGCGGTGCTGCCGCGGCCGTCGGACCGGTCGCGACCAGCCCCGCCAGGAGCAGTCCTGCCAGCGCAGGAAGGACGGTGGTGGACCTGTTCATCGTTCCCCCAGGGATCGGTGTCGTCGTCCCCGATCGGGCCGGGGCTCCGGTTCACGCGCCGGCGCCGCTTCCTGGCGCCCACCCCTCGACACCTACGGGGGAGGCACGCCGCGGCTCTTGGAGACGGAGGGGGTTTGCCCAATTCTGGTGAGGGATCCGGCGCTACCGGACCTGGCTGCTGGCACCGTCGAGGTGGCGCACCAGGTGGGGGAGGAGCTCGACGGCGTCGGGACCGACGCCGTCGAGGAAGCTGGACTTGCGTCGGCGCTGGAAGGTGAGTCCGAGCGCGTACAGCCCGGGCGCCTCCAGCACGCCGCCGTCGTGGCGCAGCCGCCCGGAGGGGGCGAGCAGGCTGCGGTCGAGCCAGGGGTAGCGGGGCCGGAAGCCGGTGGCCCACACCACGGCTCCGAACGCGGTGAGGTCGGCGTCGAGCCGGTCGGGGTCCACCACGGTCGCCGCGGGTCTCGAGGGCTCTCCCAGCTCCGCGTCGAGCCCGTGCTCCGTCGCGAACTCGTCGATCCGGTCGAGCAGGCGGCGCTGCTTGAGGTCCGCCAGCCGGCAGACGTTGTCGAGGGAACCGGCGAACAACGCCCGGGCACCGTCGATGCCCCCGAGCCGACCGACCACGGTGACGCCGCGGGCGGTGAGGGCGTTGAGGTCGAGGTCGCGGAGCTCGGGACTCCCGACGAGCTGGAGCGAGGGGAGGCGGCGAGCGCGCTCGATGTCCTCGACCTCGTCGTAGCGCTCGTCGAGCATGCCGATGGTGTCCATCCACCAGTGGATGTCCATGCCGCGGTAGGTGCGCGGCAGCCGCACGTGCTCCCCGGTGGCCAGGGTGACCGCGCGACCCGAGCGGGCCAGCTCGTCGGCGATCTGTGCGCCCGAGGCCGAGCCGCCGACCACGAGCACGGGGCGGTCGGGGAGCTGCCCGGGGTTGCGGTAGTCCGAGGGAGTCACCTGGACGAGGTGGCCCGGCAGGTCCTGCGCGACGGCGGGGACGTGGGGGTCGCTGCACGCTCCGGTGGCGATGACCACCGCCCGGGTGCGCCACCGGCCGCGGTCGGTGTCGACGACGTAGCCGCCGTCGACCGGCACCACCGACGCGACGGTGGTGCCGGCCAGGACGGGCGCCCCGAACGAGGCGGCGTAGGACGAGATGAACGCGGCGACCTCGGTGGCCGTCATGAAGCCGTCGGGGTCCGGCCCCTCGTAGGAGTGGCCGGGCACCCTGGTCATCCAGTTCGGCGTCAGCAGCCGCAGGGAGTCCCACCGTTCCGTGCGCCACGACTCCGCGGTCCCGCCCCGTTCGAGGACGACGTGGTCGATGCCGGCCCGAGTGAGGCAGTGGCTCATGGCCATGCCCGCCTGGCCACCCCCGACCACGACCACGTCGGTGGTCCTCGGGCCGGAGCCGCCGGTGCGCGTGCTGCTCATGGGTCGTCCTCCGCCTCGTCGTGGCGCCGTTCGGTCGGTGCCGGTGGCACCAGACTCACGGCGACCGCCACCTCGAGGCTTGGAGAGGAGGTGGAGAACTCCTGGACCCGATCTCCACACGACCTCCAAGACCGGGGGCGCGCGGGTGGCCCACCGTGGTGGTCATGACGACGACGCCCTCCACGACCACCCACCAGCCCGCGGGACACCGCTGGCGCACCGCCGGCGACGCCTGGGGGCACGCGGCCGTCGACTGGTCCTGCCTCTTCGAGCACTACGCCGTGGGGGTCATCCAGGTTGCCCTCGACCGCCTCGGCGTGGGTCCGGGATCCCGGCTGCTCGACATCGCCTGCGGCTCGGGACTCGCCGCGAGGATGGCCGAGGTCGCGGGGGCCGAGGTCGCCGGGATCGACGCCTCGGAACGGCTCATCTCGGTGGCCCGGGCGCGGTGCCCCGACGCCGACCTGCGGACCGGAACCATGTTCGAGCTGCCGTGGGACGACCAGGGCTTCGACGCGGTCACCTCGATCAACGGCATCTGGGGCGGGTGCGAGGCGGCGCTGGCCGAGGCCCACCGGGTGCTGCGTCCGGGAGGCCGGATCCTGGTGAGCTTCTGGGGCCGCGGCCACCTCGACCTGAGGCCCTGCTTCAAGGTGTTCGCCGCCCACTCGCCCGACGCCCACCGGGAGGGGATGCGGCGCACCAACGACATCGCCCGCGCCGGGGTCGCGGAGTCGATGCTCGAGGCCTCGGGCTTCGAGGTGCTCGAGCGGGGCAGCCGGATGTCCACCGTGGAGTGGCCCGACGCGGACACGGCGTGGCGCGCTGTCTCGAGCGTGGGTCCTGCGGTGCCGGCGCTCCAGCACGCCGGGGCCGACGTGCTCCGTCCGCTCGTCATGGAGGTGCTCGAGCGGACGCGGGACGAGCACGGCATCTTCCGCTTCCGCAACGACCAGGAGTACGTCGTCGCGCAGCGCCCGCGGTGAGCCGTGGCGCCAAAGGCAGCGGCACGATCCGGCCGGCTGTGCCAGACTGGACGGGCCGCTCGGGGGCGACCATCCATCCAGGAGGACCGCCATGCCGCTCTATCTCGTGGAGCGAGAGTTCGCCGAGGGCCTCGACCTCGACGACGAGACCAAGCGCCTGATCGACGACTACAACCTCGAGCACGAGATCAGGTGGCTGACCTCCTTCCTGTCCGCCGACAAGAAGAAGACCTACTGCCTCTACGAGGCCGACGACGTCGACCAGCTGCGACGCCACGCCGCCGACCTGGGTCTTCCGTTCGACACGGTCACCGAGGTCGCCGAGCTCGTGCGCTGAGCCCGTGCCGCAGTACCGCTTCGGCGACTTCCGGGTCGACACCGACACCGTCGAGGTGTGGGGGCCCGACGGGCCGCGCGACGTCGAGCCCCAGGTCTTCGGGGTGCTGCAGTACCTCGTCGAGCAGGGCGACCGGCTGGTCACCAAGACCGAGCTCCTCGAGAGCGTCTGGGGCAACACCTTCGTCTCCGAGTCGGCGCTGACGACCCGCATCAAGCAGGCGCGACGTGCGCTGGACGACGACGGGTCACGGCAGTGGGCGATCAGGACCGTCCACGGGCGCGGCTACCGGTTCGTGCCGACGGTCGAGCTGGTGCCGGCGCCGTCGTCGACCCCGCCGGTCACCTCGCTCCCCGACGAGCTGCGGATGGGCTCGCGTCGGCGCTTCTGCGGGCGGGAGCCCGAGCTGGAGCTCGGGGAGGTGGTCCTGGCGGGCGCCACGCCCGACTCGCCCGTGGGGTGGGTGTGGCTCCTCGGCGAGCCGGGCATCGGCAAGAGCCGGCTGGCGGCCGAGCTGGCCGCGCGGGCGCACGCACGCGGGCACCGGGTCGTGTTCGGCCGCAACAGCGAGGACCTGCGGGTGCCCTACCAGCCGTTCGTCGAGGTGATCGGCCAGCTGACCGCCCCGGCGCAAACCGACGACGAGGTCCCCGACCTCCCGCCCGAGCTGCTGACGCTGCTCCCCACGTCGCCGGCCGCCGGCAGGGGGGAGCCGGCTGCTGCGGACAACCCGGGGGTCGGCGACGAGGGCCGCCGGTTCCACCTGTTCGAGGCCGTCGCGCGGTGGCTCGGGTCGTGCGCGCTCGCCCGGCCCCTGACCGTGGTCGTCGACGACGTCCACTGGGCCGCCGAGTCGACGCTCCAGCTCCTCGCCCACCTCCAGCAGCGACCGGGCGACGCCGCGGTGACGATCGTGCTCACCGCGCGGGACACGGCCCCCGACGCCAGCGACCGGATCGCCGACCTGATCGCCCGGGCGCAGGGCCGGCCACGCACGACCGTGGTGCCGCTCGCGGGGCTCGACGCCGCCGACGCGGCGGACCTGGTCGCCGCCGAGGGTCTCGACATGGCCGAGGTGATGCGCCAGACCGCCGGCAACCCGCTGTTCCTCCAGGCGGTCGACCCGGTCGCCGGCGCAGTCCACATCGAGGGTGCCGTCAGACGGCGGCTGGCGACCCTGCCGGTCGACATCCAGGACACCCTCCGGATGCTCTCGGTGCTCGGGCTCGAGTTCGAGCTGACCGTCGCCGCAGCGGCCCAGCAGCGCGACGAGCTCGACCTGCTCGAGGAGCTCGAGTCGGCGGTCGCGGCGCGACTGCTGGAGGACATCGGGGTCGACCGGTTCCGCTTCACGCACGCCCTGGTCCGGTCGGCGCTGCGCGAGCAGGTCGGGTCGGCCCGCCGCTCGCGGATGCACCGCCGGATCGCGGACGCCCTGGGGGAGCTCTTCCCCGGCGACCCGGCCCACCTCCCCGAGCTGGCCTTCCACACCGCCGAGGCGTCCCAGGTCGACGCCGCTCTGCGGCCGGTGGCCGTCGACCGGCTCCGTCGTGCGGCGGCCGCGGCGAGCGACCGGTTCTCCTTCGAGGAGTCGGCCGACCTGCTCCGGCGTGCGCGGGGGCTCGCCGACGGCCTGGACGACGCCAGCCGGGCCCGGCTGGCGCTCGACCACGGCGCGGCGGAGAGCCGGGCGGGGCGCAACATGCCCGCCACCCGCATCTTCGAGGAGGCCATCACGCTCGCGGCCGGGACGGGCGACGTCGCGCTGCGCGTCGAGGCCGCACTCGGCTACGAGAACGCCCGCTGGCGCCCCGGCCTGGCCGGTGACGGGTCGCTGGTCCACCTCGACGAGGCGGTGGCGCTGCTCGACGGCGCCACGGCCTCGGGCAGGAGCCTCCCGACCGAGACCGACCTGCGGGCCGGGCTCGCCGTCGCACGGCTGCGGGCCCTGGCGATGTCGGGACGGCGCGACGAGGCCGACACGGCCTTCCGTCAGGCGCGCGAGCTCGCCTCCTCCCTGGACTCCCCGACGCTCGAGGCCAACGTCCTCAGCGTCTACCTCGGACACGTCGTCCTCCACCGGAGCGCCGCGGAGGCCCGACCGATGATCGAGCGCCTGGCCGAGCTCGAGCCCCTGATCACCGACGGTGACGTCGCGCTGCACTCCCTCCACGACCGGATCATGTTCGCGACGATCACCGGTGACGTCGCCGAGTGCCGTCGGCTCGTGGCGCTCATGGGGGACGCGCAGCTGCGCTACCGGTCGAGCTTCTGGGAGTTCGTGCGCACCAACCAGGAGGCCATGGAGGCGTTCTACCGGGGTGACCTCGCGACGAGCGAGCGGCTCTCGGAGCACTGCCTCGACCTGGCGCGTGGTCTCCCGGACGAGGACGGGACGGGCGCCTACGGCCTGCGGATGTTCCTGATCCGGCGCGAGCAGGACCGGCTGGGGGCCGTCGCCCCGATGATCCGTACGGTCGTCGCCGGCTCCGGGGGAGACGCCGTGTGGACGCCGGGGCTGGCCTGGCTGCTGGCGGAGACCGGCGCGGCCGAGGAGGCCGCCGAGGTGCTCGGCGACCTGAAGGCCTCCGGCTGGCGGGTCCCGATCGACGCGATGTGGAGCACGGTGATGGTGTTCCTGGCCGAGACGATGGTGCGGGTCGGCGACCGGGACGCCTGTGCCCTGCTCCGGGGGAAGCTGTCAGGCCACGCGGGCACCAACGTCGTCACCGGATCCGGGCAGCTGTGCTTCGGCCGGGTCGACCGCTACCTCGGCATGCTGTCGTTCACGCTAGGTGAGCTGGCGCTCGCCGAGCGCCAGCTGGGCGAGGCCCTGGAGGGCGACGCCGCCGGTGGCTCGGTGCTCTGGGCCAACGAGAGCCGTTGGTGGCTCTCGCGAGTACGCCGGGCGCAGGGCCACGAGGCCGAGGCCGATGCGATGGCCCGTGTCGTGGCCGGTGAGGCCAGGGCCCACGGGCTCGCGCGGCTCGCCCGGCTGGCCGCCGAGGAGCTCGCCTGACCCGGACCCCGGCGTTCAGGTCGTCTCCAGGTCCTCTCCAGATCGTCTCCAAGTCCTGCCCCGGTCCCGCGACCAGAGTGGTGGTCACACCGGCACCCCACCCGGGGAGCCACCGAGAGGAGACACCTCAGATGACCACCACCAGCCACCCGGCCACCACCGAGCGTCCGGGCGAGACCAACGGGGTGCCGACCGCCAAGATGTTCGGCGCGATCGCGAAGTTCACCGACGCCCCCGAGCTGGCCGCCTTCCGGTTCAGCGCCTCCAACACCTGGGTCGACGGCACGGCGAGCACCTCGCGCATCCACGACTGGTACGGGATCGGCGCGGACCAGAAGCACGTCCAGGAGTTCCAGTTCACCAGCGACCACCCGACGCTGGGTCACGGCTACGGCCCGACGCCCCAGGAGTACGTCCTCCACGCCCTGGCCTCCTGCATCACCGCCGGCGTGGCCACCGGGGCGGCGGCCCGGGACATCCGGCTCCACCGGGTGACCGCGACGGTCACCGGCCAGATCGACGTGCGGGGCGTCCTCGGTGTCGACCCCGACGTCCGGAAGGGCTTCAGCGGGATCGAGGTCACCTTCGACGTCGAGGCCGACGCCGACGAGGAGCAGGTCGACGCGCTGATCGCCTCGGCCACGAAGTACTCCGCCGTCTTCGACATGCTCACCGGCCCGACCCGGGTCACGGTCGGCCGCGGCCGGAGCTGAGCGCGACACCATGACGAGCACCCACGCTCCCGCGGCACCACCCCGGTCCCTGGTGGGGCTGTGGGCTCATCCCGACGACGAGTCCTACCTGTCCGCCGGCCTGATGGACCGCGTCCTGCGGGCCGGCGGACGGGTCACCGTCGTCACCCTCTCCGACGGGGAGGCCGGCTTCCCGGACGACGACCCCCGATCGGTCGAGCAGCGACGGTGCCTGCGGCGTACGGAGCTCCGCTCCGCGATGGCGGCGATCGGCGTCACCGACGTGCGCTTCGTCGGCCTGCCCGACGTCGGACTCGCCGACATCGGCACGGACGTCCTCCGGGCGGCCTTCCGCGAGGTCCTGGCCGAGCTGCGACCGGAGGTCACCGTGACCTTCGGGCCCGACGGCATCACCGGCCACGACGACCACGTCGTGACGTCGTACGCCGCCACCGAAGCCTGGCAGGAGCTGGCGCTGCCCGGCGGGCAGCTCTGGTACGCCGCCAAGACCCACGGCTGGCTCGACGAGTGGCGCGACCTCCACGACCGGCTCGGTGTCTGGATGACCGAGGAGCCGACGGGGGTGGCCGACGAGGACGTCGCCCTGGCCCTCGACCTCGCCCCCGGGGAGCTGGCGCGCAAGCGCGCGGCGCTGGCGGCCCACGCCAGCCAGAGTGGCCCGGTCGCCGCGGCCATGGGCGAGGCGACCTACCGCCGGTGGATCGGGCAGGAGGCCTTCCGGCTTCCCATGCCGACGGGGGCCCGGTCGTGAGCGCCGCCGCCGAGGGGCAGCTCGGGTCCACGCCCGTCGCCGCCCCCCAGGACCCCGTGATGCTCGCGCTGCGCGACACCGCCCCCTTCGTCGTCGCCCTGGTCCCCTTCGGCCTGGCGGTCGGCAACGCGAGCGTCGGGGCGGGACTGACCTTCGCCGAGGCGATGTTCGGGGCGCTGATCATGCTCGCGGGGGCGGCGCAGCTCGCGGTCGTCGAGTCGCTCGGCCGCGGCGAGGGTCTCCTGGCGACCGTGGTGGTCGTGGCCCTGATCAACCTGCGCTTCGTCTACTACGGAGCGGGGGCGGCCCGGTGGTTCGGACGGGCGCGACTGCCCGTCCGCCTGCTGCTGGCGTTCCCGCTGGTCGACCAGACCTTCCTGCTCGGCGAGCAGCGGTTCGACGATTCCGTCGAACTCGGGTGGCGACAGCGCTACTACGCGACCGCCACCGCGCTGCTCGCCGGCGCCTTCGTCGGCAGCCAGGTCGTCGGGTTCGCGATCGGGGGCGGCCTGCCTCCGGAGCTCGGCCTCCACCTCGCGCCGGCTCTCGTCTTCGCCGGCATGCTCGCCTCGCACCTCACCACCTCGTCGGCACGCCTGGCCGCAGCCGGTGCGGCCCTCGCCGTGCCGTTGGTGGCCGGAGTCGCGGGACCGGCCACGGTGCCCGTGGCGATCGGCCTCGGCGTCGCCGTGGGGACGGGGAGGTGGACGCGATGACCGTCGTCCTGACCTTCGTGCTCGCCGCCGCCGTGACCTTCGCGATGCGGGCCTGGATGACCGTCGCCGGAGGTCGGCTGGTGGAGTCGGAGAGGTTCGCCGAGCTCACGCGACTGGTCACCCCGGCCGTGCTGGCGGTGATGGTGTCCTCCGCCTTGCTGCTCGGCCACGACGGGGCGGCACGACCGTCCGTCGCTGCGGTGGTCGCCGTGCTGGTCGCGTTCCTCACCGTCCGGCGTACCGGCAACCTCGTCCTGGGGCTCGTCGTCGGGCTCGTGGCCAACGCCGGCCTGCTCCTGACCGGCCTCGTATGAGTCGACGGGATCTTCGCCACCGGAGCCGTCCGGCGGCCCCAGGGTTGCCGATTGGTCACCAACGACAGAAATCCGGTCGGAGATCCGCCGTTGGTGACCAATCGGCAGGGTCGGAGACCCCGCGGAAGGGTCAGGCGCTGACGGCGAGCGACTCCAGCACCGCGACCATGTCGGGCTCGGAGGCGCCGCGGTTCCACGGCATCCGGGACAGGGCGGCGCCCAGGGCGCAGGTGTTGGTGGCGGCGGCGACGACGAGACCGGTGCCGACGCCACCGGCCAGCCACTTCAGGCGCGGGACCAGGGCCGAGCCGGCCACGCCCGTCGCGACCAGGGCCCCGGCCAGCAGCCGGACCTGGCGCTCGAGCTCCCACGACTGCCGGCCACGGCGGGCGGGCGCACCCGCGGCCTCCCAGGCGGACATGCCGCCCTCGAGGACCCGCAGCCCCGGCAGTCCGGACCCGGCCAGCGCCTGCTCGGCCTGACCGGCCCGGACACCGGAGCGGCACACGAGCACCACGTCGTCGTCGAGGTGGCGGGTGAGCTCGGCGCGGTGCTCGCGCAGGAGGTCGAGGGGGACGTTCCACGAGCCGGGGATGTGCACCGTCTCGAACTCGGCGGGCGTGCGGACGTCGATGACCCGGACGTCGCCGGTGTCGAGGCGCTCGGCGAGGGTCACGGCGTCGATGGTGCGGGAGGGGGTGGTCGAGGGCATGGCAGAGCCTTCCTGTGGGGGGTGGTCGTGCAGGGGGTCAGACGAGGGCGGGCAGGGCCCGCGCCGCGGTCCACACGGCCACCACGACGAGGAGCGCGGTGAAGGCGGCGTGGAGCCGTGCCGCGTCGGTGCGGCGGGCCAGCCAGGTGCCGGCGACGGCACCCAGGACGGCCAGGGAGGTGAGCAGCGCGACGAGCGACCAGTCGGGGTGGTCGGTCGCGCCGAGCCGTACGACGAGCGCGCTGGCGGACGTCACGGTGATCACGACCAGCGACGTCCCGGCGGCCTGGCCGATGGGCAGGCCGAGCGCAAGGACCAGGGCGGGGACGACGAGGAACCCGCCGCCGACGCCGAGGAACCCGGTGAGCAGCCCGACCACGGTCGCCGTGACGAGCACCTTCAGCGCGCGGGGGCAGGCACAGGCGAACGTGGGGGAGAAGGTGATGATCGGCTCCTCCGCGGCGGGCCGGGCGCGGTGGGCGGCCGTGGCGCCGCGGACCCGGCGCGCGACCATCAGCCCGGCGACGAGCAGCAGCAGCGCCGAGAACGCGAGCAGCAGGACGTCGTCGCTGACCGCGCCGGCCGCGTGGGCACCCAGCGCGGCGCCGCCGATCGCGACGCTCCCGAAGGCGAGCCCCCGGCCGACGAGGACCGTGCCGGTCCCGCCGGACCGGCGGGCCGCGAGCGCGCCCACCAGCGACGTGGCGGCGACGACGGCGAGCGAACCGGTCGTGGCCTGGCCGGCACCCTGCCCGAGCGCGAGCAGGACCGGGACGGCGAGGATCGAGCCACCGCCGCCGAGCAGCCCGAGGCTCAGCCCGATCAGCAGTCCGGCGAGACCCGCGGCGACCAGGACCAGCGGGCTCACGCCGCCTCGGGGGCGGTCAGCGGCAGTCCGACCTCCGTCGCCTCGTCGAAGGCGTCGTCGATCGCGACGACCTGCCGGCCGGCGGCCGCGACGAAGGACGCCGCCACGGAGGCGCGGTAGCCACCGGCGCAGTGGACCCAGACCTCGCCGGCGGGCACCTCGGCGAGCCGGACCGGGATCTCGTGGATCGGGATGTTGACCGCGCCGTCGATGTGGCCGGCGGCGTACTCGTCGGCGCGGCGGACGTCGAGGACCGCGACCGTGCGGTGGTGGCGGACCTGGGCGAGGTCGGCGAACGTCGCCGTCGGGTAGGACGCCAGGGCGGCGCCCGTGCCGGCGACCCAGTCCTCGGGCGACCCGGTGGCGGCTGCGGCGGGGCGCTCGACGCCGATCCGGACCAGCTCGCGCTGGGCCTCCGCGACGTCGTCGGCGGTCTCCCCGAGCAGCACCAGCGGGGTGCCCCACTCGACCAGCCAGCCGAGGTAGGTCGAGAAGGCGCCGTCGAGTCCGAAGTTGAACGAGCCCGGCACGTGGCCGGCGGCGAAGACGCTGCGGGTGCGCAGGTCGACGACCCACTCGCCGCCGTCGAGGGCGGCGCGGATCCGCTCCGGGTCGGCCACGTCGGGGGCCGAGAGGTCGGGTGCGTCCGGGCCGGCGGAGTTCCGCGGCGCCATGTGGGCGTAGTAGGCGGGAAAGTCCGAGAGACCGGCGAGCAGCTCCCGCACCCACGTCTCGCGGTCCTGCAGCAGGACCGGGTTCGCCGCCTTCTCCTGGCCGATGGTCGAGGCGTCGGCCTCGCTCTGGGTGGCCGAGCAGAACGAGCCGAACCCGTGGGTCGGCATCACCTCGGCGGTGTCGGGCAGCAGCGCCGCGAGCCGGTGCGCGGAGTCGTGCTGGGCGTGGACGAGGGCGTCGGTGTGGTCGGGGCCGAGCAGGTCCGGCCGGCCGGTGGCACCGAACAGCAGCGAGCCACCGGTGAAGACCGCGACCTGGTCGCCGCTGACGGTGTCGCGCAGCGCGTAGGAGAGATGGGTGTGGGTGTGGCCGGGGGTGAGGATCGCCGTGACGACCATCCGGTCGCCGACGGCGACCTCGTCGCCGTCGGACACCGGGGTGCGCTCGAAGGCGACGTCGTCGTCGCCGTTGACGAGGTAGGCGGCGCCGGTCCGCTCGGCCAGGGCGTGGCCGCCGGTGACGTAGTCGTTGTGGATGTGGGTCTCGAAGACGTGCGTCAGGCGTACGCCGTGGGCCTCGAGCAGGTCGAGCACCCGGTCGATGTCGCGCTGAGGGTCGACCACGAAGGCGGTCTGGCCGTCGTGGGCGAGATAGCTGCGGTCACCGAGCGAGGGAGTCTCGATCGGGATGATGGTCAGGTCGTTCATGGGAGGTCCTCCGAGAGAGTCAGGCGGTCGGGCGGGAGCCGGTGACGACCGGGTGGCCGGCACGCATCCAGCCGCTGGTGCCGCCGGCCACGGACACGGCGTCGCGGCCCGCGGCGATGAGCACGTCGGCGCCGACCTTGCTGCGGTTGCCGGAGGCGCAGACGACGTAGACACGGCCGTCACGCTCGACCTCGGCCAGCCGCGCGGGGAGCTGGCCGACGGGGATCAGGCGGGCGCCCGGCACGTGGCCCTGGACGTACTCGGCCGGCTCGCGGACGTCGAGCACGGCGGCGCCGTCCGCGAGGGCGGTGGCGAGGTCGGTGGTGGTGACTTCGGGTGTGGTCACGAGGGTCCTCTCGATACGGGGTGGGGTATCCGGACGGAGAGAACAGTAACACCCTGGGGGGTATTCCTGCGGCATCGGTGGCACCGCTCGACGACACCCCGGGGCCGTGCCGATCCTGGGGTCGCGTCAGGTGCGAGGGTCAGTGATCCCGCGATCGTCGACGAGGAGGACGTGGCCGTCCACGCTCAGGACGGGGATCCTCAGCGGCCGGGCAACCAGGTGGATGCTGACCAGCACTGCGACCTCACGACCTGCCGAGCGTGATGTCGCTGTCGTCCCAGGCCCGCCGCGCGGCGTCGGCGACGGAGGCGGGGGAGGTGTCGGGCATCTCGTCGAGGCGCTGGCGTAGCTGGCCGGCCAGCGTGACCGCCCCGCTGCGGAGCTGCTCGTAGCGCTCCCGACCGGCGCGGGTGCCGGCGACGTAGCCGAGTCCGAAGATCACGGAGCGTCCGAGTGCTTTCGTGCCGAGCATGGCGGTGTCCTCTCGTCGGTGGTGGTCGGGTTCAGGGTCGGGAGCGGCGGATGGCCGTGACGAGGTCCTTCTTCGGCTTGTTGCCGTTGACCTCGAGGCCGATGTCACGGGCGAGCGCGACGAGCTCCGCCTTCGTCAGGGCGTCGAGCTCGAGCGGACCGGAGTCGGCGACCACGGCGAGCTCGCGTCCCTGCTTCTCGACGGCCTCCGCCCGGGTCTCCGCCTCCGCCGCGCGCTGCTCCGCGTCGCGCGCGAGCTCGTCTGCCCGCCCTCGGGCAGCCTCGGCTGCGTCGCGGGCGGCTTCCTCGGCCTCGGCTGCGAACCGCCGCGCCTCGGTCATCTGCTCGCGAGCGACCGCCACGGCCTGCTCGGCGTCCTCGCGCGCGCGGTCGGCACGGGCGCGCGCCTGCTCGACGCGGGCGTCAGTGGACTGCTGCACCTCGGCGACGTCGCGGTCGGCGTTCTCACGCGCCCGCTGCTCCTTGGCGGCGACGTACTCGTCGGCTTCGCGCTGGGCCTCGGCCGCCACGTCGTCGGCCCGCTGGTCGGCCTCGGCGCGAGCGCTCCGGACCTCCTCCGCGCCCGCCTCGCGGACGGCCTGGACCCCGTCCTCGGCCTCACGGGCGCGCACGGCCTTCTCGGCGGCCTCGGCCTCGCTGCCGCGGGCGCGGTCGAGGGCCGCGTCGGCCCGGCGCAACCGGGCGTCGACCCCGTCACCGAACGGCGACGAGTCCGAGACTGCGACCTTCGCCCCGCGTGCGGGCTCGGCCACGACGCGCTCGACGACGCGGCCCACGAGAGCTGGCGCGCGTCGTGTGCGGGCAGCCAGCCATGACATCGGGTGGTTCTTGTTCACTTGTCTTCCCTCCCCGGAAGCGTCACGTGACGTGACTCACACATCACGGTCCTCCAGGGAGGGGGCGTTGCCCACCACCCCGGCGGGTGTGGGGCCGCCGCACCGTCGCCTCCACCGCCCCGGGCGCGCGACGGCCACTACCCTCGCCGACATGACGAGCGCGAACGGGGGTGTGCGGAACCCCTACGGCTCCCGCATCCTGGGGCCGGCCGACCCGTCGCCGCGGTCGCTGCGGGTGCGGGTCCAGGTGCTGCTCACCGCGACGCTGGTCCTCACCAACGTGGTGGGCGCCGGACTCGTCTTCGTGATCTCCGCGCTCGTCGTGCCGCTGCCCGACGCGACGCGCGCCACCGTGGTCTCGCTCGCCGTCGGCGTCCCCGTGTACGTCGCCTTTGCCCTCACCGTCGGTGTCCTCGTCGGCACGGTCGCGACCGTGCGCTCCCTGCGGTGGGCTCTCGAGGGCCGGGCGCCGACCGAGCGGGAGCGCCGGCGCGCACTCCGGGCGCCGCTGCGCCTCACCGCCCTGCAGTTCGGTCTGTGGCTGGGAGCGACCGTGCTGTTCTCGGTCCTCGCGGTCGTGCTCCAGCCCGACCGGACCCTCGGTGTCGCGCTGACCGTCGGCACCGCCAGCGTCGTCGTCTCCGGCGTCGCCTACCTCCTCACCGGCTTCGTGATGCGACCCGTCGCCGCCCGGGCCCTGGTCGGCACCCGGCTGACGGACCCGCCGCGAGGTGTCGGCGTACGCTCGCGCGCACTCATCTTCTGGGGCGTGGGCACTGCCGCTCCCGTCGTCGCCCTCGTGGTCGCCGCCGTCCTCGCCCTCGCGGGGGTCGGCACGACCCTGGGCCAGCTGGCCGTGGCCACGATCGTCGTGGGTGGGGTGGTGCTGGTCTTCGGCTTCCTCGTGACCTGGCTGGCGGCCGGGTCGGTCGTCGCGCCCGTCCGGTCGGTGCGCGACGCGATGCTCGACCTCGAGCGCGGTCAGCTCGACCGCGAGGTCGTCGTCTTCGACGGCAGCGAGGTCGGGCTGCTCCAGGCCGGCTTCAACACGATGGCCGGCGGCCTGCGCGAGCGCGAGCAGCTGCGAGACCTCTTCGGCCGTCACGTGGGTCGGGAGGTCGCGCGGAGGGCGGCCGACGCCCTCGGCGAGGTCGGGCTCGGGGGAGAGGCCCGCACGGCCAGCGTGCTGTTCGTCGACCTCGAGGGCTCCACGACGTACGCCGCCGAGCACCCGCCCGAGGAGGTCGTGGCGGTCCTCAACCGGTTCTTCGGCGTCGTCGTCGAGGAGGTCGACCGGCGCGAGGGGCTGGTCAACAAGTTCATCGGCGACGCGGTGCTGGCCGTCTTCGGGGCCCCGGTCGGGCTCGACGACCACGCCGGGCGCGCGCTGGCGGCCGCCCGCGCGATCGCCGACCGCCTCGCTGCCGAGCTCCCCGAGCTGCCGGCCGGCATCGGGGTGGCCACCGGCGAGGTCGTGGCCGGCAACGTCGGTGCCGAGGAGCGCTTCGAGTACACGGTCATCGGGGACGCGGTGAACTCGGCCGCCCGACTCACCGACCTCGCCAAGCAGCGACCGGGTCGGGTGCTCGCCTCGGCCGCCAGCGTCGCGGAGGCATCGGCGGGGGAGGCGGCGGTCTGGCAGGAGGACGGCCAGACGACGCTGCGGGGACGGGGAGAGCCGACCGCGACGGCGGTGCCGCGAGCCGGCTAGCGGACCGAGGGTCCCGTGCGCCGCGGGCCCTTCGACCCTGTGCCGCACACCCCCGCGGGTATGGACTGGAGTCATCCGAACCAGACCCACGGAGGCCCGCCATGCGCACCCGGATCCTCGTCCTCGGCTCGAACTTCGCCGGTATCACGGCGGCGATCGAGGCCAAGCACAAGCTCGGCGACGACGCCGACGTCACCGTCGTCTCGCCGTCGGACCAGTTCGTGTTCAACCCGAGCCTGATCTGGCTGCCGTTCGGCAAGCGTGACCGCGCCGACCTGACCTTCGACGTCGCGCCGACCTACGAGCACGCGGGCGTCGAGTTCGTCCACCGCGCCGCGACCCGCATCGACCCCGACCGGCGCCTGGTGACCCTCGACGACGGCACGACCCGTGCCTACGACTACCTCGTCATCGCCACCGGCTACCGCAACAACGACGACGTGGTCCCCGGCTTCCGCGAGAACGCCACGACCATCACCACCGTCGACGAGGCGGAGCGGGCCGGCCGGGCCTGGCGCCGCTTCCTCGACGAGCCGGGCGACGTCGTGGTGGCGGCCACCCAGGGTGCGGGCTGCTTCGGTGCGGCGTACGAGTTCCTCTTCAACACCTCCTACCAGCTGCGCAAGGCGGGGCTGCACAAGGACGTGAAGCTCACCTACGTGACCGCCGAACCCTTCCTGGGCCACTTCGGCATCGGCGGGCTGCCGCACGGCGAGCAGCTGCTCGGCATGTTCCTCAAGAAGGAGGGCATCGAGACCCGCCTCTCGATCGGGATCGACCACGTCGACGACGGGGCCCTCGGTCTGGCCGACGGGTCCACCGTGCCGTTCTCCTACGCGATGGTCGTCCCGCCGTTCCTCGGTCAGGACTTCCTCCACGACACCCCCGGCCTGGTCGACGAGAAGGGCTACGTCCAGGTCAGGCCGACCTACCAGACCCAGAAGTGGGACGACGTCTACGCGATCGGCGTCGCTGCCGCCGTCGACGTGCCGTGGCAGACCCCGACCCCGGTCGGCATCCCCAAGACCGGCTTCCCGACCGAGCAGATGGCCCACACGGCGGTCGCCAACATCGTCGCCCAGGTGAAGGGGGAGGCGCCCGACGCCGAGAAGGCCTTCGGCGACATCCCAGCCGTGTGCGTCATGGACGCGGGCAACAACGGCGTGATCATCCTGGCCGACAAGATGCTGCCGCCACGCAAGCACGGGCTGCTCATCCCGGGACCGCAGGCCCACCTGATGAAGCTCGGGTTCGAGAAGTACTACCTGTGGAAGATGCGGCACGGCCACGTGACGTTGCCATGAGCACGCTGCCGTCGGACGACACCGACCCGGTCGAGGTCCTCTCCGTCGAGGAGTGCTGGTCGCTGCTGCGCGGCGAGGAGTTCGCCCGGCTGGCCTACCGGCTGGTCGACGAGGTCCACCTGGTCCCGCTCAACTACGTCGTCGAGGGCGACGGGCTGTTGATCCGCACCGCGTCGGGCAACAAGCTGCTCGCGGCCGCGCTCCACTCCGACGTCGCGCTCGAGATCGACTGGCACGACGACACCTCCGCCTGGTCGGTCGTCGCGCGAGGTCGCCTGCGCCGGCTCGAGGAGCACGAGCACCACCGGCTCGACGGCCTCCCGCAGCAGCCGTGGGTGCCGACACTGAAGTACGACGTGGTCGAGCTCGTGCCCTCGGTCGTCACCGGCCGGCGGTTCCGCCTGGAGCGCCACGCCGGGAGCACGGCCTAGACCTCAGGCGGCGACCACCTCGGCGGACCCGTCGGACCGGACCACGACCGCTGTGCGACCGCGGCGGCGCAGCCAGGCAGGACCGGCAGCACCGAGCGCCAGGGCGGCCGTCGCGTCGATGTCCGCGGTGACGACGTCGTCGGCGAGCACGGTGACCGACGCGATGCCGACCGGCACCTGTCCCGTGCGGGCGTCGACCACGTGACCCCCACGGTGGGACAGGCCGGAGGTCGCCACCCCGCCGCGGACGACCGGGACGCGGGCCACGACGCGGGCCGGGTGCAGCGGGTGCTCGATCCCGACCTGCCACGGGGTGCCCGTGGGGTCGGCCGTCCGGCAGACCAGGTCGCCGCCCACGGAGAGGCAGACGTCGGTCTCGGGGAGCCAGGTGAGCATCAGGGAGGCGCGCTGGGCAGCCCAGCCCTTCACGACGCCGGAGGGGTCGAAGCATCGCCGCCCGTCCTGGTCGGCGCGCCAGACGTCGAAGGCGCCGTCGGAGTCCCGCCGCGCCGCCTCGCCGAGGGCCACGACCTCGCGCAGCCCGGCCGGGCCCTCCCCGAGGGTCGCCTCGCCGCGGTCGACCCGTGACACCCAGGAGTCGGCGCGGTAGGGGCTGTAGTCACGGTCGACCGACTCGAGCAACGCCACGACCTCGTGCCAGGCCTCGGTCCCCGTCGGGCTGCCGGCGTGGCGCCCCCGGAGTGCGACGCTCACCGGCATCCCCATGACGTGCGCCACCGAGCGCCAGGTGGCCGGGTCCGCCGTGCTCACGGTCCTCACAGCCCGGCCTGGTCGAGGGCGCTCTGCAGCGACTGCTCGTAGCCCGTGCTGGTGTAGGTCGCGCCGCTGACCATGTCGATCTGGGCCGACTGCTGGTCGACCGTCTCCTGGACCAGCGTCGGCAGGGCGTAGCTGCTGATCTGGGCGCTGCGGGGGTCGCCGGAGGGGTACTGGAGCACCTGCGCCCCGGTGATCGTGCCCTGCGCGACCGTCAGCTGCACCTGCACGGGGCCGTAGCGGGTGGACACGGTGCTCCCGGTGACGTCGGTCGACCCGGTCCCCGAGCCCGCCCCGGACTGCGCCGTCCGGGCCTGCCCGGAGCCGGACCCCGAGCCGGAGCCGGTGTCGCTCGACGCGGCCGTCGCCGGGGCGCTCGCACTGTAGGGCGAGGGGGCGCCGGCCGTCGCCATCGGCCCGGACAGGGACGTGCGGTAGCCGAGGAGCAGGACGACGACGGTCAGCGTGCTCATGGCCCACAGGACGATGCGTTGCATCAGGTCACCACCGGAAGGTCTCGAGATGGAGCCGCTCGGGCGGGAGCCCGGCGCGGAGGAGGTCGTCACGGACCAGGTCGGTCCAGGCGGGCGGGCCGCAGAGGAAGACGTCGCGATCGGCGAGGTCGGGGACCCAGAACTGCAGCGCCGCGAGGTCGCTGACGCCCGGGGGCACGCCGTCGCCGATCCACGAGGCGCCGTGACGGCGCCGGCCCGGCAGGGGCACCACCTGGAGCCCGCGCCGGCCCGCCAGTGCGTCGAGCTCGTGCCCGAAGAGCCGGTGGTCGGTGTAGCGGTGCAGCACGACGGCGTCGCCCGGGGCGTACGGCAGGCCCTCGGCGAGGGAACGGATCGGGGCCATGCCCACGCCGGCGCCGATCAGGGCGACCTTGCGACGGGTGCGTGCCCGGGGCGAGAGCCGGCCGTGGGGCCCCTCGGCCAGCACTGTCGTGCCGGGCCGCAGCGTGGCGAGCGAGCCGCTCCCGTCGCCGACGTCCTGCACCGTGATCCGCAGGCTGCGACCGTCGGGCGCCGCGGAGAGGGAGTAGGGGTTCGCGCGGGTCCAGCCGCGGCGTCCGAGGAAGCGCCAGGTGAGGAACTGGCCCGGCTCCGCGCCCAGGTGGTGCAGGCGGCGCCCGGTGAGGTGCACCGAGACCACGCCCGGCGCCTCCGGCACGACGTGGCTCACGACCAGGCGGTGGCGCCGGGAGCGGGCGAGGGGGAGTCCGACCCGCCAGACCAGGACGGCGGCGGCCGTCGCGCCCCAGGCGGTCCACCAGAAGGCCGCCCGTGCGGGGGAGGAGACCAGCTCCTGGCCCGTCCACAGCTGGTGGGGGAGCGCCAGGCCGGCGCCGAGGTAGGCGTAGAGGTGGAGCAGGTGCCACGACTCGTAGCGCAGCCGGGAGCGGGCGGCACGCAGGCTGGTCACGACGACCGTCACCAGCGCCGCCGTGCCCGCCACCGCCAGCAGCATCGCGGGATAGCTCCACGTCAGCTCCCAGAGCATCGCCGGGGACGCCGGCAGCGAGCCGCCGGCGTAGCCCCACGTGACGAGCGCGATGTGGGCCAGCATCAGGGTGAAGGACGTGAACCCGGTGACCCGGTGGATCCGGGCCAGCCGGTCCTGGCCGAAGGCCCGCTCGAGCAGCGGCAGCCGGACCATCAGCCACACCTGGGCCAGCAGCAGCACCGAGGCGACCAGACCGGTGACGCGGCCCAGCGAGGTGATGCCGGTGACCCAGCCAGCCAGGTCGACGACCCCGCCGCCGGCGGCCCACCACCAGGTCACGAGCAGGAGCGCCCCCCAGAGGACAGCGCCGGCCGCGGTGCGCACGGCGGCGTCGCGCCGGGCGCGTGCGCCGCTCCAGGACAGGAGGGGAGCCGTCGGGATCCCGGTGGTGGTCATGGCACCACCGTGGTGCCCACCCCTGAGGCCGAGCGAGGTGCTCCCTGTGCCTCACCTGTGAGCGGTCGGCACCGACCCGGCGGCCGCGGCCGTCTCAGCAGCCACGAGGTCCGCGTTGATGTGGGCCCCGGCGAGCGCCCCGGCGGCTGCGGACGCTCCCACCTGGGCGGTCAGGTCGGTGACGTTGCCGGCGGCCCAGACGCCCGGCACCCCGGTCACGCCGGCCGGGTCCGCCGGGACGTGGACCCCCATGCCCGAGGGGTGGTCGACGGGGGTGAGGCCGAGGTGGTCGAGGAAGCCGCCGCGGGCGACCATGCGGGTGGCGACCGCGACGACCTCGCACCTGTGCAGGCTCCCGTCGTCGAGCCGCAGACCGCGGATCGCGTCGTCGACGACCTCCACCGCGGTCGCGCGCGCCCGCACCACCTCGACCCCGAGGGACGCGAGCTGCCGGGCCTGGGTGTCGTCCGGCTCGGGGGCGTCGTGCAGCACGAGGACGACGTCGTCGCTGAGCTGCCGGAACAGCAGCGCGTGGTGGTAGGAGGCCGGCCCGGTGCCGAGCACCGCGATCCGCCGGTCACGCACCTCATAGCCGTGGCAGTAGGGGCAGTGGACCACGTCGCGACCCCACCGCCCCGACAACCCCGGCAGGTCCGGCAGCTCGTCGACCAGGCCGGTGGTCACGAGCAGCCGCCGCGCGGTCGTGCGCCGGCCGTCGGCCAGCGTCACCAGGAACCCGTCACCCCGCGTTGCCGCCGCGGTCACCTCGCCGTCGACCACGTGACCGGCGTAGCGGCGTACCTCCTCGCGGCCACGGGCGAGCAGGTCGGCAGGAGAGGTCCCGTCGTGGCCGAGCAGGCCGTGGACGGCCTCGGCGGGCGCGTTGCGGGGAGCGCCGGCGTCGACCACGGCGACGCTGCGTCGGGAGCGGGCGAGCATGAGGGCGCCGTTGAGGCCGGCGGCGCCGCCGCCGACCACGATCGCGTCGTAGGACTCCAGGAGTTCGTCTGTCATGTCCCCGAGTCTGCGGAGACGCCTCGGTTTCAGCAAGAAACCTTGCCGCTATGGCAAACTGCCGGCATGGACGACGACACCCTGGCCTCGGTCGGACCCCGGCTGCGGCAGCTGCGACAGGAGCGCGAGGCGACCCTGGCCGAGCTCTCGGAGCAGACCGGCATCTCGGTCAGCACGCTGTCCCGGCTCGAGTCGGGCGCGAGGCGGCCCACGCTGGAGCTGCTGCTCCCCCTGGCCCGTGCCCACGGCGTCACGCTCGACGAGCTCGTCGACGCACCGCCCACCGGGGACCCTCGGGTCAACCTGCGCGCGGTGAAGCGGGGCGGGATGACGATGGTCCCGCTCACCCGGCGAGCCGGCGGCATCCAGGCCTTCAAGCTCGTCATCCCGGCCCGGGGCACCGGCCACCAGGACCAGCAGACCCACGAGGGCTACGAGTGGCTCTACGTCCTCGACGGCCGGCTGCGGCTCCGGCTCGCCGAGCACGACGTCGTCCTCGGTCCCGGCGAGGCGGCCGAGTTCGACACCCGGGTCCCGCACTGGTTCGGACCCGCGGACGGGAAGCCGGTCGAGCTGCTGAGCCTCTTCGGCAAGCAGGGGGAGCGGGCCCACCTGCGGGCCAGGCCGAGGACCCGCACCTGAGTCACCCCGCGTTCACCTCGCACGCCTAGGGTCGGCGCCATGTCTCGGACCCGTACGGCGCTGGCCGCCGCCTGCCTCCTGCCCACCCTGCTGCTCGTGCCCGGTGCGCCCGGCGCCGCGGCAGGCCCCCCGGACCGGGAGCTGCGGTTCGCGACCTACAACGCCTCGCTCAACCGGTCCGGCGAGGGCGACCTCGTGCGTGACCTGTCGACGCCGGACGACGCGCAGGCACAGCAGGTCGCGGAGACGATCCAGCGCACCGACCCCGACGTCGTCCTCGTCAACGAGTTCGACTTCGACGAGGGCGGCGAGGCCGTCGACCTGTTCCGGGAGAACTACCTCGAGGTCCCGCAGCGCGGAGCCGACCCGGCCGACTACCCCTACGACTACAGCGCGCCGGTCAACACCGGGGTCCCGAGCGGCCTCGACCTCGACAGCTCCGGCACCGTCGGCGGCCCGGGTGACACCTGGGGCTTCGGCTCCTTCCCCGGTCAGTACGGGATGGTCGTCTACTCCAAGTACCCCATCGACGCCGACCGGGTCCGCACCTTCCAGCTCTTCCGGTGGCAGGACATGCCCGGCAACCTGATGCCGACCGACTACTACTCGCCCGAGGAGCAGTCCCAGCTGCGGCTCTCGAGCAAGGCCCACTGGGACGTGCCGGTGCGCGTCGGCGGTCGCACGGTCCACGTCCTGGTCAGCCACCCGACGCCGCCGGTCTTCGACGGCCCCGAGGACCGGAACGGCACCCGCAACTTCGACGAGATCCGGTTCTGGGACGACTACGTCTCCGGTGGCCGGGCGGGCTCCTACATCTACGACGACGAGGGCCGCCGCGGCGGCCTGCGGGGCGGTGCGTTCGTGGTCATGGGCGACCAGAACTCCGACCCGCTCGACGGCGACTCGATCCCCGGGGCCGCCCAGCAGCTGCTGGAGAACCCCCGGGTCCGGTCGACACCGGTTCCCGAGAGCGAGGGGGCGGTCGTGGCGTCCGCGTCACAGCCGGGCAACGAGGCGCACCGGTCGCCGGCGGTCCAGGACACCGCCGACTTCTCCGAGCCGCCGGGCAACCTGCGTGCCGACTACGTCCTGCCGAGCAGGTCGCTCCCGATCGTCGACTCGGCCGTCTTCTGGCCGGCGCCGGGCCAGCCCTACGCCGACCTGGTGACTGCGAGCGACCACCGTCTGGTCTGGGTCGATGTCCTGGTCGGTCGCCACTGACCGTCGGGTCCGTTCACCCGTCGCCCGGGACCAGCGCCACCTCGCTGCCCTCGACGACGAGTGACCCGACGGCCGGGTCGGTGCCCACTACGTAGTGGGGCCCGTCGACGTCAGGGGGCACGCCGACGAGGCCGGCGCCCTCGAGGATCCGGACGCTCTCGCCGTCGCTGGCGCCGTAGGAGATGGCGGGTACGGTGACCCACCCCTGCGGCACGGCCGTGGCCGAAGCGAGCAACGCCTCGAGCTCCCGCTGGGCGTGGGGACCGCGGTAGGTCACGCGGAAGCCCCGGTCGTCCTCGCCGATCCGAGCCGAGCACGGACCCGAGGTCGAGGCACGGCACCGGACGCCGCGCCCCGGGAACCAGCCGAGGGAACCCGGCGGGGAGAGCGTGATCGCCGGGTTGCCGGAACGGGCCAGGGCACAGCGCACGGCGGCCGCGTCGCCGGTCTGGATCGCCACCTCACGGTCGTCCGGGGACGCGCAGGTCCCGGCCACCGTCTCCCACCCCTGGGGCACGGCCACCACCAGGCCGTCGATCCCGGTCCAGCGGGTGCCGCCGGGTGCGTGCGGTCCCGTGGCCGCAGCGGGGACGGCAGCGGCACCCGGCCCGCCGCCGGACGTCGGGGACCCGCCGCCGCAGCCGGTGAGCAGGAGGGTGACCGCCGCGAGCGCCGCGGCCCGGACGGGTGTCGTCATGGTCGTCGGACGTGCCGACCCCGGGACCGGTTCCCGGTCAGCGGCGCGAGACGACCTTGAACCGGAGCGCGAAGAGCTTGCGCTCGTCACGCGGCTTGCCCCGGCAGGAGTAGCGGGTGCCGTGGCTGCCGCACTCGAACCGGGTCGAGGCGTTGACGGCCACGGCGAAGAGCCGCTCGGTGCGGAGGGTGTTGAACGGCACCGTCGCGGAACCCTCGCCCGCCTTGTCGAGGGCGACCTCGGTGGTGACGACGTCGCCGCCGGGCGTCAGCCGCACCAGCACCATCCGCGGCGAGGTCTTCCGCGCCGGCCCGTCCACGCTCACCTTGAGGCGGAAGCGGGAACGGTCGAGCTCGGCCTCGGGTGTCAGCCGGAAGTGGTGGGCCGCGAGGTGGGAGATCCGCACCCGGCCAGACGCGACGTCGCCCCGGCCGAGCCTCCCGCCACCGGCCCAGTCGGGCGTGGGCCACGACGAGCCCTCGGGGTAGGAGCGCCCGGGGGTGGCGTTCGCGGCGGCGTAGCGCGCGTAGAGGTCGGGCAGCGACACCCGGTCCGGGAGCGCGCGACGGACCGCCTGCAACGAGTACTTCCCGCCGTCGCCACGGAGCTCGCCGGCGCCCTTCCAGATCCGCTTCACGACCCCGTTGCCGAAGCGCATCGAGAGGTACTCGAAGAAGGTCCAGTTGCCGTACTGGAAGCTGCGGTCGCGGTCGAAGGTGTCGAGCGGGACGTGGGTGAGCCGCACCTGCCCCTCGCGGAGGTACTGGCGGTTGTCGTTGACGTCGTCGGCGAACCGCTCCTCGATCCACGTCGCCGTCGCCTCCATGAGCCACGGGTCCTCGCGGTAGTCGTAGCCGAACTGGATGGCGTGGAAGAACTCGTGGGCCGCCGTCACGCGGAGCGTGTCGACCGGCTTGCCGCCGTACTGGCTCCTGGCGAAGTCGTTGTCGAGGACGCAGTAGGCGTTGGCCAGCCGGGGGTGGTCGCGGACGCGGTACTCCGGGGCGCAATAGCCGTAGAGCCCCTGGGAACCCAGCTCCTTGAGGTAGACGTCGAACTTGCCGCCGCGACCGCCGAGCCGTCCGTCCTTCACCGGGCGCCGGTAGCCCAGCCGGCCGACCTCGGCCCGCCACACCTTCTTCAGCACTCGCAGCGTGGTGCTCGCGAACCTCCCGCTCGCCTTGTCGGCCGTGCGCTTGACCCGGTGGACGCAGATCGTGTCCGAGCACTTCCTGGTCGAGCGGGCCTTGTAGCCGTCGCCATAGGGGTCCTGGTTGCCGTCGGTGGGGCGGGCGAGGATCCGCTCGGCGTGGGCGCGGTCGTCCCCGCGGAGGGCGGGGAGCGAGACGAACAGGTCGCGCAGCGCCAGCGTCGCCTCGGGCCGGTGGTCACCGGGCACCCGTCCGTCGAGGGCGGCCTCGGCCCGGTCGAGCACGAGGGACGGCTGGGTCGGGACGGGGGCTGGGACAGGGCGGTCGACGGCCGCGTGCGCCGGTGCCGCGGTGGCGGCGAGGGCGAACATCAGGGCGGCGACGAGGGTGCGGCGCATGGGGGAAGTCCTTGGGTCCGAGAACCGGGTCGCTGAGCGGCTCGACCCTAACCCGGCCGCAGACCCCGACGCGGGACGCTCAGCCGGTGGCGGAGATCTTCTCGATCAGCGCCGTCGTCGAGATCGCGGGGGTGCGCGGCAGGTAGACGACCTCGCACACGTCGCCGAACTCGTCGAACCGGCCGGCCCAGTCGTCGCCCATGACGAGCACGTCGGCGGCGTACTGCTCGATGTAGTGGCGCTTGAGCTCGAGGCTCTCCTCGACGAAGACCTCGTCGACCGGCTTGAGCGCCGAGACGATCTCGATCCGCTCGCTCTGGCTGAAGACGGGCTCGCGGCCCTTCTTGCTGAGGTTGAGGGCGTCGGAGGAGACGCCGACGACGAGCCGGTCGCCCTGGGCCGCGGCGCGCTCGATGACCCGGAGGTGCCCGACGTGGAAGACGTCGAAGGTCCCGAAGGTGATCACGGTGCGCGGCATCGCGCCATCATGTCAGCCGCCCACGGGTGGGGGAGAATCGCCCGTGATGACCACCACGACGAGCTCTCCCAGCACCTCCGGCGCAGCGCCCGGCCCGGTCGTGCCCGACTCCGCCGCCGATGCCGTACGCCGCCGCGGGCTGCGCCGGATGCGCGGCCTGGCCGTCGGTCTGCTCCTGTTCGCCGCCCTCGTCTACCTCCTCACGCTGGACCGCGACGGGTTCTGGGGGTTCGTCAACGCGGGTGCGGAGGCCTCCATGGTGGGCGCCATCGCCGACTGGTTCGCGGTGACCGCGCTCTTCCGTCACCCGCTGCGGCTGCCGGTGCCGCACACGGCGCTGATCCCGAAGCGGAAGGACCAGCTCGCCCGCGGCCTCGAGGAGTTCTTCGGCGAGAACTTCCTCCAGGAGGCCGTCGTGCGCGAGCGGGTCGCCGCGGCGGAGATCTCGCGGCGCGTGGGCGAGTGGGCCTCGCGGCCGGAGAACGCGACGCGGGTGGTCGACGAGGTCTCGGAGGTGGCTGCCCTGGCGATCTCCCGCATCGACGACGACCGGGTGGCCGAGCTGGTCGAGCTGGCGCTGGTGCCGCGCTTCCGTGAGGAGCCGATCGCCCCGGTGCTCGGCAGCCTGCTGACCGAGGTCGTCCGCGACGACCTCCACCACGGTGTGGTCGACCTCGGGCTGGAGGAGCTCCACCGCTGGCTGGTCGAGCACCCCGACACGGTGCGCGACGTCCTGAGCGAGCGGGCGCCGTGGTGGGCGCCCACCCGGCTCAACGACGCGGTGACGACGCGGCTCCACACCGAGGTCGTGCGGTGGGTCGACGACATCCGCCGCGACCCCCACCACCACGCCCGCGAGGCCCTCGACTCGATGCTGGGCCAGCTCGCGCTGGACCTGCTCTTCGACGAGGAGACCCGGGAGCGCGCCGAGGGTCTGAAGAACCGGCTCCTGGACCACCCCCAGTTCACGTCGACGGGGCTGTCGCTGTGGAACGCGCTGCGGCGTACGTTGCTGTCCGCGCTGCGCGACCCCGACGGGGAGCTGCGGCGCAGGCTCCGGCTCGAGCTGGTCGGCTTCGCCGAACGGCTCACCGACGACGAGGAGCTGCGGCGCCGGCTCGACGGCGTCGCCGCCGACGCGGCCGTGTTCGTCGTGGAGCGCTACGGCGCCGAGCTGACGACCGTCATCACGACGACCATCGAGCGGTGGGACGGGAAGGAGGCGGCCGACCGGATCGAGCTCCACGTCGGCCGCGACCTGCAGTTCATCCGGATCAACGGCACGGTGGTGGGCGGGCTGGTCGGCGTGGTGATCCACGCCGCTACCGTTCTCCTGTGAGCGAGCCGATGGACGTGCCGATCCGAGACGAGTCGATCCGGCTCGGCCAGTTCCTCAAGCTGGCCAACCTGGTGGAGTCGGGCGCGGAGGCCAAGCCCGCCGTCCAGGAGGGGCTGGTGCGCGTCAACGGCGAGGTCGAGACCCGCCGCGGGCGCCAGCTGGTGCTCGGCGACGTCGTCGAGCTGGGCGGGCTGGCCGCCCGGGTGTCCGACGAGTCGGTCCCGGACGACCTGCCCTGGTGAGATCGGTGGTCGACCGGGTCAGCTGACGCCGAGCAGGTCGACGACGAAGATCAGCGTCTCGCCGGGCTTGATGACGCCGCCCGCGCCGCGGTCGCCGTAGCCGAGGTGCGGCGGGATGACGAGCTGACGGCGACCGCCGACCTTCATCCCCTGCACGCCCTGGTCCCAGCCGGAGATGACCTGGCCGACGCCGAGGCGGAACTGCAGCGGGGCCCCGCGGTTGTAGGAGGCGTCGAACTCCTCACCGGTGGAGTGGGCGACGCCGACGTAGTGGACCGACACCGTCGAGCCGGCGGTGGCCTCGGGGCCATCGCCCTCGGCGAGCTCGGTGACGACGAGGTCGGCCGGCGGCTCAGGGTCGAAGAACTCGATCTCGGGCTTCTCCATGTTGCTCATGGAGAGCCATTGTTCACGACTGGTGCACGTAGCTGTCGAGCTGGTCGCGCTCGAACTGCAGCTGGTCGATGCGGTGCTTGACGACGTCGCCGATCGAGACGATGCCGACGAGGCGGCCGTCGTCGACGACCGGGACGTGCCGGATGCGCCGGTCGGTCATCATCTTCATCAGGTCGTCGAGCAGGGTGTCGGACCCGCAGGTCTCCACCTCGGACGTCATGATCGCGCCGACGGTGTTGTTGACGACCGTCCCGTCGTGGTGGAGGTGACGCACGACGTCGCGCTCGCTCACGATGCCGTCGACGGTCGACCCGTCACTGCTCACGATGAGGGCGCCGACGTTGTGCTCGGCCAAAGTTGCGACCAGGTCACGCACGCCCGCGTCGGGGGAGATGGTGACCACGTCCTTGCTGGGCTTCGCGCCGAGTACGTCGCCGATCTTCATGCAGCAACGCTAGCGGGGTGGCAGGCCCCTGAACAGGGGCCACACGCCCGTACGAGACCGGGGACTTCCCGAGCGAGTCGTGCGGTTCCGGGGGAATCCAGTCACGCGAAATGACTGGTTCCCCGGATATCCGGGGAATTCGCCAGGTCCTCAGTCCTCGCGCGGGCGCCGGTCGCGCAGCTCGGAGACCGAGCCGGGGCCGCGGGGGCGCGAGTCGGGGTCGGAGTCGTCGTCGGGGAGCGAGCCGAGGAAGGCCAGGGCAGCGTCGTGGAGGTGGCCGTTGGAGGCCAGCGCGTTGCCGCCGAAGGGTCCGTCGGTGCCGTCGAGGGAGGAGAACCGGCCGCCTGCCTCGCGCACGACGATCTCGGGCGCGCACATGTCGTGGAGCGCGAGCTCCGGCTCGGCGGCGAGGTCGACGGCGCCTTCCGCGAGCAGCATGTAGGACCAGAAGTCGCCGTAGGCGCGGGTGCGCCAGCAGCGGCGGGAGAGGGACAGGAAGTCGTCGAGCCGGTCGCGCTCGTCCCAGCCGTGGAGCGAGGAGTAGGACAGCGAGGCGTCCTCGAGGCGGCGTACGTCGGACACCTGGCAGCGGGTGGCCTTGAGCAGCGAGCGGCCGGTCCACGAGCCGTGGCCGACCGAGGCCCACCACCGTCGCTGGAGCATCGGTGCGGACACGACGCCGAGCACCACCTCGTCGTCGACGACGAGGGAGATGAGCGTGGCCCAGACGGGGACACCGCGCACGAAGTTCTTGGTGCCGTCGATCGGGTCGATGACCCACCGCCGCTGGCTGTGCCCGGTGGAGCCCTGCTCCTCACCGGTCACCGCGTCCCGGGAGCGCACCCGCGACAACGTGCGCCGCAGGCTCTCCTCGACGGCCTCGTCGGCGTCCGTGACGGGAGTCAGGTCGGGCTTGCTCATCACGTGCAGGTCGAGCGCCTTGAAGCGGGCGGTCGTGAGGGAATCGGCGTCGTCGGCCAGCACATGGGCGAGGCGAAGGTCGTCGGTGTAGTCGGCCACGTGTCTCACACTATTCTCATCGGCTCCGCCTACCCTCCTGCCCATGGAGATCTCCGGCCTCCCGCTGCACCCCCTCGTGGTCCACGCAGCGGTCGTCCTCGGCCCCCTCGCGGCTCTCACGGCGCTCGTCTACGCGGCCGTCGGTCGGTGGCGCGACCGGCTCCGCATCCCGATGGTCGTGGTCGCCCTCGCGGCGACGGCGAGCGTCGCCGCGGCCTTCCTCAGCGGCGACAACTTCCTCGAGACCAACCCCCAGCTCGCCGCCAAGCCCTACGTCGAGCTCCACGAGGAGCGGGCCGACCTGCTGCTCTGGCTGACGCTGGGCTTCGGGGCGGTCGCACTGGCGGCCGGGTGGCTCCACGACCGCTCGGGCGCCGTACGCACGGTGCTGCGCGGGCTGCTGGCCGTCGCGGCGCTCGCGGTGCTGGTGATGGTGGTGCTCGTGGGCGACGCCGGAGCGCGCGCGGTGTGGACCGCGTCCTGACCGGGAGGCCACGACTCGCCCATTCTCCCGCGCGGGGGGCCCCGGTGGCCCTACCTTTCTGACCATGGAGATCCTCGGCCTCCCGCCGCACACCGTGCTGGCGCTGGCTGCCGCCATCACCGGCCCGGTCGCGTGCGCGCTGAGCCTGTGGTTCGCGATCCGTGTCGAGCACCGCGACACCTGGCGCTACCCGATGCTGATCTCGGCGACGCTGGCCACCGCCGCGATCCTCGGCGCCTTCGTCACGGGGCAGCGGTTGATCGAGGCCGACCCCGACCTCGCGGTCGACCCGATGGTCGCCGCCCACCAGGACTATGCCGCCCGGCTCGTCCTGCCGACCGTCGGATGGTGGGTCGTCGCCGCGCTCTCCGGCTGGCTCAACCCGAAGACGGGTGCCCTCAAGCTCGCTCTCCCGCTGCTGCTGACGGGCTTCTCCGCGGTCGTGCTGGTGCTGGTCATCCTCTCCGGTGACGCTGACGCCCGGTCGCTCTGGACCTCGGTCACCAACCGGTTCTGAGGCCGCGACTCACCAGTCGGACCCGCTGCGCGCGACGAGGAGCCGGCGGAACGACTCGACCCGCTCGGGGTCGGCGTCGCCCTCGCTGACGGCGACGTCGAGGCCGCACTCGGGCTCGTCCTCGCCGTGGGTGCAGCCGCGGGGGCAGTCCTCGGTCATCTCGTCGAGGTCGGGGAAGAACCCGATCAGCCGCTCCGGCTCGACGTGCGCGAGCCCGAAGGACCGGATGCCCGGCGTGTCGACGATCCAGCCGGCGCCCTCGGGGAGCGCGAGCAGCAGCGCCGACGTCGAGGTGTGGCGCCCTCGCCCGGTCACTGCGTTGACGTGCCCGATCTCCCGGTGGGCGTCGGGCACCAGCGCGTTGACGAGGGTGGACTTGCCGACGCCGCTGTGCCCCAGCAGCACCGACGTCCGGCCCGCCAGCGCCTCGCGGAGCCCGGTCAGGTCGCCGCCACGCCGGGTCACCACCCAGGGGACCCCGAGGGAGCGGTAGGTGCCGAGCAGCGTCTCCGGGTCGGCGAGGTCGGCCTTGGTGAGGCACAGCAGCGGCCGCATCCCCGCGTCGTACGCCGCCACGAGGGCGCGGTCGATGAGCCGGGGCCGTGGCTCGGGGTCGGCCAGCGCGGTCACCACCACGAGCTGGTCGGCGTTGGCGACGATCACCCGCTCCACGGGGTCGTCGTCGTCGGCCGTGCGGCGCAGCACGGTGGTGCGCTCGGTGACCTCGACGATCCGGGCGAGGCTGCCCTCGTCGCCCGAGGTGTCGCCGACGACCCGGACCCGGTCGCCGACGACGACGCCCTTGCGACCCAGCGGCCGCGCCTTCATCGCCATCACGGTGCGGCCGTCGACGAGCAGCGTGAACCGGCCGCGGTCGACGGTGACGACCCGGCCGTCGACGGCGTCGTCGTAGGTCGGGCGCTCCTTGGTGCGGGGGCGGGTGCGGCGGCGGGGACGCTCGTAGTGCTCGTGGTCGTGCTCGCTGTAGCGCCCGCTCACCCGATCCGCCTCAGACCAGCCCGGACCAGAAGCCCGCGAAGTCGGGGAAGGTCTTCGAGGTCGTCGCGACGTCCTCGACCAGCACGCCGTCGACCGCCGCGCCGACGATGACCCCGGCGTGGGCCATCCGGTGGTCGGCGTAGGTGCGGAACAGGCCGCCCCGCAGGGGCGAGGGACCGAACGAGAGCCCGTCGGCACGCTCGGTCACGTCGGCGCCGAGCCCCCCGAGCTCGTGGGCGAGCGCGGCGAGCCGGTCGGTCTCGTGGCCGCGGATGTGGCCGATGCCGCGCAGGTGGGAGGGACCTTCTGCCAGGGCGCAGAGCGCGGCGACGGCGGGCGTCAGCTCGCCGACGTCGTGGAGGTCGAGGTCGACCCCCTGCAGCCGCTCGGGTCCGCTGACCCGCAGGCCCTCGTCGGTGAAGCCGACCTCGCAGCCCATCGAGGCCAGGATCTCGCGCAGCCGGTCGCCCGCCTGGGTCGTCGACCGCGGCCAGTCGCGGACGGTCACCGTCCCGCGGCTGACCGCCGCCAGGGCGAGGAAGGGCGCGGCGTTGGAGAGGTCGGGCTCGATCGTGCGGTCGAGCGCGCGGATCGGTCCCGGCTCCACGCGCCACCGATCGGCGTCGGAGTCGTCGACGACCACCCCCTGCTCGCGCAGCATCGCGACGGTCATCTCGATGTGGGGGAGCGACGGGACGGGCTTGCCGTCGTGGAGGACGTCGACGCCCTCGTCGAAGCGGGCACCGGCGAGCAGCAGTGCGGAGATGAACTGCGAGGACGCCGAGGCGTCGACGGTGACCGTGCCGCCGCGGACCCGGCCGGCTCCGTGGACGGTGAAGGGGAGCCCGGAGCCCTCGACGTCGACGCCGAGGGCGCGCAGCGCGCCGAGCACCTCGCCGACGGGACGCAGCCGCATGTGGGGGTCGCCGTCGAAGTCGACCGTGCCACGCGCGAGCCCGGCGACGGGGGGCAGGAACCTCATCACCGTGCCGGCGAGACCGCAGTCGACGCGGGCCGGGCCCGCCAGCGGGACGGGGGTCACCGTCCAGTCGTCGCCGTCGGTCGCGAGGCCGCACCCGAGGGCGCGCAGGCCCGCCACCATCAGGCTCGTGTCGCGCGAGCGCAACGGGCGGCGTACGACGCTGGGCGCGTCGGACAGCGCCGCGAGGACCAGGGCGCGGTTGGTCTGTGACTTGCTGCCCGGCAGCGAGACGACGGCCGAGACCGGTGCCGTCGCGCGCGGAGCGGGCCAGGGGTCGGCCACGGGTGCAGGGGCGCTCGTCGTCACCCCCGCAGCGTATCGAGCGTCGTCAGCCCCCGGACGAGCGATCCGTCAGTGGATCTGGGCCGCGGCGAGCTTGGCCTCGCGGCGGGCGCTCGCGGCGAGGTGCCGGGCCTCGCGACGGGCGTCCTTGGCGGCACGCCGGGCGCGCCAGGCGACGCCGGGCTTCCCCTCGGTGTCGACGGCGGCGATCATCAGGCCGCCGAGCATCGAGACGTTCTTGAAGAAGTGGATCTTCTGGTTGGCACGCTGGCCCGGGTCCTCCTCCTCCCAGAACCGGTGGCCGGCCGCGGTCGTCGGCACCAGCGAGGCGGCGAGGACCGTGGAGGCCAGCCGCGGCGCCTTGCCCGTCGCCAGCAGCAGGCCGGCTCCGATCTGGGCCGCGCCGTTGATCCGCACCAGGGTCGCGGGGTCGCTCGGGATCGGCAGCTGGGGCGCGGCCTTCTCGGCGAGCGGCACCACCCGGTCGGTGACGACGGCGGCGGCGTCGGCCTTCTCCTTGGCGTTGCGCAGGGAGTTGAGACCCCCCACGACGAACATCGAGGCGAGCATCGGCCGGGCGATCAGGCGCGTGACGGTCATGCCACTTGTCTACACGATGCGTCGCACGTCCCGGGTCACCCGTTCGCCGTAGGCTGCCCGTCATGTGCGGTCGCTATGCGTCGAGCAGGAAGCCGGAGGACCTCGTCGAGGAGTTCGAGGTCGTCGACAACCGGCTGGCCGCGCCCCTGGCGCCCGACTACAACGTGGCGCCGACCAAGGAGGTCTACGCCGTTGTCCAGCGACCGCCCTCCTCGGAGTCCGACGAGCCGGCCCAGCGGCAGCTGCGGGCGCTGCGCTGGGGCCTGGTGCCGTCGTGGGCGAAGGACCCGGCGATCGGCAACCGGATGATCAACGCCCGGATGGAGACGGTGGCCGACAAGCCGGCCTTCAAGCGGCCCTTCGCCAAGCGCCGCTGCCTGCTGCCGGCCGACGGCTACTTCGAGTGGTATCCCACCCAGGTGACGGGCAAGAACGGCAAGCCGCTGAAGCAGCCCTTCTTCATCCGGCCCGCCGACGGTGGGGTGCTGGCGATGGCCGGGCTCTACGAGATCTGGCGCGACCCGACGAGGTCGGAGGACGATCCCGCCCGATTCCTGTGGACGTGCACCGTGCTGACGACCCAGGCCGAGGACGCGGTGGGCCACATCCACGACCGGATGCCGCTCATGGTCGAGCGCGACCGCCGCGCGGCCTGGCTCGACCCGACGACCTCCGACCGTGACCAGCTGCTCGAGCTCCTGGTGCCCGCCGCCCCCGGCCAGCTCGAGGCCTACCCCGTCGCGACCCTGGTCAACAACGTCCGCAACAACGGTCCCGAGCTGCTCGAGCCGCTCCCGGTCGAGGAGTCGCTGGTGTGAGCGCGCCGGTCGCCGTCGCGACGCCCCACGGCGAGGGGCACTCGACGACCTTTCGGGCGCGCTCGCCGATCGCCACGCTGCTGCTCAGCCACGGTGCCGGCGCCGGCACCGGCACCCACGACCTGCAGGCCCTGGCGCGGGCGCTGCCGCGCCAGGGCGTGACGGTGGTGCTCTTCGACCAGCCGTGGGTCGTCGCCGGCCGCAAGGTCGCCACGCCGCCGGCCACCCTCGACGACGGCCTCCGGGCCGCCGCGGCCCGGTTGCGGCCGAGCGGACCTCTCGTCGTCGGCGGCCGCTCCGCCGGCGCCCGGTCGGCAGCGCGGTGTGCCGCCGGGCTCGGGGCGGCGGGCTGCCTCGCGCTCTCGTTCCCGCTCCACCCGCCGGGCCGCCCCGAGAAGAGCCGGGTCGACGAGCTCGCCGGAGCCGGCGTACGAACGCTCGTGGTGCAGGGCGAGCGCGACACCTTCGGGCGGCCCGAGGAGTTCCCCGACGACACCGAGATGTGCGTCGTCCCCGCCGCCGACCACGGCCTGAAGGTCCCGAAGCGAGGCCCGGTCACCGAGGACGAGGCGATGGCGATCGTGGTCGAGGCCACCCTGGAGTGGCTGGTCCGCGAGGTGGTCGGGGAATCATCTCGTCCGTAGGGGTGTTCCCTCTTGCGTGCTGGCACTGATGGAGAGTCCCGCGGCCGACCTAGACTGGGGGGCGATGACTGATCACCTCACCGGTGACGTCGACCCCGAGACGGTCGACGTCGAGACCGAGACCGACGAGCAGCGGGCCGCCCGCTTCGAGCGCGACGCGCTGCCCTTCCTCGACCAGCTCTACGCCGCGGCGATGCGGATGACCCGCAATCCCGCCGACGCCGAGGACCTGGTGCAGGAGACGTTCGCGAAGGCCTACTCCTCCTTCCACCAGTTCAGGCCCGGCACCAACCTCAAGGCGTGGCTCTACCGGATCCTCACCAACACGTTCATCAACAACTACCGCAAGAAGCAGCGGCAGCCTCAGCAGTCGATGACCGAGGACGTGGAGGACTGGCAGCTCGCTCGCGCCGAGAGCCACAGCTCGAGCGGGCTGAAGTCCGCCGAGACCGAGGCGCTCGAGCGCCTGCCCGACTCCCAGGTCAAGGACGCGCTCCAACGCCTGCCCGAGGAGTTCCGCCTCGCCGTCTACCTCGCCGACGTCGAGGGCTTCGCCTACAAGGAGATCGCCGAGATCATGGACACCCCGATCGGGACCGTGATGTCGCGACTGCACCGAGGACGCCGACAGCTCCGCGACATGCTGTCGGACTACGTCCGTACCAACGACCTGCTGCCCGCCGGCACCGTCGGCGGCGGGAAGGACGAGTCGTGAGCCACCAGCACAGCCCCGACGACTGCGCCGACTACCTCGAGCGCATCGTCTACTTCCTCGACAACGAGCTCGACGAGGCCGACTGCTCGGCCGTCCAGCTCCACCTCGACGAGTGCGCCCCCTGCCTGGAGAAGTACGACCTCCAGCGCACGGTCAAGGCCGTCGTCGCCCGCTCCTGCTCCTCCGAGGCGGCGCCCTCGGAGCTGCGGCAGCGCGTCATGGTGCAGATCCGCGAGGTCCAGGTCAGGATCACCGAGGCCTGAGCCCGATTCGCCCCCGGCGAGGCGATTTGAGACACTGACCCGAGCATTCCGATCCAGGAGGACACCATGGGCAAGACCGGCCGCAAGCGCCGCGCTCGTCGCAAGAAGGGCGCGAACCACGGCAAGCGCCCCAACGCCTGAGCGCTGACACAGCGACACGAGCCCCCGGCCAACGGCCGGGGGCTCGTCGCGTCCTGGGCCGGGCGGGTCAGCCCAGACGGGAGAGGAACCGCTCGGCGTCGACGACGACGCGGGTGACCTCGCCGCTCCCGACCAGCTTGCCGTCGGCATGGCGGGCGGAGACGGTGAAGCGGTGGAGCCGACCGTCGACGTACGCCGGTTCGGCGGACACCGTGACCTCGGCGCCGACGGGGGAGGCCGCGAGGTGCTCGAGGCTGACCCGGGTGCCGACCGACGTGCCTCCCTCGGGCAGCGACGGCTCGACCGCGGCGCAGGTCGCGGCCTCGCACCACGCCAGCAGTCGCGGCGTGCCGAGCACCGGCAGCGACCCGCTGCCCACGGCGAGCGCGGTGTCGTCGTCGGTCACGGTGAACGTCAGCCGGGCGGGATCGGGGGAGTCGGTCACGGGAGCTCCTTGGTGAAGGCGAGCAGGTGGACGTCGGGCAGCGGCGACCAGTCGCGGTCCGGGTCGCGCACGTAGCCGAGCCTGCCGTAGACCCGGTGGGCGGTCGTCATCTCCGCCAGCGAGGACAGCCGCATGCGTACGGCGCCGTGCGCGCGCGCCCGCTGCTCGCAGTGGTCCGCGAGCGCCTGGCCGGCGCCGCGGCCGCGGGCGTCGGGATGGACCGCCAGCATCCGGAACTCGCCCTCGTCGGCGCCCCCGGCGAGCTCCCGCCACGGCGACCCGGGCGGACAGTAGGTGACGCAGCCGAGCAGCCGGTCGCCCTCGGCCGCCACCCACAGCTCGGCCTCGCGTGCCCGGCGCGCGGCGTCGCGGACGTGGACGCGGTAGGGGTCCTGCGGCCCGAGCATGAACTGCTCGTAGGCCGCGACGGTGAGCTCGCCGACGGCGTCGAGCTCACCGGCCACGGCGAGGCGCAGCTCCATGCGGTGCCGCCTCAGATGCCGAAGGTGTTCCGCGGGTAGGCCGCCTCGACGTCGGTGATGACGTTGACGAGGTAGGGGACTCCCGAGGCGAACGCGCGGTCCATCGCAGGGCCGATCTGCCGCGGGTCGGTCACCGTCTCGCCGGCGCCGCCGAGCGCCTTCACGACCTCGTCGTAGCGGGTCTGGCCGGCCAGGTCGGCGGCGACGTCGTAGCCGTAGAGCATCTGCATCGGGCCCTTCTCCAGGCCCCACGCCGAGTTGTTGCCGCAGACCATGACGACTGGCAGCTGGTGGCGCACGAGGGTGTCGACGTCCATCAGGGAGAAGCCGGCGGCGCCGTCGCCGAGCAGCAGCACGACCTGCGACGACGGGCGCGCGAGGCGGGCAGCGATCGCCGAGCCGAGCCCGGCGCCGAGGCAGCCGTAGGGGCCGGGGTCGAGCCAGCCGCCCGGGCGCTTCGGCTCGACGAACTTGCCGGCGAAGGACACGAAGTCGCCACCGTCGCCGATGACGACCGCGTCGTCCTCGAGTCGCGGGACGAGCTCGCCGTAGATGCGGGCGGGGTGGATCGGGTCGGCCTCCGCCGTCAGCAGCGCGGAGTCGCGCTCGACCGCGGCCCGGACGGTGTCCTGGAGGCCGGACACCCACGACGACCAGTCGGGGCGGCGTACGACCTGCTGGAGGGCGGACGCCAGCCCGTCGAGGACCAGGGTGAGGTCGCCGCTCAGCGACGCGGCGAGGTCGGCGTGGCCGGACACCTGGCCGGGGGAGTCGGCCACGTGCACCACCTGCGCCGGGGTGCCGCCGTCCTTGCCGCCGAAGACGCCGTAGCCGAGCCGGAAGTCGAGCGGCGTCCCGACGACGACCACGAGGTCGGCGCCGCCGAGCGCCTGGCCGCGGGCCTTGGTCACGAGCAGCGGGTGGCCACCGGGGACGACACCGCGGCCCATGCCGTTGGTGATCGCCGGGACCCCGGTCTCCTCCACGAAGCGCAGCGCTGCCTCCTCGGCGCGGTCGGCCCACACGTCGGTGCCGAGCACGAGCACCGGCCGGGAGGCGTTCGCCAGCAGCTCGGCGACCTCGGAGACGGTGTCGGGGTCGGGCTCCGCGCCGCGGGTCTGCGACACGGTCGGCAGGTCGCCCGAGGCGGAGTTGAAGAACTCGTCCATCGGGACGTCGACGAAGACCGGGCCGCGGTGGGACGACCCGGCGGCGACGAACGCCTCGTGCACCCCGTCGAGCACGCCGTCGGCGGTGTGGATCGTGCGTGCGAGCTTCGCGACGGGCGCGATGATCGGCGGCTGGTCGAGCTCCTGCAGGCTGCCGCTGCCCCAGCGGTTGGCCGGCGCCCGGCCGCCGACGACGACCATCGGGGACCCGGCGAACTGGGCCTGGGCGATGGCGCTGATGCCGTTGGTGACGCCCGGGCCCGCGGTGAGGACGGCGAGGCCGGGGACGCGCGTGAGCTTGCCGGTCGCCTCGGCGGCGAACGCCGCGGTCTGCTCGTGGCGTACGTCGAGCAGCCGCATCGGCGGCTCGGCCTTGACGGCCCCGTCATACATCGGGAACACGTGGGCGCCCGACAGCGTGAACATGGTCTCGACCCCGTGGGCGCGGGCGACGGCGACCGCGAGCTCGCCGGCGTGGCCCGAGAGGCCGGTCGACCCGCTGGTGTCGGTGCTGGAGTCCGTGACGTCGGTCATGCCCGCAGGCTACTCGGCGGTAGGTCGCCGCCGGGAGGGTGTCAGCGAGCGGCGAGGAGGTGGTTGGTCGCCCGCAGCGCGTCGACGGTGGCCAGCACCAGGTCGGCCCGGTGCGGCGGCCGGTCGGGCCCGACGGCCAGCAGCAGGTAGAGCGAGCGGAGCAGCTGCTGGGCGTTGCCGGTCGTCGGCGGCTCCGCGCCCGCCTCGGCGGCCACCCGGGAGAGCCAGGGCTCGACCACCGACATCGGCACCACCCCCCGGCCGAGCACCGCCATCACCGCGGCGGCCATCCGGTCCGGCTCCCCGGCCACCAGGGGTGTCCGGCCCTCGACGACCCGGTCGGCGACGACGTCGAGCAGGACGGTCAGCTCGTGGACCCCGAGGTGGCGCGACCCCGCGAGCGCCCCGATCGCGTCGGCCCCGTGGGCGCACGCGTGGGCCCAGCCCTTGCCCTCCACGAAGCCACGCAGGTCGCGCTCGCGGAGGTACCACCCGACGACCTGGTCGCCCCACCGCAGCACCGTCGTCGCCGGCACCAGCTCCGCTGTCGTGTCGCGCACGACCGCCTCGGCGAGCACCAGCACGCTGAAGGAGCGCCGGAAGACGGTGTCGGTGCCCTCCTCGCCCAGGCCCACCGTCAGGCCCGCGGCCATGCCGTCGCCGAGGCCGGTGAGCAGGTCGTCGTAGACCCCGCGCTCGACCCACGTGGCCAGCGTCGGGTAGGCGATGCCGTCGCGCAGGTCGGCGTCGGGGGAGCCCAGCATCGAGGTGAGCTCCGCGGTCAGCTCGTCGAGCGGTCGGTCGGTCGGGACGTGGAGGCCGTCGTCGATGACCTGTTTCCAGTACGCCCCGGACATGGGCCACATCCTGCCAGCAGGCCCGGCGGGACCTCGAGCGGGTGAGCGAGCGCCTACGCTCGGGCGCATGCCGTCGCTGTCCGAGCTGGTGCGCAGCCACACCGACCTCGATGCCGAGGACGTCGCGTGGCTCCAGCTGATCCAGGCCGACTGGCAGATCGTGGCCGACCTCTCCTTCGCCGACCTGGTCCTGTGGCTGCCCGACCGGGAGGGCCGCGGCTTCTGGGCCGGCGCCCAGATGCGACCGACGACCGGGCCGACCGCCTACGTCGACGACGTGGTTGGCACCTTCGTGCCGACCGGCCGGCGCCCGATGCTCGACGCGGCCTACGGCCAGGGCCGGCTGGTGCGGGAGGGCGATCCCGAGTGGCGCGACCACGTGCCGGTGCGGGTCGAGACCATCCCGGTACGCCGGGCCGGGCGGGTCATCGCCGTGATCGGCCGTCACACCAACCTGCTGGGCGTGCGGACGCCGAGCCGGCTCGAGCTGTCCTACCTCCAGACGGCTGCCGACCTCACCCAGATGATCGCCGCGGGCTCGTTCCCCGCGCCCGGGCAGCGCGGTGACCACGCCGACTCGCCCCGGGTCGGCGACGGCTTCGTCCGGACCGACGCGGGTGGGCGGGTCAGCTACGCCAGCCCGAACGCGCTGTCCCTCTTCCGCCGGCTGGGACTCTCCGGCGACCTCGAGGGCCTCGACCTGGCGGCCGTCACGCGCGAGCTGGTGCCGGCGCGGCGCCGACCCGACGAGGAGACGGTGTCGGCGGTGCTCGGCGGCCGGGTCCACCGCGACACCGAGCTCGGGACCGACGACGTCGCCCTCATCGTGCGCTCCATCCCGCTGCGTCCGCAGGGCGAGCCGATCGGCGCGCTGGTGCTGGTCCGCGACGTGACCGACCTGCGCCGCCGCGACCGCGAGCTGGTGACCAAGGACGCGACGATCCGCGAGATCCACCACCGGGTGAAGAACAACCTCCAGACCGTGGCCGCGCTGCTGCGGCTCCAGGCCCGCCGGATCGGCACGCCCGAGGCGCGGGCCGCACTCGAGGAGGCGGTACGCCGCGTCGGGTCGATCGCGATCGTCCACGAGACCCTGAGCACGGCGGCCGACGAGCAGGTCGCCTTCGACGAGATCGCCGACCGGCTCGGCCGGATGGTGACCGAGGTCAGCGCCGCGGGCGACCGGGTGCGGGTCCTGCGCACCGGGTCCTTCGGCATCCTGCCGTCGGAGGCGGCCACCGCGCTGGCGATGGTGCTGACCGAGGTGCTGCAGAACGCCGTGGAGCACGGCTACGAGGAGGACCAGCCCGGCCGGATCGAGGTCGACGTGACCAAGGGCGGCGGACGGCTCGAGGTCGTCGTCCAGGACGACGGTCGCGGCCTGCCGGCCGGCTTCGACCTCGACGCCTCGACGAACCTCGGGCTCTCCATCGTCCGGACGCTCGTGGAGTCCGAGCTGGCCGGACGGCTGCGGCTCACGGCCTCACCGAGCGGGGGCACCCGCGTGGAGGTCGACGTCCCCCGGCCGTGACCGCGCGCGGCCGATCAGGCGGTGCGGACCCGTGCCCGGGCGTTGCGCCGCTTGAGGGCCCGGCGCTCGTCCTCGCTCAGGCCTCCCCAGACTCCGTGGTCCTGTCCCGCCTCGAGCGCCCACTGCAGGCACTGCTCGCGTACGTCGCAACGCCGGCAGACCTGCTTGGCCTCCTCGATCTGGAGGATCGCCGGCCCGGTGTTGCCGATGGGGAAGAACAGCTCCGGGTCCTCGTCGAGGCATGCGGAACGGTCGCGCCAATCCATGGCTGGGGAATCCCTCTCTTCTGACCTCGGGGGTGGTGGTCGTGGCGGGCTCGCTGGCGCGTGCCGTCGGGGGTGGTGACGGGCAGGCTTGTTACGCGCTTCACGAGCGACTCTCTAGCCTGACAAGAGTTGGATCGTGAAACAACCCCGTAACCGGGTCGGCTCCGTCACACGGCCGCCCCGTAGTCTGGCGGTCGTGCCCAGTGAGATCAAGGGGTGGACCGCAGGTCTCGCCACCGGTCCGGTGACGAGGTGGACGTGAGCGACCGGATTCCGAACCCGCCGCCTCTCGTCGTCGCCGCATCACTCGCCGCGGTCGAGGGCGTCCTGCTGTTCCTCTACGGCGTGCTGGAGCTCGTCAGCATCAGCGGCGGCCGGGTCACGATGGGCGTCACCACCGCCGCCTTCTTCCTGGTCTACGGCGCCTTCCTGGCGTTCTGCGCCCGCCAGCTGCTCCGCCGCGCGTCGTGGGCGCGCGGGTTCGTGATGATGGCGCAGATCGTGCAGCTCGGGGTCGCCTGGAGCTTCCGCGGTGAGAGCACGACGTGGCTGACGGTCGTGCTGACCGTGGCCGCCGTGGTGACCGGTGCTGGTCTGCTCCATCCGGCGTCCGTCGACGCGCTGGCGGACGACCCCACCCGCTGAGGTGGGCCCCTCAGTGGGGATCGTGCAGCGACGCCCGCAGCTCCGACAGCGTCCGTGTGAGCAGTCGGGAGACGTGCATCTGGGAGACGCCGATCTGCTCGGCGATCTCCGACTGGGTCTGGTTGCGGAAGAACCGGAGCAGCAGGATCTTCTTCTCCCGCACCGGCAGCGCGTCGATGAGCGGCTTGAGGGACTCGCGGATCTCGACGTGCTCGAGGTCGGCGTCGTCGGTGCCGAGCGCGTCGACGAGGCGGCCGGCGCTGTCCTCGTGGTCGTCGCCGGCATCGAGGGACAGGGTCGCGTAGGCGTTGTTGGACTCCAGGCCCTCGACGATCTCCTCCACCGAGCAGCCCACCCGTTCGGCGAGCTCGCGTGGCGTGGGGGAGCGGCCCAGCTGCTGGGTGAGCTCCGCCGTGGCTCCCGAGATGTGCAACCGCAGCTCCTGGAGCCGGCGCGGCACCCGGATCGCCCAGCCCTTGTCGCGGAAGTGCCGCTTGATCTCGCCCACGATCGTCGGGGTCGCGTAGGTGGAGAACTCCACCCCGCGACCGGCGTCGAAGCGGTCGATGGCCTTGAGCAGGCCGATGGTCCCGACCTGGACGAGGTCCTCGTGGAGCTCCCCGCGGTTGAGGAACCGGCGGGCGCAGTGGTGGACCAGCGCCAGGTGGAGGTGCACGAGCCTCTCGCGGGCAGTCTCGGACGCAGCACTGTCCACGCCACCGTGGAGGACGGCGAAGAGCTCGGCGGTGAGGACCCTGCTCTCCTCGGAACCGGCAGTCGGTGCGTCCCCCGTCGCACCGGCGTCCCGGTAGCTGTCGGCCGTCATGTCACAGGCTTGGCTCCAGCGTCTCGGCCTGCATGGACAAGGTGACGAGGAGGCTGTCACCGACGACCTCGGCCACGGCACCCGGCGCCAAGGTGTCGAGGACCTGCCAGGCGAAGCTGTCGTGGTCGGGCTGGCTCAGCTCGGAGCCGTTGATCGTGACCCGCACGGTGAGCCGACCGGGCGAGAGGAAGAACTCCGCCACCAACGGGCTCGCCGGATCGGCATCGGGCAGCACGAGCGCGCACGCCTCGCCGACCGCGATCCGCAGGTCCTCGATGTCGTCGATGGTGAAGTCGAGGCGGGCGGCCAGGCTCGCCGTCGTCGTACGCAGCACCGAGACGTAGGCGCTGTCGGCGGGCAGCCGCAGCTCGACGTCGGCGCGCTGGCCCTCCTCGGGTGTCCCGGCGACTGGCATCGGCGGACGCACACTCCCTCTGGCTCGCTCGGCTGGCTTGCTCTGTTGCCTCGGGTCCGACACTAGTCGGGGCCGGCCGCCATGTCTGGCAGCCGGCCCCAACTCTGTGCACTGACGACCGTCGCTCGTGGTTGCGGTGCCACGGTCGCGGCTTCGCGGGCTCAGCCGCGCTTCCGACGGCGAAGGCGTGGTCTCGCACGGCTCCGCCGGGCGAGGATCACGCCTTCTTGGTCTCCCAGAAGATCTCCGCGATCTCGTCGATCTTCGCGAGCAGCTCGTCGGCCTTGGCCGCGTCGAGCTCGCCCTTCGTGCCGGTCGCGCCGGCCAGCTTGGTGGCCTCGTTGACCAGCGTGTGGAGCTGCGGGTACTTCTCGAAGTGCGGGGGCTTGAAGTAGTCGGTCCACAGCACCCACAGGTGGTGCTTGACCAGCTCGGAGCGCTGCTCCTTGATGAGGATCGCGCGGGTGCGGAAGTCGGGGTCGTCGTTGTCGGCGACCTTCGCGATGATGGCCTTCACCGACTCGGCCTCGATGCGGGCCTGCGCCGGGTCGTAGACACCGCAGGGGAGGTCGCAGTGCGCAGAGACCTCGAGGGTGCGGGTGAACAGCGTGTCGAACATCGTCCGTGTGTCCTATCTGCTGGAGAGCTTCTCGTCGGCTGCGACACTACTCCGCGTGTCATCACCCCTGCAGGTGGGCCGGATCCCGGTCGGCTGGGCCGTCGTCCGTGGCGAGTCGATGGCGCCGGCGCTCGCCGAGGGCGACCGGTTGCTGGTCCGCTACGGCGCCGCGGTGCGTCCGGGGCGCGTGGTCGTCGCCCGGTTCGCCGACGGGACCATCGCGGTGAAGCGCGCGGTCGAACGGCGTACGACGCGCACCGGTGAGCCGGCCTGGTGGCTGCTCGGCGACAACCCCGACGGCGTCGACTCCCGGCACCGGGGCCCGGTTGCCGAGGCGGACGTGCTCGGCGTGGCCGTGGCCCGGGTGTGGCCCAGGCCACGGCCCCTCTGAGACCCCCTGCTCACCGGGCGGGCGTTGTGCAAGGGTGAGCGACGTGGCAGACCAACTCGCGCACCCGTTCGCCGGCGACCCGGTCTTCGACCTCCACGTCGGGGGCAAGACCGAGATCCGTTCGACGGTGCCGCTGGTAGGCCGCGACGACCTCTCGCTGGCCTACACGCCGGGCGTCGCGCGGGTGTGCGAGGCGATCGCCGAGGACCCGTCCATGACCCGGCACTACACCTGGGTCCCCAACACGGTGGCGGTCGTCACCGACGGCACCGCGGTGCTCGGGCTCGGTGACATCGGACCCGCCGCTGCCATGCCGGTCATGGAGGGCAAGGCGGTCCTCTTCAAGCAGTTCGGTGGGGTCGACGCCATCCCGATCTGCCTCGACACCACCGATGTCGAGGAGATCATCGAGACCGTCGTGCGGCTCGCGCCCAGCTTCGGCGGCGTCAACCTCGAGGACATCTCCGCGCCCCGCTGCTTCGAGATCGAGTCACGGCTCAAGGCCCTGCTCGACATCCCGGTCTTCCACGACGACCAGCACGGCACCGCGGTCGTCGCGCTCGCGGCGCTCAAGAACGCGCTCCGCCTCACCGACCGCGATCCCGCGACCACCCGGGTCGTGGTGCAGGGCGCGGGGGCCGCGGGGGTCGCGGTGGCCCGGATCCTGCTCGAGGCGGGCATCCCGGACATCGCCGTTCTCGACCGCCAGGGCGTGCTCAACTCCGAGCGCTCCGACCTCACCCCCGTCAAGCGTGCCCTCGCCGTCGACACGGCCGACGTCCACGACCGACGCGGAAGCCTCGCCGACGTGATGGCCGGCGCCGACGTCTACATCGGCGTCTCGGGCGGCACCGTGCCCGAGGAGATCGTGGCCTCGATGGCGCCCGACGCCATCGTCTTCGGCCTCGCCAACCCGCACCCCGAGGTCCACCCCGAGGTCGCCCACAGGTACGCCCGCGTCGTCGCGACCGGGAGGTCGGACTTCCCCAACCAGATCAACAACGTGCTCGCCTTCCCCGGCATCTTCCGCGGCGCCATCGACGTCCATGCCACCGCCATCACCGAAGGGATGAAGGTGGCCGCCGCCGACGCCCTCGCCGCTCTCGTCGGCGGCGAGCTGGCCGAGGACCACGTCGTCCCGTCGCCGTTCGACGAACGCGTCGGTCCGGCGGTGTCCGCCGCCGTCGCCGAGGCCGCCCGCCGGGACGGGGTCGCGCGCGCCTGAGGGGTCTCGACACCGCCGTCGCGACCTCGCACGCGCGGTCGCGGGCGGAGCTCGACCTGGCCTCCCCTGACGGGCACGACTCCATCGTGCCCGTAAGGTCGGCTCATGCTCTCCGTCTACGCCGAGAAGTTCTCGTCCGACGACCCGCTGTCCGGCCTGGTGGTGGGGGAGCGGCCCGACCCGGAGGTCCCCGACGGGTGGACCACGGTCCAGGTGAGGGCCGCGTCGCTCAACCACCACGACCTGTGGTCGCTGCGCGGTGTCGGGCTGAAGGAGGAGTCGCTGCCGATGATCCTCGGCTGTGACGCGGCGGGCCTCGACGAGGACGGCAACGAGGTCGTCGTCCACGCGGTCATCAGCGACCCGTCGTGGTCGGGTGACGAGACCTTCGACCCGAAGCGGTCGCTGCTGTCCGAGCGCCACCAGGGCACGTTCGCGGAGAAGGTCGCCGTCCCGCGCCGCAACGTGGTCCCCAAGCCCACGTCGCTGTCGTTCGAAGAGGCTGCCTGCCTCCCGACGGCGTGGCTGACGGCCTACCGGATGCTCTTCACCCAGGGCGGCCTCAAGGCCGGGGACACCGTGCTGGTCCAGGGCGCCGGCGGTGGGGTCGCCACGGCACTGATCACCCTGGCCCGCGCGGGCGGCCTGAGGGTGCTGGCCACGAGCCGCGACGAGGCCAAGCGTGCCCGCGCGCTCGAGATCGGCGCCCACGAGGTGTTCGAGTCGGGAGCCCGGCTGCCGGTCAAGGTCGACGCGGTCATGGAGACCGTCGGCCGCGCGACCTGGTCACACTCGATCCGCTCGCTGCGCCCGGGTGGGGCGATCGTCATCAGTGGCACCACCAGCGGTCCGAAGCTCGACGACGCCGAGCTGACCCGCATCTTCTTCCTCCAGCTGCGCGTCGTCGGCTCGACGATGGGCACCCGCGACGAGCTGGCCTCCCTGGTCACGATGCTCGACGCCACCGGCACCCGGCCGCTGCTCGACCGCACCCTGCCGATGGAGCAGGCACGCGACGGGTTCGCGGCCATGGCGGACGGCGACGTCTTCGGCAAGATCGTCTTCACTCGATGACTCACCTGCTCACGGGGGCCGGGTCCGGCATCGGCGAGGACCTCGCCCGACGGCTCCTCGCGCGCGGCGACGACGTCGTGGCGATCGCCCGCTCGGACCAGCGGGCCGCCGAGCTCGCGGAGTCCCTGCCCGGCGTACGCACGCTGGTCGCCGACCTCGCCGACCCGGGGTCGCTCGACGGCCTCGAGCTCCCCGACCGCCTCGACTCGCTCGTCCACTCGGCCGGCGTGGTCGAGCTCGGCCCGGTGGCCGAGCTGACGGCCTCGGCCTGGACGTCGCAGCTCCAGGTCAACCTGGTCGCGCCCGCGGTGCTGACCAGGCTCGCGCTCCCCGCGCTGCGCGCCGCCCGCGGGACCGTCGTCCTCGTGAACTCGGGTGCGGGCCTGGTGGCCCATCCCGAGTGGGGCGCCTACGCCGCGTCGAAGCACGGCCTCAAGGCGTTGGCCGACGCCCTCCGGGGCGAGGAGCAGCAGCACGGCGTCCGCGTCACCTCGGTCTACCCCGGCCGCACCGCCACCGCGATGCAGGAGGAGGTCCACGCCCACGAGGGCAAGGACTACGACGCCGCCGACTGGATCCGCCCGGAGACCGTGGCCGAGGCGATCGTCGGTGTGCTCGGCCTCGGCCCCGACGCGACCCTCACCGACCTGACGCTCAAGCCGCGCTGACCCGGCTCGCTGGCGGTCGCACGCCGGGCCCGGGTCGGCTGCAGCTAGCTCGTCGCGCCGCCGGAGCGCCAGCTGAGGGCTCCGATGAGCACCATCCGCAGCTGACGTCGCGCGCGCTCGACGAGCTGTTCCTCGGCATCGCCGCGGACGACGACGAACTGCTCGCCGAAGGCGACCATCTGGGTGACGATCAGGTTCGCCAGCACCTGGAGGTCCTCGCGGGTCCAGGTGTCGGTGCCGGGGAGCAGGGCGAGATCGGCGGCGAGCTCGCGCTCGAACAGTTCGAACTGGTGACGGATCTCCTCGCGCACCACCGTCGGCCCGGCCCCGCGCTCACGGGCGATGAAGGCGAAGTGCGCGCGGTGCTCGCGGGCGTGGGCGGCGACGACGTCGATGGAGTTGTCGATGATCCAGTTGAAGGCGGGGGCGCCCTGCCGCACCTCCCGGAGCATGCCCCGCAGCGACGCGAAGGACTCGTCGACCAGGGCCAGCCCGAGGTCGTCGAGGGAGTCGAAGTGGCGGTAGAACGCCGTCGGCACGACGCCGACCTCCTTGGCGACCTGTCGCAGGGAGAGGGCGGCCAGGGTCTGCTCGCCCGCCAGCCGCAGCGCGGCGTCGAGGATGGCCCGCCGGGTGCGCTCCTTGCGCTCCCCGCGGGGCGTGGTCTCGCTCACGGTTACTCATGCTAGTGGTGCACATGTGTGCACCGACACGTCCGCATCCCCTTGACCGTCTGCGGCTCGTTCTGGATCGTAGTGGGTGAACAGGTGTGCACTCGATCTCAGGAGGGCAGCATGGGACTGACCACCACCCTGCTCCGCTCGCGCGCCGTCGCGGCGCTGACCTCGCCCCACGGCGTCGACCGCTACCTCGAGCAGGTCAACCCCCTGTGGGCCGCCCACGAGGTGCGCGCCCGGGTCGTCGACGTCCGCCGCGAGGTCGACGTGCCCGGCCACCCGCCCGTCGCCACGATCACGCTGCAGCCGACCAGCACGTGGCAGGGCCACCGGGCCGGCCAGCACGTGCAGCTGGGCGTCGAGATCAACGGCTCCCGTCGTACGACCCGGGTGTTCTCGATCTCCAGCCCCGACTCCCGGGCGGGGGACCGATTCACGATCACGCTGCGCGCCAACCCCGACGCCCCTGACGGGCAGAGCGTCTCCCGCTACCTCGTCGAGCGAGCCACCCCCGGCACGATGGTCCACCTCAGCCAGGCCGAGGGCGACTTCGTGCTCCCCGACCGCGTCCCCGAGCACGTCGTGATGATCTCCGGCGGGTCCGGCATCACGCCGGTGATGTCGATGCTGCGCTCGCTGCAGCGCCGCACCCACCGTGGCCGGGTCACCTTTCTCCACTACGCGCAGAGCCCCGACCACCAGATCTACGCCGACGAGCTCGCGACGATCCGCAGCTCGGGCCACGGCATCGACGTCCACCTGCTCCACCCCGAGCTCGGCGACCCGGCGCTCTCGCCCGCGTGGCTGGAGCGGCTGGTGCCCGGCTACCGCGACGTGCCGACCTGGGCCTGCGGGCCCGCGCCGCTGATCGAGGCCGTGCAGGCGGCGTACGACGGGAGCGAGGCGCTGCAGGTCGAGTACTTCAAGCCTCCGCGCGCCGGCTCCGTCGACGCCGAGGGCGAGGTCGAGTTCAGCCGTTCCGCGAGGTCCGCGCCCAACTCAGGCGCCTCGCTGCTTGAGCAGGCCGAGGCGCTCGGGCTGAGTCCGGAGTCCGGCTGCCGCATGGGCATCTGCTTCTCGTGCGTCTCGCGCAAGAGCGAGGGCACCGTCCGCAACGTCCTCACCGGCGAGGAGAGCTCTCTGCCCGACGAGGACATCCGTATCTGCGTCAGCGCCCCCGTGGGCGACTGCACCGTCGACCTCTAGGAGGCACCGATGAAGACGAACACCACCGCCCTGACCGACGAGCAGCTCGAGCAGCTCGGCGAGGAGCTGGACGCGATCCGGCAGCGCGTCATCGCCGACCTCGGCGAGGCCGACGCCGCATACATCCGCAAGGTCGTCAAGGCCCAGCGCGCCTTCGAGGTCGCCGGCCGTGCCCTGTTCTACCTCCCGCCGGCCTGGCCGCTGGCCGTCGCCTCGCTGTCGGTGTCGAAGATCCTCGACAACATGGAGATCGGCCACAACGTCATGCACGGCCAGTACGACTGGATGGGCGATCCCGGCCTCAACTCCCGGATGTACGAGTGGGACAACGTCTGCCCGAGCGAGCAGTGGAAGTACTCCCACAACTACATCCACCACACCTACACCAACATCCTCGGCAAGGACCGCGACATCGGCTACGGGATCCTGCGCATGGACGAGGACCAGAAGTGGCACCCCTACTACCTCGGCAACCCGCTCTACGCGTTCCTGCTGATGATGTTCTTCGAGTGGGGCGTGGCGATGCATGACCTCGAGGTCGAGAACATCGTCACGGGCAAGCGGACGATGGAGGAGAACAAGGCTCTCCACGCCGGCATCATGCGCAAGGTCAAGCGGCAGGCCCTCAAGGACTACGTGCTGTTCCCGCTCCTGACCGGACCGTTCGCGCCGCTGACGCTCGCCGGCAACGCGACCGCCAACCTGGTCCGCAACGTCTGGGCCTTCAACATCATCTTCTGCGGTCACTTCCCGGCCGGCGTCGCGACGTTCTCGGAGGAGGAGTGCGAGGACGAGTCGCGCGGTCACTGGTTCTACCGCCAGCTCCTCGGGTCGGCCAACATCACCGGTGGCCGTCTCTTCCACGTGATGACAGGCAACCTGTCCCACCAGATCGAGCACCACCTGTTTCCCGACCTCCCGGCGCGCCGCTACCCGGAGGTGGCCGGGGAGGTCCGCGAGATCTGCGAGCGCTACGGGCTGACCTACAACACCGGTCGACTGAGCGGCCAGCTGTTCAGCGTGGCCCGGAAGATCTGCCGGATGGCGCTCCCGCCGCGGCGTACGCCGGACGCGGAGCCGCAGGTGGAGCAGGACCTCACGGCGGCCGCTGCCTAGTCTGGGGGGATGCGAGGGGGACCGGTGGCCGCCGCCGTGGCGATGCTCGTGCTCGCCGCGTGCAGCGGTCCCGACGCCGCCCTCGTCGAGGACCTCGAGGCCACCGGCCTCACCCTCCACGCGCCGGACCTCCGCGGCAGCGACCCGGTCGCCGTGGAAGCGGCCGACGGGAAGGTCCGCGTCGCCTACGACGAGGACGGCTACGGCCTCTACACCCTCGAGATCGCGCCCGCGCCGGTCGGCGAGCTGTGCCGGGGGATCGACTTCGAGCGGGGGAGCAGCTGCGACGGCGACGAGGACACCATGGTCGCGAGCTTCGAGGAGATGACGGTCGTGGCCGTACGCCGCGACGACGTCGTGCTCGTGGCCCGTGGCCTGGTCACCGAGGCCGACGCCACCCTGGTCGACGACGCGGTCGCAGCCCTGCGCGAGGCTCCGCAGGTGAGCGCCGCCGAGCTCGCCGGTTCCGTTGCCTGACCCACATCCACTGGCACCCGCCGCCACCGACCACCACACTGGGGACATGGAGCGCTTCACCAAGGGCGAGATCCGCAAGGACGCCGTGCAGAGCACCGTCGAGGCCGCCGCCGGGACCGTCGGGCAGGTGACCTCGATCATCACCACCGCCGTCAAGGACGTCGCCGGGGCCGTCGGCGGCTTCGCGACCGAGCTGTTCGAGATCCGCGACTCCGCCCGCCGGGCGGCCGCCGACTCCGCCGACCCCGCCGACTCCGCCGACGACGCCTGAGGCCCGGTCCTACGGCGCGAACTCCTCGACCAGCGGGACCACGTCGGCGATCGAGTCGACGACCCGCGTGGCCTTGTAGGGGAAGCTCTCGACCTTGTCCTTGGGGGTCGACCCCGAGAGGACGAGCACCGTCCGGATGCCTGCCTCGAGGCCGCTGACGATGTCGGTGTCCATCCGGTCGCCGATCATGACGGTGGTCTCGGAGTGGGCCTCGAGCCGGTTGAGCGCCGAGCGCATCATCAGCGAGTTGGGCTTGCCGACGTAGTAGGGCTGGCGACCGGTCGCGGTCGTGATCAACGCCGCCACGGAGCCCGTCGCGGGCAGCGTGCCGTCGGGGCTGGGACCGCTCGGGTCCGGGTTGGTGGCGATGAAGCGGGCGCCGGCCTCGATCAGCCGGATCGCCCGCGTGATCGCCTCGAACGAGTAGGTGCGCGTCTCGCCGAGGACGACGTAGTCGGGGTCACGGTCGTTGGTCGTGTAGCCGATCTCGTGGAGCGCCGTCGTCAGGCCGGTCTCGCCCACGACGTAGGCCGAGCCGCCGGGTCGCTGGTCGTCGAGGAACTGGGCGGTGGCCAGCGCGGAGGTCCAGATCGCCTCCTCGGGGACGTCGATGCCGGCCCGGGCCAGCCGGGCGCGGAGGTCGCGCGGGGTGAAGATCGAGTTGTTGGTCAGGACCAGGAAGGGCCGCTCGTGCTTCTTCAGCGCGTCGAGGAACTCCGCGGCTCCGGGGATCGGATCCTCCTCGTGGACGAGGACGCCGTCCATGTCGGTGAACCAGGTCTCGACGGGCCGCTTGTTCGTCATGGGCCCATCGTGTCAGAGGTCAGGCGCCGCCGGCCTCGACGGCGTCGAGGTCGCGGACGGCGTAGCGGTGGTGCTCCCACTCCTCCTCGAGGATCGTGTGGAGGCAGGAGAGCACCGTCTCGGGGTACTGCGGTGCCCACGGGTTGGCGCGCTCCTCGGCCAGCACGTCGGGCGTGACCCCTGCCAGGTAGCGCTCGACCATGCCGACGCGCTCGGCCCTGGCGGCCATCACCTCCTCCCAGGTCGGCGGGGTCGGGGCGAAGACGGAGAGGTCGAGTCCGTCCTCCTCCGCCTCGGCGTTCGCCAGGCCGTGGCGGTGGTAGGGCTGCTCGAGGCCGAGCACGGCGCGCCCGAGCCAGGTGTCGGTCGCCATCACGAGGTGGCGCAGCGTCTGGGCGAACGACCACTCGCCGGCGACCGAGACGTCGACCGTCCCGGACGGCATCGACTCGGCCCGGGCCACGGTCACCGACCAGGCAGCACCGAGCGCCTGCCACGCGGCCCGGAGTCCCTCCGGGTCGCCCGCCCGCCGCTGGGACCGGCCCGGGAAGCGGCGGTCGAGCTCGCCGTCGACGTAGGCCGTCACGTCGACGCCGTTGACGAGGAGATGGCCGCCCTCGAGCAGCCACGGGCTGTCGATCTCCACGTCGTCGGCCATCACGCCGCGCATCACGGCACCGGTGAGGTCGCAGGCGGTGAAGCGGGCGCCGCGCAGGTTGCGGTGGTCGAAGACCTCGGGCTGGTGGTCGGTCATGGTGCCTCCCGGTGGGCGTGGGTGAGGACGGCGTCGGCGACGGCCGCCGGCGCCTGGTCGGGGATCCAGTGGCTCACCCCCGGCAGCACCACGAGGTCGTAGCGTGCGTCGACCCAACGCGCGGCCAGCTCGGCGGTGGCCCGGGCGATCGCGACGTCGCCGTCGCTCCACACCATGGTGGTCGGCACCGACACCCGTTCGTGGCGCAGGCCCCGGGGAGTCAGTGGGATGGCGCGGTACCACGCGAGGGCGCCCGGGAGCGCCCCGTCGGCGACGACCTCGGTGCGGAAGGTGCGCAGCATCTCGTCGGTCATGCCGCCCGCCCTGAGCGCGCCGAGTCCGCGCGGGGAGGGGAGCTGTCGCTCGGCGACGCCGGGCAGGAGGAACAGGCCCATGTACCAGGACAGGCGCCACTGCCGGCGCCCGGCCGCAACCATCGCACCCGGGTGGGGCACTGACACCGCCACGAGCGACCGGACGAGATCGGGCCGGCGGGCCGCGAGCAACCAGGCGACCGCCGCACCCCAGTCGTGGCCGACCAGGTGGACGGGTCGCCCGACCGCGGTGACCAGCGCCTCCACGTCGGCGACCAGCCGGTCGAGGGTGTAGTCGCGGCGGCGTGGCGGCCGCGCCCCGGGGGAGTAGCCGCGCTGGTCGGGAGCGAGGGTGCGCAGCCCCTCGGCGTGGAGCCGTGGTGTGACGCGGTCCCACGACGACGCGCGCTGCGGGAAGCCGTGGAGCAGCACCACGGGGTCACCGTCGACGGGTCCCTCGTCGCGGACGTCGAAGCGGAGGCCGTCGTGGTCGATGTGGCGGAGGCGGTCCGTCATCCGAAGTCCATCCGGAAGTCCGCGAGCCGCAGTGAACCGAGCTGCCGGGCACCGGCCAGCCAGCCGAGGGGACCGTCGGGCTCGAAGGTCCAGTGAGCGCGGGCGGGAGTGGTTCGGGCAGTGCCCCGCATCGTCGCGACCCGCTCGTCACCACCGGTGTCGGGGAGGCCCGGGTGCCACAGCCCGGCGCGGAACGGCAACCGGGGCGGGCGGGGCGAGAGGTCCCGGAACCGTGCGGACGCCACCGGACGGCCGTCGACGCGTGCCGACCACGCCGTCGTCCCGACGGGCCCGTCGTACGCCGCCTCGCGGTCGACCTCGGCGAGCTGCTTGGGAATCGCCCACAGCTCCCTGCCGCCGGCCACGGAGGCGGGCGAGTCGACCCAGATGTCGGTGATCGTGACGCGCCGGCCGTGCGGCGAGCGCAGCGGCCGGGCGACCAGCAGCTCGCCGTAGGTCAGCGGGCTGGGGTCCTCGTAGGCCACGAAGGCCGCGCCGTGGATGCCGGCGGTGCGGCCCGCCGGGGCGGAGCCGACCCGGAACACGGTGAGCCACAGCGACCCGGAGAGGGGCCACGGCGAGGCCGGGTAGGCGACGGCGTCGTCGACCCTCGACGTCACCCACCGGACCCCCCGTGCCACGCGACCGCTCAGTCCTCGGGGTCGTCGAGCCGGGCCAGCCAGGTCGCGAACCGCTCCGTGGCGGTCTCGAACTCCGGGTGGACGTCGGTGAACTCCGAGAGCCGCTCGGCGACCCACGCCAGGGTGACCTCCTCGTCACCCCGGCGTGACTGCAGCTCCTCGATGCCGCGGTCGGTGAAGTACACGGCCGACCGTCCCGCTCAGTAGTCGGAGCCGGGCTGGTCGCTCGGCGCCGCGAACGCCCGGTCGAGGAGGTTGCGCTGCTCCTCGGTGTGGCGCTTGACGGTGCCGACCGACGGCGACGCCGAGGCGCCACGCGTCACCGGCTCCACGGTGCGACCGAGGGCCGGCCACACGTTGAGCTGGTAGTGGGGCCACGGGCCGTTGTTGCGCGGCTCGTCCTGGACCCAGCGGATCGCCTTGAGGTTCGGGAACGACTCGACGTAGTCGTGGATCTCCTCGGTCGGCCGCGGGTAGAGCTGCTCGACACGGGCGATCGCGAACTTCTCGCCGTCCTCACGCTTGCCGCGCTCGACCATGAGGTCCCAGGTCACCCGGCCCGAGCACAGCAGCAGCGTCTCGACCTTGTCGTGGTCGGCGGCGGCGTCGGTGATCAGCGGCCGGAACTCGCCGGTCGTGAAGTCGTCGGGCTGCGAGGCCGCCTCCTTGCGCTTGAGCATCGACTTCGGGGTGAAGACCACCAGCGGGCGGTGGTCCTCGCCGAGCGAGTGCTGGCGCAGCAGGTGGAAGTAGGACGCCGGGGTGGACGGCTGGGCGACGACGAACGCGTCCTCGGCCGCCATCGTCAGGAACCGCTCGATCCGGGCGGAGGAGTGGTCGGGGCCCTGGCCCTCGTAGCCGTGGGGGAGCAGCAGCACGACGCCGGACTGCTGGCGCCACTTGGTCTCACCGCTGGTGATGAACTCGTCGATCACCGTCTGGGCGCCGTTGACGAAGTCGCCGAACTGGGCCTCCCACAGCACCAGCGCCTCGGGCCGCGCGACGGAGTAGCCGTACTCGAACCCCAGCGCGGCGTACTCCGAGAGCAGCGAGTCGTAGACGAAGAACTTGGCCTGGTCCTCGGTGAGGTTGGCCAGCGGCGTCCACTCGTCGGCGTTGGTGCGGTCGATGATGGTCGCGAACCGCGAGACGAAGGTGCCGCGCCGCGAGTCCTGGCCGGCGAGCCGCACCGGGCGGCCCTCCATCAGCAGCGAGCCGAAGGCCAGGATCTCGCCGGTGCCCCAGTCGATGGGGCCGTCGGTGATCGCCGCGGCCCGGCGCTGCAGCTGCGGCATCACCTTCGGGTGGACCGTGAACCCGTCCGGCGGGGTGGTGTAGGCGTCGGAGATCCGCTTGAGCACGTCGGAGGAGACCGACGTGGTCGCGGCACCGGCCGGCTTCTCCGGGTAGTCCGGCACCGTCGTCCAGTCGGCCGGCCGCTCGGTGCTGGCCTCGCGCACCTCGGTGAAGACCCGCTCGAGCTGCTGCTGGTAGTCCTTGAGGACCTGCTCGGCCTCCTCGATCGTGATGTCGCCACGGCCGATGAGGGACTCGGTGTAGAGCTTGCGCACCGAGCGCTTCTGCTCGATCAGGTCATACATCAGCGGCTGCGTGTAGGACGGGTCGTCACCCTCGTTGTGGCCGCGACGCCGATAGCAGACGAGGTCGATGACGACGTCCTTGTTGAACTGCTGGCGGTAGTCGAAGGCCAGCCGTGCGACGCGGATGCACGCCTCGGGGTCGTCGCCGTTGACGTGGAAGATCGGCGCCTGGACCATCCGCGCGACGTCGGTGCAGTAGAGCGAGGAGCGCGACGAGCCGGGCGAGGTGGTGAAGCCGACCTGGTTGTTGACGACGACGTGGATGGTGCCGCCGGTGCGGTAGCCGCGCAGCTGGGAGAGGTTGAGCGTCTCCGCGACCACGCCCTGGCCCGCGAAGGCGGCGTCGCCGTGGACCAGCAGGGGGAGCACGGGGTAGTCGGCGCCGCGGTCGAGCACGTCCTGCTTGGCGCGGGCGATGCCCTCCAGGACCGGGTTGACGGCCTCGAGGTGGGAGGGGTTCGCGGCCACCGACACCTTGATGGTGTCGCCGGAGCCCGCGGTGAACTCCCCCTCGGCGCCGAGGTGGTACTTCACGTCGCCCGAGCCCTGGACGGTGCGAGGGTCGATGTTGCCCTCGAACTCCCGGAAGATCTGGGAGTACTTCTTGCCGACGATGTTGGCGAGCACGTTGAGCCGGCCGCGGTGGGCCATGCCCATCGTGACCTCGTCGAGGTTCGCCTCTGCGGCCGCCTCGCAGATCTCGTCGATGAGCGGGATCGTGGTCTCGCCGCCCTCCAGCGAGAACCGCTTCTGGCCCACGAACTTCGTCTGCAGGAAGGTCTCGAACGCCTCGGCCTGGTTGAGCTTCAGCAGGATCCGCAGCTGCTCCTCGCGGGGCGGCTTGGTGTGGGGCTGCTCGACGCGCTGCTGGATCCAGCGGCGCTGCTCGGGGTCCATGATGTGCATGTACTCGATGCCGGTGGTCCGGCAGTAGGAGTCCCGGAGGATCCCGAGGATGTTGCGCAGCTTCATGAACCGGCGCCCCTCGCCACCGAAGGACCCGGTGGCGAACTCGCGGTCGAGGTCCCACAGCGTCAGCCCGTGGGACTCCACCTCGAGGTCGGGGTGGCTGCGCTGGCGGTACTCCAGCGGGTCGGTGTCGGCCATCATGTGGCCGCGCACGCGGTAGGCGTGGATCAGCTCGAGGATCCGGGCCTGCTTGACGATGTCGTCGTCGTGGCTGGCGACGATGTCGCGGGCCCAGCGGATCGGCTCGTAGGGGATGCGCAGCGAGCGGAAGATCTCGTCGTAGAAGTTGTCCTCGCCCAGCAGCAGCTGGTGGATGCGGCGCAGGAACTCGCCGGACTGCGCGCCCTGGATGACGCGGTGGTCGTAGGTCGACGTGATCGTCATGACCTTGCTGATGCCGTTGCGGTTGAGGGCCTCGTCGGAGGCGCCCTGCCACTCCGCGGGGTACTCCATGGCTCCGACGCCGACGATGACGGCCTGGCCCGGCATCAGGCGGGGCACCGGGTGGTTGGTGCCGAGACCGCCGACGTTGGTCAGGCTCATCGTGGTGCCCGAGTAGTCGTCCATCGTCAGCTTGTTGTCGCGCGCCTTGCGGATCAGGTCCTCGTAGGCGGTCCAGAAGCCGGCGAAGTCCATCGTCTCGCAGCCCTTGATCGAGGGCACGACGAGCTGGCGGGTGCCGTCGGGCTTCTGCTGGTCGACGGCGAGGCCGAGGTTGATGTGGGCCGGCGTGACCATCGTCGGCTTGCCGTCCTTCTCGGCATAGCTGTTGTTCATCTCCGGCATGGAGCGCAGCGCCTTGACCAGCGCATAGCCGATCAGGTGGGTGAAGGAGACCTTGCCGCCGCGGGCACGGGCGAGGTGGTTGTTGATGACCGTGCGGTTGTCCCAGAGCAGCTTGACCGGCAGCGAGCGGACCGACGTCGCGGTCGGGACCGTCAGCGAGAGGTCCATGTTCTTCGCCGTGGCCGCGGGGATGCCGCGCAGCGTGGTGTAGGTCGGCTCGTCGCCGGCCTTCGCGGGCTCCGACGGCTTCGCGTCCTTGGCGACGGGCTTGGAGGTGCCCTGGGCGGGCTCGGCAGCCGCGGCTGCGGGGCGCGGCTTGGCCTTCGGGGCGGCCGGCTTGCTCTCCTGCTTGGTCGGGGCCGACTGCTGCTGCTTGGCGGACGTCGACTCCGTCTGCTGCGCCTTCTCCGTCTTCGCGGGCGCGGCGGCCGACGTCGCTGCTGCCTGCTTCGGGGCGGCCTGGGCGGGGGCCGTGCCGCCACCGGTCGAGGCCGACGTACCGTTGCCGTGTCCGTTGGACTGGAAGTAGCGCTTCCACTCGGGAGCCACGCTGTCCGGGTCACGCTCGTACTGCTCGTACATCTCCTCCACGAGCCACTCATTGGCCCCGAACTCGGTGGAGATGTCGTGGGACTGCTGGCCAGGGGACTGCGGCACGGGTGGTTTCGCCTCTTCCGGTTCTGCGCGCGGGGTGTCGGGTGCTGGTTTCGCACTGTCAAGGCTAGTCCCACGCCCCAGCAAATGCGCAGCCGCGCCCCACATCTCGGGCAGGCTGTGGCGTGACCTTGGAGACACCGGTCCGGAAACTGTTCAGAGAGGTACCCCCGACCCATGACCAGGACCCACCGGCCGCGGCTCGCCGCGGCCTCGTTGGCCGCGCTCGTGGCGCTGTCCCTCGGCGCCTGCAGCGGCGAGGAGGAGAGCCCCGAGCCCGACGCCGGGCCGTCCCTGTCGGACCCCTCGGCGGCGCCGACCCTCGAGGTCGAGCCGGTCGTGCGTGCCGGCGAGGTCGTCGGCCGGCTGACGAAGGGTGACCGCACCCGGATCGTGGAGGCTGTCTCGGGGGTCGCGGTCCGCTACCTCGACGCCGCCTTCCTCGCCGGTGACTACCCCCGGCAGGGCGGCTTCCAGTCGGCGCTCGCCGCGTTCGCGCCGGGTACGGCGAAGGTGGCGCGGGGCGACCTCGGCCTCCTCACCAACGCGGGCATCGCCCCGCGCGTCGACGAGGTCACCCCGGCCCAGCTCGGCGTGACCGTCGACGTGCTCGCGGTCCGCGAGCACGCCAGCGCCGCGACCGCCCACGTCAAGCTCGTCTTCAAGACCGCCGGCGACGTCGCCCAGCGGGTCCAGGTCCAGGGCCGGCTGATGATGACCAAGGCCGACGGCCGTTGGCAGGTCTTCGCCTACCACCTCAGCAAGGGAGCCCGCTGATGTCCCGCGTTCTGCCCCTGCTCCGCCGACTGCTGCCGCTGGCGCTCGTGCTGGGCGTCGTCGGCATGACCGTCCCCGACAGCGCCGTGCGCCCGACCGAGATCAGCCTGGTGAAGCTCCGCGGTGCCGAGGGCGTCGACGTCGGCGACGACGTCATCTGGATCCTCGCGGTCGGCTCGGACGCCCGGCCGGGGGAGGACATGACCCGGTCCCGCGGCGACGCCATCCAGCTGGTCGGCCTCAACACCCGCACCGGCGCGGCGTCGGCCATCGGCATCCCCCGTGACTCCTGGGTGCCGATCGCCGGTCACGGCTCCAACCGGGTCAACGCCGCCCTCTACTTCGGCGGCCCCCAGCTGTTCGGCCGGACGGTCGGCAACCTCGTCGGGGTGCAGCCCGACTACGTGATGGTCACCCGGTTCCCCTTCTTCGAGAACATGGTCAACGACATCGGCGGCATCTACGTCGACAACCCGCGCCCCTTCGCCGACCAGTACCTCAAGCCGAAGGCGTTCCCGAAGGGCCACATCAAGCTCAACGGCTACAGCGCGATGGCCTTCTCGCGGATCCGGAAGAGCCTGCCCGGCGGCGACTTCGACCGGTCGGCCAACCAGCAGCGGGTGCTGCGCGGCATCCAGGCGCGGATCGCGACCAGGTCCGACCAGCCGGGCTTCATCGAGCGCGGCGTGATGTCGGTGATGCGCAACATGGACACCGACCTCGCGCCGTCCGAGCTGTTCCAGATCGCCCACGCGGTCGCGCAGGTCGACCCGCGGAAGATCCGTTCCTGCGTGGTGCAGGGCTCCTTCGGCACCATCGGAGGCGCCAGCATCATCTTCCCCAACGTCGCCCAGGCCCGCCGGTACGGAGACGCGGCACGGTCCGACGCCACCCTCGGTCCCTGCTGAGAGAAGCAGGACGCGGCGTGTGCCTCACACGCCGCGTCCGTCTGCGCCTCCGGCAGGATTCGAACCTGCGGCACCTGGTACCGGAAACCAGTGCTCTATCCCCTGAGCTACGGAGGCATGCCGCGGGCGGCGGGGCCGCGCCTCAGCGGTCACGAACAGTACCGGTCGCAACCGGGGAGAACGAAACCGCACCCCGCCGATAGGCTTGGCGGGTGAATCCCGCCCAGCTCTCCGCCGCTGTCGTCGACGCCCTGGCGTCCCTCGTCGACTCCGGCGCGCTCGTCCTCCCCGACGGCGTGCCGGCCGAGGTGACGATCGAGCGACCCCGGCAGAAGGGGCACGGCGACTACGCCACCAACGTCGCGATGCAGCTGGCCAAGAAGGCCGGCACCAACCCGCGCGCGCTCGGCGAGCTGCTCGCCGCCGAGCTCGTGAAGGCCGACGGCGTCGCCGCCGTCGAGGTCGCCGGACCCGGCTTCCTCAACGTCAGCGTCGAGGCCGGCGCCCAGGGCGCCGTCGCGGCCGACATCGTCGCCGCGGGCGCGGCGTACGGGCGCAACGAGGCCCAGGCCGGGGAGCGGGTCAACGTCGAGTTCATCTCGGCCAACCCGACCGGCCCGCTCCACCTCGGCCACACCCGGTGGGCGGTCGTCGGTGACGCGATCGCGCGCGTGCTCGAGGCCGCGGGCGCCGGCGTGACCCGCGAGTTCTACATCAACGACCGCGGCAACCAGATGGACCTCTTCGGCGCCTCGATCGAGGCGCGGGCCTTCGGCGAGCCGGTGCCCGAGGACGGCTACCACGGCGGCTACGTCGGCGAGCTGGCCGAGCAGATCCTGGCGGCGCAGCCCGAGCTGCGCGAGATGCCCGCGGGGGAGGAGCGCACGGCCGCCTTCCGCGAGGCCGGCTACAGCCTCCAGCTCGCCGAGCAACAGGACGTGCTGCGGCGCTTCAACACCGTGTTCGACGTGTGGTTCTCCGAGCGCAGCCTCCACGCCAGCGACGACGTCGTCGCGGGTCTGGAGAAGCTGCGCTCCCAGGGCCACCTCTTCGACGCCGACGGCGCGCTGTGGATGCGGACGACCGACTTCGGCGACGACCGCGACCGGGTGCTGCTGCGCACCAACGGCGTGCTGACCTACTTCGCCAGCGACACGGCCTACTACGTCAACAAGCGCGAGCGCGGCTTCGACCGCTGCCTCTACCTGCTCGGCGCCGACCACCACGGCTACGTCGGCCGGCTCAAGGCGATGGCCGCGTGCGCGGGCGACGACCCGGAGCGCAACATCGAGGTCCTGATCGGACAGCTGGTGAAGATCCTGCGCGACGGGGAGGAGGTGCGGCTGTCCAAGCGGGCCGGCGAGATCATCACGCTCGAGGAGCTGATGGACGAGATCGGCGTCGACGCGCTGCGCTACAGCCTGGCCCGCTATCCCTCCGACTCACCCCTCGTGCTCGACGTCGCCGAGATCACCCGGGCCAGCAACGACAACCCGGTCTACTACGTCCAGTACGGCCACGCCCGCACCTGCCGGATGATGGCCAACGCGGCCGACCTCGGCATGGAGGTCCCCACCGGGGAGGACTTCGACCCGTCGCTGCTCTCCCACGAGCGCGACGGCGAGCTGCTGCGCGCGCTGGCCGAGTTCCCGCGGGTGGTGGCCTCCGCCGCCGAGCTGCGCGAGCCCCACCGGGTCGCGCGCTACCTCGAGGACACGGTGTCGGTCTTCAACAAGTGGTACGACACCAAGGAGTGCCGGATGCTCCCGCAGGGCGACGAGCCGGTGCAGCCGGTCAACCTCGCCCGGCTGGTCCTGGTGGTCGCGAGCCGGACCGTCATCGCCAACGGCCTGGGCCTGCTCGGCGTCACCGCCCCCGAGCGGATGTAGGGCGGGCACCGATGCCGACCTCCCACCCGTCCGGTTGGGCCCACGCCGACGGTGCTCTCCGGGGTCCGTCGTGGCTGCGTGAGCCCGGCGACGTCAACGCCCTGGTGCCCCACCTGTGGTCGGCCACGGCGCGCAAGGTGGAGGGCGACCTCGAGATCGGCGGGCTGCCCGTCGCCGACCTGGTGGCGGAGCACAACACGCCGGCCTACGTCCTCGACGAGGTCGACCTCCGGACGCGGGCCCGCGCCTTCCGGGACGCGTTCGAGGGCTACGACGTCTACTACGCCGGCAAGGCCTTCCTCTGCACGACCGTCGCCCGGTGGATCGAGGAGGAGGGGCTCCACCTCGACGTCTGCTCCGGCGGTGAGCTCACGGTCGCCGAGCGCGCCGGGTTCCCGATGGAGCGCGTCGGCTACCACGGGAACAACAAGACCTACCCCGAGCTGCGCCGCGCCGTGACGCTGGGCGTCGGCCGGATCATCGTCGACTCGCTCGACGAGATCGAGCGCCTCGCGCAGATCACTGCCGACCTGACCTCGACGGGCTCCATCACCCGGCCGGTGGGCGTGATGGTGCGGGTGACGGCCGGCGTCGAGGCCCACACCCACGAATACATCGCCACCGCCCACGAGGACCAGAAGTTCGGCTTCTCGATCGGCAACGGCCGGGCCTTCGAGGCCGTACGGCGCGTGGTGGCCGCCCCGGGTCTCGAGCTGCGCGGCCTCCACTCCCACATCGGCAGCCAGATCTTCGACACCTCCGGGTTCGAGGTGGCGGCGCGGCGGGTGCTCGCGCTCCACGCGCGCGTCCACGAGGAGCTGGGCGTCGAGCTGCCCGAGATGGACCTCGGCGGCGGCTTCGGCATCGCCTACACGACCCAGGACGACCCCGCCGACCCGCCCGAGCTGGCCACCGAGATCACCAAGATCGTCGACCACGAGTGTCGCGCGCTCGGGGTCGCCGTGCCCCACCTGTCGATCGAGCCGGGGCGGGCGATCGTGGGCCCGAGCACCTGCACGGTCTACACCGTCGGAACGGTCAAGCCGGTCGAGCTCGACGGGGGAGCGGTGCGCACCTACGTCTCCGTCGACGGCGGGATGAGCGACAACATCCGCACCGCGCTCTACGACGCCGACTACTCCTGCACCCTCGCCAACCGGGACTCCGAGGCCGGCCCGGTGCTCACGCGGGTCGTCGGCAAGCACTGCGAGGCGGGCGACGTGGTCGTGCGCGACGAGTTCCTGCCCGCCGACGTCCGGCCCGGCGACCTCGTGGCGGTGCCCGGGACCGGTGCCTACTGCCGCTCGATGTCGTCGAACTACAACCACGCGCTGCGGCCGCCGGTGATCAGTGTGCGGGACGGTGTCGCGCGGGTGATCGTCCGCCGGGAGACTGAGGCCGACCTGTTGGCGACGGATGTGGGAGATCAGTGATGAAGCCGCTCAAGGTCGCCGTGCTCGGCTGCGGATCGGTGGGCTCCCAGGTGGTGCGCCTGCTGGACGAGCAGGCCGGTGACCTGACCGCCCGCGTGGGCGCGCCGCTGGAGCTGGTCGGCGTCGCCGTACGCCGGCTGGACGCACCGCGCGAGGTGAAGGTCCCCGAGGGGCTGCTGACGACCGACGCCGAGGAGCTCGTCACCCGCGCCGACCTCGTCGTCGAGGTGATCGGGGGCATCGAGCCGGCCCGCTCGTTGATCCTGCGCGCCCTCGACCACGGCGCCTCGGTCGTGACCGCGAACAAGGCGCTGCTCGCCGCCGACGGTCCCGCGCTCTACGCCGCCGCCGACCTCGCCGCGCGCGACCTCTTCTACGAGGCGGCCGTCGCCGGCGCGATCCCGATCCTGCGCCCGCTGCGCGAGTCCCTGGCCGGCGACCGGGTCACGCGCGTCCTCGGGATCGTCAACGGCACGACGAACTTCATCCTCGACAAGATGGACACCGCGGGCAGCGGGTTCGCCGAGGCGCTCGAGGAGGCCCAGGAGCTCGGCTACGCCGAGGCCGACCCGACCGCCGACGTCGAGGGCTTCGACGCGGCCGCGAAGGCCGCGATCCTGGCCAGCCTCGCCTTCCACTCGCGCGTCACTGTCGACGACGTCCACCGCGAGGGCATCTCCGAGGTCACCGCAGCCGACGTCCAGTCGGCTCGCGAGATGGGCTCGGTCGTCAAGCTGCTCGCGATCGCCGAGCTCCGCGGAGGCGAGGCCGGCGAGGCGGTCGCCGTCCGCGTCCACCCCGCGATGATCCCGCGGTCCCACCCGCTCGCGTCGGTGCGCGAGGCCTTCAACGCCGTCTTCGTCGAGTCCGAGGCGGCCGGTGAGCTGATGTTCTACGGGCCCGGCGCCGGCGGCTCGCCGACGGCGTCGGCGGTGCTGGGCGACCTCGTCACGGTGGCGCGCAACCAGCTGGCCGGCACCCGCGGACCGGGCGAGTCGGCCTACGCCGAGCGGCCGGTGCTCCCGATGGGGGAGACCGTCACCCGCTACCACGTCGCGATCGACGTCGACGACCGCGCGGGCGTGCTGGCCGCTGTCGCCAACGCCTTCGCCGACCAGGGCGTGTCGATCCAGACCGTGAAGCAGGAGGGCCGCGGCCTCGACGCCCAGCTGGTCGTGGTGTCCCACAGCGCCACCGACGCCCAGCTCGCCGCGACCGTCGATCAGCTGCGCACCATGGACGCCGTCCGCGAGGTCACCTCCGTCATGCGGGTCGAGGGCGGCGTCGAATGACCCACGGCTGGCGGGGCGTCGTCGAGGAGTATCGCGAGCTCCTCGACATCCCCGAGGGCGTCGAGGCGGTGACGCTCCGTGAGGGCGGCACGCCGCTCGTGCACTCGGAGTGGCTCTCCGGCCTCACCGGTGGCACGGTCCACCTCAAGGTCGAGGGCGACAACCCGACCGGCTCCTTCAAGGACCGCGGCATGACCGCCGCGATGTCGGTCGCGAAGCACGAGGGCGCCGAGGCCTGCGTCTGCGCGTCGACCGGCAACACGTCCGCGTCGATGGCGGCCTACGCCGCGAAGGCCGGCATGAAGCCGCTGGTCCTGGTGCCTCAGGGCAAGATCTCCGCCGGCAAGATGGCGCAGGCCATCGTCCACGGCGCCCAGATCATCATGGTGCGCGGCAACTTCGACCACTGCCTCCGGATGGCGCGCGAGCTGTCGTGGCACTACCCCGTGGCGCTCGTCAACAGCGTCAACCCGGTCCGGCTCGAGGGCCAAAAGACCGCGGCCTTCGAGATCGTCGACTTCCTCGGCGACGCCCCTGACGTCCACCTGCTGCCCGTCGGCAACGCCGGCAACATCTCGGCCTACTGGCTGGGCTACACCCAGTACCGCGACCTCGGTCGCGCCACCCGTACCCCGGTGATGCGCGGCTTCCAGGCCGAGGGGGCCGCGCCGCTGGTGACGGGAGAGCCGTTCCCCGACCCCGAGACGAAGGCGACCGCGATCCGGATCGGCAACCCCGCCTCGTGGAAGCTCGCCGAGGCCGCGCGCGACGAGTCCGGCGGCAGGTTCGCGGCCGTCAGCGACGCCCAGATCCTCGATGCGCAGCGGCAGCTCGCCGCCCGTGACGGGGTCTTCGTGGAGCCCGCGTCCGCGGCAGGGATCGCGGGCCTGCTCCAGGACCTGGCGCGGGGCGAGTCCTACGCCGGCCTCACGGTGGTCGTCACCGTCACCGGTCACGGCCTCAAGGACACCGCGACGGCGCTGGAGGGCTTCGGCCCGGTGGCCGACACCGTGGTCGACCCCGACGTCGACGAGGCCGCCCGCGCGGCCGGCCTGGGCTGACGGCGTGGGCTTCGTCGACGGCGCGGTCACGGTCAGCGTGCCGGCCACCTCGGCCAACCTCGGCCCGGGCTACGACTGCCTCGGGCTGGCGCTCGGCCTCCGCGACACGCTCGTGGGTGAGGTGGTGGCTGCCGGCCTCGAGGTCGACGTCGAGGGGGAGGGGGCCGACGGCATCCCACGCGACGACTCCCACCTCGTCGTCCGTGCGATGCATGCGGCGTTCGACGAGATGGGCGAGCGGCCGCCCGGGCTCCGGCTGCGCTGCACCAACCGGATCCCGCACGCCCGGGGGCTCGGTTCGTCCTCGGCGGCCATCGTGGGCGGCATCGCGCTCGCCCGCGGCCTGGTCGCAGGCGGCTCGCTGCTGCTCGACGACGACGCCGCCTTCCGGCTGGCCGCCCGGATCGAGGGTCATCCCGACAACGTCGCGCCGGCCTGGTACGGCGGGTTCGTGATCAGCGGTCACGACGACGGCGACTTCTGGGCGGTCGGCTCGTCCGTCGACCCGCGGGTCTCCGCGGTGGTCATGGTTCCTCCCCACGCCCTGTCCACCGAGACGGCCCGTGGGCTGCTCCCCGACGTCGTGCCCCACGCCGACGCAGCCGCGGATGCTGCGCGCACGGCGCTCCTGGTGGCCGCCCTGGCCGGGCAGCCCGAGCACCTGCTCCGCGCGACCCACGACCTGCTCCACCAGGACTACCGGCGGCCGGCCATGCCGGAGTCGCTCGAGCTCGTCGACCGGCTCCGGGTCGCGGGCCTCGCGGCCGTGGTGTCGGGTGCGGGCCCGACGGTGCTGGTGCTGTGCGCCGGTCACCAGTGCGGCGACGTGGCCGCCCACGCTCCCGAGGGCTGGTGGCCGGCGTCGCTGTCGGTCGACCTGGACGGCGTACGCGTCGAGTGAGGCCTGCGCCACCTCACGCGGTGTCGGTGTTATCCTGACGACGCGCCTGACGGCGTGTCACCCCACCTCTCGGGGCTGACTTCCACTCTCCGGGTCTCCGAGCACCTCCGGGTGCAGTCCCTCAGGTCTGCGCCCCGAGCGATGCCCGACCGGTGAACGACCACGTGACCGGCCCTCTGTGCGGCCGGCACCGAAACGTGGGAAGGACTCACGTGACCGACACCATCGAACCCACCGGCCCCGCAGCGAGCGAGCCCAAGAAGCGCTCCGGCGGGCTGAACGGCATGCTGATCGCCGACCTCAAGGCGATGGCCGGCGGCCTCGGCATCTCCGGCGCCGGCTCGATGAAGAAGGCCGACCTCGTCAACGCGATCAAGGCTGCCCAGTCCGGCGGCCAGCGCAAGCAGGACCAGCCCCGGCAGGACCAGCGCCAGCAGGAGCAGAGCAAGCAGGACCGGCCCCAGCAGGACCGGCCCCAGCAGGAGCAGAGCAAGCAGGACCAGCCCCGGCAGGACCAGCCCCAGCAGGCGGGGCAGGGCAAGGGCCAGCAGCCGAAGAAGCAGAAGCAGAAGCAGGACCAGCAGTCCGACAAGCAGAAGCAGGACCAGCAGTCCGACAAGCAGCAGTCCGACAAGCAGCAGTCCGACAAGCAGCAGCAGGACAAGCAGTCCGAGAAGCAGGACAAGCAGCAGGCGGGCGACGAGCAGGGCAGCAGCCGCAGCCGTCGCCGCCGTGGCCGTGACCGCAACCGCCCCGCCACCGGCGGGGGTGGCCGGGGCGAGCCCGACACCACGATCCTCGAGGACGACGTCCTGGTGCCGGCGGCCGGCATCCTCGACGTGCTCGACAACTACGCGTTCGTCCGCACCTCCGGCTACCTCGCCGGCGCCGACGACGTCTACCTCTCGCTCTCGATGGTCCGCAAGTACGGCCTGCGCCGGGGCGACGCGCTCGTCGGCCAGGTGCGGCAGCCGCGCGAGGGCGAGCGCCGCGAGAAGTTCAACCCGATGGTGCGCATCGACAGCGTCAACGGGGCCGACCCCGACACGGCCCGCAACCGGGTCGAGTTCGGCAAGCTCACCCCGCTCTACCCCAGCGAGCGGCTGCGGCTGGAGACGACCCCTGACAACCTGGTCGGGCGCGTGATCGACATCGCGGCCCCGATCGGCAAGGGACAGCGTGGCCTGATCGTGTCGCCGGCCAAGGCCGGCAAGACGATGGTGATGCAGTCGATCGCCAACTCGATCACCACCAACAACCCCGAGTGCCACCTGATGGTGGTCCTGGTCGACGAGCGGCCCGAGGAGGTCACCGACTTCGAGCGCTCGGTGAAGGGCGAGGTCATCTCCTCGACGTTCGACCGGCCCGCGAGCGACCACACGACCGTGGCGGAGCTCGCGATCGAGCGCGCGAAGCGGCTCGTCGAGCTCGGCCACGACGTGGTCGTGCTCCTCGACGGCATCACCCGTCTCGGCCGCGCCTACAACCTGTCGGCCCCGGCGAGCGGGCGGATCCTGTCCGGCGGCGTCGACTCCGCGGCGCTCTACCCGCCCAAGAAGTTCTTCGGCGCGGCCCGCAACATCGAGAACGGCGGCTCGCTGACCATCCTCGCGACCGCGCTGATCGAGAGCGGCTCGAAGATGGACGAGGTGATCTTCGAGGAGTTCAAGGGCACCGGCAACATGGAGCTCCGGCTCCGCCGCGAGTTCGCCGACAAGCGCCTGTTCCCGGCCATCGACGCCGTCCAGTCCGGCACCCGCCGCGAGGAGCTGCTGATGTCTCAGGAGGAGCTCGCGATCGTCTGGAAGCTGCGCCGGGTCCTCTCCGGCCTCGACGGACAGCAGGCGCTCGAGCTGCTCCTGCAGCGGCTCAGGAAGTCGCAGACCAACATCGAGTTCCTGATGCAGGTCCAGAAGACGACGCCGACTCCCGAGGGAGACGACTGACGGGGTCGGCGATTCCGCTTCGGTGTGCCCCCCTGGCCGATACGCTGAACCGGTCAGCCGACACCCCCCCGGAAGGAAGTGCTGTGGCGAGGATCCTTGTCGCGGACGACGACGTCGACATCCGCGAGCTCGTGGAGTTCAAGCTGTCGACCATGGGTCACGACATCGTGGCGGTCGGCGACGGCGCTGCCGCGGTCGACGCGTGCCGCCTGAGCAAGCCCGACCTCGCAGTGCTCGACGTGATGATGCCGGGCGTGTCCGGTCTCGACGCGATCAAGGAGATCCGGGCCGACCCGGGCCTGGCCGACCTGCCGGTGATCCTGCTGACCGCTCGCGCCCAGGAGTCCGACGTCGAGACCGGTTTCGACTCCGGCGCCGACGACTACATCACCAAGCCGTTCAGCCCCCGCGAGCTCGCCTCGCGGGTCGAGGCACTGCTGACCAAGACCGCCTGACCGCGCCACGCGACCGCCCGGGGCCCGGGAATTGCCCGGGGCAGCGGCGCGTTGGCACACTGGGAACGTTCGTTGCCGGTTCACGCCGTCCGCAGCCCGCGGGGCGACCCGGCGACCCAGAGAGGACACCATGCAGAAGGACATCCACCCGGAGTACGTCGTCACCGACGTGACCTGCACCTGCGGCGCCACGTTCAAGACCCGCTCCACCGTCGCCAGCGGCACCATCCACAGCGACGTGTGCTCGCAGTGCCACCCGTTCTACACGGGCAAGCAGAAGATCCTCGACACCGGCGGTCGCGTCGCCCGGTTCGAGAAGCGCTACGCGCAGGCTGCCCAGAACAAGAAGTAGCCAGGCTTCCGGCGCCGGTCGCCCCCGGTCACAACACGGGGGGTGGCCGGCGCCGTGCTGTTCCCCGGACCTACTTCCACCAGGAGCCACCGTGTTCGAAGCCGTCGAGGGCCTCGTCGCCGAGCGGGCCGACCTCGAGCAGCGGCTCGCCGACCCCGCGACCCACGCCGACCAGGGCATCGCCAAGCGGCTCAACCAGCGCTACGCCGAGGTGTCGGCGATCGTGCGCTCGTGGGACGAGTGGCGCCAGCTCGGCGACGACGTCGAGGCCGCGCACGAGCTCGCGGGTGACGACCCGGACTTCGCCGCGGAGGCCGAGGCGCTCGGCGTACGCCGCGAGGAGGCGGAGGAGCGGCTGCGCCACCTGCTGGTGCCACGCGACCCGGCCGACTCCAAGGACGCGATCCTCGAGGTGAAGTCGGGGGAGGGCGGCGAGGAGTCGGCCCTCTTCGCCGGCGACCTGCTCCGCATGTACACCCGGTTCGCCGAGCGGCGCGGCTGGGCGATGGAGGTGCTCGACGCGACCGAGTCGGACCTCGGGGGCTACAAGTCGGTGACGGTCGCGGTGAAGGCGCGGGGGACCAGCGAGCCGGGCGAGGCCCCGTTCGGGCTGCTCAAGTTCGAGGGCGGCGTCCACCGTGTCCAGCGGGTGCCGGTCACCGAGTCGCAGGGCCGGGTGCACACCAGCGCCGCCGGCGTGCTCGTGCTCCCCGAGGCCGAGCAGGTCGACGTGAGCATCGACGAGAACGACCTCCGGATCGACGTCTTCCGCAGCAGCGGGCCGGGTGGCCAGAGCGTCAACACCACCGACTCCGCGGTGCGCATCACCCACCTCCCCACCGGAATCGTGGTGAGCTGCCAGAACGAGAAGAGCCAGCTGCAGAACCGCGACCAGGCGATGCGCATCCTGCGCGCCCGGCTGCTCGCCGCGGCGCAGGAGGCGGCCGCCGCCGAGGCGAGCGAGGCCCGGCGCAGCCAGGTCCGGACGGTCGACCGGTCCGAACGGATCCGCACCTACAACTTCCCGGAGAACCGGATCTCCGACCACCGCACCGGCTACAAGGCCTACAACCTCGACCACGTCCTCGACGGCGACCTCGGGCCCGTGCTGGCCTTCAACCTCGAGGCCGACCTCGAGGCCCGGCTCGCCGCGCTGGAGGAGGAGTGACGCTGCGGGAGCGACGGCGGTCCGCGGCGGCGCTGCTCGCCGCGGCGGGCGTTCCCTCCCCGGACCACGACGCCGACGCGCTGCTGGCCCACGTCCTCGGCACGACCCGCACCGCGCTGGTCACGGCGGCCGACCCGACGCCGGCCCAGCTCGAGACGTACGACGCCCTGCTGGCGCGCCGCGCAGCGCGCGAGCCGCTCCAGCACCTCGTGGGGGTCACCGGCTTCCGCCACGTCGACCTCGTGGTCGGCCCCGGGGTGTTCACCCCGCGTCCCGAGACCGAGCTGCTGGCCGGCTGGGCCGTGGAGTGCGCGGTCTCGACGGGCTCGACCACCGGTCGGGCGCCGGTGCTGGTCGACCTGTGCACCGGCTCGGGGGCGATCGCCAAGGCGCTGGCCGACGAGGTGCCGCGAGCCGAGGTGCACGCGGTCGAGCTCGACCCCGCGGCCCACACCTGGGCCGAGCGCAACCTGGCCGGGTCCGGGGTCGACCTGCGGCAGGGCGACATGGCCGAGTCCTTCGACGACCTGCTCGGCACCGTCGACGTGGTCACCTGCAACCCGCCCTACGTCCCGCTCACGGCCTGGGAGTCGGTCGCGCCCGAGGCGCGCGACCACGATCCCCACCTCGCCCTCTTCTCCGGCGACGACGGCCTCGACGCGATCCGCGTCCTGGAGCGTCGCGCCGCCGCGCTGCTGCGGCCCGGCGGCTGGGTCGGCTTCGAGCACGCCGACGTGCAGGGGGAGTCGGCCCCCGGCGTGTTCTCGGGGAGCGGCCGGTGGGCCGAGGTGCGCGACCACCGCGACCTCGCGGACCGTCCGCGCTTCACGACGGCCCGGCTGGCACGATAGGCCGGTGACCTCCGCCCAGCGCCTGCCCACCGGCACCGACGAGGAGCGCGAGGAGGCCGTCGCCGCGGCCAGCCTCGCCGTCCAGCGGGGGGACCTCGTCGTCATCCCGACCGACACCGTCTACGGCATCGGTGCCGACGCCTTCGACAAGGACGCGGTGAAGGCACTGCTGGCGGCCAAGGGGCGCGGGCGGGAGATGCCCCCACCGGTGCTGGTCAGCGCCGCGACCACGGTCGACGCGCTGGCGAGCGGAGTCCCGGGCTATGCGAAGGCGCTGATCGAGGCGTTCTGGCCGGGCCCGCTCACGCTCGTCTGCACCCAGCAGCCCTCGCTGCAGTGGGACCTCGGCGACACCCGCGGCACGGTCGCGGTGCGGATGCCCGACCACCCCGTCGCGCTGTCGGTGCTCGAGCGCACGGGCCCGCTCGCGGTGAGCTCGGCCAACAAGACCGGCCGCCCGGCCGCGACGGACGCCGACACGGCGGTCGAGATGCTGGGGGAGGACGTCGCCGTCGTGGTCGACGCCGGCACCTCGCCCGGCGGGGAGGCCTCCACCATCGTCGACGTGACCGGCAGCCAGGGCCGGGTGCTCCGCCGGGGCGCCCTCAGCCTCGAGGCGCTCAACGAGGTCCTGGAACCGCTGGGCGCGACCCTGACCGACGAAGGCTGAGGGCGTGCGCGAGTACCTCCTGGTCTTCCTGGTCTCGGGCGCGGTCACCTACCTGCTCACGGTGATCGCACGGGAGATCGCGTTGCGGACCGGTGCGGTCGCCAAGGTCCGTGACCGCGACGTGCACGCCGAGCCGATCCCCTACTTCGGCGGCCTGGCCATGCTGGGCGGGCTGATCGCCGCCTACGGCGTGGCGCGCGAGCTGCCGTTCCTCTCGACCGCAGGTCCCTTCCTCGCCGAGGACGCCCGGACGGTGATCCTCGCGGGGGCGATGGTCTGCGGCGTCGGGGTGCTCGACGACCTCTTCGAGCTCGATGCCCTGACCAAGCTCGGCGGCCAGGTGATCGCCGTCGCCTTCCTCATCTGGTCGGGCATCTGGCTCAAGGTGATCCCGGTGAGCGCCCAGGAGCAGTTCAGCCTCGACGCGGCGCAGGGGGCGCTGCTGACGGCCGTGGTCATCATCGCCACCGTGAACGCCGTCAACTTCGTCGACGGCCTCGACGGCCTCGCCTCCGGTGTGGTCGGCATCGGCGCTGCCGCCTTCTTCGTCTTCAGCTACCAGCTGGCCAACCTCAACGGCATCACCCTCGCGACGACCGCCGCCTTCCTGTCCGCGGCCCTGGCGGGGGCCTGCGCGGGCTTCCTGCCCCACAACTTCCACCCGGCCCGGCTCTTCATGGGCGACTCCGGGTCGATGCTGCTCGGGCTGGTGCTCTCGGCGTCGGCGCTCACGATCACCACCCAGTTCAACGGCAACGAGATCAGTCGCGGGGGAGCGGGCTCCGACGTCAACGCCCTCGCGTTCTTCCTTCCGCTGCTGCTGCCGATCTCGATCCTCATCGTGCCGATGGCCGACCTCGTGCTGGCGGTGATCCGTCGTACCCGGGCCGGACGCTCACCCTTCTCGCCCGACAAGCAGCACCTCCACCACCGGCTGCTCGAGATCGGCCACAGCCAGCGCCGGGCGGTGCTGATCATGTGGCTCTGGGCCGCCCTCGTCGCCTTCGGCACCGTGCTCGTCAGCCTCTACACCGGCACGTTGATGTGGACGGTCCTCGGCATCAGCACGGCGATCACGATCGCGCTGACCTTCCTCGTGCCCGTCCTCCAGAAGCCGCACCGGGCGGTCGCCGGGCCCGTGCCGGCCGGGCCGCTGGAGGAGGAGTGACCACCACGGGTTGACCCCGTCCGAGGACTTTGTGATAGTTTTCACGAGCACCCAGAACGACGACAGGAACGGCCGCCGACCATGACGACCGAGACTCGTAGGACCACCCGGACCCCGGTCCGGAGTGCGTCGGGCGCCCCGGTCCTCCGGGTGCTGCCGGCGGTCGTCCTGAGCGCCCTCGGTGCCACCGTCGTGGTCGCTCTGGCGGCCCTCGTGCTGACCGGCGTCGACGCCCTCGCGGCCGCCCTCGTGGGCGGCCTGCTCGTCATCGGCGTCTTCGCCTTCGGGGTGCTGACCCTGGCCTGGGTGGTCCGGCTGCTGCCCTCGGCGTCGCTGCTCGTCGCGCTGGTCACCTATGCCACCCAGCTGGCGCTCGTGCTGCTCGTCGTGATGGCGATCGCGGACGCCGAGCTCTTCGCCGCACCGGCCGTCCGCGGCTGGCTCGCGGGTGCCCTGGTGGCGACCACGGTGACCTGGGTGGTGGCCCACCTCTGGCTCGCCAGCCGGCAGCGGATCCCCGTCTACGACCTCCCGGACCCGGGGGTGAGTGATGCCTGAGACCGCTGCTAGAGTCCGAGTCGCGATGGCCCCGACCGGCGCTTCTTCCCCGCGACCGACCACCAGTGCCCCCAGCTACCTCGTGGCCGGAGTGCTGTTCTACGGCTTCGTCGGGTGGCTGCTCGACCAGTGGCTCGGCACCCGCCTCCTGGTGGCAGCGGGCGTCCTGCTGGGCGGGGTCCTCGGCACCTACATGATGATCGTCCAGCTCCGCCGGCAGACCGAGGCGGCGGACGCCCCTTACAACCGCAGCAGCACCGAGGAGTCGGAGTGAGTGTGACCGCCGCCCTGGCAGCCATGACGGCAGTGCCGGCCGAGGAGGGCTCGACCTTCCACCCCCCGGGCCCGAGCAGCTTCGAGCTGCCCCCGATCTTCGGCGACGTCACCAAGCCGATGCTCCTGCTGACGCTCTCGGCGGTCCTCGTCTTCGGATTCTTCTACCTCGCCGCCCGCCAGTCCTCGCTGGTGCCCTCGCGGCTCCAGTTCGCCGGCGAGACGATCTACGGCTTCGTGCGCAACACGGTCGCCCGCGACAACATCGGTAGCGAGCACTACATGAAGTTCGTGCCCTACCTGTTCACGCTGTTCAGCTTCATCCTCGTGAACAACTACTACGGGATCATCCCGTTCCTGCAGTTCCCGAGCTTCTCCCGAATCGGCTTCATCGTCCCGCTCGCCCTGCTGAGCTGGCTGCTGTTCGTCGGTGCCGGGATGTGGAAGCACGGCCCGCTCGGCTACCTCAAGCACGCGACGATGCCGAGCGGCGTCGGTGGCCCGATCCTGGTCCTGCTGGTGCCGCTGGAGTTCTTCTCCAACATCATCATCCGGCCGTTCACCCTGACGCTGCGTCTCTTCGGCAACATGTTCGCCGGCCACCTGCTGCTGATCCTGTTCGCCACAGGTGGCGCCGCCCTGCTGGCCAGTGGCAACGTCCTCTACGGCGCGGTCGGTGTGCTGTCCTTCGGGCTCGGCATCGGCGTCAGCTTCCTCGAGATGCTGGTCATGTTCCTGCAGGCCTACGTCTTCACCCTGCTCAGCGCGATGTACATCGGCGAGGCCCTCGCCGAGGAGCACTGAGCACCGCTCCACCCCACAAGTTTCGCCAACAAGTCGGCACACCCGGTGCCGCAGACGAAAGGAAAAGCCCGTGGAAGGCTCCATCAACCTGGTCGGTCTCGGCCTCTCCGCCATCGGCCCCGGTGTCGGCATCGGCCTGATCTTCGCCGCGTTCATCTCCGGCGTCGCCCGCCAGCCCGAGGCCCAGAGCCGTCTGCAGTCGATCGCCATCCTTGGCTTCGTTCTCGCCGAGGCGCTGTTCATCATCACGGTCGCCCTGGCGTTCGTCCTGCCACTCTGACGTCGACGTAGCCCGACTGCTTCTAACCCGTAGGAGTTCGACTCATGGACTACATCGTCCTCGCGGCAGGTGAGGGGGAGACCCACAGCCCGGTCCTGCCGGTCTGGTCCGAGGTCATCCTCGCCCTCATCGTCTTCGCGATCCTGTTCCTGCTCATGCGCAAGTTCGTGGTGCCGGCGTTCGAGAAGACGTTCGCCGAGCGCACTGCTGCCATCGAGGGTGGTCTGGCCGCGGCCGAGACCAAGCAGGCCGAGGCCGACGCCAAGCTCGCCGAGCTCGAGCAGCAGCTCGGGGAGGCCCGCCACGAGGCGGCGCGCATCCGTGAGGAGGCGCGCGAGCAGGGTGCGGCCATCGTCGCCGAGATGCGCGAGCAGGCCCAGACCGAGTCGGCGCGCATCGTCGAGCACGGCCGGGTGCAGATCGAGGCGGAGCGCCAGCAGGCGGTCGCCTCGCTGCGCGCCGAGGTCGGCACGCTGGCGACCTCGCTGGCCGGTCGCATCGTCGGCGAGAGCCTCGACGACGACGCCCGCTCCCAGCGGGTGGTCGACCGGTTCCTGGCCGACCTCGAGACCATCGAGTCGGCGCAGGCCGAGGGGCAGCGCTGATGCAGACGCGTGGTCCCTCCGCCGAGGCGCTGACCGCCCTGCGTGACCGGCTCGACGCCGGTCTCGCCGACGTCGGCAGCCGCAAGGCGGCCCAGGTGGGCGACGAGCTGTTCTCGCTCGCCGTCCTGGTGCGCAGCACGCCGAGCCTCAGGCGGGTGCTGACCGACGTGTCGGTCGAGGGCTCCGCCAAGGCGGCGCTGGCACGCGACCTGTTCGGCGGCAAGGTCGACGAGCTCACGCTCGAGGTCGTCGCCGACGCCGTGTCGCGCCGCTGGACCGCCACCCGCGACCTCGCGGACACCGTCGAGCGGCTCGCCGAGGTCGCCGTCGTCCGCTCGGCCGGCGACCACGTCGACCGCGTGGTCGACGAGCTGTTCGCCGTGTCCCAGACCATCGACGGGTCCCCGGACCTCCGCGCCGCGCTGGCCGACCCGGCTCGCAGCGCCGAGGACCGCTCGGGGCTGGTCGACGGGCTGTTCGGCGACCGGGTCCTCGCAGCCACCGGCACCCTGGTCAAGCAGTCGCTCTCGGCCGGCTACCGGTCGGTGGGCGTGGCGCTGGAGGAGTACCAGAAGGTGGCGGCCGGCATCCGCGACGAGAACGTCGCCCGGGTGCGGGTCGCCCAGGACCTGACCGACGACGACCGCGCCCGCCTCGAGCAGGCGCTGCGTCGCCAGTACGGCCGGGCGGTCCACCTCAACGTCGTGGTCGAGCCCTCCCTCATGGGTGGCATGCGCGTGGAGATCGGTGACGACGTCATCGACGGCACCGTGGTCGCCCGCCTCGACGAAGCACGACGCAAGCTGGCCGGCTGACCGGCCCCGACAGACACCGACAGAAGTAAGAGAGCCAGGAGAGTAGGCAGAGATGACGGAGCTTTCGATCCGTCCGGACGAGATCCGCGACGCGCTGCAGAAGTTCGTGTCCGAGTACAAGCCGGACGCGGCCAGCAAGGAGGAGGTCGGCACGGTCGCCACCGCCGGTGACGGCATCGCCCGGGTCTCCGGCCTGCCCTCGGCCATGGCCAACGAGCTGCTGGAGTTCGAGGACGGCACCCTGGGCCTGGCCCTCAACCTCGACACCCGCGAGATCGGTGTCGTCATCCTCGGCGACTTCGACAAGATCGAGGAGGGTCAGACGGTGCGCCGCACCGGCGAGATCCTCTCGGTCCCGGTCGGCGACAACTTCCTCGGTCGCGTGATCGACCCGCTGGGCACCCCCATCGACGGTCTCGGCGACATCGAGTCGAGCGAGCGTCGCGCGCTGGAGCTGCAGGCTCCCGGCGTGATGGCCCGCAAGTCGGTCCACGAGCCGCTGGCCACCGGCATCAAGGCGATCGACGCGATGACCCCGATCGGTCGGGGCCAGCGCCAGCTCATCATCGGTGACCGCTCGACCGGCAAGACCACGATCGCGATCGACACGATCATCAACCAGAAGCAGAACTGGGAGTCCGGCGACCCGGACAAGCAGGTGCGCTGCATCTACGTCGCGATCGGCCAGAAGGGCTCCACCATCGCCGCGGTGCGGGGCGCCCTGGAGGAGGCCGGTGCGCTCGAGTACACCACCATCGTGGCCTCCCCGGCCTCCGACAGCGCCGGCTTCAAGTACCTCGCGCCCTACACCGGCTCGGCCATCGGCCAGCACTGGATGTACGACGGCAAGCACGTCCTCATCGTGTTCGACGACCTGTCCAAGCAGGCCGACGCCTACCGCGCCGTCTCGCTGCTGCTGCGTCGTCCGCCGGGCCGCGAGGCGTTCCCCGGTGACGTGTTCTACCTGCACAGCCGGCTCCTCGAGCGGTGCGCGAAGCTCTCCGACGAGATGGGTGCTGGGTCGATGACCGGCCTGCCGATCATCGAGACCAAGGCCAACGACGTCTCGGCGTTCATCCCGACCAACGTCATCTCGATCACGGACGGCCAGATCTTCCTCCAGTCCGACCTGTTCGCCTCCAACCAGCGACCCGCCATCGACGTCGGCATCTCGGTGTCCCGCGTGGGCGGTGCGGCCATGACGAAGGCCATGAAGGCCGTCACCGGCTCGCTCAAGGTCGACCTCGCGCAGTTCCGCGCGATGGAGGCCTTCGCGATGTTCGCCTCCGACCTCGACGCGGCCTCGCGCCAGCAGCTCGACCGTGGCTCGCGGCTGATGGCGCTCCTCAAGCAGCCGGCCTACTCGCCGTACCCGCTCGAGGAGATGGTGGTCTCGCTGTGGACCGGCACGACGGGCCGTCTGGACAAGGTGCCCGCCGACGACGTGCTGCGCTTCGAGGGCGAGTTCCTCGACTACCTGCGCCGCTCCCACTCCGGGATCCTCTCCGGCATCCGGGAGACCCTGAAGTTCGACGACTCCGCCGAGGGCGAGCTCGAGTCGGCGTACACCTCCTTCCTCGACCAGTTCGAGACCTCCGACGGCGGCGCGATCAAGGTCGGCCACGAGCCGGAGGCCGAGGCGCTGGAGGACGAGGACCAGGAGCAGATCGTCAAGCAGAAGCGGGGCTGATCCCACATGGCCGTATCGCTGCGTGAGTATCGCGCGCGGATCAAGTCGACGGAGTCGATGAAGAAGATCACGCGCGCCATGGAGCTCATTGCTGCGTCCCGGATCATCAAGGCGCAGCAGCGGGCGCAGTCCGCCGCGCCCTACGCACGGGAGCTGACCCGGGCGGTCTCGGCGGTGGCGACCTACTCCTCCGTCGACCACCCGATGACCCAGGAGTCCGAGGACCCCCGACGGGCCGCGGTCCTGATCGTCACCAGCGACCGTGGTCTGGCCGGTGCCTACTCCTCCAGCGTCATCAAGGAGTACGAGCGCCTCGCGGAGAAGCTCCGTGAGGAGGGCAAGGAGATCGACACCTACATCTGCGGCCGCAAGGGCGAGGCGTACTTCAAGTTCCGCCAGCGTCGTGTCGTGCAGTCGTGGACCGGGTTCTCCGACCAGCCGTCCTACGACGTGGCGCAGGAGGTCGGTGAGTCCCTCATCGCCGCCTTCGTCGCCGGCGAGGACGACGAGGTCGAGACCGGGGGCAAGCCCGTGGACGAGGTCCACGTGGTCTACACCCGGTTCCGCTCGATGCTGGTGCAGGAGCCGACCGCCGTGCGGTTGCTCCCGCTCGAGGTCGTCGAGGGCGAGGAGAAGCCCTCGAGCGACGAGGTGTTTCCCCTCTACGAGTTCGAGCCCTCCCCGGAGGCCGTGCTCGACGCCCTGCTCCCGAAGTACGTCCAGAGCCGGATCTTCTTCTCCTTCCTGCAGGCGGCGGCCTCCGAGCTCGCCGCACGCCAGAAGGCGATGAAGGCCGCGACGGACAACGCCGACGAGCTGATCAAGAAGTTCACCCGGATCGCCAACCAGGCCCGCCAGGCGGGCATCACCCAGGAGATCAGCGAGATCGTGGGCGGCGTCAACGCCCTTGCCGACGCCAACGCTGCCGCTGAATGAACGCCCGCATGACCCGCCCCTCTGGCTGGACTGCCCAGATTGCGAAGTGAGTGAGAAATGACTGCCACTGCTGAAGAGACCACGACCACCGGCGACGCCGGCGGCGTCGGCCGCATCGCCCGGGTCATCGGCCCGGTCGTCGACGTCGAGTTCCCCGTCGACTCGATGCCTGAGATCTACAACAAGCTCGAGGTCGAGCTGACCCTCGGCGGCGAGACCACGGTCCTGCCGCTCGAGGTCGCCCAGCACATCGGTGAGGGCATGGTCCGCGCGATCTCGCTCAAGCCGACCGACGGCCTGGTGCGCGGCGCGCAGGTGTCCGACACCGGCGGCCCGATCTCGGTGCCGGTCGGCAACGCCACCCTCGGCAAGGTGTTCAACGCCACCGGTGACGTCCTCAACCTCGCCGAGGGCGAGACCTTCGAGGTCGAGGAACGGTGGGGCATCCACCGCAAGGCCCCGGCCTTCGACCAGCTCGAGTCCAAGACCCAGATGTTCGAGACCGGCATCAAGGTCATCGACCTGCTCACGCCCTACGTCCAGGGCGGGAAGATCGGCCTGTTCGGCGGCGCCGGCGTCGGCAAGACCGTGCTCATCCAGGAGATGATCGCCCGCGTCGCGAAGGACCACGGCGGCGTGTCCGTGTTCGCCGGCGTCGGCGAGCGCACCCGCGAGGGCAACGACCTCATCGTCGAGATGGAGGAGGCCGGCGTCATCGGCCAGACCGCCCTCGTGTTCGGCCAGATGGACGAGCCGCCGGGCACCCGGCTGCGCGTCGCGCTGTCCGCGTTGACGATGGCGGAGTACTTCCGCGACGTCCAGAACCAGGACGTGCTGCTCTTCATCGACAACATCTTCCGGTTCACCCAGGCGGGCTCGGAGGTCTCCACCCTGCTCGGCCGGATGCCGTCCGCGGTGGGCTACCAGCCCAACCTCGCCGACGAGATGGGCACCCTCCAGGAGCGGATCACCTCGACCCGCGGTCACTCGATCACCTCGATGCAGGCGATCTACGTGCCGGCGGACGACTACACCGACCCCGCCCCGGCGACCACCTTCGCCCACCTCGACGCGACCACCGAGCTCTCGCGCGAGATCGCCTCGCTCGGCATCTACCCCGCGGTGGACCCGCTGACGTCGACCTCGCGCATCCTCGACGCCCAGTACATCGGGCAGGAGCACTACGACTGCGCGATCCGCGTCAAGCAGATCCTCCAGCGCAACAAGGAGCTCCAGGACATCATCGCGATCCTCGGTGTCGACGAGCTGTCCGAGGAGGACAAGATCATCGTCAGCCGGGCGCGCCGCATCCAGCGCTTCCTGTCGCAGAACACCTACGTGGCCAAGCAGTTCACCGGCATCGAGGGCTCCACGGTCCCCGTCGCCGACACCATCGAGGCGTTCAACAAGATCGCGGACGGCGAGTACGACCACGTGGCCGAGCAGGCCTTCTTCATGTGCGGCGGTCTGGACGACGTCGAGCAGAAGTGGGCCGAGATCCAGAAGAACCTCTGATGGCCGAGTCCACCGCCGCCCTCCAGGTCGAGCTCGTCGCGGCCGACCGGACCGTCTGGTCCGGTCGGGCGTCGATGGTCCTCGCCCGCACCACCGAGGGTGACGTCGGCATCCTGGCCCACCACGCGCCGGTGCTGTCGGTGCTGGTGCCGGGTGTCGTCGACATCCACGCCGAGGGCGAGGACCACGTGGTCGCCGCCGTCGACGGAGGTTTCCTGTCGGTCGCCGGCAACCGGGTCTCGATCCTCGCCGAGCGCACGGTGCTCTCCCACGAGGTCGACGTCTCCTCCACGCAGGCCGACCTCGACGCGGCCGAGGCCGCCGACGACGACGCCGCGGAGATCACGCGCAAGTTCAACGAGGCGCTGATCCGTGCCGCGGAGTGGTCCTCCTGACGACTGCTCCGTGAGGTGCGGATAGGGTGGCGTCACTCCCGCCGAGGGAGTGACCCCCACCCCCAGGAGGACGACGGATGCCGCTGTGGCAGCTGCTGCTCGATGCAGCCGGTGCCCTGCTCGTCCTCGTCCTGGTCTACGGCCTCGCGCTCGTCGTACGCCGCCGGCTGCTGTCGCGCCACGGCGGCACGTTCGAGCTCAGCTACCGCGTCCGGTCCGAGAGGGCCGGGCGCGGTTGGCTTCTCGGGCTCGGTCGCTACTCCGGTGAGCAGCTGGAGTGGTTCCGCATCTTCTCGCTGTCGCCGCGCCCCAAGCGGTCCTGGCGTCGTGACGCCCTGGACTACACCGGCCGCCGCGATCCCGAGGGGACCGAGCGGATGTCGCTCTACCCCGACCACACGATCGTGCGGTGCCTCTCCGCGGAGGGCGACGTCGAGCTGGCGATGGCGCCGACCTCGCTGATGGGGTTCCAGGCGTGGCTCGAGGCCGCGCCCCCGGGGACTGCGACGACCGTGTGACCGGCGCGCTCGCCGCGCGCAACGCGGTGGCGGCCGCGTTCGTGCTCAACGGACTCTCCTTCGCCTCGCTGTTCTCGCGGGTGCCGGACCTGCGGGCGGGGCTCGGCCTCGACAACGCCGGGCTGGGCGCGCTGCTGCTGTGCGGCGCGCTCGGGTCGGTCGCCGCCCTGCCGTCGGCAGGCCCACTGATCCGGAGGACCAGCGCGGGCACGGTCACGAGGTCCGGGGGAGTCCTGGTGGCGCTGGGGCTCGTCGTCGTCGGCATCGGCGCGACCGTGCTGGAGCAGGTGGTGGTCGCCGGCCTCGGCTTCCTGCTCTACGGCGTGGGCGTGGCCGTGTGGGACGTGGCCATGAACGTCGAGGGAGCCGCGGTCGAGCGCGCGCTCGGCCGGTCGATCATGCCGCGCTTCCATGCCGGCTGGAGCCTGGGCTCGGTGACGGGGGCGGGCGTGGCGGTCGTCGCCACCGGGCTCGACCTGCCGATGACCGTCCACCTCACGCTCGCGGCGCTGGTCGTGCTGTCGGTGATCCGGGTGCCGTCGGCCTACCTCCCGGCCCACGCCGACGCGGGGGAGGGCTCCTCCCTCGCCGCCTGGCGCGACCCGCGCACGCTCGGGATCGGGCTCATGGTCATGGCCTTCGCCCTGACCGAGGGTGCGGCCAACGACTGGCTCGCGCTCGCGCTGATCGACGGCTACGACTCGCCCCGCTGGGTCGGGGTCGCCGGCTTCGCACTCTTCGTGGTCGCGATGAGCACCGGTCGCATCGTCGGCCCGGTGGTCCTCGACCGTTGGGGTCGGGTGCCCGTCCTCCGGGTGACCGCCGTGCTGGCCCTGGTCGGTCTGCTGCTGCTCCTCCTCGGCGGCCACCCCGTGGTCGCCGGCGCGGGCATCGTGCTCTGGGGCCTCGGGGCCTCGCTCGGCTTCCCGGTCGGGATGAGCGCCGGCGCCGACGACCCCGCCCGGGCCGCGGCCCGCGTCAGCGTGGTGTCGACCATCGGCTACACCGCCTTCCTCGCGGGCCCGCCGGCCCTCGGCCACCTCGGCGACCGGGTCGGGACGCTCGACGCGCTGTGGGTCGTCGCGGTCCTGCTGGTGCCGGCCATGGTGCTGGTCTCCGTCGCCCGCGAGCCCGAGCCTGTGCGCACCTGACGGCCGAGTCGCGGAGATGCGACCACCGAGTCGCGCCCTGGTGACCGGATGCGTCATGCAGCCGCGACTGGAGGGTCACAACTCCACGACTCGACGGTCACAGGTCCGCGACTCGACCTGTCAGCGTTCGCCGCCGGGCACCCAGAGGACGTCGCCCTGCTCGCGGTTGGCGTGGCGGGCGAGGATGAACAGCAGGTCGGAGAGCCGGTTGAGGTAGGTGATCGACAGCGGGTTCATCGACTCCGCGTGCTCGTCCCAGGCGGCCCACGCGGACCGCTCGGCCCGGCGTACGACGGTGCGCGCGACGTGGAGGTGGGCGCCGCCGGGGGTGCCGCCGTTGAGGATGAACGACCGGAGCTTCGGCAGGTCCTCGTTGTAGTGGTCGCACCAGCCCTCGAGCCGGTCGACGTAGTCCTGCTCGATGCGCAGCGGTGGGAACTCCGGGTCGGCCACGACGGGGGTGCACAGGTCGGCGCCGACGTCGAAGAGGTCGTTCTGGACGTGGGTGAGGACCGCGACGACGTCGTCGTCGAGGCCGCCGGTCGCGAGGGCGACGCCGAGGTGGGCGTTGGCCTCGTCGACGTCTGCATAGGCCCGCAACCGGGTGTCGGTCTTCGTGGTCTCGCTCATGTCGCCGAGGCGGGTGCGACCGCCGTCGCCGGTGCGGGTGTAGATCCGGGTGAGGTTGACCATGACCCCGACTCTAGGGGGCGGCGGACTACGGTCGACGAGGTGCACCGCTCGACGCTCGCCGCCCTCGCCGCCGCCCCGGCGGCTGCGCTGGCCGCCGCCGGACTCCTCCACCCCCACCACCTGACGACGGCGACGGCGGACACCTGGGTGCTGCTCCACCTCGCGGGTCTGCTGGTCTTCCCGCTCGTGGGGGCCGGCCTGGTCGTCCCGCTCGCGGGGCGCGGCGACCCGGTGGCCTGGCTGGTCCGGGTGGCTGCCTACGTCTACGCCACGGCCTACACGGCGCTCGACGTCGTGAGCGGCATCGGCGCGGGGTGGGTCACCTCCCGGCTGCCCGACGGAGCCCCGCGGCCGCAGGAGGTGTCGTGGCTGTTCCGGATCGGGACGCCGATCGGCGAGGTGGGGTCGTGGGCCCTGCTCGTCGCGACGGTCGTGCTCGTGCTCGACGCGCTGCGTCGCCGAGGCCCGGCAGCGCTCCCCCTCGTCCTGCTCCCCGTGGGTGCGTGGGCGGTGCACGCCGACCACATCTTCGCTCCCGTCGGCGCGCTCGGGATGGCGATGATCGCCGTCGGGACGCTGCTGGCGGTGCTGGGGGCACGGCCACGACACGATGTCCGGTCCACGGTCAAGGCAACCTTTTCGGGGTGACGCGCGTCATAGTGGGCGACAGGGAGTCATTCTCTCGAACGGGGCGAACCATGGACCTGCACACCGACGGACCGACGCTGGTGCTGGTCGGCCACTTCCACGGCCGCAGCACCGACCACGTGCGCTCGGCGCTCCGGGCCCGGCTCGACGCGCCCGAGCACGAGATCGTCGTCGACCTCACCGCGGTCGACAGCGTCGACGTCCCCGCGCTGCGGGTGCTCGCCTTCGCCTCCCACGACGCCCTGCGCACCGGTCACCACGTCGTCCTCCGCGGCTGCGGTCCCGCGGTGCTCCGGATGCTCCACCTGACGCGCCTGATGCGCTTCGTGGAGGTCGAGCAGCAGGCGGCCTGAGCGCCGCCCCACCCGGTCGGGGGTGTGGACAACCCCACACACCAGACGGTTACCAGCGCGTAGCCCCCGCCCTACGCTGACGTCCATGACCGAGAAGGACCGTCCCTGGGTGATGCGGACGTACGCCGGCCACTCGACCGCCGCCGCGTCCAACGCGCTCTACCGCACCAACCTCGCCAAGGGTCAGACCGGGCTCTCGGTGGCCTTCGACCTGCCGACCCAGACCGGCTACGACCCCGACTCGCCGCTCTCGCGCGGCGAGGTCGGCAAGGTCGGCGTCCCGGTGCCCCACCTCGGCGAGATGCGCCGGCTCTTCGAGGACATCCCGCTCACGGGCATGAACACCTCGATGACGATCAACGCCGTCGCGATGTGGCTGCTCGCGATGTACCAGGTGGTCGCGGAGGAGCAGAAGCCCGACCTCGCGCCCGAGGACGTGGCGGCCCAGCTGGCCGGCACGACCCAGAACGACATCATCAAGGAGTACCTCTCGCGCGGGACCTACGCGTTCCCGCCGGAGGCGTCGATGCGGCTGATCGCCGACATGATCGCCTACACGGTCCACCGGATCCCGAAGTGGAACCCGATCAACATCTGCAGCTATCACCTGCAGGAGGCGGGGGCGACGCCCACGCAGGAGCTCGCCTACGCGCTGAGCACCGCGATCGCCGTGCTCGACCAGGTCAAGAACGCCGGCCAGGTCTCCGAGGAGGACTTCGAGAAGGTCGTCGGCCGGATCTCCTTCTTCGTCAACGCCGGGGTCCGCTTCGTCGAGGAGACCTGCAAGATGCGGGCCTTCGTGAGGCTCTGGGACGAGATCACCCGCGAGCGCTACGGCGTCGAGGACGCGAAGATGCGCCGGTTCCGCTACGGCGTGCAGGTCAACTCGCTCGGCCTGACTGAGGCCCAGCCCGAGAACAACGTGCAGCGGATCGTGCTGGAGATGCTGGGCGTGACGCTGTCGAAGAACGCCCGCGCCCGCGCGCTCCAGCTGCCGGCGTGGAACGAGGCGCTCGGCCTGCCGCGCCCCTGGGATCAGCAGTGGTCGCTCCGGCTCCAGCAGGTGCTGGCCTTCGAGTCCGACCTGCTGGAGTACGACGACATCTTCGACGGGTCGCACGTCATCGAGGCCAAGGTCGCCGAGCTGGTCGAGGGCGCCCGCGCCGAGATCGACCGGGTCCAGGCCATGGGCGGCGCGATCGCCGCGGTCGACTACATGAAGTCCGAGCTGGTCTCCTCCCATGCCGCCCGCCGCGCACGGATCGAGTCGGGCGACGAGGTGATCGTCGGGGTCAACAGGTTCGAGACGACCGAGCCGTCCCCCCTGACGGCCGACCTCGACGGCGCGATCATGGCGGCCGACCCCGAGGCCGAGCAGACCGCCCGCGCCAGCGTGGAGGCCTGGAAGGCGCAGCGCGACCAGGCCGAGGTCGACCAGGCGCTGGCGGCGCTCGCCGCCGCTGCCAAGACCGACCAGAACCTGATGGAGCCGACCCTCGTCGCCGCCCGCGCCGGCGCGACGACGGGGGAGTGGGCCGCGACCCTGCGCGAGGTCTTCGGCGAGTACCGCGGCCCGACCGGGGTGTCGGGCGCCGTGGGCGTGGTGGAGGCCGGTGAGGAGCTGACCGCCGTCCGCGCCCGGGTGAGGCAGACCGGCGAGGAGCTGGGCGGCCGGCTCCGGCTGCTGGTGGGCAAGCCGGGCCTCGACGGTCACTCCAACGGGGCCGAGCAGGTCGCCGTCCGCGCGCGCGACGCGGGCTTCGAGGTCGTCTACCAGGGCATCCGGCTGACGCCCGAGCAGATCGTGGCGGCCGCGATCGCCGAGGACGTCCACTGCGTGGGGCTGTCGATCCTGTCCGGCTCCCACATGGAGCTCGTCCCGAGCGTGCTCGACGGGCTGCGTGAGGCCGGCCTCGACGACGTCCCGGTCATCGTCGGCGGCATCATCCCCGACTCCGACGGCCGCCGGCTGATCGAGGCGGGAGTCGCCGCGGTGTTCACGCCCAAGGACTTCGGGCTGACCGCGATCATGGACGGCATCGTCGACGAGATCCGCCGCGCGCACGGGTTGGACCAGCCGACCTAGGCTCGGGGTGTGAGGCCCCGTCCCGAGAAGCCCGGTCCCGGTCAGGAGTCCGTCTGGGACTACCCGCGTCCCCCGCGGGTCGACCCCAGCGACGAGCTCGTCGAGGTCTGGTTGGGCGGGGAGCGCGTCGCCTCCTCCACCCGGAGCCTGCGGGTGCTGGAGACCAGCCACCCGCCCACCTACTACCTCCCGGTCGCGGACGTCGCCGAGGGGGCGCTGGTGCCGGTCGCCGGCACCACCGGGTGCGAGTGGAAGGGCACGGCGTCCTACTTCGACCTCGTCGCGGGTGGCGTGGTCGCGCCGCGCGCCGCGTGGACGTACGCCGATCCGCGGCGCGGCTTCGAGGCGCTGGTCGGCCACGTGGCGGTGATGCCCGCGGCCGTCGACCGGTGCGTGGTGGCGGGGGAGACCGTGGTCCCGCAGCCCGGCGACTTCTACGGCGGCTGGATCACCTCCCGCGTCGTCGGCCCCTTCAAGGGGATACCCGGCTCCTGGGGCTGGTGAGCCGGTCGGCTGGCGGCTGACTTAGGCATGCCTCACCTAACCGTGTAGCCTGCCGGTCATGGGCAAGGGCACGAAGAAGCAGAAGAAGGCCGCGAAGCACGCGGCCGGCTGCGGCACCCTCGCCGTCCTGCCCAAGAAGAAGTGCTGCGAGTCGAAGAAGAAGTGCGCGCGCTGCCCGCTGCGGATGCTCCGCGAGGGCACCCTGCCCGAGGGGTATACGGTCAGGAAGCGCAAGCTCGTGACCGTCGCCGCGGCGGAGGCCGCTGCGCAGAAGAAGTCGAAGAAGAAGGCCGCCTGAGGCGAGGAGAGCCCGTGCCCGCACCCCGTTTCGTCGACCAGCTCAACACCCAGATCGGTCACGAGCTCGCGGCCCACAACCAGTACCTCGCGTGCGCGATCCACTACGACGCACTCACGATGCCGAGGATGGCGGACTTCTTCTACCGCCAGGCCGAGGAGGAGCGCGGCCACGCGCTGATGATGGTGCAGTACCTCGTCGACACCGACGAGCCGGTCGTGGTCCCCGCCGTCCCCGCCCCGCAGTCGACCTTCGCGGACCTCGTCGAGCCGGTCCGGCTCGCCCTCGAGCAGGAGCGCACGGTCACCGACCAGGTCAACGGCCTGCTGCGCACCGCCCGCGAGGAGAGCGACTATGCCTCCGAGCAGTTCCTCCAGTGGTTCATCAAGGAGCAGGTCGAGGAGGTCGCGACCATGAGCGACCTGCTCGCCGTCGTCACCCGCAATCGCGACGACGTCGAGGACGTCGAGGAGTACGTCGCCCGCGAGCTCGGTGCCGAGGGCGAGGACCCGACGGCGCCCCGGCAGGCGGGCGCCTGACTCAGCCCTGTGGCCGCGAGGTCGCGGTCGACCGGGGGCAGAACGCCTCGCGCGGGGAACCGGTGTGGATCTCCTCCGGGAGCGCGACGACCACGTCGTCCTCGATCATCCCCGCCCGTCGGGTGGTCACGACGACCTCGCCGACGAACGACCCGGAGCGCGAGGAGAGCGCCTCGCACCCGTTCATGGCGAGCGAGAGCGTGACCACCTCGGCCTCGCCGCCCGCGACGGTCACCGGGGTCAGGGCTGTGAGGTCGAAGAGGCGCGGATCGGCCTGGTCGCTCGCCAGCCCCACGACCTGCAGCGGTAGCCGGCCATCGTTGTGGAGCTCGAACGTGTAGCGCAGCGTGCCGCGGTCGTCGTAGCGCACCTGCCGCACGGTCCGGTCACCGATCCGGAAGACGCCGGTGCCGTCGGTGCCGTCCACCGCCGTCGGACCGGTCGCCGTCAGCGGTGGCGAGCCGGACGCCACGGCGACCCCGGCCCCGGCGGCGACCAGAGCGGCCGTGGCCACGCCGACCGCCGCCCTACGCCGCGCGCTGCCCACGGTGTCCCCGCTTCCGGCGTCCGAGCCCGACCAGGAGCAGCAGGGCGGTCGCCGCGATCCCGACGGGTGTGACCAGCACGACGCCCTCCGCCTCGTCGGGGGCGGCGGCCCGCTGCGAGGGGTCCACCCCGGACGGCTCGGCCGTGGGCTGCTCGGGGGAGTCGAACCACGAGCAGCCGGGCGGGTGGCGCAGCGTCTCGTCGTTGCGGTCGTACTGGCTGCACGAGAGGAAGTCGACGTCCTTGACCGGGGCACCCGGGAGGAAGACCGACCCGCCCTCGTCGCAGGGACCGGGGTCGACGGTGAAGTTGTCGGTCTGCTCGCCACGGGAGTAGGTGTTGCCCTCCCAGCAGTTGCCGACGCCCTGGTCGTCCCACCAGTGGTCGACGCCGTTGTGGGCGACGTCGCCGTTCGGCGCGATGCCCATCTGGTTGTCGGTCGTGTGGTTGTGGTGGGAGGTGTCGTAGAGCTTGGCCGGGTCGTACTCGTCACGCAGCGGCGCCGGCACCCAGAACTGCATCGTGCCGAAGCGCCAGTTGTCGTAGATCCAGTTGTGGTCGGTCGAGTTGAAGTTGCCGCCCGCGATCAGCACGCCCGTGCCGACCGGGGTCGGGATGACCGGGCACACCGTCCCCTCGAGGTAGCCGCGCTCCTCCATGGGCTCCGCGCAGACGCCGGTGTCGACGTACTTCTCGTAGTAGTTGGTGTTGTTGGAGTAGATCCGGTTGCGGCTCCACCGCGCGTGGTCCTGGGGGAGCCCCGGGTGGCCGGGGAAGAGCGAGTCGGTCGCGATCCCGGTGGCGTTGTCGTAGAACCGGTTGTGGTGGGCCCACACGGAGTTGCCGGCGGTGCCGGAGTAGCCCAGCGTGTTGTCGTGGCTGCGGTTGCGCCGGATCTCGATCGCGTAGCGCGTCACGTCGAAGTCGGTGTTCTCCCCGTTGAGGTCGGAGGCCGAGCCGGGATAGATGCCGGAGTCGCCGTTGAAGTAGTTGTCGGTGCGCTGGATCAGGCCGTGGTCGGAGGCGAAGGCGAGGATGCCGTACTCGTCGTTGCCGCGGGTCACGACGTCCTCGATCCGGAACCCGTCGGTCTCGAGCACGTAGATCGCGTTGAACTCGGCCTGCTGGGCGGTCAGGTTCTTGACCACCACGCCGCCGGCGCGGTCGGCCCGGATCGCGTTGAGCCGCTGGAAGCGGTTGTCGATCAGCACGTCCTCGGGATCGGCACCGGTACCGACGATCTGGAGGTCGCAGTACCTGCTGTCGCAGGCGATGGTGTCGTTGCCGGGGGTGCGGTCCCCGAAGACCGAGATCAGGTTCAGGTTGCCGGAGCAGCGACGCTGGTCGGCGTAGGAGAGCGCGATCGGGTCGCTGGTGCCCTCGGCCTCGGCCTCCTGGCCGTCCGCCGCGGGTCGCTCGCCCGGCTCGGAGATGCTGCCGATGTAGGAGGAGGCGCCGACCGGGTCGGCTGACTCGGTCGCGAGGTTCGAGCAGTAGTCGGTGCGCGGCTTCCGTGCCCACGACCGCTCGGTGTAGGTCCCGGGCAGGACGTAGACCGAGGTGCCGCGGTGGTCCACCGTGGTGATCGCGCTCTGGATGGAGCGGAAGTCGCAGTCGGGCAGCAGTGCCCGGCTGACCCGCTTCATCCGGCCGGCCGGCATCGCGGCGACGGCGTCGGCGCTGCCGGGCTTGCACACCACGCGGCGCTCGGGGTTGTCCCAGCCGGCGAACGCGGGCCGCTCACCCGTGCCGTCGGGAAAGCTCGCCTCCCGCTCCTCGTGGGCGTCGGCCGGTGGGCTCAGCACGGTGGTGGCCAGCAGCACGGCCGGCAGGGGGAGCAGCAGGAGTCGCATCAGTCGGGGCATCCGAGAGTCCTTTCCTCGGTGGGCGCAACGACCCCGGGTGGGGTGGGTTACGCGCCAGTAGCCGACGTGAGCACGCCCTGCCCCCACGAATCGGTAACGCGACACCCACGTCGTGGTGACGATGTGACAAAAGTGGTCGGTGGTACGGCACCCGACCCCTAGCCTGCCGCATGTGCCCCTTCCCCCCACGCTGGGCGCCGAGGTCTTCCGAGGCCTCGTCGACGCCACTCCCGACGCGCTGCTGGCCGTCGACACCGTCGACGGCTCCGGTGGCGTGCGGTTCGCGAACCGGCCGGCGGAGGCGCTCTTCGGCGTCGCCCGGGACGACCTGGTGGGCCGGGAGGTCGCCGACCTCGTCCCCGAGCTGCAGGTCGAGCTGACCAGCGGGTCCTGGGTGGGCGGTGAGGTGTCGCGGTTGCAGGGTCACGGGGTGCGGGCCGACGGCAGCAGCTTCCCGGTGGAGGTGTCGATCCGTCCGGTCACCACGCCCGACGGGGTGCTCGCCTGCACCACCCTGCGCGACCTGTCGAGCCGCGCCATCGTCGAGCGGGCGTCCTCCAGGCTGCGCGAGGAGCTGATCGCCTCGGTCTCCCACGAGCTGCGCACCCCGCTCACCTCGATCCTCGGCTACACCGAGATCCTCGTCGACGTCGGTGAGCCGGTCGTCAGCGACGAGGCACGCCGGCTGCTGTCGATCGTGCGGCGCAACGCCGAGCGGCAGCTGAAGGTGGTCGAGGACCTGCTGACGCTGTCGGTGCTGGGCGGGAACGGCGTGTCCGTCGACCCGGTGCCCACCGACCTCGGACGGGTCCTGCGGGGGGTGCTGTCCGACCTGGGCCCGATGGCCGCTGCGGCCGACGTCGCGCTCGTCCCGTCCGGGATCCGCGGCGTCCGGGTCTTCGGTGACGCCGCCCGGCTGACCGAGGTGGTCGACTCACTCGTGCGCAACGCGGTGAAGTTCAGCCGGCCCGGTGACGAGGTGACCGTCCGGCTCCAGGTGACCGACACCCACTGCGTGCTCGAGGTCGGTGACCACGGCGAGGGCGCCGTGCCGCCGGGAACGACGGGTTACGTCGGGCTCGGGGAGCCCGTGCTGCGCGGCATCGTCGAGGCCCACGCCGGCGAGCTCGGCGTCGACCACCAGCCCGGCCACGGCACCACGGTGCGGGTCCGGCTCCCCCTCGCCCGCGGCTGACGCCGACCCGTCACCCGCGCGCGCGTCGGAGGCCGAGCAGGACGACGGTCCACACGGCCGCACCGGCCAGGAGGCCGAGCCACGGGCCGGCGGCGGTGTCGACGGTCGATCCGGCCACGACGCCCCCGGCGAGCAGTCCCATCAGCAGCAGTCCGAGCAGGACGTTGCGGAACACCTCGGCGAGGAAGAGCGAGGAGAACGACCGGCCGCTGTCGGCCACGGCCTTCTCGAGCGGCAGCGCCTGCACGACGGCCGCCGGGCGGATCGCCCCGTAGACGTGGGGATAGGTCTCCTCGCCCACCTGCTCCTCGACGACGGGTACGTCGAGCCGGTCGGTCTCGATGACCAGCAGCACCAGCGGCTCGGTCACGTCCGAGTAGAAGCGATCACGCACGCCCTGCCACTGGTCGGCCCGGCTGGCGTGGATGAAGCCCTCCTCGGCCAGGGTCACGCCGCGGGTGGAGGTCGTGTAGGCGCCCGACCGACGGGCCAGCTCCCAGTCGGCCTCGGTCGCGAGGTGGAAGATCCGGGCCACGGCTCAGAACAGGCGGTGCTCGGAGTCGTCGATCCCGCGGAGCGCGTCGTAGTCCACGACGGCGCAGGCGATGCCGCGGTCGGTGGCGAGCACGCGCGCCTGCGGCTTGATCTCCTGGGCGGCGAAGATGCCCCGCACCGGGCCCTTCGAGGTCAGCAACGGCTCACGGTTGAGCAGGTCGAGGTAGCGCGTCAGCTGCTCGACGCCGTCGATCTCTCCCCGGCGCTTGATCTCGACGGCGACCGACGCGCCCGCGGCGTCCCGGCACATCAGGTCGACCGGACCGATCGCGGTCGGGTACTCCCGTCGTACGAGCGTGAGCCCGGGGGACAGGGAGGCCGGGTGCTCGGCGAGCAGCTCCTGCAGGTGCTTCTCGACACCGTCCTTCTGCAGGCCGGGATCGATGCCGAGGTCGTGGCTCGAGTCGTGGATGACCTCCTCGATGAGGATCCGCAGCGTGTCGTCGCTCTTCGAGCCGGTGACGGTCCACTCGACCACGCCGTCGTCCGTCACGCCCTCCCGCACGGAGCACGGTGGGGACATCCAGTTCAGCGGCTTGTAGGAGCCGCCGTCGGAGTGGACGAGCACCGACCCGTCGGCCTTCACCATCAGCACCCGGGTCGCCATCGGCAGGTGGGCGGTCAGGCGGCCGGCGTAGTCGACCTGGCAGCGGGCCACGACGAGTCTCACGGGGCGTGAATCTACCGTGGCCGTCGTGCCCGAGCCCCGCCCGCCCGCGCCACGACCCGGATCGCCCCAGCACCCGGTGCGCGTCGCCGGGTCCGGCGACCTGGCCCACCTCGGTCCGCTGGAGGGCCGGGCCGACGCGGTGTTCGAACCGATCTTCGGCGCGCTGGGCTGGGGCGCGCCCCAGTCGGGGGAGGCTCGGGCGAGCGAGCCCGGGTTCCTGCTGGTCGCGGACGATCCCCCGGTCGGCTTCGTCCACGTGCTCCTGCTCGACGGTGCGGCCCACCTCGAGCAGCTCGCGGTCGAGCCGGTGCTGGGTCGCCGCGGCATCGGCACCGCCCTGGTCGAGGCGGCCTGCGCGGAGGCGGGTCGTCGCGGGCACGACGCCATCAGCCTGTGCACCTATGCGGACGTCCCCTGGAACGCGCCCTTCTACCGGCGGGTGGGGTTCGAGGAGGTCGGCGACCTCGCGCCCTTCCAGGCCGCACTCCGCGAGACCGAGCGTCGGCTCGGCCTGGACCGCCACGGCCGCCGCGTGGTCATGGAGCGACGGCTGCGGCGGTGACGGTCGTTCTGGCACGCTCAGGACATGGGGACGCGGATCGTGGTGGTAGGCGCAGGGGTCGTGGGCCTGACCGTCGCGGTCCGGCTGGCCGAGGCGGGCCACCGGGTCGACGTGGTCGCACGCGACCTACCGCTGGAGACGACCTCGGTCGTCGCGGCGGCGCTCTGGTATCCCTACGAGGCACGACCGCACGACCGCGTCGCGGGCTGGGGAGCCCGGGGGTACGCCGCCCTCGCGGACCTGGCCGGCGAGCCGGCCAGCGGCGTACGACTGGTGGCCGGCACCGAGGTCCTGCCGGCCGGCACGCCGGACCCGTGGTGGGCGGGCGGCGTCCCGGACCTGGCCCGAACGCCGCCGCCGCTCGGGTGGGACGAGGCGTGGTCGTTCACCGCGCCGCTCGTCGACATGCCCGTCCACCTGGTCTGGCTGCGCGAGCAGCTGGAGGCACACGGCGGCACCGTCACCCGGATGTCGCTGGCCGAGCTGCCGCGCCCGGACGGCGGCCTGGTCGTGAACTGCTCCGGGATGGGAGCGCGGCTGCTCGCGCACGAGACCGACGTCCACCCCGCCTGCGGGCAGGTGCTGCTGCTCGAGGGGGTCGACGTCGATCGCTGGTGGCTCGACGGCACCGCCCACGACACCCCGACCTACGTCGTGCCGCGCACCGACCGCGTCGTCGTCGGCGGCACCTTCGAGGAGGGGGACTGGAGCCGGACTCCTGACCCGGCCACGGCGGAGTCGATCCTGCGGCGGGCCGCGAGGCTGGTGCCGGCCGTCGCGGACGGCCGCGTCGTCGCCCAGCGCGTCGGGCTGCGCCCGGTGAGGTCGGAGGTGCGCCTCGAGCGGGTCGGCGACGTCGTCCACTGCTACGGCCACGGCGGGGCCGGCGTGACCCTCGCCCAGGGCTGCGCGGACGAGGTCCTGGAGCTCGCCTCCCGCTGACTCGCGAGGTGAGGAGTCCCACACCCGGCGGCCCGCGGCTGCGTGCGAGGATGCCGCCCATGGCTCGTGACATCAGCACCATCGGCGTGATCGGACTGGGCACCATGGGTGCCGGGATCGCGGAGGTCTTCGCCCGCAACGGCTTCTCCGTCATCGGCGTCGAGCAGAACGACGAGGGGGTCGAGCGCGGCCGCGCCCACCTCCAGCACTCCACCGACCGGGCCGTGAAGCGCGAGAAGCTCACCACCGACGAGCAGGCCGAGCTGCTGGGCCGGATCACCCTCACCTCCGAGATGAAGGACCTCGCGGAGGCCGACATCGTCGTCGAGGCCGTGGTCGAGTCGCTCGCGATCAAGAAGGCGATCTTCGGCGAGCTCGACGGCATCGTCTCGCCCGACGCGATCCTCGCGACCAACACCTCCTCGCTGAGCGTCACCGAGATCTCGACCGCCAACTCCAAGCCCGGCCGCGTCATCGGCGTCCACTTCTTCAACCCCGCCCCGGTGCAGAACCTGGTCGAGGTGATCCGGACGGTCGTGACCGAGCCGCAGGTGCTCGAGGACGTGCAGGGCGTGCTCGCCCGGCTCGGCAAGAGCCCCGTCGTCTGCGGCGACAAGGCCGGGTTCATCGCCAACACGCTGCTCTTCGGCTACCTCAACCACGCGGTGTCGATGTACGAGAACAAGTACGCCACGCGCGAGGACATCGACGCCGCGATGCGGTTCGGCTGCGGCTACCCGATGGGCCCGCTCGCGCTGCTCGACCTGATCGGCCTCGACACGGCCTACGAGATCCTCGACACGATGTACAAGCAGGGACGCGACCGGCTCCACGCGCCGGCGCCGATCCTCAAGCAGTACGTCACCGCCGGCCTCCTCGGCCGCAAGTCGGGCCGTGGCTTCTACACCTACGAGGCGCCCGACAGCCCGGTCGTCGTCGCCGACCCCCACACGCCGTCGCCCGACGACGCGCCGCAGCTGCACCACGACATCGCGAAGGTCGGCGTCGTCGGCACCGGCACGATGGCCACCGGCATCGTCGAGGTCTTCGCCAGGGCCGGCTACGACGTGCTCTACGTCGGCCGGAGCCAGGAGAAGGTCGACGGCGTCGTCGCCTCGATCACGAAGAGCTTCGACAAGCAGATCCAGCGCGGCCGCGCGACCGACGACGACAAGGCGGCGACGCTCGCTCGGGTCACCGGCACGACCGCCCTCGACGACCTCGGTGACGTCGACATCGTCGTCGAGGCGATCGCCGAGGACATCGCGGTCAAGACGACCCTCTTCGAGAACCTCGACGAGATCTGCAAGCCCGGCGCGATCCTGGCGACCACCACCTCGAGTCTGCCGATCATCTCGATGGCCCGGGTGACGTCGAGGCCGCAGGACGTCATCGGCATGCACTTCTTCAACCCGGCCGCGATCATGAAGCTGGTCGAGGTCGTCAGCACCGTCGCCACCAGCGACGCGGTGACCGAGACCGTGCGCGCGCTCTGCGACACGGTCGGCAAGGTCGCCGTCTCCTGCGGCGACCGTTCCGGGTTCATCGTCAACGCACTGCTCTTCCCCTACCTCAACGACGCGGTGAAGATGCTCGAGGCCCACTACGCGACGGCCGACGACATCGACACCGCGATGAAGCTGGGCTGCGCCTTGCCGATGGGCCCCTTCGAGCTGCTCGACGTGGTCGGCAACGACGTCTCGCTCGCCATCCAGCGCGAGCTCTACCTCGAGTTCCGCGAGCCGGGCTTCGCGCCGGCCCCGCTGCTCGAGCACCTCGTCACCGCGGGCTACCTCGGCCGCAAGGCCGGCCGCGGGTTCCGCGACTACAGCGTGCGCTGACGCCGTACGCCGGGCGGCCCGCGCTCAGCCGCGGTCGGTGACGAGTGCGGCGAGCCGGGCGCGGGTGTTGATGTCGAGCTTGCGGTAGATCCGTGACAGGTGGGCGTCGACCGTCCGGGGGGACAGGAACAGGTCGGCGGCGATCTGGCGGCTGGTCAGGCCCTCGGCGACCTTGTCCGCGACGCTGCGCTCCGCCTGGGTCAGCGACTCCAGCGGTCCCGCGTCGAAACCGCTCGCCTCGGGGGCGAGCTGGCCGGCGACCTCGGTGACCGCGGCCGGGGTCAGCTGGTCGGCGGTCAGCCAGCCGTGGGGGACGCCCCTGGCGGGCTCGACCGCGGTCCGGCGCCCGGCCACCCCGACAGCGGCGCGGGGCGCGCGCAACGCGACCGCCGCCGCCGCCATGGACCGCGCGGTGCGGGTGTGGGTCCCGGCGGTGATCACGGCCAGCGCGTCGAGGACGTCGGCCGCACGCAGCGGTGAGGGCATCGCGGCCGCGTCGGTCAGTGCCTGCAGCAGCGTCGCACGAGCCTCCTCCAGTGCGTCCTGCTCCATCAGCGCCAGCCCCAGGAGCACGCGTGCGTCGAGGGCGTCGCGTCCCAGCCGGCTGCTGTCGGCGAGCACCACCGCGTCGGCTGCCAGCCCGGCCGCCCGGGCGGGGTCGCCCGCACGGAGCAGGGTCCGGGCCTGCACGACCATGATCGGGAGCCGGACCGCCCACGGGTAGGAGTCGTCGTCGACCGGCACGGCCGCCGTGCGGTCGACGTGGCTGAGCTCGACCTCGCCGAGCAGGGCCAGCCGCTCCTCGGCGAGCTCGCGCGCCTCGACGACCACGCGACGGGCCCCGGTGGCGGCCTCGAGCCGCCGCCCCTGCTCGAGCGCGATGCGGGCCAGCAGGAGCCGGGCGGAGAGCGTGATCCACGGCTCGTCGTTCTGGCGGGTGGTGAGCAGGGAGCGCGAGAGGTGCGCGGCCTGGTCGAGGTCGCCGCGCACCAGCACGGCGTTGGCCAGCGTGCGGATCGCCTGCGGCGCGATGTGGTCCGTGCCGTGGTCGAGGGCGATCGCCCGTCGGGCCTCGTCCTCGGCCTTGCCGAGGTCGCCGGCGTCGAGGTGCATCTCGGCGCGGATGCTCGCGGTCCGCGCCGTCTCCAGGTCGGGGTCACGCGCCTCCCGGGCGTGCTGGTCGGCCCGGTCGAGCAGCCAGAGCCCCTCGTAGGTGCCACGCACCTCGGAGGCGGCGATCCCGGCGCGCCGCGCCACCTGCGCACCGATCTCGGGCGGACCGTCACCGCTGGTGAGGGCGGCCTCCAGGACCTCGGCCGCCTCGCCGGCGCGCATCGCGGTGTAGAGGGAGGAGAAGGCGCGGTTGGCCAGCGCATAGCCGTGGTCGCGGGTCTCCGGGGAGGCGCACGCCGCGCTGACGGCGGCGCGCAGCATCGGGAGGTCACCGAGCCAGTCGGCGTCGGCCGCGCCCACGTTCATCTCCGCCGGCAGCACCCGGTCGGCCCAGACGACCAGGCCGCGCCGGGCGGCGGCCTCGTCGTCGGTCGACGCGGCGAGCAGCAGGCCGTGGCGGCGTACGGGCGCCAGCATGTCGATCCGGCCGTCCGGCAGCGGCTCGACGAGGCAGCGCTGCGCGAGGCCGAGCGCGAGGTCACGGCCGGTGGCCTCGTCGACCCCGGTCACGGCCGCCAGGACGGCGATGCTCGCGGGGGCGGTCAGCGTCGCCAGCCGGCGGAAGCAGCGCTGCTGCTCCTGGTCGAGCAGCAGGTAGGAGGCGTGGAGGGCCTCGGACAGGGAGGCCGTCGGCGTCACCCGGGTGATGCCGACCAGCGCGATCTGGGCGGCCATCTGCTCGATGAGCAGTGGCAGGCCGCCGCTCGCGCGCAGCACGCGGCGTACGTCGTCGCCGTCGGCCTCGAGGTCGACAGGATGACCCCCGGCCTCGACGACGCACCGCTCGAACAGCTCGACCGCCGGCCCCTCCAGCGGCTGGTGGCCGGCGGGGACCGGGAACGGCGCCAGCCGCACGACCCGGCGGCCGGACCGCGGCCGCAGCGAGCTCGAGGCGGTGAGCACCCGGGCCTCGGAGGTCGCCTCCATGACCGCGGCGAGGAGGTCGTCGAAGTCGTCGACCTCCACCCCGTCGACGACCAGCCACCGGCCGTCGCCGTCGAGGGCGTTGCGCAGCGACGCCTCCAGGGAGTCGCTCGGCGCGGACACGACGCCGAGCGCGTCGAGGCAGCCGCGCACGAGGTCGGAGAGCCGGGTGAGGCCGCGTCCGTTGACCCACACGACGTCGGGGCGTCCGCGCACGAGGGTGCGCAGGACCGTCGTCTTGCCCGAGCCCGGCGGACCCACGAGGGTCACCCAGCGCTCGCTCTCGAGGACGGCCGGCAGGACCGACAGCACGTCGTCCCGCCCGATCAGCCGACTGTCCACGGGTTCATCGTGCCGTGATCTGCGCGATCGTGCGACAGCACCCCGCGTGGCGGACCGCTGAGCGGACGCGACGGCGCGGCGGACGGGATCGGTGACGGGTTAGGTAGGACTACCGATGCGGGGTGTCGGCGCCGCGCGCCAGAGTGGGGACATCAGCTCGCACAGGCCGGTCGGGGGACAGCCTGGGGAGTGATGACAGAGGTCGGGCGGACCGGTCGGGGGACGATCCGCCCGACCTCGGTCATGTCCGACGACCGGAGCCCTGATGTGACGCGCGTCCGGTTTCCGAATGCTCACTTGCGCGCAACACGGCCGAAACGGAACCCGCGCAGGCTGGTCCCATGACGCCCTCCGAGAGCTCCCACCTGACCATCGTCCCCCCGATCTCCGACCTCGTCACGGAACTGCCCGACCCGCGTGAGCAGGTCCGCGGCGACTCCCAGCTGCGCCGCCTCAGTCGCCAGACGATGGGCATGGCCGGACTCCTCGAGCGCCGCCCCGAGCTGCGGGGTGTCTCGACCTGGTCCGAGGGCGTCGTCGAGTCGGTCCTCTGGTCCGCCTGAGGCCTCCCACCGGTCGGCGATGAGGTACGGGGTCGCGTGGGGCGGCCCCGTACCATCGCTCCATGGACACCCTGCTGGGACTGCTGGTCGTGCTGGCGGTTATCGGTGTCGTCGTCACGGTCGCCGGACGTCGCAAGCAGGCCCGCGAGCTCGAGCGGCGTACGTCGGAGCTCGAGCCGGTCAAGAAGCTCGCCTTCGAGGACATCACCGCCCTCGGCGAGCAGCTGCAGGAGCTCGACCTCGACCTGACGGGCCACGAGCTCGACGCGGGCACCAACGCCGACTACCAGCGCGCGCTCGACGCCTACGAGGCGGCGAAGACCGCCGGTGACCGGATCACCGAGCCCGAGCACATCAAGCACGTCACCGAGATCCTCGAGGACGGCCGCTACGCCATCGCCTGCGTGCGCGCCCGTGTCGCAGGGGAGGCGCTGCCGACCCGCCGACCGCCGTGCTTCTTCGACCCGCGCCACGGGCTCTCCGTGGCCGACGTGCCCTACACCCCGCCGGGCGGCACCCAGCGCGACGTGCCCGCCTGCACTCTCGACGCCCAGCGGGTGCGCGCCGGCGCGGAGCCGGACATCCGCCAGGTGATGGTCGGGTCGCAGCGGGTGCCCTACTGGCAGGGCGGTCGTGCCTACCAGCCCTACGCGATGGGCTACTTCGGCGCCTCCGGGCCGATGGAGTGGATGTTCATGGGCATGCTCTTCAGCGGTGGCTTCGACGCGCTCGGCGGGCTGGCCGAGGGCATCGGCGACGGACTGGGTGGGATCGGCGAGGGCATCGGTGACCTCTTCGACGGGTTCGACTTCTGAGACCTCCCGGTCGTGCCACGATCGGGTCGTGACCCGCTGGGCCTCTTTCCTGCTCCTGCTCACCCTCCTGCTCGTGGGCGCCCCCGCCACGTCAGCCGAGCCGGTGCTTCCACCCGACGGGACGGACTGGGACTACCAGCTCGGCGGTGACCGGTCCGTGCCCGACCACGTCGGCATCGTGGCGCGCGATCGCACCTCCGAGCCGGTCGCGGGGCTCTACAACGTCTGCTACGTCAACGGCTTCCAGACCCAGCCCGACGCCCGTCGCTTCTGGAAGCGGCACTGGCGGCTGGTCCTGAAGAAGGACGGGGAGCCGGTCGTCGACGGCGCGTGGGGGGAGTGGGTCCTCGACATCTCCACCCGGTCGAAGCGCGTGAAGCTCGCACGGATCGTCGGCCGCTGGACGGCGCGCTGCGCCGAGGACGGCTTCGACGCCGTCGAGTACGACAACCTCGACTCCTTCACCCGCAGTCGCGGCCGTCTCGACGCTCTCGACGCGAAGCGCTACGCCGCACGCCTTGTCGCCCGCGCCCACGAGGAGGGGCTCGCTGCGGCGCAGAAGAACCGTGCCGGCTGGGACGGCACCGTCGTGGGCTACGACTTCGCCGTCGCGGAGGAGTGCGCCCAGTGGCGTGAGTGCGGCTCCTACGTCGACACCTACGGCTCGGCCGTGCTCGCCGTCGAGTACCGCCGCAAGGCCTTCCGGCGCGCCTGCCGGAACTGGTCGGACGAGATCGCCGTGGTCCGTCGCGACGTGGCGCTCGCGGCCGACGGCGTACGACGCTGGTGCGCCTAGCCGTTCACCGCTTGGGGTGAGCAGCACCACGGCGCCACGGTTCTAGCGTCCAAGGGTTGCCCGTCCACCCGGCCACGAGATCCGTCGTCGGAGCCACGGGCTGCAGGAGGATCTCGTGGCTTCAGGTGTTGAGACCGGCCGGATCACGACCGACATCCCCGCTCGCATGGACCGGCTGCCGTGGTCCCGATTCCACTGGATGGTGGTCGTGGGCCTGGGGGCGGTGTGGATCCTCGACGGCCTCGAGGTGACCATCGTCGGCTCGATGTCGGAGGCTCTCAAGCCGAACGACACCGGGTTGGGACTCAGCAGCTTCGACGTCGGCCTGGCCGGCGCCGTCTACGTCGCCGGTGCCTGTCTCGGTGCGTTGTTCTTCGGCCAGCTCACGGACCGGTTCGGGCGCAAGAAGCTGTTCCTGATCACGCTGGCCGTCTACACCGTGGCGACCGTGCTGACGGCGTTCTCGATGACGCCGCTGTGGTACTTCGCCTGCCGGTTCCTCACCGGTGCCGGCATCGGCGGTGAGTACGCCGCCATCAACTCGGCGATCGACGAGCTGATCCCCAAGAAGTACCGGGGTCGGGTCGACGTCGCGATCAACGGGTCGTTCTGGGTCGGCGCCGCCGGCGGCGCCCTGCTCACCATCCCGCTGCTCGACCCGAACATGGTCGACCCCGCCTGGGGCTGGCGCGTGGCCTTCGGCCTCGGTGCGATCCTCGCGGTCGGCATCCTCGTCGTCCGCCGTCACGTCCCGGAGTCGCCCCGGTGGCTGTTCATCCACGGCCGCGAGGACGAGGGCGAGGACATCGTGCGCGGCATCGAGGACCGGGTCGCCCGTGAGAACGGCACGTCGCTGGAGGGCGTGTCGGAGACGATCACGATCCGCCAGCGGCGGACCATCCCGCTGACGACGATCGCGAAGACGGTGTTCACGCTCTACCCGAAGCGCACGGTGCTGTGCCTCTCCCTGTTCATCGGTCAGGCCTTCCTCTACAACGCCTTCTTCTTCACCTACGGCGACACCCTCGGCGAGTTCATGGGCGTCGAGCAGGTCGGCTGGTACATCGCGGTGTTCGCCGTGAGCAACTTCGTCGGCGCGCTGGCGCTCAGCCCGCTCTTCGACAGCATCGGCCGGGTGCGCATGCTGACGGCCACCTACGTGATCTCCGGGGTGCTGCTCGGCATCACGGGTCTGACGCTGGGTTCCTACACCGCGGTGACGCTGACACTGATGGGCTGCATCATCTTCTTCTTCGCCTCGGCAGGGGCGTCGGCGGCCTACCTCACCGCCAGCGAGGTGTTCCCGATGGAGACCCGAGCCCTCTGCATCGCGTTCTTCTACGCGATCGGCACCGCTGCCGGCGGCATCGCCGGACCGCTGCTCTTCGGCAAGCTGATCGAGGACGCCACCTCCGGTGGCGAGGGCATCTCGGCCATCGCGCTCGGCTACTACATCGGTGCCGCGCTCATGGTCGCCGGTGGCATCGTGGCCGCCTTCCTCGGCGTGAAGGCCGAGGGCAAGTCGCTGGAGAGCATCGCGCAGCCGCTGACGGCCGAGGACGACGCCAGCCCCTCAGACGGCGGCCGCGAGCACCAGCACGCCTGACCCGCCACCGACCGGAAGGAGCCACCATGCCGATGCCGCCACCGAAGCCCTCGACCGAGGGTGACCGGGACCGTCAGGTCTTTCACGAGATGGGGCAGATCGTGCGGGCCCTCGAGCTGATGGGACCGCAGACCCGCGACGGACTCGCCGAGCTCGTAGGGGCGCAGTTCTGGGAGGCCCAGCGCTTCGAGCGGGCCCTGACCTTCGCCCTGGCCGACGGGCTCGCCTACCGCACCGACGAGGGACTGATCAGCGCGAGCGGCTAGCCTCGCCGGGTGTCGCTCCACACCACGTCGTACGGCGAGTCCGGCTCGCAGGTCGTCTTCTGCCACGGGCTGTTCGGTCAGGGCCGCAACTGGACCCAGGCCGGCAAGGCGCTGGCGGAGGATCACCGGGTGCTGCTCGTCGACATGCCCCACCACGGGCGTTCCCCGGGCGGCAGCCACTTCGACTACGTCGAGGCGGCCGACACGGTCGCGGAGCTCTTCTCGACCGACGACCCGGTCGCACTGGTGGGTCACTCGATGGGCGGGAAGATCGCGATGCTGGTCGCCCTGCGGCACCCCGAGCTGGTCTCGCGGCTGTGCGTCGTCGACGTGTCGCCGGTGCGCTACACCCACACCGACGAGTTCCGTCGCTACATCGACGGCATGCAGGCGCTCGACCTCGGTGCGCTCGCGAGTCGGGGCGACGCCGAGGCCGCGCTGGTCGAGGCGGTGCCGAACCCGACGGTGCGTAGCTTCCTGCTCCAGAACCTCCGGCGCGAGGGCGACGGCTGGCGCTGGCAGGTCGACCTCGACGTCATCGACCGCGACCTGCCGGTCATCGGCGACTGGCCGGCGGACCGGCTCGGCGACGCGTCGTACGACGGGCCGGTGCTGTGGGTGGCGGGGGAGACCTCGCACTACGTGAAGCCGGAGTACGCCGAGGAGATGGACCGGCTCTTCCCGCGCAACCGTCGTGTCACGGTCAAGGGCGCGGGGCACTGGGTGCACTCCGAGCAGCCCGAGGTGTTCCTCGAGGTGCTGCGGCGTTTCGTCGACTGAGCTCTGCCCTCGCGTCATTCGCGTCGCGGCCGGTGGCGGATCCACTCGGGTGCCGGCCGTGCGTGCTTCGGTGGTGGGAGGAACTCGGGTCGCCGGTCGGCGGCGCTGAGTCGCACCTGCCATGGGGTGTGGTGGACGGTGCGGTGATGGTGTCCGCACAGCAGGACGAGGTTGTCGAGGCTGGTCGGTCCGCCGTCGGTCCAGTGGCGGATGTGGTGGGCGTGGCACATGACCGGGGGCCGGGTGCAGCCGGGGAAGGCACAGTGGTGGTCGCGGGCGACCAGCGCGGTCCAGATCGTGGGGGTCACGAGCCGGTGGCGGCGGCCGACGTCGAGGACGCAGCCGTCGGCGTCGAGGACGACGCGGACCAGGTCGGCGTCGCAGGCCATGCGCGAGACCGCAGATCCGGTGACCTCGGCGCCGTCGTCACTGGTCGCGGTGCCGCGGGCGGACCGGAGGTCGTCGGCGTCGATGTGGACCACCACGGTCGGGCGGGTGCCGTGGGACTCGGGCACCACCTGGGTGTCGAGGGCGTGCTGGGCGAGATGGACCAGGGCGTCCCAGAGGCGGGTGCCGTGGTCGCGAGGGTCCTCGGCCTCGCCGCACGACGGGTGGCTGGCCGCGCCCTTGGGAGCCGGCTTGGTGAAGGGCAGCAGGGCTGCGCGGAGGGCTGCGGCGTCCTCCACGGTGCCGCGGCCGCGGATGTGGACCCCGCCGGCGCCGTCGTCGGTGATGGACAACCGGCGGCCGAGGTGGGCAGCGCGTTCCTCGCGGTCGAGCGCGGCCTCCGCCGTGCGCTCGGCCTTGTCGGGGTCGACGACGTCGAGCAGGTGACGTGCGGTCTTGGCGAGGTCGGAGGCGTTGAGGCGGCCCGCCTCCTGGATCAGGTGGGTCTCGGCGTCGACCCGCAGGGTGCCGGTGAGGGGGAGGTCGTCGACGGCCCGGACGATGACGTCGGCCTGGTCGGGCGAGACATCGCCGTCACGGAGGGCGTCGAGGGTCGCGGGCCGCTCGGCGGTGAGGCGTCGAGCGTTGACGACCGTGCGCTTCGCACTGCGACGGGTGGTGCCGGCAAGGTGGGCGAACCAGTCGGTGGTCGAGCCCCAGGCCAGTGTCTTCTTGGGGATCGCCTGGGCGTCGACCTCAGCCAACAACTCTGCTTCGAGCGCGGCGGTGCGGGCCTTGAGGAGCTGGATCTCCTCGATCCCGGCGAGGAGCTCCTCGGGCTGCCGCGCGGCCCACATGACGCCGTCGAGGTCAGCCAATCGATCGCACGCTGCGGCCGCGACACCGGCGGGTGTCGGGTACGGGAGCGGTGCGATGGCCATACCTCATTCAAGCCGGAGCCACTGACAGTCCCGGGGCCGGAAAGCCCTGTTCCACAGGGGCTCTGAGCATCGTGACCAACCCGTGACCGAGTGCGCATGAGTGGTCAGGAACTGCACGCTCATGCCGATGAGCGTGCTGATCTGCGCCGGCGATTCCAGTTGTTGGTTCGAAGGAGACGGTTCTTCGCCGCATCACCGTTCCGTCAGTTGAACGAGGAATTGATCGTTCTCGACCCTGACATCCAAGGTGGCGGGCTTGAAGGTGAGCTTGATGGCGTTGATGGAGCCGTCTCGGTTCTCAGTGACCGAGAAGCCGTGGACCTTCTCGCCAAGGAGCACAGTCAGAGGATCCTCACGGGCGATGGCGTGACTGCTTCGCTGACCCGACGCGCGGGCAGGCTCGTCCGCGTTGCGGACCACACTGAAGAGCCTCGTGACTGGCGGGCTCCAGGGCTCAGGTGTGATGAGCAAGGTGCCGGGCCGAGCCACGCCGAGCTGCACGTGTGCACCAGTCTTCCAGCCGATCTCGAGGCCTTCGGTGACCGTCGTCCCATCGCCGTGCATGGACGTGATCCGGCTCATGGTGAGGCACTGGTGGCCCTTGAATTCCGGAAGGATCGCTGTCGCCTTGTGCAGTCCGGGCACCGACCCGTAGGGCAAGTTCTCGGGATCGGGACGCCAATCGTCGCTCCGTTTCCACAGGTGCGTGGATTCGACCTCATAGCGGAAGGATCCTGAATCCTCGAGCTGGTGAAGCTCACGTTCCAGCTTTCGTGCCTCGACCTCCGTAGTGAACGCCCCGGCAACGCGTCGGCTCGACTTCAGAGCGTGCCGGTCGACGTACAAGACGAGCCAGATCGTGAAGGGGTACCGGGAATCGCTGGCACGTGTGGAGTCCTCCGTCGGCATTCCACGATCATCCGACAACGGCGGGGAAGGTGCGCGACGCGCGCCGAACGCCACGCTGCTTTGGATACTGACGTCGCCGCTCGTTCGCTCATGCCGCTGTCAGTGCCCGGCCGTACCGAGTTGAGGGCGTCGCAAGCACGTGGGACATCACACTGCGTGGTCGAGGACAGAGACGCCGCTCCGGACGCACGTCATCCGGAACCCCGCCTACCCTCCCTGTCATGGCTACTCACTGGACTCTTGGGTGTGACGCGACGAATCCTCGTTTGTTGGCGGATTTCTGGGCGCAGGCCCTCGGCTACGTGTCGGAACCGGGTTACGACGACCCCGATGGCGCGTCCATCGTCGACCCCGAGGGGAAGGGCCCTGCCATCGGATGGCTACGGGTGCCGGAAGGCAAGACGGCCAAGAACCGAGTTCACATCGACATCCGCGTAGCCGGTGAAGGGCCCTGGGACATGACCGTCCGGGAGCGACTCATTCGAGCCAAGGTGCCTCAACTCATTGCGCTCGGTGCCACGGTGGTCCGCGAGGAGCACCACGGCGACGCCCTAGGACACGTCGTCATGCTGGACCCTGAAGGCAACGAGTTCTGTGTGGCCTGACAGGCCCCGGACACACGTACTCCCATGCCGCTGTCAGAACAGCAAGCGGGCGCTACGGAATCGCCGAACGATCAGGACACTGCTGACAGCGAGCAGAGTTAGCCAGATCAGTAGCTCGCCAACGCCGATGCCGAACCCCGCGAAGCCCAACAACACGCACATGAAGACCCAGAACGCCAGAAGACTGGCGACGAGGTTCGCAGGCCTCCCGCGGTTCCACACGGCGAGGAGCGTACGTGGCGCTTGCGTTTCTCCCCGGCGTTTCACCCGCTGATGTCGCTGAGCGGATGGCGCCGGACGAACGCTGCCGCTCAGCTCCAAGGTGGCCGGAAGCGGGCGACGTAGTCGCGAGCGCGGCTCATCGGATCTCGCCAGTACTGACCCGGCATGCGGTGGTGATGTTGGGCGCAGAACTCACTCAGTGTGGCCGTGATTTCAAGGCCTTCGTCGTACGCCTCCCGGTCCAACTCCACCCTGGTGGTCTTGGTCAGCCGCTTCACATGGGGCGATCCTCGAACTCGGCGTTGACCTCCAACAGCTCGTGGTGGGAATTCCACCCCGAGTGGTCGAATGCCCAGCTCTCCCACACGGCATCGGTGTGAAACACCTGATCGTGACCCGCGAACCGAAGCGCGTGAATGGCCAGAGCCTGGTCTTGATGGAAGGCTCGACACGCCCACGCGAGAACATGACACGCACCAGCAGCGAAGAAGGCCTGGTCCCTCCGATCCCAGGCGAGCTGCTGGTCTGAACGTTCGAGGTCATTGCGACGGAACAACCCGGCGGCTTGGGCAGGCACAGGCAGACGCTAGCCGAGAGCCGTGACCGCTCATGCCGCTGAGCGGATGCGAGTACTTCACCAGTGCGCCCGGCTTGCGACTCGAATCAAGAACGCGTGCCCGATCTGACAGCGATGTAGGCACACGCGATGGCTGGGATGGCGAAGGCAACACCGAAGACCAGGCGCATCCCATCGCTGGGGTCCGAGGCAAACCAGACGAGGAAGCCGATGGAGAGACAGGCGAACGCGACTGCGGCGATCCCACCCCAGGCGCTGAGTCCCCGCCACTGCCGAGGCGTCACCTCTGACGTCCGTTCCTCATCCATAGAACGCCCCCGTTCGAACCCGGTGATGCAACAGCCTGTCTTGTCGATTGGGCACTGTAGCGGTCGCCTACGACGGTCAGCACCAACTCGGCGTCTCGCACGCTCATGCCGCTGTCGGCGCGGTCCTGCCGATGAGCGTGCGGTCCACTCGTGGTGGCTTCATGTTGCTTGAGAACGGCAGGGGTTGATAGGTCGGGATGCCCCCGAGCTTGGCGACCAGCGGTCGCGCCCGAGTCGGTCTGCCAGGCGCTATGGTCACCTGGTGAGCGACATCCGGGTGAGCGTCGACAACTTCGTTCGCGCCGAGACGAACCGCATGTTCGCCGGCGTCCTGGCCGCCAACAACGTGGCGACCAACGAGTGGGCCCACAACCGGGTGCCGACCCCGCTCGACAATCAACCGGTTATTCGACAGAACCGGGACACGCTATACAGCGCGGTCGTCGTCGACATCAGCGAGGGCGCCACCCTCACGATCCCTGAGGCCCAAGGGCGATATCTCTCGGCCATGGTCGTCAACCAGGACCATTACATCAACGCGGTGTTGCACGACGCCGGAGAGCACCAACTCACCCTGGAGAGGTTCGACACTCCATTCGTGGTGGTCGCCGTCCGGATCCTCGTCGAGCCCGGTGAGCCCGACGACGTCTCCGTGGTCACTGCACTCCAGGACCAGCTTGCCATCGCCGCTTCCTCGGCCGAACCGTTCCAGATGCCGGCGTACGAGCCCACCACATTCGCCGAGACCAGGGACGCCCTGATCAAGCTGTCCGAAGGCCTCGATGGGTATGGCGGCGCGTTCGGCCGTCGCGACGAGGTCGACCCGATCCGCCACCTCATCGGAACCGCGTCGGCTTGGGGCGGTCTGCCCGAGCACGAAGCGTTCTACCAGAACGTCGTTCCGGGACTGCCGGTCGGTGCGTACACGTTGACGGTGCGGGACGTGCCGGTGGACGGGTTCTGGTCCGTGTCCCTCTACGACGCAGACGGCTACTTCCCGACCGACACGGGCGGCCGGGTCAGTGTCAACAACCTCACCGCAGACCAGGACCCCGACGGATCGGTCACGATCCACTTCGGCGGGCCCGAGGGCACCACCAATCTGCTCCCGATCGTTGAGGGCTGGAACTATCTCGTCCGCTACTACCAGCCTCGCCCCGAGATCATCGACGGCACTTGGACTCTTCCGGCGGTCACCTCCGTGGACTGAACGAGAACCCGGACCCGCTGGGCGCTGAAGGACAGGTCGCCACACGCCCGCTCTTCCGGCCGAGACCTTCGCGATCCGCTCGTGGAGATCCCGGTACGTCGATTCCGCACCGAGACACCCTGGTGCCTATAAGAGGTGCACGCTCATGCCGCTGTCAGGACGGCAGAACTTCGCTGGCTACAGCACCCGGACGTCAGTGAGGGCGACCTTCCCGGTTGAGCTCACCTCGAACTCGGCAGTGAGGTCACTGGGACTCTCCTCGGTCGTCCACAGCGGCACACACCCCCATCCGGAGCCGTTCGAGCCGTGCTGCAACTCGCTTGCGGGGTGCGACCAGATCTCCTCCGGCTGACGAATCAGCTCCGCGCCCCCGTGACCGTAGTTCTCCACCCAGGTCAGCAGTGCCGGCCGCTCCCCGCGAGCGAGCGCGTCTAGCTCATCGCGCAGTGCGGGACGGATCTCGTTCGGGATGGTCACGAGCTGACGCTAGCCCGACGCGAGCCGTGACCGCTCATTCCGCTGTCAGAACAGCGGGCATGCCGATGAGCGGTTCGTGCGAGTCGCGTCGAATCTCATCGCGCCGCGCCACTGGCTGGGACCATCTGGCGCATGACCATCGACCCAGACCTTGACCGTAGCGATCAACATTCGAGCGCCAAGGGCCGGCTCGTCCCACTGGCTGGGCTTGTTGCTGCGAACCTCTTGGTGGCGTTCGCGACCCTGATGGTCGTTCTTGGACGCAACGACGACGAGCTCCTAGTGCAGGAGGTCTGGGAGCCGTATGCCCTGGCCCTGAGCGTTCAGGCTGCTGTGAACGGTCTGCTGCTGCTCATGAGCGAGCGGACACGGCAAGCCGGCCTTGGTGTCCTCCTAGGCACACTCTTCGCCGTGCTGGCATTCCTCGCATGGGTCTGGTTTGGGGTGCTTCCCAACTTCGCATGAGTCACCTGCTCTCGACCGCTCATGCCGCTGTCAGCGGTAGCCTCTCGAAGGTGGGGAGGCGTCGCGGTCCGGTGTCGGCAAGTGAGTTGATGGCCGAGCTAGAGCAGGATGCTGACTATCAGGCGCGGCGCAAGGCGCGGGATGCCGAGATCGAGGCCGCGGCCGAGGAACGTCGAGCGGCTCGCGAGCCGGTCATGGCCGACTTGCGGGCGGCCGGTGTCGAGGTGTCGGACACCTACGACCTCTACAAGCATCCGGAGCACTACCCGGCGGCGATCCCCGTGCTTCTCACGCACCTCGAGCGCGACTATCCCGACCGAGTTCTGGAAGACATTGGTCACGGGTTGCCGTTCAAGCCGGATCCGTCCTGGTGGGACGACTTCAAGGCCCTCTACCTCAAGACCACGAGTGACGCGGTGCGTGGCCGGCTGGCGGCCGCCATGGGCGGGTGCGCAAGACGCGCGCACTACGAGGACCTGCTCAGCTTCGTCCGGGACGAGCATCTCGGGCAGTCCCGGATCCACTTCCTTCGTCCGATCAACCGAATCGGCAACCGCATCAGGGCAGGGCAGGGTCGGGCGGTCATCGAGGACCTTGCCAGCGACTCCGTTCTGGGCAGGGAGGCTGGCGCCATCCTCAAGGGACGCAGCCGGAGTCAATAGCAGGGTCGCTCACGCCGCCGTCAGCGCTTGTGGAGCACGGCCGACTACCGTCGAGTCGTGATCGCAGCGACTGTCCGAGAGTGGAATGCCGAGCAGGGCTGGGGCGTCCTGGACTCAGCGGAGACGCCGGGCGGGTGCTGGGCGCACTTTAGCGTCATCGACATGCAAGGCCTCAAGCGCCTGCGCCGTGGGCAGCTGGTCATGCTCGAGTGAGAGGCCGGGTGGCAGGACAGGTATGACTACCGAGCAGATCGCGTCGTGCCCCAGCGACCGCTCATGCCGCTGTCCGGTGAGTTGGTCATGAGGTCAGGAGATCTCGCGCTTCGTGTCGCAGCCGGTCAAGTAGGGCGTCCGGATCGGTGCCGGACGCGGCGACGCTTGCACCGCTGACGTGAACGCCGGTGGCTCTATACATCCCGCGCTCTGTTCGTGAACGTCGAAGGTCCAGTCTGCAAGGTCATCGGCTTCAGTCACGTGGAGCATCTTCGCAAGCATGCCGCTTGAGCGAGCGGTCGCGCCGAGGAGCGGTTGGGTCGACCCACGGTCGCGGATCATTCAAACAGTCGCAGCGCAGCCGCCCCGACCTCACTTGAGCCGCTGGAGGCCCTGGGGAGTTCCTCATGAGCATCTTCGGAGTCCCGGACGTAGCCGTCACCGTCGGGCTTCCAACGGAGGAAGCGCAGCTTCTCCGCGTTGACGCTCAGCGACCCTAGTTGTGCACGGCGCACGAGTTCCCGCTCGTTGCGACTACCGGTGGCGGCGAGGAGAGCGTCGTGGCCGGGGGCCGCGAACCCTGCCACTTCGGGGTAGTCCAGACCGAGTTGGTCGAGGATCAGAGTCCTGAGTTCGGTTGGCGTGGGTCCGGATACCCGAGCCAGGTCCGTTGAGACACGTAGCCCCTGCTGATTCCGGTGCTGAGCCAGGACAAAGTACTCCTCGAGCACTCGATAGATCGAGACACCAACCGCCTCACCCACGTTCGTCGTCCCCGATCTCGTCCGGCAGCGCACCGTCATCCGTTGGTGCCCGAGCGGCGAGTCTCGTGGCACCGCGTGCGGAGCGCAAGGTCTCGAAGTCGACCGCTCATGCCGCTGAGCGGATGCTGATCTGCTGTTGCGAGTTGGTACTGGCCTCAGCGAACGCCTCGGATGGTGACAAACCCGGACACGTGGAGTGGACGGTCGATCTTCCCGAGGGTTGCCTACTCCTTGTAGCGCAACCAGACGTACTCACCCACGCGCTGAGTTCCGTTCTGGTAGCCGAACTTGTAGCTCAGGTCGATGCCCTGCACGCGCAACTCACCTGGCCCCGCTGAGCTGATTGTCATGATGATCTGGCGCCGCTTGGCCGGGTCAAGGGGGACCGTGGCGCCCGCCAAGTCTGTGATCTCGCTGCACCAGGACGCGAGGTCTCCGTAGACAGAACTGATCGACCCCTTGTCGGTTGGGACGCAGGTGCGGAAGGTCAGTTGGGCGCCCGCTGTGTTCGACACGACGTGCGGCTCCGCCCCGGTCAACGTGACGGTTCCCTTGAGGTCTCGAAGGGGCGTCGCCATCCCGACGTGCAGAGGCCGACTACCGGCCGTGTTGACCTCGCCACCCCCGAGGCTCCAACGGTCTGGTGCCGAGTGGAACGCCTCTGGATGCTTCCACCACCACAGGCTCCAGGCGGCTCCGGCAACGAGCGCGCCGACAACCAAGCCAGTCGCAAGACGGCGGCCAGGGCGGCGACTGGGTGCACTGGAACCACCGACCGACAGGTCTCGAACCCCCGTGGCACTCATGCTCAACACCTCTGTCCAGTGGTCCCGGAATCCGGTCCTGTGCGAGGAGAATGCCACGGGTTTGACACTGTTGAACCGGGTTGAGTGAATCCGGTTCGGTGATCGCTCATGCCGCTGTCAGTACGGCGGCTAACCAGTGGCCGATGCTCAGCCTTGTGGGCGACAGTGAGGGCTCGTTGGCAGGAGGAAGCGTCGTGGTGTGGGTGCGTGTAGCGGGCTGGATGATTGCGGATGGCGAGGTGCCTGTGCCGTCCCGTGGCGACGTGCTCAGCGACCTCGGAGTTCGATTCCGAGGCGAAGTGGCCGCTGCAGCGTCCGAGGCGTCCGACGGCATCGAGGAGTTCAGGCAGGACTCTGCACCCAGTGAGGTGATCTATCGGGCGACCGGTCGGGCCAGCGAGGCCCGTGACTTCTACTTCGAGATAGACCCGGGAGTCCGCGATCATGCGACGGACTTCGTACTCGCAGTGGGACCTGTTCGCTACCAGGTGCAAAGCACGGGGTGGGCTGCCGATGTGCCGGAGGGAGCTCGTCTCACGGTGACGGGCCAAGCCAGTGTCATCGGCTCCTACGAGTGGGACGACTTCGGCCTTGCCGATGTGCGCGGGGACTGGCAGGTGACCGGGGTGGCTTCGAGCGGCGAGGAGGACATCCTGCTTGACCTGCAACCCACGGTGCACGACGGCCCGTGACCGCTCATGCCGCTGAGCGGATGGCGGCACAGCGTTCGCTCATGCCGCTGAGCGGATGGCGGCATAGCCAATGAGCGGTCGACATGAGCGACCGCGCCAGCAGAGGGTCCCGTCCGGATAACGAGCTCGGACGGGTCTTGCGGGATGCCTGGCAGTCCGAAGGCGCTGTTGCCGGCGGGTCCACCGGTCGGGGTTCCTCACGTGGGACCGGCTTCGACCGGAAGCGAAACGTTCGGCGAGCAAAGATGGGGAACTCCTACCGATGGCCAGGGGTGACTTTCCACCCATGCTGAGTGGCGTCCCGGTGGCATGAGGCCGTCGGGCGGAGACAAGGAGAACCACCATGAAGCGTTTCGTGATCGAGCGCGAGATCCCCGGGGCGTCGGACCTGACCCCGCAGCAGCTGGCCGAGATCGCCCAGACCTCCAACTCGGCTGTCGAGTCGCTCGGCGTGCCCTACACCTGGGTGAACAGCTACGTCGCTGGGGACAAGATCTACTGCGTCCATGAGGCCGAGGACGCTGAGACCATCCTCGAGCACGCGCGCCGAGGCGGCTTCCCCGCCAACAGGGTCACCGAGGTGGCCAACGAGTTCGGTCCCCAGACCGCGACCGCCGTAGTGTGAACGTCTCTGCTGTCCGGGGAGCTCCAGCGTCCGCGCGGACGCTGGACTTCCCGGGCGCCGGGCCGGCAAAGACGGTGGAAAAGTACGTGTTGCGAGATCAGAACGCTCGCTACATTGGCGCCGTGCAGCTCTTGGAGCGCGGGAGCGAGCTTGAGCGACTCGACGCAGCGGTCGAACAGGCGGCCGCCGGCGGTCCGGGCGCGGGCTTCGCGATCTCCGGGGACAGCGGCGCTGGCAAGTCGGCTGTGGTGGCGGCCACCTGCGAGACCGCGACCCGTCTTCGAGTGCTTCGCGGTCACTGTGACCCACTCCTGACACCACGGCCGCTAGGGCCGGTGCGCGACCTCTTCGACAGCGCGGGACGAGCTTTGCTCGCACAGCAGGGGGCGCTCCTCTCGGAGGTGTGCGAGGCCGCCTACGACTTGGCGCGGACCGAGCCCACCCTGCTCGTCGTCGAGGATCTCCATTGGGTCGATGCGGCGTCCGTGGAAGTGCTGCGTTTCCTCGTTCGCCGGGTGGAGGCGATGCCGGTCGTCCTGGTCATGACCTACCGGGACCTCGAGATCGGTCCCGGGCATCCAGCTCGCAGCCTGCTCGGCGACGTCGCCGCGCTCGAAGGGGTCACGCCGCTGGCGCTCTCCCCGCTGAGCGTCGACGCGGTTCGGCAGCTCGTAGCGCACACCAGCCTGGACGCCGCCCTGGTCCACGACGTCACGGGCGGCAACCCGTTCTTCGTCACGGAGGTTGCCAAGGAGCCCCACCGCCCCATGCCCGCCTCCGTGCGGGACGCAGTGCTCGCGCGCACCCACGAGATCCCCGCCTCCGACTTCGAGATCCTGCAGCTGGTGGCCTCTGCCCCCGACCACGTCGACGATCGGGTCCTGCCCAGGCTAGGAGTCGACCTGCCGTCGCTGCGCCGCCTCGACGAGACCGGTCTGTTGAACAGGGCGGCCGAGGGCATCGTGTTCCGCCACGAGCTCGCCCGGCTGGCGATCGAGAGCACCATCCCGGTTGGCGGAGCAGCCCGACTGCACGCGCGGCTGCTCGAGGCCCTGGAAGGCCTGGAGCCCCGCAACCCCGCCGTGCTCACCCACCACGCGGTCGCCGCGCACGACGCGCCCAAGGCGTCGGCGTATGCGCGACAGGCGGCGGCCGAGGCGATCAGCGCCGGCGCCCACGGTGAGGCCGCCGCATTCTTCGAGATCGCGCTCCAGCACCTCGGCGCCGAGCCACCCGCGGAGCGCGCCCAACTCTTGGTCGACCTCGCCTTCCAGCAGTACATGACCGGGCAGCTCCCCAAGGCCATCCGCAACGTCGAGGCCACCTTCCCACTCTGGGCCCAGGCCAATGATCTCGCCGGCGAGGCACGGGCTCACGCGGCAGTAGCGATCTATGAGTACTACAACGCGCGACGCAGGCATGCCGACCTGCACCTGGACGCGGCCTCCACGATTGCCCAGGACGCCGGCGACGCCTTGACCTTTCGTCACGCCCGTATCTCCGCGGCCTACCTCGCCTACATGAGCAGCGACGATTCCGCAGTCACCGACCACATGGCCCTCGCGACGGCGCCGGGTATCGACGATGGCCAAGATCTGCTGCGCCTGCGCCGCCGGCTGATCGAGGACGTGACCGACCTCTCCGCCGGACGCGAAGAAGCCCGCGACCGAATCCTTGACGACGTCGACGACTCGCGACGCCAAGGCTTCGACGAGCTCGCCTCGACCCTCTACTCACAACTGTCCTACCTCGACGTCGAGCAGGGCCGTCTGACGGCCGCCGAGCGGCTGCTCGACCAGTCGCTCCCTTTCACGGTCGAGAGAGACATTCCTATCTGCCGCCAGTGGCAGACCGGGGTCCGCTCCCGCCTGCACCTGGGCAAGGGGCGGTGGAACGCCGCGCTGGAGGACGCCGAAACGGTACTCGGGACCGAGGGCGGCATGCAGGTGGCGCTGCTATGGCCGTTCGTCGTCACCGCCTTGGTCCCGCTGCGCCGCGGCCAGGGATTTCCCCGAGAGCAGCTCGAACGGGCCTGGACCCTGGCCGACTCGTTGGACGAGCCGCTGCGTCGTCTGGCCGTGCTCGCGGCGCTGGCGGAGGTCGCGTGGATGATCGGAGAGGAGGACCCCCGTGTTCACGACCTGGCACCACGCGGGCTGACCGACCTCTCGCGTCCAGCCACGGCGTGGTCGTCCGCGGCCTTGGCCACATGGTTGCGGCGCCTCGGACTGCCGGTCGAGATGCCAGCCGACGCACCAACCCCGTTCCGGCTCGCCATCGAAGGCCGGCACGCTGAGGCCGCCAGCTGGTGGCATACCGCCGGCGACTCGTTCCAAGAGGCGATGACACTGTCGGACTCACCCGATGCCCAGCACCGGCTCGCGGCAGTCGCCGTCCTGGACAGGCTCGGTGCGGTCGGCACGGCCGACCGGTTGCGTGCCCAGTTGCGCGCCGAAGGGGTCGGGGCGGTGCCACAGCGTCCTCGTGAGGCGACTCGGGCGAACCCCGGCGGCCTGACCAACCGTCAACTCGACGTCGCGAGGCTGGTCGCCCGCGGCCTCTCCAACAGCGAGATCGCGGCCGCGCTCTACATCTCGCCCAAGACCGCCGACCACCACGTCTCTGCCATCCTCGGCAAGCTCGGGCTGGAGAGCCGGCGTGCCGTGGCCCGGAAGGCAGAGCAACTCGGCCTGAAGTGAACCTGCGGTGAGACAACCGCGTGGACGCCCGCCCCGAAAGTGATCACCGATGCGGGCTCCACCCGAACGCCCGCGGCCAACAGATCATATGGGGAGTTTGTCCCGATGTGGGTGCGCGGGAAGCGCCCCGACTATGGACACCCTCCAGGCGGCCGATCGGTCGTCCTTCTGTCCGACACGATCGGAGAACTCCATGGTGTCCCACCCGCGAGTCCGCCTCGTTCCCGCCACCGAGGCGCTCCTCGACGCGTTGAACAACGACCGATCCGTCTTCGCCGAGATGGTCGGCTCGACAATCCCCGACGGCTGGCCCGAGTTCCCCGAGGCCATCGACAGCACCCGCAACCATCTCAGCACGGCCGCGGAGCACGACCGTGCCTGGTCGATGCGCTTCTTCCTCGACGAGGCGACCAGCCGCCTCGTCGGCTCGGGCGGCTTCGCCGGCCCACCCGCCGGCCGGACCGTCGAGATCGGCTACGAGGTCGCGCCGGAGTTCAGGGGCCGCGGGTTCGGCGCGGCAGCAGCCCGTGCCCTGGTCGAGGACGCTGCCGCCAGCGGCGAGGTGGACCACGTCATCGCGCACACGCTTCCCGGTCCAAACCCCTCCACGAGAGTCCTCGCCAGGCTCGGGTTCGAGCGCATCGCCGACGAGGACGACCCCGAGGTGGGAGTCGTCTGGGCATGGCGCCGGGCCTCGTCGGCCCCCTCCGGAACCGTTGCGTCGGCCCTCACCAGCCCGACGCCTCATGACGTCCGCACCGGCCGGTGGGGCCGGGCGAAGGTCTGTGTACCGAGACCGACGATGAGCGCCGTGATCAGAAACGTCACGAGGCGGCCACCCATGCGGTGACCGAAGCCGCCTCGGTCACCCAGTCGGACAGATGGGGAACTCTCCCCGATGCGTCGCCCCGCAAGCGGGCCGCATCGTCTTCCTCGGCAACGAGCCGGAAGAACCGAGAGGAACCATCATGACCAACGAGTACATCGCTCTCACACTCCATGCACAGATGAAAGAGCGAACAAGGGCCCGTGCGCATCGGGCGCGTGAGGGGATGCCACGCCACCCCACGACACGCCGACTCGGCCGACCACGCGGACGTGGGACCGGGCCGCAACTGGCGCCAGCTCAGTCCGTCCGCAACCGCGCGAACGGGACGCTGCCCGAGGGGAGGGCGGCATGACCGTATCGAACGCTCGCGGCCTCCAGACGACGCTGACGGCCGGCGCACCGCTCGGCGTAGGACTACGTCTGCTCCAGCCCAACGATGCCCCCGCCGTGCAAGCGGTGTTCGCGGGCCTCGGGCCGCAGTCCCGCTGGCTGCGGTTCCTGTCGGGAAAGCCAGCATTGACCGACGCGGACCTGCGGCAGCTCACCTCGGTCGACGGCTGGACGCACCTCGCCGTCGTGGCATCGACACTGACGAGCCAACAACCGATCGGGATCGCCCGCTTCGTGCGCGATCGACTCGACGCCGGGTCGGCTGAGGTCGCCCTTGCGGTCGTGGACGCCTGGCAGCGCCGAGGCATCGGTGGCTTGCTGGCGGATTGTCTTATTGCCTGCGCCGTCGCGGTCGGCGTGCGGCGTCTCACCATGACGGTGTCGGCGGAGAACGCCGGTGTCCGTGCCCTCCTCGACCGGTCCCAGCTCGAAGTGACCCGGATGGATCTCGGCTTCGGCGTGTGGGAGTACGCCGTCGCGCTCGAGCGCCCGTGGGACGATCAGGCCCGCCGCAGCCAGCCTGGGCGGTCGGGTGCACGCCCGGTCGACGCCGGCCGTCCTCGGCCCACGATCGCACCCGAAACTGTCGACCCCTCAGCGGCCTGAGGAGCCGAGTCCAGGGCCTGCATCGGTCGGGCGGACTGACCATCAGGTCCGAGGTCTCGTCCCGACGGCGGGTAGGCAAGGGGTGCGCCGGGAGCGCCCTGCCAGTGGTCGTCGTCATGGGCCAGGTGCCGAAACGGTCGGCTGAGCTGCGCATGGGGAACGCGCGCCAGGAGCTGGGGAGTCGCTCCCGATGTCGACAGGGCCCAATCGGACTGACAGTGGTGCTTCGACCACACCCACCATCCGGCCCACGGCCGAGAAGGAGCACGACATGACCACCACGCCCACCACCACTGCAACCGCTCCCGTCGACAACGGTGTCGACGTCCAGGCACTGCTCGGCGCACGGGCCGCCCTCGCGGACACCCCCGAGATCGCCCAGTTCCAGTGGCGTTCCAGCGTGACCTGGGTCCAAGGCACCCACAGCCGCTCGACCATCGAGGGCTTCTACGGCTTCGGTGACGAGCAGGCCCACCACACGTCATTCACTCTCGACGCCGACCACCCGGAGCAGTTCTCGGCCCGGGACAACGGACCGACTCCGGTGGAGTACGTGCTGGTCGCCCTCGGCGCCTGCCTCACCGCGGGTGTTGCGGCCGTCGCCCAGCAGCGTCAGATCCAGCTCCACTCGGTCACGGCCACGATCGCGGCGGAGATGGACCTGCACGGGATCCTCGGCGCCGACGCGGCTGTCCGCAACGGCTTCAGCGGCGTCTCGGTCAGCTACCAGATCGAGGCCGACGCGACGGATGACGAGCTGCGGGCGCTGCTGGCCCAGTCCCAGAAGCGCTCCGCAGTCTTCGACATCATGACCAACCCGACCGACGTCAAGGTCGACCTGGTGCGATGAGGAGCGTCACCACCGTCGTCATCGGGGCCGGCCACAGCGGGCTCGCCATGAGCCGTCGACTCACCGAACGTTCGATCGACCATGTGGTCATCGAGCGCGGTGACGTCGCCAACTCCTGGAGCACGCAGCGGTGGGACTCGTTGCGACTGCTCACCCCCGGCTGGATGACCCGACTCCCCGGGTGGGCGTACGACGGTGAGAGGACGCACGGCTATCAGGGGGCGGCGGAGGTCGCGGCACTTCTGTCCACCTACGCCACGCGGATGGCCGCGCCGCTGGTCACCGGGACCGCGGTGACCTCGGTGCGGCCATCCGAGCCCGGCTTCGTGGTCGACACCGAGCGTGGCCCCTGGCACGCTCGAACCGTCGTGCTGGCCTGCGGGCCGACCCTGCCATCGGTTCCGGGGCACGCTGCCCATGTCCCGCACCGGGTTCACTCGCTGCCAGCCCTGGCCTACCGCAACCCGGCTCAGCTGCCGGAGGGTGGCGCCTTGGTGGTCGGTGCCTCGGCCAGCGGGGTGCAGATCGCCGACGAGCTCCACCGTTCCGGGCGGCCGGTGACGTTGGCGGTTGGGGAGCACGTCCGGATGCCCCGCCACTACCGCGGCCACGACATCTTCGTCTGGTTGGAAGCCCTCGGCATCCTCGACCAGCGCTGGGACCAGGTCGACGACCTGGTCCGGTTGCGCGCCTTGCCCTCTCCGCAGCTCGGTGGATCGGGGCGCAGCCTCGACGTCGCCTCGCTGATCCGGCGCGGCATCCGCGCCGTCGGCAAGGTGGTCTCCCTGCGCGAGGGAACCGTGCAGTTCTCCGGGTCCTTGACGAACACCCTTGCCTTGGCTGACCTCAAACTGAGTCGGCTTCTCGACGCCATCGACGACCGGATCGGGGGCCGAGGGGAGCGCTTCGAGCCCACCGCCACCCCGGCTGGTCCGCTCGAGCTCGACCTCCGATCGGGCGAGATCGCGACCGTTGTCTGGGCGACAGGAGTCCAGCCGGACCATTCCTGGCTTGGCGTCCCGGTTCTCGACCGGCGCGGCCGGCTACGCCATGACGGCGGCGTCGTCCCGTGGCCGGGGCTCTACGTGCTCGGACTTCCGACTCTGCGGACGAGAAGATCGACCTACATCGACGGCTCCAACGCTGACACGCGCGACCTCGCCGACCACCTCGTCGCCCATCTCGCGGGGCACTCGTTCCCGCCCACCATGCAACGCATCTTGTGACCACCGCGACCCCGCGGGTGTGAAGTCGTCTCGAGCGCCATCCGGGTGCCGGCATCGGGCTCGGAATCCGGAGGCCCGCCGGTCCAGAGGACTGATGGGCGCATCGACCCGCTCGACCCCGGTTCGTCGAGGTGGGCCATGATCCGGGCGTCAGCAAAGTGCATGGGTTGACAGGCTTTTCTCCAAACCGGATCGTCGCCAACTGCCGCCCGACCCCCCCCGGGTCCCACCGCTCACCGAGGTCCTCGACGGACCGGTTCACGACCCTTTCGCCGTCGCCGACGACGGGCCTTGTGCTCCCTCGCCAAACCGTGACTCAGGCCTGCCGGAGGTCGAAGGTCCAGCAGACGGCCGTCCCCGCCACGAGCACCTCACCGTCATGGCGGAGGACCCGGGTGCGCAGCGACGTGATCGGCTTGTCCGCTCGCACCGTCTCCACCTCGACCTCCCCGGTAATCGTGTCGCCCGGTCGCGCGGGCGCCAAGAAGCGCCAGGCGGTCTCGAGAAACACCGTGCCGGGGCCGGGCAACCGTTCGGCTACGACGGCATTGAGGATGGCTGTGGTCACGCCGCCCTGGACCACGATGCCACCCAACCTGGTAGCGGCCGCGACGTCAGCGTCGTAGTGCAAGGGGTTGCGGTCGCCGCTGAGTGCGGTGAACTGGATGATGTCGCCGGCCTGAATGGTGCGGGTCATCGAGGCTCGGTCGCCCACGGAGGGTGCACCGTGCAGCCACGCAGTCATGCCTCCTGTCCTTCCGGGACAGACGGACGTCGTCCGAAGGTGACAGCGTCCTCCAGGGCCCGCGGGACGCGTGACAGGAGCTCGGCGTCCGGCGCGGCCCCGAGCGCGTCGTTCACGGTGGAGAACGCGACGCGCAGCGCGACGAAGAATGTGAGTCCGAAGATCCTTCGCTCGTCGAACCCGGCCCTGCGGAGAGCCTCGACGTGGGCGGTGGTGGTGCTGTTGGGGTCGCTGGCGACACGTCGAGCCCAGTCCGCGAGGGTCTGGCCGTGGGCGCTCAGGGCGTCATCACGACCCTGCACGAGGTCGGCAGTGATGTCCGGACCCACCCGCTGCGCCAGTTTCGAACCGAAGGCGAACGAGCAGTACGCGTCCCCCAGCCCGGAGGCTGCGGCGGTGACGACCAGGTCGCGCTCGACAGCGTCCAGCTCGGCCAGCTCGGTGGCCATGCGCAGGGCCGCGGACAGCACGCCCAGGGCATCGGGCCAGTGGGCCCAGACGCGGGTGAGGTTTGCGACGTAGCCCTGCACCTCAAGGTCGGAGGTGTACATGCGGTCGACCACGTCGTCGACCGGTGGGTCCTCGAGAAAGGCTGCGGGGGTGGTGAAGGTGGTCATGGGGGTCCTCCCAGGTGGTGGTTCGGGTGATGGGTCGAGCTCAGGGTCAGGTCGCGGCCGCATTGCGCGCGGTCGCGACCGGGAGACCGGCGAGCTCGAGAGCCTCGGCGTCCAGGGCCTTGGCGAGCTCGGCCTGAAGGGCCAGGAAGCGGTCGGGGTCCGGGAAGGCGCTGAGCTCGCGTGTGAGCGCATAGGTACGCGCCAGCATCGCGTCGCGGCGCTCGCCGTACTCTGCGAGCGCCGCTGACTCCTCGGCAGGATCGTTCAGCAGCCTTCCTACCGCCGCGGTGAGCAGCTCGGCGTCGCGGAAGGCGTCGGTCATGCCGTGCGAGGTGATGGGGTCACGGTGGTAGCCCGCGTCGCCGACCAGGGCCCATCCGGGGCCGCCCGCCTGGCGCACGTGGTGCGGCAGCGACACGGTTCCGCGTAGCGGTGCTGTCACGACTCCGGCGTCGACCCGGTCGGCCAGGCCCGGCGCTGCCTGCCGCATGAGACCTCGCCACACCTCTGTCCTCCGTGCGCCGGCCCGGACGAGGTCGGAGGCGTCAGCGGTCGGGAGCGTGAGGAAGACGGCAGCCTCACCACCGTGCGTGGGGAAGACACCGGCGAACCGCCTGCGGGAGACGTGCATCTCGAAGCCCTGCCACGGGACGCCGGCGACGTAAGTGTAGAAGCAGGCGCCGCCGTTGGCGTGGGACTGCGTCAGTGGGGCACTCACGAGCCGTGCGACGCGTGAGTCGCGCCCGTCCGCTCCGACGACGAGCCGCGCTCTCATCTCGTGGCGGCTCCCGTCTGCTGCGCGCGCGGTCACCCCTCGCACCCTCCCGTCCTCGACGACGGCCCTGTCCACGGTGGTGCGGTCGAGAAGCCGCGCGCCAGCGGCGACGGCGGCCTCCACCAGCAGCCGATCGAGCTCGCGCCGACGTGGCGCCAACAGGAAGTCGACGCCTGCCCGCGCCCTCACTCGATGGCTCGTTGACCGGACACCGGTCGCGTCGTGGCGGTGGAAGTCGACCTGGCGCACGGCCGGTGCCCCGCTCGCCAGCACCGCGTCGAGCAGTCCCCAGCGGTCCAGCAGCACCATTCCCCCTCGCACCAGCCCATGTGTGGAGGTGGTGTCGGTCGGCACAGCTGCGCGGTCGACCAGCACGACGTCGTAGCCCGCGCGTGCCGCCAGCATCGCGGTGGCGGCGCCTGCGCAGCGAGCGCCCACGACCAGCAGGTCAGAAGTCATCGTCGTCATCGCCAGTCTCCCGCCGGGGAGGTCATGCACGTGGCGGCCCGGGTCATCATGATGCTCTCCTTCGGGCGCGTGGCCCAGCCGGTCTTGTGGACCCCACCACCGTCTCCCGGGCTCTCCTGCTCCACATCGGGAGAACCTCCCCACGTACCGAACTTGCGACGGTGCCGCAGTGTGGCCACAGCCGGATGGTCACGTGGCCTGACCGTTGAGGGATTCGCGGTCGGGATGCTCTGAACTTCCAGGATCCGCCTGCACATACCGCTGAGCGGATGGCGGCATGAGAGCACGTACCTGGTTTTGGAGTCGGCACCAAGCAGGGACAGGGGATCACGCGTGCCGGGATCTCCGCTCGCCCGTGCGTCCGTGCCTCTGTCCGGATGGGGTCGGATGCGCGATCATCGTCAGGTCACCGACGTCGTCTCGACTGCCGCGCTGGCCGGGGGCCCGCGTCTGGGCGCCGGACCCCACCACCGAACGGAGCGCCGCATGACGACCGGTTTCGAGCACGAGACCCTCGGGCAACGGGTCCGCTTCACCCGCGACGGGGCCGCGGAGGGCGTGGCCGCGGAGGTGTCGCACCTGGGGGCCGAGCGGGTGATGGTCATCGCTTCGGGAGCCGGGGAGGCGCTGGCCGCCCGCGTCACGGCCGACATCCCCGTGGTGCTGGTGCACGACGACGTGGTGATGCACGTGCCCGTCGAGGTGGCCGATCGTGCCCGCGAGGCCGCCGAGAGCTCCGGAGCGGACGCCCTGGTGTGCCTCGGCGGTGGATCGACCACCGGCCTGGCCAAGGCGGTCGCGCTCACCACCGGGCTGCCGATCGTGGCGGTGCCCACGACCTACGCAGGATCCGAGGCGACCAACGTGTGGGGGTTGACCGAGGACGCGGTCAAGACCACGGGCGTCGACGCGCGCGTCCTGCCCCGCGCGATCGTCTACGACGCCTCGCTGACGACGTCCCTTCCCGTGGACCTGAGCGTGGCGAGCGGGCTGAACGCACTGGCTCACTGTGTCGACTCGATGTGGGCGCCGCGCTCGGACCCGATCGACCGCGCGCTCGCGGAGGAGGGCATCCGGGCGCTGGGCGGGGCCCTGCCACGCGTGGTCGATGCCCCCGGGGACCTGGCGGGTCGGGAGCGGATGCTCTACGGCGCCTACCTCGCTGCCGTGGCGTTCTCCTCCGCCGGCTCGGGCCTGCACCACAAGATCTGCCACGTGCTCGGCGGCCGCTACGGACTGCCGCACGCCCAGACCCACGCCGTCGTGCTGCCCCACGTGCTCGCGCTCAACGCCCCGCGTTCACCCGAGGCCGAGGCGCGGATCTCGCGCGCTCTCGGCTCCGACTCCGCCCTCGCCGGTCTGCAGGAGCTGCGTGACCGGATCGACGCGCCGACCTCGCTCCGCGACTTCGGACTCCGGGAGGAGCAGCTCGCCGACGCAGCCAGCGCGGTGCTGCCGGCGGTCCCGCCGTCCAACCCGGTCACCCTGTCCACCGACGACCTGGAGCGACTGCTGCGACGCGCCTGGGAAGGAGCAGATCCCCGGTGACCACCAACCGTCGCGACACGAGAAGCCGGCCCGTGACCTCCGACGAGCAGCGCCGACGGGAGGACGAGCTGGTCGACAGGGTCCGCGCCTCCTTCGACGACACGGACGACCCGAGGTTGCGCGAGATCATGCAGTCCTTGACCGACCACCTGCACGCCTTCGCCCGCGACGTCAGGCTGACGGAGGCGGAGTGGAAGGCCGGCATCGACTTCCTGACCGCGTGCGGGCACATCACCGACGAGCGGCGCCAGGAGTTCATCCTCCTCTCCGACGTGCTCGGGCTGTCCATGCAGACGATCGCGATCAACAACGAGGCCCACGGCAACGCCACCGAGGCGACCGTGTTCGGTCCCTTCTTCACCGAGAGCTCTCCCGAGACCGAGCAGGGCGGCGACACCGCCGGCGGCGCGCAGGGCCAGCCGTGCTGGGTCGAGGGCAGCGTCGTCGACACCGCGGGTCAGCCGGTCGCGGGAGCTCGGATCGAGGTGTGGCAGGCGGACGACGACGGCTTCTACGACGTGCAGTACGGCGACGACCGCGTCGCCGGGCGCGCCCACCTGTTCAGTGCCGACGACGGATCGTTCCGCTTCTGGTGCGTGACCCCGACGCCCTACCCGATCCCTCACGACGGGCCGGTCGGTCGGATGCTCGCGGCAGTGGGGCGTTCACCCATGCGTGCCGCCCACGTGCACTTCATGGTCTCCGCGCCGGGGCACCGCACCCTCGTCACCCACGTCTTCGTCCGCGGCGACGACCGTCTGGACGACGACAGCGTCTTCGGCGTCAAGGAGTCCCTGGTGAGGGACTTCGCAGAGCAGCCCTCCGGGACGGCGACTCCCGACGGCCGGGACCTCGGCGAGCGGACCTGGGCGCGGACGAGGTTCGACATCGTGCTGGCGCCGAGCGACGCCACGGCGTGAGAGCCGGACGACGCCTGTCTCGGAGCCGGAACAGGTCGTGACGCTCCCGCTCGAACTGCGTTGGGCTGGGTCGAACCACCGAAGGGAGACACCGTGCCGAACTTCTGTGTCAACAAGCTCGCCCAGCCCACCGGGGACCACGAGGTCCACGACCTCACCGCCGGCTGCTCGAACCTTCCCGCTCCCAGCAGCCGGCTGGCGCTCGGCAACCACGCCTCGTGCCACGGTGCAGTGCGGGCCGCGACGGGCCACTACCGCCAGGTCGACGGGTGCTACTTCTGCGCCCCCGCCTGTCACACCCGCTGACGGCGTCAGGACCGCCCGGTGCGGGCCGCCGCCGGTGAGCCCGGCGTGGGCCACCACCTCCAGACCGCTGCGGACTGACCGAGCGTCCAGGCCGAGTTGCAGATCCAGTAGGCCAGCAGCGCCACCGGCACCACCCCGCCGGCGAGGAGCAGGCCCCCGGCGGTCAGGACGGGCATCCACTGGTGGGTCGCGGCCGCGGCGGCCGGGAGTGCCTCCGTGACGGTGTTGGGCGCGACGAAGAACCGCTGCGACACGTAGGACAGGGCGGCCGCCGTGGCGGCCATGCCTGCCACGACGGCGAGGTGGGTCGGTCCGGCGCCGAAGTAGCCACGCTCGGCCAGGGGTACGCCGAGGAGCGTGGCGGCGCCGAGCGAGGCGACCAGCTCGACGCCCATCGCACCGACCGGCGTTCCGGCGGCGACGTCGGAGACCAGGCGGTAGAGCGCGAACCAGATCGGGAGCTGGAGCAGCATCGGCAGGCACCCCAGGCGCGACATCCCGTGCTCGGCGCTGATCCGTCGTCGCTCCTCCACGTGGCGACGCACGCTCTCGGGGTCGGTGCGGTTGCGGTAGCGGCGCGCGAGCTCCTGCAGCTGCGGCCGCGCCGCCGCCGACGCGTGGGCGAGCCGGACGCTGTGGACGACGAGGGGGAGCAGCGCCACACGGACCATGACGACGACGGCAGCGATGCAGAGCAGCCAGGTGCTGCCGGAGGCCGGGTCGGCGCCGAGGGCGTCCAGGCCGTGGTGGACGGGCGCGATGAGACCTGCGAGGGCGTGCGAGATCGGTTCGAGAGGGGACATGTCGTGCTCCTGGGTCGGGGTTTATGGATGGCCTGACGGGTCGCCGAGGCGACGTCAGGCCAGCCCAGGAGCGCGCGGACGTACGGGGTGGTGGACAGGGTCGGTGGCCGGTCCGTCCACCGCCGCCCTCACGTCGTGGTGCTCTCGCACGCGAGGTACTGCGAGCCGGGTGGCGCAGTAGGCGGTCCACCGACTCGCCGTGAGCGCCGTGGCCAGGGCGACCACGACCGCGGCCGTCACGACCGTCCACGCCAGGTCCGGCGACCCGACCAGCAGCGCCGGGACCACCAGAGTGACGACGGCGCCGAGCACCCACTCGGGCACAGCGAACCGACCCGCTGTCGACCCCACAGGTGCACGGCCCATGTGTTGATGCTGCCCCGCCGGGGCCACGGCGGCAACCCGTGATTCGTCCGCGCCCGTCCATCCGACGTGACAGGGTGCGGTCGTGCGGGTGCTGCGGTCGGACGTGGGACGGTGGGCGCTGGTCAGCCTGGCGGTGGTGGTGCTCGGCATCGTGGGGGTCGTCCGCACGCCCGGCCCCGACACCTCGGTGATGGGCAGGGTCGCGGGCTTCGGGTTCAAGCTCGACGGGAGTGCGTGCTACCTCACCGTCGCCTACTCCGTCGACGGACGCGACCTCCACTTCCGGACCCCGAGCGAGCGGCGGTGGTGCGGCTACAACCCGAGGGACCGCCCGAGGGACAGGACCGTGCCCGTCCTCGTCTTCTACGACGTGGACGACGTCGACGACGTCGACGACGCCACGCTCACGCCGCGAGGGCGCGGGCCCGCCGTCGCGATCGGCGCGGGTCTGGCAGGACTCACCCTGTGCGGCTTCCGGGCGGGCCGGCGCAACCGCCGGCAGCGACGCAAGGAGCCGGCGGCTGAGGTCAGCGGCCCTTCCACACCGGCTTCCGCTTCTCGGCGAACGCCTTGAAGCCCTCGACGCCGTCCTCGGAGGAATAGAGCGTCGCCACCGTCGGGAGGCTGCTGGAGGTGACGAGGTCGAGGGCGTCCTGGAACCCCAGCGACTCGGCGGCGCGCGCCGTCTCCTTGATGGCCGCGAAGACCAGCGGGGGACCGGACGCGAGCAACCGGGCGACCTCCCAGGCACGCGCGCGTACGCCGGGCTCGTCGGGCAGCACCTGGTTGACCACGCCCCAGCGCGCCGCCTCCTCGGCCGGCATCCAGCGTCCGGTCAGGAGCAGCTCCATCGCGACGTGGTAGGGCATCCGCCTGGGGAGCTTGATGGTCGCGGCGTCGGCCAGGGTGCCGGCGTTGATCTCCGGCAGCCCGAACTGGGTGGCCTCGGAGGCGTAGATCAGGTCGCAGGAGAGGGCGAGCTCGAAGCCGCCGCCCATCGCGAGGCCGTGGACGGCCGCGATCACCGGCTTGTTGAGGTCGGGCAGCTCCTGGAGGCCGCCGAACCCGCCGACGCCGTACTCGCCCTGGACGGCCGCTCCCTCGGCCGCGGCCTTGAGGTCCCACCCGGCGCAGAAGAACTTGTCGCCCTCGGTCCTCACGATCGCGACCCGGAGGGCGGGGTCGTCGCGGAAGGAGGCGAAGACCTCGCCCATCGCGCGGCTGGTCGGGAGGTCGATCGCATTCGCCTTCGGGCGGTCGAGGGTCACCTCGAGCACGCCGTCCTCGACGTGGGTGCGTACGGTGCCGGCCGGTTCGGTCATCTCAGGCTCCCAGGGGTCGCAGCATCGAACGGCTGATGATGTGGCGCTGGATCTCCGACGTCCCGTCCCAGATCCGCTCGATCCGGGCGTCGCGCCAGATCCGTTCGAGCGGCAGCTCGTCCATGAGGCCCATCCCGCCGTGGACCTGGATCGCCTCGTCGGCGACCATCGCGAGCATCTCGGTCGCCTTGAGCTTGGCCATCGCGATGTCGGCGTCCGTGGCCGTGCCCTGGTCGTACTTCCAGGCGGCGTGGAGCGTCATCAGCTCGGCCGCGCGGAGCTCGGTCGCCATGTCGGCGAGCTTGAAGCCGATGCCCTGGAACTTCCCGATCGGCTGGCCGAACTGCTCGCGGGTCGCGGCGTGCCTCACCGAGAGCTCCAGCGCCCGCTCGGCCCGGCCGAGGCAGGACGCCGCGACCTGGAGCCGGGTTGAGCCGAGCCACGTCCCGGACAGCTCGAAGCCCTTGCCCTCCTCGCCAAGCAGCGCCTCGGGCCCGACCCGGACGTCGTCGAAGTCGAGGATCGAGTTGGTGTAGCCGCGGTGGGAGACGTTGCGGTAGCCGTCGTGCACGGCCACGCCCGGGGTGTCGAGGTCGACGAGGAAGACCGACATGGCGGGCCGGACCGGGTCGTCCCCGGTCACTGCCACGAGGATCACGAAGTCGGCCTCGTCGGCGTGGCTGATGAAGTGCTTGCTTCCCTTGATCCGCCAGCCGTCGCCGTCGCGGGTCGCCCGCGTGCGCATGCCGCGCATGTCCGACCCGGCACCCGGCTCGGTCATCGCGAGGCAGTCGACCTTCTCGCCGCGCACGCAGGGGAGCAGGTAGCGCTCACGCTGCTCCTCGGTGCCGGCGAGCAGGATGTTGGAGGGCCGGACGACGCCGGAGTAGTGCAGCGCATAGCTGGCCCGGCCCAGCTCCTTCTCGTAGAGAACCCACGTGACGGTGTCGAGTCCCGCGCCCCCGACCTCCTCGGGCATGTTCGCGGCGTAGAGGCCGGCCGCGATCGCCTTCCGACGGATCTCGGCCACCACCTCGGGCCGGACGACGCCCGTGCGCTCGACCTCCTCCTCGTGGGGGTAGAGCTCGCGCTCGACGAAGGCGCGGGTCACCTCGACGATGCTGCGCTGCTCGTCGGTCAGGCCGAAGTCCATCGCTGCCCCTCCTTCTCGGTCAGCCGCCGCCGAGGGCGGCCGCCGCGGCGGCGCGCCCGGTGCGGACCGCGCCCTCCATGTAGCCCGCGACCCACTGGTCGGAGCCGCAGACGTAGAACGGTGGCTCGTGGGTCCCGTGCAGAGGACCGACCTCCGTCACGTCGCCGGGACGCCACTGGGTGACGTAGCCCTGGGTCCAAGGATCGGTGCCCCACAGCCGGGTCCACGTCTGCTGCGGCGACGTCGCCTCGGCGCCGTAGAGGCCGGCGACCTGCGCGAGTGCCTCGCGGGTCCGGGTCTCCGTGTCGGCGGCCGCGAAGGCGGCGTACCGCTCCGGCGGCACCAGCGCCGACAGCACGCCCTCCTGCTGCGGCCACGTCGACCCCAGCACGCCCTCGCTCTCCGCGAGCCCGTTCTGCCCGCGGTCGCGCCAGAACGAGCGGTCGTAGGCGACGACGAACTTCGCGGCCCACGCGTGACGCTGGCGCCGCAGCGAGCGCAGCCGCTCCTCGCTCACGCCGTCGATGTCGAGGTCGCGCGCGGGACCCGCCGGGACGGCGAGCACGACCGCGTCGGCGCGCAGCGTCTCGCCGGCCGTGGTCGTGACGACACTCCCGGTCGCGCCGACGCTGATGCGGTCCACCGGCGTGGACAGGCGTACGTCGCGCAGCCCCGCCGCCATCGTCAGTGCGACCGAGGCCGATCCCTCGGCCACGCGCAGGTTCTCCCACTGCTCGTAGTCGTAGCTGCCGGTGCTCCCGCCGGCGCGGAGCTGGCGGGCGTGGGCGAACATGCTGGTCCGCTCGATCGATCCGTCGGACATGCTCAGCTGGAACATCTCGGCGAGCCGCATGACCGCCGGCGACGCGTCCACCTCGCGCATCCAGTCACCGACGCTGGTCCGGTCGAGCCGCTCGAGGTCGGGGGAGGACCACGGGTCGTCAGGATCGATCCCGCGCACGACGGTCGCGAGCGCAGCCTCGACCTTCTCCGCGGAGGCGCGGTCGGCCTCGGTGCACCACGACGGCCACTCGCCGACGTCGACCGCCTCGGGGACCTGCCGGGTGACCTCGCCCGGCTCGGCGACGTAGGACGCCGTCAGGGTGAGGCCGAGCTCGGCCACCAGGCCGAGATAGCTCGTGTGGGCGTTGCCGACGACCTCGCCGCCGAGCTGGACCCGACGCCCGTCGTCGAGCTCGACCTGCTCGACCCGGCCCCCGACGCGCGGGCGGGCCTCGAGGACGGTGACGTGCGCACCGCCGGCCTCGAGGTCGCGCGCGGCGGAGAGGCCGGCCAGCCCCGCACCCACCACGACGACGTCGGGGCGACTCATCCTGCGCCCTCCGCGCGGGTCGGGTCGGGGAGCGGACCGTCGTGACCGACCAGGACGCCGACCGCGTCGGCGAGCATCGCCCGCGCCTCGTCGATGCCGAACCCCGGGTCGCCGGCGAGCATCCGACCGCCGAAGCCGTCGGTGAGGGCGACCGCCGTCTCGGCGACGGCCCGGCTGCTCATGCCCGTGGTGAAGACCCCGGCCCCGACGCCCTCGGCCACGATGTCGGCGACGGTGGCGTAGAGGTCCTCGTAGAGGTCGGCGCCGACGGTGGCGAGCCCGGGGTCGCGGATGCAGAGCAGCGCGAGCTCCTGCCACAGCAGCCACTCGTCGGAGCGCTGCTCGTCGCTCGGGAGGCAGCGGTCGAGGAAGATGGCGAGCCGTTCGGCGGGGCCGTCGCCGCCGGTGGCCAGGGCGTGGCGGTTGAGCTCGGCGGAGACCTCGTGGGAGTAGCGCAGCACCTCGCCGAAGAGGAGCTCCTTGGTCTCGAAGTGATAGTGCAGGAGCCCCGCCGAGACCCCGGCGGTGCGGGCGATGGAGGCCATCCGGACCTGGGCCAGGCCGTCGCGCACGATGCACTCGGCGGCGGCCGCGAGGATCCGGGACCTGGCCTCGGCAGCGGCCTGGGCCCGCTGGCTGGGCCGGGGCGTCGCGTCCGTCATCGATCAGCCCCTCGTTGCTTGACTGTCCAGTCAGTCAGTGATGCTAGGATCTGGCCCGTGAGGCGTCAAGGGCCGCCGGAGGACCACGACGACGGCGTGCCGGACCGGCTCGACGCCCTCTTCGCGCCCCGCTCGGTCGCCGTCGTCGGCGCCAGCAACGACCCCGCCAAGTGGGGTCACATCATCGCGCGCCGCGCGCTGGGCTCGGCCGCGGACCGCCCGGTCCTGCTCGTCAGCCGCAGCCACGAGGTGCTCGGCCGGGCCACCCACCCCTCGGTGCGGGCCGCCGCTGCCGCCGTCGGGCACCCGGTCGACCTCGCCGTCCTCTGCGTCCCGGCCACGGGCTTCGTCGCGGCGGTGACCGACGCCGTCGACGCCGGGGTCCGGGTGGTCGTCGCGATCACCGCCGGCCTCTCCGAGACCGGTCCCGAGGGCGCCGCCCGGGAGGCCGAGGCAGTCGCGGTCGCCCGCGCCGGCGGGACGGCGATCGTCGGGCCCAACTGCCTCGGGGTGGTCGACCACACCTCCGACCTCCAGCTCGCCCCCGGGACGCTGCCGCCGGGCGACGTCGCCGTCCTGAGCCAGAGCGGCAACCTCGTGCTCGACCTCGCCGGGCTCCTCGCCGACCGCGGCCTGGGGATCTCCCGGTTCGTCTCGCTCGGCAACCAGGCCGACCTGGGCGTCGTCGACTTCATGCGCGCCTGCGTGGACCACGACGGCACGCGCGCGGTCGCGGTCTACACCGAGGACGCCGTCGACGGACGCGGGTTCGTGTCCGCCGCGCGGGCGCTGGCCGCCGCGGGGAAGCCCGTGGTGCTGCTCGCGCCGGGGCGCAGCGAGACGGCGGCCCGGAGCGCGATCTCCCACACCGGGTCGCTGACCACCTCCTCGATGGTGATCGACGCGGCCTGCGCGGCCTCCGGCGTACGGCGCGTCGACCACCTGGCTCAGCTCGCCGACCTCCTGGTCGCGCTGCGGTCGCCGCGGCGGATGCGGGGCCGCCGGGTGGCGATCCTGACCGACGGCGGCGGGCACGGCGCCGTGGCTGCCGAGGTGCTGTCGGCCGCGGCCCTCGACACCCCGTCGCTGGCGGAGCCGGTCCTCGGCGAGCTCCGGTCCGCGCTCGGGCCCCACCCGTCCCTCGCCAACCCGGTGGACCTCGCCGGCGCGGGGGAGCGCGACCTGTCCAGCTATGCGCGGGGCGTGCGCGTGCTCGTGGACTCCGACCAGGTCGACGGCGTCCTGCTGACGGGCTACTTCGGCGGCTACGGCGCCTGGGACCCCGGGATGACCGGCGCGGAGCTCACGGCGGCCCACGAGATGGCCGCGGCCGTCAGCGGGGGGACGACGCCGCTCGTGGTGCAGACGGTCGACCCCGGCAGTGCGGCGAGCCAGGTGCTCGCCGAGGCCGGGATCCCGGTGCACCGTGACGTCGACCGGGCCGCCGCGGTGCTCGCCGGCCTCGTCGAACCGGCCCGGACCGGGGACGTCGCGGTCCCGGACCCGGCGCCGCCGGTCACCGACGCGTCGTACGCCGCGGCGCGCTCGCTCTTCGCGGACGCCGGCATCGCCTTCCCGTCGGCCCGGTCGGTAGCCGGCCCCCGAGAGCTGGAGGAGGCGCTGGCGTCGGGCGAGATCGGCTATCCGGTCGTCCTCAAGGCGACCGGCCGGGTCCACAAGTCCGACGGGGGAGGCGTGGTCCTCGGGCTGGCCGACCGCACCGAGGTGCTGGCGGCCCACGCCGACCTGGTCGACCGGCTGGCGCCGCCGTCGGTCTCGGTCGAGGCGATGGCCGACACCTCCGGCGGGACCGAGCTGATCGTCGGAGCGGTCCGCGACCCGCGGTTCGGGCCGGTCGTCATGGTGGGGCTCGGCGGCGTCCTCACCGAGGTGCTCGACGACACCCGGTGCGCGCTGGCCCCGGTCGGGGCGGCGGCAGCGCGCGACCTGCTGCTCTCGCTCCAGGGCGCACCGGTCCTGCTCGGCGCCCGCGGCCGGCCGCCGGTCGACCTCGACGCCCTGGCCGAGCTGGTCGCCCGGGTGTCCCTGGTCGCGACCGCCCACCCGGAGCTGGCGGAGCTGGAGCTGAACCCGGTGCTGGCCCGGCCCGACGGCGTGGTCGCCCTGGACGCGCGCGTCGTCCTGGCCGAGGACCCGTCCTAGGGGGTCTCGACGTCGCGCAGGTAGCGCTGGTCGAACTCGTAGACCCAGGAGTCCTTCTCGGGGAAGACGCCGTGGTCGAAGGCACGCGAGGTGACCCCGCGCTGGACCCGCTCGCACGCGTCGTTGTCCTGCCGGATCACCAGCTCGTTGAACTCCACGACCGGCGTGGGGTCGAAGTCGGGGTCGGCGACCGCCTCGGGACTGAAGAGGTACTCCGTCACGAGCAGGCAGCTCTGGGGACCGGTCGGGAAGACGGCGGTCGCCAGGCAGGCCGAGCCGTCGACGTCGAGGAACATCGTCGGATAGACGAGCGCGCCGTAGTAGGCCTGGGTCTCGCCCTCCGTCACGCCCGGAAGCAGCGGCAGCCGCAGCCGCGGGTCCAGGGCCACCGTGGTGCGACCGTCGGCGAGCGAGACCCCGCCGTCGTCGCGGCCGTCCTCGAGGATCCAGCCCTTCTTGTAGGCCGGCACCACCGACACCAGCTCGGGGTGCACGGTCGGGCAGTGCAGGCACTCGTTGTAGTTCTCGATGACGATCTTCCAGTTGGCCTGCACCTCGATGCTCGTCATGTGGCCGATGCGCAGCTCGCCGAGGCCGAACCGGGCGAGGTGGAGCGGCTCGTCGAGCTGGTCGGCGAGGTGGTCGAGCAGGGGCTGCGGCTCCTCGCGGGAGAGGTTGACGAAGACGAAGCCCTCCCAGACGTCGACGTGGACCGGCCACAGCGAGGTCGACGGCCGGTCGATCTCCTCCTTCTCGATCATCGGGGTGGTCACCAGCGTCCCGTCGAGCGCGTAGCCCCACGCGTGGTAGGGGCAGCGCAGGTGGGTGCGGACCTCGCCCTGCGGCTCCTCGCAGAGCCGGGAGCCGCGGTGGCGGCAGACGTTGTAGAACGCCCGGATCCGGTCGTCCTTGCCGCGCACGACGAGGATGCTTTCGTCGGCGACCTCGACCCGGATCCACGAGCCCGGCTTCGGGACCCGCTCGGCGCGCCCGACGTAGACCCAGTTGCGGTAGAACACCCGCTCGGTGTCGACGGCGTAGGTCTCCGCGGAGTGGTAGGCCGCACCCGGCAGGGTCTCTCGGATCTCGCTGACCATTCGCTAACTGTACAGTCAGTGAGTCGTGGTGTCGCTAGGCAGAATCAACTAACTGACTGTTCAGTCACCAGTGACAACCGCCGCTCGGCTGTCTAGGCTCCGACGCATGCCCGGTGGTGCCATCTCGATCCTCGGTCTCCGCAAGGACTACGACGGCGTCACCGCCGTCGACGGCATCGACCTCGAGATCGGTGCGGGGGAGTTCTTCACCCTCCTCGGCCCGTCCGGGTGCGGGAAGACCACGACCCTGCGCATGCTCGGCGGCTTCGAGCAGCCCACCGGCGGCCAGATCCTCCTCGACGGCGTCGACGTCGCGCCGAAGCCGCCGCACAAGCGCCCGGTCAACACCGTCTTCCAGAGCTATGCGCTCTTCCCCCACCTCGACGTGCAGAAGAACGTCGCCTACGGGCTGCGCTGGCGCAAGGACCTGGACGGCGCGACCCGCGACGCGCGGGTCGCGAAGGCGCTGGAGCTGGTGCGGCTCGCCGACTACGCGCAGCGCCGTCCCCACCAGCTGTCGGGCGGGCAGCAGCAGCGCGTGGCGCTGGCGCGGGCGTTGGTCCTCGAGCCGTCCGTGCTGCTCCTCGACGAGCCGCTGGGCGCGCTGGACGCGAAGCTGCGCCACTCGCTGCGGGCCGAGCTGTCCGCGCTGCAGCGCGAGGTCGGCATCACCTTCGTCTTCGTCACCCACGACCAGGAGGAGGCGCTGGAGATGTCGACCCGGCTCGCGGTCATGGAGCGGGGCCGTGTCGTCCAGCTGGGGACCCCGCAGGAGGTCTACCGCGAGCCCTCGACCGAGTTCGTCGCCGACTTCCTCGGCGTGGCCAACCTGCTCGACGTGGCGTGCACCCCGGGCGACGCCGGGACCCGCACGGTGCAGTACGGCGAGTTCACGCTGCAGGCGCAGGTGCCTGCGGGCGCCGGCCCCGCCGCGCGCCGTGCCGTCATCCGGCCGGAGTGCGTGGAGGTGCAGGAGGCCGGGCTGACCGGCTCCAACCGGATCCCGGGCATGGTCGACCGCCAGGTCTTCCTCGGGTCGACCACGCAGCTGGCGGTCCGCCTGCCCCACGGCGACGTGCTCCAGTCGCTGGTCACCAACACCGGCCGGGGCGCCAGCCCGGCCTCCGGGGAGCCCGTGACGGTCCACCTGCCGCCGGAGTCGTTGCGGGTCCTCGCGGCGTCCGAGTCCTCCGAAGCGGCAGCCGCGCCTCAGCCGTAGTCGGCGAGGTCCTCCAGCGCCGAGCCCCCGTCGCCGCGTCGGCGCGCCCGCAGCGCGACGTACGCCAGCGCGAGGGCGAGGAACGAGGCGACGAGCAGCAGCGTCGCCAGGGCGTTGAGCGCCGGGGTGGGGGCGGAGCGCACCGCGTTGTAGAGCTTGATCGGCACGGTCACGTTGGAGGCGTCGCCGAAGAGGAACTGGCTGACGACGAAGTCGTCGAGGGACGTCGCGAACACCAGCATCGACGAGGCGAGGATCGACGGCGTCAGCAGCGGGAGCAGGATCGTGCGCAGGGCCCGCAACGGGCTGGCGCCGAGGTCCTGCGCCGCCTCCTCGTAGTCGCCGCCGATGGCCAGCAGCCGGGCGCGCACCACGACCAGGACGTAGGAGACCGAGAAGGTCACGTGGCCCAGGATCATGGCCGGCAGGCCCAGCGGCACGAACTGGTAGAGGTTGACCATCACCAGGTAGAGCGCCGACCCGACGACGAGCTCCGGGGTGACGAGCGGGACCAGGGCGATGCCGTTCGCGACCTTGCTGGCCCGGGAGCGCCACCGGGTGAGACCCAGCGCGAGAGCGACACCGAGGGGCGTGGCGATCAGGACCGTCACGGCGCCCAGGACCAGGCTGTTCTGGAGCGCGAGCAACAGGCTCGGGTCCTCGCCGACCGAGCCCTCGGCGCAGCAGTACCACTGCGTCGAGAACCCCTGCCAGGTGCTGCGCGACCGGCCGTCGTTGAACGAGAACTGCACCGCGATCAGCACCGGGGCGAGCGACCACAGGATGTAGAGCCAGGTGAGTCCGGCCAGCGCGTAGGGGCGTCGCCACGGGTTGCGCCACGGGGGAGTCATCGCGCCTCCCGGCTCGCCCGCTGCGTGAGGACGAGGTAGTAGGCCATGAAGAACAGCAGCACCAGCGAGAGCAGGAGCACGAGCGCCGCGCCGAAGTTCTTCGAGGGGCCCTGGAGGAGGAACAGCTCGATCTGGTTCCCGATCATCGTGGTGTTCGGCGAGCTCGAGACGATCGTGTTCGTGTAGTAGTCACCGGCCATCGGCAGGGCCGTGACGACGAACGCCGTGACCAGGCCGAGCTTCGACAGGGGCAGCGTCACGTGGAGGAACGTGCGGACCGAGCCGACCCCGAGGTCGCGGGAGGCCTCGAGCAGCCGCTGGTCGATCCGGTCCAGCGACGCGAAGAGCGGCAGGATGAAGAACGGCAGGTAGCCGTAGGCCAGGGCGATCACGACGGTGACCGGGTTGCCGGCCAGCCACGACACCGGGGCCACGCCGACGATCCCGAGGGCCTTGTTCACGTAGCCGTCGTCCTGGAGCAGGTTGACCCACGCGAGCATCCGGGTGATGTAGTTGATCCACCACGGGGCGAGGATCAGGGCCAGGACCAGGCCGCGCCGCTTCCCGGCCAGCCGGGCCGTGTAGTAGGCCACGGGATAGCCGATGGCCGCGCAGATCATCAGGGCGAGGCCGGTGTAGACCGCGGTGCGGACCCAGACCGCCCGGTAGGGGCCCGAGACCGACTCGGTGACGACCTGGGAGAACGTCGCGAACTGCCAGTCGAGCGGGTTCCACGCCGGGATCGGCTCGCCGAAGATGTTGATGTTGCCGCTGAACGCGACCGCCATCACGGCGTAGACGGGCACCAGGAACAGGGCGACCAGCCACAGCGTGCCGGGGAGCGCGAGCGCGGGCCACAGCCGTCGCGTCGTACGGCGGTGGTCGGCCGCGGGGTCAGCCACCGGCCTTGAACTGCGACCAGGACTGGCGCCAGAGGGCCTCCGTCGTCGGGGGGACCTCGTAGAAGGTGAGACCCTCCTCGAAGTCCGACGGCTCGACGACCGCGTTCATCAGGTTCTCCGGGATGTAGCCCTGGTCGACCAGGAACTGCGCGGACAGCGTCGTCAGCGGCGGCTGGTAGCCGTTCCAGCCGAAGTTCTTCAGACCGATCTTGTCGTCGAGGAGGTCGTTGATCAGGAGGTGGGCGAGGACCGGCTTCTCGGCGCTGCGGGGGATGGCGATGTTGTCGTTGCCGATGACCCGCTCCGCAGCACTCTCCGGGCGCCAGTAGGCCAGGACCTCGGGCCCCTCGCCCTTGGGCAGGTAGTACTGGCCCGCGATCGCGTCGCCGGACCACGCCTGGTGGACCGTGGCCGTGCCCTCGGGCACCTCGGAGTAGGCGTTGATGTTGGCCTTGACCTGGACCTTGTCGATGAGCTCGATGAGCGAGTCGGTCGCCTGGGCGACGAGGGCGGGGTCGCTGGTGTTGATGTCGGTGGTGATCCCGTTGCGCAGCAGCGACATCGCGATCGCCTCCTGCTGGTCGTCGAGCAGGTAGATCTTGCCCGCGTAGGCCTCGTCCCACATCAGGTCGTAGCCGTTGTCCGGCACGCTCGAGACCCGGTCGGCGCGGTAGAGGACGCCGGTGTCGTAGATCGTGTAGGGCACGGTGTAGCGGGCGCCCTGGTCGTACCAGGGGTCCTGGTACTCCGGCCAGACGTTCGTCAGGTTCGGGACGTAGGTCTTGTTGAGCGGCTGGATGAGGTCGGCGTAGACCATCTTGCTCAGCACGCTCGGACCCGGGAAGACCAGGTCGAAGGACTCGCCGGGCGCCCGCAGCTTGGCCAGCATCTCGTCGTAGGTCGTGTAGGGCGTCACCTGGACCTCGACGCCGTGCTCGGCACCGAAGGTCTTCATCACCCCGGGGGCCATGTACTGGTCGTAGTTGAGGATCCGGAGGACGCCGCCGCTCTCGGGGTCGAGGCCGTCCTCGATCGGCGGGTTGCTGTCCTTGAGCGGCTGGGCCACCGGGTCGTCCGGCCGGGCGAGCGGGTAGGGCGCGCCGCCGGACTGCGCCGAGCCGCCGCCGTCGCCCCCGCACGCCGCGAGCAGCGGGGACGCGCCGAGCCCGACGCTGAGCCAGAACCCCCCTCGCAGCACCTCCCGGCGGCCCAGCGGTGCGGGCCGTCGGCGTCTCAGCGATGGATCGGCGGGGTCGAAGCTCACGTGCGCGCCTCCCGTGGTCGGCTGCCGGTTAACTGACTGTTCAGCCAGTGGCGGCCATTGTGGCGCGCGAGGAGCAGGGTGTCGACCCCTTCGACCGTGAGACGCTGTGCCGATGGGCGCTGAGGAGACCTCCCGCGACGACTGGCTCTACGCGGGCACCACCGACCCGGACGAGGTGGCGGGCCGCTACGACGCGTGGGCCGGCAGCTATGACGACGACCTGGCCGCCTGGTCCTACCGGGCACCTGCGGTCGTGGCCGACGTCGTGGTCACCCGGGTCCCGTCGGCCGAGGCGGTGCTGGACGTCGGGTGCGGCACCGGGCTGGTGGGGACGGCGCTCCGCGAGCGCGGCTGCGCCGCGAGGATCATCGGGCTGGACATCTCGCCGGCGTCGCTGGAGGTCGCGGGCCGGACCGGCGCCTACGACCGGCTCGACCGCGCCGACCTCCAGCAGCCGCTCCCGGTCGAGGACGACGGGGTGGACGCGCTGGTGTGTGTCGGGGTGATGACCTACCTGCCCGACGTCGAAGCTGTCTGGCGCGAGTTCGCCCGCGTCGTACGGCGTGGAGGCGTCGTCGCCGTGACCCAGCGGGAGGACCTGTGGGAGCCCCGGGGCTGCCAGGCCGTCGTCGACCGGCTGGTGGCGGAGGGCGTGCTCGCGCAGGCGGAGGTCGACGGGCCGGCGCCCTACCTCCCGCAGGCCGAGGGCGAGCTGGCCGGCGTCGGCTGCTACTACCTCGTGGCCCGGATCGGCTGACCGGCCGTGCGGCGCTCCTGGCGGTCGGCAGCGACGGGGATGGCCGCACTGGTGCTGGTCGGGTGCACCGGCGTCGACGGCGCCGACCGTCCCGAGCCCGCCGAGGCGGGCCTCGCGCCGGGGGACGCGCGGGAGCTGAGCGTCCTCACCTACAACATCGAGTACGGCGGTGACCGGTCCACGGACGCCGTCATCGAGGACGTCGACGCCGACGTCGTCGGGGTGCTCGAGTCCTACGACCGGCTGCCCGAGATCGCCCGGAGGACCGGCTACCCCTACTACAACCTCGGTCTCCAGCTGCTCTCGAAATACCCGATCCACGAGCCGTCCGGAGCAGACGGCCTCTACTCGCTGATCGAGGTCGAACCGGGCTTCGTGGTCGCGATGGTCAACACCCACCTCGACTACGTGCGCTACGGGCCACGGCTGCTGCGCAACGGCGTGCCGATGGCCGACGTGCTGGCCTCGGAGGACGAGGTGCGGACCTCCTCGATCGAGGTCCTCACCCCGAGCGTGGAGCAGCTGCTGGCCGAGGGCTACCCGGTGTTCCTCACCGGCGACCTCAACCAGCCCTCGAGCCTGGACTGGACCGAGGAGGGGAGCGGCGCCCGCGTGGGCGTCACGGAGGCGGTGCCCTGGCCGGTCAGCGAGGTGCTGCTCGGCATCGGGCTGCGCGACACCTTCCGCGAGGTCCACCCCGACCCCGTCGAGAACCCCGGCGTGACCTTCGGTGACGGTGATCGCGGCGACCGGATCGACTACCTCTACGCCGGGGGTCCGGCGCTCACGCGGACCAGCGAGCTCGTCGGCGAGACCGGCGGGCCGGACGTGGACCGTGGCTACGAGCCCTGGACCTCGGACCACCGGGCGGTGCTGTCGACGTTCGAGGTCACGCCCGTCGAGCTCCGGCGGACGCTGTCCCTGGAGCGTCGGCTCCTGACCGAGGGGGAGCAGCTCGGGGTGCTCCACCACGCGCCCGGACATCCGCGGACCACGATCTCCGTGGTCCCGGAGGGCGGGTCGGGCGCGGAGCCGCTGGCCTCGCAGGACGTCGAGGGCGAGTCGGGCGAGACGTCGTTCGACACCGCGCCGCTCGCCCCCGGCGGCTACGACGTCGTCCTGACCGATCCCGACGGGAGCGAGCTCGAGCGCAACTCGTTCTGGGTCCGCTCGGCCGAGGACGGCGTGAGCCTGACGACCGACCGGACGACGTACGCCGTCGGCGAGCCGATCGAGGTGACCTGGGACGGCGGCCCGGCCAACCGGTGGGACTGGATCGGGGTCTACGAACGGGGGGCCGCCGACCCGCAACGGGACGACTACCTGCTGTGGGGCTACACCGGCGACCACGACGCCGGCGCGCTGCCCCCGACGGTGTTCGGCGACATGACCCTGGGGCCGGAGTCGCAGGGCCGGCCGTGGCCGCTGCCGCCCGGCGACTACCGCATCCACTACCTGCTCAGCGACCAGTACAGCTCCGCAGGCAGCGTCGACGTGACCGTGGAGTGAGGCTCGAGTGACGCCTCAGGAACGCCGGGCGCGGTAGGCGGCCACGGCGTTCCGGTTGGCGCAGGTGGTCGAGCAGTAGCGACGCGACCGGTTCCGGGAGAGGTCGAGCACGACGCCGCCGCACCCGTCGTCGGCGCAGACACCGATCCGGGAGTGCTCGTCGGCGCGGATCACGTCGACCATGGCCATCGCGGTCTCGACGAGGATCCGCTCCGCGAGCGGGGCGTCGTGGTCGACGGCGTGGAGGTGCCAGTCGAACTCCTCGTGGCGCACGAGCGCGGGGCGGAAGCTGACCTCGGAGAGTGCGGCGTTGACCAGCTCCACGGCCTCGTCGCGGGGGGCGAGGAGGAGGGCCCGCAGCCGCGGGCGGAGGTCCCGGACCTCCGACAGCTCCGCGCGCGTCCGGTCGTGCCGGCCGGTGTAGCGCCACCGCGACCAGAAGTCGTCGAGGTCGGCCACGGCGTCGAGCGTGTCGGGTTCCTCGGCGCTGTTGACCAGCTCGACGGCCGACTGGAGCGACATCTCGCTGTCATAGGCGAAAACCACGTTGACACCTTACATGCGGGTGACCTAGTGTCACATGCCATGGCGACGATGACGGATGACAGGGTGCAGGAGGTGACCTCGCCCCGCACGGCTGCGGGTCTCACCTTCGCGTTGATCTGTGCGGCGAGCTTCGGTGCGTCCGGCGCGATGGCGAAGGGCCTCCTGGCCGCCGGGTGGACCCCGGCCGCGGCGGTCACCGCGCGCATCGTGGTCGGTGCCCTGGTCCTGCTCGTCCCGGGAGTCGTCGCGCTGCGCGGCCGCTGGCACCTGCTGCGCGAGAACGCCGGTTTCGTCGTCGGCTACGGGCTGATGGTCACGGCGGTCACCCAGTTCGCCTACTTCAGCGCCATCGAGCGGATGCAGGTCGGCGTCGCCCTCCTGATCGAGTACATCGCGCCGGTCGCGGTCGTCGTGTGGCTCTGGCTGCGCCACGGCATGCGCCCCGGCCGGCTCACCGCGCTCGGCGGGGTGGTCGCGGCCGTGGGGCTCGTGCTCGTGCTCGACCTGGTCTCGGGCGGCGCCGACCTCGACCCGCTCGGCGTGGCCTGGGCGACGCTGGCGATGATCGGCTGCGCGACCTTCTTCGTCCTCTCGGCCCAGGCCGACAACGCGCTGCCGCCGGTGGTCCTCGCCGCGGCCGGGCTGGCGGTCGGCAGCCTCGGGCTGCTCGGAGCCGGTGCGGTCGGTCTGCTCGACATGACCTGGACCACCGAGCCGGCGGTCTACGGCACCACCGAGGTCGCCTGGTGGATCCCGGTCCTCGGCCTCGGCGCGATCACCTGCGCGGTCTCCTACACCTCCGGGATCATGGCGGTGCGGTTGCTCGGCTCGCGGCTGGCGTCCTTCGTCGCCCTGCTCGAGGTGCTCTTCGCCCTGCTCTTCGCCTGGCTGTTCCTCGGTGAGCTGCCGATCGCCGTGCAGTTCGTCGGCGGGGCCCTGATCGTGGCCGGCGTCGTCCTGGTCAAGCTCGGGGAGCGGAGCACCGCCCGGGGTTGAGCGGTTCGCTCCCGCAGCAGGCGGCGATGTGGCTGAATGCGTGGCGTGAGGACCGTCGTGGCGACCGCGCTGCTGGTCGTGTGCCTCGGCGGCCGCGGCAACGAGCAGACCGCCTCGCCGTCCGATCCGGCGGACCCGTCGGCGTCCTCGCCGTCGGCCACCGCGACGGCCTCCGCGACGGCTTCCGCGGACCCTGAGCCGGCGTGGCGCGCGGAGTACTGGCACGACGTCGCCGTCGAGGTGCCGGGCGACTGGTGGTTCGGGAGCGCGCCACTGCGCCTCCCGCAGGCCGGCGACGTCGACCTCTACTGCGGCTGGGGCGCGACCTACTCGCCGGCCGGCGACCGTGCCGGACCGCGTGAGGCGATGCGCGTCCAGCCCGGCTACGTCGGCCGGCCGGTCCCGCTCGACGACACCTGCGAGAACGTCGCTCAGAGCGCGAGCGTCCCCGTGGAGCCCTACCTGTGGTTCGACTCGCCGTTCCCGATCGGCGTCCGGCGTCTCGCCGAGGGCTGGGTCGAGCAGACCTGGGAGCTCGAGGGGACCCGGATGACCGTCGCGACCACCGACGACGAGGTACGCCGCCACGTCGTGGGGTCGGCCGTGGGCGGGGCGACCTGCCTGGCCAACCGTGGCGACCTGCTCGACCCGTCGTCGGAGGTGGTGCCGCCGGAGGACGAGGAGGACCTGGTGTGCGCCTACCGACGTGAGCGCGGCGAGGCCTGGCTGACCTACGCCACGCCGCTGGACCGGGAGCGCGCCCAGAGGTTCGTCGCGGCGTTCGACGCGGCTCCCGACCAGGACCTGCCCGCCGGGCGGGCGTGCGACCTCGGCGGGGACGACGAGTGGGTGGTGGTCCAGGTCGCGGGCACGGCGTACGTCGTGCGTCCGCAGCTGCACGGCTGCCCCCACGTGCAGGGGGACGGCCGTACGGTCGGGCTCACCGAGGCACTGGTCGAGCCCTGGTCGACCGGGGGCGTCCCCGCCGTCCTCCTCAGCCGGCAGCCCTGACCGCTGGTCCGGTCAGCGGGCGTCCTGGCGGACCAGGAAGACCTCGCGGTGCAGCAGCAGGAGGGCGGCGGCGACCGGGACGGCCAGCACCGCGCCGATGATGCCGAGCAGGGCACCCCCGACGAGCGCGGCGATCACGGTGAGGGCCCCGGGCACCGAGACCGACCGCGCCATGATCCGGGGGTAGATCACGTAGGCCTCGAGCTGCTGGTAGGCGACGTAGTAGATGATGCAGACCAGGGCGACGGTGGGGGACACCGTGAGCCCCAGCGCGGTGATCAGCACCCCGGAGATGATCGAGCCGACGATCGGGATCAGGCTCAGCAGGCCGACCACGAAGGCGAGCGCGAACGCGTAGTCGCCCAGGCCCACGACGAACGTGAAGACCAGCGTGGTCAGGCCTGCGCAGACGGCGACCAGGAAGGCCCCCGCGACGTAGGCGCCGGTCGAGCGCACGATCTTGTCACCGAGCTCGCTGACCCGCGGGCGGCGCGAGGCGGGGGCCAGGCGGTAGCACGCCTGCTTGATCGAGGGGAGCGAGGCGAGGAAGTAGATCGAGAGCACGAGCACGATCACGCTGTTGGCCAGCGCGGAGAGCACGGCGAGCCCGACCCCGAGCGCACCGCCGAACGCCTGCTGGCCGAAGTCGCCGGACGCGAAGTACTGCTCGGCCTTGCTGATCACGCCGAACCGGTCGTCGAGGTCCTGGACGAGCTGGTTGGTCTGGAGCTCCCGCAGCCAGCGGGGGGCGTTGTCGGTGATCAGCCGGATCTGGTCGCTGATCACCGGTGCCAGGGCCGTGACGAACAGGGCGAACATGCTCAGCACCAGGACGAGGACGATGAGCACGCCCACCGCCCGCCGCACGCCGTGGTTCACGAACCACTCGACCAGGGGGTTGAGCCCGACCGCGAGGAACATCGCCATCACCAGGAGGATCAGCGTCGAGGAGATCGACAGCACCTGCTGGGCGAGGAAGATGGCGAACAGCGCGCCGAGGGCACCGAAGAACCCGACCGTGAAGGGGGAGTGCCTGATCAGGGCGGGCACCGGCCGTCCCTCCGTGCCGTCGTCGGCACCGGACGCGGCCACGCTGTCGGCCGCCCGCTCGGCACGGAGCGCCGCGGCCTCCGCCCGCTCCCGGTCGCGCCGGCGGCCGGTCCAGCCGCTCAGGGCTTCGTCGCCTTGCTGGAGGCCGGCTCGTCGTCGTCGTCGTCGGTGCCGAATCCGGCGACCACGTCGCGCAGCGAGGCGAGCTGGGCCGCGATCGCGTCGCGACGCTTGGCGGCCCGGTCGACCTCCGCCCGGACCGCAGCGAGGTCGCGCTCGGCCTCGGCGGTGGAGGTGGTGTTGATCGAGTCGGCCTGGGTCCGTGCGGAGGCGACGACCTGCTCGGCCTCACGGCGTGCCCGCTGGAGCGTCGCCTCGGCCTCCTTGGAGGCCTGCTGGCGGTGGGCCTGCGCCTGCTTGTTGGCCTCGCGCGCCCGCTCCTCGGCGGCCTTGGCACGCTCCTCGGCCTCGGTCACGAGCCGCTGGGTCTCGGCCATCGCGCTGGAGTGGTGGTCGGCGGCCTCCTTGGCCAGCCGCTCCTTCTCCACCGCGAGCGTCCGGCGTGCCTCCTGCACCTCGCGGTCGGCCGCGGCACGCGCCTGCTCGGCCTCGCGCTTGGCGCTGGTCCGCAGGTCGTTGGACTCCTGCTGGGAGGCCAGCCGCACCTGGTCGGCCTCGCGCCTGGCCGAGGCCAGCAGGTCCTCGGCCTCGGCGCTGGCGAGCTTGCGGTCCTGCTCGGCCTCGGCCAGCAGCCGCTGCCGGGTCTCGTCGAGCTCCTTGAGCTGGACCAGGCGCATGTCCTCGGCCTCGCGCGAGGCGTCGGCGCGGATGCCGGTCGCGTCGCGGGTGGCCTGGGCCCGGATCTCGTCGGCCTCCTTCGCGGCAGCCGCGCGGATCTCCTGGGTCTCCTCCTCGGCCAACCGCAGCATCGCCGAGGCCCGGCCGCCGAGGCCGGCGTAGGAGGGGTTGGCGTTCTCCTCGACCTGCCGGCGCATCTCGTCGAGCTGGGACTCGAGCTCGAGCACCCGCTTCTCCGAGGCCGACAGCGAGGACGACAGCCCCGCCTTCTCGCCCCGCAGCTGCGTGACCGCCGAGTCGACCGCCGCGCGGTCGTAGCCGCCACGGCGTACGGCCGGGAAGGTCACCGCCGCTGACCCGGCCGTGCTCGCCTGCGCCGAGGCGCCCGGGCGGGCGGGCGGCACGGTGCGGACCGGCTGGGTGCGCTCGGCGTCGTCGTCGCGGGTGCGCGCCGGGACGGTCGGGATGACCTGGGTCTTCTCGTCGTCCGACGAGGTCGTGGTGCCTGATCGTGACGATCCCCGCGGCTCCGTCGCGGCGTCGCCGGTGTCCGGCTCGTCGTCGTCGAAGATGGACAGACCGCTGTCGCTCATGGGCGCCAAACCTCTTCCCGGATCGGTGTGGTGAGCGGGGTGCCGCTCCACAGCCATCCTCTCCGATCGGTGGTCGGGATCCCACCCCGGTCCGCGTGTCGTGGACCGGGGAATTTCGGGACCCTTCTCACACCCCCGCTCAGACGCCGCGGAACCGGTTGATGGCGTCGAGGTGCTCCGAGCGCATCTCGTGGTCGCGGACGCCGAGGCCCTCCTCGGGGGAGAGGCAGAGCACGCCGACCTTGCCCTGGTGCTTGTTGTGGTGGACGTCGAGGGAGGCCTGGCCGACGTCCTCGAGCGCGTAGGTGCGCGACAGGGTGGGGTGGATCTTGCCCTTGGCGACGAGGCGGTTGGCCTCCCACGACTCGCGGTAGTTGGCGAAGTGGGAGGAGATGATCCGCTTGAGGTTCATCCACAGGTAGCGGTTGTCGTACTCGTGCATGTAGCCCGAGGTCGAGGCGCAGGTGGTGATGGTGCCGCCCTTGCGGGTGACGTAGACCGAGGCGCCGAAGGTCTCGCGGCCGGGATGCTCGAAGACGATGTCGATGTCCTCGCCGCCGGTGAGCTCGCGGATCTTCGCGCCGAACCGCTTCCACTCCTTCGGGTCCTGCTCGGTGCCCTCGTCGTTCCAGAAGCGGTAGCCCTCCTCGGAACGGTTGATGATCAGCTCCGCGCCCATGCTGCGGGCGATGTCGGCCTTCTCCTCGTTGGAGACCACGCAGACGGGGGTGGCGCCGCCGTTGAGGGCGTACTGCGTCGCGAAGCCGCCGAGCCCGCCCGAGGCGCCCCAGATGAGGACGTTGTCGCCCTGCTTCATGTCGCCGCCGTTCTTGGAGACCAGCTGGCGGTAGGCGGTGCAGTTGACCAGCCCGGGGGAGGCGGCCTCCTCCCAGGTGAGGTGCTCGGGCTTCGGCATGAGCTGGTTGGCCTTGACCAGCGCGACGTCGGCGAGGCCGCCGAAGTTGGTCTCGAAGCCCCAGATCCGCTGCTCGTTGTCGAGCATCGTGTCGTTGTGGCCGTCGGGCGACTCCAGCTCGACCGACAGGCAGTGGGCCACGACCCGGTCGCCCGGCTTCCACTTCGTCACGCCCGGGCCGGTCTTGAGCACGACGCCGGCGAGGTCGGAGCCGACGACGTGGTAGGGCAGGTCGTGCCGCTTGGTCAGCTCGGAGAGCCGGCCGTAGCGCTCGAGGAACCCGAAGGTCGAGACCGGCTCGAAGATCGAGGTCCACACGGTGTTGTAGTTGATCGCGCTCGCCATCACCGCGACCACGGCCTCGCCCGGTCCGAGCTCGGGCACCGGGACCTCGTCGACGTGGAGGGACTTGCGGGGGTCCTTGTCGCGCGCCGCCATGCCCTCGAACATGTCGACCTCGTCCTTCTTGACGAACGCCGCACGGTAGGACTCCGGCAGCGACAGGGCCGCGAAGTCCTCCGCGGTCGAGTCGTCGGAGGTGATGGCGTCGAGGATCTGCTGCACGGGGGAGCTCCTGGAAGTTCGGCGCTGACGGGTGCCGCGAAGATACCGACGGGTAGGCGGGGTGTCAGCCCGATGTGACCCATCTGGCTCGCAGCCGCCCCGGCGTCGGACCCGTGGTCAGGCCGGGAGCTCTCCGAGCAGGTGGTCCCGGGCCCTGGCCAGGTAGTCGGCGAGGTGGTGGGCGGCGGCCCCGCGCTCGCCCGCCTCGAGCAGGCCGCAGATCCGGTCGTTGTCGGCGAGGTAGGGGGCGTGGAAGGCCTCCGGGTCACCCATCCGGTGGAACACCAGCCGCATCTCCGCGAGCAGCAGGTCCATCTGGGCGTCGAGGCGGGGACTGCCCGCCAGCGACACGACCGCCCGGTGGAAGTGCTGGTTGGCGTCGCCGATCCCGGCGTGGTCGCCGCGGTCGGCGGCGGCGTACCCCTCGGCGACGGAGTCGCGGACGCGGGCGACGGCGGCGGGCGTGGCGGCGGTGCCGTGCTCGAGGGCACCGGGCTCGAGGACGAGGCGGACGGCGTAGAGGTCGCGGACGTCGTCGGCGTCCGGGGTGGCAACCACGACGCCGCGGTGGGCCTCGCGCACGAGGATCCGTTCGGCGACCAGCTGGCTCAGCGCCTCGCGCAGCGTGTTGCGCGAGACCCCGATCGCCGCGGCGAGCCGCTCCTCGGGGAGCCGGGTCCCCGAGCGGAGCCGGCCCTCGACCACCTGCTCGCGCACGGTGCGCGCGGCCCGGTCGGCGGAGGTGCTCATGACCGCCCGCCGCGCGCGGCGCTCGGCGTCGAGGGCGTCGAGCACGGACTCGAAGCCGGACGTGGGACCCGGGTCGGGTCGGGTGGGGCCGGTGGTGCTCACGAGGCGATCGTAGCCATCCGGTGCCGGAAATTGTTGGGTTGAGGTATTGCGGGATTGTTGAACAACTGGCACGGTCGGGGTCTATGACCCAGGACACACCCACCCCCTCGACCGGTCAGGCCGTGCGCGGTGCCGCGGGCCGCTCCGCGGTGCTCGGCGCCGTCTTCCTCATGGCGACGAGCGCCATCGGACCCGGGTTCCTCACCCAGACGGCGACCTTCACCGGCCAGCTCGGCGCGGCCTTCGCGTGCGCGATCCTCGTCTCGATCGTCGTCGACGTCGCCGTCCAGATGAACGTCTGGCGCGTCGTCGGCGTCTCCGGGCTGCGCGCCCACGAGCTCGGCAACCGGGTGCTCCCCGGCGCCGGCTGGCTGCTCGCCGCGCTCGTCGTGCTGGGCGGCTTCATCTTCAACATCGGCAACGTCGCCGGGTCCGGCCTCGGCACCGACGCCATGTTCGGGCTCGACCCGCGCATCGGCGGCGCTGTCTCGGCGGCGCTCGCGATCGGGATCTTCCTGTCCCACCGGGCGGGGGTGGCCCTCGACCGGGTGGTCGTGGTGCTCGGCCTGGTGATGATCGTCGCGACGCTCGTCATCGCCGTCACCACGTCGCCCCCCGTTGGGGAGGCGCTCCGCAGCACCGTCGCGCCGGAGGAGTTCGACTTCCTCGCGACGACCACGATCATCGGCGGCACAGTCGGCGGCTACATCACCTACGCCGGCGCCCACCGGCTCATCGAGTCGGGCCGGACGGGTGTGGAGCACGTCGAGGAGATCACCCGGTCGTCGGTCATCAGCATCCTGCTCACCGGTCTGATGCGGGTGCTGCTCTTCCTCGCGATCCTCGGCGTCGTGGCCGGGGGTGTCTCGCTCTCCGCCGACGACCCCGCCGGGTCGGCCTTCCGTGCCGCCGCCGGCGAGTGGGGCCTGCGCGCCTTCGGGCTCATCCTGTGGTCGGCCGCCCTGACCTCGGTCATCGGCGCCGCCTACACCTCGGTCTCGTTCCTCACCACCAGCCGTACCCCGGCCCGCACGCGCAACCTGCTGACGGTCGCCTTCATCGCGCTCAGCGCGACGGTGTTCGTCGTCATCGAGCAGGCGCCCGCCCAGCTGCTGGTGTTCGCCGGCACCTTCAACGGCCTCATCCTGCCGATCGGCTTCACGCTGCTGCTCTGGGTCGCCTGGCGTCGCCGCGACCTGCTCGGCGGCTACCGCTACCCGGCGTGGCTGCTGGTCGTCGGCGTGCTCGCCTGGATGCTGACGCTCTACCTCGGCTACAACGCGCTGCTGCTGCTGGGGGACCTGTGAGCGACGGAGACGAACGAGGCACGACGGTCGACCTCAACAGCGACGTGGGGGAGTCGTTCGGGCGGTGGACGCTCGGTGACGACGCCGCGATCCTGGGGCTCGTCTCGAGCGCCAACGTCGCGTGCGGGTTCCACGCCGGCGACGCCAGCACCCTGCGCCGCTGCTGCGAGCTCGCCGCCGAGGAGGGCGTGACGGTCGGCGCGCAGGTGGGCTACCGCGACCTCGCCGGGTTCGGCCGGCGCTTCATCGAGATGGACCCGGTCGAGCTCACCGACGACATCACCTACCAGATCGGGGCGCTCGAGGCGCTGGCCCGGGTGGCCGGCACGCGGGTCTCCTACGTCAAGCCCCACGGCGCCCTCTACAACGCGGTCGTCCACCACGAGGCGCAGGCGCAGGCGGTCGTCGACGCCGTCCGTGCCTACGACGCGACGCTGCCGGTCCTCGGCCTCCCGGGGTCCCAGCTGCTCGCCCGGGCGGAGGCCGCCGGCCTGCGCACCGTCACCGAGGCGTTCGCCGACCGCGGCTACACCCCCGACGGGACGCTCGTCCCACGCTCGGAGGACGGCGCGGTGCTCCACGACCCCGACGAGGTCGCCCGGCGCGTGGTCCGGCTCGTGGCTGAAGGGGTCGTCACGGCGGTCGACGGCACCGACGTCCCGGTCCGCGCGCAGTCGGTCTGCCTGCACGGCGACACCCCCGGAGCCGTCACGATGGCCGAACGGGTGCGGGCGGCGCTCGACGACGCGGGCGTCCACGTGGAGGCCTTCACGTGATCGTGCACCCCTACGGCGACCGCGCGCTGCTGGTCGACCTCGACGACGGCGAGGCCGCGCTGGCGCTCGCCGACGCGCTGCGCGCCGACCCGCCCGCGGCGCTCGGCGACCTGGTGCCGGCCGCGCGGACGGTCCTGCTCGTGGCCGCCGAGGGGGCCGCGGTCGCCGACCTGCGCGCCGCGCTGGCCGGCGTACGGCCGGGGGAGCGGAGCTCCTCCGGCGACGGGGAGGAGGTCGAGGTGCCGGTCGTCTACGACGGCGAGGACCTCGACGACGTCGCGTCGCTGACGGGCCTCTCGCGCGAGGAGGTCGTCGCCGCCCACACCGGCCAGACCTGGCGGGTCGCCTTCGGCGGGTTCGCGCCGGGATTCGGCTACCTCGTGGGCGAGGACGACCGGCTCCACGTGCCGCGACGGCAGGAGTCGCGCACCCGAGTCCCGACGGGTGCCGTCGGGCTGGCGGGGGAGTACGCCGGGGTCTACCCGCGCGAGTCGCCCGGGGGCTGGCAGCTGATCGGCCGCACCGACCTGGCCATGTTCGACCTCGACCGCGAGCCGGCCGCGCTGCTGCGCCCCGGCGTCCGCGTGCGCTTCACCGACGTCACCGGGACCTCGCCATGAGGGCCCTCACCGTGCGCGCCACGGGTCCGCTCGCCCTGGTCGAGGACCTCGGCAGGCCCGGCCGTGCCGGGATCGGCGTCGCCCGCTCGGGCGCCGCCGACCGGGCGTCGCTGCGTCTGGGCAACCGGGCGGTCGGCAACGACGAGGGGGCGGCCGCGATCGAGGTCACCTTCGGCGGCCTCGCGCTCGAGGTCGGTGACGAGGGCCTGTGCCTCTGCGTCACCGGTGCCCCGGTCGACGTGACCGTCGACGGCCGTGGCGCCGGGTCGCACGCCGTCCTCCAGGTCGCGGCCGGCTCCCGCGTCGCCCTCGGGACGCCGCGGGCCGGACTGCGCTCCTACGTGGCCGTCCGGGGCGGGATCGACGTCCCGGAGGTGCTGGGCGCGCGCAGCCGCGACGTCATGGCCGGGCTCGGACCCGAGCCGCTGGCCGAGGGCGACGCGCTGCCGGTCGGCGCCCCGGTCGGCGACCTGCCCGGCGTCGACCACCTGCCGTGGCCCGACCTCGACGAGCCGGTGGTGCTCCGTGCCGTCCGCGGGCCGCGCGCCGACTGGGTCGAGGACGTCGACCTGCTGACGTCGACGGCGTGGCAGGCGACCGACCGCAGCAACCGGGTCGGCACCCGGCTCGCCGGGTCGTCGCTGCGCCACTCCCGCGACGACCAGCTGCCGAGCGAGGGTGCCTGGCGTGGCGCGGTGCAGGTGCCGCCGAGCGGGGAGCCGGTGCTGTTCCTCGCCGACCACCCCGTCACCGGCGGCTACCCGGTCGTGGCGGTGGTCGTCGACGAGGACGTCGACCGCGCGGCCCAGGTCAGGCCCGGCCAGGAGGTCCGGTTCCGGTGGGTGGGGGCACCATGAGCGGCGTGACCGCTCCCGCCGACCTGCTGCCCCGCGAGGCGCGGGCCCGGTTCCGTGACGGCCTGGCCACCCCCACGGCCGGGTGGAGCCGTGGCTTCACCCAGGCCAACCTCGTCGTGCTGCCGCGCGACCTCGCGCTCGACTTCCTGGTCTTCGCCCAGCGCAACCCGAAGCCCTGCCCGGTCCTCGACGTGCTCGAGGCCGGTGAGGTGTCGGGTCCGCTGCTCGACGGCGACGTCCGGACCGACCTGCCGCGCTACCGGGTGTTCGTCGACGGCGAGCTGGTCGACGAGCCGACCGACGTGGCGGCCCACTGGCGCGACGACCTGGTGTCCTTCCTCGTCGGCTGCTCCTTCACCTTCGAGTCCGCCCTCCTCGAGGCGGGGGTGCCGGTGCGCCACGTCGAGCAGGACCGCAACGTCCCGATGTACGTCACCGACCGCCGCTGCCGTCCGGCCGGCGCCCTGGCGGGACCGCTCGTGGTGTCGATGCGGCCGGTGCCGGCCGCCCGGGTGGCCGACGCCGTGCGGATCAGTGGCCGCTACCCGGCGGTGCACGGCGCCCCGGTCCACGTCGGCGACCCCGCGGCGCTCGGCATCGCTGACCTCGCGCGTCCCGACTTCGGCGACGCGGTCGACGTACGCCCCGGCGAGGTGCCGGTCTTCTGGGCCTGCGGCGTGACCCCGCAGGCGGCCGTCATGGAGTCCCGACCGCCGCTCGCGATCACCCACGCCCCCGGCCACATGCTCGTGACCGACGCCCGGGACAGCGACTACCTGGTGCCCTGAGCCTGCTTGTAACGCCGGGTTGGTAGCTCTTCCACTGGGGTATTCCCTGGGTGGAACAAGCACCAACCCGGCGTTACAAGCGGTGGGTGCCTCAGTGGGAGGCGGCGGGCTCCACGAGCTCGACCAGGACGCCGCCGGCGTCCTTGGGGTGGATGAAGTTGACCCGGCTGTCGGACGTGCCGCGCTTGGCGGTGTCGTAGAGCAGGCGCAGGCCGCGCTCGCGCAGGACGGCGGCGACCTGCTCGACGTCGGTGACGCGGAAGGCGAGCTGCTGGAGGCCGGGACCGTTGCGGTCGAGGAACTTCGCGATCGTCGACGCCGGTGAGAGCGGCGCGAGCAGCTGGAGGCACGACCCACTGTCGCCCACGCCGACCATGGCCTCGCGCACGCCCTGCTCCTCGTTGACCTCCTCGTGCAGCACCCGCATGCCGTAGGCGTCGCGGTAGAAGGCGGTCGCCTCGTCGAGGTCGGCGACGGCGATGCCGACATGGTCGATGGCGACGAAGAGGTGCTCGGGGATGTCGACGGGAGTCATGCGCACATGGTGGCCGGTACGGCGCCCGCGGGCCACCCACGAGAAGGGGGTGTGAGGAGTTCCTCACGTGCCCACCCACTGCCACCCGGGCGTGCCCAGTGGGTATCGTCACAAGGACCAGCCAGTCGCACCGATGGAGGCAGCAGCATGTCCAGTTCCGTGATCGTCGCCGGGGCGCGTACCCCCATCGGCCGGCTCCTCGGTGGCCTCAAGGACCTCTCGGCCGCCGACCTCGGCGGCGTCGCCATCAAGGGCGCGCTGGAGAAGGCGGGCGTCGCCCCCGACCAGGTCGACTACCTGATCATGGGCCAGGTCATCCTCGCCGGCGCCGGCCAGAACCCCGCCCGCTCGGCGGGCATCGCCGCGGGGCTCCCGATGTCGCTGCCGTCGATCACGATCAACAAGGTGTGCCTCTCCGGCATCAACGCGATCGCCATGGCCGACCAGATGATCCGCGCGGGCGAGCACGACGTCGTCGTCGCCGGCGGCATGGAGTCGATGACCCAGGCGCCCCACCTGCTGCCGAAGTCGCGCGAGGGCTTCAAGTACGGCGACACCGCGCTCGTCGACTCGATGGCCTACGACGCGCTCTACGACCAGGCGACCAAGCAGGCGATGATCAGCCTCACCGACGGCTGCAACGCCGCCGGCGCCAACCTCTCCCGCGAGGAGCAGGACGCCTTCGCAGCCCAGTCCCACCAGCGCGCCGCGCTGGCATGGAAGAACGGCGTCTTCGACGACGAGGTCGTGCCGGTCACGATCTCGACCCGCAAGGGCGACGTCGTCGTCTCCGAGGACGAGGGCGTGCGCGGCGACACCACCGTCGAGACCCTCGCCGGCCTGCGCCCGGTCTCCAAGGAGGGCACCATCACCGCCGGCTCCGCCTCCCAGATCAGCGACGGCGCGTGCGCCGTCGTGGTCATGCGCAAGGAGAAGGCCGAGGAGCTCGGCCTGACCTGGATCGCCGAGATCGGTGGCCACGGCCAGGTCGCCGGGCCCGACTCGACCCTGCAGCTCCAGCCGGCGCGCGCCATCGAGAAGGCCGCCGAGAAGGAGGGCATCGCCGTCTCCGACATCGACCTCTTCGAGCTCAACGAGGCCTTCGCGGCCGTCGGCATCGAGTCCGCCCGCCAGCTCGGCGCGTCGGAGGACCAGGTCAACGTCAACGGCGGCGCCATCGCGCTCGGCCACCCGGTCGGCATGTCCGGTGCCCGGATCCTGCTCCACCTCGCACTCGAGCTGAAGCGGCGCGGTGGCGGGATCGGGGCGGCTGCGCTCTGCGGCGGCGGCGGCCAGGGCGACGCCCTCATCATCCGCGTCCCCGCCTGAGGTGGGCCGACGTTCCACCGGCAACGTCCCCGAGCTCGTCGAGCGGGCGCGTGAGGGGGACGCCCGTGCCGTCGCGCGCCTGATCTCGCTCGTCGAGGACGCCTCGCCGTTGCTGCGCGAGGTCATGGCCGGCCTGGCGCCGTACGCCGGGAACGCCCACGTCGTCGGCATCACCGGCTCGCCGGGGGTGGGCAAGTCGACCTCGACCAGCGCCCTGGTGACCGAGCTGCGGAAGGCCGGCCAGCGCGTCGGGGTGCTGGCGGTGGATCCGTCGTCGCCGTTCTCGGGAGGGGCGCTGCTCGGTGACCGCGTCCGGATGCAGGACCACGCGCTCGACCGCGACGTCTACATCCGGTCGATGGCCTCGCGCGGTCACCTCGGCGGACTGTCGTGGAGCACGCCCCAGGCGCTGCGCGTCCTCGACGCCGCGGGCTGCGACGTGATCCTCGTCGAGACCGTCGGGGTCGGTCAGAGCGAGGTCGAGATCGCCGGGATGGCCGACACCACGCTGATCCTGCTGGCACCCGGCATGGGGGACGGCATCCAGGCAGCCAAGGCGGGGATCCTCGAGGTGGGCGACGTCTACGTCGTCAACAAGGCCGACCGTGACGGCGCCGACCAGGTCCGCCGCGAGCTGCGGTCGATGCTCGCCCTCGCCGAGCGCTCCGGCGACGACTGGCGCCCGCCGATCGTCAAGACGGTCGCCGCGAAGGGCGAGGGCCTCGACGAGGTCGTCGCCGAGATCGGGAACCACCGGGAGTGGCTGGCGTCCTCGGGCGAGCGCGACGTCCGTCGGCTGCGCCGGGCGAGGGACGAGGTCGAGGCGATCGCGGTGACCGCACTGCGCGAGCGCTGGGGCGACGTCCACGGGCGCAGCGAGCTCGACGAGCTCGCCGGCGCGGTCGTGGCCGGCGACACCGACCCCTACGCGGCTGCCGACCGGCTGCTCGCCGACATCGGCGAGGGACTCACCGCGACCTGACCCGCGGGACCCGGTCGGTGTCTCATACTCGGGACGTGCCCCCGCCGACCCCGACGACGACCGTGCTGCGCTATGCGCTGCTGACCGTGCTGACGGTCGCGGCGGCGCTGGTCGGCTACGAGTCGCTCGACGCCGACCTCCAGGTCGCCCTGATCTGGCCGCTCTACGGCGCCAGCGTCCTGTGGCTGGTCAGCGGCACCGAGCGCACCCGTCCCTGGGACGCACTGGCCCTGACCGCCGTGGCCTCGTCGACCCTGGCGCTCGACGAGGCGACCTGGCAGCGGGTCACGGTCGGGACGGTGCAGGCCGTGCTCGGCGCCATCGTGTTCCTCCTCGTCGCCGGCCGGCTGACCCGGCGGCGCTCGCGGATCGACGAGCCGCTGACGCTGCGCCACGTCGTCGTCCTGAGCGTCGCGACGGTCCTCGCCGCGACGTTGCTCGCGCTGGTCCGCATGACCGGCATGGGGCTGCTGCCTCCGCTCCCTGCCGACGTCGGGGCCCTGCTGGTGGTCCGCAACACGAGCGGGATCCTCGTCGGTGCGCTGCCGGGGCTGCTCGTCCTCCACCGGATCCGGTCGCGCCGCTCCAGCGGGTTCGCCGGCACGTCGGGCCGGGTGATGACGGAGACGTTGCTGCTGGCCGGCGGTGCGACGGCCATGGCACTGGTGGTCTTCACCGGTGGACCGATGCCGCTGTCGTTCGCCCTGGTGCTGGTGGTGGTCGTCGCGGCCTTCCGGGTGCCGCCGATCGGGGCGGTCGCCGTGGCGACGGTGGTCGGCCTGATCGCCGTGCTGGCCACGCTCGACGACCAGGGCACCTTCGTGCTCGACGGGCGGCCCTTCGCCAGCGCCGCCATCGCCCAGGGGTTCCTCATCACGGTCATGGTCGCGGCGCTGGCCATCTCCGTGGGCGTGCAGGAGCGCGTGCGCGCCGTCGCCCGTGCCGAGACCGCCGAGCGCCTGGCGGAGGGTCGTGCCGAGCTGGTCGAGCGCGTGATCAGCAACATCTCCGACGGGATCAGCGTGATCACCGCCGACGGTCGCTACGTGGTCCGCAACCAGGCCTCCTACGACCTGTCGGGCCCTGGCGGCTTCCGCGACCCCGCCCTCGACGACCCCGGGCAACCCCGGATCCTCGACCTCGCCGGCACCCCCGTGCGGCCCGAGGACATGCCGTGGCGGCGGGTGCTCGCGGGCGAGGACCCGGTGCGCGAGACCCTGCGCGCCCGCTGGCCCGACGGCACCGAGCGGGTGCTCGGCGTGGTCGCCCACAGCACCGACATCGGCCTGCCCGAGCCGGCGGTGACGACCTCCCTGCACGACATCACCCAGCAGACCGAGGAGCGCGACCAGCTGGTCTCCTTCGCCGGGGTCGTCGCCCACGACCTCAAGAACCCGCTCACCGTCATCCGGGGCTGGAGCGAGAGCCTCCAGGAGGAGCTCGCCGGCGATGCGCCCGACGTGGCGGCGCTGCGCGCGATGGTGGCCCGTGTGGTGTCCGCGTCGGACTCGATGCGGGGCTTCATCGACGACCTGCTCGGGATGACGATCGCCCGGGACCGGCAGCTCGAGCTCGAGGTGCTCGACCTGTCCGCGATGGCTGAGGAGGTGGCCGAGCTGCGACGGACGGGCGAGACCCGGCCCCGGATCGCCGTCCAGCCCGGCATGTGCGTGACCGCCGACCGGTTCCTCGTCCGCCAGCTGGTCGACAACCTGGTCGGCAACGCCGTGAAGTACGTCGCGCCGGGGGTCAGGCCCGCGGTGTCGATCAGGGGCACCGAGTCCGACGGCCTGCTCGAGGTCGCCGTCGCCGACAACGGCATCGGGATCCCGCCCGACCAGCGCGAGCGGGTCTTCCAGCCGCTCGTCCGCACCGACGGCGCGACCACCTACGCCGGCACCGGACTCGGGCTCGACATCTGCCGACGCGTCGTGGAGCGCCACGGCGGCCGGATCTGGGTCGACCCGCGAGCGGTCGAGGGCACCACCTTCCGGTTCACCCTCCCGGCGGCTCCCCGCGGCCGCTGAGCCACCGTTCCCCGGCTCCACCACCGGGGTTGGCGCGACACCCCCCGGCAGGTCACCTCCCGGACACCCCGGCTCGTCACCCTCGGGCCGTGCGAGTCCTCATCGTGTCCGAGTCGTTCCTGCCGCAGGTCAACGGCGTCGCCAACTCCGTGCGCCACGTGGCCGACCACCTCGTGCGCACCGGCCACGACGTGAGGGTCGTGGCCCCGGGCCCCGGTCCCGAGCGCCATGGCGACGTACCGGTCGTGCGGGTGAGGTCGGTCGGGCTGCCCGGCTACCGGTCCTTCCCGCTGGGCCTGCCCGACGCCGCCGTGGAGCGCGCGGTCGCGGACTTCCGCCCCGACGTCGTCCACCTCGCCTCGCCGATCGTGGTCGGCGCCGCCGGCCTGCGGTCCGCCCTCCGCCACGGCGTCCCGACGGTCGCGGTCTACCAGACCGACGTCGCCGGCTTCTCCCGCCAGTACGGCGTGCGCGTGGAGTCGCTGATCGAGAGGTGGGTCGCGCGGATCCACCGCCGCGCCGACCGCACCCTGGTCCCCTCGACGACCTCGCTGCACCAGCTCGAGGAGATGGGCGCCCCCGACCTCCACGTGTGGCGGCGCGGTGTCTCGCTCGACCTCTTCGGACCCGACCGCCGCGACGACGACCTGCACGCGTCGTGGGCCGGGCCGGACGACGACGTGGTCGTCGGCTACGTCGGGCGGCTCGCGCCCGAGAAGCAGGTCCGCCGCCTCGTCGAGCTCGCCGACGTCCCCGGCACCCGGCTGGTCGTGGTCGGCGACGGTCCCGAACGGGAGTGGCTGGAGCGCCGACTGCCCGGCGCGGTGTTCACCGGCCAGCTCGGAGGTGTCGAGCTCGCCCGGACCTTCGCCTCCCTCGACGTCTTCGTCCACCCCGGCACCCGCGAGACGTTCTGCCAGACCGTCCAGGAGGCCCAGGCATCCGGGGCAGCCGTGGTGGCGGCGGCCGCGGGCGGCCCGCTCGACCTCGTCGAGCACGGCCGCACCGGGCTGCTCTTCGACCCCGCGGACCAGCTGTCGCTGCGCCGCGCCGTGGTCGCGGCCGTCCGGGACCACGACCTGCGCGACCGGCTGGCGGCGTACGCCCGCACGGAGGTGCAGAGCCGGACCTGGGCGTCGCTGGTCGACGAGCTGGTCGACCACTACCTCGCCGTGCTGCCGTCGTCGGGGGCGCAGCGCGCGATCGCCTAGGGCCGCGGGTGCGCGTCGCCCAGCTCGCCAACTTCGTCGGCCCGACGTCCGGTGGCATGAAGACCGCGGTCGACCGGATCGGCCGCGGCTACGTCGAGGCGGGTGCCGCGCGCATGCTCGTCGTCCCCGGGCCGCGCGACCTCCGCACGACCACGCCCGCCGGCGACGTGGTGCAGGTCCGCGCGCCCGAGGTCGGCGGCGGCTACCGGCTGATCGTCGAGCCGTGGCGCGTCGCGGAGCTGCTGGAGGACTTCGCGCCGACCTCGATCGAGGTGTCGGACAAGTCCACCCTGATCCCGGTCGCCCGCTGGGCGCGGCGCCGGGGCGTGCCCACCGTGCTGTTCTCCCACGAGCGGCTCGACGCGATGCTGTCGCTGCGGACCGGTCTGCGGCTGGAGACCGGCCGTGCCTCGGGCCTCGGCGCCGCTCCCGTCGAGGTCTTCAACCGGGTGCTCGTGCGGAGCTTCGACCGGGTCGTCGTGACGTCCGCGTACGCCCTCCACGAGCTGGCCGAGCTCGCCCGCCGGGCCGGCACCCTGGTGCACCGGATCCCGCTCGGCGTGGACCTGCACACCTTCCGGCCCCACGACGTGGTTCGCCCGGGGGAGGGCGAGCCGCTGCGGCTGGTGCACGTGGGCCGGCTCTCCCGCGAGAAGAGCCCCCACCTCGCCGTCGCGACCGCCGTCCGGCTGCACCGGGACGGCGTGCCGGTCCGGCTCGACGTCTACGGCACCGGACCCCACGCCCACGAGCTGCGCGACCTGGCCCGGGGCGCCCCTGTGACGTTCCACGGCCACGTCGCCTCCCGCGGGGAGCTGGCGCGGCGGATCGCCGCGGCGGACGTCGCGCTGTCGGTCTGTCCGGGGGAGACCTTCGGGCTCGCCGTGCTCGAGGCACTCGCCTGCGGCACCCCGGTGGTCACGGCCGGCCACGGCGGCGCGCGCGAGCTGGTCGACGCGACCTGCGGCGCGTGGGGCGGGCCCGACCCGGCCTGGCTCGCCGCCGCCGTCCTGGACCTGGCCTCCCGGCCCCGCGGCCCGGTGCGGGCGGCCGCACGCCGGCGGGCGGAGGGCTTCTGCTGGAGCCGGACCGTCGAGGAGATGGTCGACCTCCACCGGGAGCTGGCCGGGGCCCCGGTCGCCTAGCACGTGGCGTCCGGTCCGGCTCCGGGCGAGCCTGCGCGGGCGGTCGGCGTACGGCTGGTACGAATGGTGGGTCCTGTGCCGTACCCCCGAAAGAGAGCGACACGACATGAACGCCAAGAAGGCGGTGCTGATCCTGGTCGTGGTGTTCCTCGGCTTCTGGATGTTCACCGACCCCTCGGGCATGGCCGAGGCCTCGAAGTCCGCCGCTGCCGGCACCTGGAGCCTGGCCGAGGACCTGTTCCGCGCCGTCATCCGCTTCTTCGGCGCCCTGGTCTGAGACGGGCTCCGCGATGGGTCTGCTCGGCTCGGTGACCGAGCCCGACATCCGGCGCCACCTCCTGCGCGAGGAGGGCGAGGTCATCGTCGACGAGGTGCGCAAGCACTGGGTTGCCTACGTCCGTCCGGCGCTCGAGTGGCTGCTGGCCGCGGCGCTGCTCCTGCTGCTGCCGTTCACCCACCCGGACCTCGCGTGGCTCCCGTTCCTGGTCGCCTGCGGGCTGCTGCTCCACGGCGGCTGGAAGATCCTGCAGGCGCGGGTCGACCGGTTCGTCATCACCAACATGCGCGTGTTCCGTGTCCACGGGGTCCTCTCGCGCCAGCAGGCGACGATGCCGCTGTCGCGGATCCTCGACATCACCGTCGCCAAGCCGTTCATCGGCCGGGTCCTCGGCTACGGTCACTTCGTCTTCGAGTCCGCGGCCCAGGAGCAGGGGCTGCGTGACATCCGCTTCGTCGGTCGTCCCGACGACCGCGACCTCGCGATCCAGCGGGTCGTCCAGCGCTCCGGCCTGCGCGGTCCGCGCGTCGTCAACTGAGCGCGCCCGTGTCCCGCCTGCCGTTCGACCCGATCGACGAGGCCGCCCGGCAGTGGGCGGAGCAGGGGTGGGGCCGGGTCCCCGCGATGCACGCCGTCACGTCGCTGATGCGGGTGCAGCAGCTCGTCATCGGCCGGCTCGACGCGCTGCTGCGGCCCCACGGGCTCACCTTCGCCCGCTACGAGGCCCTGGTGCTGCTGACCTTCTCCTCCCGCGGCTCGCTGCCGCTGGGCAAGATGGGGGAGCGGCTCCAGGTCCACCCGACCTCGGTCACCTCGATCGTGCGCAAGCTCGACGCCGACGGCCACGTCGTCCGCCGGCCCCACCCCGACGACGGGCGTGCGGTGCTCGCGGAGATCACCGCGTCCGGGCGCGCCGTCGTCGCGGCCGCGACCGACGACCTGGTGGGCGCCGACTTCGGGCTCGGCGTGCTGGAGGAGGGGGCCCTCACGGCGCTCTCGGAGCTGCTCCGCCCGGTACGCCGGGCCGCCGGCGACTTCTGAGGCGGCGGTTCGCGGGAATTAGTTGGACGTCCTACTATTCGTAGCATGACCGAGAACGCGCGCTCCCGCTGGCAGGCCCGCTACGACGCCTCGCGCGTGCGGGAGGCCGACTTCACGACGCTCTCGGGCATGGAGGTCGCCCCGGCCTACGGCACCGACGACTCCGAGTGGCCCGGCCAGTTCCCCTTCACCCGGGGGCTCTACCCGACCGGCTACCGCGGCAGGACCTGGACGATCCGTCAGTTCGCAGGCTTCGGCAACGCCCAGCAGACCAACGAGCGCTACCACATGATCCTCGGCCGGGGCGGCGGCGGACTCTCGGTCGCCTTCGACATGCCCACGCTGATGGGCCGTGACTCCGACGACCCCAAGAGCCTCGGCGAGGTCGGCCACTGCGGTGTCGCGATCGACTCCGTCGCCGACATGGAGGTGCTCTTCGACGGCATCGACCTCGGTGCCGTCACCACCTCGATGACGATCAGCGGGCCGGCCGTGCCGGTCTTCTGCATGATGCTGGTCGCGGCGGAGCGAGCCGGCGTCGACACCGGCGTCCTCAACGGCACCCTCCAGACCGACATCTTCAAGGAATACATCGCGCAGAAGGAGTGGCTCTTCGGGCCCGAGCCCCACCTGCGCCTGATCGGCGACCTGATGGAGCACTGCGCCGAGCGGATCCCGGACTACAAGCCGCTCTCGGTCTCCGGCTACCACATCCGCGAGGCGGGATCGACGGCCGCGCAGGAGCTCGCCTTCACCCTGGCCGACGGGTTCGGCTACGTCGAGCTCGGCCTGAGCCGGGGCCTCGACGTCGACACCTTCGCCCCTGGCCTCTCCTTCTTCTTCGACGCCCACGTCGACTTCTTCGAGGAGATCGCGAAGTTCCGCGCGGCCCGCCGGATCTGGGCCCGCTGGCTGCGCGACGTCTACGGGGCCGAGACGGAGAAGGCCCAGTGGCTGCGGTTCCACACCCAGACCGCCGGGGTGTCGCTCACGGCCCAGCAGCCCTACAACAACGTCGTCCGGACCGGCATCGAGGCTCTCTCCGCGGTGCTCGGCGGCACCAACAGCCTCCACACCAACGCGCTCGACGAGACGCTCGCGCTCCCCAGCGAGCAGGCCGCCGAGATCGCGCTGCGCACCCAGCAGGTGATCATGGAGGAGACCGGCGTCGTCAACGTCGCCGACCCGCTCGGCGGTTCCTGGTACGTCGAGGCGCTGACCGACCAGATCGAGGCCGAGGCCAACGCGATCTTCGACCGCATCCTCGCGCTCGGCGGCTCGCCGCTGACCCACGGCGACACCGAGGCTCTCGCCGAGGCGACGCGCAACGGGGAGGACCCCGTCACCCGCGGGCTGTTGCGGGGCATCGAGGACGGCTGGTTCATGTCCGAGATCGCCGAGGCCGCCTTCACCTACCAGGTGGCGCTCGAGAAGGGCGAGAAGCGGATCGTGGGCGTCAACTGCCACGAGCACTCCGTCACCCACGACCTCGAGATCCTGCGGGTCAGCCACGAGGTCGAGACCGAGCAGGTGCGGCTGCTCGCCGAGCGCAAGGCGGGCCGTGACCAGGCCGCCGTCGACGCCGCGCTCGCGAGGATGGTCGAGGTCGGCCGTACCGAGGACAACATGATCGAGGCGATGCTCGACGCCTGCCGGGTCGAGGCGACGCTGGGCGAGATCTGCGACGCGCTCCGTGCCGAGTGGGGCGAGTACCGGGAGCCCGCCCGCTTCTGACGCCGGGCTGGTTGACTGGTCCCGTGAACCTGCGGGACCTGCTGGCGGGCCTGCCCGACGACCCCCGCGTCGTCGTCAGCGGCAACCACGCCACGCCCTGGACGGCGCTGCGCGAGCTGGACGAGGTCGTGCCGACCTACCGGCTGTGGGCGCTCAACGGGCAGGTCGGGCTGCCCGACCGGGAGGGCGTCGTGCTCGAGACGTCGTTCGTCGGTCCGGGCCAGCGGCGCAGCCCGCGCCTCCACTACGTCCCCTGCCGGCTCTCGCTGGTGCCGCGGCTCTTCGAGCGGCGGCAGCCGCCCGACCTGGTCGTCCTCCACACCACGGCGCCGCGGGACGGCCGGGTCTCGCTCGGGACCGAGGTCAACGTGCTTCCCGCGGCGGTCGCCGCCGCGCGGGCCCGCGGCGGCCGGGTCGTCGTGCAGGCCAATGCCCGGATGCCGTGGACCGGCGGTGACGCGCTGCTCGACCTCGACCTGGTCGACGTCGTGCTCGACACCGACGAGCCGCTGCCCGTGGCCGACCCCGCGCCCGGCGACCCCACGGCCGAGCGCATCGGAGCCCTGGTCGCGGGCCTGGTCGCCGACGGCTCCACCCTGCAGGCCGGGATCGGCGCGGTCCCCGACGCGGCGCTGCGCGGTCTGCGCGACCGCCGGGGGCTGCGGGTCTGGACGGAGATGTTCAGCGACTCGGTACTGGCCCTCGAGCAGGCGGGTGCCCTCGACCGCGACGTGCCGGTGACGGCCTCGTTCCTGTTCGGCTCCGCCGAGCTGCTGGAGTGGGTCGACGGCAACGAGCGGGTCGTGATGCGGCGTACGGAGACCACGAACGACCCGGCGCTGATCGCCCGCCACGACCGGATGGTGTCGGTCAACACCGCGCTCGAGGTCGACCTCTTCGGCCAGGCCAACGCCTCCCGCATCGACGCCCGGATCCACTCCGGCTTCGGCGGCCAGACCGACTTCATCGTCGGAGCGCTGCACAGCCGCGACGGGCAGGCGCTGCTGGCGCTCCGCTCGTGGCACCCGCGCGCCGACGTGTCGACCGTCGTGCCGCTCCTCGACGAGCCCACGACGTCGTTCCAGATGAGCGCCGTGGTCACCGAGCAGGGGATCGCGGAGGTCTTCGGCCACGACCAGCGCGAGCAGGCCCGGCAGCTGATCGAGCACGCGGCCCACCCGCGGGTCCGCGAGGAGCTGTGGGAGGAGGCCCATGCCCTGGGTCTGGCTCCAGCACCCGCTCCCTAGGATGGACCCATGACGCAGCAGCCGTTCAGCCGTCCCGGGGCCGTCGACCTGTCGGCCCTCACCCAGACCGCCGCTCCCGCCGGGGGCCAGCCCGATCGGTCCGGAGGCGCACCCGTCGCCGGCGCAGGCTCCTCCTACGCCGTCAGCGTCGACGGCGAGCAGGGGCTCCAGTCGGTCGTCGAGGCGTCGATGACCGCGCCGGTGGTGCTGGTCTTCGTGTCGCCGTCGCGGGTGCCGGAGAGCGCCCAGATGGCCGACGACCTCGCTGTCGTGGTCGGCGAGCACGAGGGCAAGTTCCTCGCCGCCGTCGTCGACGTCGACGCCTCGCCCGCGATCGCCCAGATGATGCAGATCCAGCAGGTGCCGCTGATGATGGTGCTGGTCGACGGGCGGCCGGCGACCCAGCCGATCCCTGGAGTCGCCGGGATCGACGACCTGCGCGCCATGTTCACCCAGCTCGCCCAGCAGCTGACCGCCCAGGGCATCGCCGGGCGCCACCAGCCGCGGTCCGCGGCGCCCGTCGACGGCGAGGGCGAGGACGACGAGGCTGCGGTGGACCCGCGCTACGCCGCCGCGCAGGCCGCCCTGGTGGCCGACGACGTCGACGGCGCGGTGGCGGAGTACCAGAAGCTGGTCGACGCCAACCCGGCCGACTCCGAGGCGGCGGCGGGACTGGCGATGGCCAAGGTGCTCCAGCGGACCCGCGGGGTCGACCTCCAGGCCGCCCGCGAGGCCGCGGCCGCCCACCCCGACGACGTCGAGGCCCAGACCATGGCCGCCGACCTCGACCTGCTCGGCGGCCACGTCGACGACGCCTTCGCGCGGCTCGTCGAGCTCGTCCGGCGTACGTCGGACAAGGAGCGCGACGCCGCACGCGAGCACCTGCTGGGGCTCTTCGGTGCCGTCGGCAACGACGACCCGCGCGTCCTGCGGGGTCGTCAGGCGCTGGCCTCGGCCCTGTTCTAGGAGCCGTCTAGCCCCGGCTCGAGCGGGTGCCGAGCACCGAGCGGCCGGCCTCGAGCCGGGCCACCGGCACGCGGAACGGCGAGCACGAGACGTAGTCGAGGCCGACCGAGTCGAAGAAGTGGATCGAGCGCGGGTCGCCACCGTGCTCACCGCAGACCCCGACCTTGAGGTCGGGCTTGACCTCGCGGCCCTTCTCCGTGCCCATCTCGACCATGCCGCCGACCCCGCGCTGGTCGAGGGACTCGAAGGGGGAGACGTCGAAGATGCCGTGGTCGAAGTAGCGGGAGAAGAACGCCGCCTCGACGTCGTCGCGTGAGAAGCCCCAGGCCATCTGGGTGAGGTCGTTGGTGCCGAAGGAGAAGAAGTCGGCCTCCTTGGCGATCCGGTCGGCCAGGAACGCCGCACGTGGCAGCTCGATCATCGTGCCGACCTTGAACTCGACGGTGACGTCGCGGGACTCCTGGACCTCCTCGGCGACGCGGAGGATGGCGGTCTTGACGATCTCGAGCTCCCGGACGCTCGCGACGAGCGGGATCATGATCTCCGGCAGCGGGCGCATGCCCTCGGCGGCGCGGTCGGCGGCTGCCTCGAGGATCGCGCGCGCCTGCATCTCGAAGAGTCCGGGGATCTGGATCCCGAGCCGCACGCCGCGCAGGCCCAGCATCGGGTTCTGCTCGTGGAGCCGGCGGACGTGGGTCAGCAGCACCCGGTCGTGCTCGACCTCCTCGCCACGCTGCTCAGCGAGCGCGACCTTGACCGACAGGTCGGTCAGGTCGGGCAGGAACTCGTGGAGGGGCGGGTCGATGAGGCGGATGGTGACCGGTAGCCCGTCCATGGCCTCGAAGATCTCGGTGAAGTCCTGCCGCTGCAGGGGGAGCAGGGCGTCGAGGGCGGCCTGCCGGGCGGTGTCGTCCTCGGCGACGATCAGGTGCTCGACGAGCTCGCGCCGCTCTCCCAGGAACATGTGCTCGGTGCGGCACAAGCCGATGCCCTGGCCGCCGAACCGACGCGCCCGGGCCGCGTCGTCGGGGGTGTCGGCGTTGGCCCGGACCCGGAGCCGCCGGGCTCCGTCGGCGTGGGCCATGATCCGGGCCACTGCGCTCACCAGGTCGTCGTCGACGCGCTCGCCCTCGAAGTGACGCACGACCAGCGCGTCCGACACCGGCACCTGGCCCGCGAACACCTCGCCGGTGGTGCCGTCGATCGAGATCAGGTCGCCCTCGCTGACGGTGACGCCGTCGCGGACCCGGAACTCGCGGGCCTTCGCGTCGACGTCGAGCGCCTCGGCGCCGCACACGCACGTGCGCCCCATGCCGCGGGCGACCACGGCGGCGTGGCTGGTCTTGCCGCCGCGGCTGGTGAGGATGCCGCGGGCGGCGACCATGCCGCGGAGGTCGTCGGGGTTGGTCTCCTTGCGGACGAGGATGACGTCCTCGCCGCGCTCGGCCCACTCCACGGCGGTGTCGGAGTCGAAGACGGCCTTGCCGACGGCGGCACCGGGCGAGGCGTTCATGCCGGTGGCGAGCAGCGTGCGGTCGGCGTCCTCGTCGAAGCGCGGGAACATCAGCTGGGCGAGCTGGTCACCGGTGACGCGCAGCACGGCCTCGTCCATCTGGATCAGGCCCTCGTCGACCATGTGGACCGCGATCCGGAAGGCTGCCTCCGGGGTGCGCTTGCCGACCCGGGTCTGCAGCATCCAGAGCTTGCCGCGCTCGACGGTGAACTCGATGTCGCACATGTCGCGGTAGTGGCGCTCGAGCCGGGCCATGATCGACATCAGCTCGCCGTGGGAGTGGGCGTCCACCTCGGCGAAGTCCGCGAGGCTGACGGTGTTGCGGATGCCGGCCACGACATCCTCGCCCTGGGCGTTCTGCAGGTAGTCGCCGTACTCGCCCTGCGCGCCGCTGGCGGGGTCGCGGGTGAAGGCGACGCCGGAGCCGGAGTCCATGCCGAAGTTGCCGAACACCATCGCCTGGACGTTGACGGCCGTGCCGAGGTCCTCCGGGATCCGCTCCTGGCGGCGGTAGAGCCGCGCGCGGTCGGTGTTCCAGGAGTCGAAGACGGCCCGGATCGCCAGGTCCATCTGCTCGCGGGGGTCCTGGGGGAACTCACGCCCGGCCCGCTCGCGGACGATGCCCTTGAAGGTCTCGACGACCTCCGCCAGCGCGGCCGCGTCGAGGTCGAGGTCGCTCTCGGTGCCGCGCGCCGACTTGGCGGCGTCGAGGGCCTCGGAGAAGTGCTCGGCGTCGACGTGGAGGACGGTGGCACCGAACATCTGGAGCAGCCGACGGTAGGAGTCCTGGGCGAAGCGCTCGTCGGAGCTCTGCTTGGCGAGCCCCTGCACCGACTCGTCGTTGAGGCCGATGTTGAGGACCGTCTCCATCATCCCCGGCATCGAGAACTTCGCGCCGGAGCGCACGCTGACCAGCAGCGGGTCGTCGGCGTCGCCGAGCCGGCGGCCCATGGTCTCCTCCAGCGCCGCGAGGTGGGCGGTGACCTCCTCGGCCAGGCCGTCGGGCTCGCCCCCGTGCTGGAGGTAGGCGCGACAGGCCTCCGTCGTGATCGTGAAGCCCGGTGGCACGGGAAGCCCGAGGTTGGTCATCTCGGCGAGGTTGGCCCCCTTGCCGCCGAGGAGGTCACGCTGGTCCTTGTCTCCCGCTGCGAAGTCCTGCACGTAGCCCATACCGGACGATGGCACGTCGGGGGCGGGCTTGGCGAGGGTCTCGCGGCCGAATCAGTCGCGGTCCCCGCGCTCGACGTAGGCCGGGGCGGCCCCGCCGACGTTCGCGAGCGCGGACGCGATACGGCCGGCGGTGAAGTCGGCGGCGCGGTCGGCCACCTGCTCGGGAGTGCAGAACTCCGCGCTGCGGATCTCGCGGGTCTCCTTCACGACACGGTCGAGGATTGCCGCCTCGTGGCGGCCGCCGTCGAAGACCAGGCACAGGGCATCGTCCCAACCGCTCCACGGCGGCAGCCAGTCGGTCAGCAGCAGGGGCCCGGCGGGGAGGTCGAGGCCGAGCTCCTCGGCGACCTCCCGGGTCGCGGCACGCTGGGGCGACTCGCCCACCTCGACCACCCCGCCGGGCAGGTCCCAGTCGCGCTTGTAGGTCAGCTGGCACAGCAGCACCCGGTCGTCGTCGTCGCGGACGAGCAGCTGGCTGATCGCGCGCTTGCGGGGGAGGAAGGAGTTGAGCAGCGCCCGGAAGCCCTCGGGCTCCGACGCGGGCAGGTCGTGCTCGAGCCGGGCGTAGACGACGTGGTCGCCGGCCACGCCCCGGCGTACGCCCTCGCGGCGCAGGCCGGACCACGTCGCGACCCGCTGGGCGGTGGTGTCGTCGGCCGCCACGTGGGCCTCCACCCGGCCGTGGACGGCCAGCGCGTCGTCGATCGCCCGCCGGACGACCTCGACCGCCGCCCAGAGGTCGTCGCGGTGCAGGTCGTCGGCCCAGCTGACCCGCGCCACGCCCTCGTCGACGGTCTCGACACGGGGGTCGGGCGGGGGAGTCGTCACGCCGTCACCCTAGCCGCGGCGCCCATGCTCGCCGCGTGTGCCTGAGCGTGCGCCCTGGCGCACGCTCAGGCACACGCCGCGCGGTCAGGAGCGGCGGCGGAACCAGACCGTCGCCAGCGGGGGCACGACGATCGTCGCGTGGGCCGGCTGGCCGGCGTGCTCTCCCTCCACCGCCGCCACGGTCCCGAGGTTGCCGACGCCCGAGCCGGTGTAGCCCTCGGCATCGGTGTTGAGCACCTCCTCCCACTCGCCGGCCGCCGGCATCGGGAGCCGGTAGTCGTGGTGGGGCTGCGCGGCGAAGTTGGCGACGCACACCAGGTCCGGGGAGCCGTCGTCACCGCGACGGACGAACGAGAACGTGTTGCGCTCCGCGTCGTTCGCGTCGAGCCAGCTGAAGGCGTTCGGGTCGGCGTCGGTGGCGTGCAGCGCGGGGGTCTCGCGGTAGACGCGGTTGAGGTCACGCACGAGCGACTGCACGCCGCGGTGCTCGGGGTGGTCGAGCAGCCACCAGTCGAGCTCGCGGGACTCGGCCCACTCCGACTCCTGGCCCATCTCTGCGCCCATGAACAGCAGCTGCTTGCCGGGGTGGGCCCACATGTAGGCCAGGTAGGCCCGCAGGTTCGCCAGCTGCTGCCAGCGGTCACCGGGCATCTTGCGCAGCAGCGATCCCTTGCCGTGGACGACCTCGTCGTGGCTGATCGGCAGGACGTAGTGCTCCGACCAGGCGTAGACGAGCGAGAACGTCATCTCGCCGTGGTGCCAGGCGCGGTGGACCGGGTCGTGCTCGACGTAGCCGAGCGAGTCGTGCATCCAGCCCATGTTCCACTTCAGCCAGAAGCCCAGGCCGCCCTCCGAGGTCGGCTTCGTGACTCCGGGCCAGGACGTCGACTCCTCTGCGACCGTGATGGCGCCGGGCACCCGCTTCCCGACGGTGCCGTTCACCTCCTGGAGGAACTGCACCGCCTCGAGGTTCTCGCGACCGCCGTGCACGTTGGGGCTCCACTGGCCGGGCTCCCGGGAGTAGTCGAGGTAGAGCATCGACGCGACGGCGTCGACTCGGAGCCCGTCGACGTGGAACTCCTCGAGCCAGTAGAGCGCGTTGGCGACGAGGAAGTTGCGCACCTCGCGGCGCCCGAAGTTGAAGACGTAGGTTCCCCAGTCCGGGTGCTCGCCGCGCGAGGGGTTGGGGTCCTCGTAGAGCGGAGTGCCGTCGAAGCGGGCGAGGGCGAACTCGTCCTTCGGGAAGTGGGCCGGCACCCAGTCCACCAGGACGCCGATGCCGGCCTGGTGGAGCCGGTCGACGAGGAGGCGGAACCCGTCGGGGTCGCCGAGCCTCGCCGTCGGGGCGTAGTAGGAGGTCACCTGGTAGCCCCACGAGCCGCCGAAGGGGTGCTCCATCACCGGCATGAACTCGACGTGGGTGAACCCGAGGTCGGTGAGGTAGTCGACCAGCTCGTCGGCGACCTCCGCGTAGGACAGCGAGCGGCCGTCGCGGCGGCGCCACGACGGCAGGTGGACCTCGTAGGTCGACATCGGCTCGGCCAGCGGCTGCTTCGAGGCGCGGGAGGTCATCCAGTCGTCGTCGGCCCAGGAGTAGGTCGACTCGAACACGACCGAGCCGGTCTGCGGCGGGACCTCGGTGTGGAAGGCCATCGGGTCGGCCTTCTCGCGCCACTGGCCGTCGGCGCCGAGCACGGCGTACTTGTAGACGGCCCCCGACCCCACGCCCGGCACGAAGAGCTCCCAGACCCCGGACGTCCCGAGCTGGCGCATCGGGTGCTCACGACCGTCCCAGCTGTTGAACGAGCCCTTCACCCGGACGCCGCGCGCCGACGGCGCCCAGACGGCGAAGGAGGTGCCGGAGACCTGCCCGTCGTAGTGGTGGACGCGGGAGCCCAGGACCTGCCACAGGTTCTCGTGGCGGCCCTCGTTGATGAGGTGGACGTCGACCTCGCCGACGGTCGGCAGGAACCGGTAGGGGTCGTCGAGCTCGAGCGTCGGGCCGGCGTCGTAGGCGACGTGGAGCCGGTAGTCCGGGACCTCGTCGAGCGGGAGGACACCGACCCAGACGCCCTCGTGCTCGTGGGTGAGCTCGTGGCGGTCGTCGCCGGTCACCACCGTGACCGACGTCGCGAGGGGCTTGAGGGTCCGGACCGTCACCGCCCCGTCGTGGGTGTGAGGGCCGAGCACCGCGTGGGGGTGGCCGTGCTCGCCGCGGACGATCTGGTCGAGCTCGCCGGAGGGGACAGGGACGGGTGAGGAAGTCATGCGGCTACCACCTTCGCGATCGCGTCGAGCGGGATGGAGACCCAGCTGGGTCGGTTGCGGGCCTCGTAGACGGCCTCGTAGACGGCCTTGTCGGCGACGTAGGCCGAGAGCAGCAGCTGCTCGTCCACGCCGAGGGGGCCGTCCGCGTAGGCGAGCAGGAAGGTCTCGCGGTTGCGCTTGGACCACTCCCGGGCCCGGAAGGCGCGCTGGTCGGCGGCGTCCGGGTCGGAGTCGTCGTGGGTCCGCTCCACCACCCGGGGGGCGTAGTCGAAGGAGCGGAGCATGCCGGCCACGTCACGCCACGGCGAGTCGGGGAGCACGCGCTCGGCCAGCGGCTTGGCCGGCTCGCCCTCGAAGTCGACGATCTTCCAGCCCTTGACCGTGCGCAGCGTCTGGCCGAGGTGGAGGTCGGCGTGGATCTGCTGGATCGGGACGTCCGACAGGTCGGCGACGCGACCGAAGACCTCGCGCAGGGCGGGGGCGTGCTCCGCGAGCTCGGGCACCACCCGGACGGCCGCGTCGAGCCGTTCGCCCATCGCCGTCGCGAGCGCCGACTGGGCCGCGGCGTCACGGGTCTCGCGCGGGAAGTGCTCGGCGAGCGTCTCGTGGGTCTCGCGGAGCGCGACCCCGAGCCGGGCCGCCTCACCCGCGAAGTCACCCCCCACCTCGTCGGCGTGGAGGTCGCCCTCGACGAAGAGGTTGCGCACGCTCGCCAGTGCCAGGTCCCATCCGTCGGTGGCCGTGCGGAGGAACTGCTGGAGCATCCCGAGCTGGAGCACCTGTCCCTCGACCAGCGAGTCGGTCTCCAGCCAGCCGTAGAGGGCGGCCACGTGGTCGGAACCGGCGCGCGTCAGCACGTCGTGGATCGTCACGTCCGGGTTGCGGCCCGGCGTGATCTTGCGGAAGAGCTTGAGCAGGGCGTCGTCGCCGAAGGCCAGCGACGAGTTGGACTGCTCGCCGCTGAAGAGCGTCGAGTGGGTCGAGAGGTCGAGGTCGTGCCCCGGGAGCCGCTCGAAGCGCAGTGGCCCCTCGGTGGGCGGCGTGTCGAACGACGCCAGCAGGTGGGCCATCGCGGCCCGGTCGTGCACGGCGTCGTAGACGTGGCCCCCGTCCCAGGAGCCGACCAGCGCGTGCTCGAGGTGCTCCTGCGGCTCGGCGTAGTGGACGAGCGGCAGCTGGTAGTACTCGCGCTCGTCGCCGTAGTCGAGGGTGACGAGGTCGAGGTCGAGGCGCGGGTCGGTGCCGACGGTGCCGAGCCGCCGGAAGCCCGCCACCTCGAAGTCACGGCCCTTCCCGCCGAACCAGCGGGCCTGCTCGATGAACTCCTTGACGGTGTCGTTGACGCTCACGTGGAGCCTTCCTTCGTGGCCGGTCGGGTTAACCGGAACCAGTAGAAGCCGTACCCGTTGAGGGTCAGCAGGTAGGGCAGCTCGCCGATCGCCGGGAACGGCACCCCGCCCAGCAGCTCGACGGGCACCATGCCCTCGTAGCGCCGCAGGTCGAGCTCGACCGGCTGCGGGAACCGGGACAGGTTGTTCAGGCACAGGATGATGTCCTCGCGACCCTCGTCGTCGACGTGCTCGCGGCTGTAGGACAGCACGCTCGGGTTGGAGCCGCCGAGGTCGGTGAAGGTGCCGAGGCCGAACGCCGGGTGGTGGCGCCGGGCGTGGATGATCCGCCGCGTCCAGTGGAGCAAGGAGGACGAGTTCTCGAGCTGGGCCTCGACGTTGACGCTCTGGTAGCCGGTCACCGGGTCCTGGATCAGCGGCAGGTGCAGTTTGCCGGGGGTGGCCGCCGAGAACCCGGCGTTGCGGTCCGGCGTCCACTGCATCGGCGTGCGCACGCCGTCGCGGTCACCGAGCCAGATGTTGTCGCCCATGCCGATCTCGTCGCCGTAGTAGAGGACCGGGGAGCCCGGCAGCGACAGCAGCAGGGCGTGGAAGAGCTCCATCCGGTTGACGTCGTTGTCGAGCAGGGGGGCGAGGCGTCGCCGGATCCCGATGTTGGCCTTCATGCGGGGGTCGCTGGCGTACTCGGACCACATGTAGTCGCGGTCGTCGTCGGTGACCATCTCGAGCGTCAGCTCGTCGTGGTTGCGCAGGAAGATGCCCCACTGGCAGCCGTCCGGGATGTCCGGCGTCTGCTCCATGATCTCCGAGATCGGGTAGCGCGACTCACGGCGCACGGCCATGAAGATGCGGGGCATGACGGGGAAGTGGAAGGCCATATGGCACTCCGTGCCGATCCAGCGCTGGGACTCGTCGTCATATTCGGGGCCGAAGTACTCGACGACGTCGGCCGGCCACTGGTTGGCCTCGCACAGCAGCACGGTGCCGGGATACTTCTCGTCGACGAAGCGCCGGACCTTCTTGAGCATGTCGTGGGTCTCGGGCAGGTTCTCGCCGTTCGTCCCCGGCCGCTCGTAGAGGTAGGGCACGGCGTCGAGCCGGAACCCGTCCAGGCCCATCGCGAGCCAGAAGTCCATCGCCTCGATCATGGCGTCGTGGACCTTCGGGTTGTCGAAGTTGAGGTCCGGCTGGTGGTGGAAGAAGCGGTGCCAGTAGTACTGGCCCCGGACCGGGTCCCACGACCAGTTCGACGGCTCGGTGTCGACGAAGATGATCCGCGCCTCTTCGTAGAGCTCGTCGGTGTCGGACCACACGTAGAAGTCGCCGTAGGGGCCGTCGGGGTCACGCCGCGACTCCTGGAACCACGGGTGGGCGTCGCTCGTGTGGTTCATGACGAAGTCGATGATCACGCGGATGCCGCGCTGGTGGGCCTCGTCGAGGAACTGCTGGAAGTCCTCGACCGTCCCGCACTCGGGGAGGATGTCGGTGTAGTCCGCGACGTCGTAGCCGCCGTCGCGCAGGGGTGAGGTGAAGAACGGTGGGACCCAGAGGCAGTCGACGCCGAGCCACTGCAGGTAGTCCAGCTTCTCGATGAGGCCCTGGAAGTCGCCGGTGCCGTCGGCGTCGGAGTCGCGGAAGGACCGGACCAGCACCTCGTAGAAGACGGCCGTCTTGAACCAGTCGGGGGTGTCGCCGACGGACACGACCTGGTCGGGGGCAGCGGCGTCGGGTGGCGGGGTCACCGGGCGCTCCTCACGGTCAGCACGTGGGCGGGTTCGTCGTGCGGGTCGAGGCGGACGTAGTTGTGCTCGCTCCACGACCAGGTCTGGTCCGTGACCTCGTCGTGGACGGCGAGCGAGTCGCCCCACTCGAGCCCCAGAGCCGGCAGGTCGAGGTGGACCATCGTCTCCCGGGTCCCGTGGGGGTCGAGGTTGATGACGCTGATGACGATGTCGTCCCCGGAGCGCTTGCTGAAGCAGAGGACGTGGTCGTCGTCGGTGCGGTGCACCGTCAGGTCGCGGAGCTGCTGCAGCGCCGGGTGCTGGCGGCGTACGCGGTTGAGCAGGGTGAGGTAGGGCGCGAGGGTGCGTCCCTCGCGCTCTGCGGCGTCCCAGTCCCGGACCCGGACCTGGTACTTCTCCGAGTCGAGGTACTCCTCGCTGCCCGGCTTGACCGCCACGTGCTCGTAGAGCTCGTAGCCGGCGTAGACGCCCCAGCTCGGCGACCCGGTCGCGGCCAGGGCGGCTCGGATCTTGAACGCCGCCGGCCCGCCGTACTGGAGGAACGCGTGGAGGATGTCGGGGGTGTTGACGAAGAAGTTGGGCCGCATCATGTGGTCGGTCTCCGAGGAGAGCTCCACGAGGTAGTCCTCGATCTCGGCCTTCGCGGTGCGCCACGTGAAGTAGGTGTAGGACTGGTGGAAGCCGATGGCGCCGAGGCCGCGCATCATCGCCGGCCGCGTGAAGGCCTCGGCGAGGAACAGCACGTCCGGGTCGGTCGAGCGCACCTCGCGCAGCAGCCACTCCCAGAACGCGACCGGCTTGGTGTGGGGGTTGTCGACGCGGAAGATCCGGACGCCGTGGGACATCCAGTGCTGGACGATCCGCAGCACCTCTCCCGAGATGCCGCTGGGGTCGTTGTCGAAGTTGATCGGGTAGATGTCCTGGTACTTCTTCGGCGGGTTCTCCGCGTAGGCGATGGTGCCGTCGGCCCGGGTCGTGAACCACTCGGGGTTGGTCGTGACCCACGGGTGGTCGGGGGCCGCCTGCAGCGCCAGGTCGAGGGCGACCTCGAGGCCCAGCTCGCGTGCCCGGGCGACGAAGGCGTCGAAGTCGTCGAGGGTGCCGAGGTCGGGGTGGACCGCGTCGTGGCCCCCGTCCTTGCTGCCGATCGCCCAGGGCGAGCCCGTGTCGTCGGGACCTGGCGTCAGGGTGTTGTTGGGGCCCTTGCGGTTGACCTCGCCGATCGGGTGGATCGGGGGCAGGTAGACCACGTCGAAGCCCATCGCGGCCACGGCGTCGAGACGCTTCGCCGCGGTCCGGAACGTTCCGCTGGTGACCTTCCCGGTCTTCTCGTCCTGCGTGGCGCCCTCCGAGCGCGGGAAGAACTCGTACCAGCTCCCGAACAGCGCGCGGCCGCGGTCGGCGTACGCCGGGAACGGGCCCTCGACCGTCACGAGCTCGCGCAGCGGGTGGTCGCGCAGCACCCGCTCGAGGTCGGGGGCCTGCAGCGCCGCCAACCGGGCGGCAGCCGGCCGGCTGGTGTCGCGCGCGGCCTCGACACCGGCCGCGACCGCCTCGGCGTCGGCCGGCTCCAGACCGTCGGCCATGACCCGCTCCAGCAGGAGGCGGCCCTCGGTGAACATCAGCTCCACGTCGACGCCGGCGGGCACCTTCAGGCCGATCGCGTGCTGCCACGTGGCGATCGGGTCGGACCACGCCTGCACCTCGAACGTCCAGGCGCCCTCGACGTCCGGGGTCACCCACGCGACGTAGCGGTCGGGCATGTCCCCGCCGTCGGGGACCATCCGCACCGGCGCACGACGTACGCCGTCGGGACCGCTGAGCACCACCTCGGCACCGAGCTTGTCGTGCCCCTCGCGGAACACCGAGGCGGTCACCGGGAAGGGCTCGCCGACGGTCGCCTTGGCGGGCTGTCGACCGAGGTCGACCAAGGGCATGACGTTCATGACGGGGATGCGTCCGACCATTGCTCAACCCTTGCGGGTCGCCGCAGCGGACGCAAGGCGGGGTCCCCTCCGGGTGAGGACCCCGCCCTCCCGTCAGTAGACGGCCAGCTCGGCCGCGTGGACGATCGACCCGCGGTCGGACCCCTCCTTGCAGTCGGTCACGTTGAGGGGGTCGGCGTCCTGCTCGCCGGCATAGCCCCGGAACCCGGTGCACTGGTTCTCCAGGGCGACGAGGCGGATCGCCGCCGCCCTCACGTCGGGCACGTCGAAGGACCGCAGGGTGAGCGTCGGCGCGACCGGACGCGGCCGCAGCGACGGGAAGGCGTCGGCGGGAGAGGTGTAGAACCGCCGCCAGGTGGCCGAGTCGCTCGCGCACTCGCTCACGCACCGCTCGAGCGCGAACCGGCGCAGCGCCGTGAAGCGCGAACCGGAGTCGGGGTCCTCGGCGTCCTCGCCGGCGAGCAGCGGCACCTCGGAGCCGTCCGGCGGCGAGGGGTTGAGCATCGCGCTGACGTCGACCCGGCGGATGCGGTGGGTGCCGCCGCGGAGGTCGACCGCCACCCATGGGCTGGTCTCGTCGACGTTCGCACCGTCGGCGTTGACCCCGCCCCAGTTGGTGTCCTCGGTGCCGTCGATGAGCGCTCCGGCGTTGAGGGACCCGGCGCTGCTGCCGATCACCTCGGCGCCCGAGGCGGCAGCCGCGAGGTTGCGCGGGCGTCGTACGTCGACCGTGCGGTCGTCACCGGGCCGGACCGTGAGGGTGAACCGGCGGAACCCGTGGGACTTCGACGCGTAGAGCATCTCGTAGCGCCCGGGGGTCATCGTGGCCGTCGCTCCCTGCTTCGTGCCGGGCAGCGTGTCGGCGACCGGGTTGGAGCGTGCCTCGTAGTGGCCGACGTAGACCTTGCCGCGGCCGCTGGTGTCGAAGCGGATGCGCCCGTTGTCGGCGGTCGGGGAGGCGAAGCTCGCCGTCGGGTCGGTGTCGTCCGGCGTGGTGCGGGCGCCGCGGCCGAGCCCGGTGCGCGCGAAGGCGTCCCACAGCACCTTCCGGTTCGCGCCGTCGAAGCGCATCCGGTCGGCCGCGATCATCGCGTTGCGGGCCTCGACGAAGGACGTCGCGCCCTGCTGGAGCAGGAAGGCGTCGAACATCAGGGCCAGCCAGCGACGGTTCCCGGGGCAGAAGACGGGCCGCAGCGGGCTGGTGCGCCGCGTGCCCTGCGAGCACTTCAGCTGGCGGGCGTCGTTGGCGTACGGGTACGCCGCGTCGTACTTGCGCACGAGCGCCTGGCGCACCTCCCACTGCACGGCGTTCCAGATCTCGCCGTCCGCGTGCACCTCGGGGCCCGTCGAGTCGAAGCCGTAGTTGCTGTAGTTCAGCGGGTTCTTGTTGATCGCGTAGTCGCGGATGCCGGCCTTGGTGTTGCCGGTGGCGTAGGGGCCCACGGTCCAGGGGTTGGTGCCGTTGTCGTAGCCGTGCGCGAAGAGGTACTCGGCGCCGACCAGGTCGCCCCACGACTCGCCCATCGCCCCGCCCTGCTCGGACGTGATGCCCTCGTCGGGACCACCGATCATCCGGTTGCTGATGGCGTGGGTGTACTCGTGGCCCACGATGCTCATGTCGAGCCCGCCGTCGGCGCACGGGGAGTAGAAGGCGCCGGCGATCGGCTGGAAGAGGTACTGGTTGGTGATGCCCGGGACGCCGTCCTGGAGCGTGATCTGGTTGGCGTTGTCACGGCCGAGGTAGGACGGCTGGCCGCCCGTGAGCGCGCCGGCCTGGGCGTTGCCGACCTCGGGGTCGCCGTCCCGACCCAGGTCGGGGTTGTCGACGTTGACCTGCTGCATGTTCCAGTTCTTCTCGGTGAACCCGAGGGCGAAGCTGTAGTTGTGCATCCGGTTGTGGGCCACGAACAGGTTCGTGACCGACGGGAGGATGTCGTTGCCACCCGGGACGAGCGAGGTCGGGTCGCACCGGCTGTTGTTCCACGTGTCGGTGAACTCGTCGAGGTACTCCCGCGTCGGCGAGACCGGCGCCTGGAACGCTCCGCCCGGGGTCAGCGGGCTGCCCCAGGCCTCGTGGGTGGTCGCGTTGTTGCCGATCGTCGTCAGCGTCGGGGTGTCGGTCTCGTAGCTGTGGTCCCACGGCGCGCCGTAGGGCTGGGCGACGGAGCCGGTCTCGAGGTCGCAGTAGTCGCGCCGTACGCCGCGCCAGCAGGCGACGCGGTCGTTCGACGGGGTGTGGTCGGGCGACCAGTTCAGTGCCGGGTTGGCCGGGAACATCCGCCACGCGGGGTAGGGCACGTCGCCCACCTCGGCCCCTTCCTGGTCGGAGGTCGACACGATGCCGCCGTAGCTCGTGGGCGGCAGCCACGGCGTACCTCCGAAGGGGCAGACCTGGATCGAGTAGATGCCGGCCGGCAGCGGCTGCGGGGGAGCGTAGGTGAGCACCTCCGGGCTGGTGAGGAGGTCGGCCGAGGTCAGCACCACGCCCTCGGGGTCGAGGAGCTTGATCTCGGCGTCGTTGCCGAGGTTGACCGCCGACACGACGGCGGTGACCTGCCGGGTCTCGTCGTCGGTGAGCTCGAAGGGGTGCTGCTCACCGCAGTCCGTGCCGTCGAGCGACCCCTGGAACGCCTCGGTCGCCTGGGACTGCTCGACCTGGTTCTGCCGGTGGAGCACGTCGCCGGTGACGGCGTCGACCATGGAGGTGTAGGCGAAGGCGACGCCTTGGTCGACGTCGACGACGTTGGCCTCGAAGACCGGTCGGACCGAGCCGTCGGCCAGCGCCAGCGCGCGGAGCCGGACCTGCTGCTCCTGGGCGAACCCGGGGACGTCGAGGCGGGTCCACGGCACGGTGGCGGCCGCGCCGTCGATCGCCCGCGTGGCCCGGTCCGTGGCGACGTCGATCCGTCCCGCGTCGAGGCCGGTGCGCCCGACGTCGCGGGCGGCCGCGAGCCAGCCCTGGAGGGGCGAGAGGACGGCGTCGGCCGGGCTCGCGCCGGTCGGCGCGATCGAGGAGGACGCGTAGGCGATCTCCCCGTGGGCCACGCCGACGGTCACCATGCTGCCCAGCGCAGGTGAGAGGGAGCCGAAGCGCTGCCGCAGCAGCACCGCGTGGCCGTCGCTCTGCGCCATCTGCTGGTCGCCGACGAGCTCGAGGTCGTCGACCTGCTCGTCGGTCAGACCGAAGACCGCGGCGTTGTCGCGCACCCAGTCACGGGCGGCCACGACCGGGTCGGCGGACGACGCCGGCGCCAGGACGCCGTCGGCGGGGAGGATGGAGGCCGGGGTGCCGAAGCGGTTCCAGGCGAGGTCGACGGCGCCGAGCGAGCGTGCTGCCTCGCGCTGGGCGGCCGTCGGGCCGGCCTCGCCGCGCACGTCGAGGTCGGCGAGGCCAGGGACGGCGTCGCCCCAGGTCGTGACGGCGTCGCCGACCGGGCCGGAGGGCGCCGGCGGGGCGCTGGAGGCGAGGGCCGGGAGCTGGGTCAGGCCGGGGAGGAGCGCCGCGACCAGGAGGGTGGTCCCGGTGATGGCGAGGGTGGCCCGGCGGGACCCGGGAGGTGCGCTGGCAGTCATGGCACCCCTAACGGAGCGATCGGTCATCGGTTATCGCCGTTCGGCTTGGATCGTTCACATTTCGGCGCTACCGTGCCGCCGTGCGTGCGATCCGACGTTTCACCGTCCGTCCCGTCCTGCCCGAGCCGCTGGCCGCGCTCGGGACCCTCGCGGGCAACCTCCGCTGGTCCTGGCACCCGCCGACCCAGGACGTGTTCGAGGCCGTCGACCCGGACCTCTGGGAAGCGACCGGGCACGACCCGGTGCGCCTGCTGGGTGCCGTCGACTCCGCGCGCCTCGACGAGCTAGCGGCCGACGGTGCCTTCCTCGACATGCTCGGGGCGGCCTCGGACGACCTGCAGGCCTACCTCACCGGGGAGCAGTGGTACCAGCGCTCCGGCGACGCCGACCTGCCCCGGGCGGTCGCCTACTTCTCGCCGGAGTACGGCATCACCGCAGTGCTTCCCCAGTACTCCGGCGGCCTCGGCATCCTCGCCGGTGACCACCTGAAGGCCGCCTCCGACCTCGGCGTCCCGATCGTGGGCGTCGGCCTGCTCTACAAGCAGGGCTACTTCAAGCAGTCGCTCTCGCGCGAGGGCTGGCAGCAGGAGACCTACCCCGTCCTCGACCCCGACGAGCTGCCGCTGTCGCTCCTCCACGAGCCGGACGGCTCCCGCGCGCTGGTCCGGATCTCGGTCGCCGGTGGCGCCGAGATGGTCGCGCGGATCTGGGTCGCGAGCGTCGGCCGGGTGCCGCTGCTGCTGCTCGACACCGACGTCGAGGAGAACCCCGACCACCTCCGCGAGGTGACCGACCGGCTCTACGGCGGCACCAGCGAGCACCGGCTGCGCCAGGAGCTGCTGCTCGGCGTCGGTGGCGTCCGGGCGCTCCGGGTCTACAGCCGGATCACCGGGGCCCCGGAGCCCGAGGTCTTCCACACCAACGAGGGCCACGCCGGTTTCCTCGGCCTCGAGCGGATCCGCGAGCTGTCGGTCGCCGAGGGCGGTCCCGGCCTCGACTTCGACACCGCGCTGGAGGTCAGCCGCGGCTCGACGGTCTTCACCACCCACACCCCGGTGCCGGCCGGCATCGACCGCTTCGGGCGCGACCTGGTCGAGCAGTACTTCGGCGGCGCCTCGCCGGTGCCCGGCGTACCCGTCGAGCGGATCCTCGCCCTCGGTGCCGAGGACTACGAGGGTGGCGACCCGTCGGTCTTCAACATGGCGGTCATGGGCTTCCGCCTCGCCCAGCGCGCCAACGGCGTCTCCCAGCTCCACGGCCACGTGTCGCGCGAGATGTTCAACGGCCTCTGGCCCGCCTTCGACGAGGCCGAGGTCCCGATCACGTCGATCACCAACGGCGTGCACGCCCCGACCTGGGTCGGCCGCGAGGTCGTCGAGCTGGCCGAGGAGCACGGTGCCGACATGGACGCCGCGTCGCGCGACTCCTTCTGGGCCGCGGTCGACAAGATCGAGGGCACCGAGGTCTGGGCGACCAAGCGCGTGCTGCGCGAGAAGCTGATCAAGGACGCGCGCAAGAGGCTGACGAAGTCCTGGACCAAGCGCGGCGCGGCCCCGGCCGAGCTCTCGTGGATCGACTCCGCCCTCGACCCCGACGTGCTCACGATCGGCTTCGCGCGCCGCGTCCCGTCCTACAAGCGGCTCACGCTGATGCTGTCGGACCCCGAGCGCCTCAAGCGGCTGCTGCTCCACCCCGAGCGACCGATCCAGCTGGTCATCGCCGGCAAGTCCCATCCCGCCGACGACGGCGGCAAGCGGCTGATCCAGCAGCTCGTGCAGTTCGCCGACGACCCGGAGGTGCGTCACCGGATCGTCTTCCTGCCCAACTACGACATCGCGATGGCGCAGCCGCTCTACCCCGGCTGCGACGTCTGGCTCAACAACCCGCTGCGCCCCTACGAGGCCTGTGGCACCTCCGGCATGAAGGCAGCGCTCAACGGTGGCCTCAACCTGTCGATCCTCGACGGCTGGTGGGACGAGTGGTACGACGGCAGCAACGGCTGGGCGATCCCGTCGGCTGACGGCATCGACGACCCGGACCGCCGTGACGACATCGAGGCGGGTGCGCTCTACGACCTGATCGAGAACGAGGTCGCGCCGCGCTTCTACGACGTGGGCGCCGACGGCGTGCCGCAGCGCTGGCTGGAGATGGTGCGCCACACGCTGAAGTCGCTCGGTCCCAAGGTGCTCGCCACCCGGATGGTCCGCGACTACGTGCGCAAGCTCTACACGCCGGCCGCCGTCACCGGTCGCCGCCTCAACTCCGACTACAGCGGTGCCGCCGAGCTGTCGGTGTGGAAGCAGCGGGTCCGGGGCGCGTGGGACGGCGTGCGCGTCGAGCACGTCGAGAGCAGCGGCGTCGGCGACGCGCCGGAGATCGGCAGCGTGCTGTCGGTGCGGGCCTTCGTCTCGCTCGGCGACCTGTCGCCCGAGGACGTCGACGTCCAGCTGGTCCACGGCGTCATCGACGCCGAGGACACGCTCGTGGCCAGCGCGACCGAGAGCCTGTCGCCGGTCGAGAGCTATGCCGGCGGACGTCACCGCTACGACGGCGACCTGACCCTGGGCCGCAGCGGCTCCTTCGGCTACACCGTCCGGGTGATCCCGAAGAACGACCTGCTGGCCTCCCCGGCCGAGCTCGGCGTCATCGCCCTCCCCGCCTGACGCCGACCGGGCACTCCCGTGCCCACAGAAGCGGCCGACCGGGCACTCCCTGACCCAGGGAGTGCCCGGTCAGTGCGTTCCAGGGGCAGAGAATCGCCCGCTCACCGGCTCTGACGGAGGACCGCGAGGGAGCGGGGGGAGAGGGTGATCGTCCCGCCGGCCTCGACGGGCGTGCCGGCCGGCAGGGCGGGGTCGGTGGCGAGCACGACCTCGCCGGTCCGCACCCACTCGTTCTCCGGGAGGGTCACCTCGACGGCGTCGGCCGAGGCGTTGCACCAGATCATGAACGACGCGTCGCGCTGCTGCTCGCCCCGGGGGCCGGGGGAGCGCAGCGGGTCGCCGGAGACGAACATGCCGAGGGCCTGGAGCGCGTCGTCGTGCCAGTCCTGCGCGGTCATCTCCTCCCCGCGCGGGTGGAACCACGCGAGGTCCTTCGGACCGCCCTCGATGGTGGGGGCGCCGGCGAAGTGGTGGCGCTGGCGCAGCGCCGGGTGCTCGCGGCGCAGCCGGAGCGCGGCCTTGACCTGGTCGTAGACGTCGAGCCAGGCGTCGTCGGGTCGCCAGTCGAGCCACGAGACGTCGTTGTCCTGGCAGTAGGCGTTGTTGTTGCCCCGCTGCGTGCGGCCCCGCTCGTCGCCCGCCGTGATCATCGGTGACCCGCTGGAGAGGCACAGCGTGATCATCATGTTGGCGGCCTGGCGGCGTCGCAGCGCCGTGATCTCCGGGTCGTCGGTCTCGCCCTCGACGCCGTGGTTCCACGACCGGTTGTCGTTGGAGCCGTCGCGGTTGTCCTCGCCGTTGGCGTCGTTGTGCTTGGCCTCGTAGGACACGACGTCGCGGATCGTGAACCCGTCGTGGGCGGTCACGAAGTTCACCGAGGCGTACGGCGAGCGCCCGTCGTCGGCGTAGAGGTCGGAGGATCCCGCCATCCGGCTCGCCAGCTCGCGGACGCCGGCCGACGCACCCCGCCAGAAGTCGCGCACCGTGTCGCGGTAGCGGTCGTTCCACTCCGTCCACGGCGGCGGGAACGACCCGACGCGGTAGCCGTCCATGGAGGCGTCCCACGGCTCGGCGATCAGCTTCACGTGACGCAGCACCGGGTCCTGGGCGATCGTGGTGAGGAACGCGCCCGCCATGTCGATGTCGTGCCCGGTCCGGGCCAGCGCCGAGGCGAGGTCGAAGCGGAAGCCGTCGACGTGCATCTCGGTCGCCCAGTAGCGCAGCGAGTCGAGGATCAGCCGCAGGGCGCCGGGGTCGGTCGAGTCGACCGTGTTGCCGCATCCGGTCACGTCCCAGTAGGCGTCGCGGGGGGTCCCGGACCGCTTGTAGAAGCCCGGGTCGTCGAGGCCGCGGAAGGAGTAGGAGGGGCCGTCCTGACCGCCCTCGGCGGTGTGGTTGTAGACGACGTCGAGGAAGACCTCGATGCCGGCCGCGTGGAAGTTCTTCACCATCTGCTTGAACTCCGCGACCTGCTGGCCACGGTCGCCGGTGGAGCAGTACGCCGCGTGCGGGGCCAGGAAGCCGATCGAGTTGTATCCCCAGTAGTTGACCAGCCCGCGGTCGGCGACGCCGGGCTCGGTGAAGAAGTGGTGGACGGGGAGCAGCTCGACCGCGGTGACCCCGAGGTCGTTGAGGTAGCGCGTGACGGTGTGGCTGCCGAGCCCGGCGTAGGTGCCGCGCAGGTGCTCGGGGACCTCGTTGTGGAGCTCGGTGTAGCCCTTGACGTGGAGCTCGTAGATGACGGTGTCGCGCCAGCGGGTGCGCAGCGCCCGGTCCTCGCCCCAGTCGAAGGTGTCGTGCACGACGACGGACCGGGGCATCGCGCCGGCGGAGTCGACGCTGCTGCGCCGCGAGGGGCGACGCGGGTCGTGGGGGAGCGGGTCGGGTCCGGGCGTGAGGTCCCCGCTGATCGCGCGGGAGTAGGGGTCGAGGAGCAGCTTCTCGGGGTTGAAGCGGCGTCCGTGGGCGGGGTCCCAGGGACCGTCGACGCGGAAGCCGTAGCGCTGCCCGACGGGGACGCCGGGGATGGCGCCGTGCCACACGCCCAGGGTGTGCTCGGTGAGCCGGTGCCGGGTCTCGGTGCCGTCGTCGTCGAACAGGCACACCCACACGGCCGTCGCCTCGGGGGAGCGGACGGCGAAGTTCGTCGCCTCCTCGGTCCACGTCGCGCCCAGCACCTGGTGGCGACCCGGCCACACCGGTGCGGTCTCGTCGTGGTCGCTCCAGCGCCAGGTGTTGAGGCTCACCCGGCCCATCCAACCCCATGGCCGTCTCACTACAGTGCGGAGCATGAGTGAATTCGTGCGCCTCGAGGTCGCCGACGGAGTCGCGACGCTGCGGCTGGACCGGCCGAAGATGAACGCCCTCGACGTCCAGGTCCAGGAGGAGATCCGGGCCGCGGCCGCGGAGGCCACGGACCGCGACGACGTCAAGGCCGTCGTGGTCTACGGCGGCGAGAAGGTCTTCGCCGCGGGCGCCGACGTCAAGGAGATGGCCGACATGTCCTACACGGACATGGTCCAGCGCTCGGGGCGCCTCCAGTCCGCGTTCACGGCGGTCGCCCGGATCCCCAAGCCCGTCGTCGCTGCCGTCACCGGCTACGCGCTGGGTGGTGGGTGCGAGCTCGCGCTCTGCGCCGACGTCCGGTTCGCGGCCGAGGACGCCGTGCTCGGCCAGCCCGAGATCCTGCTCGGCATCATCCCCGGGGCCGGCGGCACGCAGCGGCTGACCCGGCTGGTCGGGCCGAGCACCGCGAAGGACCTGATCTTCACCGGCCGGTTCGTCAAGGCGGACGAGGCGCTGCGGATCGGCCTCGTCGACCGCGTGGTCGCACCAGAGCAGGTCTACGACGAGGCGCTCGCCTGGGCGCGCCAGTTCACCGGCGCGGCGTCGTACGCCGTCCGCGCTGCGAAGGAGTCGATCGACCGCGGGCTCGAGGTCGACCTCGAGACCGGCCTCGAGATCGAGCGCCAGCAGTTCGCGGCCCTCTTCGCCACCGACGACCGCGCGATCGGCATGCGCTCGTTCGTGGAGAACGGCCCGGGCAAGGCCGAGTTCACCGGTCGCTGAGAGGTCGTAGGATCCGCGCCATGGCGCAGAAGACCGAGGAGAAGTCCGTCACCGGGGGTGCGGGCGGCGTGGCCGCGGCACGGTTGCGGGTGGCCCAGCTGCTCTGGCTCGTGTTCGTCGTGTGCGCCTTGTTCCTCGCCGTCGGTGCCCTGCTGATCGCGCTCGGCGCCAACGAGGACAACCCGCTGGTGGCCTTCGTGGTCCGGGGCGCGGACGCGGTCGACCTCGGCGTCTTCTCGCGCCGCAACGGCATCTTCGAGTTCGGCGGCGAGAGCGCCGAGGTCCGCAACGCCCTGGTCAACTGGGGTATCGGTGCCGTGGCCTACCTCGTCGTCGGCCGCATCGTCGACCGGATCGTCCGCCCCTGACCCGTCGGTGCCGACGTGTGAGCGATCCCACCGCCGCCGCCGGTACCCGCACAAGTTTCCCGCTGGTAACTTCGACCGCATCCCGAGAGCACAGGAGGGGCCGACCCGGCCATCACCATGAACATCGTTGTCTGTGTGAAGTACGTGCCCGACGCGACAGCGGACCGGCACTTCGAGTCCGACAAGACGGTCGACCGTGACGGAGTGGACGGGCTGCTGTCCGAGCTCGACGAGTACGCCGTCGAGCAGGCGCTCCAGATCAAGGAGAAGGCCGAGTCCCCCGAGGACGTGACCGTGACCGCGCTCTGCGTGGGTCCCGAGAAGGGCATCGACGCGGTCCGCAAGGCGCTGCAGATGGGTGCCGACGCCGGCGTCCACGTGACGGACGAGGCGATTGCCGGCTCCGACGCGGTGGCCACGAGCCTGGTGCTCGCCAAGGCTGTCGAGAGGATCGGGAACGCCGACCTGGTCATGTGCGGCATGGCGTCGACCGACGGTGCGATGAGCGTCGTCCCGGCGATGCTGGCCGAGCGCCTCGACCTGCCCCAGGTGACCTTCGCGTCCGTGATCGAGACCCAGGGCGACCAGGTCCGGGTGAAGCGTGACGGCGACACCGCGACCGAGGTCATCGGCGCGACCATGCCGCTGGTGGTCTCGGTGACCGACCAGTCCGGCGAGGCCCGCTACCCCTCCTTCAAGGGGATCATGGCGGCGAAGAAGAAGCCGGTGGAGACCTACGCGCTGTCCGACCTCGGTGTCGAGGCCGGCGAGGTGGGCCTCTCGGTCGCCTGGAGCGAGGTGCAGGACACCACCGAGCGTCCCCCGCGCAGCCAGGGCGAGGTCGTCACCGACGAGGACGGGTCCGGCGCCGGCGCGCTGACCGACTTCCTCGCGTCCAAGAAGTTCATCTGAGCCGGCTGACGAGGAGATAGGGACATGTCTGAAGTTCTGGTTCTGATCGACCACGCCGACGGCGAGGTCAAGAAGCCGACCTACGAGCTGCTCACGATCGCCAAGCGCCTCGGTGAGCCCTCCGCGGTCTTCATCGGCTCCGGCGACCACGGGGCGGGCGTTGCGGAGAAGGTCAAGAAGTACGGCGCCGAGAAGGTCTACGTCGTCGACGACGCCCAGATCAAGGGCTACCTCGTCGCGCCGAAGGCCGAGGCCCTCCAGCAGCTGGTCGAGAAGACCTCGCCGGCGGCGGTGCTGATCCCCTCGACGATCGAGGGCAAGGAGGTCGCGGGCCGGCTCGCGATCAAGATCGGCTCCGGCCTGATCACCGACGCCGTGGACGTGGACGGCGAGGGTGTGACCACCCAGTCGGTCTTCGCGGGCAGCTACACCGTGACCGCGAAGGTCACCACGGGTACGCCGGTCATCACCGTGAAGCCCAACTCCGCGACGCCGGAGGAGGCCGAGGGTGCGGCCGCGGTCGAGGAGTTCGCGGCGACCGTGTCGGAGTCGGCGAAGAAGGCCCAGATCGTGGCCTCCCAGCCGCGGAAGTCCTCGGGTCGTCCCGAGCTGACCGAGGCCGCGATCGTGGTCGCCGGTGGCCGCGGCACCGGGGGAGACTTCGAGCCGGTCGAGAAGCTGGCCGACAGCCTCGGTGCCGCCGTGGGCGCCTCGCGTGCCGCGGTCGACTCCGGCTGGATCGCCCACTCCTTCCAGATCGGCCAGACCGGCAAGACCGTGTCGCCGCAGCTCTACGTCGCGGCCGGCATCTCCGGTGCGATCCAGCACCGCGCCGGCATGCAGACCTCGAAGACCATCGTCGCGGTCAACAAGGACGAGGAGGCGCCGATCTTCGAGCTCGTCGACTTCGGTGTCGTCGGCGACCTCAAGACCGTGCTGCCTGCCGCCGCGGACAAGGTCACCGAGCGCAAGGGCTGACACCCGCTCGACCAGCGACCGGCCCCCGTCACCGTGAGGTGACGGGGGCCGGCTGCGTCTCGGCGGGGGTCAGCCCGCGTTGCGCATGCTGCGGTAGTAGCCCCAGTCCTCCTGGATGACGCCGACCTGCTCGGCGGTCACCTTGCGGATCCCGCGCTTGTTGGTCGACAGCGTGATCTTGCGGAGGCTCTGGTTGTTCTCGGTGTCGAGCTCCTGGAGGCGGCCGAACGGGTTCGCCTCGACCGAGATCCAGTAGTCACCGTCGGGCAGGTTGCCCACGCGGAACGCCTGGCCGGTGCGGTACTGGTAGTAGGTGTCGCCGGAGCCCGCGCTCAGCACCTCGCGGAGGTAGGTCGCGCCGCGGCCGCCGCAGTCGCTGGAGAGGTCGGTGTTCTCCGGCCGCCAGTCGGCGTGCTCGATCGTGTAGTCGATCGCGTCGGTGTTGGCCAGGCAGAACGAGACCTTGGACGAGCGGACGGCCTCGGTCATGTCCTCGTTGAGCAGCGTGTAGGCCGCGAAGTCCTCGTAGTGCCAGTGGTTGTGGTTGCCCTCGTGGAAGGTGAACTCACCGACGAGGTCGTGGCCGGTGATCTCGCCGTTGCCGTCGAAGTAGTACTGGTAGGCGTCGAGGTGCTCCTCCCCCTCGTGCTTGGCGCGGGCGGCGGCCGTGTCGGGCTCGAAGCCCTCGACCACCAGCGGACCGTTGCCGCCGTTCCACACGTTGGCGCCGAAGCGGACCGCGGTGCCCTTGCGGTTCATCCCGATGCCGAACGCCGGCAGCGCCTCGAGGTCGGGAGCGAACTCGTTGGCGAGCGCTCCGGCCGACTCCTGGGCCGGAGCCCCCGGGTTCTCCTCCAGCTGCTGTCCGGACGCCGTGTCGGGGGCGGTCCGCTGAGCGGGTCGCCAGCCGTCACGGCCCTTGCGCACCCGGACGGCGGTCACGGACGTGGCGTCCTCGGCGGAGATGCCGAAGAACTCCTGCCACGCCGGTGCGATGGTCGCCTTGACCCGGTAGTCGCCGGGCTTCATCTTGCTCGCGTAGTAGCCGTAGTCGCCGAGTGCGGAGACGGCGAAGCCCTTGGCGATGCCCATGACCGAGCCCTGGGTGTAGGGGTTGTAGGGGCAGTTCCAGGGGTAGTCGTTGCCCGAGGCGTGGTCGGGCGCGACGGCGCGGGAGCTCCACGAGTTGAAGCAGCCGGTCATGCCGTCCTGCGTGGAGACCGGGCGCTTGCGGCCCACCTTGCGGACCACGACCTTCAGGAAGCCGTCGAGACCCTGCCACGACGACATCGTGGTGCCCTCGCCCTCGATCGGCACGTCGCCGCCGGCCGACTTCCACACGGCGACGATCGGGTCGTCATAGCTGGCGCGGTTGGCCCGGATCTCGAAGTCCTGGTTCTGGGCGGCCATCTCGAGGCCGAAGTCGGAGTAGACGTAGCCGTCGTGGCTGCGCACGGTGATCGAGTCGGGGGCCATGAGCCGGATCGGCGATTCGGTAGGTGCTGCCGTCGCACTGGGCGACGTGGTGAGCGCGCCGGCGGCGAGGGCCGCGACCGCGAGGCCGACGGCTGCCGTGCGGCGGTGGTGCTGAGCTGGCATGGTGCCTTCTTCCGGGCAAGGGAGGACGCCCGTGTGTCCCCCATCACGTACATGGACGCACAGCATCGCCCCGAGGTTGCCCCTCTAGGCTGTTTTCGTGGCAGAAACCTTCCGGCGCGTCGCCGAACGTGCGCGCGCGGCCTCCCGCACGCTCGCCCTCGCCACCCGTGCGGAGAAGGACGCGGCCCTGATCGCGATGGCCGACGACCTGGTGGCGGCCACCGAGCCGGTGCTCGCCGCCAACGCCGACGACCTCCGGCGCGCCGAGGCCGGCGGTACGCCGCCGAACATCCTCGACCGGCTCCGGCTCACCCCCGAGCGGGTCGAGGCGATGGCGCAGGGCCTGCGCGACGTCGCGGGCCTGCCCGACCCGGTCGGCGAGGTCGTCCGGGGCAGCGTGCTGGCCAACGGGCTCGAGCTGCGCCAGGTCCGGGTGCCGTTCGGGGTCGTCGGGATGGTCTACGAGGCCCGCCCCAACGTGACCGCCGACGCGGCCGGCATCTGCCTCAAGTCCGGCAACGCGGTGCTGCTGCGGGGGTCGTCGAGCGCACGCTCCTCCAACGCGGCGGTCGTGGAGGTGCTGCGCGCCGGTGCCGAGCGGTCCGGGCTGCCGGCGGACGTGGTCCAGCTCGTGCCCGGCCACTCCCACGACAGCGTCAAGGAGCTGATGCGGGCGCGGGGCCTGGTCGACGTGCTGATCCCGCGCGGGGGAGCGGGCCTGATCCGGTCGGTCGTCGAGGAGTCGACGGTCCCCGTCATCGAGACCGGGGTCGGCAACTGCCACGTCTACGTCGACGCGGCCGCCGACCTCGACCAGGCCCTCGCGATCGTCCTCAACGCCAAGACCCACCGCACCAGCGTCTGCAACGCCGCCGAGTCCCTGCTGGTCCACGCCGACGTGGCCGAGACCTTCCTGCCGCGCGTCGTGGCGGCGCTGCAGGAGGCGGGCGTGACCGTCCACGGCGACGCCGCCTTCGCGGCGTACGAGGGGGTCGTCCCGGCCACGGAGGACGACTGGGACGTCGAATACCTCTCGCTCGACATCTCCGCCGCCGTCGTCCCGGACCTCGACGCCGCGATCGAGCACGTCCACCGCCACTCCAGCGGCCACACCGAGGCGATCCTGACCCGCGACCAGGCTGCCGCCCGACGTTTCGTCGCCGCCGTCGACTCGGCGGCCGTGCTCGTCAACGCCTCGACCCGGTTCACCGACGGGGGTGAGTTCGGCTTCGGCGCCGAGATCGGCATCAGCACCCAGAAGCTCCACGCGCGGGGCCCGATGGGCCTGCCGGAGATGACCTCGACGAAGTACGTCGTGACCGGCGACGGCCACGTGCGCTGACCGCGGAGTCGGCCCGATAGCATGAGCGTCATGTCGAGCATCGTCACCGCCGTGACCCTGGCCGCCGAAGAGTCCGCCCACGAGGTCAGCCACGCCCTGAGCTGGGCGATCGGTGGCGGCGTCCTGGTCCTCCTGCTCGCGCTCATCGGTGCGCTGGTCGCCTTCGGCGGCGGCCGCGAGCACAGCTGAGCCCCGCCCGCGACGAGGTCGAGCGCTGAACGGTCCTGCTGCCCAGGCCACCCCGATCCGCCGGGTCGGGGTCATGGGTGGCACGTTCGACCCGATCCACCACGGCCACCTCGTCGCCGCGAGCGAGGTGCAGGCCTGGTTCGACCTCGACGAGGTCGTCTTCGTCCCCACGGGGGACCCCTGGCAGAAGTCCGACCGGGTGGTCTCGCCCGCCGAGGACCGCTACCTGATGACGGTCATCGCGACGGCCGCCAACCCGCGGTTCCGGGTCTCGCGCGTCGACATCGACCGGGACGGGCGGACCTACACGATCGACACGCTCCGTGACCTGCGAGCCGAGCTCCCCGACGCAGAGCTCTACTTCATCACCGGCGCGGACGCGCTCGCGGACATCTTCACGTGGCGCGACGCCGACCACCTCTTCGACCTGGCCCACTTCGTCGGATGCACGCGTCCCGGCTACGACATGACACCCTCGATGCTGGGTGACATCCCGCACGACCGCGTCACGCTGGTCGAGATCCCCGCGCTGGCGATCTCCTCCACCGACTGCCGCGAGCGGGCCCGCAAGGGTGAGCCCGTCTGGTACCTCGTACCCGATGGTGTCGTGCAGTACGTCGCCAAGCACCACCTCTACGTCCAGAACCCAGATCCGACCGGAGCAGCATGACCGCCACCGACCGAGCCGTCGAGCTCGTGACCGCCGCCGCCCGCGCGGCGTCCGACAAGCTCGCCACCGACATCCTGGCCTTCGACGTCAGCGACCAGCTGGCCATCACCGACGCCTTCGTCATCGCCTCGGGAGGCAGCGACCGCCAGGTGAAGGCGATCGTCGACGAGGTCGAGGACAAGCTGCGCGAGATCGGCGCCAAGCCGGTCCGCCGTGAGGGGGAGCGCGACGGCCGCTGGGTGCTGATCGACTACGGCGAGATCGTCGTGCACGTCCAGCACGAGGAGGAGCGCCAGTTCTACGCCCTCGAGCGGCTCTGGCGCGACTGCCCGACGATCGACCTGCCGGCCGACGTGACCGCCGGTCCCGCCGGTGCCTGACGCACGCCGCCTGGTCCTGCTGCGCCACGGCCGCACGGCCTGGAACGCGATCGGCCGGGGGCAGGGGCACGCCGACGTCGGGCTCGACGAGGTGGGTCAGGCCCAGGCGAGGCTCGCCGGGCCGTGGGTCGCCGCGACCTTCGCGCCGTCGGTGCTGTGGACCAGCGACCTGGCTCGCGCCCGCGAGACGGCGGCCCACGTCGAGGAGGCGACCGGTCTCACCGCCCGGGTCGACCCGCGGCTGCGGGAGTACGACCTCGGGGAGCGGACCGGCCTGACGATGGCCGAGTTCGCCGAGCGCTTCCCGGCCGAGCACGACGCCTGGAACCGCGGCGAGTACGGCGCCGTGCCGGGCGCGGAGTCGACCGCGGACGTCCACGACCGGATCGTGCCCGCCGCGCGCGAGCTGCTCGAGGCCACCGCCCCCGGCGGGACGGGCGTCGCGGTGACCCACGGCGCGAGCCTCCGGGTGGCCGTGGCGACGCTCCTCGGGTGGCCCGAGGACGTCGTCCGAGGCCTGCGCGGCATGACCAACTGTGCCGTCGCCGTGCTGGTCACCGACGGTTCCGACCGACCGCTCCGGCTGGACGCCTGGAACGCGACCCCCGATTTCGCGTCGTCACCGGCGATGTACTAACGTTCACCGGGTTGTCGCAGGGCAACCATCCGGGGCTGTGGCGCAGCTGGTAGCGCATCTGCATGGCATGCAGAGGGTCAGGGGTTCGAGTCCCCTCAGCTCCACCGGCACCGAAGGCCTCGCTCGCCAGAGCGGGGCCTTCGTCGTTCGTGCCGGCGCCCTTGCCGTGCAGGACGGGCAGGTCTAACGTCAAGGACGTCCTTGCACCACCACCGCAGACCGCCGATCGACGGGCGGGGCAGGCGCGCTCGGGACCGCTCGGCACCGACCAGCCGGTGGCGAGACGAGGAGCGCACGATGCCTGCCACTGCCACTGCCACTGCCGAGCTGGGTGAGTCCCTGCGGGGGACGGTCACCGGTCCGGGGGACGCCGACTACGACGACGCACGCCGCGTCTACAACGCCATGATCGACCGCCGCCCGGCGCTCGTCGTCCGGCCGGCCAACACCGGCGACGTGATGGCCGCGGTCCGGTTCGCCGCCGAGCACGACCTTCCGGTCGCCGTGCGCGGGGGGTCGCACAGCGTGCCCGGCTTCGGCACCGCGGACGACGCCCTCGTCGTCGACCTGTCCGCCATGCGCGGCGTCCGGGTGGACCCGGTGCGCCGGACCGCTCGGGTGGAGGGCGGAGCGACGTGGGGCGACCTCAACGCGGCGGCCTACCCGTTCGGGCTCGCCACGACCGGCGGCATCATCTCCACGACGGGCGTGGGTGGGCTGACGCTCGGCGGCGGCATCGGCTACCTGACCCGCGGGCTCGGCCTCTCCTGCGACAACCTGCTCTCGGCCGACGTGGTCACCGGCGACGGCAGCTTCCACGTCGCCAGCGAGGAGCAGGACGCCGACCTCTTCTGGGCGATCCGTGGTGGCGGCGGCAACTTCGGCGTCGTGACGTCCTTCGAGTTCCGGATGAGCCCGGTCAAGGACATCTACGGCGGACCGATGTTCTTCGAGCTCGACCGGGCCGGCGACCTGCTGCGGTTCTACCGCGACTTCATCGTCGACGCGCCGGAGAAGCTCGGCTGCTTCCCGGCCTACCAGATCGCGCCGCCGCTGCCGTTCATCCCCGAGGAGCGGCACGGCGAGCCGTTCGTCGCGCTCGTCGCCTGCTGGGCCGGCGACCCCGAGGAGGGAGCGAAGGCGCTGGAGCCGGTCCGGGACGTCGGTCCGACGGTCGCCGAGCACGTCGGGGTGATGCCCTACCCGGCGCTGAACAGCGCGTTCGACGCGCTGGTGCCGCCCGGCCTGCAGCACTACTGGAAGGCGAGCTTCGTCACCGAGCTGTCCGACGACGTGATCGCCGCGCACCTGGAGCACGGTCCTCGGGTGCCGGCGGTGAACTCCACCATGCACATCTATCCGATCAACGGCGCGGCGCACCGGGTCGGCTCCGCCGACACGGCGTTCGCCTACCGGGACGCGAGCTTCGCGACCGTGATCGCCGGGATGTGGCCGGACCCTGCCGACAACGACGCCAACACCGCCTGGGTCAAGGACTACTACGCCGCGACCGCGCCCCACTCCGAGGAAGGCGGCTACGTCAACTTCATGGCCGAGGACGACCAGTCCCGGATCCGGGCGAACTACGCGCACAACTACGACCGACTGGTCGACCTCAAGCGCCGCTACGACCCGGACAACCGCTTCCGGTTCAACCAGAACATCCGGCCCGACCAGGGGTAGCCCGACCCGCCGTCACGGTCGTCGCTAGCCTGCGTCCGTGACGCTGTTCGCCTGGTCGCTCGCGGCCGCCCTCGTCCTGCTCGCCGTCGCCGCGGCCGTCAGCACCCGGGTCACGTCGCTCGACCGGCCGGTCCGGCTCGCGACGTACGCCGCGGAGGGGGTGGTCGTCTTCTTCGTGGTCGCCGACCTCGGGCTGCTGCTGCGCGCCGGCTCCGCGGACCGGCCCGACAGCATGGTCACCCATCTCGGCTACGCGCTCGCGGCGGTCGGGCTCGTGCCCGCGCTCACGATGCGCCCGAACGCGGTGGACGACGCCCCGGAGCCGGAGCCGGTCTCGGGGTGGGTCGTCGCCGTCGCGCTGCTGGCCGTCGCCGTCTGCGTCGTGCGGCTGGTGCAGACGCGGTGAGGCACTCGACCGGACGTCAGGTGCTGGTGGCCGTCTACGCCGTCTTCGCGGTCGCGGCAGGCGCGCGCTCGGCGGTCCAGCTCTCCACCCGCTTCGACGAGGCGCCCCTGGCCTACTCGCTCTCGGCCGTCGCGGCCGTCGTCTACCTCGTCGCCACGCTCGCGCTGCGCCGGACGTCGCGGACGGCCCACCGGGTCGCCGGGGGCGCGCTCGCCTTCGAGGCCGTGGGCGTCGTCGTGGTCGGGACGCTGTCGCTGGTCGAGCCGCAGTGGTTCCCGGACCAGACGGTGTGGAGTGACTTCGGCATCGGCTACGGCTTCGTGCCGCTGGTGCTGCCGTTCGTCGGCCTGTGGTGGCTGCGACGCCACGCGGAGGTGAGGGACTCCGACGTCAGGTGATCGTCATCCCGCCGTCGACGGCGAGGGTCTGGCCGGTGACGTAGCCACCGGCCGGTGATGCCAGCCAGACCACGGTCGCCGCGAGCTCGGCGGGGTCCCCCTTGCGGGCCATGGGGATGCGCTGCTGCTGGGCCTCGAGGTAGCCCTCGGGGTACTGCTCGGTCATCTCGGAGGCGAAGAAGCCCGGCGCCACCGCGTTCACGCGGATCCCCTTGCGCCCGGTCCACTGCTGGGCCAGGTCGCGGGTGAGGCCGATCAGGCCGGCCTTCGACGCGGCGTACGCCGCCTGGGGGAGCCCGGCCGTGGTGAGGCCCAGCACGCTGGAGATGTTGACGATGCTGGAACCGGGCTGCATGACGCGCCCGCACGCCTGCGCCATCCAGTAGCAGCCGTGGAGGTTGACGTCGATGACCTGGCGGAACTGCTCCGGGGTCTCCCGGGTGGCCGGGACGGCCGTGCCGACACCGGCGTTGTTGACCAGCACGTCCACGCGACCGAGCTCGGAGACCGCGGCGTCGACCAGGGCCTGGCAGGAGTCGGGGTCAGCGACATCGGTGGCGACGGTGACGGCCCGGCGACCGGCCGCCCGGACCAGGGCGGCGGTCTCCTCGAGCCGCTCGACGCGTCGGGCGCCGAGCACCACGTCGGCGCCGGCCTCGGCCAGCGCCTGCGCGAACGCCACCCCGAGCCCGCTGGAGGCGCCGGTCACGATCGCGACCCGGTCGTCGAGCCGGAACATCTCGTTGACGGTCATGTCGTGACCCTAGTCTGGCCACATGACGTCCCGGCCCGCGAGCACCGGCGAGGTGATGACCGTCTTCCGGTCGCGGCTGCGCGACGACGGCGCGGCGGCCTACGCCGACCACGCGGTGCGGATGAGCGAGATCGCACGGACGATGCCCGGCTACGTCGAGCACAAGGTCTTCACCGCCGACGACGGCGAACGCGTGACGGTCGTCCGCTTCGCCGACGCCGCCAGCCACGCCGCCTGGGCCCGCCACCCCGACCACGTCGAGGCGCAGCGCGCCGGGCGCTCGTCCTACTACGAGGACTACTCCATCACCGTCGCCGAGGTGGTGCGCGGGCACGCGTGGGAGCGAGGGGCGTGAGCGTTCGCTACCATGGCTGCATGCGCAGGTCCCTGCTCCTTACCTAGCCGCGTCGGTCACGCACCACCCGACGCGGCTGCCCCTCGTGCTCGAGGGGTTTTTTCATGTGCCGACCAGCCGAGGCAGCAGGGAACGAGACGAGAGGGACCATGGAGCAGCACAGCGAGCAGCCCGAGCAGACGGGGACCGCGGACGACCAGCACTACGACGTCCACGAGGTCGAGGCCCGGTGGCAGCAGGGCTGGGAGGACCTGCAGCCCTTCACCGCCGACGACGCCGCGGTGCTCTCCGGCGAGCGCGAGAAGCGCTACGCGCTGACGATGTTCCCCTACCCCAGCGGCGACCTGCACATGGGTCACGCCGAGGTGACCGCGTTGCACGACGTCATCGCGCGCTACTGGCGCCAGCGTGGCTACGAGGTCATGAACCCGATGGGCTGGGACTCCTTCGGCCTGCCCGCGGAGAACGCGGCGATCCGCAACGACGCCCACCCGGCCGACTACACCTACGGCAACATCGACACCCAGTTCGAGTCCTTCCAGAAGTACGCCGTGAGCTTCGACTGGACGCGGCGCTTCAACACCTCCGACCCGGACTACTACCGCTGGACGCAGTGGCTGTTCCTGCGGCTGCGCGAGAAGGGGTTGGCCTACCGGAAGAACTCGCCGGTCAACTGGTGCCCCAACGACCAGACGGTGCTGGCCAACGAGCAGGTCGTCGACGGCGCCTGCGAGCGCTGCGGCGCCGAGGTGACCAAGCGCGAGCTGACGCAGTGGTACTTCCGCACGACGGCCTACGCCCAGGAGCTGCTGGACAGCCTGGACGACCTGCAGTCGACGTGGTCGACCAAGGTCGTCAACGCCCAGCGCAACTGGATCGGCCGCTCCGAGGGCGCCCACGTGGACTTCGTCGTCGCGGGACGCGAGGAGCCGATGACGGTCTACACGACCCGGCCGGACACCCTGTTCGGCGCGACCTTCATGGTCGTCGCGGCCGACGCGGCGCTGGCCGACGAGCTGGTGACCGACGCGCGGCGCCCGGCGTTCGAGGCCTATCGCGAGGAGGTGCGCCGCAGCACCGAGATCGAGCGGCAGTCGACCGAGCGGCCCAAGACCGGCGTCGACCTGGGCGTCACGGCGACGAACCCGCTGACCGGCGCCGAGATCCCGGTCTACGCGGCCGACTACGTCCTGGCCGACTACGGCACCGGCGCGATCATGGCCGTCCCCGGCCAGGACCAGCGCGACTGGGACTTCGCCCAGGTCTTCGGCCTGCCGGTGGTGCGCACGGTGCAGCCGCCCGAGGACTGGGAGGGCGAGGCCTTCACCGGTGACGGCCCGGCGATCAACTCCGCGAACGACGACATCGACCTGTCCGGGCTGTCGGTCGAGGACGCCAAGCGCACCACGATCGCGTTCCTGGAGGAGCGCGGGCTGGGCCGCGGCACCGTCAACTTCCGGCTGCGCGACTGGCTGCTGAGCCGGCAGCGCTACTGGGGTGCCCCGATCCCGATCATCCACTGCCCGGTCGACGGCGAGGTCGCCGTGCCCGACGACCAGCTGCCGGTCACGCTGCCCGAGCTGCGTGGCGCCGACCTGAAGCCCAAGGGCGTCTCCCCGCTGGGGGCGGCGACCGACTGGGTGGACGTCGAGTGCCCGACGTGCGGGGGCCCGGCGACCCGCGACACCGACACCATGGACACCTTCGTCGACTCGTCCTGGTACATGTTCCGCTACTGCTCGCCCCACGACGACACCCGGGCGTTCGACTCCGACCTGGTCAACGCCTGGATGCCGTGCGACATCTACATCGGCGGCGACGAGCACGCGGTGCTGCACCTGCTGTACGCCCGGTTCTTCACCAAGGCGCTGCGCGACCTGGGCCTGGTCGACTTCGACGAGCCCTTCGCGGCCTACCTGAGCCAGGGCAAGGTCATCAACAACGGCCGCAAGATGAGCAAGTCGCTGGGCAACGGCGTCAGTCTGGGGGGACAACTTGCCGACTACGGCGTCGACGCGGTGCGGCTGACGCTGGTCTTCGCCAGCCCGCCCGAGGACAACATCGACTGGGCCGACGTGTCGCCCGCCGGGTCGCTGCGCTTCCTGCAGCGCGCGTGGCGGCTGGCCGGCGACGTGACCTCCGAGGTGGGCGTCGACGCGAGCGCCGGTGACGAGGCGCTGCGCAAGGTCACCCACAGGACGGTCCACGAGGCCGCGGAGCTGGTCGAGGGGCACCGGTTCAACGTGATGGTCGCGCGGACCATGGAGCTGGTGAACGCCGTGCGCAAGGCCATCGACTCCGGGCCCGGCGGCGCCGACCCGGCGGTCCGGGAGGCCGTGGAGGCCGTCGCCGTGCTGCTGAGCCTGGTGGCGCCGTACACGGCGGAGGAGATGTGGGCGCGCCTGGGCCACGAGCCCAGCGTCGCCAACGCCGGCTGGCCGACCGTCGACGAGGCACTGCTGGTCGAGGACTCCGTCACCTGCGTCGTGCAGGTGAAGGGCAAGGTCCGCGCCCGGCTGGAGGTCTCCCCGGACGTCTCCGACGCCGATCTGGAGGCCGCCGCCCTGGCCGACCCCGCCGTGCAGAAGGCGATCGACGGCGCGCCCGTCCGCAAGGTCATCGTCCGCGCCCCCAAGCTCGTCAACATCGTCGTCTGACTGGTCGAGTCGTGGGTTTGTGACACGCGAGTCGCGCGCGAGTGACGCGTGCCCGCGACTCGGCGGTCACGAGTCTGCGACTCGACGGTCCCGGACCTGCGACTCGGCCGCAGGTCAGGACCAGCGGTCGGCGACGACGGACTCGAGCTCGCGCTGGACGAGGGCACGGGCGGCGCTGGTCGCACCGGCGTGCCGCCAGATGAGCTGCACCGTCCGCTCCGGCGTGGGGTCCTCGACCTCGATGGCGACGACCGAGTCGGGGAGCACGACCCGCCCCAGGCGGGGCACCAGCGCTATGGCGACGTCCTCGGCGACCAGGGCGACGTGGGTGGCGTAGTCGTCGGCCTCGTAGCGCAGGTCGGGTCGCATGCCGTGCTGGGCGTACATCTCCAGCAGCCAGTCGTGGCAGATCGTCCCGGAGGGGGTGATCGCCCAGTGCTCGTCGACGAGGTCGGCGGGGGTCACGCGGCGGCGGCCCGCGAGCCGGTGGTCGCGGTGGACCAGCATGTCGGCGCGGTCGACCAGCAGCGGGGTGGCGTCGACGTCGGCCGGCAGGTCGAGGCGCACCGAGGTCCAGTCGTGGACGATGCCGAGGTCGGCCCGGCCGCGGGCCACGGCGAGGACCACCTCGCGCGGGTCGTCCTCGAGGACCTGCAGCCGGAGCTGGGGCGCCGCCTCTGCGAGCCGGGGGAGGAGCGGGGCGACCAGCCCGCGGCAGGCGGTGGCGAACGTCGCGAGTCGCACGGTGCCGGCCACCAGGTCGTCGGGTGACTGCACCAGCCGGTCGAGGCCGTCGAGCTCGGCGAGCAGCCGGGCTCCCCGGTCGGCGAGCTGTCGGGCGCGCTCGGTGAGCACCACGCCGCGACCCACCCGCTCGAGCATCGGCTGCCGGCTCTGCGCCTCGAGGCGCTTGACGTGCTGGGAGACCGCGGAGGGCGTGAACCCCAGGGCGGCCGCGGCCGCAACGACGCTGCCGTGGTCGCGCACGGCGACCAGCGACCGAAGGGCGACCGGGTCGATCATGAAGTCAGCGTAAACGAATCACCACACGAACGTTCGCTGGTGCTTCATGATCCGACGTTCGAGACTGGATGTATGCCGCTGCGTCACTCCCTGCTCGCCGTCCTCGTGATGCTGGTCTGGGGTGGCAACTTCGTCGCGATCGACGTCGGCGTCGCGGAGGTGCCGCCGCTGCTGTTCGTCGCGATCCGGTTCGTCCTGGTCGCCTTCCCGCTGGTGCTCTTCGTGCCGAGGCCGCGGGGCCGGATGCGTGAGGTGGTCGCGATCGGCGCCTTCATGAGCCTGGGGCAGTTCACGCTCCTCTACCTCGCGCTGGCACTCGGCCTGCCCTCCGGACTGGCCTCGTTGCTGCTCCAGGCGCAGGTCGTGCTGACGATGGCGCTGGCCGCTCTTGCGCTGGGCGAGCGCCCGACCCGGCGGCAGGGCGTGGGCGCGCTCGTGGGCAGCGCAGGCCTGCTGGTGGTGGCGAGCGCCCGGGGCTCGGCGGACGCCGTGCTCCCCGTCGTCGTCATCCTCGGAGCCGCGCTGTCCTGGGCCGTCGGCAACGTCGTCAGCCGGCGCGCCGGCATCAGCGGCGGTCTCTCGGTGGTGGTCTGGTCGGCCCTGGTCGTCCCGGTCCCGGCGCTGGCGCTGTCGCTGCTGGTCGACGGGCCGGCCCAGGTGGGGTCCGCCCTCTCCGGGTTCTCCACGACGGCCGCCGTCAGCACCGCCTACACCGTCTACGGGGCCTCGCTGCTGGGCTACGGCATCTGGAACTCGCTCCTGGCACGTCACCCGGCCGGCGCCGTGGTGCCGTTCGTCCTGCTGGTGCCGCCGGTCGGGCTCACGTGCGGCTGGGTGTTCCTGGGCGAGCGGCCGAGCCCGGTCGAGCTCGCTGGCGCCGCGGTCGCCCTGGTGGGGGTGGGCCTGGCGACGGTCACCGCGCGTCGGCGAGCACCACGCCCGCCGGTGGACGCCCGGCCGCGGCCGGTGGGCGCAGCCACTGGATAGGGTCCGGGCATGGCCCGGACCGTGATCGTCACCGACTCGACGGCCTCGCTGCCGCCCGAGGTCGCGGCGGAACGTGGCATCGTCGTGGTGCCGCTGCAGGTCGTCGTGGGCGCCGAGGTCCACGACGAGGGCGCGGACGGCGCGACCCCGGAGCTGGTGGCCGAGGCGCTGCGCGAGTTCCGGCCGGTCAGCACCTCGCGTCCCGCGCCCGCCGTGATGCTCGAGGTCTACGAGCAGGCAGCGGCCGACGGCGCCGAGGCGATCGTCTCCGTGCACCTCTCGGGAGACATGAGCGGCACCTTCGAGTCGGCGCAGCTCGCCGCCCGCGACGCCTCCGTGCCGGTGATCACGGTGGACAGCCGGCAGGTGGGGATCGCCACGGGCTTCGCGGTCCTCGCGGCCGCCGACGTGCTGGATGCCGGAGGCACACCCGAGGAGGCCGCGGAGGCCGCGCGCGAGCGGTCGTCCCGCACCACCTCGTTGTTCTACGTCGACACCCTCGAGTACCTCCGCCGCGGCGGCCGGATCGGCGCTGCGGCCGCGCTGCTCGGTGGCGCGCTGGCGGTCAAGCCGCTGCTGACCATCACCGAGGGGCGGGTCGCGACGCTGGAGAAGGTCCGGACGACCGGCCGGGCGCTCACCCGGCTCGAGGAGCTCGCGGTCGCTGCTGCCGGTGAGGACCTCGTCGACGTCGGCGTCGCCCACCTCGCCGCCGACGCACGCGCCGGTGAGCTCGCGGACCGGCTGTCCGAACGGCTCGCCGACAACCTCGACGGTCGTGAGGTGCAGTGCGGGGAGGTCGGCGCGGTGCTCGGTGCCCACGTCGGTCCGGGCATGCTCGCCGTGTGCGTCTCCTCGCGGCCCCGCGACCCGCGCGGCTGAGCCACCCTCCGTCCACAACTCCACGTCGGACCGGGTTCTCCACAGCCGGCTCCGTCGGCCCGGCGGCGGCGGACGACGCCGACCTAGCGTCGCGGCCATGCCGATCCGTCCCGAGCGTCCCGAGCGCGCCGCCGTGGCGCGCCGCCTCGACCTGCTCGACCGCGAGCTGGCGGCGGTGCGTGGCGGCGGGGGACCGGACGGCCCCGCCGGGCCGCCGCCCCAGCCCGACCCGCTGCCGGACCCGCTGCCGGACCCGCTGCCGGTGCCGGGACGCCACGCCGCCCGGCGTCACCGGGGCGGTGACCGGTGGCTGCCCGAGCCGCTGCAGGGGCGCGTGACGCTCGGACCCGGTCCGCTGGCCGTGGTCGCCGTGGTCGTGGCGCTGGGACTGGGCGTCACCGCCTGGTGGGTGCTGCGTTCCGAGCCGGTGCCGGTCCCTCCGCCGGCGCCGGTGGCGGTCGCCACGCCCTTGGCCGCGCCCGCCGCGGAGGAACCGCCCGACCCGGTCGACCGGACGGAGCAGGAGACGGTCACGGTCGACGTCACCGGCAAGGTGCGCCGCCCCGGCATCGTCGTGCTCGAGGCCGGTGCCCGGGTGGTCGACGCGCTGGAGGAGGCGGGCGGCGCGCGGCCCGGCGTCGACCTCTCGGGGCTCAACCTCGCGCGGCTGCTCGTCGACGGCGAGCAGGTCGTGGTCGGGGTCGCGGCTCCTGCGACCGGCCTCCCTGCCACCGCGGTCCCCCCATCGGCCGGTGCGCCCGGCGCCGCGCTGGTCGACCTCAACACCGCCGACCTCACCCTGCTCGAGTCGCTGCCCGAGGTCGGACCGGTCACGGCCCAGGCGATCATGACGTGGCGTGAGGAGCACGGTGGGTTCACCGCGGTCTCCGAGCTGTTGGAGGTCGACGGGATCGGTGACGCGACCCTGGCGACGATCACCCCCTTCGTGACGGTGTGACCGACCTGCGGATGCCCGCCCTCGCACTCGCCGCGTGGGCGGGCGGCCTGAGCGTCCTGCTGCCGGGTCCGGTGACCGCGCTGGTCCTCTTGGTCGGGTTGCTGGCGGCCCGGTGGCGGGGGAGCCGAGCCCTGGTCGCTGCGGTGCTGGTGCTCGGCGCCGTCGCCGCGGGCGCCACGGTCCGTGAGGCACGCGTGGCCCACGACCCGGTCGCTTGGCTCGCCGCCGAGCGGGCCGTCGTCGAGGCCGAGGCCGTCATCACCTCCGACCCGCGGGCCCTGCGCTCTGGCTTCACCGACGGCGTCGTGCTGCGCGCCACGGTCGTGCGCGTGGCGGGCCGAGGAGTCGCCTACGAGGTCCGGGCGCCGGTGCTCCTGCTCGCCGACGCGTCGTGGACGGGGGTGCCCCTCGGTGCGCGGGTCCGGCTCACTGCCCGGCTGTCACCGGCCGAGGAGCGGGGCGACCCGCTGTCGGCGGTGGCGGCCGCGACAGGGGAGCCGTCGGTGGTCGCTGCCCCGGGTCCCTGGTGGCGGGGCGCGGCGGCGGTGCGCGGGTCGTTGCGCGACTCGGTGGCCCACCGCCCCGACGCACAGGCGGCGCTGGTGCCGGCCCTCGTGGTCGGCGACGACGCGGCCCTCGACGAGGCGCTGGCCGACGACTTCCGGGTCACCGGCCTGACCCACCTGCTCGCCGTGTCCGGGACGAACCTCACCCTCGTCGTCGGCTTCCTGCTGCTGGCGGGCCGGTGGTGCGGCGTGCGGGGCGGCGGGCACTACGTCGTGGGCGCCGTCGGCATCGTCGGATTCGTCCTGCTGGCGCGGACCGAGCCCAGCGTGGTCCGGGCGGCCGCGATGGGGACGGTCGCCCTCGTCGGCATGGGCGTCGACGGCCGCCGTCGTGGCACTCGCGCGCTCGGGGTCGCCGTCGTCGGGCTCCTCCTGCTCGATCCCTCGCTCGCGCTGTCGCCCGGCTTCGCCCTCTCGACCCTCGCCACCGGGGGCATCCTCATGCTGGGTCCGGGGCTGCGTGACGCCCTGGCCCGGTGGACGCCCCGCTGGGTGGCGGAGGCCGTGTCCGTCCCGCTCGCGGCCCAGCTCGCGTGCACGCCCGTCGTCGCCGCGCTCTCCGCCCAGGTGAGCCTGGTGGCGGTCGGCACCAACCTGCTGGTGTCCCCGGCCGTGGGGCCCGCGACCGTGCTCGGCCTGGTCGGTGGCCTGGTGGGACTGATCTCCGACCCCGCCGGACGCCTGCTCGGCACCCTCGCCGGCTGGTGCGTCGCCTGGATCGTCGCGGTCGCCCGCCGGGGCGCTGCTCTCCCGACGGCCGCGCTCGACTGGGGCACCGGTCCCGTCGCCCTGGCGGTCCTCACGCTGCTGGTCGGGGGCCTCGCCCTGCTGCTGCCCCGGCTGCTGGCCCGTGCGGTGGGCGGCGTCGGTTGCTGCCTCCTCGTCGTCGTCAGCGTGCTCGTGCGGCCACCCACGCCGGGCTGGCCGCCCGACGGCTGGGTGATGGTCGCCTGCGACGTCGGCCAGGGTGACGCCCTGGTGCTACGGGCGGGGCCGGGCAGTGCCGTGGTCGTCGATGCCGGCCCCGACCCCGCACTCGTCGACCGGTGCCTCGACCGGCTCGACGTCGCGCGGGTGCCGCTGCTGGTCCTGACCCACCCCCACGCCGACCACGTCGACGGCCGCGTCGGGGTCGCCGACGGGCGGGTCGTCGGCGCCACCGAGACGACCGGCTCGGCGTCGTACGGCACGACCCGGAGGGTGGGGGAGCTGACGCTGCAGGTTCTCTGGCCGCCGCCCGCGGCCCATCCCGACAACCCCAACGACGCCAGCGTCGTGCTGCTGGTCGAGGTCAGGGGAGTGCGGCTGCTGCTGACCGGCGACGTCGAGCCCCCGAGCCAGGCGGCCATCGCGCGCGCATGGCCGGGGCTGTCGGTCGACGTCGTGAAGGTGCCCCACCACGGCAGCCGCCACCAGGACGTCGGGTGGCTGACCGGGCTCGGCGCCCGGGTGGCCGTGGTGTCGGTGGGAGCCGACAACGACTACGGGCACCCCTCGCCCGACGCCCTCGACCCGCTGGTCGGGACGGGGGCGGAGGCCCTGCGCACCGACCTCGACGGCGACGTCGCCGTGACCGTCGAGGAGGGCGGTCTCGGTGTCGCCACGTCCCGATAGGGTCGCCCTCATGGCTGGTCCCCGCGCCTCCGACGTCCTCGGCCGCATCACCTTGGTGACCGGCAAGGAGGAGTTCCTCGGGGAGCGGGCGGTGTCCCAGGTCCGGGAGGTCGTGCGACGCCACGACGCCGAGGCGGAGCAGTCCGAGACCCGGGCCGTCGACCTGACGGCCGCCTCCCTGGGTGAGCTGTCCGCCCCCTCGCTGTTCTCCGCCACCCGCTGCGTCGTGGTGCGGGGCCTCGAGGACCTCCCCGACGAGTCCGTCGACGGCCTCCTCGGCTACGCCGCGTCGCCGGTCGACGACGTGGCCCTGGTCCTGGTCCACGGGGGCGGCCAGAAGGGCAGCGGCGTCCTCACCAGGCTGCGCAAGCAGGCGAGCGTGACCGAGGTGAAGTCGGCGGAGCTCAAGGCGTCCGAGTTCGCCGGGTTCGTCGTCGCCGAGGTACGTGCCGCCGGCGGGAGGATCGACCAGGAGGCCGCGTCGGCGCTGGTGCAGGCGGTGGGCCACGACCTGCGCTCGCTCGCCGCCGCCGGCCACCAGCTCGTCAGCGACTTTCCCGAGGTCACCCTCGGGGCGGCCCACGTGAAGCAGTACTTCGGGGGTCGCGCGGAGGCGAAGTCGTTCGCCGTGGCCGACGCGGCGTTCTGGGGTCGGCGCTCCTCCGCGCTCGAGGAGCTGCGCTGGGCGCTCGACACCGGGACCGCGCCGGTGCTGGTCACCTCGGCGTTCGCCGGCAGTGCCCGCAGCATCGCGCGCTACCTCGCCGCGGGCCGTGGCCAGCGCGACGCCGACCTGGCGCGCGATCTGGGGGTGCCGCCGTGGAAGGTGCGCACGGTGCGCGACCAGTCGCGTGCCTGGACCGACGCGGGGATCGCCCGGGTGATCCGTGCCGTGGCCCAGGCCGACGCCGACATCAAGGGGGCGGCCAGTGACGCGTCCTACACGCTGGAGCGGCTGGTCCTCACCGTGACCGGTCTTCGCGACCACTGACACCCCCGGGAAATGACGAAGGACCCGCCGAAGCGGGTCCTCGTCGTGCGGCGGGGCGTCAGAGCGACGCGGCCCGCTTCGCGATGGCCGACTTGCGGTTCGCGGCCTGGTTCTTGTGGATGACGCCCTTCGAGACGGCCTTGTCGAGCTTGCGGGCAGCGTCACGACCGGCGGTGACAGCGGCGTCCTTGTCGCCGGCGTCGGCGGCTTCGCGGAACTTGCGCACGGCGGACTTGAGGCCGGTCTTGACGGCCTTGTTGCGCTCGTGACGCTTCTCGTTCTGCTTGTTCCGCTTGATCTGGGACTTGATGTTCGCCACTGATGAAGCCTTCGGTCGGTGGTGGATGGAGCTGAGATGGTGGGCTCGCAGGCAGCAGCCGCGAGCGACGTGCAAGGTTAGCAGCGGCCGATCAGGCCAACAAAATCATCACGAGCCCCAGCCGCGACGCTGGCAGAGCCACTCCCAGCACACCTCCGCCTGCCACCGCTGGTGGTCACGGACCCGCGGCGAGGTGGGCGGCACCGGGTCGGCCATCGACTTCAGGAAGTAGCCGGTGACCAGCGCGATCACGGCGTCGAGGCCGTCGGCGGGCACGTCGCGCAGCAACGGCCTTGCCGCGATCACCTGGTCCACGTCGAGCCCGTCGCCCCGGGGCCCGATCAGCAACAGCAGGGAGTCGAGCCACGACGCACCCCTCACCGGGAAGTTCCAGTCACAGAACCAGGCGCGGCCGGCGCCGTCGATCAGCACGTTGTCGTCACGCAGGTCGGAGTGGACCACGGTGTCGCCGCCGACCACCGCGGCGTACCCCCGGGCGAGCTCGACGGCCTCGTCGAGGTGCTCGGCGAGGAGCGGCAGGTCGGGCGGTGCAGTGCGGACGACCTCCCAGTGCTCGAGGAACGGGGCGAGGTCGTCGACGGCGTCGGACACGACGAGCCCCTCGGGCGGCGGGGTCAGCTCCGTCGCGACCACCTCGAGCGAGTCGAGGCAGGCGTCGAGCTCCTCGCGGCGCCACGGACGTGCGGGATGGCGGCCCTCGAGGTGGTCGATGCCGAGCACGACCCACTCGTCGTCCATGACCCACTGGAGCGCGGGCGCGGGCACCTCGGCCGGGATGACTGCGAGCTTGCGGGCCTCCTCGCGGTAGGCGGTCGCGAACATCCGTTGCGCCCGCAGCGAGGCCGCCTTCACGAAGTGCCGCGACCCGTCCTCGCACTCCAGCACCGAGGCGAACCCGGGGGTGAAGCCGCGCGTCCGGGAGTGGGCAGCCACGACGGGCGATCCGCAGCGGGCGGCAACGGCGTCGCGCAGCGGGCGGGGCAGGACGTGCCACTCGAGCCGGACGGCGGTGTCGCGGGTCGGGGGAGGGACGGACGGCATGACGTCATCCTCCCGCCTCGACGGCCCGGGGCGAGTGCCCCGCCACACCCCCCGGCGTGGCGGGGCCGTAGGAGACCGCCCGTGGTGGCGCCGGAACCCCCCGGTTCTCGCATGGGCGCACCACGGTGCTGCTACTGCCTCCCCGCGAGGTCAACGCACGATGCAGGCCGAGGTCACGCCCCGTGGAAGAATCGTCTGGACCATTCAGTCCCGCGACCCTGAAAGCAGCGACCCGAGCCCGTGAGCAGCCCCGCCGCCGCGCCCCGTCCCGGCCACACCGATCCGGCGATCATCCGCAACTTCTGCATCATCGCCCACATCGACCACGGCAAGTCGACGCTCGCGGACCGGATGCTCCAGCTGACCGGGGTGGTCGACGAGCGGGCCGCCCGCGCGCAGTACCTCGACCGGATGGACATCGAGCGCGAGCGCGGGATCACCATCAAGAGCCAGGCCGTGCGGATGCCGTGGACCGTCGAGGCGGGCAACGCGGCCGGTGCGGAGCCGGGCACCTACGTCCTCAACATGATCGACACCCCGGGCCACGTCGACTTCACCTACGAGGTCTCGCGCAGCCTCGAGGCGTGCGAGGCCGCGATCCTGCTGGTCGACGCCGCCCAGGGCATCGAGGCGCAGACCCTGGCCAACCTCTACCTCGCCATGGGGGCCGACCTCCACATCATCCCGGTGCTCAACAAGATCGACCTGCCCAGCGCCAACGTGGAGAAGTACGCCGCGGAGCTGGCCGGCCTGGTCGGCTGCGAGCCGGAGGAGGTGCTGCTGACCAGCGCCAAGACCGGCGACGGCGTGGCGGCGCTCCTCGACGAGATCGTGCGGCAGACCCCGGCCCCGGTCGGCAACGCCGACGCACCCGCGCGCGCGCTGATCTTCGACTCGGTCTACGACACCTACCGCGGCGTGGTGACCTACGTCAGGGTCGTCGACGGCCAGCTCACCCACCGCGACCGGATCAAGATGATGTCGACCAACGCCACCCACGAGATGCTCGAGGTCGGCGTCATCAGCCCGGAGCAGGTGAAGGCGGGCGAGCTCGGCGTGGGTGAGGTCGGCTACCTCATCACCGGGGTGAAGGACGTGCGGCAGTCGCGCGTCGGTGACACCGTCACGACCCAGCACCACGGCGCCACCGACATGCTCGGCGGCTACAAGCACCCCAACCCGATGGTCTACGCCGGGCTGTACCCCATCGACGGCGACCAGTTCGGCGACCTGCGCGAGGCGCTGGAGAAGCTCCAGCTCAACGACGCGGCGCTGACCTACGAGCCGGAGACCTCCGGTGCTCTCGGCTTCGGCTTCCGCTGCGGCTTCCTCGGGCTGCTCCACATGGAGATCACCCGCGACCGGCTCGAGCGCGAGTTCAACCTCGACCTGATCTCGACGGCCCCCAACGTCGTCTACGACGTGCTGATGGAGGACGGGACCGAGATCGAGGTGACCAACCCGAGCGAGTTCCCCGAGGGCAAGATCGCCGAGGTGCGGGAGCCGGTCGTGAAGGCCACGATCCTCAGCCCGTCCGACTACATCGGCACGATCATGGAGCTCTGCCAGACCAAGCGCGGCACGCTCGGCGGCATGGACTACCTCTCCGAGGACCGGGTCGAGATGCGCTACACGCTGCCGATGGGCGAGATCGTCTTCGACTTCTTCGACCAGCTGAAGTCGCGCACGAAGGGCTACGCCTCGCTCGACTACGAGCGCTCCGGCGAGCAGGACGCCGACCTGGTCAAGGTCGACATCCTGCTCCAGGGCGAGCCCGTCGACGCGTTCTCCGCGATCGTCCACCGCGAGGCGGCCTACTCCTACGGCGTGATGATGGCCGGGAAGCTGAAGGACCTGATCCCGCGGCAGCAGTTCGAGGTCCCGATCCAGGCCGCCATCGGCGCGCGGGTGATCGCCCGCGAGAACATCCGGGCCATCCGCAAGGACGTCCTCGCCAAGTGCTACGGCGGTGACATCACCCGCAAGCGCAAGCTGCTGGAGAAGCAGAAGGAGGGCAAGAAGCGGATGAAGATGGTCGGCCGCGTCGAGGTCCCCCAGGAGGCGTTCGTGGCTGCTCTGTCCACCACCCAGCCGGCGGAGAAGTCGGGCAAGAAGTAGCCCGTCACAGCGGCAGCGGCTCGAGGTAGCGCGGCCGCACGACCCGGCTGCGCGGCGAGATCCGCCGTACGTCGAGCTCGAAGGCCTCCAGGCGGCGGGCCAGGTCGGGGGTGGCGGGCCTCGGCGGGTTGGACAACGGGCTCTCGAAGTCGTCCCAGTGTGACGGCACCACCACGGGCGGCCGCCCGAGTGCCTCCAGCAGCCGGGGCAGGTAGTCGTGCGTGGCGTCGTTGCTCGGGACGGGCGCTGTCACGACGTCAGGTCGTAGCCCCTGGAGTGCGCGGTCGTCGACGTCGCTGGCGCCGAGGACCAGGACGGAGGGACCGGAGCACGGGCGCACGTGGAAGCCGAGCGTGTCGCCCTCGGGCAGGTCACTGATCGTCGCTGGAGGCTCGGGCACCGTCGTGCGCACCCCGGGGAACAGCACCGACCACGACGCCGTACGGCTGTGGAGGGCCGGCAGGGCATGGACGACGTACTCGCCGAGGTCGAGCTGCTCCCCGCCGCGGAGGGTGGAGGTGCTCGCCTCCGGCACTCCCATCGCCCGGACCAGGGAGGCGGTGGTGAGGCTGCCGAGCACGCGGGCCCCGTCGCGGACGGCGAGGTGGGGCACGTCGGCGACGTGGTCCCAGTGACTGTGGGTCACCAGCACGGTCCGCACGTCGGAGACGGCGCGGCAGGCCTCCTCGTCCACGCGGAGGGGGGTCGAGGGGTCGAAGGCACCGGCGGCGAGCCCGGTGCGGAAGCGGGTCAGGTAGGGGTCGACGGCCAGCACGTGTCCCTCGTGCTCGAAGCGCCACCCCGTCGTGCCGAGCCAGCGCAGGTCGAGGCCACCTCGCCGTGGGGCGGGGTCAGCGTGTGCGGGGGTGCGCAACAGGGGGAGGGACAGGGAGCCGCCGGCGGCAGCCACCACGGTGCGTCGCGAGGGGTGGGGGTTCCGAGAGAAGGTCATGCCCGGTGCGACGGCCCCGGCCGGCGAGAAGTTGTCGGCGGGTCCTAGTTTCGTGGCCGTGACCACGCCCGACATCCCTGCCGAGGTCCGCGCGTTCGCGGAGCGGGGACCGGCCTGGGCGGTGTTCGTCGACCGGCTCCCGCGCCGTCTGGACGGGCTCCTGGACGAGTGGTCGCTGCGCCTCGACGGCGAGCCGATGCACGGCTACTGCTCGCTGGTGGTCCCCGTCGTCGCCGAGGACGGGACGGAGGCCGTCCTCAAGGTGAGCTTCGACGGCGACACCGAGTCCGAGCACGAGGCGCTCGCGCTGCAGCACTGGCACGGGCGCGGCGCCGTACGCCTGCTGCGGGCGGACCCGCGCCGGCGCGCGTTGCTCCTGGAGCGACTCCACACGACCGACCTGTCCGACCTCTGGGACCTCGAGGCCTGCGAGGTGGTCGCCGGGCTGTGGGCGTCGCTCCACGTTCCCGCGCTGCCGCAGCTGCGCTCGGTGGGCTCGTACGTCGAGCGGTGGGTGGCGGCCCTCGCCGGGCTCCCGGTCAACGGACCCGTTCCGCGCCGGCTCGTCGAGCAGGCGACCTCGCTCGCGGGTGACCTGCTCGCCGAGCCCGACGCGGCAGCCCACGTGGTCCACGGCGACCTCCACTACGGCAACGTGCTGGCCGCCGACCGGGCGGCCTGGCTCGCGATCGACCCGAAGCCGATGAACGGCGACCGCCACTACGAGGTCGCCCCGATGCTGCACAACCGGCTCGACGAGCTCGCCGGCGACGTCCGGGAAGGACTGCGGCGGCGGTTCCACACACTGGTCGACGCCGGCGGGCTCGACGAGGACCGAGCCCGCGCGTGGGTCGTGGTGCGGGAGGTGCTCAACGCCCACTGGGGCGCCCAGGACGAGGACCGGGACGCCGTGACCGTGGCGCTCACGATCGCAAAAGCGGTGCAGGACTGACCCTGCCCCGTGGTGGGATGGGGGCGTGACGTTCCTGATCCGCTCCGTCAACGTCGGCACGCCCCGCCCCAGCGACTTCGCCGAGCTCGGCCGGACGTCGATCGACAAGCAGCCCGTCCCGGGGCGGGTGCGGGCGACCCGGCTCGGCCTCGAGGGTGACCAGGTCTCGGACACCCAGCACCACGGCGGTGTCGACCAGGCCGTCTACGCGTTCGCCCGCGAGGACCTCGACCGCTGGACCGAGGCACTCGGCCAGCCGGTGCGCGACGGGGGGTTCGGAGAGAACCTGACCACCTCCGGCTACGACGTCAACGCGGCCGAGGTGGGGGAGCGGTGGCGGATCGGCACGGCCGTGCTCGAGGTCGCGAGCATCCGCACGCCCTGCAACGACTTCAAGGGATGGATGGGTCACGAGGGCTTCGACAACACGGCGTGGGTCAAGCGCTTCACCGCCGACTGCCGGCCCGGGCCCTACCTGCGCGTGGTGGAGGAGGGCGACCTCGGGGCCGGCGACGAGGTCGAGGTGGTGCACCGTCCGGGGCACGGGATCACGGTCGCCCACATGTTCCGTGCCCTCAGCACCGACCGCACCCTGCTGCCCGACCTGCTCGTGGTGGACGACCTCGTGGAGGAGGCCCGACGCAAGGCCGAGGCCTACGTCGCCGCGCGGCGCTGAGGACCGACCGTTTCCGGGGTGTTGCTACCGCTGCGTAACGTCGTGATCTAGGTTACTCGCCAACCCTTTGTCCACGGGCGGTCCCTCGGCCCGCCGGAGTAGCCCAGGAGCCCAGGAGCCATGCCCCTCACCCACGACACGAGCTTCGTCGACTCCCTCCCGGCCAATGTGGCCGTCCAGTTCCTCGAGCGGGTGTCGACCTCACCCGACCGCGAGGCGTTCCGCTACCCCGTCGGGGAGTCGTGGGAGTCGCTCACCTGGCGCCAGACCGGGGAGGAGGTGTCGCGCCTCGCCGCTGGTCTGCTCTCCCTCGGGATCGAGCCCGAGCAGCGCGTCGGCATCGCCTCCGGCACGCGCTACGAGTGGATCCTGGCCGATCTCGCGGTGATGTGCGCCGCCGGCGCCACGACGACCGTCTACCCGAGCACCAACGAGGAGGACACGGCCTACATCCTGTCCGACTCCGAGTGCCGCGTCGTCTTCGCCGAGGACGACGCCCAGATCGCCAAGCTCAGGGCCCGCAAGTCCGAGCTGCCCCACGTCACGAAGGTCGTCACGTTCGAGGGCACCACGGACGGCGACTGGGTCATCGACCTGGCGGCGCTGGGTGAGCTCGGCGACGCCTACCTCGCCGAGCACCCGGGCGTCATCGAGGAGACCGCGGAGCGCATCCCGAGCGACCAGCTGGCCACGCTCATCTACACCTCGGGCACCACCGGTCGTCCCAAGGGCGTGCGGCTGCGCCACTCCTCGTGGGTGTTCGAGGGCGGCGCCATCAAGGCCTTGGACATCCTCGGCGAGGACGACCTGCAGTTCCTGTGGCTGCCCATGGCCCACTCGTTCGGCAAGGTGCTGCTCTCCACCCAGCTCGCGTGCGGCTTCGCCACCGCCGTCGACGGCCGGGTCGAGAAGATCGTCGACAACTGCGCCGAGGTGAAGCCGACCTTCATGGGTGCGGCGCCGCGCATCTTCGAGAAGGCCTACGGCCGGATCCAGACCATGCAGGCCGCCGAGGGTGGCGCGAAGGAGAAGATCTTCCACCAGGCCTTCAAGGTCGGCCTCCAGGTGGAGAAGCTCAAGCAGGAGGGCAAGGCGGTGCCGCTGCCGCTCAGGCTCCAGCACGGCCTCTTCGACAAGCTGGTCTTCAGCAAGGTCCGCGAGCGCTTCGGCGGGCGGGTGCGGTTCTTCATCTCGGGCTCCGCCGCGCTCAACCGCGAGATCGCCGAGTGGTTCAACGCCGCGGGCATCGTGATCCTCGAGGGCTACGGCATGACCGAGAACTCCGCCGGTGCCACGGTCAACCGGCCCGCGGACAACCGGATCGGCACGGTCGGTCCCGCCGTCCCCGGCGCCGAGGTCAAGCTCGGCGAGGGCGACGAGGTGCTGCTCCGCGGCCCGCACGTGATGGACGGCTACCACAACCTCCCCGAGGAGACCGCCAAGGCGCTCGACGCCGACGGCTGGCTCCACACCGGTGACAAGGGCTCCCTCGACGCCGACGGGTTCCTCACGATCACCGGTCGCATCAAGGAGCTCTTCAAGACCTCCGGCGGCAAGTACATCGCCCCGCCGGCCATCGAGTCGAAGTTCAAGGCGATCTGCCCCTACGCCAGCCAGTTCATGGTCTTCGGGGCGGAGCGCAACTTCTGCGTCGCCCTGGTCACCCTCGACCCCGACGCGATCGCCGGCTGGGCACAGGAGAACGGCGTCAGCGGTGACTACACCGAGATCGTCCGCTCCGAGCAGTGCCGGGCGATGGTCGAGGGTTACGTCGAGGAGCTCAACGGCAAGCTCAACCGGTGGGAGACCATCAAGAAGTGGGAGCTGCTCGACCACGACCTGACCATCGAGTCCGGCGAGCTCACGCCCTCGATGAAGGTCAAGCGGACCGTCGTGGAGGACAACTACAAGGACACCATCGACGCGTTCTACGGCTGACCACCGGCTCCCCACAGGGGACCCACAGCCACGCCGGGTGAGGTGGTGGTCATGACCGACCACCACCGCACCCATGATCCCGACGAGATCCACGAGCACGACCTCGGCCTCCAGCACGACGTCCGGACCCTCCAGCGCAAGGGGCTGGGGCGCCGCGGCCTGCTGGGGGTCCTGGGCGGACTCGGCGCGGCTGGGGCCCTCGCCGCGTGCTCGAGCGACAGCGGCAGCAGCGCTGCCGCGTCGTCTCAGGGCAGGCCTGCGGGCGCGCCGCCCGACGGTGGGGGTGGCCCCGGTGGAGGCGCCATGGGCGGCGACTCCTCGGTCGAGGTCGCGGACGGCGAGATCCCCGAGGAGACGGCCGGTCCCTATCCCGGCGACGGCTCCAACGGCCCCAACGTGCTCAGCGAGGAGGGCATCGTGCGCCAGGACATCACCTCGAGCTTCGGCTCCGCGTCGGGCGTCGCCGAGGGGGTGCCGCTGACCCTGCGCTTCAAGGTCTACGACCTGTCGGGCGACGACGTGACGGTGCTTCCCGGGGCGGCGCTCTACGCGTGGCACTGCGACCGCGCCGGCAACTACTCGATGTACGACGGAGACGCGGTCGACGAGAACTACCTGCGCGGCGTGCAGGAAGCCGATGACGACGGATGGCTGTCCTTCACCACGATCTTCCCGGCGTGCTACGCCGGCCGCTGGCCGCACGTCCACTTCGAGGTCTACGAGTCCGTGGACACGGCCACGAGCGCGTCCAGCAAGCTGCGCACCTCGCAGCTCGCGCTGCCGCAGGAGATCTGTGAGCAGGTCTATGCGACCGACGGCTACGAGGAGTCGGTGTCCAACCTGGCGGCCGTCAGCCTCGACTCCGACGGCATCTTCGCCGACGGCTGCTCGCTCCAGATGGCGACCGTGACCGGCTCGGTCGACGACGGCTACGTGGCGACGCTCAAGGTGCCGATCTGAGGCTCGCCGTGACAGCATGTCGCGGTGCCCAGCGCCCTGCCACCCGGCGACCCCGCCCCCGCCGACGGCCGGCTCCCCGAGGAGTCGCTGGCGGGGCTGGGCGAACGGCCGTTCGGCCTCTACGTCCACGTGCCGTTCTGCTCGGTGCGCTGCGGCTACTGCGACTTCAACACCTACACCGCCGAGGAGCTCGGCCCGGGCGCCTCCCGGTCGTCCTACGCCGAGTCGGCGATCAGCGAGGTGCGACTGGCCCGCCGGGTGCTCGGTGACGTCGACCTGCCGGTGTCCACGGTCTTCCTCGGTGGCGGGACGCCCACCCTGCTGCCGCCCGCGGACCTCGGGGCCGTGCTCGCCGCCATCGCGTCCGAGTTCGGCTTCGCCCCCGACGTCGAGATCACGACCGAGTCGAACCCCGACTCGGTGGCGGCGTGGGACCTCGACCAGCTGCGCGACGTCGGCTTCACGCGCGTCTCGTTCGGCATGCAGTCCGCGGTGCCCCGCGTTTTGGCGACCCTCGACCGCACCCACGACCCGCTGCGGGTCCCTGCCGTGGTGGAGTGGGCCCGGTCCGCAGGCTTCGAGCAGGTCAGCCTCGACCTGATCTACGGCACCCCGGGCGAGACGCTGGGCGACTGGGAGACCTCGCTCGAGGCCGCGCTGGCCTGCGGACCGGACCACGTGTCGGCCTATGCGCTGATCGTGGAGCAGGGCACCGCGCTGGCACGCGCCGTACGCCGGGGCGAGGTGCCGGCGCCGGACGACGACGACCTGGCCGAGAAGTACGTGGTGGCCGACGAGCGGCTCGGCGCCGTCGGGCTCGGGTGGTACGAGGTGTCCAACTGGGCGCGCGACGAGCAGTCGCGCTGTCGCCACAACCTGCTCTACTGGAACGGCGGCGACTGGTGGGGCATCGGCCCCGGGGCCCACTCCCACGTGGGTGGCACCCGCTGGTGGAACGTCAAGCACCCCGCGGCCTACGCCGACCGGCTGTCGGCCGGGGCCAGCCCGACCCACGCCCGCGAGGTGCTGGGAGCCGAGGACCGGCGGGTGGAGCGGGTGCTGCTCGAGCTGCGGCTGCGAGACGGCCTCGACCGCGACGTGCTGGACCCCGCCGGGCGAGCAGCCGTGACCGGCCTCGTGAAGCGTGGCCTGCTCGAGGCCGACGCGCCACGACTGGTGCTCACGCGAGACGGCCGGCTGCTGGCCGACGCCGTCGTGCGCGACCTGCTCCCCTGAGGCACCTCGCGGGGCCCGGACCGGTCCAGACCGCCGTCTCACCACGGTGACGACTTCTGGTCACGCCCTCCACCACGGGGTGCGACGGGGTCTACATTCACGGGGACGCCGACCGGGTACGGCGAGGGCGAGGGGAGGCAGCCTTGGCCGAGGAAACCGGCATGGCGTCGGACGAAGGGCAGTCAGCAGCGGGGCGGCCCGGCCGCCAGAGCGCCTGGCGCGCCGTGCTCGGCAATCCCGACCTCCGCCGGGTCCAGCTGGCCTTCCTCGGCTCGGCCGTCGGCGACTGGGCCTACGCCACGGCCATCATCGTCTGGGCCTACGACGCCGGTGGGGCGAGCGCGGTGGGCGTCTGGATGGGCGTCCGACTGGTGCTCGGCGCCCTGACCACGCCGCTGGGTGCGCTCCTCGCCGACCGCTGGCCGCGCAAGCGGCTGATGATGCTGACCGACGGGGTGCGCGCCCTGCTGGTCACGGTCGCCGCGGTGTTCGTGGCGCTCGACGTGCTGCCCCTCGTGGTGTTCGTGTGCGCCACCCTCGCCTCGTTGCTGGCGTCACCGTTCCTCATCGCGCAACGGTCACTGCTGCCGAGCCTCGCGAGGACGCCGGCCGAGCTGTCGGCGGCCAACGGTGTCCACAGCACGATCGACAGCCTCGCGGCCTTCGTGGGTCCGGCGCTGGCCGCGGCCCTGCTGGTGGCGACCGACGTCCCGGTCGTGCTGATGGCCAACGTCCTGACCTTCCTGTGGTCCTTGGCGCTCGTGAGCCGGATCTCCACGGACGGTGCCCCCGGCCGGGGCGGGGCCGGCACCGACGAGGCAAGGAGCGGGGCGGAGAGCGGTGCGGACGATCCGGCCACCGAGGGGTTCGTGAAGGAGACCCTCGCCGGCTTCGTGCTCATCGGCCGGGACCGGGTGCTCCTGCTGACCACCTTGCAGGTCAGTCTTCAGACGGTGGTGGCCGGCGCGCTGCCGGTGCTGCTCGTGGTCATGGCGGACGACATCCTCGGCTCGCCGGACACCGGCTTCGGTCTCCTCAACGCCGTGATCGGGGTCGGCTCGGTCGTCGGCGGCGTGCTGGCCATTGCTCGCGCCTCCCGGCCGACACTGGGCCGCGACCTCACCGTCGGCGTGGTGATGTGGTCGCTGCCCCTGCTCCTGGTGAGTCTGTGGCCGACCGGGCTCTCGTGCCTGATCGCCGCCGCGCTGATCGGGATCGCCAACCCGCTCGTCGACGTCAACCTGGACACGATCCTGCAGCGGATCGCTCCCGACGAGCTGCTGGGACGCGTCTTCGGCGCCGTCGAGTCGTGCTTCATCGCCACGATGGCGGTGGGGGCGTTGCTGGTCCCCCTGCTGCTCCAGGTGACGTCGCTCCGGACCACGCTCGTCGTGATCGCGATCCCGGTCGGGCTGCTGGCGCTCGTCGGACTGCCGGCGATGATCCGCTTCGACGCCCGCATGGTGGAGCCCCCGGGGCTCGCCCTCGTCCGGGGCCTGGACCTCTTCGCCCCGCTGGATCCGGCCACCACGGAGCAGCTGGCCCGGTCGCTCGAGGAGCGGCGCTACGACCGGGGCGACGTCCTCGTCAGGGAGGGAGAGCCGTCCGACCTGTTCTACGTCGTCGCCTCCGGGCGCGTGGAGGTCACCCAGGCCGGCAGGGTGCTGCGCGAGGAGTCGGTGGGCGAGTACTTCGGCGAGATCGGCCTGCTGCGCGACGTCCCGCGCACGGCGACGGTCACGGCGCTGGAGCCCACCGTGGTGGTCACCCTCGCCCGTGCCGCCTTCCTCGAGGCGGTGAGCGGGCACCGGGAGTCCGGTCTGGTCGCCGAGGCCGTGGTGCGCCGGCGGTTGGGGGCCTGATGGCGAGCACCTGCGCGACCTGCGCCACCGAGCTACCTGCGGGCGCCCGGTTCTGCCTCGCCTGCGGTGCCGCGCAGCCGGCCCCGGGGTGCGTCAGCTGCGGGGTCGAGCTGCCGTCCGGGTCGCGGTTCTGCCTGTCCTGCGGGGCGCCCCAGCCGACAGCGGCCGCGGGCGGGGAGCCGCGGGCCGCGGCGGCCGGGGGACCCTCGGTGGCGCGCCGCGTCACGAGCGTGCTCTTCGGCGACCTGGTCGGCTTCACGGCGTTGTCCGAGACCCGGGACCAGGAGGATGTCCGCGAGCTGCTGACGGCCTACTTCGACGAGTGCCGGAGGATCATCTCCCGCTACGGCGGCACCGTGGAGAAGTTCATCGGCGACGCGGTGATGGCGGTCTGGGGGGTCCCGACCGCCCACGAGGACGACGCCGAGCGCGCGGTGCGCGCCGGGCTGGAGCTGATCAGCGCCATCGAGGCCATGGGCGCGCAGGTGGGTGTCCCCGACCTGGCGATGCGGGTCGGCATCGTCACCGGCGAGGTGGCTGTCTCCGTGGGGGCCGAGGCCCAGGGCATGGTCGCCGGCGACGCCGTCAACACCGCCTCCCGGGTGCAGGCGGCGGCCTCGCCGGGACAGATCTGGGTGGACGAGACCACGCGGTTGCTGACCTCGTCGGCCATCTCGTACGCCGACGCGGGGAGCCACGTGCTGAAGGGCAAGGCGGACCCGGTGCCGCTGTGGGCGGTCCGGGCGGTCGTGGCGGGTGTCGGCGGGGCCCAGCGTGCCGACGGGCTCGAGGCACCGCTGGTCGGCCGTGACCGCGAGCTCCGTCTCGTCAAGGAGCTGTTCCACGGGATCGAGGACAGCCGGCGCCCGGCACTGCTCGTGGTGGACGGGGAGGCCGGCGTGGGCAAGACCCGGCTCGGCTGGGAGTTCGAGAAGTACGTCGACGGCCTGAACTACGTGGCCCGCTGGCACAGCGGCCGGTGCCTCGCCTACGGCGAGGGCGTGGCCTACTACGCGCTGGCGGAGGCCATCCGCGCCCGGTTGCTGCTCCTCGCCGCCGACGCCGGGGTCGACGAGGAGGACGAGAACGCCCTGCTCGAGCTCGGGCTCACCCGCTACGTCCCCGACGGCGAGGAGCGCGAGTGGCTGCGGCCCCGCCTCGGCGCGCTGCTCGGGATCGGGACCGTGGGAAGCCCCTCCCGTGAGGACCTGTTCTCGGCGTGGACGACGTTCCTCCACCGCACCGGTGAGGACGAGCACCCGGTGGTCCTCGTCATCGACGACGCCCACCACGCCGACGACAGCCTGCTCCAGTTCCTCGACTACCTGCTCTCGGTCGGAGACTTCGGCTGCCTGGTGCTGCTCCTCACCCGCCCCGGCCTCCTCGAGACGAATCCCGGGCTCGCCACGAACCGCCGGGCCACCGTGCTGCACCTGGAGGCGCTGTCCGACACCGACGTGGGACGCCTGCTCGACGGGCTGCTCGCCGGGTTGCCGGAGGCCGCCCGGACCTCGCTCGTCGACAGGTCGGACGGGGTGCCGCTCTTCGCCGTGGAGACGGTGCGCTCGCTCATCGACCGCGACCTCGTCGTGCCGCGCGGGGGCCAGTACGTGCTGGCCGACCCGGACACCCTCGACCTCGACTCGATCGGTGCACCCGCGTCTCTGCAGGCGCTGATCGCCGCGCGCCTGGACACCCTCGACACCGAGCAGCGCCAGGTCCTCGACCGTGCCAGCGTGATCGGTGACGCGTTCGACCGGGCGCTGATCGCGCGGCTGTGCCCCGAGGTCCCCGACGTGCAGCAGGCGCTCGACGCGCTCGTCCGGTTGCAGCTGGTCAGCCGGGAGTCCAACCGCTTCACCACGGAGCACGGGCAGTTCCGGTTCGTCCAGGGAGCGGTCCGGCAGGTGGCCTACGGGACGCTCTCCCGTCAGGACCGCAAGCAGGGTCACCTCGCGGTCGTCGAGGCACTGATGGCCGATGCCTCCGCCGCGGGTGAGCGGGCGCCGATCGTGGCGAAGCACCTGCTGGAGGCGCTCGACGCCGCGCCGGACGCCGGCGACGCGGCCACCCTGGCCGACCGGGCCGTCGTCGCGCTGCGCGACGCGGCCGCCCGGGCGCAGGCGCTCGGAGCGCCCCGGGAGGCCGCCGCCCACCTGACCGAGGCGCTCGACCGGTGCGTGGAGCCGGCTGACCGGGCCGGCGTGGAGACCGACCTCGCCCGGGCGCTCGACCTGGCGGGGCGCCACGACGGGGCGGTGGAGCACGCCGAGCGCGCGCTGGCCCTCTACGAGTCCCTGGGGGACGAGAAGGGCGCCGGGCTCGCCGTGGCGATCCTGGGACGCTCGATGACGAGCGTCGGTCGCTACGAGGACGCCCGGGACCTCGCCGACACCCGCTACGCGCTGGTCCGTGCCCGGGGCGACCTCCCGGAGGTCGAGCTGGAGCTGATGCGCGTACGGGCCAGCAGCAGGATGCGGAACGGGGAGGAGTTCCTCGAGGAGGCGGCCGAGCTGGCCCGGCTCGCCGAGTACGTGGGGGACCGCGGCCAGATCGCCTTCAGCTTCGGCCTGATCGCCCTCCACTTCCAGGCGAGCGGCGCGCGGGCCCTGGGCAGGTTGCTCCTCGAGGGCCAGGCCGAGGTGGCGCGCGAGCTGCACGACTCCGCGGTGCTGGCGGCGGTGCTGTCCAACCTCTGCGCCGACTGCAACTGTGACGACCTCGCCGAGGCCGACGACTTCGGCACCGAGGGGCTCGCGGTCGCGCGCACCCTCGGGGACCACGCCTGGCTGAGCGTCACCTCCATCAACCTGATGACGTGTCTCCTCGGCCGGGGCGACTGGGACCGGGCGCAGGAGCTCGCCGACGAGGGCGGGCTGGTCGACGACCTCTACGCCCCCTACCTGGAGCTCGTGCGCTCCGTGCTGCTCCGAGCCCGCGGCGGCGTCTGGTCGCCGGGTCAGGAGTACCTGCGGGAGGCCAGCGGCGAGGACGAGGGCAGCCGCTCGCTCCGCGAGCTGGTCACCGCCATCGAGCAGGCAGACCGCGGCCCGGACGCCGTCGACACGGCGTTGCGCGCCGCCGACAGGATGCACGCCTTGGTCGGCTTCGTCGACGACTTCCCCTGCGTCTACGCCGTCGCCGTGGACCTGCTCGCCGACCTGGGCGCCCATGAGGGGCTGGCCCGGCTCTTGCACCTGGTCGACGCGAACGAGGCACGTGTCCGGCTGCCCGCGGGGACGCTGAGCAGCTACCACCGCGCACGCGCACTGCACGCTCAGCACGGGGGCGCCGACCCGGAACGGGTGGAGGGCGACTTCCGGGAGGCCCTGCGCCAGGCCCGCTCGTGGAAGTCGGAGACCTGGGCCGCGCGGATCCACGCCGACCTCGGCACCTGGCTGGTGCGGCAGGGTCGCGCGGAGGAGGCCGGCGAGCCCCTCCGTGCCGCACGCGCCGGGTACGAGCGCCTCGCCGCTGCCCGCTGGCTGGAGCAGCTGGACGCGGCCCTGTCAGGGGTGCCGACGTGACCGCCCGGTCAGCCGGCGCGCTCGGCCAGCCGGTCCCGGTCGAGCACCACCACCCGGCCACGACCGAGGCTCACCACGCCCTCGGCCGCCAGGCGCTGGAGCACCTGGTTGACGCTCGGCCGGCTTCCGCCGACCAGCTCGGCCAGCACCTCCTGCCTCAGGGGGACCGTCACCGGGCCCGGGCCCACGGCGTACATCGCGGCGAGCTCGTGGAGGCGCCGGTGGACCCGTTGGTCCAGCGCGTCGTAGGTGGCCTCGACCAGGCGCGACGACAGCTCCTCGACCCGGCGTGCGAGCAGCACCAGGAGCATGTGGTCGGCGGCGCGGTGCCGCCTGCGGAGGTCCGCGAACGCGGTCGCGCCCAGCACCCTGGTCACGGAGGGCTCGAGCGCGAGCACGGTCGCCGAGCGCCTCGGTGCGCGGCCGTCCAGGAGGGAGAGCTCGCCGAAGTAGCTCCCGGGGCCGAGGACGTTGATCGTGGCCGTGTCGCCGTCCGCCGTCGTGACCTGCACGGCGAGCCGACCCGACTCGACCAGGTGGAGGCTGTCGGCGGGGTCGCTCTCGTGGACGAGGACCTCGCCGGTCGTGAAGCTGCGCCGGCGCGTGGTCGCCAGCACCTGCTGCCGCTCGGCCTCGTCCAGCGCTGCGAGCAGCGACCACTCCATGGCGCCAGTGAAGCATCCCTCGGGGCGGGCGCGTGAGCGACCGGGCCGCGCTGCGGACGGCGGTGGCCGCCGTCCGCGCGCTCTACGACGCGGCCGCCTGCTCGCTCGCGCTGGTCGACGAGGACGGATCCACCCTCGTCTACGTCGTCGCCGACGGCGTCGGAGCCGACGAGATCGTGGGCGTCTCACTGCCGGTCAGCCGCGGCATCGCGGGCTGGACCGCGATGTCCGGGCAGCCCATGGTGGTCAGCGAGGTCGCCGCGGACGCCCGGTTCGCCCGGGACGTCGCGGAGTCCACCCACTACGTCCCGACGACCATCCTCACCGCGCCCCTCTTCGACGCCGACGGGGAGGCGTCCGGGGTGGTGTCGGTGCTCGATCCCGGCGTCGTCGCCGACCGGGAGTGGACCCTGGCCGTGCTCGGCACGCTGGCTGCGGTGATGGGCCTCCTGGTGGCCACTGGTGACGGGACACCAGGGACCGAGGACCAGGCCCGGTTGGCCGCCCTGGGGCGTCGCGTCCTGGACGCGGTCGAGGACCTGGGCCCGTGAACGTGCTCCCGGCGTGGTCGGCGGCCTTCCACGGAGGACAGCTGGCGACGGTGCTGTCCCTGCCGCTGCCGGACGTGCGCGACTGGGCCTTCGCCGGGTCCACCGGTGCCGGGGTCAAGGTCGCCGTGGTCGACAGCGGGGTGGACGGCGGTCACGCTCGCGTGGGCGGGATCTCCGGCGGGGTGGCGCTGGAGGTCGACACCTCGGCCCCGGGCGGGTTCCGGGTGGTGCCCGGGCCCCATGAGGACCTGGTGGGTCACGGCACGGCGTGCGCCGCGATCATCCGGTCCCTGGCCCCGGAGGCCGAGATCTACAGCGTGAGGGTCCTGGGGGCCAACCTGAAGGGCCACGGGGCACTCCTCCACGCGGGCATCGCGTGGGCGGTCGACCAGGGGATGTCGGTGGTGAACCTCTCCCTGTCGAGCAAGAGCGAGAAGCTCTTCGCCCCCCTCCACGAGGTCGCCGACGAGGCCTACTTCGGCGGCACGCTGCTGGTCTCGGCCGCCAACAACCAGCCCGGGCCCACCTACCCGTCCCAGTACTCGTCGGTCGTCTCCGTCGCGGCGCGGCGGGGCTCGGGCCCGATGAGCCTCGCCTACAACCCCCGTCCGCCGGTCGAGTTCGGCGCCCACGGCATCGACGTCGACGTCGCCTGGTCCGGTGGCGGCTCGATCGTGGCGACGGGCAACAGCTTCGCCGCCCCGCACGTCACCGGCATGGCGGCGCTGGTGCTGGGCAAGCACCCGACGCTGACGCCCTTCCAGCTCAAGTCGGTGCTGCAGGCGGTGTCGGACAACGCGGACCCGTCACCGACATGACCGTGCGTTGTGTCAGCGACCCGACAGAACTCTCGCAGGAGCAGGAGCACGATGCAGTCATCCGGACCCGCTCGGGTCCGACCCACCAAGGCCTCGCCGGCCACACCACCAGGAGCGCATCATGAGGCAGAACATGGAGATCTTCCCCGGGGACGAGCCCCAGCAGGACGTGGAGGGCCACATCAGGACGAGCACGGTCCTGGAGGGCGACGAGGGGGACGTGGAGGGTCACATCAGGACGAGCATGGTCCTGGAGGGCGACGAGGAGGACGTGGAGGGCCACATGCAACCGCCCCGCGACCTCGACATCGAGCGCTTCTGAAGCGCACGGCCACGAAGCCCGGACCTCGCTGGGGTCCGGGCTTCTCGCGCGCCTCAGCTGATGAAGCGGATCGTCAGGGGGTAGCGGTAGTCCTCGCCGCGGCTGGCGGCCATCGTCGCCAGGATGATCACGATCAGGATCGCGATGCCGGCGGCGATCGCGACCGGCACGATCACCAGCAGCCCGATGCCGAGGGTCACGATCGCGAGCACGAAGGCCACGATCGTGCCGACGACACCGTAGATGAGGATCGAGATCTGGAAGTTGAGCGACTCCACCGCGTGGCGGCGCACGTAGGGCGAGTCGGCCTTCACCAGCATCACGACGAGGGGTGCGAGGAATCCGAAGGCGAACCACGCCGCCACCAGGGCGCCGATGTGGGCCGCCATGGCCCAGGTGTTGTCGTCGGCCGACTGCGGAGCCGGCTGCTGCGGGGCACCGTACGGGTCGCTCATGGGTCCAATCTAGTCGTCACGGGCCTCGAGGGAGGTCACTCGGCGGTGACGAAGTCGATCAGCTCCTCCACCCGTCCCAGGAGGGCGGGGTCGAGGTCCTGGAACCCGCGGACCCCGCCCAGCACGTGCTTCCACGCCCGCGCGATGTCGGCCTGGTCGCGGTGGGGCCAGCCCAGGCGCTGGCAGGTGCCCTTCTTCCAGTCCTCACCCCGCGGCACGGCCGGCCAGGCGCCGATGCCGAGCCGGTCGGGGCTGACGGCCTGCCAGATGTCGATGAAGGGGTGGCCGGTGATGAGGACGTGGGGGCCGACGTCCGAGCGGCGGATCGCGTCGGCGATGCGCTGCTCCTTCGACCCCCGGACGAGGTGGTCGACGAGCACGCCCACCCGGCGGCCGGGGCCCGGGCGGAAGTCCTTGAGGTGGGCGGCGAGGTCGTCGACACCCCCGAGGTACTCCACGACCACCCCCTCGATGCGCAGGTCGTCGCCCCAGACCTTCTCGACCAGCTCGGCGTCGTGGCGACCCTCGACGTAGATCCGGCTCTGGCGGGCGACGCGCGCCTTCGTGCCGTGGACGGCGACCGAGCCTGAAGCGGTGCGGGTGGCCCGGGCCGGCGCCGTCCGCGTGACCGGTGCGGTGAGGATGACCGGTCGGCCCTCGAGCAGGAAGCCCGCACCCAGCGGGAACGTACGCCGCCGTGCGCGCCGGTCCTCGAGGGTGACCGTGTGGAGGTCGCGGTCGACCGCGACGATCTCGCCGCAGAAGTCGGTCTCGACCTCCTCGACCACCTCGCCCTGGACAGCGGGCGCCTCCACGGCGCGGCCGTTGCGGGGGGCGCGCCAGTCGCTGGCGAGGACGTCGGAGCCGTAGCGGTCGCGGGAGGTCACCGGGTCAACGCTAGGCGTGGTCGCGCCCGCCACCGCGCCCGGCGCGCCGGGGGGCTCAGGACTCCCCGGCGTCCTCGGCGTCCTCGTGGTCCTGCTCGGCGCCCTTGCCGCCCAGCACGTCGAGGTCGTCGGGGAGCTCCTCCTCGTCGGGAGCCTCGGCGAGCGGGTTGTCCTCGCCGGGCTGGAGATCCTCGGGCAGCTGCTCGTCGTCGATGCCGTCGGCGCCGTCGGCGTCGGTCTGGCTGGTCTCGCTCTCGGACTCGCTCATGGTCCGAACCTAGTCCGGCCTCGTCCGTCGGCGCCTCATCCCGGGGGAGGGCCGGGCCGCCCGGAAGGACTGGGGGACGCACGTCACGTCCCGTGGCGTGCGGAAGTCCGAGAGCCGGACGACCCGGGGTCTGTGTCTTGTGCACAAGATATCTGGGGCTTGGTTCAATGGTCGGATGGCCCCCACCGAGACGCCCCGGCTCGAGGCGCAGCTCTGCTTCGATCTCTACGCCGCGTCCCGGGCGATCACGGCCGTCTACCGCCCGGCGCTGAGCGAGCTGGGCCTGACCTATCCCCAGTACCTCGTGCTGATGGTGCTGTGGGAGGACGACGACGTGACCGTCGGCGACCTCGCGACCCGGCTGCGGCTCGACCACGGGACCCTGACCCCGCTGCTGCGCCGGATGGAGGACGCCGAGCTCGTGACGCGTGCGCGGCGTGCCAGCGACGAGCGCGTCGTCGAGGTCGGGCTGGCCCCGCGCGGTGAGCGGCTGCGGGCGGAGGCGCCGCGCCTGTCGTGCCTGGCCCGTGACGCCACCGGCCTCGACGACGAGCAGATCGCGTCGCTCCAGGCGGTGCTCAAGCAGATGAGCGCCCACCTGGCGACGGGCTCAGACCAGCGGTAGCCGCTTCTGGCTGCGGGGGAGGTGCTCGTAGCCGCGCCGTACGGCGTCGGCCAGCAGCGAGGCCTCGAAGGGCCACTCGGCGGCCCCCAGTGCCTCGGTGACGGGGATCCCCCGCGACGCGAGGTCGCGGATGGTCTCGGCGACGACGCCGAGGTCGTCGCGCTGGAGCGTCACGAAGTCGCGGTCGACCGGCGCGCCGTGGCCCGGGACGACGACCGTGCCGGGGGTGACGAGGTCGAGGACGAGGTCAAGGGTGAGCGGCCACTCCATCGGCCACGAGTCGCGGCCCAGGGACGGCGGCCCCGACTCCTCGACGAGGTCGCCCGCCAGGAGCACGCCGGCGTCGGCGACGTTGACGACGAGGTCGCCCGCGGTGTGGCCGCGCCCGGGGTGGAGCAGCTCCACGGCCCGGTCGCCCAGGTCGAGGACCCGGACGGAGGAGAAGAGGTCGTCGGGCCCGACCACCGTCGTCGCGAGCACGTCGTCACGGTGGGGGTCGTCGCCGGCGGCGTAGCGCTCCCGGATCTCCTCCGCTCCCGCGGCCAGCTCGGCGGCGGCCTGCTCGTGGGCGGTGATCGGCACCTCGCCGTACGCCGCGCGGACCTCGGCGTTGCCGAAGGTGTGGTCGAAGTGCCAGTGGGTGTTGACGACGCCCACGACGTCGCCGGCGCCGAGCGCACGCACGTCGGCGACGACCTCTCGTGCGGCGGCGCCGGACCCGTGGGTGTCGACGAGGAGCAGGCCTCGTTCCCCGCCCACCAGCGTCACGTTGACGTCGAACCAGTCGTGGCGCGCGACCCACACGCGATCACCGACCTCACGGAAGGGGCTCACGACTCTGCTCACCTGAGAGAGCCTAGTAGGCTTGGCACTCCGGTCGGCCGAGTGCCAGAGCCGGACCGGCCCGAGACGACGACGAGGAGGTGCCCGCGTGCAGGACGACCGCAGGCTCGCCGTGCTTCGCGCGATCGTCGAGGACTACGTCGCGACCGAGGAGCCGGTCGGCTCGAAGGCTCTCGTCGAGCGGCACGGCCTCGGGGTCTCACCCGCCACGGTGCGCAACGACATGGCGGCGCTGGAGGAGGAGGGCTTCATCACCCAGCCCCACACCAGCGCCGGCCGGGTGCCGACCGACAAGGGCTACCGCATGTTCGTCGACCGGCTGGCGACCCTGAAGCCGATGTCGGTCGCGGAGCGCCGGGCGATCGCCACGATCCTCGACGGTGCGGTCGACCTCGACGACGTCGTGCAGCGGTCCGTGCGGCTGCTCGCCCAGCTCACCCGCCAGGTCGCGGTCGTGCAGTACCCCACCCTCAGCCGCAGCACCGTGCGTCACATCGAGATCGTCGCGCTCACACCCAGCCGGGTGCTGGCCGTGCTGATCCTGTCCACGGGCCGGGTGGAGCAGCGGGTCGTCGAGCTCGCCACCGACCTCGACGACGCCGCCCTCGCCGACCTGCGGCTCCGGTGCAACACCGTCGCGACCGGCGAGATCATCGCCGACGCGGTGACCGGTCTGCGCCGGCTGGCGACCGAGGCGCCGGCGACCGCGCCGGTGGCCGAGGTCCTCGCCGAGGCGATGTCGGACCATCGCTCCGACGAGCGTGTGGCGGTCGGCGGGGCCGCCAACCTGGCCCGCTACGGGGCGAGCTTCGACCTCGACGTACGGCCCCTCCTCGAGGCGATCGAGGAGCACGTCGTGCTGCTCACGCTGCTCGGCGAGGCGACCACGGGCGACACCCTCACCGTGCGCATCGGTCACGAGGGCCCGCTGCAGGAGCTGGCGTCGACCTCCGTCGTCGCGACCGGCTACGGGCCCGGCAACGAGGCGCTGGCGACGCTCGGCGTCGTCGGCCCGACCCGCATGGACTACCCCGGCTCGATGGCGGCCGTGCGCGCCGTGGCGCGCTACGTGTCGCGGATCCTCGACGAGGCCTGAGCCACACCCACACCCGAACGACCAACGACGAAGGACGACCTTGAGCCAGGACCTGTACGACATCCTGGGCGTGAGCCGCGACGCGGACGCCGATGCGATCAAGAAGGCCTACCGCAGGCTCGCCCGCCAGCACCACCCGGACGTCAACCCCGACCCGGCGTCGAAGGAGAAGTTCGGCGAGGTCTCGCGGGCCTACGAGGTGCTGTCCGACCCGCAGAAGCGGGCAGCCTACGACCGCGGCGGCGACCCGTTCGGCGGCGCCGCCGGCGGCGGGTTCGGGCAGGGGGCCGGGTTCTCCTTCACCGACATCATGGACGCCTTCTTCGGAGGCGGTGCCGCGGCCCAGGGACGCGGTCCCCGGTCGCGCGTACGCCGTGGCCAGGACGCGCTCATCCGCGTCGACGTCGACCTGGCCGAGGCGGCGTTCGGCGTCGCCCGCGAGCTCAAGGTCGACACCGCCGTCGTCTGCTCGACGTGCAGCGGCAGCGGCGCGTCGCCGGGCAGCGAGCCCGTCCCGTGCGAGACCTGCCGGGGTGTGGGCGAGGTCGCCCACGTCCAGCGGTCGTTCCTGGGCGAGGTCCGCACGCTGCGGCCCTGTGCCGCCTGCCGCGGGTTCGGCTCGATCATCCCCGACCCCTGCCGCGAGTGCTCGGGCGACGGCCGCGTGCGGTCCCGGCGCACCCTGACGGTGAAGATCCCCGCGGGCGTCGACAACGGCACCCGCGTCCAGCTGACCGAGCAGGGCGAGGTGGGACCGGGTGGCGGACCGGCCGGCGACCTCTACGTCGAGGTCAACGTCGTCGCCCACGAGACCTTCACCCGCCGCGGGGACGACCTCCACTGCACCGTGACGGTGCCGATGACGGCCGCCGCGCTCGGCACGACCCTGACGCTGCCCACGCTCGAGGCCGACGTGGCCACGGGGGAGGACCCGGAGCTGGTCACCAGCTTCGAGCTCGAGATCGAGCCCGGCACCCAGTCCGGGTCCGAGCGGGTGCTGCGCGGTCGCGGCGTCCCCGGGCTCCGCGGCGGACGCGGCGACCTCGTCGTCCACGTCGTCGTCGAGACCCCCGGCCGGCTCGACGCCCGCCAGGAGGAGCTGCTGCGCGAGCTCGCGGCGATCCGCCAGGAGGAGCAGCCGACCGGTCAGGTGCGTGCGGCGCAGAAGTCGGTGTTCGGCCGGCTGCGCGACGCCTTCAACCAGCAGCACTGATGTCGCTCCCGGTCCACCTCGTCACCTCGCTCGCCGACGTGGTCGTCGGCGACGACGTGGAGGTGACCGGCGACGAGGCCCACCACGCCGTCGCAGTGCGCCGGGTGCGGGCGGGGGAGCGGCTCCAGCTCACCGACGGCGCCGGCACCCTCGTGGAGGGCGCCGTCAGGGCGACCGGGAAGCGGCAGCTCACCCTCACCGTCGACGACCTCCGCCGCGTGCCGCGTACCGAGCCCGAGCTGGTCGTCGTGCAGGCGCTCCCCAAGGGCGACCGCGGGGAGCTCGCGGTCGAGGTGCTCACCGAGGTGGGCGTCGCGCGGATCGTGCCGTGGGCCGCCGAACGCAGCGTCGCGGTCTGGAAGGGCGAGCGGGCGGTGAAGTCGCTGGCCCGGTGGCGCTCAACGGCCCGCGAGGCGACCAAGCAGGCGCGGCGCTCCTGGCTGGCCGAGGTCGACGAGCTGGCCCTGACCGGCGACGTCCTCGAGCTGATCGAGGGAGCCGATCTCGCGGTCGTCCTCCACGAGGCGGAGACGGCGGCCCTCGCCGACGTCGAGGTGCCGGTCGCCGGCCGGCTGGTGGTCGTCGTGGGACCCGAGGGCGGTCTGACCGACGAGGAGGTCGGCGCGTTCGCCGAGGCCGGCGCCGTGCCGGTCAGGCTCGGCGCCGAGGTGCTGCGCACCTCGACCGCGGGGGTCGCCGCCTGTGCCGCCCTGCTGTCGCGCACCCCGCGGTGGCGCTGAGCGTCACCCCACCGTGAACGACCGGTCGTCGGTCATCGCCCCGACGCCCTCCGTGCCGCCGGCGGGGTCGTCGGTCGTGACCCAGAACGTGTAGTCGCCGGGCTCGAGGCCCGAGACGTCGACCGAGGCCTCGAAGGGGAAGAGCTTCTCCTCCATCCAGCCCTCGAGGGTGGCGTAGCCGTCGAGCACGACCTCGTCGCCCCGGCGCACCTCCCAGCCGAGGTTGGCCTCGAAGGAGTTGCCGACCCCGGAGACCTCGAGCGTCCCGCCGTCGACGGATGCGCCCTCCTCGGGGCTGGTGAGGCTGACGTGGGACAGCACGTCGAGCGGCGGCGCAGCGGCGACGCCGCCGCTGGTGTCGACGCCGAAGAGGGTCGTGGGGGAGCCGCCCGCGTCCTCGACGACGAGGGGCGCGCGCTCCTGCTGGACGCCCTGGAGCGTGTAGACCAGCGACTGCACCGCCACCCGCGCCTCCGAGCGCGACATCCCGGGCGCCCGGGTCGTCCAGCCGTCGTCGGCGAGGGTCGCGACGAGCCGGCCGGCGTCGTAGGACACCGCGGCGAAGGCACCGCCGGGGAAGAGCGTGCGGTAGTCGGGGTCGAGGCTGTCGCCGGCGGTGAGCAGGCCCGCCGCGGCGACGAGCGGGTCGCCGTCGACGCGCTGGAACTCGCGGTAGAGGCGGGGACCGGCGCGCTCGGTGTCACCGACGAAGTAGACCGGGACGGTGGTGGCGGCGCCACCACCCTCCGACGTCGGCGCGACCGAGGGCCGGTCGTCGCCCTTGCCCGGTCGGTCCGGCCGGTCCGTGCCCCGGGTCGGCGAGGTGTCGCCCGACGCGGGGGACGGGTCGTCGCCGCAGCCACCGAGGACCAGCAGTCCGGCGGCGACGAGGGCTACGCCGGGAAGCAAGGTGCGGGGAAGTCGGGTGTGCATCGGTCTGCCTCTCTGGGTCACGGGACGACGACGGTGCGGCTGTCGGACGTGGCACCGGGACCCTCGGCTCCGCCGGAGGGGTCGTCGGTCTCCACGATGAGGGTGTAGGTGCCGGGATCGAGGGAGGACACGTCGACGTCGCCCGAGAACGGGAACAGGCGCGCGCCCGTCCAGCCCTCCGCGGTGAAGCTGCCGGACAGGTCCGTCCCCTCGATCCGCCACGGGACGTTTGCCTCGAAGGAGCTGGCCCGCCCCTCGACGGCGAGCACGTCGCCGACCATCTGCCCCTCGCTCGGGTCGGAGAGGTTGACCAGGGCCAGGACCTCCAGCTGGGGCAGCGCCGCCACGGGCTCCGACTGCTCGGCTCCGCGGTGGAAGACGACCGTGAGCGGCTCGCCGAAGCCGGCGCTGACCGTGTGGACGACCTGCTGCATCGCCAGCTCGGAGGGTGACGGGGCGCCCTGCGAGAGCCAGACGTGGACGGTGCCGTCCTCGGGGTCGGAGATCCGGTCGAGGCGGAACGACCCGGCCGGCCACTCGGTGGTGTAGTCGGGGTCGACGGGACCGGACTCGAGGAGCTCGAGTCCCGAGAGCCCCGGGGTCGGGGAGGCGACCCGCTGGAACTCGCGGTAGAGCCGCGGCCCGCGCGGCGTCTCGCCCACGAAGTACGCCGCCACGGCCCGCCCGGCGTCGGCTGTGGGACTCGGCGTCCTGCTCGGGCCGGTCGCCACCGGTTCCCGGGCGACGTCCGGGCCCGTCGTCGCGACCACGCCGGCCACGATCGCGACCACGGCCGCCGCGGCGAGGGCGGCGCCCCAGCGCAGACCGGTCCCGCGGGTCGTGGCCGTGCGGGCCCGCAGCTCACCGAGCCGGTCGGTCGGCTCGACGTCGGCGACCGCGTCGTGGAGCAGCCGGCCCAGCTCGTCGTCGGTGCTCATGACCGGTCCTCCGGGTCGTGGGTGAGCATCGAGCGGAGGGCAGCGGCTCCGCGCGACGCATGGCTCTTGACCGAGCCGCGGCTGATGCCGAGGGCGTCCGCGATCTCGGCCTCCGACAGCCCGGCGTAGTGACGCAGCGCCAGGACCTCGCGTTGTCGTCGTGGCAGGGCGGTCAGCGCGTCCAGGACCGTCCGCGCCTGCTCGCCGGCGAGCAGCGGCTCGTCGCTGCCGGGGGCGTCCGGACCGGGACGCGCGGCCTCGCGCTGGGCGTGGCGCGCGACGACGCTGCGGTGGCGGAGCACTGATCGCGCCCCGTTCACCACGGCCTGGCGGAGGTAGGCGAGAGCCCGGTCGGGGTCCTGGAGCCGGCGCCAGCGGGAGTGGACCGCCACGAAGGCGTCCTGGACGACGTCCTCCGCGAGTCCTTGGTCGCGCACCAGCAGGACCGCCAGCCGGACGAGTGAGCGCCAGTGGGCGGCGTAGAGCTGCTCGAGCGCCTCGTCGGCGTCCCAGGCGGCCGGCGGGCTCACGGGGAGCCGTGGCGGCAGCGCGGCAGGCAGGACATGGGTCAGCACGCTAGTGGGACGCGCAGCGGCCTCCGCCGGTTGACACGGCGGCCTCAGCGATTCGGCGGACGGCGGCGGCCCGCGCCGCCTAATCTCTGCGCAGAGCCCTGACCGGATACCCCCCGTCCGGAAGGAGACCCCGACTTGACCTCACGCCCCCGGCTCCTGATCGCGCCTGCCCTCCTGGCCGCCGCGGTCGTCATCGCACTCGCCGCGTCGCTCGCCTACGAGCCCGGCGAGGCAGCGCTCGCGTCCGGCCTGCTGGCCGCGGCGTTCCTCGTGCTGGCCGCGGCCGTGGCGGGCGTCTGGGCCTCCCGCCGCCTCACCGAGGACCTCGGCGTCGCCCAGCAGGACACCGACGCGACCGCGACGCTGGTCGACGACCTGTTCACCGCCGTCACCTCCGACCTTCTCGTCGCGACCGACGAGCAGGGGCACATCACGCGCTTCAACCCCGGCGCCGAACGGATTCTCGGCGTCTCCGCCGCCGCCGCGGTGGGGCGCTCGCCCGCCTTCTTCCTGGAGGAGGCGGAAGTCGCCTCCTGGGCGCTCGCGATGCGCACGGACCCCGGGTTCGCCGCCGTCGCGGCCGGGCTCGTGGCGAGCCAGCAGCAGCAGCCCCTCGAGTGGCCCTTCTTCCGCCCCGACGGCGAGCGCCGCTTCCTCTCGCTCAGCATCTCCACGATCCGCGACGGGAGCGGCGACCGCGTCGGCTTCCTGCTCGTCGGTCAGGACGTGACCGACCTGGTCCGCACCGAGAGCGGCACCGAGCAGTTCCTGGCGACGATGAGCCTCGAGCTGCGGGCACCGATGGCCAGCATCATCGGCTATGCCGAGATGCTCCACGAGGAGCTCGAGGGCCAGTCCGACAGCGCGCGGTCGTTCGTCGACCGGATCGAGCGGAGCGGCCACCGGATGCTGCTGCTGATCCAGGACCTGCTGACCCTGACCCGCGTCGAGGACCCCGAGCTCGAGCTGCAGCGCGACGACGTCGACCTGCGGTCGGTCGTGACCACGGCGTACGACGCGGTGCGGGCCGGCCTCGGGGAGCGGCAGCTCGACCTCGCGCTGCGACTGCCCCCGGACGCCGTCGACCAGGAGTGCGACAGCCGGCTCGTGGAGCAGGTCGTCCACCAGCTGCTCTCCAACGCCGCGAAGTTCACGCCCGACGGCGGACGGGTGATCGTCTCGGTGAAGGCCGGCGCGACCAACCGGATCGTCGTCGGCGACACCGGCATCGGCATCTCCCAGACCGACCGCGAGCGGCTCTTCACCCGCTTCTTCCGGAGCCACCAGACCGAGGTGCAGCAGCGTCAGGGCTCCGGTCTGGGCCTCGCGATCGTCCACGCCGTGGTCGCCGCCCACGGCGGCACGGTGACGGTCGAGAGCGAGCTCGGTCGTGGGTCGACGTTCGTCGTGGAGCTGCCGAGCCGGCTCCCGGGTTCCGTCCGGGCCATCGAGACCTCCGAGGACACCGACGTCGAGGTCGCCGTCTCCTAGGGCCTGTCGCGCCCTAGCATGGGCGCATGACCACGGCCGAGGACTGCCTCTTCTGCCAGATCGTCGCCGGGGAGATCCCCGGCGACGTCGTCCTGAGCACCGACCGGGTGGTCGCGTTCCGCGACGTCGCGCCGGTCGCCCCCACGCACGTCCTGGTCGTTCCCCGCGAGCACGCCTCCGACGCCGCGGCGACCGCCGCGGCCGACACCGCCCTGGTCGGTGACCTCGTGGCCGCCGCGGCCGAGGTCGCCGCGGCCGACGGGCTCGACGACTACCGGCTGGTGTTCAACACCGGTGCCGGGGTCGGCCAGTCGGTCTTCCACACCCACCTCCACGTCCTCGGCGGCCGTGCCATGACCTGGCCGCCGGGATGAGACCCGTGGCGCGCCTGCGTGCGGCCGCGACCGCGCTTGCCCTCGTGTCCGCGCTGCTCGTGGGGTGCGGGCCCGACGAGGAGGTCCCGCGTTCGGCCCCGGAGCCCGACGTCACGACCGGGGTGTCCGGCCACGACCACCCGTCGGAGCCGGTGAGGTCGCGCCCGTTGCGCGACGGTGAGCGGCGGATGACCCTCACGATGCCCGAGGCCTACACCCCGGAGGCGCCCTACGGCGAGGGCACCGACGACTACCGGTGCTTCCTCCTCGACCCCGGGCTCCGCCGCGACGCGATGCTGACCGGGACCCAGGTGCTCCCCGGCAACCCCGACGTCGTCCACCACGTGATCCTGTTCCGGGTGACGCCCGACCAGGTCGCCGACGCCGAGCAGGTCGACGCGGACGAGGACGGACCCGGCTGGACCTGCTTCGGCGGATCGGGCGTGGGCGGCTTCACCGACCTCGGCGACGCCCAGTGGCTGGGCGCGTGGGCCCCTGGCGGCCGTGAGTCGGTGCTACGGCCGGGTCTCGGCACCGAGCTCGAGGCCGGCAGTCGCGTGGTGATGCAGGTCCACTACAACCTGCTCGCCGGCAGCGAGCCCGACACCAGTGCCACCCAGCTGCGGCTCGCGAAGCCCGGTCCCGGCATCCAGACGCTCGGGACGATGCTGCTGCCCGCGCCGGTGGAGCTGCCCTGCCGGCCCGGTCACGACGCCTCCGACCTCTGCGACCGCGACGCCGCCCAGGCCGACCTGCAGGCACGGTTCGGGCTGCAGGCCGCCAACACCTCCGACGCGCTGCGGATCCTGTGCCCGGGGGAGGAGCAGCCCGGCAACGTCCAGTCGTGCACCAGGTCGGTGCCGGAGCCGCTGACGATCCAGGGCGTGGCGGGCCACATGCACCTCCTCGGGCGCTCGATCTCGATCGAGGTCAACCCCGGGACGCCGCAGGCGCGCACGATCCTCGACATCCCGGTCTGGGACTTCGACGACCAGGGCGCGCGCTCGATCCGGCCCGTCCACCTCGACGCGTTCGACCAGGTGCGGGTGACCTGTCGTCACGGGCAGTGGCTGCGCGACCGGCTGCCGGCGTTCGAGGGCCAGGAGGAGCGCTACGTGATGTGGGGCGAGGGCACCACCGACGAGATGTGCCTCGGCATCCTCCAGGTCACGCGTCCCTGACGCGTTGTCGAGTGGGGCGGCTGCCGCACCGCTGCGTAGCATGGGGGCCATATGAGTGACACCCAGAACGCCTCGCACGACACCCGGGCCACCACCCGGCACACCGTCGTGGTCCCCACCAGCATCGACATGGTGAGCCTGCTCGGTCCCGGCGACGAGCACCTCGCCCTGCTCGAGCGCGCCTTCGACGCCGAGCTCCACGTCCGCGGCAACCGGATCACCCTCCAGGGGGACCCCGGCGAGATCGCCCTCGCCGAGCGGACCCTCGACGAGCTCGTGACCATCATCCGCACCGGTCAGGGCCTCACGCCCGAGACCGTCGAGCGGGTCCTGGCGATGCTCCGGGCCGAGACGACCGAACGACCGGCCGACGTGCTGTCGCTCAACATCCTCTCCAACCGCGGTCGGTCCATCCGGCCCAAGACGCTCAACCAGAAGCGCTACGTCGACTCGATCGACAAGCACACGATCACGTTCGGCATCGGCCCGGCCGGCACCGGCAAGACCTACCTGGCCATGGCCAAGGCGGTCCAGGCGCTGCAGGCGAAGAACGTCACCCGGATCATCCTGACCCGTCCCGCGGTCGAGGCGGGGGAGCGGCTCGGGTTCCTGCCCGGCACGCTCAGCGAGAAGATCGACCCCTACCTGCGGCCCCTCTACGACGCGCTCCACGACATGCTCGACCCGGAGACCATCCCCAAGCTGCTCGCCGCGGGCACCATCGAGGTCGCGCCACTGGCCTACATGCGCGGGCGCACCCTCAACGACGCCTTCGTGATCCTCGACGAGGCCCAGAACACGACGCCGGAGCAGATGAAGATGTTCCTCACGCGTCTCGGCTTCGGCTCGAAGATCGTGGTGACCGGCGACGTCACCCAGATCGACCTGCCCGGCGGGACGAAGTCGGGCCTGAAGGTCGTCGAGGAGATCCTCACCGGTGTGGAGGACGTCGTCTTCAACCGCCTCACCAGCCACGACGTCGTGCGCCACAAGCTCGTCGGCCGGATCGTCGCGGCCTATGACGAGTACGACGCCACCCGCCCCACGAGCCCGGAGAACCGCCCGCGCCCATGAGCATCGAGATCCTCAACGAGTCGGGCCACGAGCTCGACGTCCACCGGTTGGCGGAGCTGTCCCGGTTCGTCATGGACCGGATGCGGGTGCACCCCCTCGCCGAGCTGTGCATCAAGGCCGTCGACGAGGACACCATCGCCGAGCTCAACGGCCAGTGGATGGAGAAGGAAGGCCCCACGGACGTGCTCGCCTTCCCGATGGACGAGCTGCGTCCCGGGCTGGTCGGGGAGGAGCCCGAGGAGGGCGTCCTCGGCGACCTCATGCTCTGCCCGGCCGTCGCGGTCCGTCAGGGTGAGGCCGCCGGACACGGCACGCTGGCCGAGCTCGAGCTGCTCACCGTCCACGGCATCCTCCACCTGCTCGGCTACGACCACGCCGAGCCGGAGGAGCACCGCGAGATGTTCGGGCTGCAGGACGAGCTGCTGGCCGACTGGCGCCGGTCCGACACCCCGTGAGCGGTGGTGACGTGTGGCTGCTGCTCGCAGCCGCCGCGCTGGTCGTGCTCGCGGGTGTCTTCAGCGCGGCCGACGCCGCCGTGTCGTCGTCGTCGCGCGCCCGCGCCGAGGAGCTCGCCCACGAGGGCAGGACGGGCGCCCGCCGACTCGTCGCGCTCCTCGACGACGCCCCCCGCTACCTCAACACCGCCCTGCTCCTCCGGCTGCTGTGCGAGGTCTCCGCGATCGTGCTCGTCGGCGGACTGGTCCGCGACGTCTACGACGGCGACTTCTGGGCCACGGCGCTGACCACGATCGCGATCATGCTGGTCGTGTCCTTCGTCGCGATCGGGGTCGCGCCCCGCACCCTCGGTCGCCAGCACGACGAGCGGATCGCCCTGTGGAGCGCCGGGCCGCTCACGGCGATCACCCGCATCCTGGGCCCGCTGCCGCGGCTGCTCATCGCGATCGGCAACGCGGTCACCCCCGGCAAGGGCTTCCGGGAGGGCCCGTTCTCGACCGAGACGGAGCTGCGCGAGCTCGTCGACCTCGCCGAGGCCAGTGCGGTCATCGAGTCGGGTGAGCGGAGGATGATCCACTCCGTCTTCGAGCTCGGCGACACGATCGTGCGGGAGGTGATGGTGCCCCGCAACGACGTGGTCTACATCGAGCGCCACAAGAACCTGCGCCAGACCATGTCGTTGTTCCTGCGCAGCGGCTTCTCGCGCGTCCCGGTCATCGGCGACAACCTCGACGACATCCTCGGGTTCGCCTACCTCAAGGACGTCGTCCGCCGCGACTTCGAGGCGCCCGACGTCGAGTTCACCCAGCGGGTCGAGGAGGTCATGCGGCCCGCGATCTACGTTCCCGACTCCAAGCCGGTCGACGCCCTGCTCTCGGAGATGCAGGCGATGCGCCAGCACGTCGCGGTCGTCGTCGACGAGTACGGCGGGACCGCCGGCCTGGTGACCATCGAGGACGTCCTCGAGGAGATCGTCGGCGAGATCACCGACGAGTACGACGAGGAGGAGGTCGAGGTCGAGGTGCTCGAGGACGGCTCGACCCGGGTGTCGTCGCGCTATCCGGTCGACGACCTCGACGAGCTGTTCGGGTTCGACGTCGAGGAGGAGGACGTCGACAGCGTCGGCGGGCTGATGGCCAAGCACCTCGGCCGGGTGCCGATCCCCGGCTCCGCGGTCGAGGCCCACGGCCTGCGGTTCGAGGCCGAGCAGGTCGCCGGCCGCCGCAACCGCGTCGGCACCGTCCTGATCCGTCGTACGGCCCACGACCCCGTGGAGGAGAACGATGACTGACCTCTCGTCCGAGGACCGCAAGCTGGTCACCCTCGCCCGCGCCACCCGGGCCCGGACCGGGGCCGCGGAGGGCGCCGCCGTGCGCGACGACCACGGCCGGACCTACGCCGCGGCGACCGTGGACCTGCCCTCGCTCCAGGTCTCCGCACTCGAGGTCTGCGTCGCCATGGCGGTCGCCTCGGGGTCGCGCGGACTGGAGGCGGCCGTGGTGCTGACAGCGGACCCGGGTGGTCTAGCCGGGTCGGCCGCGGTGGTCGATCTCGGAGGCCCTGGAGTGGTGCTCCACATCGGTGATCCGACGGGGCGGGAGCTGCGCTCCGGGACGGCTGGCGAGCCGCCTGCCTGAGCCGCGCTGGTCAGGGGCCCAAATGGCCCCTGACCTGCGCAAACAGCTCCAGAAACACGTCACGCGAGCATCTCCGGACGCTCGCGTGACGCCCGGTTCCCCCCGGGCAACTACAACTCTATTGAGGGCCCCCGACGTTCTCCACGCTTGCTGTGACTTGTCGGGAACCTTGCCCAGATTGCTGGCAAGTCAGTCACAATCGACCGTATGGAAGCCAGCGACTCGGTGCTGTTGCAGGAGATCGACCCCCGCGTTCTCGGGTCGAGGCTGCGCGCAGCACGCCTTGCCCAGGGGTGGACCCAGACCGACCTGGCCGGCGAGCTGTGCTCGGTCGGCTACGTCTCGCGCCTGGAGTCGGGCCAGCGTCGACCCAACGCGGCCGTGCTCGAGTCCCTCGCCTCCAGGCTGGGCATCGCCATCGACGAGCTGCTCCGCGGCCCGACGGCGCGCCAGCAGGACAAGCTCACGCTGGCGCTCGACTACGCCGAGCTCTCGCTCGAGTCCGGCGACGTCGTCGAGGCGGAGTCCCGTGCCCGCGAGGCTCGCGACCGTGCCGTCGCCATGCCCCACCCCGACCTGGCGGCGCGGGCCGGCTTCCTGATCGCCCGGGCGCTCGAGCAGCAGGGCAGCATCGACGACGCGATCCTCGAGCTCGAGCCGATCGTCGCCTCCGACGCGCCGTCGCTGCTGGCGGTCAAGGCCGCCATCGCCCTGAGCCGCTGCTACCGCGAGTCCGGTGACCTCAACCAGGCGATCGACTGCGGCGAGCGACTGCTGGTCCGGCTCGACGGCACCCCGCTGGAGGCCACCGACGAGTCGGTGCAGCTTGCCGTGACGGTGGCCGCCGCCCACTACCAGCGCGGCGACACGGGTCAGGCCGTGCGGATATGCCGCCGGGCGATCGACAAGGCCGACACCCTCGACTCGCCGATCGCCAAGGCGTCGGCCTACTGGAACGCGAGCATGATGGAGGCCGACCGCGGCGCGGTCCGCGACGCCCTGCCGCTGGCCGAGCGCGCCCTGGCCCTCCTGGCCGAGGGCGCCGACGGTCGCAACCTCGCCCGGCTGCGACTCGCCGTCGCCGACCTCCAGCTCCAGCTCGACCCGCCGCAGGTGGAGTCCGCATCGGCTTACCTCGACCACGCGGAGAGCGAGCTGCAGACCTCGAGCGCGAGCGCCATCGACCTGGCCCGTGCCCAGCTCATCAGGGCAAGAGCCATCCTGCTGGCCGGCGACTACCCCGCAGCGCGCGAGCGTGCCAGTCAGATCGTCGCCGACACCATCACGGTGTCGCCGGACGTTGCCGCGGGCGCCAGCACCATCCAGGGTCAGGCCGCCGCAGCCATGGGCATGCTCGATGAGGCCCGGGAGCTCTACAGGCAATCAGTGATGCTGCTGACGAGCACGGGTGCCGACCGTGACGCGGCGCAGATGTGGTTCGAGCTCGCTGGCCTCCTGGAGGACATCGGCGACAACGAGATGGCCCGTACCGCTTATCGCAGCGCGGCGGCTTCCGTCGGGCTCCGCAGCCGTCCCACGGTTGGCAAGGCGGCCGTCGACCAGGCCGCCATCGACCAGGCGGCCATCGACCAGCTGGCGATCGACCAGCTGGCGATCGACTGATCATCGGCCAGGACGGGGGAGTCTCGGTGTCACCGGTGTTCGCCGCGCGCTGCAAAGCCGCCCCACGGAGGGGGCGGCTGGGCAGATGGTCCGCGCGCAAGAAGGGCGCGGACCGCTGTGTTGAGTTGGCGTCAGCGACCACCGACGGGGGTCCCCTGGTCAGCTGACCAGGAGGAGGGAGCTACGTCAGCAGCACCAGCTGCCGCCGACGTTCTTGTCGTTCTTGCCGGCGTCGACGGAGACCGTCGCGGCGGTCGCGGCCACGGAACCGAACGTGGTGAGGGCAGCGGTGGCGAGAGCGGCGAGCTTGATCTTGGCGTTGCGAGACATGGGATCTTCCCTTTCGAGAACCGGGTGACGGGGGTGTGCCAAGTCTGAAGCATCCCGAGGCAAATCGTGAAGAGTTGCGTGACTTGTCCTGTTCTCGTTGACAAACACGTCCACGCCTGCCACGTGCACGAATAGACCACCTGTCGCAATTCGCGAATCACCCGCGCGAGTGGCTCGGAGGGTGTAAAAATTGGTCACACAACGGTGGCAATCCCACTCCGCGCCCCCACCCGGAGGCCACCCGCATGGAAGCTCGCAGGACGTCCGTTCCCCCCGGATCCCACGAGCGGTGCCCCGAAAACGGGCGATGATGACTCCCCGCCCCTCTCGGGTGCGGGGAGTCAGCTCGTTACGGGCCGGTGACCTCACCTGGCCCACCGAGCCCCTCTGGCCCCCTCAGGCACCACCAACCCCGGAGTGCCCGATCCCCACATCCGACCCGTCCGGCACCCCCGGCACACAGGTCTCGATCCGTCCCGGCATCGGCGATTTCTTCACCGATCGGTCTGGACCAGTGGGGCTGGTGGTCCAGACCGGTTCGAGTCGATTTCGGGGGCGAGTAGGTTGGACTCCGTGGGAGAGACACTCACGAGAGGAGCTCACGAGTCCGCCGTGGCTCGACTCCGGGCTTCGTACGACGCGCTGGCGCCCGGCGCCCCGGTGAGGCTGGCGAAACCGACCACGAACCTCTTCCGGGCCCGGCAGCCGGCGACCGGCGGGCTGGACGTGTCGGGCCTGACGGGCGTGCTGGCGGTCGACGCCACAGCGCTCACCGCCGAGGTGCAGGGCATGTGCACCTACGAGGACCTGGTCGCGGCGACGCTGCCCCACGGCGTCGTCCCCCTGGTCGTGCCGCAGCTGCGGACGATCACCCTCGGCGGTGCGGTCAGCGGGCTCGGTATCGAGTCGACGAGCTTCCGCTCCGGCCTCCCGCACGAGTCCGTCCTCGAGATGGACGTCTTCACCGGGTCCGGTGACGTCGTGACGGTCCGCCCCGGCGACGACCTCTTCGACACCTTCCCCAACTCCTACGGCTCCCTGGGCTACGCGACCCGGCTCGTGATCCGGCTGGAGCCGGTCCCCGGCCGGGTGGAGCTGCGCCACGTCCGCCTCGACGACGCCGACGACCTCGCGGCGCTGACGGCGGAGGTCGTCGCACGACACACCCACGACGGCGTCCGGGTCGACGGGCTCGACGGGGTCTCCTTCGGCCCGGGGGAGCACGTCCTGACCCTCGCGACCTGGACCGACGACGACGGACCCACGTCCGACTACACCGGCCAGCAGGTCTACTACCGCTCGCTGGAGCGTCGCGACCGCGACCTGCTGACGATGCACGACTACCTCTGGCGGTGGGACACCGACTGGTTCTGGTGCAGCCGGGCCTTCGGCGCCCAGCACCCCGTCGTACGCCGCCTCTGGCCGCGCCGCTGGCGCAGGTCCGACGTCTACATGCGCCTGCTGGGACTCGACCGGCGCTACGACATCGCCGACCGGCTGGACCGGCGCGCGGGCCGGCCGCAGCGCGAAAGGGTCGTCCAGGACGTCGAGGTGCCGGTCGAGCGCCTCGCCGAGTTCCTGGCGTGGTTCGACGCCGAGGTCGGCATGCGCCCGGTGTGGCTGTGTCCCGTCGTCGCCCACCGCGCGTGGCCGACCTACCCCCTCGAACCGGGCCGGTGCTACGTCAACGTCGGGTTCTGGGGCACGGTCCACGTCGGTCCCGACGCGCCGGACTCGCCGCGCAACCGGGCGATCGAGCGCGTGGTCCACGAGCTCGGCGGCCACAAGAGCCTCTACTCCGAGACGTTCTACGACCGGGCGACCTTCGACTCGCTCTACGACGGACCCCACCTGTCGCGGGTGAAGCAGCAGTTCGACCCCGACGACAGACTGACCACGCTCTACGACAAGGCGGTGCGACGACGATGACTGCGACCCTCACGATCGCCGAGGCGGTCGACTCCCTGCTCCGCGACGGGATGCCGTTGCGGTTCACGGCCTACGACGGCAGCGCCGCCGGACCGGCGGACAGCGAGCTCGGCCTGGAGCTGGTCAACCAACGCGGTCTGGCCTACCTGCTCACGGCGCCGGGGGACCTCGGCATGGCGCGGGCCTACGTCGCCGGCGACCTCAAGCTCCACGGGGTCCACCCGGGCGATCCCTACGAGGCCATGCGGCTGCTCCAGAACCACCTGTCCTTCCGGACGCCGACGGCAGCCGAGGCCCTGGCGGTCGTCCGGTCGCTCGGCCTGTCCAACCTCCGGCCGCCGGCCCCGCCCCCGCAGGAGGCGATCCCGCGGTGGCGACGGCTCGTGGAGGGCCTGCGCCACTCGAAGGGACGCGACGCCGAGGCGATCCACCACCACTACGACGTCTCCAACCGCTTCTACGAGCTCGTCCTGGGTCCGTCGATGACCTACACCTGCGCGGTCTACCCGACCGCCGACGCGACGCTCGAGGAGGCCCAGGCCGAGAAGTACGACCTGGTCTGCCGCAAGCTGGGCCTCCAGCCCGGTCAGCGGTTGCTCGACGTGGGCTGCGGGTGGGGCGGGATGGTGCGCCATGCGGCGCGCGAGTACGGCGTACGCGCGCTCGGCGTGACGCTGTCCACGCAGCAGGCGTCCTGGGCCAAGGAGGCGATCGACCGGGAGGGGCTCGGTGACCTCGCCGAGGTGCGTCACCTCGACTACCGCGACGTGGCGGAGTCCGACTTCGACGCGGTCAGCTCGATCGGCCTGACCGAGCACATCGGGGTGCGCAACTACCCGGCCTACTTCGGCTTCCTGCGCGACCGGCTCAAGCCCGGCGGCCGGCTCCTCAACCACTGCATCACCCGCCACCACAACCGGCGCCAGCCGACCGGGCAGGTGCTCGACCGCTACATCTTCCCGGACGGTGAGCTGACCGGCTCGGGGCGGATCATCACCGAGGTGCAGAACGCCGGGCTCGAGGTCGTCCACGAGGAGAACATCCGCAAGCACTACGCGCTCACCCTGGCCGGCTGGTGCCAGAACCTGGTCGACCACTGGGACGAGGCCGTCGCCGAGGTCGACGAGGGGACCGCGCGCGTGTGGGGCCTCTACATGGCCGGTTCCCGGCTGGCCTTCGAGCGCAACGAGATCCAGCTCCACCACGTCCTCGCCGCACGCACCACCGAGGACGGCGACGACGGGTTCCCCCTCCGCCCCTCCTGGTGAGGGGGGCGCGCTGCTGCTTGTAACGCCGGGTTAGCACCTCTTCCACTGGGGTATGCCCTGGGTGGAACAAGCACCAACCCGGCGTTACAGCCGACGACGGAGGCCGTCAGCGGCGGCGGTGACGACGTACGGCGCCAGGTCGGACCGGTCGGTCCCGAAGCGGTGGCACGTGTCGACGTACTCACGCATGACCCGACGCTCTGCGGCCGCCCGGCCGGCGCGACAGTCGTGGGCCGTGACGCGGGAGACACCGAGCTTGAAGCCGCTGATGAAGTCCTGCCTGACCTTCTCCTCGCGAAGCACCTCGGCCGGCGGCCGTCCCGAGGGGTTGTCCGCGGTGTACTTCACCGCACCGTCGAACTCGAAGACGTGACGACCCACGATGGCGTCGACGAAGACGGTGCGACTGCCGTCGGTCAGGCCCAGCTGGGTACGCGGGCGTCCGATGCCGAGCCCGATCACGAAGAGCCGGCCCTCGGACTCCAGCCACGACTCGGCGCCGCCGTCCGCGAGCTCGATGGCTTCCCGCATCACCGTGCTCTGGGGCCAGCACCACATCCGTGCGAGCGTCTCGGAGAGCCGGCGACGAGTGACGCCGCGCGACAGCACGGCGTCACACGCGGCGACGCAGGCGAGCAGACCGTGCTCGCGCCCGAGGTCGAGCGCTGTTCGGGGCAGGTCCAGGACCCGCAGCCCCTCGAGGTGGCGCACCTGGTCGGTCCCGAACGGGGCGAGGTGGTGCTTGACGCCGTTGCGGACCGCATCGCCGTGCACCTTGCGCCGCGAGACGTGGGTCAGGGCCGTGCGCGCGTCCGGGAGCGGGAGTTTCCAGGCCAGCGCCGCAGAGTCGTGGCTGAAGGCATAACCGTCGCACCGGAGGACGTAGGTGGCCGCCCGGGCTGCCAGCAGTGGTCGCCCTCGCCACGGGTCCAGCTCCTGCCAGAGATCACCGTCGGCGTACACGCCGTACTGGATCCTCACCAGCGAGCCGGTACGGAGCAGCCGCCTGATCTCGAGCGGAGTCAGCCCGGCATAGACGAGCTGGGAGCGGGTGATCAGGCCCCGCTGGCGGGCGAGGTGCGGGCGGACGCGATGAAGCACCACGCCAACGTTCCCGATGGCCCGGCCCCGGTGCGGCGCGGGCTGCAACCCCTGTGCAGGAGCGGCCCGGCAGGCGGTCTGGGGACGACTCGTGGCTCGGAGCTCTGCATGTAACGCCGGGTTGAGACCTCTTCCACTGGGGTATGCCCTAGGAGGAACAAGCACTAACCCGGCGTTACATGTCGACGCCGCCGCAGTTGGGAGCGGGGCGGCGAGCGGCGATAGCCTCGGTCGGTGACTGCCCGAGCCCGCACCTACGACGCCGTCGTCGCCGACCGCGAGCAGGTGTCGCCGCACCTGGTCCGGCTGACGCTCACCGGCCTCGAGGCGTTCGCGTCCACCGGGATCGCCGACGAGTGGGTCGGGCTGGTGGTGCCGGGACAGTTCCAGTCCCGCTACTACACCGTACGGCGCCACGCGCCCGGCGAGATGGTGCTCGACGTGGTCGTCCACGAGGTGGGGCTGGTGACCGAGTGGGCCAAGCGCGACTGCGTCGGCGACGCGGTGACGATCACGGAGCCGAGGGGATCCTTCGACCCGCCGGCCGAGGCCGCCTGGCTGATGCTCGTCGGCGACCTCACGGCGATGCCCGCGATGGCACGCATCGCCGAGCAGGCGGAAGTCCCCACCCGGATCTGGGCGGAGGTCCCCGACGACCTGGCCGGCTATCTCCCCGAGGGGCCCGAGGTGACCTGGCTGACGCCGCCGGCCGCCGGGGCCAGCGCCCTCGCCGAGGTCGTCGAGGGCATCGACTGGCCCGCGGGCGACGGCTATTTCTGGATGGCGGGGGAGTCCGCCCAGATGCGGGCGATCCGCAAGCACCTGATGCGCGAGCGCCGGCTGCCCGCCTCGGCCTACGACGTGATGGGCTACTGGCGCGGTGTCAAGCAGCGCCAGCCCCGGGCGGTCGACCCCGGCCCGATCTGGCGGGCAGGCAAGGCAGCGGGCAAGACCGACGACGAGATCTGGGCCGACTACGACAGGGCACGTGATGAGTGACGAGCAGACCTACCGCAGCGGGTTCGCCTGCTTCGTCGGACGGCCGAACGCGGGCAAGTCGACGCTCACCAACGCGGTCGTCGGCCAGAAGGTCGTCATCACCTCCGACAAGCCCCAGACCACCCGCACCGTCGTCCGGGGCATCGTCACCCGTCCCGACGCCCAGCTGATCCTCGTCGACACCCCCGGCCTCCACCGGCCGCGCACCCTGCTCGGCGAGCGGCTCAACGACCTGGTCCACACGACGTGGAACGAGGTCGACGTGGTCGGCGTCTGCTTCCCGGCCAACGAGAAGATCGGCCCCGGCGATCGGTTCCTGGTCACCGAGCTCGCCAAGGCGCGGCGTACGCCGAAGGTCGCGATCGTGACCAAGACGGACCTCGCCTCGCCCGAGCGGATCGCCGAGCACCTGCTCGACATCGTCGAGCTCGGGCGCGAGACCGGCACCGAGTGGCGCGAGATCGTCCCGGTCTCGGCCGTGAAGGACGACCAGGTCGACCTGCTCGCCGACCTGTTGGTCGGCATGCTCCCGGAGGGCCCCCAGCTCTACCCCGACGACGAGCTCTCCGACGAGCCGGAGGAGCACCTCGCTGCCGAGCTGATCCGCGAGGCGGCCCTCGACGGCGTGCGCGACGAGCTGCCCCACTCGATCGCCGTCGTCGTCGAGGAGATGCGGATGCGCGCGGACCGGCCGGCCGACAAGCCGCTCCTCGACATCCACGCCAACCTCTACGTCGAGCGCGACTCCCAGAAGGGCATCGTCATCGGTCACCGCGGCTCCCGGCTGCGCGAGGTCGGGCGTACGGCGCGCGAGCAGATCCAGGCGCTGCTCGGCGTCCCGGTCTACCTCGACCTGCACGTCAAGGTCGCCAAGGACTGGCAGCGCGACCCGCGCCAGCTCCGCAAGCTGGGCTTCTAGGCGTCCGGCGCCCAGCAGATCCCGTAGGTCTGCCCGGCTGCCCACTGCTCCGCCGTCGGCCACTCGTAGCCCCACTGGAAGTCGAGCGGGTCGTCGGCAGCCGCCCGGCCGGCGTCGGTGCACGGCGTCTCCCCGGCTGCCTGGGCGACCTCCTGGCCCGGGTAGTCGCCGTCAGGCAGCCCGACGGTGCGCAACGCCCGCCAGCTGTGCCGGGTCGCGCAGGCCACCCGCTCGAACCCGCCGGTCCCGGGCTCGGCGGTGCCGCACATGCCGTAGCGCTCGCGCCCCGCCTCCGTGTCGAGCACGCCGCCCAGCGGGCCGGCCAGTGGCAGCAGCGTCTCGGGGCCGGCCACGGCCACGGCGTCGCAGCGCAGCCAGTCGGCGCCCCGGTCGGACTGTCCGACCGTCGGCGTGAACCACACCGACCGGAGCATGCTGAGGCGGCGTTGCTCCTCCGTGCCACCCAGGAGCTCGGCCAGGCGGTCCGGGCACTCCGCGGCCGCCTCGTCCTGCAGTCGCCGTGCGTCGACGGCGAGCAGCCGGCCGCCGACGACCCGGTCGAGGGTGCCCACGTGGAAGGTCTGGGACGTGTGCTCGTCGCCGCACGCGACGTCGGAGGAGCGCGCGGTCGGAGCCACGGCCTCCGTGTAGGTGAGGTCGTGACAGGTGCCGTCGCGCGGTGCGGCGGGAGGTGGGGCAGCGCGCGTGGGTGCCTCGGTCGGCGCGGCGGAGGAGGTCGACGGTGCCGGTGGGGCGGGGGTCCGCGTCGTGCTGCACCCGGCGGCCAGCACCGCCGTCAGCAGCAGGACCGCCGTCCTCCTCATCGCTCCGTCTTGGCCCAGCAGACCGAGCGTCGGTTGCCGACCTCCCACTCCGCCTCGTGGAACCACGTGTAGGCGAAGTCGTAGGAGACGGGGTAGTCGAGGAGCGCCCCCACCGACTGGTCGCAGAAGTCGCGGGTCCTGACCTCGACCAGCCGGTCCCCCGGGTAGTCGTCCTCCGGCTCGCCGACCTTGATGGTGCTGACCGCTCGCCAGGCGTGGGGCTCGGTGCACGGCACCCGGTTGGACGCGACCGTGGGCCCCTCGGCGCAGACCAGCCAGTGGTCCTTCACCCGGCCGTCGAGCATCTCGGCGGCGTCCTCGGGGAGGTCGACGAACTCGGCACTGCGGTCGCTGCCTCCGACGATGTCGCAGCGGAACCAGCGCGCTCCCTCGTTCCACGCCTTCTCTGACGGGCGGAACCAGGCCCAGCTGACGACGCTGCGCATGACCAGGCTCTCGTCGCCACCGATGAACTCGCCGAAGCTGAGCGTGCACTCGCGGTAGGCGTGCTCACCGAGCGCCGGGTCGCCCACCTCGGCGCGAGCGAGGTCGTCCGGGAACTCGCCGACCTCGAAGGTCTGCGCGGTGTGGGGGTCCGCGCAGTCGACCGTGCGGGTGGCGTTGCTCGGCTGGGTGACGTCCGCGGGACCCAGCACCCGGCAGGCACCGAGCTCCGGGGCCGTGACGGAGTCGACCTGCGAGGGGTCGGTGTCGGACCCCTGCGGCTCCTCGCCGCACCCCGACAAGGCAGCGGTCGAGGCCAGCAGCAGAGCCGTGGGGACGACCAGCCTGCGCACGCGTCCTCCTCGCCTCTCGTCGCCCGTGGTGCGGCCGCGATGCTACCGCCCGCGGCGGTCGCTCCGGCCACGAGGGGCGCCGCTGACAGGGGCGGGCAGCCGCCCTGCGGGGCCGGGCTAGGGTGCGGGGGTCAGCATCACAACGAGAGGTTCTGCCATGAAGATCCGGACCATCGGCGTCGCCGCCGTCCTCGCCCTCGCGCTCACGTCGTGCGGCAATGACGACCAGGCTGCCGCCGACGCAGTCGCCGCCGGCGTCATGGAGGGCAACGACGACACGTTCCAGGTCACCCAGGAGCAGGCGGACTGCCTGGGCGAGGGGATGGTCGACGAGATCGGTACCGACCAGCTCATCGAGTACAAGATCATCACCAAGGACCTCGAGCAGAGCGACGGCATCGACTCGGTCAAGATGTCGCAGTCCGACGCCGAGGCCGCGGCCGGTGTCATGCAGGACTGCGCGGACATCAAGAAGATCTTCACCGACCAGCTCGGTGACTCGGTGCCGGAGGAAGCCGCGGCCTGCATCGACGAGAACCTCAGCGACGAGGTCCTCAACGAGTTCCTCGTGGCCGTGTTCATGGACGACCAGGAAGCCGGCACCCAGAGCCTCATGGGCGCCCTGCAGGAGTGCCTGTCGGCCTGAGTGCCGGCGTGGGACCCGGTCGGTCAGCCCCAGTTCTCGGCCTTCGTGAGGCAGAACGGATGGCCGCCCGGGTCCACCATCACCCGCCACGTCTCGCCCGGCTGGGGGGCGACCGCGCTGGCGCCGAGGGCCGCGCAGCGTTCCTCGGCCTCCGCCAGGTCGTCGACGGCCAGGTCGAAGTGGAACTGCTTGCGACCGTGCTCGTCGGGCCAGGAGGGGGGCTCGTGGTCGGGGAGGCTGCCGAAGCCCAGCGCGTGGTCGGGGCCCGAGAGCATCGCGTAGCCGTCGCCGGCCGCCACCAGCTCCCATCCCAGGACCTCGGACCAGAAGCGCGCCGAGGCCTCCGCGTCACGGCAGTCGAGGGTCACCATCGCCAGGCGGGCGATCGGGTCGGTCATGTCAGGTCCTCTCGTCGTGGTGGTCCTGCCATCCTGGTGTCCGGCGGCCGACGGTGACTTGGACGAACGCGACGTCCACCGACTCCGGGGTGCTGCGTCCCGAGCAGCTGGCCCGGCTCACCAGGCTCGAGCGGTACGCCGCCGAGGGGGCGCTCGCCGGCTACGTGGAGAACCTGTGGTCGTTGCGGTGGGACCTGCCCCACGGCACCCACCACCCGAGCCAGACGCTGCCCCACCCGGCCTGCACCGTCAGTGTCGAGCGGGGAGCGACGCGCGCCGGGGTGGGTGGCGACCCCGTGGTGGTCACCGGTGTGGTCACCCGGCGGTTCGACGTCGACCTGACCGGTCACGGGTGGGTGTTCGCCGCCAAGTTCCGACCCGGCGGGCTGGCGGCCCTCACGGGCGGTCATGCGGTGCGGTGGCGCGACCGCACGCTGCCCGCCCGCGAGGTGCTGCCCGCGGGTGTGGTCGCCACGCTCGCCGAGCTGGGACCCGACGTCCCCGACGACGAGTGCCGCGCGGTCCTGGGCGTCGCGCTGGCGCAGGTCGTCCCCGAGCAGCCGGACGCGGCGTACGACCTCGTCCTCCGCGTCGTCGGCGACATGCTGGCCGACCGCAGCCTGCTGTCCGTCGCCGAGGTCGAGGAGCGCCACGGACTCGGCACCCGTCGGCTCCAGCGGCTCTTCGCGCGCTACGTCGGCGCGACCCCGAAGTGGGTGCTCGCCCGCTATCGCATGCACGACGCGGTCGCGGCGCTCGACGCCGGCTACGACGGCTCGCTGGCCGACCTCGCGGCCTAGCACGGGTGGTACGACCAGGCCCACTTCACCCGCGACTTCCGACGCCTGGTCGGACAGCCGCCCGCGGCGTACGTCGCGCGCCGGCCGCCCGTCATGTGAGCCGGCCGCCACCCGCCGTGCCGGCCCGTGGCTATGCTGGGGGCATCATGACGAGCCGCAGCCTCCTGCTTCGCTGCCGCACCGAGGGCTGATCCAGCCGGCCCCCTCGTTGCGGAGAGTTCGCGTTGCCGGCGCAGACACCGCAACCGAGCGAAGGCACCCATGATCAACACCCAGCAGCCCTCCGGCATGCCGGTCCAGCGCTACCACGCGTTCGAGCCCGTCGACCTGCCCGACCGCACCTGGCCGTCGCAGACCATCACGCAGGCCCCGCGCTGGCTCTCCACCGACCTGCGTGACGGCAACCAGGCCCTCATCGACCCGATGACGCCGGCCCGCAAGATGAAGATGTTCGACCTGCTGGTCCGGATGGGCTACAAGGAGATCGAGGTCGGCTTCCCCAGCGCCAGCCAGACCGACTTCGACTTCGTGCGCCAGCTCATCGAGCAGGACCGGATCCCCGAGGACGTCACCATCTCGGTGCTGACCCAGGCCCGCGAGGACCTCATCGAGCGGTCCGTGCACAGCCTGGTCGGTGTCCACCACGCCAACATCCACCTCTACAACGCGCTCGCCCCGCTCTTCCGCCGCGTGGTCTTCCGGGCCAGCAACGACGAGGTCAAGGACATCGCGGTCCGCGGCACCGAGCTGGTCATGAAGCACACCGAGAACATCCTCGGCACGACCGTGATCGGCTACGAGTACAGCCCGGAGATCTTCACCGGGACCGAGCTGCCGTTCAGCGTCGAGGTGTGCGAGGCGGTCTCCGACGTCTGGCAGCCCGAGGACGGCCGCGAGATCATCCTCAACCTGCCGGCCACCGTCGAGATGTCGACGCCCAACGTCTACGCCGACCAGATCGAGTGGTTCTCGCGCCAGCTCACCCGGCGTGAGCACACGACGATCAGCCTCCACCCCCACAACGACCGCGGCACCGCTGTCGCCGCCACCGAGCTGGCGATGATGGCGGGCGCGGACCGCGTCGAGGGCTGCCTGTTCGGCCACGGCGAGCGCACCGGCAACGTCTGCCTGGTCACGCTCGGCATGAACCTGTTCAGCCAGGGGGTCGACCCGCAGATCGACTTCTCCGACATCGACGAGATCCGTCGCACGGTCGAGTACTGCACCCAGCTGCCGGTCCACCCGCGCCACCCCTACGCCGGTGACCTCGTCTACACCGCGTTCTCCGGCTCCCACCAGGACGCCATCAAGAAGGGGCTCGAGGACCTCGAGCGGCAGGCGAGGGACCAGGGCGTCCCGGTCGAGCAGGTCGACTGGGAGGCGCCCTACCTCCCGATCGACCCCAAGGACGTGGGCCGGACCTACGAGGCGGTCATCCGGGTCAACAGCCAGTCCGGCAAGGGCGGCGTGGCCTACATCCTCAAGGCCGAGCACAAGCTCGACCTGCCCCGCCGCGCCCAGATCGAGTTCAGCCGGGTGGTCCAGGAGCGCACCGACGCCGACGGCGGCGAGATGAGTGCCGACACGATCTGGGACGTCTTCTCCTCCGAGTACCTCACCCGGGAGGCGCCGCTGCAGCTCAACTCCGTCCACACCTCCAGCGCGGCGGGGGAGCGCGACGCCCTCAGCGTCAACGTCTACGTCGACGGCGAGCTGCGGACGCTCGAGGGCGCCGGCAACGGGCCGATCGCTGCCTTCGTCGACGCGATCAACGGCCTGCCGCAGGACTACGACGTCCGGGTGCTCGACTACGCCGAGCACGCCCTGTCCTCCGGTGGCGACGCGGTGGCAGCGGCCTACGTCGAGTGCTCGCTGACCGACGCCGACGGTGATTCCGTGGTGATGTGGGGTGTGGGAATCGACGCCAACATCGTCACCGCGAGCCTCAAGGCCGTCATCAGCGCGGTCAACCGGACCCGCGGCTAGGGGTCACCGCACCGACAGCCGGTGGACGCGGTCGGTGGAGTGGGAGGTCACCCAGACCCGTCCGTCGAGCACGGCCGCGTCGAGGTTGGCGCGGTCGCCCAGGGGGGCCAGGTCGTCGAGCACCTGCTCCGCGACCGCTCCCGTCGCCGGGTCGACGACGGCCAGCGTCGGCCCCTGCTCGGCGACGACGAGCAGGGTGCCGCCGGGTCCGGCGACGACGGTGTCGGGATAACCGGGGACCGCGACGTCCTCGACGACCTCGAGCGTGTCGGGGTCGAGACCGACGACCTGGTCGGAGAACGTGCACGCGACCCACACCAGCCCGTCCGCCACGAGGAGTCCTTGCGGTCCGTGGCACACGGGGCCCGACCGGGCGACGTCACCGGAGCGTGGGTCGACCCGCAGCACCTCGTCGTCGACGAAGTGGGAGACCCACACCGCGCCGAGCCCGGTCGTCACCAGCCGGGCGCCGGCGCCGATGTCGACCCGGTCGACCACCCGGTCGGCCGCAGGGTCGATCCGCAGCAGCCGACCGGCGTCCTGGGCGACCACCCAGACCGAGCCGAGGCCGGCCGTGACGCCCTCGGGTCCGGCGCCGGTGGCCACCCGGGCCACCGTGCGGCCGGTGCCCGGGTCGAGTCGGAGCAGCCGGCCCGCCTCGAAGGCGGTGACCCACACGGCGTCGTACGCCACCGTGACGCGGAGCGGCACGCCCGGCGCGTCGACGACCAGGTCGGGGCGACGGGCGCCCGAGGGGATGCGTGACACGCTCTCGTCCTGCGCCGAGACCACCCAGACCGCGCCGTTGCCGGCGGCGACGCCGACCGGCCCGGCACCGACGTCGATCTTCGCCGAGGGGGTGATGGCCACGATCTCGGCGGTCGCGCTGGGGGAGGGCTCGGGCGACGGTGTGGGAGCCGGCTCCGGGCCGGAGCAGCCGCTGGTGGTGAGCAGGACCACGAGTCCGGTGAGCGCCAGGAGCCTCATGCCGGGATCGTAGGGCGGTCAGTCCTGGTGAAGGGGGAACCTGACCGAGAACGTCGACCCGCGGCCGGGGGCGGACTCGACTCCGATCCGGCCGCCGTGGGCGGCGACGATCCCGGCGACGATCGAGAGTCCGAGCCCGGTGCCCTGGATCGCCATCGCCTGCGCCGAGGAGGCCCGGAAGAACTTCTGGAACAGGGAGTCCTGCTCCGCCTCGGGGATGCCGATCCCGGTGTCGACGACGACCAGCCGTGCCTCGTCCCCGTCGGCCCAGACGCGGACCGAGACCCGCCCGCCGTCGGGGGTGAACTTCACGGCGTTGCTCAGCAGGTTGAGGACCACCCGCTCGAGCTGGACGGCGTCACCGAGGACCCTCACCGGCGTCCGGGAGAGCTCGACGTCGAGGGTGAGGTCACGGTCGCGGAGCAGCGGCCGCATCGAGTCCTCGGTGTGGCGGGTGATGTCGCAGAGGTCGACCACGGAGCGGTCCCACACGGTCCCGCCGGTGTCGAGCCCTGCCAGCGCGAGCAGGTCGTTGCAGAGCGTGATCAGGCGAGCGCCGTTGCGGGCGATCGTGTCGAGCAACGGCATCTGCTGGTCGTGGGGCGGGACCGGGCTGCCGTCGGCGAGCATCTCGGTGTAGCCGACGATGCTGGTGACGGGGGTGCGCAGCTCGTGGGACACGGTGGAGACGAACTCGTTCTTGGCCGCGTCGAGCTGGCGCAGCCGGTCGGCCGCCATCCGCTCCTTCTCCAGGGCCGCCATCAGCATCATCTGCCCGTGGCGCTGCTCGGTGACGTCGCGTGCCAGCACGAGGAAGCCCGCCTGGGGCCCGAACTGGCTGCCACCACCGCTCAGCGTCATCTCGACCGTGCGCCGTCGTCCCTGCCGCGAGAGCCAGGTCCAGTCCCGGGCCAGCGACTCGCCCGAGCCGTCCAGCGACGCCGTTAGCGCGCGCCACCCCGACTCCCCGTTGCCGCGCTCGGCGAGCTCGGTCGGGTCGAGCAGCTCGGTGAACGGCCGACCACGCAGGTCCTCGGTGGTCGCACCCAGCAGCGAGGCCGCCCCGGGGTTGACCAGCTTGATGCGGCCCTGGCTGTCGAGGCCGATGATCGCCGTCGAGATGCCCGCCTGGAAGAGGTTGGCGGTCAGGCCGGCGCTGGCGCGCTCTGCGGTGACGTCGACCCCGGTGAGGACGCCGAAGCGCGCCCGCCCGTCGTCGTCCCGGATCACCTCCGTGCTCCACACCACCCGCAGTTGCTCGCCCCCGATCGTGCGCACGTCGGTCTCGCGGTGGGGCGCGAGGGCGCTGCGCTCGGCGAACATCTCCTTGACGGCGTCGGCCCGGTGCTCGACGACGACGGTCGCCCAGAACGGGTGGCCGAGGATCTGCTCCTCGGAGAAGCCCGTCAGCACCGTGGTGGCCTGGTTGACCCGGAGGACGGTGCCGTCGAGGTCGGTCAGCATCATGATGCAGCGGGCGGTGTCGAGCAGGGTCGTCGCCAGCTGCTCCGCGTCCTGCGCACGCGCCATCGACTGGTGGAGGGCGCTGACGTCGAGCAGCTGGGCCGCGAAGGTGACCTCGGGCTGGGTGGAGATCTGGGAGATCGAGATCTCGACCTGGCTGCCGGGCCGGTGCGCCAGCTGCACCCGCCCGCGCCAGCCGTCGAGCTCCCCCTCGAGCATGGTCTGGGTGACGCCCCGCAGCTCGCCCGGAGCCTTGAGGACGCGGTCGAAGTAGCGGCCCACCACGCTGTGGCCGGGCTCGTCGAGCAGCTCGCGGGCCGTGTTGTTGGCGTCGATGATCTCGAGGCGGTTGCCGCGCTGGGCGAGCAGCAGCATGCCGGTGAGCGACTCGGTGAAGTTGCGCCGGAAGAGCCGCTCGCTGCCGGTCAGCTCCTCGAGGACGCGCGCCCGTTGGGTGACGGCGAGCGTGAGCGGGAGGGCCACGAGGGCCACGGTGAGGATGTAGCCGAGGACGAGGCTCGCGCCGACCTGCAGGGGGAAGGGGCCGTCGGGACCCGCGTCGCCGTAGGGCCCGCGCCCCGCGGCGGTCAGCACGATCGTGACGACCGCGTTGGCGAGCAGCTCCAGCGCCACGGTCCGCGGGTCGAGCCGGAGGGCGGCCCAGACCAGGAACGGCATGCCGATCGCAGCCACCGGGAGGCTGTGCTCGGGGACGAAGGCGGTCAGGGTGACCGCGGTGAGCAGGGAGATCTGGACGACGTACTCCCACCGGGCGCCGACCGCCGTCCGCAACCGCCAGGTCATGGCGACCGGCACGATCGCCAGCGTCGCCGCGGCGTGGGAGGTGAACACGTTGCGCAGGGTCTCGGCGAATGAGCCGCCGTCGGCCACGACGACGGTGAGGGCTGCCAGGACACCGATGGACGCGGCGCCGGCGACGGCGGCGGCGACGAGACGCACGAAGTGGCGCATGTCGTCGAGCTGGATCAGCCGGCCCCGCTCGTCCTTGAGCATCAGGCCGGCCACGACCGCCTCGACGGCGTTGGCGACGCCGAAGGCGGCGGCGACCTCCCACGCACGGCCCCCGGAGACGTTGGCCAGCATCGAGACAGCGGCGATGCCGGCGGCCGCGGTCGGCCACCACGCGCGGGGTACCAGTGCGACCAGCGCGACCGAGACACCCGCGGCCGGCCACCAGTAGGCCACGGACCCGTGCGTGGGGGTGAACCAGACGGCGCCGGTGCCGAGCAGGTAGACCGCTGCCAGCCCGACCGCGAGCGCGACGGGCGTGCGGAGACGCCCTCCCACGGTCATGGGACCAGTGTGGTGGATGAAACCTGTGGACGTGGTGGTTTCCCGCCTTGACGTCACAGGTCACCTCCCCGCCTATGCTGCACGGATGCTGGTCTCCGAGCGCATCGGTCAGTTCTTCCTCGAGGGCGAGGCCGGGCGCGACCGCCTCGAGTACACCGAGTACGGCGCGGGCGACGCCTGGGTGGTACTCGTCCACGGCCAGCTCATGCCGCGACGGATGCACCAGCCGCTCGCCCGGGCGCTGGCGGCCGAGGGGCTGCACGTCGTCACCCTCGACCTCCTCGGCCACGGGCGCTCGGACCGGCCCGAGGACCCACTGGTCTACTCCATGACGGCCTTCGGGGAGCAGGTCGTCGCGCTGCTCGACCACCTCGGCGCCGACCAGGCGGTCGTGGGCGGGACGTCGCTCGGCGCGAACGTCTCGCTCGAGGTCGCCGCGATCGCCCCGGAACGGGTCCGTGGGCTGCTCGTGGAGATGCCGGTGCTCGACAACGCGGTGGAGGCGGGCATCCTCGCCTTCGCCCCCCTGCTCTTCGCCGCGCGCTTCCTGCCCGTGACCGTCCACGCCCTGCGCTGGGCCACCAGACCCGTCCCCCGGGGACTGGTGCCCTTCTGGGCCGGGATCGCGCTCGACACGTGCGACCAGCGGCCGGGCGCGATGGCCGCGACCGTGCACGGCATCTTCTTCGGGCGTGTGGCGCCCTCGGCCCGGCAGCGGCGGGCGATCACCGCGCCCGCGCTCGTCGTGGGTCACCCCGCCGACCCGATCCACCCGGCGGCCGACGCGGCCATGCTCGCCGACGAGCTGCCCGACGCCCGGTTCGTCCAGGCCACGAGCATCCTCGAGTGGCGCGCCCGTCCCGAGCGCCTCGACCGGGAAGCGGCCGACTTCGCCCTCGAGTGCTGGGGGACACGCGCCGGCCAGCGACGCACCGTGGGCTGAGCACGGCAGAATGGCGGGGTGCTCTACCGCGACGAGGCGGTCGTGCTCCGCACCCACAAGCTGGGGGAGGCCGACCGGATCATCACCCTGCTGACCCGTCAGCACGGGCGGGTGCGCGCGGTGGCCAAGGGCGTCCGGAAGACCTCGTCGCGCTGGGGGTCGCGGCTCGAGCCGTTCACCCACGTCGACCTCCAGCTCGCCGAGGGTCGCAGCCTCGACGTCGTCACCCAGGCGGAGACGGTGACCCCGTTCGCCTCGGGCCTGGGCCACGACTACGAGCGCTACACCGCGGGCAGCGTCATGCTCGAGACGGCCGACCGTCTGGTCACCGAGGAGAGGCAGCCCTCCGTGCAGCAGTTCCTGCTGCTCGTCGGTGGGTTGCGAGCGATGACCGGCGGCGAGCACGGGCCGGGGCAGGTGCTCGACTCCTACCTCCTGCGCTCACTGGCGGTCTCCGGCTACGCCCCGTCGTTCGACCACTGCGCCCGCTGTGGTGACGAGGGTCCCCACCGGTGGTTCAACCCGGCGGCGGGTGGAGCCCTCTGCGCCGACTGCCGGCTGCCCGGGTCCGCCTCGCCCGCGGCCGAGACGCTCCGGCTCCTCGGTGCCCTGCTCAGTGGTGAGTGGCCCGTCGTCCACGCCACCGATCCCCGCCACCGTCGCGAGGCCAGCGGCCTGGTCGCGGCCTACGTCGCCTGGCACCTCGAGCGCGGACTCCGCTCGCTGGAGTACCTCGAGCGCAGCTGAGCGGGTCGGCTGCAGGTATCACCGGGTACCCGGCGATTCATGCACCGCCGTACCGGCGGTCGCGCCGCGCGTAGGTCTCGATCGCCTGCCACAAGTGGGTGCGGTCGACGTCGGGCCAGAGCACGTCGGAGTAGACGAACTCGGAGTAGGCGGCCTGCCACAGCATGAAGTTGGACAGCCGCTGCTCACCGGACGTGCGCCAGACCAGGTCGGCGTCGGCCAGCTCCGGGACGTAGAGGTGGCGCGCGAAGGTCTTCTCGTCCACCTTCTCCGGGTTGAGCCGACCGGCCGCCACCTCGCGGGCGATCGACCGGGCGGTGTCGGCGAGCTCCGCACGGCCACCGTAGTTGACGCACATCGTCAACGTGAGCACGTCGTTGTCACGCGTCAGCTCCTCGGCGACGCGGAGCTCCCTGACGACCGACTTCCAGAGCCGCGGCTCGCGCCCGGCCCACCGGACCCGTACGCCGAGCTCGTGCATCTCGTCGCGTCGCCGCCGGATCACGTCGCGGTTGAACCCCATGAGGAACTTCACCTCGTCGGGCGATCGCGACCAGTTCTCCGTGGAGAAGGCGTAGGCCGAGACGGCCTTCACCCCGATCTCGATCGCGCCCTCGACGACGTCGAAGAGCGAGTGCTCGCCCTGCTCGTGACCGGCGGTACGGGGTAGTCCCCGCTCCTTGGCCCACCGGCCGTTGCCGTCCATCACCACCGCGACGTGGCGGGGGACGAGCTCCTTCGGCACCGCCGGCGGCCGCGCACCGGAGGGGTGGGGGGCAGGGGACCGCACGCTGCGCTTCACGCCCGGCAGGATGTCAGACCGCGCCGGACGCGAGCGACCCGAACGCCCGAAAGCCTCCCGGCGCGCCTCGTGGTCTGTCAGGCTGTGCCTGTCCGGGGGGACAGTCCGGAAAGAAGAGGAAGCGTGGTGACTGACCACACGCGTCGTGATGCGTCGCGCGTCGGTGGCGGGCTGCTCCTCGCCGCGGACCCCCAGCCGCACGCCCTGCAGGGCGTCTTCGCGCTGCTCCTCGCCATGGGGATCGTGCTGCGGACCGTGGGCGGGGAATCGTTCGTGCTCAGCACGACCTCCTCGATCGGGCTGGCGGTCGTGGTCACCCTGCTGGCCAGCGCCTTGGCGGCGCTGCTCCCGTGGGACCGGCTCCCGGTGTGGGCGTCCGCGCTCCTCCCGCTCCTCGACATCGCGGCTGTCGGGCTCCTGACGGTCGACGACCCCACGGCCAGCAGCTCGGTCTTCATCGTGCTGCCCGCCTTCTGGCTGGGTCGGCTCCTCGGTCGCACGGGCGCTGCGGTGACCCTGGTCGCCGGCCTCGTCCTGGTGGGCCTCCCCAGCCTGTCCGAGGTGGGCCTGACCCCCACCAACCTGGCCGCCGCCACCTTGGTGCCACTGGTGGCCGCGTGGGCGTCGCTCGCCATCGCGTCCAATTTCGAGCAGGTCCGGGTCCAGCAGGAGGAGACCGAGCACCACAGCGCCGAGCTGAGCGCGGCCCTCGAGGTCATCGAGCACCAGCGCCGCGTCAGTGACGCCATCCTCGACTCGGTCGACGTCGGGCTGGTGCTGCTGGACCGTGAGGGCGCCTACCAGGCCGTCAACCGTCGCCACCGCGACTTCATGCGTTTGGCCTACCCCGACGGACACGCCGGACGCGCCGGCCAGCTCGGCCACGTGTTCGGTCCCGACGGGGTCAGCATGCTCACGCGGGCCCAGATGCCGACGGTCCGGGCGCTGGAGGGCGAGGAGTTCGACGACTGCCGGATCTGGGTCGGTGAGGATCCGCTCACGTCCCGGGCCCTGTCGGTCTCGGCCCGCGCCGTACGCGACGACCGGGGGAGCTTCGCCGGCGCGGCGTTGGCCTACAACGACGTCACCGACTTCATGCGCGCACTGAGGGTCAAGGACGACTTCATCTCGTCGGTGTCCCACGAGCTGCGCACGCCCCTGACGTCGATCCGCGGCTACTCCGACCTGCTGCTCGACCGGGACGACCTGCCGGCCGACGCCGTGCGCCAGCTCGCGGTCGTCATCCGCAACGCCGAGCGGTTGCAGCGGCTCGTGGTCGACCTGCTGCACAGCGCTCAGATCGACATGGGGCCGATCCAGGTCGACCGGGTGCGGTCCGACCTCGCCCTCATCGTGGGGGAGGCGGTCGCCGCTGCGGCGCCGGCCGCGACGGCGACCCACATCGACCTGTCCTACACCGGGCCCGAGCGCCTGGTCGTGATGGTCGACCAGGACCGGATCCGACAGGTCGTCGACAACCTGGTGTCCAACGCGATCAAGTACACCCCGCCCAACGGCCGGGTCGACGTGCGGCTGCAGGTCGACGGGTCCCGGGTCGAGCTCGTCGTGGCCGACACCGGCATCGGCATCGATGCCGCCGACCGGGACCGCCTCTTCACCCGCTTCTGGCGCTCGCGCCACGCGGAGGAGCAGAGCATCCAGGGAGTCGGGCTCGGGCTCTCGATCACGAAGTCGATCGTGGAGAGCCACGGCGGCAGGATCGAGGTGGACAGCGAGGTCGGCCGGGGAAGCACGTTCCGCGTCCGCGTCCCTGTCGACGGCCGGGGCTGACCGGGCCGCGGGTCAGCGGCAGCGGGCGCAGACGCCGAAGATCTCCAGGGTGTGGCTGACCTCGTCGTAGCCGTGCTCCTCGGCCATCGCGCGGGTCCAGCGCTCGACCGCCGGTCCCTCCACCTCCACCGTGGCGCCGCAGGTGCGGCAGACCAGGTGGTGGTGATGGGTGTCCGAGCAGCGGCGGTAGCCGGCCTCGCCGTCCGCGGACCGGATGACGTCGACCTCGTCGTGGTCGGCCAGGAGCTGCAGGGTGCGGTAGACCGTGGCGAGCCCGATGGCGTTGCCACGCTCGCGCAGCACCGCATGGATCTCGCGGGCGCTGCGGAACTGGTCGTCGTCCTCGAGCGCGTCGGCCACGGCCTGGCGCTGCCGGGTCAGCCGGAGCGGCTGGCCGGGGGAGTGGTCAGGCACGGGCCACCTCGCGGGAACGGAGCCACGCGCCGACCGGCCAGGCCAGGGCGAAGCCGGTGAGCGAGAGCAGCACGATCGCGGGTCCGGGTGCGACGTCGAGGTCGAAGTCGAGCGAGAGGAAGGCCGCCAGCAGCAGTCCGCCGACGGCCGCGACCAGGCCGAGGCCCATGGCCAGGCCGAGGGTGCCGCGGAAGGACCGGGTGAGCTGTTGCGAGGTCGCCACCGGCACGACCATGAGGGCGGAGACGAGGAGCAGGCCGACGGTGCGCATCGCGACGGTCACCGTGACCGCGGCGAGGACCGCGATCAGCAGGTGGTAGAGCCGCACGCGCACTCCGGCGACCCGGGCGAACTCGGGGTCCTGGGCGACGGCGAAGAGCTGCGGTGACAGGCCCACGCAGAGCAGGACCACCACGACGGCGAGCGCGAGCGTGGTCATCACGTCGGCGTAGGAGACCGTCGTGACCGAGCCGAACAGGAAGCTCTGGAGCGTCGAGGCGTTCTGGCCGGCCAGCCCGGTCACCAGCACGCCCGCGGCGAGGCCGCCGTAGAACAGCAGGGCCAGCGCGACGTCGCCGTTGGTGTGGCCGCGCTCGCGGATGACCTCGATCGCGACCGCACCGAGGATCGCCACCAGCACCGCGACCCAGGTCGGCGAGGTGCCGGTGAAGAGACCGACGGCGACGCCGAAGACGGCGACGTGCCCCAGCCCGTCGCCGAGGAGCGCCAACCGGCGCTGCACCAGGTAGGTCCCGATCGTGGGGGCCGCGAGACCGGTCACGGCCGCGGCCAGCAGCGCGCGCAGCATGAAGGGGTGGGAGAGCAGGTCGATCACCGACGCTCCTCCAGCGAGTCGAGGGGTGACCCCACGTGGGGCGTGTGGTCGTGGCGGTGGAGCCGTGGGTGGTGGTGGGCGTGCAGCGTCTCCTCGTCGAGCGGCGGCCCGTCGTAGGCCACCTCGCCGTGACGCATGACGACGGCCCGGTCGACGAGCGGCGCCATGGGCCCGAGCTCGTGCGCGACCAGCACCACCGTGGCGCCGCGCTCCTTCAGCGTGCCCAGGCAGTCGGCGAGCGCGTGCTGGTGGGCGAGGTCGACGCCCGCGGTCGGTTCGTCGAGGAAGAACAGGTCCGGCTCGCCGGCGAGGGCGCGGGCGATGAGCACGCGCTGTTGCTGGCCCCCGGAGAGGGTCGCGACGCTGTCGGTCGCCCGGTCGGTGAGGCCCACGACGTCGAGGGCGTCGGCGACCGCGCGCCGGTCGCTCGCGCCGAGCGGGCGCAGCAGGCGCCGCCGCCCGAGCCGACCCGACGTGACGATCTCCCTCACCGACGCGGGGACGCCGGACGCCGCGCCCACGCGCTGGGGCACGAAGCCCACCCGCGACCAGTCACGGAAGGCCGGCAGCGGTGTCCCGAAGAGCTCGACCGTGCCCGACGACACCGGCCGGAGCCCGGTCGCGGCCCGCACGAGCGTCGACTTGCCCGAGCCGTTGGCGCCCAGCAGCGCGACGAACTCGCCCGAGGAGACGTCGAGGTCCACGCCGTGCAGGACCGGGCGCCCGGCCAGGGAGAGCCGGACCTCGTGGAGTGACAGGACCGGGTCGCTCAACAGCGGTTCGCCTCCTGCAGGGCGTCGAGGTTCTCGCGCATGAGGGAGGGGTAGTCCTCGTCGGTGGTCTCGGAGGTCAGCCCCTCGATCGGGTCGAGGACGCCGGTGTCGACGTCGAGGTCGCTCGCGAGGGTCTCGGCGAGCGCCGGGCTCGCGAGGCGCTCGGAGAAGACGGTGGTCACGCCCTCATCCTCGATGACTCCGGCCAGCTCCGCCAAGGTGGCGGGGTTGGGCTCGGCGTCCGGGGAGAGCCCGTTGATCGGCTCGAGGTGCAGTCCGTAGCGCGCGAGGTAGCCGAACGCGTCGTGGCTGACCACGACGGTGTCCAGCTCGCAGGAGGCGAGCCCGGACTCGTAGTCGCCGTCGAGGTCCTCGAGCTGCGACCGCAGCTGTGACGCCCGGTCGCGGTAGTCCGGGGCCCCGTCGGGATCGAGCGCGGCGAGCTCGTCGGCGACCGCGTCACCGAGGTCGGCCATGCGCAGCGGGTCGAGCCAGAAGTGGGGGTCCAGGTCGCCGTGGTCGTGCTCCTCGGCGTGGTCGTCCCCGGCGTGGTCGGTGACGGGCTGCAGGTCGACGACGTCGGCGGCGTCGAGCGTCTCGCCCCCGGCGTTGGTGGCGACCGCGTCGTCGACGGCGGGCTGGAAGCCGTCGAGGTAGACCACGAGGTCTGCGTCGGCCACGTCGGCCGTGGCGCCGATGCCGAGCTCGAGGTCGTGCGGCTCGCCGCCGGGGGTCGTGAGGTTGGTGACGGTCCAGTCGTCGCCCGCCACCTGCTCGGTCACCCAGGCCAGGGGGTAGAAGGACGCGACGACCTCGCGTCCGTCGCCCCCGGCGCCGTCCTGCAACGCGCCGCACCCGCCGAGAGTGACCGCGGCGGAGACGGCGGTCAGGGCGATGAGCGCACGGCGAGGGTGGCGAGCACGGGTGGCGGGCGACAACATGAGAACGATTCTCAGCATGTTGAGAATGATTGTCAATCCGGCGCCTGCCATGCTGGTCGGGTGCTGGTCGTGAACAGGTTCCGTGTGCCGGAGGACGAGGCCGAGGGTTTCCGGGTCGACCTCGAGCGCGCCCGGCAGGCGCTGGCCGACCGACCGGGCCACCTCGAGAGCCGCATCGGCCGCAACCTCGACGAGCCGACGCTGTGGGTGCTCACCAGCACCTGGGAGAGCACCGGCGCCTACCGTCGCGCGCTGTCCTCCTACGACGTGAAGCTGCACGCCGTACCGGTGCTCTACCGGGCCGTCGACGAGCCGAGCGCCTACGAGTGGGCCGAGCCGGGGAGGGACCTCAATGACGCGTCCGCCCGGTCGTTAGGCTGAGGCCAGGTCGTCAATCCAGGCGGCCGCGCCCTGCCGAAAGCGAGCACTTCCCCGTGGCCAAGCCGCCTCCCTCCACCGTCGACCACGTCGTCTCCCTCTGCAAGCGCCGGGGCTTCGTCTACCCGTGCGGCGAGATCTACGGCGGCACCCGCTCGGCCTGGGACTACGGCCCGCTCGGCGTGGAGCTGAAGGAGAACATCAAGCGCCAGTGGTGGCGCTCGATGGTGACCATGCGCGACGACATGGTGGGCCTCGACTCCTCCATCATCCTGCCCAAGCAGGTGTGGGAGGCCAGTGGTCACGTCGACACCTTCACCGACCCGCTCACCGAGTGCCAGTCCTGCCACAAGCGGTTCCGTGCCGACCACCTCCAGGAGGAGTACGCCGAGAAGAAGGGCATCGACGACCCGGACACGGTCGACCTGTCGACCCTGGCCTGCTCCAACTGCGGCACCCGTGGCGCCTGGACCGAACCGCGCCAGTTCTCGGGCCTGCTCAAGACCTACCTCGGCGTCATCGAGGACGAGTCCGGGCTCCACTACCTGCGTCCGGAGACCGCGCAGGGCATCTTCGTCAACTTCGCCAACGTCGTGACCAGCTCGCGCGCGAAGCCGCCCTTCGGCATCGCCCAGATCGGCAAGTCCTTCCGCAACGAGATCACACCGGGCAACTTCATCTTCCGCACCCGCGAGTTCGAGCAGATGGAGATGGAGTTCTTCGTCAAGCCCGGCGAGGACGCCGAGTGGCACCAGTACTGGATCGACGAGCGCACGAAGTGGTACGTCGACCTCGGCATCGACCCCGACAACCTGCGCCACTACGAGCACCCGCAGGAGAAGCTGAGCCACTACTCCACCCGCACCGTCGACATCGAGTACCGCTTCCGGTTCGCGGGCTCGGAGTGGGGCGAGCTCGAGGGCATCGCCAACCGCACCGACTTCGACCTGACGACCCACGCGAAGCACTCCGGCCAGGACCTGACCTACTTCGACCAGGCGGCCGGCGAGCGTTACACGCCTTACGTCATCGAGCCGGCGGCCGGCCTGTCGCGGAGCCTGATGACCTTCCTCGTCGACGCGTTCCACGAGGACGAGGCGCCCAACACCAAGGGCGGCGTCGACAAGCGCACCGTGCTGCGCCTCGATCCGCGGCTCGCTCCGGTCAAGGTGGCCGTGCTTCCGCTCTCGCGCAACACCGACCTCTCGCCGAAGGCGCGCGACCTCGCCATGGAGCTGCGCTCGGCCGGCTGGAACGTCGACTTCGACGACTCCGGTGCGATCGGCCGCCGCTACCGGCGCCAGGACGAGATCGGCACGCCCTACTGCGTCACGGTCGATTTCGACACCCTCGACGACCACGCGGTGACCGTCCGCGAGCGCGACACGATGGCCCAGGAGCGGATCGGCCTCGACTCGATCACGTCCTGGTTCGCGCAGCGTTTCGTGGGGTGCTGAACCAGTGACCATGCACAATGACCGAATGCGCCTGCCCGCCCGCCTGCTCGTCCTCCCCGCTGTCCTGACGCTCGCCCTCACCGGGTGCAGCGGCGACACCGGCGAGACGCCCGACGAGGGCACCTCGCCGGTCGGCGAGACGGCCTCGGAGACCCCCGCCGAGCCCTACCTCGACGTCCCCGAGGGCGTCGAGCTGACCGCCCAGGGTGCCGTGCTGAGCCTGGGCGACACGGCCACCGTCGCCTGGCAGCCCGACCAGAAGAAGGTGGGCGCGCTCGAGGTGAAGGTGACCTCGATGGAGCAGGCGGACTTCAAGCAGTTCGTGGGCTGGGAGCTCACCAAGAAGATCAAGCAGACCGCTCCCTACTTCGTGCGGGCCACGGTCACCAACGTCGGTGACACCGACCTCGGGTCCAAGAAGGGCGCGCTCCCGGTGCCGCTCTACGGCGTCGACGACCAGAACCGCCTGATCGAGTCCTCGCTCTTCAGCGGCTCCTTCAAGCCGTGCCAGTCGGCTGCCTTCCCCGACAAGTTCAAGCCCGGCGCCACGATGAAGGCCTGCATGGTCTACCTCGCGCCGGACAAGGCTGCGCTCGAGGCGGTCAGCTTCCGGCCCGAGCAGGAGTTCAACCCGATCATCTGGGAGGGCGAGGTCGTCCCCGCCGACGCCGGCAAGAAGAAGGACGACAAGAAGAAGTCGGACGACAAGAAGGACGAGAAGAAGAAGTCCGACGGCTGACGATTGGTCGGCTCCGGCCTCCGGGTCGGAGAATGGGCGCATGTCTGTTGCGGCGGCCCTCCAGCTCGGCTCCCTGACGGTGCCCACGCCGGTGGTGCTCGCGCCGATGGCGGGGATCACCAACGCGGCCTACCGCACGCTGTGCGCCGAGCAGGGCGCGGGGCTCTACGTCTGCGAGATGATCACCTCGCGCGGCCTGGTGGAGGGCGACGAGGTGACGCGCAGCATGCTCGCCTTCGACGAGAGCGAGCAGGTCCGCTCGGTGCAGCTCTACGGCACCGATCCGCGCTACGTCGGCAAGGCGGTCGAGATCCTCTGCGCCGAGCACGGTGTGGCCCACGTCGACCTCAACTTCGGCTGCCCGGTCCCCAAGGTCACCCGCAAGGGCGGCGGCGGCGCGCTGCCGTGGAAGCGGCGGCTCCTCGCCGAGATCCTCGAGCACGCCGTCGACGCGGCGGCCCCCTACGACGTCCCGGTCACGATGAAGACCCGCAAGGGCCTCGACGACGACCACCTCACCTACCTCGACGCGGGCCGGATCGCCCAGGAGTCGGGGGTCGCGGCGATCGCCCTGCACGGGCGTACGGTCGCGCAGGCCTACTCGGGCCGCGCCGACTGGGACGCCATCGGCAGCCTGGTCGAGCACGTCGACATCCCGGTCCTCGGCAACGGGGACATCTGGGAGGCCGCCGACGCGCTGCGGATGGTCGAGGAGACCGGTGCCGCGGGTGTCGTCGTGGGTCGCGGCTGCCTCGGCCGGCCGTGGCTCTTCCGCGACCTCGCCGACGCCTTCGCCGGCCGCGAGACCCAGGTCCTGCCCACGCTGGGCGAGGTCCGCGACATGATGCGCCGCCACGCCGAGCTGCTGGTGAGGCACATGGGGGAGGAGCGGGGCTGCAAGGAGTTCCGCAAGCACGTGTCCTGGTACCTCAAGGGTTTCGCCGCCGGTGGCGAGATGCGCCGCTCGCTGGCACTGGTCGACAGCCTGGCTGCCCTGGACGAGCTGCTGTCGCGACTCGACCCCGACGAGCCGTTCCCGGTCTCGGAGCTGGGGGCGCCACGAGGCCGGCAGGGGTCGCCGCGGGAGCGCGTGGTGCTGCCCGAGGGATGGCTGGACGACACCGACGGGACCGGCGCCGGGATCCGTGAGGACGCCGCGGAGGTCACGGGCGGATAACGCTGCGGTGACGGCGCGGTCACGACGACGTGACGCGACACACCTGGGGAAATCGGGCTGATGATTGGTCCGGCGCTTGACTGCTGTGCTTGACTCAGGACTTCGCGCCGTCTCTCGGGCCACGAGCCGTGGCGGTGTACCCCCGTCAGCAACAGCAAAGGATCAGCGCTGTGGCACACCATCGCCACAAGCGGGACACCGATGCCCGCCCCACCCGTTTCACCCTGCCCAGGGCCCGGTACGTCGCCGGAGGACTGGCCGTGATGGCCACCGTCGCCAGCGTCGGCACCGGCGTCCTCGTCGCGGCACCCGAGAGCCCGACGCTCCAGGCGGCCAGCAGCCCGACCTCGGCTGCCGGCTCGATCAGCACCACCGTCGACATCTCCGACCGCGCCCCGGTCGTGTCGCGGTCGAGCAACCGCATCGACCGCGAGAGCAAGGTCGACCGCATGCTGACCGCGGAGGCCACCGAGAAGGCGGTCCGCGGCGCGGACACCCACCGGTGGGCGACCACCGAGCTCAACCTCTGGACGACGCCCGAGGAGAAGACCTCCGAGAAGGTCGGGCTGCTCAAGTCCGGCAAGAAGGTGCTCGTGACCGGCCGCACGGCCCTCGACCGCGTCGAGGTCGTCGTCGATGGCGACTCCCTCTGGGTCACCGCGGGCTACCTCGCCGAGGAGAAGCCCGAGCCGGAGCCCGAGGACGTCGGCCTCGGCGGTGCCTGCACCAACGGCACGTCCGTCGACGGCCAGCCCAACGTGATCGGCGTCCACGAGGCCGTGTGCGCCGCCTTCCCCGAGATCACCAGCTACGGCACCTACCGGGGTGACGGTGAGCACTCCCAGGGCCTGGCCATCGACATCATGGTCAGCGGTGCGACCGGCTGGGACGTCGCCGAGTTCGTCCGTGCCCACTACCAGGAGCTCGGCGTCAACTACGTGATCTACAGCCAGAAGATCTGGTCGGTCGACCGGTCGTCCGAGGGATGGCGTCCGATGGAGGACCGCGGGTCCGTCACGGCCAACCACTACGACCACGTGCACGTCACGACCTACTGAGCGTCCGGCGGGCCCTGCTCCTCCGGGTCGGGGCCCGCGGCAGCGCTCAGCCCGTGCCTCGTGGTCTCGGCCGCCCGCCGTGCGGCTTCCTGCGTGAGGTGCGACCCCATGCCCACGACGACGCGGCACCGTGGGCTGCTCCACGCGACCCAGCGCCAGTGGTGGTCGAGCAGCTCCTGGGTCCGGTAGTCCAGGCCCGACGCCGATCGTCGGACCTCCCGGGCGGCCTCGCGTGCCGCCTCCATGCTGTCGAAGCCGCTGCCGCCCCATGCCACGACCCTGCCGTCGTCGACCAGCCACCACGCGGGGCCCTTGGCGAGGCGGTCCTCCACGACCAGCCGCATCAGTGTGACGACCGGTGGGAGGGGGGCACGGCGTGTCCCCACCACGGTTCCTCGTGGTCGTGCCACTGCTCGTCGGGTGCTTGCGCCCGCTGGAGGAGATCGCCGGCGACCGTGGTGTTGCCGGGTTGCGTGGAGGTGAACATCGCGCCCTCGGCGAGGTCGAGCGGCAGGTCCGGGGGGACGACCAGCAGGCGCAGCCGGGAGCCGTCGGCGAGGGTCAGTCCGACGACGTGCGGATCGCCGTCGCTCGCCGCGACTCCCACGTGCTCGCCCTCGAGCCCGGCGCGGCGGGGGAACGGGGCCCAGTCGGGTCGTGACACGCTGACGAGGACGATGCGGCTGCGTTGAGCGGGGAAGTGCTGGACCAGGCCTGCCAGCTCGAGCTCGAGGTCACTGCCGTGCGGCCACCAGGCGCCGTCGAGCTCCCGGTCCTCACAGCCGGCGGCCAGCAGCAGCCGGACGGGCATCAGGTGCGGGGTCGTCCGCGGAACGGGTGGGGACATGCGAGCCGCCTTCTGGCCGCCGCGCGATCCGGGGTGGCCACGTCGGGAGCTGTCCTCGACAGTACGCCGGTGGTGCGAGGCGGGTGGACGTCGCCCGGTCCGACGGGGGTGACCACTAGGGTCGCCCCGATGGCATTTGCGGACCCCCACGACGCCGACTACGACGTCCACGACCGGGAGCGGCTCGTCCCCGAACCCCCCAAGCGCGTCGACGCGCCCGTGCGCACCGCCTTCGAGCGTGACCGGGCGCGCGTCGTGCACGCAGCCGCCTCGAGGCGGCTGGCGGCGAAGACGCAGGTGGTCGGGCCCCAGAGCGACGACTTCGTCCGCAACCGGCTCACCCACAGCCTCGAGGTCGCCCAGGTCGCGCGCGACCTCGCCCGGGCACTGGGCTGCCACCCCGATCTCGCCGAGACCGCCGCGCTGGCCCACGACCTGGGCCACCCGCCGTTCGGTCACAACGGCGAGCGCGCGCTCGCGGCGCTGGCGGGGGAGTGTGGAGGGTTCGAGGGCAACGCCCAGACGCTGCGCATCCTCACCCGGCTCGAGGCGAAGACGGTCGACGCCGAGGGTCGCAGCGCCGGGCTCAACCTGACGCGCGCGACGCTCGACGCCTGCACGAAGTACCCCTGGCCGCTCGCGGAGGCCACGCCGCCGTCCGGCGTCCACGCCGACGGGTCGCCCCGGGTGGTGGTGAAGTTCGGCGTCTACGACGACGACCTCCCGGTCTTCCGGTGGATGCGTGACGCCACCCCCGGACGACGCCGATGCGTCGAGGCCCAGGTCATGGACCTCGCCGACGACATCGCCTACTCCGTCCACGACATCGAGGACGGCGTCGTCGCCGGGCGGATCGACCTGAGCCGGCTCGACCGGGAGGCCGTGTGGGCCACCGTCCGCGACTGGTACGTCCCTGACGCCGGCGACTCCGTCCTCGACGCCACGCTCGGTCGGCTCCGGGTCGTCGAGGGCTGGCCGACCGACCGTTACGACGGCACCCGGGCCGCCCTCGCGGCGCTCAAGAACCTGACGAGCGACCTCATCGGCCGGTTCTGCGGTGCGGTGGTCGTCGGGAGCAGGTCGGGGACGCCGGTGCGCCACGCCGCCGACCTGGTCGTGCCGCCGGAGGCGGAGCTGGAGATGGCGGTCCTGAAGGGCATCGCCGCCCTCTACGTCATGCAGGCCGACGACCGGGTGGCCGCGATGGGTCGCCAGCGTGAGCTGCTGACCGAGCTGGTCGCGGTCCTGCTCGACCGGCCACGAGAGCTGGAGCGTCCCTTCCGCGACGACTGGGAGGCTGCCGTCGACGATGCCGCCCGGACCCGCGTCGTGGTCGACCAGGTCGCCTCGCTGACCGATGCGAGCGCGGTCGCGTGGCATCGCCGCCTCACTCGCTGAGCCGGGCGGTCTCCTCGTCGATCGCGGCCTGCGGCGGCGTGCCGTCCCCGAGCCAGCGCACCTCGACGTCACCACCCCGTCGGCTCCAGGTGCCGGCGACGACGCCGTCGGCGACCACGAGGTTGGCCTTCCGCGTGACCAGGTCGCGCAGCTCGGCGGGGACCACGTGCTCGTCCTTCGTCCCGGGTCCCATCACCCACTGGTCGTGCCCCGGCAGCAGCCGGACGCTCCCCGTCGGCGCCGAGGCCAACAGGGACTCGAGGTCGTCGGTCACGACGTACGCCGTGGTGCCGTCGACGTCGATCGCCGCCAGCTCGTCGACGAGCTCGCCCCACCAGCGGTCGAGGCGTCGGCGACCGGCGCTGAGGCCACTGCCCAGCCAGTGGTGGACGTGGTCGGGGGTGGCGGGACCGTAGCTGCGCAGGTAGGCACGGATCGCGTCCGGACCTGCGTCGTCGAGGTCCGGGACACCCCGCCAGGCCGGGTTGCCCTCGAGCGACTGGAGGGTCAGCTGTCCGTCCCGTCGCGGCCCCAGCGACATGTCGCCCTGCCACGTCAGCGGCTTCAGGAGCGTCCCGGCGCCGTCCTCGAAGGTCGGGCGGAGGTGCCGGTAGGCCCGGTGGGCGGAGACCGCCTCGCCGAGCTCGGCCACCGTCAGCGGGCCCCCACGCAGCGCCTCGCGGACGGTCGCCCGGAAGCCGGGCCAGTCCTCGGGTGAGAGCCGGTAGTGCTCGACCCAGCTGGGCAGCTCCCACTGGCGGCCCGCACAGCGGAGGGCGAGGTAGGAGCCGCCCTCCGCGGGGGAGACGTAGTGCATCGCCCCACGAAAGGCGAAGACCTGGACCAGGCTCCCGTCGGCGAGTGCCCGCGTGAGGTCGCCGCCTCGCGCCGTGGTCGACCGGGCGGCCACGGCGAGGTCGGCGAGCGACTCGTCCATCGCGAGGACGGCGCCGAGCCGGGTGACGACCTCGGTCGCCCCGACCGGCCCCCGGGGCACGAGGAGCTGGCGCTGCGACCGCCAGGCGAGCGCCTGGCCCCAGGAGGCGGTGGGGATGCTCACCCCGTCACCCTGCCACCGGAACCGGACGGGACGCGTCCGGCTCTAGGGCAGGTCACCCTTCGGGTAGGGGTCCTGCTGGTTGACCAGGCTCTCGTCCGGGAGGTCGGCCGCCGGGTCGCCGCCGTCCGACGAGACCCGGGTCCGGGCAGAGTCGGCGGCCTCCGCCAGCTTGTCCTTCACCACGGGCGCCTGCGCCTTGGCGGTGTCCACCGCCTGCTGGGCCTTCTCCTGCACGCGCGGGTCGTCCTTGACCCGGACGGCGGCGCCCTTGATCTGTTCCCAGCGCTCGCGCCCGGCGCGGGTGCCGAGCACGTAGCCCACGCCTCCCGCGATCAGGATGGTCAGCTTCTTCACGTCGGTCTCCTTCGGTCGAGGGGTCAGCGTCGTCGCCAGAGCACCACGGCCACGACGACGACGATCGCCGCCCCTGCCGCGGCGACCAGCTGCGGACGTGGTCGCCCGTTGTCGGTGGTCATCCGGTCCTTGACGTCGAGCTTGTGGGTCAGCTCGTCGACGGTCGCAGCCAGCTGCTCGCGCTGCGCCTCGATCTCGGCCTCGATCTGCTCGGGTCGGCGGTGGCTCACGGGTGGTGTCCCTTCACGGTCTCGACGTCCTCCTTGATGCCGGCGATGGCGCGCTCGGGCGTCGCGGGCGCGGCCCGTTCGACCTGCCCCTTCCCCCGCAGCGCGAGCACGCCCGCGCCGGCCAGCAGTGCCACGGCCACGACGAGAGCCGCGGCCCAGGCGGGCAGCACGAGGCTCAGGGCGAGGACGACGGCTGCGAGCAGCACGGCGACGCCGTAGAGCGCGGTCACGCCCGCAGCGCCGAGGAGCCCGGCGCCGAGGCCGGCGCGCCTCCCCGTCTCCGCCAGCTCTGCCTGCGCCAGCCGGAGCTCCGAGCGCACCAGCTCCGGGATCTGCGTGGACAGGTCGTGGACCAGCGCCCCGAGAGTGGGCTCGGCGGCACCGTCGGTCTGCTCCGTCGGTGTCATCCCTCCACCGTTCCGCGTCCGAGGCCGGCGTTCAACCCCCGAGCGGGTGAGGCCTGTGGACCCCCGTCCCGGCTCCGGGGTCGCTGCGTAGACTCCGGGCGTGGCCGGGAGGATTCGCGAGGACGACATCGCCGAGGTGCGCGAGAAGGCCCGCATCGACGAGGTCGTCTCGGGCTACGTCACCCTCCGCAACGCCGGCGGCGGCTCGATGAAGGGGCTCTGCCCCTTCCACGACGAGAAGTCGCCGTCCTTCCACGTGACCCCCAGCCGCGGCTTCTTCCACTGCCTGGCCGCGGAGACTCGTGTGCTCACCTGGCAGGGCGTTCGGCCGATCGCCGAGCTCGCGGGCGGGACACATCGCGTGCTGGGGGCCGATGGGCGCTGGGTGGACGCTCCGTTCAAGGCCTACGGCGTGCAGCGGCTTCACAAGATCACGGTGACCCGCAACCGCCAGACCAAGGAGCTCTTCGCCACTGACGGTCACCGATGGTTCGTGCGCAGCGGCAAGGACCAGCGAAAGCGTCGCGAGGTGTTGACGCGCGATCTGAAGCGTGGGGATCGGCTGGTGCCGAAGTTCCCGGCAACCCGCATCGCCCAGAGCACCCCGTCACCCTTCGGCATCGCACACGGCTTCACCTACGGTGACGGCACCAGGAGCGGTACGGGAGCCATGGCGCTGCTCTGCCCGCCGAAAGACCTGGCCATGCTCAAGTGGTTTCCCAACAGCCACACCACGGCCTCGGGCGACAACCTGCTGGTCCATCACCTGCCCCGCTTCTTCAAGGAGCTTCCTGACCAGGACGAGTCGGTGTCCTACCTGCTCGGCTGGCTCGCCGGATACTTCGCCGCCGACGGCTGTGTCGCCGCGGATGGCACGGTCATCCTCAACTCGGCAGACCGACACGACCTCGAGTTCGTCCGCGACGTCTGCACGCGGCTGGGAATCGGCACCTACGGCATCACGACGCAGGTCCGTACCGGGTTCGGGCCCGAGCCGTCGGAGCTGCACCGGGTACACCTCATCAACGAGGACCTCCCCGCGGACTTCTTCCTCATCGACGAGCACCGTCGGAGGTTCGAGGCGGCCGACAAGCAGTTCGCGCGCCGGGGCTGGGTGGTGCAGTCCGTCGAGGAGACAGAGCGCGAGGAGGAGGTCTACTGCGCCGAAGTGCCCGGCGGGCACGCCTTCACGCTCGAAGACAACATCCTGACCGGCAACTGCTTCGGCTGCCAGGAGGGCGGTGACGTCATCACCTTCCTCATCAAGATCGACGGCCTCTCCTTCACCGAGGCGGTCGAGCGGCTCGCCGACAAGTACGGCGTGCAGCTGCGGCGCGAGGACGGCGACGTCCGTGACGACCGGCCGCGGGGGCCCCAGCGCAGCCGGCTGGTCGAGGCCCACCGCGTCGCCCAGGAGTTCTACGCCGAGCAGCTGCGCGGGCCCGAGGCGCAGGTCGCCCGCCAGTTCCTGCTCGACCGCGGCTTCGACGGGAGCGTCGCCCAGACCTACGGCAACGGCTACGCCCCCAAGGACGGCGAGGCGCTCCTCAAGGTCCTGCGCGGAGCCGGCTTCAGCGACGAGGAGAGCGTGGCGGCCGGCCTGGTCGCCGTCGGGCGCTCGGCCTACGACCGGTTCCGGGGGCGGCTGCTCTGGCCGATCCGCGACGCGTCCGGGGACACCATCGGGTTCGGGGCCCGCCGGATCCACGACGACGACCGGATCGACGCGAAGTACCTCAACACTCCCGAGACGGCGATCTACAAGAAGAGCCAGGTGCTCTACGGCATCGACCTCGCGCGCCGCGAGATGGCGAAGGCGTCGCGGGCAGTCGTGGTCGAGGGCTACACCGACGTGATGGCCTGCCACCTGTCGGGCGTCCCGACGGCGGTCGCGACCTGTGGCACCGCCTTCGGCGACGACCACGCGCGGGTGCTGCGCCGGTTCCTCCACGACCACGAGGAGTTCCGCGGCGAGGTCATCTTCACCTTCGACGGCGACGCCGCCGGCCAGAAGGCGGCGCTGCGGGCCTTCGAGGGCGACCAGAACTTCGTCTCCCAGACCTACGTCGCGGTCGAGCCCTCGGGCCTCGACCCCTGCGACCTGCGCCAGAAGGAGGGCGATGCGGCGGTCCGCGAGCTGGTCGCCCGGCGGGTGCCGCTCTACCGCTTCGTGCTCGGCAACGTGGTCGCCAAGTACGACCTCGACCGTGCCGACGGTCGCGTCGACGCAGTGCGGGAGGCTGCCCGGCTGGTCTCCTCGATCCGCGACAAGTCGAAGGTCGACGCCTTCTCCCGGGAGCTCGCCGGCATGGTCGGCGTCGATCCCGAGCAGGCGCGGGAGGAGGTGCGCCGCGCGGCCAACCGCTCCTCGCGCCAGGCGCCCCCGCCGACGGCCCAGCAGGCCACGAGTGACGAGCGCCCGAGGCAGCAGCTGCCCGACCTGCGCGACCCGCGGTTCCGGCTCGAGCGCGAGACACTCAAGCTGGTCCTCCAGCACCCCGCGGCCATCGGCAACGCCTCGCGCGACGTCGGGGCCAACGACTTCACCCACCCGACCTACCGGGCGGTGTGGGAGCTCATCGCGGAGTCCGGGGGGCCGACGTCAGGGGCAGCCGACAACGGCTGGGCCGGCCGGCTGGGCGACGCCGCGGGCGACCCGTCCGTCGCCTCGGCACTCAGCGCGCTGACGGTCGAGCCGCTGCTGACGGCCAAGGTGCCCGACGCTGCCTTCGTCGCTGCCCACGTCTACCGGCTCCAGGAGCTGACCACCATGCGTCGGATCGCCGACCTCAAGTCGCGGCTCCAGCGGACCAACCCGGTCGACCACGCCGCCGACTACAACCGGATGTTCGGCGAGCTGGTCGCGCTCGAGCACCACCGCCGGACGCTCCACGACAAGGCCGTCGGGACGACGGAGTGAGGACCCGATGAGAAGCGGGCGACGCCGCCGGCCCGACCTGCCGCTGGCGAAGGGGGAGTCGGTGCTGGCGTGGGCGGAGGCCCACGACGGCACGGTCGTCGCCGGGTCCCGTGACGCGCTCTACCTCGGCGAGGTTCGCCTGCCGTGGGAGCGGGTCGAGGCGGCCGACTGGGACCGCGACGAGGACCGGCTGCGGGTCAGCGAGGTCGGCACCTGGGGGGAGGACCGGGTCGAGCACACCTTCACGTTCGACGAGCCCGGTCGCCTGCTCCAGCTGGTGCGGGAACGGGTGACCGCGAGCGTGGTCCTCCAGCGCCACGTGCCCGTGCACGGCCGCCGGGGGCTGCGAGTCGTCGCCCGCCGCGCGCCGCGCGGCGACCAGCCGGTCGCCTGGTTCCACGAGTACGACGAGGGCGTCGACCCCCAGGATCCCGACGTACGGCGGGCGGCCCTGGACGCCCTGCAGACCGCCCGCGAGGAGCTCGGTCAGGCGTGACCCGGGCTGTCGGACCCTCGATTTCGCGGCGGTTCGACGCGTTGCTAACCTGTGCGACGCAACACCGCGCGATCCCCTGTAGCTCAACTGGCAGAGCATTCGGCTGTTAACCGGAGGGTTGTTGGTTCGAGTCCAACCGGGGGAGCCCATCGAGAAGCCCTGACCGTCACGGTCAGGGCTTCTCGCATGCTCAGGCCAGGGCGCCCTGGACGATCAGCAGCACGCCGAACACGGCGAACGCGGCGGCCGCGCCGTACTTGATCGCCTTCTCCGGGAGCTTGCGGCCCAGGGCGGCGCCGACGACGATCGCGAGCGCGTCGGCGACGACCATGCCCACCGTGGAGCCGATCCAGGTGCCGAACCAGCCGTGCTGGGTGGCCAGGGTGATGGTGGCGAGCATCGTCTTGTCGCCGAGCTCGGCGAGGAAGAAGGCGACGCCCACGGCGAGGATCGCCGCGCCCGTGGCGTTGCGAGCCTTGCTGGCCTCGTCCTCGGTCAGCTCGTCGCCGCGCAGCGTCCAGGCGGCGAAGCCGAGGAACGCCAGGCCGGCCACGATGGCGATCACGCCCTGGTAGTCGGCGAACGCCTCGCCGACCCAGAACCCGATCGCGACCGAGGCCAGGTGCACGATCGCGGTCGCGGCGGTGATGCCGATCAGGACGTCGCGTGCGCGGTAGCGCGACGCGAAGGTCATCGCCATCAGCTGGCTCTTGTCGCCGAGCTCGGCGACGAAGATCACCGCGGTCGAGATGAGAAAGGCTTCCATGGGGGTCCTCCTGGCGGGCCCGGCCGGGGGACTCCGCGTGGACGCACCCTCGACCAGGCGCGTCCGTGTCGTTGACGGTCACGTGTCTGGTCGAAAGTCTCGTCCGCCGCCCGGAGGTGGCCTGCCGCACCGGACCCGGAGGTCAGTGTGTCGATGCGACTGTTGGGGACTACTCCCTTTCGTGGTCGAGGCTACCCGACACCTCGTCGTACGACCTAGGCGGCGCGAGCGAGCCGAGGTTGGCGACGATCGCCGCCGCCGGCGGGATGACCGCGGCGACGACGCTCATGACCACCGCCGTGGTGACCGACCAGAGGCGCACGACGTTCCACGCCAGGAGGATGAGCACCACGCAGGTGCCCATCATCCAGAAGTAGGCGCGTCGGCGGGTCGAGCGCTGCACGCCCTCGACGCTACCCGCGGCGGGGACGAGCAGCGGGTCAGGACGGCTAGCCGCCCCAGCCCATCGGGAACACCTCGAACGGCGCCGCCATCGCGACGCCCATGCGCTGGCCGGTCTGGCGCCCGAAGCCCTCGAGGAACTCGCGCGGGTCGAAGTCCTCCCAGCCGAGCCCGTCGATGTAGGCGCGGTGCGCCTCCAGGGAGGCCACCCCGGCGTCGAAGGTGTCGGTGGTGTCGACGCCGTGCTCGGCGTCGGGCGAGTTGGCGGCCCAGACCTCGCGCACGCCGCTCCAGGGCTCGAGCCCGCCGACCAGCTGCTCGTTGAAGACCCAGCGGTTGCCGGCGTCACGGACGGCGTCGAGGACGGCCCGGCCGGTGGCGATGTGGTCGGCCTGGTTGAGGTTGCGGCCGCCGAAGGTGTCGCGGAAGTTGCCGGTGATGACGATCTCGGGGCGGTGCAGCCGCACCTCGCGGGCGATCGCGGACCGCAACGCGACGCCGTACTCGAGGACGCCGTCGGGCAGCCGCAGGAAGTCGCACGAGTCGACCCCGACCTCGCGGCAGGCCGCGAGCTGCTCCTCCTCGCGCAGCGGCCCCGCCTCGCTGGGGGTCATGCCGTCGATGCCGGCCTCGCCGCTGGTCACCATGCAGTAGACGACCTGCTTGCCCTGGCCGGTCCAGCGGGCGACGGCGGCGGCGGCGCCGAACTCCATGTCGTCCGGGTGCGCGACGACGCAGAGTGCGCGCTCCCAGTCCTCGGCGAGCGGCTCCAGCGGCGGTGGCGTGTCGGTGGTCATGGTCCGAGCATGGCGCAGACGGGGTTGCTGGCACAGCCCCTTGTTCGGTTGGCTCGACCCATGACGCAGTGGGCGGCCACCACCGACGAGGTCGGCAGGTGGGTGGGGGAGCAGGTCGACAGCGACGTCACCGTCGAGCTCGCCAAGGTGCGGCCGTGGGCCGTCGTGTGGCAGGCCACCGACGACCGGGACCGGTCCTGGTGGGCGAAGCAGAACTGCCCGGGGCAGGCCTTCGAGGCGGAGCTCGTGGCGGTCCTGGCGCGCCTCGCCCCGGCGTACGTCGTGCCGGTGGCGGCCGCGGACACCCGTCGGGGACTGCTGCTGACGCCCGACCAGGGCCAGGTGTTCGCCGAGACGGTGCGCGACGACGACATCGACGCCTGGGTCCGGCTCGTCCAGCGCGCCATGGAGCTGGCGAGGGCGACCGCCGACCACGGCGCCGACCTGCTCGCCACGGGACTGACCGCGAGCCGGGTGCCGGAGTCGGTCGCCGACCGGGTGGCACGGGCGCGGGAGGAGGCCGGTGCGGCGGGCCTGCCCGACACGCTCGTGCACAACGACCTCCACGAGCACAACGCCTTCGACGACCCCGCTGGGCTGCGCTTCTTCGACTTCGCCGACGCCGTGTGGGACCACCCGCTCACCGGGCTCCTGGTGCCCCTGAACATGCTCGCCTCGCACCTCGGCGACCCCGGACCGGACGACGGCCGGATGCGCCGTGTCGCCGACGCGGCACTGGAGGTCTGGACCGACCGGGCGTCGCTCGCGGAGCTCCGCCGTGCCCTCGCACCGGCCCTCCGGCTCGGGCGGCTGGCGCGGGCGGAGTCGTGGGCCCGCATCGAGCCCCACCTCGACTCGGGCGACCTCGACGACTTCGGCGGGGCCGTGGACGCGTGGTTGGACCGACTCGACGACCCGCTGCCGGTGTCCTTCGCCTAGGGTTTTCCCCGCCCCGGGGCGGTAGCTCAGTCGGTCAGAGCAGAGGACTCATAATCCTTGGGTCGTGGGTTCGAGCCCCACCCGCCCCACCGAGACACATAGGGATGAGAGGTGACCAAGGTCGTCATTGCCGGACCTCCTTGGACATCGTCGGACGCCGATGAACGTGGTTGGAAGGAGTGCGAATCCGCGGGGGAATCTTCCGCCACCCTAGCCGGTTATTCGCTGGGTGAGAAGAACCAGCCCGGAAAGGGATGTCTTTGCGGGCTACTGCCGAGCGCGAACCCGGCGCCCAGCTCGACCGTCCGGCGGCGCGGTCGGGGGGGTTGAGGGGGGTTCGTCGCTGCCCCAGGGGTACACGCCGAGCAGCATCGCGGCCGCGGAGGTACCGAGCTCGCGGGCCAGCGCGTCCAGAGTCTGGAGGCTGGGAAGTCGTCGGCCACGTTCAAGGTCGCTGAGAAAGGCGACGGACACGCCGGCCTTGGCTGCCAGCTCTGTCAGCTGCAGATCTCGTTGGATGCGCTCTTCGCGCAGTCGCCGACCCAACAGCAGCCGGCCGGTGGCCAGGCGCTCATCGTCGGCGGTGGTCATGCGGTGACGCTAGCGCGTCGGAGCATTGGGAGTCGCAGCGACGTGCATGGTGCCCCCCGTGCGGTGTGCGCAGGAGGGCTAGGGGTGTCGCTCGGCTTCGGGAGGGGTCAGTCGCGATGAGGTTCAGGCGGCGCCTCGAGGCTGCCGAGCGTGGCTCGGATGTCGCGTTGCAACGCTGCCCGGGTCAGTCGCACCACCGATCCGTAAAGGTGCTCGGCCGCTTCGACATCGTGTCGGTTGGGGACATGGCCGGCGGTGGCGGCATCGCGCAGCGCGGCTACGTGTGCTCGAGCGGTGTGCCGGACCTCCAGTGCCAGCTGTCCTATCGGCGGGACCGGTGCTGCACTGCCTAGGGTTCCGGCCCCGGCTCGACGGTGCAGGACCTCGATCGCCAGGGCGTCTACGCGGTATGCCAACGCGAATCCGACATCGCAGAGCCGGTCGGATGGTGGCTGCTGAGAGGAGTAGCAGTCAGCCACCGAGTCGGCGAACTGCTGCGCGGCATCAGCGACCTCTTCGACTGTGCCGAGGATCTCGGCCCGGCTCTGCCAGCCCACGTCCGCGGCAATCAACAGCAGACCGATCAGCGCTTCGCGGTCTCCTCCGAGTGCGCGCGCCACCCGGTCGGGGAGGCGCTCCACGATCCTCGCGACAACCGTGTCCCGATCGTCCCGTGCCGGGACTCCCATGTTCGGCAACGAGCTTGGTGAGTTCATCGGTAGTACGCTAGCAGCGGAAAAGGAGCACAGGATTGATCGGTCATGACCAAATCTGAAGGCGTGACGACCACGAGGGCTGTGGCAGCTCTGATGGCGCATGGCTGCTGACCGACAGCATGGTCTGACGATGCCGACACCGTGTCAGCGGTGTAGGCCACGCTGAGTGACATGAGCAGCGAGGAGGAACGACGACGGTGGCGAGAGCGGGCGTTGTTCGTGACCCACTTGGGCTTGACCGAGGACGACGCTGTCCCGTTCGAGGCGGTCGAGGACCTCGCCGCCGCGGTGTTGATGCTTCTGGACGAGGTGGTCGACGCCGAGAACTCCTCAATCTCGAAGGAGTCGTGGCAGTTGTAAGGAGCCGAACCCCGCATGTACGCGCTCCGCACAGCTGCGCCTCACGGTCCGGCTCTGTCACTACTGTCCAAGACCCCCAGGGTGACCACGCCGTCCCGGGCTGGCTGCGAAGGTGTTGAGAGACGACCGCGACCGGCTCGACCGGGTCGAAGAGCAGTTGTGGCGATACGCGACCCAGCCGACCGAGATCAGCGTCGTGCCGTTCCCGGACCGGGGGGAGGTGCTGGTGCTACTCGCCGAGCTTCACCGGCTCCGGGCCGACCGGCCAGCTGCCCAGGTGGAAACCCTTGAGGCGCGGGCCGCCGCCTTGCGCGACACACACGCGAGCTCATGACTGGCGGGCGGGGAGGATGTCGAGCGCCTCGACGAGCCGGTCGGCGTACGCCTCGGCGCTCGGGCGGACGTAGTCCTCGTCGACGGTGCGCCACGCCAAGATGGTGACCAGGGAGACCCCGGCGGGCAGGGCGGCGATCGTCGCTGCCGCAGGATCGTGACGAACCAGCCACATGAGAACCGCGATCGTGATGGAAGCCGCCAGACCCGCCCACGCGCCCGCAACGCCTAGACCCTTCAACCCGAACAGGTTCCTGGCGAAGCCGTAGTTGCGGTTCTCCAGGTTCAACATGCCGAGCTCAGGGTGGTTCCGTACCAAGGGGCGAAGCCGGTTGACCGCGTCGGCGTACCTCCGGTCGCTGGCCTCCGGGTGTGCCGTCTCCTCCGCCTGGTCGGGCAGGGTGACATCCCCTAGGAGCGCTCGGATCCTTTCGTGGCGTCGATCGATCTCCTCTGGCGAACTGTCTGAGGAGTACCGGAGCCGTCGGGTCGTCGGTGCGCCGTCCCAACCGCTGTAGAGCTTCCCCTGGACGCGGTTGCCAGCGCGGCGCGCCAGCAACGTCGCAAACGCGGGGACCGCGAGTGAGGTGACCGACCACCAGCGCTGCGCCCCCTCCAGGAACGGCAGCGCAAGCACCCCCAACGCAATCAAGGGGGCGGTCGCCAGTATCGCGGGAAGCACGCGCGCACGGAATGCGTAGACGTCGACCCCCGCGACGGTCGCGGCCGCCTGCACGTTGTCCGGGTTGCCGCTACCTCGGTCCCCGGCTGCGGCACCTCCGTCGGTGTCAGTCATCGTCCTCTACCAGCGGCGGGAGCTCCGTCGCCGAGGTCCACCCCGGCCGCCCCGGGTAGCACAGGATGCGGCCCTCGGTCGCAAACACCGACATGCCCCGACGCTGCAGCGCGTTGGTCACCTTCGGCGACGGGTGCTTGGGGTCGGCCGCCGCCGAGCTGACGATGGCGGTACCGAACCCAGTGCCGAACGGCTCCCCGGGCTTCCCGAGAATCCGGTCGAGGATCGTGGGGGACAGGTTGCGGCGGCTGCCGTGGTGAGGTGCCTGCAAAAGGGTCAGCGCCGCCACGGCCGGGTCGCCTACGACCGCGTCGTACTCGTCCATCGCGCGCTCGAGCGACTCGATGCCGGCGTCTCCGGTGAACATCACCCGGTCGCCGTCGACCGCCAGGAGAGTGACGACCGAGGTGCGGTTTCGCGGGCTGGTGTAGCCGCCCTCACCGAGCGTTTCGGTGGGGAGGTAGTCGAGGGCGCGGCTGAGCAGGTCCATGGCCTTGTGCATCAGGGAGAACTCCGAGAGCTTGCTGACGGCGGCCGCACGTTCGCCGTCGAGGTCCTCCGCGAGGAGTTCCTCGTAGTAGTCAGCGGTCGGTCCGAGAATGCGGAGGATGCCGCCGAACCGGGTCAGCCCAGTGACGGGTTCGGTGACGGTGACGCCGCGCTCCTCGGCCTGCCCGATGAGTGCGTCGATGACCTCGATGTTGCTGTAGTCCGCGAACTTAGGGTGGTGGTCGTGGGGCCGGTGGATCATCAGCTCACCCACAGTGAGCTCCTCGAGAACGCCTGTGAGACCGCGGATGTGGTCACCGTCGGGGTGGGTGGAGATCACGAGGTCGACGTGTGTGGTGGCGTAGTAGTCCCGGATGTGCGTCACGAGCCTGTCGCCGGTGTTCTTGTAGCCGCCGTCGATCACGACGACGCGCTGCCGGCCGAGGTTGTCGTCGAAGCGCATCGCGATCGCATCGCCGCTCTTCGATCCCGTGCTGCCGGTCTCTTCGATCGGCAAGAAATCGATCTCGTACATAGTCGGAGCCTCTCTGGTTGCAGAGGGCGCCGCCGGGGATCGACCGACTGTCTCCGACACGAGCCCGTCCCGATGAAGACGGTTTGGTCGGTGTGTGCCTACACTGTCGATTGCCTAGATCAACGCGAGGGCCTCAGTCAGACGAACGTCCGGTTGGGGCCCTCGTCATCTTCGGATTCAGTTGCATCAGCGGCCTCGTACCGGGGCTCCTCCGCCGTGAGACGGGGGTGGCACTCTGGTTCAGCGACTGCTAATGACACCAGAGTAGTTCTCAGGGGCGACGATGGCTACCGGAGAGTCACATCTCCTGTGGAAAACCTCGTCGCCGCGGTGCTACGACGCACGGCGGTGACCACCTGCCTGGGTCGGCGCACGGGCGGGTTTCGGGAGTTCGAGACATCCTGGCTCGACGGGGCAGGCTACGGCCTGACGGAGTGGCCTTGAGCGCCGAAGTCGCAGGGGGAGTTCGACTGGAGCTCGCGCGTCGAGGGTCGGACGCCGGATCCGGCCCGCCGCAGCCTTTCCCGCCACGCCGAGGCCGCCGCGCAGCATGAGGTTGGCGGATGACATCGCGACCCCTGCGGGCGATGCCGCCTCATGTGGTCCCTCGCTAACGGTCCGCAACCGTCGCGCCCCCGGCCGCCGTCCGCGTACGCACCGAGCGGAAGGCATTTCGAGCGCTTTTCTGCGACGCGGCCCACCGACCGTCACTGTTTGTCGGCCCTCTGCGGGAGGATCAGCGACATGCCAGACCACAGCCCAGACACTCTTCCGACGCCTTCGGACCCGTCCGGCCCATGTCCTAGGTGCGGCAGGGTCTCGAACTTCGAGGTCGAGAAGAACGGCATGTGGATCATGGCGAAGATCGACGAGCTTGGTCCGGGCTTTGCCGCCGCTGAACAGGCGGCCATTCTCCGGTGTGCGGGCTGCAAGGACGCTGTCGTAGTGATCACCGACGGTGCCGGCTCAGGACTGCACTGGTACCCCGCACCCGGCATGGGAACCCTCGATCGAGCCGTTCACAAGGGAGTCGCCTCGGCCTACGACGAGGGGATGCGCTGCCTCGGTATCGGAGCGAATCGAGCGGCTGCAGTCATGTTTCGGTCGGCCCTGAGCCTGTTCGTGAAGGACAAGGGCAGCGAGGCCGCCAAGGGCGAGCGACACCTCAAGACGGCTCTCAAGCACATGAAAGCCGACGGGGACTTGCACAAGTCTCTGTGGGAGTGGGCCGACCACCTCAATCAGCTCGGCAACGAGGGTGCCCATCCTGAGGACTACGACGACGTGACCTCGGGGGAAGCGGAGGGCTTGGGCAAGTTCGTCCGTCACCTCATCGCTCACGAGTACGAGATGCCTGCCCGACTGTTGCGCGACCAAGGTTTGCTCGCGGACGAGAGTGACGCTGAGCGGGCTTCGCAGGACTCGGCACCGCGTGGCGGTCCTGCTGGAAGGCTCATGAACCCAGGGGATCCGGAGAACTTCCGGTGAGCCACCGGGCTCAGACCATGCCACGAACCCCTGATCTCGAACCGCGACAGACCGTCTGTCAGGTGTGGCGTAAGGCCGTCTCGTCGCCCTGATGCATCACCGCGGCCACCCCGCACATGATCGAAATCTGGAGTTTCCGGACAGTTCGAGTAGCGACCCGCTTGGCAGCAAGGGCGCCGCAACTCAACCCGTGGTGCATCTACGTACCGGGGGGCGCTCTGCGCGGGCGGCTGGAGCGACTGCCGACCTGATAGGGGTCGACCGATGCGTTGGCGGCCGAGTGCCACAGCGCGAGCATCGACGCGTCGGCAGAGACCGCGGACGCGAACCTCTTCGACATGGCCTTTACGGTCCGCCGACGCGACCGCAGAACAACTGGCCGAGGGCGCGGCAGAGCCGGGCCGCGGTCGCGTCGTCAGTCATCGGCATCTCCGTCGTCGGACAACATCTGTGGCGGTGACGCTAGGTCCGACCGCTGACAGCGTCGTCTCGCGTCTCACGCCTGGTCACCCTGACTCGGTAGGCTGACAGGCGGGCCGCTTCCGTCGGGGATGGGGGCATCGTCGGCCGGGTCGTCGAGCTCTCCGTAGTAGTCCCAACCGAGGCGGGTCATCGCGTTCGCGAACTGCAGCAGCGCGTCGGCCTGGCTGACCGGTGTCTCTGCGTTGCGGAAGTCTTCCCACACCTCAAGGATGTTCGGCAACCGCCGCAACACGTGAGCTTGGGCCAACAGCGGCTTGGCGCCCGGGTGAACGATTGCACCGGCGGGGACGACCCAGGTGCCGTTGGACGCCTGGAGCCCGCGTTCGTCCCCGTTTCCTGACGCCCCTGCCGGCACCCACCGCCACGGTCCAGGCGGTATCTCTAGCGTTGTCATGGCGGCCATGGTGATGGTGACCGCTGACAGCCGGGCGGCACGACCGCGCCGTCTCGTTCCGAGTGTCGTCACCTGGTGGGTTGTGGGGTGGTCCCGGAGCGAAGCGTGCTGTGCTCGGATGAGCTGGAGCAGGCCGTGAACGAGGCGATGGTGCCGCTGGCTCGTGCGAACTACGAGTTGTCGCTGTGCGCCTTCGGCGGCAGCTGCGACCCGGCCGCGACGAAGAGGGTGCGGAAGCTGGCTGACAAGGCGGCCAGTGCTGTCGAGAACGTCCGCTCGTACATACCGTGACCCGGCTGGAGGGTCGGCGCGTCGCGGGTTGGCCCTCCCGGTACCAGCGCCAGTGTCCAGGCCTCTGACCTGCGCGGACTACACTTCGCGGACTTTCCGAACGACGGTCTGCGCCCTGAAGCCCGCTTCCCCGACTCGGTCGGTTCTGGCTCCGGTGCATGGGAGCCGGCGGGTCCCTAGTCAGTAGAGGCAGCCACCGCCGGGAGAGTCTCGCCACGGCCGTGACTTCCCAACGACGCGCCACTTCTGGCCATCCTTCTCGAAGTCGATCGCGATGCACTTCTTCGTGCCGTTCCACTTCGTCCGGTAGTGCCGGCTCATGTACGGATGGCCGTCGCCGGCCGGTATGGCGAGCTGACCCTTGGTGTCGAAGATCGCGTGGACCTTCGCCTTGCCCATGTCGACTCGGACCTTGCGGTACTCCTTCTTGGTCACCCACGGCTGGGATGCGGCATTCGCCGTCCCTGCGGTGCCGAAGGCGAGCGCGAGCGACAGCACCGCCGCGCTGATGAGTCGGGTTGGGTGTGAAGTCATCGTGAAAGATCCCTCGGGGGCGCATCGAATCGAGTCTCCGCGGACCGTACCTCGGATGCACACCACGGGTCGCTGTTCTTCTCGACGGCTACTAGCCCGTCGGAGGACGGGCTCCGAATCCGGCCACCGTCCCGTCAGCGTGTCCGGAAGGCGGCATTGCGGCGAGGTCGACCGGTCGTGCGGCGCAGTCCACGCCACGCTGCTGAGCCCACCGGCGCGCGGCCGAGGCCCATGCAGCCCGCTTGCCTGACCTCAACTGTTCGCCAATGCGTGCCGTCCTACTGACCTAGCCCGCGGTCACAGACCGAAACCTCACGGGGGATCACGATGAGCAGGACCCAGCGGCGCACCCGCGCCGTCACCATGTCGCTCCGAGCACTCGCCACCGCCGTCGCGCTGACAACGCTCATGAGCAGCTGCGGAGAGGGTGACACCGACGCCGACCTCGCTGCGCCCACGGCCACCGCTGAAGCGGGCACGCCGACTGCCTCGGAGTCCACCGACGCCGCGTGCCAGTCGGTTCTCGATGACGCGGCCGCGGAGGCTGCGGCGCTCCGAGCCAGCAACCTGACCGCAATCAAGGTCACGAGGTCGGCCGACAAGCTCAACACCGTCGTCGACCAAGCAGCTGCCGACTGCGAGCTGGCTGTGTGCAGAACCTTGAGGGTGCTGTGAACGACCTCAGCGATGCCGGTGAGGCGTACTTGAGGTGTGCCGTCGAGGCGTGCGACACCCGTGAAGTCGACACGGCCACCGTCGAGGCACTGCGCTCCATCGACCGCGCCGTTGCCGCAGGCCCTTAGCGGACTCGTTTCCTGGCCGGGCCGTACGAGGCAGGCGAGGACCCGGTTGAGGCCGTAGCCAGCGCCAGCCTCCTGCCGGAGGCGGTCCGGGAACACCAATCAGCCGCTCTACGAGCAACTGCGGCGGTAGCCTCGGCCGCAATCGTCCAACTACGGGGGTACACATGGCCGAGGAGAGCTGGCACGAAGCCCGCCTCATCCCAACTTCCGGCATCAACGGAGCAGAAGAGCAGGAGCGCCGCGCCACCTCCGCGCTCCTCGCCGTCGTCTCGGCGGTGCGGGAGTTCGGCCGGGCGCTCGTCAAGCCGCTCGGTGCGCCCGCCGGCACCATCGAGACCTACATCGAAGTCCCGTTCTTGCTAGGCGAGAAGAAGCTGTTCCCCGACGGCCTGATCCGAGTGCGCCGCGGCAGCCGGTCCTGGACGGCACTGGTCGAGGTCAAGACCGGGTCCAACGATCTACAGACCGAGCAGCTGGAGAACTACCTCGACATCGCGCGTGAGCAGGGCTACGACGCGGTCCTCACCATCTCCAACGAGATCCCCGCCGTGGCGGGACAGCACCCCACCAAGGTGGACAAGAGGAAGCTCCGGAAGGTCGAACTGCACCACCTCTCCTGGACGCAGGTGCTGGCAGAGGCCGTGATGCAGAAGGAGTTCCGGGGAGTCGCTGACCCCGACCAGGCCTGGATCCTGGGAGAGCTCATCCGCTACCTCGAGCACAGCCGCTCCGGAGCCCTCGAGTTCGACGACATGGGCGAGACCTGGGTTGCAGTGCGCGACGCCGTTGCCGCCGGCACCCTGCGCCCCACCGACAAGGGCCTCCCGGACGTCGTGGCGCGCTTCGATGCGCTGCTGCGATTCGCCAGCCTCCGGCTCGGACGCCAGCTCGGCACCGAGGTTGTTCCGGTTTTGTCCCGCAAGGAACAGGCCGACCCCACCCTTCGGGCGCAGGCCCTGGCGAAGACGCTGTGCGAAACCGGAATGCTGTCCGGCGCCATCCGCATCCCCGACACCGTCGGGCAGCTCGTCGTCACTGCCGACCTGCGCTCGTCCAAGGTCACCTGTCACGTCGACGTCGACGCGCCCAGGGAGGGCCGTCCCACCACCCGCGTCAACTGGCTGCTGCGCCAGCTCAAGTCCGCGCCGGACTCGGTCCGCATCGAGACCTTCGCCGGTGCCCGCGGGTCGAGCGCAGCCGAACTCCTCGGGGCGGTCCGGGAGAACCCCGCCATGCTGGTGCTCGACCCGGCGAAGGAGATCCGGTCGTTCAGGCTCGCCCTGACCGGATCTATGGGCGGCAAGCGCGGCCGGGGTCGCGGGTCGTTCATCGACTCGGTGCTCGGCGCGACCGACGCCTTCTACGCCGACGTCCTGCAGTACCTGAAGGCGTGGTCCGCAGCGCCACCCAGGTTGCGTCAACCGGCGCCGCAGCCACCCGAGCTGGAGCGGACGGCGCCCCCTAGTCTCCGGTCGACGGACTTTTCGTCTCAGGACGGCGCCGAGCCGGCGGACCCAACGGCCGCCCCACCTGTAGGCGATGCGGCCAGCGCACCTTAGTCCGCCTGCCCGTCGGCCTCGGGGGCGGCGCCGTCGATGAGACTCAAGATGTGAAGTGCCTCGTCGACTGCCTCGGAGCCAGGTTCCGCATCCGCGGCGATGACCTCAAGCAGCTCTCTGGCGGACGGCTCGTCGAGGAGGTGCATTTGAGCTTTTGCGGTCAGGAGTCGGGCAACAGCGACGGTCTCGTCCTCGGCTGGTAGTACCTGCTCGAGTTGTGCTTGTGACTGCTGCAGTGGCTCCAGTGCGAGGTCCGGTCTTCCGGCGAGCACCAGTCCGTAGCCATAGTTCCCGAGCGCCTTCCCGTACCGGATGGGATCGGTTGCGTAGACCTGCTTCCAGACACCCAGGGCCCGGCGGGAGAGATGTAGCCCCGCCTGCTCGAGGCCCATCCAGGTGAGGTAGCGACCTTGTGCTTCGAGGGCCGCGGCTAGCTGGACTGGCGCAGCTGAGGTGCCCGCGATGGTCCGCGCGGCGCTCGCGAGCTTCGTGGCACCGGGGAGATCGCTCGCGGAGGCACGGAGGTCGGCGAGGCGCAGACGAGCGGTGACTCTCTCGGGGATGGCGTCGCCCGAGAGATCGGCCTCGTCGATGGCGTTCCGAAGGAGGGAGTCGGCGTCTTCTGGGCGGTCGTCCTGTCTGGCGATGGCGGCGAGGTCGATGAGCGCGTTGGCGGTCCAACCGTGGTTGTCGTTGTGGCGGTAGATGCTCGCCGCGCGTTCGTGGTAGCGACGGGCTTCGTCCCAGTCGCCGGTGGCCTCGAGCACGGCGCCGAGGGCGCCGCAAGAGATGCCGACTAACAGGGCGTTTTCGCCGAGAGCTCGCTCCTTGACCTGGAGGGCTTGGCGAAGCAGTGTCTCTGCGTTGACGCTGTCTCCGAGTTCTGCATGCAGGTTGCCGAGGTTGTGCAGCAGGCTGCCGTACATCGAGGAGTCGGTGAGGCCCCGGTCCTGCATGAGTTCGAGGCCACGGTCGAAGTGCTCTCTTGCGCGGTCGTGCTGGCCGCGTCCGCCGAAGTACACCCCGAGTCGGTCGTGGATACGCACGGTGGCCAGTGAGAACACCTCCCCGCGCCCGAGACCTTCGACCCGTTCGAGGACGGCGAGAGCATGAGGCAACAGACGCTCCATGGTCGGCCACTCGAAGCTCTCGCTCGGACGGTCCGGCAGCTGCTCCAGAAGTGTCCAGACCGCGCGACTGAAGGCGGTAAAGCGTTGCGCTTCGGTCAGGGCGGAACCTACGACGTCCGTGACCAGGTCGTGAGCGACGAGCGTGTTTCCCTCGCGCTGCACCAGCGAGAAGGCCCGGAGGTTCGCCAGCGCGTCCTCGAATCGGAATCGACTCCAGTCTTGCGACTCCTCAGGGTCGCCGGAGCGCTCGAAGTCCGGGACAGAGCGGATCTCAAACGGGCCGGGCGCGACTTGGGCCATGATGGCCAAGATGTCGTGAGAGTCGGATCCCACTTGGTCGAGCGCCATCTGGATCGACTCGCTGAACCGCACGTCGGGCCGGCCGGCCGACCGGTCCAGCGTCTCCGGTCTGCGCGTGCGCAGTAGCTCGGTGTAATCCGAGACACCCATGCCCGTTCTGGCGATGTAGCCCGCAGCCTGGTCGACAACCAAGGGATGACCTCGGCACTCGCTGACGAGGCGGCGCAGGTCATCCTGGTCTGCGGAGTCGAGCGCGGGCGAGCGGCGTAGCAGTTCGATGGCTTCTGCATCGGTGAGTGGCGGGACGAGAAGTGGGGGAACGACACCGGACCAGCTTTGGTCCTGGCTGGTGACGATCACGTGCCCGCTCTCGGCTGGGAGGAGGTCGGCCAAGTCCATCGGGCTGGAGGCGTTGTCCACCACCAAGAGCCATGCCCCTCGGGCGCTGAGTTCGTCTCTGACTGCAGCCGCCTGAAGTTCGACGAGTTGTCCACGGGTGGCGGGGAGCCCCAACAACGGCGCCAGCGACGCTAGGTCGTTAGCAAGGGTCTCCCTGCCGTGGCCGCGCACCCACCACCGGAACGAGTACTCCCCTCCTCGTGAGGTGAGCCACTGACGAGCCATCTCGGTCTTGCCGGCTCCGGACAAGCCCAGTAGCGCGACGCGCGATCGGGTGGTGAGCGTCTCTCCCAGCCCCATCAGCGCTTGGTCGCGAACCACGGCCAGGCGCGCCGCGGGCGGAGGCGCCGCGATGTGGCTCATTACTTCGAGGCGGTACCCAGGCTCCACGATCTCGTGCTGTCGCTTCCATTCCAGCAACGTATCGACGGGGTAAGCATCAGGGTTGCTGTCGATCAGGCGGTGGTGGTCGCGGCAGAGGAGCAGGCAGTTCTCGTACGAATCCGCCGACCCGGTCCAGGTGCTGTCGAACCGGGGTCCATCGGGGCTGTGCGCACGTATGTGGGCGATCTCGCCGAGGGTCGCCCAACGGCCGCCGTCGAACACGACCAGCGGACGGTCGCATGTCGGGTGCGCGCAGGTCCCGTGCGACGACGCCCACAGCAGGTTGCAGTCTGGGGCAGGGGGGCGCCGGGTGCCGGTGGGCGTCGTCATGTGCCAGTCGTCGTCCGTCGCTCAGCGTTGCCAGTGGGCTGGAGTGCTCCCCCAGGAGGACATCGCAGCATCTTTCCACGACGCCCGTCACGTAGCGACGAGGCGCGACGACGTCCGGCGCCTCGCGAGGACTTCACAGCGAGCGGATGCCGGCCGACCGCGAGATGGCTTCTCGCGAGGTTGGCGGCAGCCGCACCCCTTGGGATGGTGCAACTGTCGGCACTGCGCACCCACCGACACTGACGAAACGGTTGGCGGCGTGCAACTGTCAGCGCTCAAGCTGCGCCGGCTGCCAGTAGTTGCACGGTGCCACCGGCGCAGCTGTGCGATGCCAACCAACTACAGTGGCACCTGGGAAACGATTGACACTCCTGAAAATGCCTTCGCAAGGCCGGCTGAGACCACTAGTGCGTCGGACCGACGGAGCGCTTCCAGGCATGACGCCTTTGCCCCATTTGGGTCTGCCGAGGCATCGCAGACGGGTCTACGCTCCACTGGCAAGCTGCGCCTAGGCGTGCGCAGGGAACGGGGTAGACGCCATGGCACCCGCGCGCATCATGCCCCCCTCGGGCGGCCCAGTTCAGCCCCCTCCACCGCGGACCTTCGTGACGCTCCTCAGGTCCGGCCGGATGACGGGCCTCGCTCTGGCCCTGACCTCAGGCCTCCTAGTCAGCGTCCCGCCACGCGCCACCGCTGCTGAGCCGCCACCGCTGGCCGAGTGGACCGTCGTCGCCACCACCACCGACTCTGCCAGCTCTGGCGGGGACGGCTCCTCATTTGACGAGGTGTACACGACCACCTACACCGACAACAGCCTCGAGGACCTCAGCTTTTCCGCAGACGCCCACGTCGCCCACCACCAGCAGTCAGCCTGCGAGGCGGGCGGATTCTTCACCACGAACGCGGACGCCACTGCCAGGCTTGTCGGCAGCTTCTCCGCGGGCCCGCCGCCGGTCAACCCTGCCCTGTACGAGTTAGACCCCGCCGCGGACTGGACGGCGCTGATGTCGACCTTCGACACCAGCATGGCGGTGACGTTCCACATCGAGGACTGCGACGGCAACACCACCTCCGTCACCCATCAGGAGGTGGAGCCTGCGCCGGTGCCGATCTTCTTGCCGGGAACCCAGGCAGAGCTCGACGCGATGCCGACCGGCACCGTCCTGGAGGACTCTTACAGCACCGGCGACCTCAACGAGGCGCCCGACGGCGTGTACACCCGCTCCGTCACGTACAGGGCGGTAAAGGGCGTCGCCCAGGATCCGGAGTTCACCTGGGAGGTAGCGCCGCGGACCTCTGCTCGACCTGACGGCGCTGTGGCCTACACCGACGGACGCTGGTCCACCCCGCTCCCCGACGATCATCTGCTCGAGGTCCGTCTGGGCGGGTGCGGCAACGGTCCCAACGTCCACTTCGTCGTCGACGACATCACCTACGCCACCGACTGCGACCCATTGCTGTACCTCACCGAGGGGCCGCACACCGTCACGTTGGTCGTCGAGTCCGGCCCCGCCGCAGGCCACTCCACGACCCGCCAGATCGACGTCGACCACCAGCTCGTCGTGGGTCTGGGGGACTCGTTCGGCTCCGGCGAGTCCCGCGGCGACGGCGGGTTCGCCGACCCCAACTGCCGTCGCGCCGGCTGGTCGGCCCAAGCCCTCGCGGCGCTGGCTCTCGAAGACGCCTCGGACCACTCCACCGTGACGTTCCTCCACCTTGCGTGCTCTGGAGCCACCGTCGGCAAGGGTCTCCTCGGGCCCTATCCGAATCCGCCCGGAGGTGCCCCGGTTCCCCGCTCTCAGGTCACCCAGGCCGCGCTCGACACCTCCGGCTGGGACATCGACGCCGCCCTGCTCTCCATCGGCGGCAACGACATCGGGTTCGCCGACGTGCTCAAGACCTGCGGCCGCTACAAGAACTGCCCACTGACCAACAAGCGGGGACTCATCGGCAACCTCACCGTGCCGGTCACCCTCCACAGAGAGGCACAAGCCAAGCTGCATAGACTCCGGCGATTCTACGCCCGGGTCAGCACCTGCCTCACCGGCGCCGACACCTGCCTGGCCACCGACTGGACCGCCGCCATGCCCGCCGCCAACCTCGCCATCGGCGCTACCGACTCCGCGCCCTCCGGCAGCCCCGCCGCCGTCGTCCTCAGCGAGTACCCCGACCTCGCCACCCGTACCGGCGGCCGCGGCATGACCTCACCGGACGGGTACACCTACTGCAAGAACGCCCTGTCCGGCCTCTCCGTGCCCTCAGGCAGCCTCGACGGCATCCAGGACGAAGAGTTCGCCTGGGCCCGCGAGGTCCTCCAGCGAGGCCGCGCCGGCACCACATTCACCTTCCGCAAGGACGTCCCCGGCCCCGACCGCGACGTGAAGCTCCACGTGACCAGCAACGGCCTCAACTCCGTCATCGGCAAAGGACCACAAGGATGGACAGCCGGTGTCGGCGCGTTCAAGAAGTTCCGCGGCCACGGCTACTGCGCCAAGGACGCCGACCGGTGGATCACCCAGATGCAGCCCGACACCGTCGTGCGCGAGAAGACGTCACCCTTCCACCCAAACAAGGCCGGGTACGTCGCGTGGGGAACGATCCTGGCTCGACACCTTCGGGCTGCCGCGCCGCCAACGCCGTAGCCCCGGCCCCTTGCCGGCACCCGACCCGTGCCGCCTGCTCCCAGGCGAGCCACTCGGCGTCCAGTAGCGCCGGCTTGGTGGACCGGCCGCGCCGCCCGCGCGGTCGATGCCTTCCCTCTGGGTGCCCCCAGGTGCTTCTCGCCGCACCGCGGAGGTCCGGTGTCCGGCGCCGGACTGGCGCGCCTGCCTGGAACTACTCCTGCTCTAGGTGTTCGTCCACCGCAGTTCGTAGCGCGGCAACGACGTCCACTACCTCTCTGCCGGACCTCTCAGCGGTGTAGAGGAGGAGGGTTCGCAACAGGAACCCCGTGGCCGTGAGCAGGGGTGTGACTTCGAGGTGGGGAGGCTCATCTGTCTCGTCATCCCAGGTGAGAGTCACCGCGCCGATGTCGTTGAGCCTTTCGAACGCCGTCTGACTCGCCATCGCGTTCACAGCGCCCGGCGCGTCGTCGGAGTGCGCGGTCATCAGGTCGAGCAGGACATGGGCGACATCGCGGTCGAGGGACATTGAGCCATCGTGCGCAACTTCATCGGTTGACAGTGGAGGCACGCCGTGCCTGCCGGCGTCGGGACCCGGTGCCGTGGCGCACGTTAGCCAGCCATCCGATGGCCGGCCGTCGGCGGCACGTCCACCGCCGTCGCCTCAAACCAGGGCACGTCGTTGTCGCGGACACAGGGCCGGTGCTCGTCGACCTCGGCATCGCGCAACTTCTCGGAGGCACCCGCATCACCACAGCAGGCGCAGTCGTTGGCACTATGGCGGCGCCGCGCCACCCGTCTCGGACTCCGTGGAGGTCCCACGCCCGTGGCCTCCCGCTCAACCGTCGAGGATCGGCCGCCCGGACAGGTCGGGTGCTCGGTGAAGAGCAGCAGGTGCGCCGGATCGAGTTCGCACCCGCCGTCGACGCCATGAGACGCCGTGGCATGAATCGCGGCCGCCCGGAACCGACCGATCTGATTGCGGCCAGACGCAGCGGACCAAGGTCAACTAGCCAGGCGTTGCGGTGCTGGAGCCTAGCCTTTCTGGCACCTCTTGACCCGACGCGGGTACTCGCCGGTGGGCCACTTGCCGCTGCCCCACACACCGCCGTATTCCCGCTCCATCTGAGTCGTCACGGCCTTCTCGCAGTCGATGCCGGAGCCGGGATCCTCAACCCTGCTCGGTTTCGCTGGCTGCGGGTCATCCCGGTCACTGCCGCCTAGGCCGGCCACGATGACCACCGGGATTGCTAGCACCGCAGCGACGGCCACGAGCGCTGCCAGGGTCATCAGGCCGTTCTTGGCTGCGCCGCCGGTAGCGATGAGCGCAGCAGCGGCTGACTCCGCCGCCCGGGTCGTCGCGGTGGGAGCGTCGGAGGGGTCGAGAGCGTGGCTGCGGCCGCGCCGCTCGGCTTCGGCTTTCGCTGCGACCTTGGTGGCGGCCTTGCCCTCAGCGGCCCACCCGCACGCACACCGAACTCCGGCGGTCCACACCCCCGGGTCGCTCTGGACGGGTTCGAGGGCGACTGGCTGATGGGTCGCGGGAACTGCCACAGGGGCACGGTATCTCGCGTCCTGCGCGGCGAGAGCAGGTTTGCCGCGGGCCCATCCGCGGTCTCCTGCTCCCGCTGCGCCTCTCCTCGGGCGCAACACCTTGGGACCACACTCCTGGTCGAGCCAGCTCAGGGCGGGGCGTCGTTGGCGATGTCCGTGGGCAGGTCCTCCCACCCCCGTGGAGCGGCGTGGCGCAGGCCTCAACCGACGAGCGCTTGAACTCGCCCTAGCGTGCCTTCACGCGGCGAGGTTGAACGTCGCGGTGATGGCGGCGTGATCGCTCGGGATGGCGGGGTTCGGCGGCTCTGGGTCGTCGGTCATCGACGGCAGCGGTGCCGTCGCTGGCACCGAGTGCACCTCGTCGACCCGGGTCACGAGGTGGTGGCTGACGAGGATGTGGTCGATGAGCTCGTCGCGGCCGCGGTAGCGCCGGGAGACGTGCTCCCCGTCGGGGAGCAGCGGTGCGAGGTTCCACATCCGGTTCCCGTCGCCGCTGTCGGCCTGGCTGAACCCGGTCGTGCCGATCTCCGACCCCGGTGGCCCGAGCAGGATCTGGCTGGTCGCGGCGGTGACCTCGTCGTTGAGGTCGCCGGCCAGGACGACCGGCAGCCGGGTGCCGTCGCCGTCGAGGAGGGTGTTGAGGAAGACGCGCAGGGCGACGGCTTCGCCGGTGCGGCGGTTGAGGGCGTACCCGGCGAACCGGGCCCGTTCGTCCTCGTCGAGTGGGGAGAACCGGCCGCCGGGGTAGCTGAGCAGCTTGGACTTCAGGTGGCAGGCGATGACGACGATGTCGCGGTTGCCGTACCGGATGGTCGCCTGCAGTCCGGGGCGGCCGACCTGGCTGACGGTCGGTGGGCCAGCGGGCCCGGGCGGGTCGTCGCCGGTCTGGGTGGGGAGCACGCCGGCCGGGAACGCGGCAAGGTCGTGCCGGCTGTTGAGGGCTCGGCGAGACAGGAGTGCTACCCGGATCCCGCGCGGGTCCGGGATGCCGAGCATCCGGTACTTCAGCTGCGGTGTCTGCGCCTGAAGTGCGGCCAGGGCCGTGTCGGACCCCACCTCTTGGAGTGCGAGGACGTCGGGGGCGTAGGTGTTGATGACGCCGGCGAGCCCGGCGAGCTTCGCGTCGAAGTCGACCTGGGTCGGCGGGCCGAACGGGGTGCCGGCGTCGAAGAGGTTCTGCACGTTCCACGTCATGAACCGCAACACAGTCATCGTGATTCACCCCAAGCCGCGGCCTGACAGCCGCCCCTCCCAGAGTCGCCCCGAGTCGTCCAGTGCGTCAACGGGCGGACAAGTACCGCAGCCTCATTTCGAGGAGTGGGCGCTGGCTACCCACGTGTGCGCTAGGGCGCAGGGGGCTTGCCGTGTCGGGGATGGGCTACGTGAGTTCGGGGAGATGATGAAGGTTCGTGATGCCGCCCTGGTTGACGCAGTCAAGACCTAGATCGACTGCCTGCCGCACGAATCCCTCAGCAGGGTCGTTCGCATCCACGGTGCGTACCACTGGCGAGTATCTCGGAACTGGCACGGAACTGCCGTCGTTGGGGTACCCCAACCAGTCTCGGGTCCACATCTTCACGGGCTCGCGCCGGTCCCACTCCACCCCTACCCGCACCTCGTACTCGCCGTCCAGCTCCCCGGCGGCAACTCGCATCATCCCCATCAGGTTGGCTACCGCCGCCTCGAGGTTCTCCGAGTAGAAGTGGGTGGCCTGGAAGTTCTCGTCGGCGTCCTTCCTCTGCCCGCCGAGGGAGCAGGCCAACGTGACGGACCCATCCAGATGGAAACTCGCCCACGCCTCGTGCACGGCCTTCGTACTTGTCGGCACGGCCACCCAACGCCGCAGGCCGGGTCGGAGGTTGTTGGCGTCCACCTCTCGAAGGGGCGCCCGCCCTCGGGGGACCGGCCGTCCGAGATGATCCTTGGCCCGAAGGTGGGCCTCGCTGATTCCGAAGGCCTTGTCGACGAGCGTGCGGGGCTCGGGGAACCGGTCACGATGCGGGGCCTGCGGCCGTCGGGGTGTGGCAGCGCCAACGAACCAGGCCATCTGCGGGACGCACCTGGCGGCGGCGTCCTCGTATAGCCATCCCAAGGTCTCATCGTGGAGACGCTGCGCGTCGAACCGCCCCCGGTAGGCGGCTGCAAGTGCGGGCTCCTTCATCCAGACCGTGTCGGCATCGTTGCGCACAGGGGCACCGAAGTACTCGCCGCGGTAGATCACGTGCGGGCTGTCGACGCTTGGCGGCACGACGACGGCCACGGCAAGACCGCCGTCTCCCTGCAGGCGCAGCACAGAGAGACTGAACACCGGCGGGTGCACGGCACTGACGGCAGCGCTGCGCAGGGCGCGCTCATGCCTCTCCGTGAGCTCGCCGACATCGACTAGCCCTGTGGCGCGCTTCTCGGCTTCGTCGACGCCGAAGACGATCACGCCACCGCCGCTGTTCGCCATCGCCGCCACGTCCTTCGGGAAGTCCGTCGCACCCAGGCCGGCCTCCGGGGGAAGAGCACGCTTCCAGTCCAGCCCGTCAGACTCGACCACGCCAGCCGTGACCGCCGCTTCGAGCATGGAGTAGGTGAGCGGCGCGTCGCGGGGCACCCCCAGTGCCTGGTGGATCGCAGTGAACATGACGGGATCCTAGGTTCCCGCTGACTGAGCGAACCATCACCGCCCGTCGTAATCCGCTCGCCGCCCCCCAGCTGATCGGATTCCGCACCGCTGTCGACGGAGAAGGCCGACAGAGGTCCTTGCTGCAGGACCGGGGTTGCACATGCGAAGGTGCTCGTCATGGTCTCGGTGAGCCGATACGGACGCGATGTGGACACCGTCTTCGACCTCCTCGGCGCCCACGAACCCGCCCTCACCGGCGCCCTCGGGTGGACCCTCGGACGCTCACCGACACTCATGTCCGAAGTGCTCACTCGCCTCGGGCTTCCACACGACGACCCCCAAGCCGTCGCCGTACACCTCGAGACCGCCGACGCCGCCGGCCGCACCGACATCGAACTCCGCACCCCCACCGCGCACGTCATCATCGAGGCCAAGCAGGGCTGGATCGTCCCCGGCGAAGTGCAGCTCGCCGCCTACGCACCCCGCCTCCAAGCGTCGGCCGACACCGGCCTCGACACCCGTCTCGTGACCCTGTCGGACTCCACCGCCTCCTGGGCGCACTACGTCCTACCCGCCGCCGTGGCCGGGGTGCCGGTGACGCACTGGTCCTGGGACGACATCCGCGCCCACATCAGCACTGCCCGTCACCGCATCCGCGGAACCGAACGGCTCTGGCTCGACCAACTGGAGGACTACATGGGCACCGCCACCTCGAAGCGCCCCGTCGCCGACGCCCTTGCGTACTGCGTCGTCATCTCGAACGACCAGTTCGGCGACGCCACCTTCCGCCAGTACGTCACCGACCAGCGCGTCTACTTCCACCCGCTCATCGGGGGCGGTTGGCCCACCGTCCCCCCGAACTTCCTCGCCTTCCGATGGGACGGCGCCGTCCGCCAGCTCAACCGCGTCCTCGACTACGAAGTCGTCGCCCACCTCTCCGAGCGGTTCCCCGCTGTCGCCGACGATCACACGGCCGAGTCCCGCCCACCCGGCGACGCCCACATCGTCTACCAGCTCGGCCCGGACATCCCGCTCCCGAACGGCGCGGTCCCGTCCGGTCCGCAGAACCTCCGCGCACAACGGTTCTGGGTGCTCCTCGACCAACTCCTCACCCAGCCCACCGTCATCGACGCTCGCGAGGCCACCAGGGTGCTCGGCGCCACCTGACTCGCCGACCGAGCCGGCCGCGCCTCTGGCCCGGCCCGGGGGCCGTCACGACGGCTGGACTGCGCAGTTGCGGCGCTCTGGCTCTCAGCGGAGTTCGGTGCTCACGGGGGCGAGGTAGAGCAGGCACTGGTCGCTGTTGTAGACGTCGACGGTGGCAGTGACGCGGACCAGGTCACCATCCTTGAGTGCGGTGGCGCCCTTGAGGGAGAGGTCGGCGGAGGTGACGCCCTCGAACTTGAAGACCGGTCCGGTAGTGGAGCGAGGCCCCTTGTCCCCGGGCGACATCGTGAGGTCGGACCGGGCGCCGCTCTTGAACACGTTGACCACGGACCCGTCGAACTCGATGGTGTCGTCGGCGTGGCCCTTCGCGAACCTCCCGATGGCGGGGTCGCAGTAATCCCCGGTAGCGAGCAGCTTGGCGACGTCGTCGCTGTTCTTGGCGGTGAGGACGTCAGGGTTGGCCGGTTCGGTTGGCGAGGGGGCGCTCGACGCGGAGGGCTCCGGGGTGGCCGTCTCGGTCTCGGTCTCCGAGGGTTCGGCGGTCGGGCTCTGGCTGGGCGATGCCGTAGGGGTGGGTTCCGCTCTGGGTTCGTCGTCGTCGCCGGTGAAGGCCGCCACAGATGCAGACCCGGCCACGACGACTACGACTGCGACGGCAGCCGCGGCGACGAGCCGCCACGGCACGGGCTTCTTCGCGCGGCGGAACGTCAGCGTGGTGCGGAGCCTGCCCCGGTCTTGGTCAACGAGCTCCCAACCCTGGCCCTGCCACTTGTTGATGGAGCGCTGCTCCGTCCCGCGAACTGCCTGGACTGTCTTGCGCTCGTACCTCGTGCCGTCGTTGACCATCTGACCTGCGTTTCCCCGTCTGTACCTTGTTGTGACCGCGTCAGTGGCCGGTCGTCCTGGGCACGCTACGTCGCCGCCGGTTGTCCGGTGCCGGAATCGACGAAAGCGCCAGTTGGCCGGGGCAGGAGATCCGTTGAGATTCCGCGCTGTTGGCTGGCTCGACCGGACTCGGCGGGCCGTCGACGTCGGGGTGGTCGCCGAAGATCAGCAGGTATGCCACATCGCGGTCGCACCAGTCGTCGAGAGCCACTAGGGCACCGTGCCACGTTCAGGTCAGTCGTGCGGAGCCCCATCCACAGGCGTCTGGTCGAGCAGCCGCATCTCGGTTGCTGGGAAGCGTCCGATGTGGTTGTGGCCGGGGGCGGCCGACCAGGTCACAACGGCCGACCAGGTGCCGTCGTCGGCCCGGTCCCATGACCGTTGCTCGCCGTAGCACCACCGTCCGTCGACCAGCACCTCGACCTCGCGCCGGTCTTCTCCGGTGAAGACGACGTGGTTCGGGTGGCGGAAGACGGGCATGACGTGAGGGTGACGGTCGCCGCCGACACCCCCACAGCGTCCGCAGTCGGCGGAACGAGCCCGGGTCGCCCACGGCGACACTTCAGCCAAATCAGGGGAAGACCGACGAACCCCCAGTCAAGTGCGCTAGCGCCTCCTAGGCTGCGGCCGACGTCATCACGCAGCCACCACGGGGGACACATGCCAGCGCACCAGCAGTCGACCCAGATCCACCCATCCGCCCACGGGCCTAGGTCGTCCGGAGGTGGTGAGTACCGGCGAGGACGCACGGTCGTCCTCGTAATCTGCGCTGCTCTCATGTCGGTCGCACTCACCCCCACCGCATCCCAAGCCGCCGGCCCGACCGGAGCCGTGACCATCACCGCCAACGACGCCGCGACCTACCGCGGCGACTGCGTCAACGTCCCCATCACCATCACCTCCCACTACGACGCATCCGGCACCGGCACCTGGAACGGCGCCTGGGCCGTCGAGGTGGAGGTCACCGACCCGTACGGCAGCTACGACGACAGCCACGACTACAGCGGCGTCGCAGCATCCACCTCCTTCAAGGACTTCCTGTGCGTCGGGCGCTACAACACCGGCGTCTACGACGTCACCGCGACCTGGGAGCAGTACGACGCAGCCGGCCAGGTGATCGCGACGGGAACCGCGACCGACTCCTTCAGTCTGAAGCGGAAGCCGCCGGCGAAGACGAGGCTGAAGGTCACCAAGGACCCCTACGGGAGCACCGGCTGGAAGTTCACCGGCAAGCTGACCCGCGAGGGTCGGCCACACAAGTGGGAGAGCGTTTCGCTGTGGATTCGGTGGCACGGCTACTGGAGGAACTACCGCGAGACCAAGGTCACCGGCTCACGCGGCCAAGTGTCGTGGCACACGGCTCGGGACATCCCGACGAACCGGTACGTGTTCCAGCTTCGCTACAAGGGCGACAACCGGTCTGCGTCCGCTCGTTCCGACAGGTTCCAGCTGCCTCGCCGCTGAGCCGTCCCTATCGACCTCGCCGCGCAACAGCTGGTGGAGCAGGCGGCCGCCGGACGTGTTCAGTGCGCTCCGTCGTTCTGCTTGCCGGAGCAGCTGGCGGGTCTGGGCGACGCCCGGTCCACTATGCGCGGGGATGAGCGCCGCGCCGGGCTTGCCGATAGACACCTTGAGGCCTGCCGGTGCGAGCCGGTCCCGCAGCTGCTGCAAAGCGGTGTCGGCGCCCATCCGGCCTTCCCGTGGCAGCTGCTCGTGGGCGAGGAACTGCTCGTACGCATGGGGGCCGCCGGCTTGACGAGATCCGGGCTCGCCCGACAGGCAGGGCTCCGGCACAAGACCGTCACCGACATCTACCGGATCGACAGGTTCCGGTTCCTCAGCGTGCGGACGCTCACGGTACTCCGCGCCGCCCTAGCGACTCGCCTACAGGTCGTCCGCAGTACCCCTCCGTAGCCATGACCGTGCGCGGACGGGTTTCTCGGAGCCTTCCTTCGTCTGGGACGTCCTGCGCCGCAGCCAGCTCCGCACAACGGCGACGACCATCGCGACGAAGATCAGGCGGTAGATCCGCGCCTCCAGCGGACCGGGCCGCCCCAACCACTCCAGAACCAACTCGGCCAACGCTGACCACTCGTACATCCCTGCACCTCCACAGCTCGATCTCGGTTCTCACCCCTTCTCTGTTGAGGTCGACACCGGGACAGGTCGGATTGAGAACGGGTTCCGCGCACAGCTCCGCGGTCTTCTTGCCGCAGTCGTCCACCGACTCGAAGTCGCGGTAGACGCGGTCACATCGGAAGTAGGGGACCTCGCGGAGCTAGCGGAACGGGCGGCCAGCCTCGATCGGCAGATCACTCAGCCCAGAGCGGACTCGGCTCGGCGTCGCCCCTCCGCACGGAGGCCGGGCCGAGCATGACCTCGGCCGGCCTCTGACCTGCGGAAACTACACTTCGCGGCCGCTTCAGACGACAGTCTGAGGACCGATCCCAGGCCCGGTCGGCGTGCTCGGTTGGCGCTCCCAGCCCGGAATCGCCGCGAGCCGGTCCCGGCGCATGTCGGCGAGCTTGCCGGTCCGGATGAGGTTGCGCTGCACGGTGACCCACTGCCCGAGCCGGTAGCCGTCCTCGAGCCACGTCCCGGGCACGCGGCAGTGCCCATTCCTGGCTTGGAAGCCGGTTAGAGCGTCGAAGCCCTTCTCCCAGGCAGCGTCACGTGTGTCCCACACCCACCCGGGGGTCCGAGCGAGCCGGTCAGCACGGTCGGGGGCGAGGTCGCCTTTGCGGTACGTCTGGCGTTGGACGACCACCCACCGCCCGAGCTTCAGGTCGGCCTCAAGATGGTCGGTGGGAACCTGCGCGTGACCCTCGCGAGCGGCGAACGCCTCGAGAGCGGTGTAGTGCTTCTCCCAGCGCGACGCCAGGACATCCCAGGTCCAGTCGGGTAGCGCCTCGAGCCGGGCGGCGCGGTCGGCGGGTACGAGCCCGGCCTTGAACTCCTGCCGGTGCCTGATGACCCAGTCCGCCAGCGGGACATCGCCCTCGATGTGGTCGGTCGGGACGCGGGCGTGACCCTCACGGGCGACAAACTGCTCGAGAGCTTCGAAGTGCCGCTCCCAGAGGTCGGCATGAGGGTGCCACGACCAGCCGGCCAGCGTCTCCAGCCGCTGCTGGCGTTCCTGCGGCAGGTCGCCCGCTGTATAGCGGACGCGCTGCTCACCCACCCAGGCGCCCAGCGGGTACCCGTGGGGGGTCGCGTCACGGCGGACCAACGCGGTACCCGTGCGGCGGACGTGCTCGGTCAGCGCCGCCCAGCCGGCCTCCCACGCGTCGTCCTGTGGTCGCCAGGACCAGCCGGTGACCGCTTCGAGCTGCTGGACGCGCTCGGCGGGTAGCTCGCCGCGGTGGTAGCGGGCCCGCTGCTGCTTGGACCAGCCGTCGATGTTCACTCCGGCTTCGCGGTGCTGACGGGGTGTGCGGCGGTCGGCGAACGCACGGAGCGCCTCCAGGGATGCGTCCCAGGCTGTCTGGGTCGGGGAGGTGTAGGTCCAGCCCGGGACGGCTTCCAGCCTCGTGCGCTGGTCGGTGGTCATGGTCCGGCGGCCGCCGTCGCGGCGGTGGGAGCGGACCCAGGAGCCGAGCGGGAAGCCGTCTTCGTCCCAGAACTGGGCCGGCACGTCGAGATGCCCTTCGCGCTGCCGGAACGCCGTAAGGCTCAGGAGCCCCTGCTCCCACTGGTCTCCGACAGCGTCCCAAACCCAACCCGGCAGCGCCTCGAGGGTCGCGGCCCGGTCTGCCGGCATCCGGCCGCGGCGCCGTTGAGCGCGTTTGGCGCCGACCCACCTGCCGAGCGGGACACCGTCCTCGACGTGCTCCCAGGGCACGTTCGCGTGTTCTTCGCGGGCCACGTACGCCTCGAGGACCCGCAGGCCGGCCTCCCAGCGGCTCTCGCGGGTGAACGTGACGGGCCCGGGGAGACGGATCGTCTTCCCTGGCCGTTCGACCTGGAGGTAGGTAAGCGCCTCGTCGACGTGGCGCGGTTCGTCCTCGGCCAGGTAGTCGTCGATGGTGTCGGCGTCGAGGGGCACCCAGTCAAGTTCGCGGAGGCGGAGGAGGACGGCGTCGGTCGTCTCTTTGACGGTCGCGTCGGTCGGCACCATGACGTCGTGCGGGCCGATGGGCTGGAGTGGGTGCTCGCGGACGCGGAGGACGCGGTAGCCGGCGTTCTCGAGGAACGCGGTTTTGCGGGCGTCGCGGTCGTGCTCGACGTCGCCGGCGTGGCGGTAGCGTCCGTCGACCTCGATGACGACCTGGGGTTTGCGGAGGTGGAGGTCGACGTGGCGGGTGACGCCGTCGACGACGAGGGTGTCGTCGTGGAGGTTCAGGTCGGGCAGGAACGTCGCGAGCTCGTAGGCCAGGCAGACCTCGAGGACCGAGCGGAGCCGGCGGATGCATCGCGGGCAGCCGCGGCCCCGGGTGCGGTTCGCGCCGGTGGCGGCCCACTCGTGGGCGGGCTGCTCGAGGCATCGCCACCACAGCTTCTGCCCAGTGCCCGCGACGATGTCCTCGGGGCGCAGGTCGCCGTTGGCGGTGGGGTGCCACTCGGCGGCCAGCTGCGGGTGCGTGGCGACGCTGTTGGTGACCGAGGCCCGCTTGCCGGCGCAGAACGGGCAGCCTCGGCGGCCGTTCGCCACCGCACCCTTGCCGAGGACGAGCGGCGAGACCTGCCACTCGTGGTCCGGGCCCTCGGCGCACTTCCACCACGCCAGGTCTGAGGAGCCGCCGAGCACCCGGTCGGGCGTGAGGTCGCCGTTCCTGTCGGGATGCCACAGGTCGACCGCTTCGGGGTAGCGGGCGGCGAAGCTGTTCGTGATCGACAGCTGGCGCCCGGCGCAGCAGGGGCAGCCGGTGAAGCCGTTCGCGAGCGACCGGGTGATCGAGGACGGTGAGGCCGTCCAGCGGTGGTCGTCGGCGACCGGACACCTCCACCACCGCGGGCGGCTGGAGCGACTGCCGACCTGGTCGGGGTCGACCGGCGCGTTGGCGGCCGCATCCCACAGCGCGAGCATCGACGCGTCGGCCGCAACCGCGGACGCGAACCTCTTCGACATGGCGTTCACCGTCCGCCGACGCGACCGCAGGACAACAGGCCGCCGTCGCGGCGGGCCCGGGCCGCGGGTGCGTCGTCAGGCATCGGCCTCTCCGGTCGTAAGACAACAACTGTGACGAGGACGGTAGGTCCGACCGCTGACAACTCGATGCAGTATCAGCGTTGCCCGCCCGGGAGGCGTGTGGAGGGCGCTGCGTAGTCTGCGCGACGCCCCCGGAGGGCCGCCGGCAAGAAGTGCAAGAGCCTGACGACCGCGCACCCAGCGGATCACGGCCCCGGCCCGCAGCCACGTCGGCACGCCGACCGGCTGAAGTCAGGGCTGCGCCCGTCGAGCGGCTCGCTGCCGGCGCCCGGCCGCCGGCGAGAGCTGGAGCACGGACTCGATGCCCAACTCGCGTGCGGCTGCCCGCAACTGGCTACGGCGTCGATGGTCCTGGTCGAAGTAGTCGACAGCTCGTCCAGCCCAGACCAGCGAGCTGACGAGAAGGCCCCGCCAGGCGGCGCTCGCGGTGGGCTTGGGGTCCAGGCGCATCGCACCGAGCTCACCGTCCTCGTTGGGCTCGAGGTAGTCGTCGACGAGGGCCACTGTGGCGTGCGCGTACATGGACAGCACCCGGTAAGGGAAGTACGCCGAGGCGCCGCCCGGGTGCAGGTCGTCGCAGAGCTGCTCGAAGTTCCTGGCAGGGCCGCCAGCGGTCGTCTCCAGCGGCTCGAGATCGCTGCCGGGGATCTTGCCGTCCCCACGGATGCTCGCCGGTACACCCGCCTTGACGGTCCGCTCCAACGCGCGCCGTTGCCGGGCATCCTCGTTGACGAACGCGTTGGCACCGTCCTCCGTCTGCGCCACCCACTGCGCGGTCAGGGCGCACTCGTACGCGGTCCGGACGAGCGGCATGGCTTCCAGTGCCCACCCGTCGTCTAAGAGCCGTGTGGCCGGCACGTAGAGGCGGTGGACATGCGCGGTGAGCGCGTGGACGGAGCCCAGCTGCGGCTGGGTCCAAGAGCCGCGGGTGCGTCGGGCGGTGAACTGCCCGCCCTGCGCGGCGTTCCAGGTGTCGAGGAGTTCGGCTCCGATGCGTCGGTAAAGGTCCTCATCGATCGCGTCGTCGGTCATGCGTACCGCTCCCCGGAAGCGGCTCGTGTGTTCATGGCTACATCCTGCGGCAGCAGATCGCGCGGGCCGTCGGCACCCGTGCCGGGGCGCGGGTGTGCTCTAGGGGCGCGACGCGGTTCGGCGCAACGCGGTCGACTCCGGTTGAGGTAGAGGAGGCGCTGCAGCGCTTCGTACCTGTCGGCGGCGGCGGTGACTCGAACCAAGTCGCCGAGCTCGAGCGCATCGGCTCCTCGAGGCCGAGGTCGGTGGACGTGACGCGTCCGAGCTAGAACACCGGTCGGGTGGTCGACCGGGACCCCTCAGCAACCTGCGGTGTGCTGAAACCTTGCCGCCGGCGCCAAATCAGTTGTCGTCTGGACGCGCCGGTCCTTCAACGGCGGGCTCGCCCGGCACCTTGTCACTTCGCGGGCGAAGTCGGCCACGCATCCGAGCAGCGAACCCGCCACGCCCCAGGGACTCGGCCGCAACGGTGACCAGAAGTGTGACGAATGCCGCCAATCCCAGCGCTCCGATGAGGAACGACAACAGCATCATGGATGCGAGCACCCCGTAGACGAGGTCCACCTCGACGCTGAGCGCCTTGGCGATCGCCGAACTTGAGTAGGTGAGGGAGTACGACCCGTAGAGGCCAGCCGCCCCGATCACGAACAACTTCCCTGCTTTGCGCTCCAGCCATGGAGAGAGCCTCGTCGCTTCCGTGGGAGCCCCGGCGCCCGCCTCCGCGCTGTGGTTGGCACCGCCACAACTGTAGGCAGCGTGGAACTGCCGACACCGCGCAACCGTTGGCACGGATTCAACCGTTGGCGACGTGCAACTGCGCCCGCCAACCCCATGCAACTGCACAGCACCACAAGCACAGGGTCTTGCGGTCGCAGCGGTTGTGGCGGTCGTCTTGGCCGGTCCCCACCGGCCTCGTCTCCTGCTCGATCATCAGGGCCGCAGCCCGGGCGAGGGGACGGTAAGAGGGAGGTGCAATGGCGTCGATGCAGCGTGATGCGCTGCCACACCTTGTCGCTTGCGGGTCGCGATGGCCGGCAAGTCCGACGTCGATCCCCCAAGTAGCGCGCGAACCCTTGGACGAAGCTTTGTGCGGTTCCTGGCGAAGTCGTTCCACCGGCCGGGCCCCTCCGTCCGGGGCCGACGCGGACGAGTGGGTCCGTCCAGGCGCGTGGAGCTGTGTAGCCCGACCGAGAGCCCGCTTCCGCCGGCGCGGGCCTGGGCGATCCTCATTCGAGGAACCGGTCGTAGGCGGGTGGCCAGCGCACTCCCGCGCGATCACGTCGGCAGGCCCTGCAGATCCCGCCGACCGCTTCCATAAGACGCGAGCTGTAGATCCTTCGGCTGCCGCACCACGAGCAGGGCAGGAGGGTGGCGGTCCTGCCGTCGAGGTACCAGTCGTCCCTGGTTCGCGGCGTCTTCAGGAGCAGTGGCTGGGAGATGTGGAATCCGGTGCGGCGCCGGCGTCCCGTGGCATAAAGGGTGCTGGTGCCAGGGGCGCTGCGGTAGAGCCAGGAACTGGTGGTGCGGGTCCCTTCCAGGTGCAACGTCCGGATGCGCCGCATGAGAGCGAGTGGCCATCCCTTGTCGTCGGCGAGCTTCCCGAGAGCCTCCTCATCCAGCGGAGGCAGCGTCATGGGTTCGGTGGGCGTGGTGAGGTCGAGCTCCACGAGGGGGCGGAGTGGGTGGCAGCACTGCATCGTCATCGTCAGCAGTCGTGGGTCGGAGATGCCCAGCACCCTCAGTGCCTGTCGGCCGCCCAGGGCGCGGCGCAAGTCGGGGAGGTCCGAGCGACTGGTCCCCGCCTGGCTGCGCAGCGGGACCCCGTCGTTGAGCCTCTCGAGAATCTCGCGAACCTTTGCGCTGGTCTCCTTCTGGTAGCGGGTGGGGTAGGTGCCCCGCACTTGAGCTTGCCGCGTCCCCACCCCCGGGTCGTGGATCGTCAGGGTGCAGGCGAAGGACGGCGTCGGGTCCGACGGGTCATCGGGGCTGGTGGGAGCACCCCTGCGGTAGATGCGGAAGTCCGAGGTGGCGGCGTGCAACGGGATGCGCATCTGGCGGTCGTTCTCGTTGGCTGCGGCACCAGCCAGCAGGAGGAGATCGGCGACCGGGAGGCCGGGGTGCCGGGGTTGGCCCTGAAGTGTCTCGAGCTGACGTTGGCGTTCTCGGAGTTGCGCTTCGTCGGTGAGCAGTGACTGCCTCTCGCTGTTGTACTTCTCCCTGAGGTCGTGGATGTAGCCGTCGTCGGTGGCAGCTGGGGGCGGAAGGGTTGTCCCCGAGGTGGTAGAGCGCTCGACTGAGTCCGCGATCTGGAGACCGTCGGGACGGGTCGCGGTGCTGTCGAGCTGGTGTTGTTGGCCGGGATCGAGCTCTCGGAATCGGCGTTGTTGGGCCAGGCGGCGCTGTCGCAGTGACTGGCGTTCGACTTCGACCTCGGCGGAGAGAAGGGCGAGCTCATCAGGCTCGTCGTCGGGCGGTGGTGTCAGAGACGCGCCGCTGCGGCCGAGGGCATCGAAGAGCGCGGAGAAGTAGACCGCCTGCGGCAGCGGCGGGACGGGGCGACTGTGGGCGCCGAGGTGTGCGGAGCTATCGGGGGTGAGCACCACGTAGATGATGGCGTTGTCGCTCCGGCGCCGTCGGCCCTGGAGGATGCCGGGCTCGATGTCGTCGACGAGAACCTCGGTGCTGGTGAGCAGGTAGGTGTCGGGGCGGTCGCGGATCTGAGGTGCAGGCCAGCGTTCTCGGAGTCGGCGGTAGTCGGCCGTGCTGATTGTCGCCGGGAGGTCGGAGATGAGCCACTCACTGCCGTCGCGACGCCGCGTCGTTCGACGCAGGTGGTAGTCGTCGAGGTGCCGGGTCATGATGAGGTTGAGCAGTTTGCGGGTGCCATGTGAAGAAGCTTGGAAGAGCGCGGTCGGCCCGTGGATTCTCCGGAGGCCTTGGTGGGAGAACCGGCGGCGTTCGAGCTCACGGCCGATCTTGTCCAGATCGGTCCATCCGGGTGTGTCGGCGGTGCGAAACAGCCACCGCAGGGTTTCGAGCATGTCGGGATAGGGGAGTTCCCGGCCGTTTTCCACCAACCGTGGGAGCGAGCCGCTGGCCTCGTGAGGGTGGGGGAATCCCTCGGCGCCGTCTGCGAACATGATGGGTCGACCGCGCAGACCGCGTTCGGTCACTTCATGTACCTGGCCGAAACCGGGGAGCACCGGACCGGCGCCGGGGTCACGTGCACGCCCGCCGACCATGGGTATCTCGGGTTCCAGTTCGCTCTCGATGGCGCCCATGACCCGCGACTTGAATCGGAGTGACTCGGCGCGCCCCTTGCGGCCAGCACGAAACAGGCGGTCCTCGGTGGTGTTGCTGAAGGGCTCAAGGAACAGGGCGTCGGGGTCCCAGTCGCGGGAGTCGTCGTTGCTGCACAACCATGACGCGATGCCGTACTCCTTCTCGATGCGCCGGAATGTGGTGACGATGTCCTTCATCGCCCAGGGGTCTCGGCCGATTCGAGACAGCTCAACTGCCATCGACAGGGCGGGCCGGAATCGAGTCAGGAACTCGGCACAGGCACGTGTGGCGGGCTGGTCGAAGTCATCGTCGAGCTGAGCGGCGGAACCGGTCATGAGCAGTAGGACCAGTGGCGTGCCGGTCATCTCCACGACGGTGGTTCGCAAGGTGAAGGGGTCCTGGTCGTCGTCCCGGTCGTGGTGGGTGACATTGGCGTGACGGTGGCAGGTCGCAAGGGCTTCAGGTGGAGGGAGAGCAGCGGTGATGTGGATGTCGAGCTTCGCGATACGACGGGCGATCGTCTTCGTTGACCTCGCGGCCGCGAGAACCGGGCCTACACCATTCTCCCCGGACTCGCGGAGCATGGCGGCCACGCGGCGGCCCGGCAGCAGGTCGAGGAGGGCACCGGGAACGCGGTTGCCGAAGTCGAGGTCCCCGTCGGTGGTGCTCGGGGGCAACCGGATGGTGTCGTCGGGGAGCAGAGTCGTGGCCCTATCCATCACGACCGTCCTTTAGTTAGCCTGTGGCGAACTATACTCGCATCTTCGCGTGGGCTCAGGCGACCGGGAGGTGGGCCATGCGTCACGGTCGAGACCGCGGCTCGGAGGACGGTGGGGACCATGCGGGCCGTCTGCTGCTCGAGGTCGATCAGGGTGGCCGAGTTGTCTACTGGCACCGCGGCCGGCGCGAAGACTGGGCGCACGGAGAATCGCTGGCGGTGTGCTGCGCGCGACTGGCGGTCGAGGAGGTCGTCCTGCCCGCCACAGCAGTCTGGCCGCGCGCCGTCGTGGACCTGGTGGTCGGGCTCACTCATGTTCCCCTGCCATCCACGGTGAAGGCCGTGGCGGTCGCCGATCGGCGTTGGGATCTCCGGGACCCGGTGCGGGCGGCGGCCTGGGGCTTTGTGGTCGCCGCCGTGGTCGCGCGACGACAGGCGCAGTAGACCAGGAGGATCGGAGTGCCGGGCGACTCCCCGCCCGCGAGGACGGCGTCAAGCGCTTCGGTGAAGGCTACGGTGCGGCCGTCGCCGGTGCGCACGGCGAGCTCGGCGGGACATTCGCACGCATGCTGATCGTCAGTCCCGTCGGCGGCGTCCGGGCGTGGGCCTTCGGACCGGTCGGTAGGTCGGGCACGACCGCCACTGCTCAGGCGACGACTGCGGGCCATCGGATTCCCCATCGGCAGTCGGGTGCGCCATCCCGGGGGGCAGTGGTCCCTCGCACGACGTGGGCATTGCGCCGTGGCGCCTCGCCCGGCGGCCGCTGGCCGCCGGCTGGGCCCGAAGGTGCTCGGCCCCTCCACGCCCTCGCGCACTGACCGGCCTCCGGAGCTCGCTGAGGCGCAGCTCGTTTGTCGCGCGCGGGACACCCGGGTCCCAGGGGATCTCTCTGCGTTGGCATCTCTTTGCGATCGGAATCGTGTGGGGAGTCGTGCGCCGTCCCTAGCGTCCGTCGCGGCCGATCCACGTCGAGGGCAGCAGTAGCCCCCGGTTGGTTCCGGATCGGTCGCGGAAGCGCCCAACGGTGGGAGACGTGAGAGCGGTGACGGCAGGACCGATGCAGCGGCCCAGGCGGCTGCCGTCGACTCTCGGTGCCGCCGCTCTGCTGAAGGCAGCGGACCTTAAGGCCACACAGGAGCACCGAATGCTGCTCCAGGAGGCCCTGCAGGAGGTGTACGGCGGCTGGTGGTGCGACCCGCAGGGGTTTGCAGCAGCGGGCGCACGTCCGCCACGACCGAGTGAGGGACGGCAGGGTCTGTATCCGGGGGTGCCGATCACCGAGCCCACCTGGGGTGAGGACCAAGACGCGCACTTCCGCTGGGTGTTGATGTTTGAGAGCTCCCTGTACAAGCTCCGCGCCGTGTCTGTGACTGACATTGCGAGACAGTCGCAGCAGAGCCCGGCCACGCTTCGGAGAGTGCTCTCGGGCGTCGCCTACGGCAAGGGGGAGACCCGGGTGAGGGCGACCACTGCACTGTGGCAGCGGTTGCTGATGGAAGACGGTCTCAGTGTTCAGTGGCTGCTGGTGTGGATTTCTCAGGGAGGCAACTGGCTGCCCGACGGGCCGCTGGTTCCCTCGCTGCACCTTGACCCCCGGGGCTTCGTGTGCGTCCAGCACAACTGCTCGCACCAAGACGTCTTCCGACCACCGGTGGCCGCAGCAGACACCGGGCTTCGGAAGGCCGCCGCCAGCGGACGGGTGTCCGGCCCCGGGGAGGGCGCGGTCCGCGGCTGAGGTGCTCACGCGAGCCGTCCCGAGAGCGACGTACCCGCCTGTTTCGCCACCGCGCGTCGGTAGGTCTCCTCGCTGGCACCGTAGTAGCGGGAGTGCACGAACGCCTCGTCTGCCCAGCCTCCGTTCAGGCACAGTTCCGCGCCGGTCCAGCCCCACATGTCACGGGCCGTGCAGGCGTAGTGGTGGCGGAGCGAATGGAGAGGGTGCCGCCAGTCGTGGCGCTCGGCCTGGGTCGTCACCCAGCGACCCGCGACCTTGCGACGCACCGGACCGCGCCAGCTCAGTCGCTCCCACCCCGCGGCAGTGGCCGCCGGGTTGAAGCATCGAGCGCGGAAGTTGCTACGGGTCCACCACCGACCCCGTGGTGTGACCAAGAGCGCGCCTGCCGGGTTGTGGCCCCCCACCCGTTCCTGCGCCGCAACCTCGGCACGCTCCAGGAGCCAGCTACGCAGCGGGAACCCCAACGGGGTTTCCTCGCAGACCGCGACCAGCCGGCCGTATCCGTTCTTCGGCGGGGCCAGACGTTTCGACTGGCCGACCGGCTCGATTAGCTGCCAGCGCACGGCGATCAGACCGGTGGGGAGGTCGTCGAGGACATCTCGGTCCGCGCAACCCAGTGCCTCTCCGATCCGGACGCCGGTGTAGGCGAGGAAGTTGACGACGCCCTCCCACGAGCGCGGCTCCATGCACGGCGGAGTGGAAGCCGCGAGTTGTTCGACCTGCGCTGTGCTCGGCACCTCGTCGGGCCTGAGCAGGACGCTTGCGTCGGGAAGCCGCGCGGGCGGTTCTCGACGACGAGGTCGGACGTCTGGGCGCAGCGGGACGGTGACCCGGTGTAGGTCCCGTTGGTCGGATCGTAGGAAGCCATCGGCGACTCCGAGGGTGAGGACGGCCGAGAGCGTACGGCGGACCTTGGACACCATGTAGTTGGTGGGGCAGCGGTCGAGGACGGCGAAGGCATGCTCGGCGCTCCACTCGGCCAGAGGGGTGCTGGCCAGGACCGGGCACAGGTAGTGGTTGACCAGGTGCCGGGTCTGGTCGGTGTAGCTCTGGCTCCATCGCGGGGAGCGGTCGGGGTGGCTTTGGTTCTTGGGTCGGCGGTCATCGAGGTAGTACCTGAGCAGCTCGGCGCCGTGACGCGCGCGGGCGCCTGCCGGGCTGTGGGCGGCCAGGTGCCTGTCCAGCTCGAGGAGCGCGCGCTCGGCGCTGGCCCGGGTCGTGCCGCCGGTGGTCTGCCGGATGCGGTGGCCGGCGCCGTCGACGATGCTGAGCCGCCAGTAGCGGGTTCCTGCGGCTGGTGGGGTGGCGCGGACCCGGCCTGAAGGACTGACGAGCAGCAGTCCAGCAGGATCAGCGCTCGGTTGGCGGCCCATGGCGCACCCCCTCGGGGTTCGAGGCCGTTGCCGGAGCGATGGTCTGCCGGGTGCCGTAGACCCAGGCGCGGACCTCGTCTGCCGCCCAGAGGCGCCCCCGGCCGCGAGCCAGGGTCAGGGCCTTGGGGAACCCCGGGACCGCGGCCGTCGCGAACGCTGTCGTCCTGCCGCAGTGCAGAAAGGTCGCGAGGTGCCTGACCGTCCAGAGCTCGTCGTGCAGGTCCGGCTTGGGCGGTTCGCGGTGCGGACGTCGGGTTGCGCACACCCCACGACGGTGCCGGCCGTGATGGTCCCTGGTCACCATTGCAGTCGAAATCGACTCGCAATGGACACGGCGCGACGCCGGGCTTGGGGGAATCGAGGTGTGATTCGGAGGCGGTGGCCGCACACTCTCGAGGTGGAACCGCGGGCCGACCCATGACTCATAATCCTTGGGTCGTGGGTTCGAGCCCCACCCGCCCCACGAACACCTCAGCGCCACCTCCCGCCGCGCCGTGGACGCAGGAGATACCTTGCGCCTGTGGTCGAGTCCCCGGACGGTGAGGTCCGGGTGGGTGTGCTGCGCCCGCCCGGTCGCCGGCGTGCCCTGCGCCGCCCGTGGCGGCGGGCCGCCGGCCTCCCGGGCACCGTGGGGGTGACCCTGCTCGGCGCGGTGCTGCCGGGGAGCGGCTTCCTTTGGACCGGCCGGCGACTGCTCGGTGTCCTGGTCCTCGTGCCCGCGCTGGCAGTCGCAGGCTTCAGCGCCTGGTACGCCGGGCGCGACCTGCGTGCCGCGCTCGACCTGGTGCTCGACCCGGCCCGGCTGAAGGTCGCGGTGTGGGTGATCGTCGTCGCGCTCTCCGCCTGGGCCGTCACCGTCTACCTCACCTACCGCCAGGTGCGGCCGGTGGACCGGCCGCGCTGGACCACGTGGGTCGGCCACCTCTTCGTGCTCGCCCTGGTGGTCGTCGTCGGTACGCCGTTCGTCGTGGCGGCCCAGTACGCGCGCGTCCAGGCCGACCTCGTCGAGACGGTCTTCACCGACAACGAGACCTCGACCGTGCCCACCGACGTGACAGAGAAGGACCCGTGGGGTGGCCGTGACCGCGTCAACGTCCTCCTCCTCGGAGGCGACGGGGGAGCGGGCCGGGAGGGTGTCCGGACGGACACGTTGATCCTGGCTAGCATCGACACCGCGACGGGCAAGACGGTGATGTTCAGCCTGCCGCGCAACATGATGTACGCCCAGTTCCCAGAGGACAGCCCGCTCCACGACCTCTACCCGACCGGGTTCACCGGCTACGGCGACCCGGCCTCCTACATGCTGAACGCGGTCTACCGCGAGATCCCGCTGCTCCACCCGGGCGTCCTGGGCCGGAGCACCAACGAGGGCGCCGACGCGGTCAAGCTGGCGGTCGGCGGGAGCCTCGGCATCGACGTCGACTACTACCTGCTGGTCAACCTCGCGGGCTTCCAGGAGGTGGTCGACGCGATCGGCGGCATCACGGTCAACGTCAACACCCGCGTGGCGATCAACGGCAACACCGACGCCGGGATCCCGCCCACCGGCTGGATCGAGCCCGGCCCGGACCAGCACCTCGACGGCTTCCACGCCCTCTGGTTCGCCCGCGGGCGCTACGGCTCCGACGACTACGAGCGGATGGACCGTCAGCGGTGCGCCGTCGCCGCGATCATCGACGCGGCCGACCCGCTGACGCTGGTCCGCCGCTACACCGAGCTCGCGGCCGCCGGCAAGGAGGTCGTCTACTCCGACGTCCCCCAACGCCTGCTCCCCGCCTTCGCGGAGCTGGCGCTGAGGATGAAGGACGCCAAGGTGCGCTCGGTCGTCTTCAAGACGAGCGAGCAGTTCTTCTCGGGCGACCCCGACTACGACTACCTCCGCGACACCGTCGCCACGGCCCTCGACCCCGTACGGCGACCGGGCCGGCGCGGCGACCCGTCCAGGCCGCGGAGCACGAAGGACTCCTGCGCCTACGACCCGGTGGTCCCGACCGTCTCGTGACATGTCGGCCCCCGCGGAGGATCGTGGGGTCCATGGACCTCGACTTCTCCGACCTGCGGGCGACCTACCTCAACTGCACCCTGAAGCGCTCGCCCGAGCAGAGCCACACGGCCGGCCTGGTCGAGGTGAGCGCCTCGATCATGCGCAAGCACGGCGTGGCGGTGGAGGTGATCCGACCCGTCGACCTCGACCTCGCCACCGGGGTCTACACCGACATGACCGAGCACGGCTGGGCCAGCGACGACTGGCCGGGCGTGCACGAGAAGGTGATGGCCAGCGACATCCTCGTCGTCGCCGGCCCGATCTGGCTGGGCGACAACTCCAGCGTCACCAAGCAGGTCATCGAGCGGCTCTACGGCGCCTCCGGCGACGTCAACGAGGAGGGGCAGTACGCCTACTACGGACGCGTCGGGGGCTGCCTGATCACCGGCAACGAGGACGGCATCAAGCACTGTGCGATGAACGTCCTCTACTCCCTCCAGCACATCGGCTACACGATCCCGCCCCAGGCCGACGCCGGGTGGATCGGTGAGGCCGGCCCCGGTCCCTCCTACCTCGACGAAGGCAGCGGCGGGCCCGAGAACGACTTCACCAACCGCAACACCACCTTCATGACGTGGAACCTCATGCACCTCGCCCGCATGCTCAAGGGGGCCGGGGGAGTCCCTGCCCACGGCAACCAGCGACGCGAGTGGGACGCGGGGGCACGCTTCGACTTCGAGAACCCCGAGTACCGCTGACCGCGGGCCACGGGATGGGTCGTGACGTCGGGCGCAGACTGGTCGCAGCAGCCGGCTGCGCCGTGGGGTTCGCCGTCATCTACTGGTGGTCCGTCCGCACCGTCCTCGGCCGCGAGTTCGGGGACGCGGCCCTGCGCGGGGCCATCGAGACCCGGGGAGCGTTCGGCACCACCGTCGACACGATCCTCGACGTGGTGTCCGTGGCGTCCCTCGCCGCCGCGACGGCAGCAGTGGCGACGATCGCGTTGGTCCGGCTCGCGAGGGTGCCCGGGCTGGTCGCCCTCGGCGTGCTGGTGGCGTCCAACGTGTCCACCTGGTTGCTCAAGAACCACCTGCTTCCACGCCCCGACCTCGGCCTCGACGAGTACGCGCCCGCGACCCTCAACAGCCTGCCGAGCGGCCACAGCACCGCGGTCTTCTCCGCCGTGGTCGCCGTCCTGGTCGTCCTCCCGCCCCGGCTCCGCGTCCCAGCGGCCCTGCTCGGCGGTGTCGTGGCCCTGGTGACCGCGGTCGCGACGATGGTGGCCGGCTGGCACCGGGCCGCCGACTCGATGGCGGCCTTCCTCCTCGTCGGGGTCTGGGCGGCCCTGGGCCTGGCCGTGACGGTCGCTCTCGGTGAAGAGCCGGAGGGCCCACCGCCCCGCCTGCAGTGGTTCCTCGCCGCGAGCCTGGGTGCCGTGGCGCTGGGGACCGCCCTGGTCCTCCTCCTGGACGCGCTGCCCGCCCTGCGCGGCTCGGTGCTCGGCGAGCTCGGCGCCTTCGTCGCCGGCACGGCACTGGTCGCCGCGGTCGACGTCGCCGTGCTGCTCGTGGTGCTCTACCTGCTGGCCGAGCCCCGACGGTCCAGGCCCAGCCGCTTGCCGAGCGCTCCCGCGAGGTGACGCGAGTAGACCGTCGTGAGGTGGCCGGTGTCGCGCTGCACGACCATGTCGCCGACCACGGCGGGGCACTGGCCGTCGGCGCACACCCACTGCTCGGTGCGCACCACGTCGACCCCCGCCCGGCGGGCGACGTCGATGCTGGTGGCGGAGGCGGCGGCCCGCCGGGCCGTCGGCTCCTCGAGGCACGCCGCCAACGTCGCGTCGCGTCGGGAGAGGCACTCGGCGGGACGGGTGGTCCGGCTGGGCACGTCGACCAGCAGCGTCGTACGCCGGGTCAGCGGCGCCAGGTCGGCGAAGAGGTCCCGAAACCCGCGGCGCACCTCGTCGTCGATCGTCGGCTGGTCGGAGACCACCGCGCCGTCCACCCAGAGCCGCGAGGCCGCCGTGGTCGAGACCACCACGAGATCGGGATCGAGCTGCTCGAGCTGGTCCATCGCCCAGGCGTTGAAGTCCGCACACTCCTCGAAGGGCCCGTCCTCACCCTTCAGCACTCCCTCGACGCGCACCGGGGTGCACTGTGACTTGACCAGGTAGTACGCCGCCCAGCCGGCCTCCCGGGTGACCTCCTCCATCGCCGGGATCCAGTGGCGCCCGTGGGAGTCGCCGAGCACCACGACGGTCTTCTCGCCGGTGGCGTCGCCACGGCGGCAGAGGCGCCACGGCGGGTCGAGGTTGTCGCACCGGCCGAGGTCCGCGGTGTCCCCCTTGAGGTCCCGCAGCCCGGGCCGCAGGTCGCCGGGAACCGGGGCGCCCTGTCGTGCCTGCTTCACCGAGGCCTCGACGAGCGCCACCACGGGGTCGTCGGAGAGGTCCCGCCCGCGCGGTCCGGTCTCGACGTCGTCCACCTCGATCGCGGGCGCCGACGTCTCGACACCCCGGTCCACGGCCACCACCGCCAGCAGGCAGCTGCCCACGGCGATGCCCAGGGCGGCGGGGTAGAGCGCGAGGCCCTGTCCCCGCCGTCGGGAGCGGCGGTGGCGGAACGGCGTCTCGACGTAGCGGTAGGACGCCCAGGTCATGAGGGCCGTGACCCCGAGCACGACCACGACGTCCAGCGGTCGCAGGTCGCGCTGCAGGCGTTGCTCGGCCACGACGATCACGGGCCAGTGCCACAGGTAGAGCGAGTACGACGCGTCGCCGATCGTCCGCAGCGGCCGGACTCCGAGCGCCCGCGAGACCCGGGTGGGGCCTGTCTCGCCGCTCCCGGCGACCAGGACCGCACCGGTACCGAGGACGGGCATCAGGGCCAGCCATCCCGGATAGGGGTCGGACGAGGAGACCGTGAACAGGGCGACTCCGACGAGTGCCAGCCCACCGAGGGCCACGCCGTTGCGAGCGGCAGGACCGAGCCGGGAGACCAGGCGGGGTGCGGCGATGGCCAGCAACGCACCGACACCGAACTCCCACGAACGGGTGAACGTCGAGAAGTAGGCCGTCTGCGGGCTGACCTGCGAGGCGTGCACCGACCACGCGAAGCTCGCGGCCGTGACGACCGCGAGCACCGTCGCCATGGCCGTGACCGGGCGCGCGCCACGACGGGTGCGGCGGGCGAGCAGCACGGTCACCAGCAGCAGCGCCGGCAGGACCAGGTAGAACTGCTCCTCCACCGACAGCGACCAGAAGTGCTGCAGCGGCGACGCGAGGTCGTCCTGGGCGAAGTAGTCGGTCTCGTCGATGGCGAAGCGCACGTTGGCGACGAACAGCGATGCCCACACCCCGTCCACCGCTGCGTCACGGGCGTCGAGCGGGTTGATCCAGAGGTAGGAGGCCACGACCGTGCCCACGATCGCCACGGTGGCCGCCGGCAGGATGCGCCGGGCCCGGCGTACGTAGAAGGCCACGAGGTCGATGCGGCCGCTGCGCTCCACCTCCCGGAGCAGCAGGAGGGTGATGAGGAAGCCCGAGAGCACGAAGAACACGTCGAGGGTGACGAATCCGCCGCGGTAGGGGCTCAGGCCCAAGTGGTAGACGAGGATGCCGAGGACGGCGAGGGCACGCAGGCCCTGGATGTCGGCGCGGAACAGGGGGGATCACTCCTGGGCGGGGTCGGGGGTCCCGTCAGGCTAGGCACCGACCGGCCGCCCGCACATGCGTGCTGCTCCCCATCCTGGGCACCTGCCAGGACGACGACCCGGAGGTGCTGCGGGCGGCAGCGTAGGTCTGCCAGGGCGTCGACCGCGCTGCCGTCGGGCAGGCGCCGGTCGGCGGGGCTCATCGCTTCTTCGGTCGGCGTGTGACGTAGAGCCCGAACAGGAAGAACATGAAGATCGCGCAGGCCGCGAGCCGGCTGGTGTAGCTCCAGGGCCAGACCTGGCTGTCCCACTCATAGCTCCCGACCGGGAGCAGGTCGGTGGCGATCGAGAGTGTCGAGACGTCGACCCAGTTGTCACCCGGCGAGGGCAGCCGCGTGAGGTCCTGGGTCGACCCCTGCCCGAGGGGGACGTCGAGCACCCGCTCGATGTTGCCGGTCTCGAGCAGGTAGGAGTCGATGGCGACCGTGTCGGCGCCGGAGAAGCCGAAGAGGTGGAGGAGGGCCACCCCGGTGGTGTCCACCCGCCGCTCGGGACCGAACGCCCCGTCGTCGCGCAGGTCGGACACGAAGAGCCGGAAGGTGCCGTCGACGTCGTGGAGGTCGACCAGCCGGTCGCCCTGCGGTGCCCACGCGAGCTGGGAGCCGGGCGGGATCGACGTCGGACTGGTCTCGCTGGTCCCGTCCACACCGAGCACGAGGTGTCCCGTGCTCGTGACGAGGTCGAGGCTGGTGCCGTCCGGACGCCAGGCGGCCCCCCGCACCGACTCGGCGTCGGCCTCGGCCTCGGCCACCACCTCGCCGCGGGCGAGGTCGACGACCTTCGCGCCGGCGGCGTGGACCACGAGGTGCTCCGCGTCGTCGGCGAACGGCCCGACCGCGTCGACCGGACCCACGTCGGGTCGGTCCACGTCGCCGGTGGCGGTGTCGTAGACGGTCAGGCCGTCGGGCCCGGACCACGCGATCAGACCCCCGTCGGGGCTCACCTGCACGACGCCGGGCCCTGCCTCCGGGAGACCCGGCTCACTGAGGGCACGGTAGTCACCCGTCGTGGCCGACATGGTGATCCACGGATGGTCCACGGAGCCTCGGAGACCGTCGTCGACGTCCGTGCCGGCGTAGACGGCGGCGACCTGGCCCGGCGGCCCGTACTCGCCGGTCGTCGGCAGCGACGACGGCGCGTTCTCGATGACGCCGGGGAGGTAGCCCCGGCCCGTGGGCGGCGCGGCGTCCTGCTGCTGGCGGTGCCAGGCCGCCAGTCCGGCGGTGGCCCCGAGGTAGAGCACGACCGTGCCCACGACCGCGACCACCGCTGCCGGTACCAGCCCCCGCTTCTGGATCCGGATCCGCAACCCCTATGCCTCCTCGTTGATCAGGTACTCACCCTTGCGGAACACCAGTCCCAGCACGACGTCGCCCGAGGTCTCGGAGCCGTCGGTCTTCACGTAGTCGACCGTGTAGGCCACGGTCATCGACTCGGGATCGGCGCTCACGTCGACCAGCCGGGCGCTCTCGATCGTGTCCCAGAACCCGGAGTAGCCCTCGTAGCCGCCGCTGGCCGCCTGGAACGACTTGGTGAGCATCGGGAACGACTGCGACGGGTCTGCGGCGGCCGTCGTGAGGTAGTCGCTGATGAAGGTCTCCATCCCCGCGGCCGTCGGCTGCTCCTTCGGCGTGTTGCCGGTGCTCCCGCCGCCGTTGCCGTCGGACGACGAGGAACCGCCACCGCCGGCGGGTGTCGCGGAGGGGGAGTCGCCGCCGGTCACCAGGGCCCAGGCGACCCCGACCAGCGCCACCAGCAGCACGACCCCGGCGACGGCCAGCAGCAGCGGGGTCCGGGACCGGCGTGGCTCCGGCACCGCCTGCAGCGCTGCCGTGTGCTCGACCGCCGCTGTCGGATCCGGTCCTGGCACGGGTGTGGGCACCGGGGCGGGCGCAGGGACGGGGGTCGGCCGGGTCGCCGAGGGGCCGGCGGCGAGGTAGTCGCGCACCTGTGCCATGGACCAGCGAGCCGCAGGGTCGTGGGTCATGGTGGCCTCGAGCAGCGGCGCCAGCCAGCCGGCGTCCTCCAGCCGCGGTGGCTCCTCGTGGACGATCTGGTAGAGCGTGCCCATCAGGTTGTCCCCGACCTCGTACGGCGGCCGCCCGGCCAGCGCGTGGAAGAGGGAGGCGCCCAGCGACCACACGTCGCTGGCGTCGGTCGCGGGTCGGCCGGAGGCGACCTCCGGCGCGAGGTAGGCGGGGGAGCCGGTCACCAGACCGGTCTGGGTGAGGGTCACGTCGGCCTCGGCCTTGGCGATGCCGAAGTCGGAGAGCTTCACGTGGTCCTCGGCGTCGACGAGCATGTTCGACGGCTTGACGTCGCGATGCACGATCCCGACCGAGTGAGCGGCGGCCAGGGCGTCCGCGGCCTGCTGGAGCAGCAGGGTGGCCCGCTCCGGCGGCAGCACGCCCTCCTCCTTGACGAGTCCGGCGAGGGTCGTGCCCTCGACGTACTCCATCACCAGCCACTGGCCGTCCTCGTCGGTCACGAGGTCGAAGACGGCGACCGAGTGGGCGTGGCTCAGCCGGGCGGCGAGCCGCGCCTCCCGCTCGGCGCGCTCGAGGTCGGGCGAGGACCCACCCGGGGTCATCCCGACCTTCTTCACCGCGACGCGGCGGCCGAGCACCGTGTCCTCGGCGAGCCACACGGCACCCATGCCGCCGCGGCCCACTTCGCGCTCGAGCTCATACCTGCCTGCGATCACCCGGGCATGCTATCCACGCCGCGATGCGGCAGGCTTGGCCGCGACGACACGACGAAAGGCAGCCCGGTGTCCCTCGACCCCACCCTCCTCGACGACCTCGAGTGGCGAGGCCTCCTCGCGCACTCGACGGACCTCGACGCCCTTCGCGGCGCCCTGGCCGCGGGGAGCGTGAAGTACTACGTGGGGTTCGACCCGACGGCCCCGAGCCTCCACATGGGCCACCTCGTCCAGGTGCTGACGGCCCGGCGCCTGCAGCGCGCCGGGCACCGGCCCTACGCGCTCGTCGGTGGCGCGACCGGGATGATCGGAGACCCCAAGGACTCGGGGGAGCGCTCGCTCAACTCGCTCGACGTCGTGAAGGACTGGGTCCAGCGGGTGCGGAGCCAGATCGAGCCGTTCCTCGAGTTCGAGGGCCCGAACGCCGCGACGATGGTCAACAACTACGACTGGACCGCGAGCCTGTCGACCATCGACTTCCTGCGCGACGTCGGCAAGCACTTCCCCGTCAACCGGATGCTCGCGCGCGACGTCGTCGCGCGTCGCCTCGAGCAGGGCATCAGCTACACCGAGTTCAGCTACGTCCTGCTCCAGTCGTGGGACTTCCTCAACCTCCACCGCGACCACGGCGTGACGCTGCAGTTCGGCGGCAGCGACCAGTGGGGCAACCTGACCGCGGGGGTCGAGCTGATCCGCCGCAGCGACGGGGGTCGCGCCCACGCCTTCGCGACGCCGCTGCTGACGAAGTCCGACGGCACGAAGTACGGCAAGACCGAAGGGGGCGCGCTCTGGCTCGACCCCGAGATGCTCTCGCCCTACGCCTTCCACCAGTTCTGGCTCAACGTCGAGGACGAGAAGGTCGGGGAGCTGCTGCGGGTCTTCTCCTTCCTCGACCGGCAGGAGATCGAGGCGCTGGAGGCCGAGACCTCCGAGAAGCCGTGGCTGCGCGCGGGGCAGAAGCACCTCGCCGACGAGGTCACCACCCTCGTCCACGGGGCCGCCGAGACCGAGCAGGCCAAGGCCGCTGCCGCGGCCCTGTTCGGAGGCGGTGACCTCCACGACCTCAACACCGCGACCCTGGGAGCGGCACTGCGCGAGGCAGGCAGCGTCGAGGTCCACGGCGAGGTGCCGCCGGTCGTCGACCTCCTTGTCGAGACCGGGCTGGCCAAGAGCAAGGGGGAGGCGCGCCGCATCCTCGGAGAGGGCGGCGCCTACCTCAACAACGTGCGGATCGAGGACCCCGACCACGTCCCGGGCGCGTCCGACCTCCTCGGCGAGGGCTGGCTGGTGCTCCGGCGCGGCAAGAAGAACTTCGCCGGGATCCAGGTCCTGCCGCGATGACCTGGGTGACGGACCTCGCCGAGCAGTCGAGGTCCGTCATGCCCCGCCCGATGTGGGAGTACGTCGAGGCGGGCGCCGACGACGGCATCACCACGGCCGAGGCAGCGGCGGCCTGGCGCGACGTCAGGTTCGCGCCCCGGGTGCTGTCCGGCGGACCCGTGGACCTCACCACCGACCTGCTCGGCGACGTCCTGCGCACGCCGGTCGGCATCGCCCCGACCTCCCTGCAGCGCGTCGCCCACCCCGCGGGGGAGCCGGCGATGGCCGCGGGGGCCGCGGCTGTCGGGGCGCTCCACGTCGTCAGCTCCAACGCAGGCCACCGGTTCGCCGACATCGACGCCGGCTCGCCGTGGTGGCTGCAGGCCTATCTCCCGCCCGACCGCCACTCGGCGGCGCCCGTCCTGCGCGCCGCGGTCGCCGCCGGGGCCCGAGCCGTGGTGCTCACGGTCGACACCCCCGTGCCGGGTCCCAAGCGGCGACCGCCCGAGGAGGACTGGGCCGGAACCGACCTGTCGTGGTTCCGCTGCAACTTCGAGGAGCCGGGGGAGGTGCGCTGGGCCGACGACCTCGCGCCTGCCGACATCGGCTGGCTCCACGAGGTGACCGGCGTCCCCGTGGTGGTCAAGGGCGTGCTCCGCGCCGACGACGCACGCGCGTGCGTGGACGCCGGCGCCTCGGCCGTGTGGGTCTCCAACCACGGCGGGCGCCAGCTCGACCGTGCCACCACCACGCGTGCGGCCCTGCCGCGCGTCGCGGCCGCGGTCGGTGAGCAGGTGCCGGTGCTCGTCGACGGCGGCATCCGCTCGGGCCTCGACGTCCTGGCCGCCCTCTCGCTGGGCGCCGACGCGGCCCTGCTGGGCCGGCCGCCCCTGCACGCGCTGGCCCTCGGTGGCGCCGACGAGGTCGAGCGGTTGCTCTCCCGCCTGGCCGACGAGACGGCGCAGGCACTGCTGCTCGCAGGCTGTCGGACGCCGCGCGACGCGCGCGGGATCGCCGTCCCCAGTGGGCCGACAAGCCCCTGACCTGCGAAAACGTCGTTGTGGCCCAGGACACAACGACTCGATTTGGCATGTCCCCTGCTCTCGCCTAATGTTCTCCGAGTCGCCAGGGAGCGGCGGGCAGCAAGAACCTTCTGGTTCGGGCGGCCGGCCCCGGGTGGCCATCTCTCACGATCACCTCTGACCGGGTGTCTGGGTCACGCCACGAGGCGGGCTCGGAAAACTCCGGTGATGCGGCGTGCCGAGATGGGGCCGAAATCGCCAGGATTTGCACGGTGAAACGAAAGCCCATAACGTTGGAAACGCACCGAGCGAAAGCCGAGAGGCCAAGCGCGGACAGCGTCTGATGTTTGAGAACTCAACAGTGTGTTTGATAGTCGATGGAATTAGTTTGTGTGACCTGTCGGCGAGCCGTGGTTTT
>NZ_BAAAJT010000003.1:0-16586 GCF_039527245.1 Nocardioides aestuarii
CCCGGAAGTTAAGCCGTTCAGCGCCGATGGTACTGCAGTCGCGAGGCTGTGGGAGAGTAGGACGCCGCCGGACAATTCTTCGTCGTGAAGGCCATCCGTTCCGGGTGGCCTTCACGCATTTCATGAAGGAGTCAGCACGTGGCTGAGCAGCGTCGCCAGGGCGGTCCCGCCCGAGGCAAGGGCCGCCCCCAGGGCGGACGTCCGCAGCAGGGCGGCAAGCGCCCCCCGCGCGATCGTGACTGGAAGCGTCCGGCCGACAAGCAGGAGTCGCGCTCGGAGGCGCAGGCCCGCTACGACGGTCCGCCGCTCCCGGAGGACGTGACGGGCAAGGAGCTCGACCGCGCGGTGGCCGGTCAGCTCAAGGGGCTGCCCGAGAAGCTGGCGAACCGCGTCGCGCGGCACCTGGCCGCAGCCGGTCTGCTGATCGACGACGACCCGGAGACCGCCTACCAGCACACGCTGGCGGCGCGAGCGCGGGCGTCGCGTCTGGCTGTCGTCCGCGAGGCGACCGGCGAGGCGGCCTACGCGGCCGGCCACTACGCCGAGGCCCTGGCGGAGCTCCGCGCTGCGAAGCGGATGAACGGGGCGACCGCCTACCTCCCGATCATGGCCGACTGCCACCGTGCGCTCGGCCAGCCCGAGCAGGCGCTCAAGCTCGCGAAGAGCCCCGGGGTGGCCAACTTCTCCTCCGAGGCGAAGGCCGAGATGACGATCGTCGAGGCCGGTGCGCGACGCGACCTGGGCCAGCTGGACGCGGCGCTGCGCACGCTCGAGCTCGCACCGCTCAACAGCAAGAGCCGCGAGCCCTGGGTCGTGCGGTTGCGCTATGCCTACGCCGACACCCTGGAGGCCGCGGGTCGGACCCAGGACGCCCTCGAGTGGTTCCACCGCACCGAGGCGATCGACGCCGAGGAGATCACCGACGCCGGGGGACGAGCAGCGACCCTGGAGCGCGCACTCGACTGAAGTGCTGGCGTCCGGGCGCCCCATGCGTCACACTAGGACCACAACTACATCCGTGTGACTCACACCAGGCCACACCTTCGTGATTCGACGAGCCCGCTGGGGAAGGCGTAGCTCGCGCCGGAACGAAGGAGGGGTCACCGTGACCGCACGCACCACCACCACGAGGGGCGTCCTGTACGTCCACTCCGCGCCGTCCGCGCTGTGCCCGCACGTCGAGTGGGCCGTGGGCGGCGTGCTCGGCGTTGCCGTGAACGTCGACTGGACCCCTCAGTCCGCGCAGCCCGGCACCTACCGGGCCGAGCTCTCGTGGACCGGGTCGACCGGTTCCGCGGCCGCCATCGCGTCCGCGCTGCGCGGGTGGAACCACCTCCGCTTCGAGGTGACCGAGGAGCCGACGAGCGGCACCGAGGGCTCCCGCTACTCCTACACCCCGGAGCTCGGGGTCTTCCACGCCGTCACCGGCATCCACGGCGACATCATGATCCCCGAGGACCGGCTCAAGGCCGCGGTCGTGAAGGCTGCGCTCGGTGACACCACGCTGGTCCACGAGGTCGACAAGCTGCTCGGCAAGCCGTGGGACGACGAGCTCGAGACCTTCCGGCACGCCGGCGACGGTGCCCCGGTGCGCTGGCTGCACCAGGTGGTGTAGCGGGCGGCCTCAGGGCCTCCGGAGGCGGAAGCGCCCCACCTTGATCCACACCTCGTCCTCGAGGACGCCGTCGTCGTAGACCGACAGCTTGCCGCGGATCTTGAAGCGGCCGGGGCGGGTGGTCTCGCGGCAGACGCGGAACCGGCCACGGCCACGGCGCAGGTCGATGTCGCTGTCCTTCACGACCGAGCCGAGCCCGTGACCCCGCGGGTCGACGAGGAAGAACTCCGCCGACCAGTCGTCGTTGGCGCCGTCGAGCACCGCCGCCGGTCGTACGCGATAACCGAAGCGGTAGCCGTGGCAGCCCTGACGCAGGGTTCCGTCCTGGCGCCAGGTCCGCCCGTAGTCGCTGTCACCGGCCGTCGCCGGGGTGGTGAGGGTCGTCGAGACCAGCCCGAGAGCGAGGGCCAGCGCGATCAGCAGTGTCCTCAGTGGCATGCGTGGAAACCTCCCACGCAGACCAACGCCCGTCTGTGACGTGCGTTACGGCGTCAGAGCGGGATGTTCCCGTGCTGGCCGCGGCGCACGCCCACCGTCTGGACCGCGGCGTCGATCGCCTCGGCGATGGCCGACCGGGTGCGGCCGGGCTCGACGACCTCGTCGACGACCCCGATCTCGACCGCACGGTCGACGCCTCCCGCGATCCGCTCGTGCTCGGCGGCCAGCTCGGCCTCGACCTGCGGGCGGATGTCGGGGGAGACCTCCGCCAGCTTGCGGCGGTGGAGGATCCGGATCGCCGCCACGGCGCCCATGACGGCCACCTCCGCGCCCGGCCACGCCATCACCTTGGTGGCGCCGAGCGACCGCGCGTTCATGGCGATGTAGGCGCCACCGTAGGTCTTGCGGGTCACCAGGGTCACCCGCGGCACGACGCACTCGCCGAAGGCGTGGAGCAGCTTGGCGCCGCGGCGGACGACGCCGTCCCACTCCTGGCCGACGCCGGGGAGGTAGCCGGGGACGTCCACGACCACCACCAGCGGCACCCCGAAGGCGTCGCACATGCGCACGAAGCGGGAGGCCTTCTCCGCCGACAGCGAGTCGAGGCAGCCGCCGAGCCGCAGCGGGTTGTTGGCGACGACGCCGACGGTACGACCCCCGAAGCGGCCCAGCGCGGTCACGATGTTGGGTGCCCAGCGCGCGTGGAGCTCCTGCATCGTGTCCTCGTCGAGCAACGACTCGACCAGGGGGTGGACGTCGTAGGCGCGCTTCTTGGACTCCGGGAGCAGGTCCGCGAGGTCGCGGTCCTCCACGCCGGGCACGTCGAGGCTGCCCTGCGACCCCAGGAGGTGGGCGACCGTGCGGGCGCGGTCGAGGGCCTCCTGCTCGGACTCGGTGAGGATGTGGACCACACCGGAGCGACGGCCGTGCGGCTCGGGACCACCGAGCCGCAGCATGTCGACGTCCTCGCCGGTCACCGAGCGGACCACGTCCGGTCCGGTCACGAAGATCCGGCCGTCGGGGCCGAGGATCACCACGTCGGTGAGGGCGGGTCCGTAGGCGGCGCCGCCGGCGGCGGGACCGAGCACGACGGAGATCTGGGGGATCCGGCCCGACGCCTGGGTCATCACGTGGAAGATCCGGCCCACGGCGTGGAGGGACAGCACTCCCTCGGCGAGCCGGGCACCACCGGAGTGCCACAGCCCGATGATCGGCACCCCGTCGGTCATGGCCCGGTGGTAGGCGTCGACGACCACCCGGCATCCGACGTCGCCCATCGCTCCACCCATCACGGTGGCGTCGGAGCAGAAGGCCACGACGTGGGTGCCGTCGACGCTGCCGACCGCGGCCAGCATCCCGGAGTCGTCGTCGGGCGTGATCAGCTCCATCGTGCCCTCGTCGAGCAGGGCGCGCAGCCGGGTGACCGGGTTGCGCGGGTCCTGGTCGCGGGGCAGCTTGGCCGGCTTGGCCGGGGCCGTGGTCACGACACGCTCCCGAACGCGACGGCGACGTTGGCGCCACCGAAGCCGAAGGAGTTGTTGAGGGCGGCGATGTCCCCCGGGGGCAGGTCGCGGACCTTGGTGGCGATGTCGAGCTCGACGGCCGGGTCCTGGTCGTCGAGGTTGATCGTCGGCGGCGCCTGCCGGTGGTGGACGGCCAGGATCGTGGCGATGGCCTCGAGCGCCCCGGCGCCACCGAGGAGGTGGCCGGTCATCGACTTCGTGGACGTGACCACGACCTGGGAGACGTGGCTGCCCAGCGTCGCGTGGAGCATGAGGCCCTCGGCGATGTCGCCCTGGGGGGTCGACGTCGCGTGGGCGTTGACGTGGACGATCGCCGAGGGGTCGATCTCCGACTCCTGGAGCGCGCGCACGATGGCCCGCGAGCCGCCGCGGCCCTCAGGGTCCGGCTGGGCGATGTCGTGGCTGTCGGCGGTGATGCCGGCGCCGAGCACCTCGGCGTAGACCTTCGCGCCGCGGGCGCGGGCGTGCTCCTCGGACTCGAGGACCAGGACGCCGGCGCCCTCGCCGAGGACGAAGCCGTCGCGACCGGTGTCCCAGGGGCGGGAGACGGTCGTCGGGTCTCCGGCGTTCTTCGACAGCGCCATCATGTTGGCGAACGCGGCCATCGGCAGCGGGTGGATCGCCGCCTCGGTGCCGCCGGCGACGACGACGTCGGCCCGGCCGAGCCGGATCTGGTCGACGGCGAGGGCGATCGCCTCGTTGCCGGAGGCGCAGGCGGAGACCGGCGTGTTGACCGCCGCGCGAGCACCGACCAGCAGGCTGATCTGGGCGGCGGGCGCGTTGGGCATCAGCATGGGGACGGCGAGGGGGGACACCCGCCGGGGCCCCTTCTCCTTCAGCGCGTCGTAGTTGTCGAGCAGGGTGTTGACGCCGCCGATGCCGGAGGCCATGGCGACACCGAGGCGCTCCTTCTCGATCTCGGCATCCTCCAGGCCCGCGTCGCGCCAGGCCTCCATGGCCGCCACCAGGGCGAACTGCGAGGAGCGGTCGAGACGGCGCGCCTTGACCCGCTCGAGGACCTCGGTGGGCTCGACGGCGACGCGGCCGGCGATCTTGACCGGCATCTCCTCCGCCCACTCGTCGGTGAGGTGGCGGACGCCGGACCGGCCGGCGAGCATGCCGTCCCAGGTGCTCGCGACGTCACCACCGAGGGGGCTGGTGGTGCCCATCCCGGTGACCATGACTCGGGTGCGACTCATCAACTGAAACCTTTTCGACGAGGGGGTGGAGGAGGACGGAGGTGCGGTCAGCCCTGGGCGCGCTCGATGAAGGCCACGGCGTCGCCGACGGTCTTGAGGTTCTTGACCTCGTCGTCGGGGATCGAGACGCCGAACTTCTCCTCGGCCGCCACGACGACCTCGACCATCGAGAGCGAGTCGACGTCGAGGTCGTCGACGAAGGACTTGTCGAGCTGGACGTCGTCCTGGTCGATGCCGGCGACCTCGTTGACGATCTCGGCGAGGTCGGCGCGGATCTCTTCGGTGGTGGGCATGGTTCCTCTTTCTGTGGTGGTTGCCAACGGTGCTGCGGGATCAGGGGACGGTGACGACCTGCGCGGCGTAGGCGAGGCCGGCACCGAAGGCGATGAGGAGGGCGGTGTCGCCGCTGCGGGCCTCACCCTCCTCGATCATCCGGTGGAGTGCGAGCGGGATGGAGGCCGCCGAGGTGTTGCCCTGCTCGGCGATGTCGCGGGCGATGCGGACGTGCTGGGGCAGCTTCATCGAGCGTGCCATCGCGTCGATGATGCGCATGTTGGCCTGGTGGGGGACGAACACGTCGAGGTCGTCGACGCCGATCCCTGCGCGGTCGAGCGCCTGCTGGCCGACCTTCGCCATCGCGAAGCTGGCCCAGCGGAAGACGGGGTTGCCCTCCATGACGAGGTGGGGCATGACGCCGGACCCGGGGACGGTGGGGGTGCCGACGACGTCGCGCCAGTCCTCCTTCTGACGGATCAGGTCGTACTGCTCACCGTCGGAGCCCCAGACGACCGGACCGATGCCCGGGGTGTCGCTGGGACCGACCACCGCCGCCCCTGCGCCGTCGGCGAAGATGAACGCGGTGCCGCGGTCGTAGAGGTCGGTGATGTCGGAGAGCCGCTCGACACCGATCACCAGGGCGTGACCGGCGCTGCCGGAGCGGACCATGTCGGCGGCCAGCGAGACACCGTGGCAGAAACCGGCACAGGCGGCGGAGATGTCGAAGGCGGCGGCGTTCTGGGTGCCGAGCTCGTGGGCGATGGCGGTGGCGATCGCCGGGGTCTGGAGCAGGTGGGTGACCGTCGCGACGATCACGCAGTCGATCTGCTCGGGGACGATGCCGGCGCGCTCGATGGCCTCGCGGGCCGCGCCCACCGACATCAGCTGGATGGTCTCCTCGGGCGTCGCCCAGCGGCGCTGCTTGATGCCGGAGCGCTGCTGGATCCACTCGTCGCTGGAGTCGATCGCCTCGACGACCTCGGAGTTGGGGATCTCGCGGGAGGGCCGGTAGGCGCCGATGCCGAGGATCGCCGCGTGGGGGGCGCCGGTGACCGAGGAGATGGCGGCCATCAGGCGGCCCCCTCCGGGTGGAGCCGCAGCAGCGGCTGGCCGGGCGAGACGAGGTCGCCGTCCTCGACCAGCCACTCGACGACCTGGCCGCCGTGCTGGGCGACGATGCGGTGACGCTCGCGCCGGTTGGCGACGTCGCCGATGGCGGCGCCGGGGGCCAGCAGGTCGGCGCCGGCGGCGTCCTCGGCCTGGTGGAAGGTCCCCTTGGCGGGGGAGACGACCATGCGCCAGGTCGGCGTGGTGTCGAACGGGGAGGCCTCGCCGTGCTTCTGGACGAACGCTCGCGCGTCGTCGAGCTGGTCGGGCGTCTTGAGCGCGAAGGTCTCCACCCCCTTCAGTGCTCGCTTGGCGATGCCGGTGAGCGTGCCGGCGGGCGGCATCTCGAGGATCCCCGTCACGCCGAGGTCGGACATCGTCTCGAGGCAGAGGTCCCAGCGGACCGGGTTGGCGATCTGGCCGACCAGCCGGGCGAGCACGTCGCGGCCCTCGTGGACGACGGTGCCGTCGCGGTTGGAGATGACGGGGATCCGGGCGTCGTGGACCGAGACGCTGCGGGCCAGCGAGGCGAGGTGACCGACCGCAGGGGCCATGTGCTCGGTGTGGAAGGCGCCGGCGACGCTCAGCGGCACCAGGCGCGCCTTGGCGGGACCGTCGGCAGCGAACGCCTCGAGCTGCTCGACGGTGCCGGCGGCCACGACCTGGCCCGGGCCGTTGTCGTTGGCGGGGGTGAGGCCGTGCTTCTCCAGCGCGGCCAGCACCTCGTCGCGGTCGCCGCCGAGCACGGCGGTCATGCCCGTGGGCGTGGCCGCGGCGGCGTCGGCCATCGCCTTCCCGCGCTCGCGGACCAGCACCATGGCCTGCTCGGCCGTGATGACCCGGGCACCCGCTGCGGCCGCGATCTCGCCGACGCTGTGGCCCGCGACGGCGCCGATGGTGGAGAAGGCGTCAGCCGGGTGCGGGAAGAGCTCCAGGGCGGCCACGAGGCCGGTCGCGACCAGCAGCGGCTGCGCGATCTGGGTCTCCCGGATCGTGTCGGCGTCGGACTCGGTGCCGTGGTGGATCAGGTCGACACCGGCGACCGTCGAGAGCCAGTGCATGCGCGAGGCGAAGGTGGGGTCCTCGAGCCACGGGGTCAGGAAGCCGGGGGTCTGGGCGCCCTGGCCGGGCGCGACGATGACGAGCACGAGATCAACTCTGCCGGTCGACGGGCCGTGGCGGCCTCTCCGCCACCCACGAAACCCGCTCGGGGATCTTTGTGGGGTTCCTACAAGTTCTCGCCCCGGCCGGACTGCCGGCCGAGGCCGAGGGCGATCCGCAGCGCGAAGGCGTCGCGGGCGTCCGTGGGGGAGAAGCCGGTCAGGTCGGTGACCTGCTTGAGCCGGTAGCGGACGGTGTTGGGGTGGACGAAGAGCGCGCGGCCCGTCGCCTCGATCGAGCCCCCGGTGCCGAAGAACGCGGCGAGCGTCTCGATCAGGGTGCCGCGGGCCTGCACCAGCGGCAGGTAGACCTCGTCGACGAGGTGGCGCCGCGCGTGGCCGTCGCCGGCCAGGACCCGCTCGGGCAGCAGCTCGGCGCTGGTCGCGGGCCGGGGTGCCTCGGGCCAGCCGGAGGCGGCGCGGTAGGCCGACATCGCGGCCCGGGCCGAGACGTGGGCGTGGTCGAGCCCCTCGGTGACCGGACCGACGAGGACCGGGCCCTCCCCGAAGAGGTCGGCGACGGTCGCGGCGGCCTTGCCGGTGTCGCCCACGCCGCCGAGCACGACGACGAGGCGTTCGCCCTGGGTCGCGCACAGCGCGTCCATGCCGGCGGCCCGCGCCGACCGGCGTACCTCCGCGAAGACGTCGGTCTCCGTGCGCCGCGCCGGGACCCGGCCGAGCACCACCGCGACCTCGCCGCGGTCGGACCAGCCGAGCGCGCTCGCCCGTGACATGACGGCCTCGTCGGCCTCGCCGCGCAGCACCGAGTCGACGACGAGGGCCTCGAGCCGGGCGTCCCAGGCACCGCGGACCTCGGCGGCCCGCGCATAGACCTCGGCGGTGGCGAAGGCGACCTCGCGCGCGTAGCGCAGCACGGCGGCGTCGACGTCCGTCGCGTCGGCGGGGTCGACGATCGATCCGATGCTGCTCTCCACGACCTGGAGCGAGAGCTTCACGAGGTCGACGGTCTGCTGGAGGCTGATCACCCCGGTGAGCGCACGCGGTGCGGCGCCGAAGACGTCGGCGGCCAGCTCGGTGCCCTCCGGAAGGCTCTCCGCACCGTGGGAGTACCAGTCGACGAAGCCCTTCACGCCGGCCTGCACGATCAGGCCGACCCACGACCGGTCCTCGGCGCTGAGCTCCCCGAACCACGGCAGGTCGGAGTCCATGCGCGTGATCGCGGCCGTGCTCAGCTGGCCGGTGGACCGGGTGAGCACGGCGGCGGCCCGTTCGCGGCTGGAGGACATGTTGCCGAATCTATATGGGGTGGCGGGTCCCGCAGGCTCCCGGCATCTGGTTGAATCCGCCAGAACCCCACGAGAGGTGGCCCTGGTGGTCGAGTCGCGGTACGAGGTCCAGTACCTCACCATCCACGGGCACCGCCGCGCCTTCGTGAAGGCGGGGTCCGGACCGGTGGTGCTGCTGCTCCACGGCCTCGGCTGCGACCACACGACGTGGGAGCCGGTGATCGACTCGCTGTCGCGCCGCTACACCGTCATCGCGCCCGACCTGCTCGGCCACGGTCTCTCCGACAAACCGCGCGCCGACTACAGCGTGGGCGGCTACGCCAACGGGATGCGCGACCTGCTGACCTGCCTCGGCATCGACCGGGCGACCGTCGTCGGCCACAGCTTCGGCGGGGGAGTGGCGATGCAGTTCGCCTACCAGTTCCCCGAGCGCACCGAGCGGCTCGTGCTCGTCGGCTCCGGTGGTCTCGGTCCCGAGGTCAGCCCGATCATCCGGGCGATCACCACCCCCGGCTTCCACCCCGTCATGAGCCTGCTGACGCTGCCCGGCGTACGCCACGTCGGGAAGGCCGGGCTGGTCGGCCTCTCGCGGCTGCCCTCGCGCCACACGCGCGACCTCGACGAGGTCGCCGAGATCTACGAGTCCTTCAAGGACCCGGCGGCGCGCCACGCGATCCGCCACGTCGTGCGCGCGGTCGTCGACTGGCGGGGACAGATCGTGACGATGGCCGACCGCGCCTACCTCACCCAGGTCATGCCGATGGCCGTGATCTGGGGCGAGGACGACCAGGTGATCCCGGTCAAGCACGCCGAGCACGCCGCCGAGCTCGCCCCCGACGCGCGGGTCGAGGTCATCCCCAACGCGGGGCACTTCCCCCACAAGGACCACCCGCAGCGGTTCGCGAAGGTCGTCCACGAGTTCATCCGGACCACCCAGCCGGCGACCTACTCGCGAGCCCGGTTCCGCTCGCTGCTGCGGGCCGGCCGCCCCATCGAGACGGCCCGCGACCGCGACGCCAGCGTTACCCGGATCGCTCCCGCCTGACGGGGCAGCCCCCGCCGGCGACCGCCAGGGCGGTCGCGACGAGGGCGTGCAGGGTCAGGCGTCGCCGCCCTCCTGCATGACGCCGCGCACGGCGGTCGGGTCGTCGATGGCGTACTTCGAGAACGCCTCGGAGACCTTCGCCCGGTCGATCTCGCCCGCGTCGGCGAGCGCCTGCAGGACCTGCACCACGACCGACTCGGCGTCGATCTGGAAGAAGCGGCGGGCGGCGGGCCGGGTGTCGGCGAAGCCGAAGCCGTCGGCACCGAGGACCCGGTAGTCGCCGGGCACCCAGCGTGCGACCTGCATCGGGACGGCCGTCATGTAGTCGGAGACGGCCACGATCGGGCCGCCGGCACCGCGGAGCTTGTCGGTGACGTAGGCGGTCCGCTTGTCGGCCTCGGGGTGGTTGAGGTTCCAGCCCTCGGCCTCGACGGCGTCGCGGGCCAGCTCGTTCCACGAGGTGACGGACCAGAGGTCGGTGGTCACGCCCCACTCCTCGCGGAGCAGCTCGGCCGCCCGCAGGATCCACGGGAACCCGACGCCCGAGGCGAGCAGCTGGGCACGCGGGCCGTCGCCGGACCCCTCGGAGACCCGGTGGAGGCCCTTGAGGATGCCCTCGACGTCGACACCCTCCGGCTCGGCCGGCTGCTGGACCGGCTCGTTGTAGACGGTGATGTAGTAGATGACGTCCTCGCCCACGCCGTGGGGCCCGCCCGTGCCGTACATCCGCTCGAGGCCGGACTGCATGATGTGGCTGATCTCGTAGGCGAACGCCGGGTCGTAGTGGACGACCGCCGGGTTGGTGGCGGCGATCAGCGGCGAGTGGCCGTCGGCGTGCTGGAGGCCCTCGCCGGTCAGCGTCGTCCGTCCGGCGGTGGCCCCGATGAGGAAGCCGCGGGCGAGCTGGTCGGCCATCGCCCAGATCGAGTCGGCGGTGCGCTGGAAGCCGAACATCGAGTAGAAGATGTAGAACGGGATCATGTGCTCGCCGTGGGTCGAGTACGACGACCCGGCGGCCGTCGCCGACGCCATGGCGCCGGCCTCGGAGATGCCCTCGTGGAGCATCTGGCCCTGCGGCGACTCCTTGTAGGAGAGCAACAACTTCCGGTCGACCGACTCGTAGCGCTGGCCGCCCGGGTTGTAGACCTTCGCGCTCGGGAACATCGAGTCCATGCCGAAGGTGCGGTACTCGTCGGGGGCGATCGGCACGATCCGCTTGCCGATCTCCGGGTCCTTCATCCAGTCCTTGAGCAGCCGGACGACCGCCATCGTGGTGGCGATGGAGTTCTTGCCCGAGCCCTGCTTGAGCTCGGAGTACATCTCGTCACCCGGGAGCTTGAGCGCGTCGGCGCGCACCACGCGGCGCGGCACCGAGCCGCCGAGCTGGCGGCGACGGTCGAGCATGTACTGGATCTCGGGGGAGTCGGCGCCGGGGTGGAAGAATGGCGCGGCGCCGGTCTCCTCGTAGGAGCGCTCGAGGTCGCGGTCGGAGATCGGGAGGTAGAGCCGGTCGCGGAACTTCTTCAGGTCGTCCTGCGTCAGCTTCTTCATCTGGTGGGTGGCGTTCTTGCCCTCGAGGGCGTCGATCGTCCAGCCCTTGATGGTCTTGGCCAGGATCACGGTCGGCTGCCCGACGTGCTCGGTGGCCGCCTTGAAGGCCGCGAAGACCTTGCGGTAGTCGTGGCCGCCGCGGGGGAGCTTCACGATCTGCTCGTCGGTCATCTCCGAGACCATCGCCTTCAGACGGGGGTCGGTGCCGAAGAAGTGCTCCCGGATGTAGTCGCCCTTCTCCGTGGAGTAGGTCTGGAACTGCCCGTCGGGCGTGGTGTTCATCTGGTTGACCAGGACGCCGTCGACGTCGCGCGCCAGCAGCTGGTCCCACTCGCGGCCCCAGACGACCTTGATCACGTTCCAGCCGGCGCCGCGGAAGTTGGCCTCGAGCTCCTGGATGATCTTGCCGTTGCCGGTCACCGGGCCGTCGAGCTGCTGGAGGTTGCAGTTGACGACCCAGACCAGGTTGTCGAGCTCCTCGCGGGCGGCGATCCGGATCGCACCGAGGGACTCGGGCTCGGCCATCTCGCCGTCGCCGAGGAACGCCCACACGCGCTGGTCGGTGGTGTCCTTGACGCCGCGGTTGGCGAGGTAGCGGTTGAAGCGCGCCTGGTAGATCGAGTTGATGCCGGTCAGGCCCATCGAGACCGTGGGGAACTCCCAGAAGTCGGGCATCAGGCGCGGGTGCGGGTAGGAGGGCAGGCCTGCGCCGGCGCCGTGCTGGACCTCCTGCCGGAAGCGGTAGAGCTGCTCCTCCTCGAGGCGGCCCTCGAGGTAGGCGCGCGCGTAGATGCCCGGGGAGCCGTGGCCCTGGATGTAGATCTGGTCGCCGCCGCCGGGGTGGTCCTTGCCGCGGAAGAAGTGGTTGAAGCCGACCTCGTAGAGGCTGGCCGCCGACTGGTAGGTGGCGATGTGGCCGCCGACCTCGAGGCCCTTGCGGTTGGCGCTGGAGACCATGACCGCGGCGTTCCAGCGGATGAAGGCGCGGATCCGGCGCTCGATGTCCTCGTCGCCGGGGAACCACGGCTCCCGCTCCGGCGGGATCGTGTTGATGTAGTCGGTGGAGCGCAGGGCGGGCACACCGACGTTGGACTCGCGGGCGCGCTCCAGCAGACGCAGCATGACGTAGCGGGCACGCTCGCGGCCGCGCTCCTCGACGAGGCTGTCGAACGAGCCGACCCACTCGCTGGTCTCCTCCGGGTCGATGTCGGGGAGCTGGGTGGGGAGGCCCTCGTGGATGACGGAGGGGGTGCCCTGGGACGAAGAGGTGGTGTCGTCGCTCACCGGTCCATCGTTGCATGCTGGACCACCCCGGCGAATTTACCCGGCGGTAGCCGGAATGCGCCGGGTCGGGTTGCACAGCCGCCGCAACTCCGCTGGACTACTCCACACCGACGGGCCGCCGGCCCGGGAGAGAGAGGGATCACCAGTGGGCTCGACCGCGGGCAGCGACGCTGCCCCTGCCGCGGGGCAGGCGGAGGAGAACTCCGGACCGGCTGCACGACTCGGCCTGACCAAGGGCATGGTCGTGCAGGAGCTCGGCTGGGACAACGACACCGACGACGAGCTGCGCATCGCCATCGAGGACGCCATCGACGCCGACATGGTCGACGGCGACTACGGCAACGTCGTCGACGCCGTCGTGCTCTGGTGGCGTGAGGAGGACGGCGACCTCGTCGACGGACTCGTCGACTCCCTCACCGACCTCGTCGGTGGCGGCGTGATCTGGCTGCTGACCCCGAAGGTGGGTCGGCCCAACGCCGTCGACGCCGCCGACGTCGCCGAGGCGGCGCCCGTCGCGGGTCTCTCCCAGACGACCACGGTCGCGGTCAGCAAGGACTGGTCGGCCACGCGTCTGGTGACGCCGAAGACGCCTGCGTAACCCGGCCCGGCCCCGGCCGTTCCTCCAGACATCATGCAGAAGCTGACGAACGCCGCCACGAACGTAGGCGTCACGCTGAAAGTGCTCGGTGGCGCCGGCGTGATCCGCCCCCTCAACCCGCTCAAGCTCGCCGGCCTCGCCCGCGTCCTGCGCCAGTGGGGCACCGGTCCGGCCGGCGGCTTCGCGACGCTGGCCATCATCGACCCCGGGCGGACCGGTCTCGTCGACGAGCTCGGGGAACTGACTTTCGGCGAGATCCACCGGCGCAGCAACGCCCTCGCCCGCGGGCTCGCCGACCTCGGGGTGCGCGAGGGCGACGCGGTCGCGGTCATGTGTCGCAACCACCGCGGCTTCGTCGACGCCTCGATCGCGGTCGCCAAGCTGGGTGCCGACATCCTCTACCTCAACACCGCCTTCGCCGGTCCGCAGCTCGTGGACGTGCTCGAGCGCGAGAGTCCGAGCGCCGTCGTCCACGACGAGGAGTTCACCGGCCTGCTCGAGCAGGCCGACGTCGAGCAGCGGGTGCTCGCCTGGACCGACGGCGACGCCGGTGACCTGCCGACCCTCGAGCGGCTGATCGCCGACCACGACGACGCCGACGTGACGCCCCCGGACCGTCACGCCCGGATCGTGATCCTGACCTCGGGCACGACGGGCACGCCGAAGGGTGCGCCGCGCAACGAGGCCGGCATCGACGCCGCCGTGTCGCTGATGTCGCGGCTGCCGCTCAAGCAGGGGTGGCGCACCCACATCGCCGCCCCGCTCTTCCACACCTGGGGTTTCGCCCACCTGGCGCTCGCGATGCTGCTGGGCTCCACCGTGGTCCTGCGCCGGAAGTTCGACCCCGAGGGGGCGCTGGCGGCGACCCAGGACGAACGGTGCGAGTCCCTCGTGGTCATCCCGGTCATGCTGCAGCGGATCCTCGCGCTGCCGGAGGAGACGCTGGCGGCGTACGACCTGGGCCGGGTGGAGGTCGTCGCGGCCTCGGGCTCGGCGCTGCCCGGGTCGCTGGCCACCTCGTGGATGGACCACTTCGGCGACCACCTCTACAACATCTACGGCTCGACCGAGGTGGCCTACGCCAGCGTCGCGACGCCCGAGGACCTCCGGGCATCGCCGGCGTCGGCGGGCAGGCCGCCCCACGCCACGGTCGTGAAGATCTACGACGACGAGGGCCACGAGGCCGCACCCGGGGAGACCGGACGCATCTTCGTCGGCAACTCGATGCTGTTCGAGGGCTACACCGGCGGCGGCAGCAAGGACATGCTCGACGGACTGATGGCCACCGGCGACGTCGGCCGGTTCGACGAGGACGGCCGGCTCCATGTCGAGGGCCGCGACGACGAGATGATCGTCTCGGGCGGCGAGAACGTCTTCCCCCAGGAGGTCGAGGACTGCCTGGTCGGCCACGACGCCGTCGCCGAGGTCGCCGCGATCGGGGTCGACGACGAGGACTACGGAACCCGGCTGCGCGCCTTCGTCGCGCTGAGGGAGGGGGCCAGCGCGACCGAGGACGAGCTGAAGGAGCACGTGAAGGCGAGCCTCGCGCGCTACAAGGTGCCGCGCGAGGTCGTCTTCCTCGACGAGCTGCCGCGCAACGCCACCGGCAAGATCCTCAAGCGCGACCTCAGGGACGCCGACGGGGACGACGCCGATGGGGAGGACGCCGGGTCCTGATGCGAGGATGACGGGACCATGACCGGAACCTCCCCAGGCCTCTCCCTCGGCGGGATCGCGCCCGACTTCACCCTGCGTGACCAGTTCGGCCAGGACGTCACCCTGTCGTCCTACCGCGGCCAGAAGGCCGTCGCACTGATCTTCTTCCCCTACGCCTTCTCCGGGGTCTGCACCGGCGAGATGGCGGGGGTGCGCGACCGGCTCGCCGACTTCATGACCTTTGACACCGAGGTGCTCGCCATCTCGTGCGACCCGGTCTACGCCCTGCGGGCCTTCGCGGACGCCGACGGGCTGAACTTCCCGCTGCTCTCCGACTTCTGGCCGCACGGAGAGGTCGCCCGCGCCTACGGGGTCCTCAACGAGCAGACGGGCGCCCCGCTGCGGTCGTCCTACGTCGTGGCGAAGGACGGCACGGTGTCCTGGTCGGTGCACAACGCGATGCCCGACGGACGTGACCTGGACGAGCACCTGAAGCACCTGACGGCGGCGGTCTAGTCCTTTTGTGCCATCTTCAACCGATTTCCGCGGAACGGCGCGACAACGGTTGAACCCGGGAGGTAGTGTTCTTCCTGTCGAGCCGCTGGTGACCCGAGACGCCAGCGGCTCGACTCTTTTCATTTTCGGGGTCTTGCTCCCGTAGGGTGTCCCGCGGTCCGGGGCGTATAGCTCAGCGGTAGAGCGCTTCCCTTACAAGGAAGATGTCGGGGGTTCGATCCCCTCTGCGCCCACTCGTGCACCCGCTCTCGCTGTCGGAGCCGCCGCGTGCGAGCAGGAGGCGCTGGCTCTCGCGTGGCAGTACCACTGCTACTTCCCCGACGGTCAGTACGACCTCTACGACGCCGGCACACTCATCGAGCTGGCGTCCTGCTTGCTCGGCGCGTCCACCTGGTGGTGGGACTGAGCAGGCAACTGGTCACTCCTTGTGTTCGAACATATGTTCGAGTAGACTGCGGCTATGTCCACCACCGCATCCCTCGAGGACCGCTCGGCGCAGCTGGTCCTCGACGCCGCCCACGAGGCGGTCCGCGCGCGGCGTGCGGCGGAGGTGGCGGAGATGCGGGTGGTGGCCCACTGGTGCGTGATGCACGGCGAACCGCGTTCGGAGCGCGACCCGATGACGTCGCCGGGCGGGGACGGGACGCCGGCGGTGCGGGAGTACGCGCTGCCGGAGCTGGCGATGGCGCGCGAGACCCACACCCTGACCACCCGGGCGCTGGCCGCCGACACCCTCGACCTCCAGCACCGCCTCCCGCGCGTGTGGGCCGTGGTCGAGGCCGGCGACTGCGAGCCGTGGGTGGCCCGCAAGGTCGCCTCCCTGTCCCGTGCACTCCCGGCGGCCACCGTCGGGATCGTCGATCGGGCCGTGTCGGCAGCGATCGCCGGCCACGCCCCCGCCACGGTGCTGGAGATCGCGACCGCCAAGGTCATCGAGGCCGACCCCGAGGCCCACGCCATGCGCCGCGAGGCCGAGAAGCACCGCCGCTACGTCGCGCTGTCCCGCACTGATGAGTTCGGGCTGCGGACCGTCATCGCCCGCATCCACGCCGGCGACGCGGTCTGGATCGACGCGATGGTCGACCGGGTCGCCGACATCCTGGCCGTCGAGCACGGTCACGACCACAACCGCGACGAGCTCCGCGCCCGCGCCTTCGGCTGGCTCGCCCGCCCCGCCGAGCTGATCAAGCTTCTCATCGACCACCACCAGGGCGACGACGACACCGACACCGACACCGAGGAGCCGGAGCAGCCGGCGTGGGCGCCCGACCACCTGCCCGACACCGCGAAGCGCCTCAGCCGGCTGTCCCCGCGGCAGCTCGCCGCGATGCGGGTCAAGGCGCAGGTCTTCGTCCACCTGAGCCAGGACGC
>NZ_BAAAJT010000003.1:16758-517893 GCF_039527245.1 Nocardioides aestuarii
TTACGAGCACCCCGCGCTGCTCAAGGACCAGGTCTGGCTGCTGACCGGCGGCGACGTCTTCCCCTTCGCCCCGAGGACCGCCCGACGCGACGGCGTCGACTTCGACCACACCACCCCGTTCGACCCCGCAGGTCCGGCCGGGCAGACCGGCCCCCACAACTCCGGCCCACTGCGCCGCCGCCACCACCGCTGGAAGACCCACGGCGGCTTCCGCTGCCGCCCCGCCGGCCCCGGCCGACATCTCTGGCAGACACCCCACGGCGACACCTACCTCGTCGACCACCACGGCACCACCCGACTCACCGAGCCCGAGTCGCGGATCCACCTCACCGCACCACCCGGCCTCGACGCCTACACACCCCGCTTCGAGCTGCGCTGGGGTGGATGAGACGGGTCTCATCCGGACCTCACCGACGGCTCACGGCCGACCGGCACCGTTCCTCTCGTCAACGGGACACCACCCACGAGAGGAACGACCATGAAGCGCTCCATCCACCTCCCCGCCGCCGTCTTCGCCGGTGCGATCACGACCGGCCTGCTCGCGCTGCCGATCTCCTCGGCCTTCGCCACGGACGACGTGGACGCCAAGCGCGACGACGACGGGACCGAGCTCGTCGTGGTCGCCGACGACGGCGACGACGACGGTGTCGACGGCCTCGCGGGCACCAGCACCAACACCGGGACCCAGACGGGCGGCGACAACACGCGGTCACGCGACACCAGCGGCCAGGACAGCAACGACAACACCGGGTCGGGCAAGACCGGCGTCAGCCGGGACCGCGACCACAGCCGCGGTGACAAGACCAAGGACTGGACCCGCGACGGCGGAGACCGCACGCGTGACTGGTCGGCCAACAAGACCAACGACCGCTCGCGCAACGACACCCGCGGATGAGCACCAGCGACAGCTGGGGACTCACCGAGGGCGACCTCATCACCCCCGAGCTGACGGTCCTCCGTCGGCTCGGGGGCGGGTCGGCCTACGAGGTGTTCCTGGCCTTCGACGAGACCACCTACGGCCCGGTCGTGGTCAAGGCCGTGCGCCCCGACCAGGTCGAGGACGAGCACACCCTGCGCGGCCTGCGCCGCGAGGTCAGCTGGCTGGCGCGGGTCAACCACCCGGTGGTGGCCCGCGGGCTGCGCCACGACCTCGGCTGCGACCGTCCCCACGCCGTCCTCCAGCACATCGAGGGCCCCCGGCTCTCGACACTGATCCGCCGGCACGGCCGGCTCCAGGAGCAGCAGTACCTCCCGCTCGCCATCGAGGTGTCCTCGGCGCTGCACTACTTCCGCAGCCTCGACCTCGTCCACCTCGACGTGAAGCCGAGCAACGTCATCATGGCCGCGCCCGCGCGCCTGATCGACCTCTCCATCGCCCGCTCGACCGAGGAGGCCGCCCGGACGGCGCGGCTCGGGACCGACTACTACATGGCGCCCGAGCAGGCGGACCCGGACACCTTCGGCGACGCGTCGTACGCCGCCGACGTCTGGGGCCTCGGGACGACGCTGTTCCACGCGGTGGCCGGCTATCGCGCGTTCGACAGGGGCTCCCGTGAGGGGCGGCTGGAGGAGCGCTACCCGCAGCTCGTCGACGCGCCGTACGACCTCCCCGACGACGTGCCGCCGACCGTCCGCGAGCTGGTCGGGGCGATGCTCGACCGCACCGCCGCGCACCGGCCGCTGCCGCACGAGGTCGTCGACGCCCTCGAGCCGGTCCTGGCCGGGCTCCCCGCGCCGCGGCTGAGCTTCAAGATCAGGGGTTGAACCGGTAGCCCATGCCGCGGACGGTGGCGATGGTCTCGGCGCCCAGCTTCTTGCGGAGGTAGCCGACGTAGACGTCGACCACGTTGGAGCCCGGGTCGAAGTCGAGGCCCCACACGTGGTCGAGCAGCTGCTCGCGCGAGAGCACCTGGCCGGGGTTGAGCATGAAGATCTCCGCGAGCGTGAACTCGCGGGCCGACAGGTCGAGCTCCCTGCCGCCGACGTGGGCCCGGCGCGTGCGCAGGTCGAGCCTGACCCCACCCGCCTCGAGCGCGTCACGACCGGTGGACCGGCCCTCGCCGCCCGGCGACTGCCGCAGCCGCAGCCGGACGCGCGCCAGGAGCTCGGCGAAGCGGAACGGCTTGGGCATATAGTCGTCGGCCCCACCCTCGAGCGCGCTGACCGTGTCGGTGACGGAGTCGCGCGCGGTGAGCACGATCACCGGCATCCGCGACCCCTGTGAGCGGAGCTGGTCGAGCACCTCGAAGCCGTCCATCCGAGGCAGGCCGATGTCGAGGACCATGAGGTCGTAGTCGCCGGACAGCGCGTGGTCGAGGCCGTCGCGGCCGTCGGCGACGACGGTCGTGCCGTGCCCCTCTGCCCCGAGACCCTTGGCGAGGAAGGAGGCGATGCGCTGCTCGTCCTCGACGATCAGGATCCGGGCCACGGGAGCTCCTGGGGGAGGTGGAGGGTGACGGTGGCCCCGGGGCGGGGTGCACCGGGATCGGTGTCGTCGACGGTGACGTGACCGCCGTGCGCCTCGGCGATGGCGCGCACGATGGAGAGCCCCAGGCCGAAGCCCTCGTCGTCGGCGGTCACGGCGCCACGCCCGAAGCGCTCGAGCACGTGGCCCTTGAGGTCGTCGGGGATGCCGGGGCCGCTGTCGGCGACCCAGAGCCGTACGACGCCGTCCGTGACGTCGGAGCCGAGCCGGATCCGCTCGCCCTCGGCGGTGTGCTTCAGCGCGTTGTCGGCCAGCTGGAGCACCGCCTGGGTGATGCGCTGCTCGTCGAGGGTGGCGATCGCGTCGCCGGCGCCGTCGAGCTCCCACGCGCGACCGGGCAGTGCCCGCACCTTCGCGAGCAGGGTGTGGGTCAGTCGCTCGACCGAGACCGGGGCGGGGGAGAGGAAGTCGGGCCGGTCGTGCTTGGCCAGCAGGATCAGGTCGCCCACCAGGCGCGACATCCGGTCGACCTCGTCGAGCAGGAGTGCGCGGGTCTCGGCGACCTCGGCCGGGTCGGTCGGGTCCATCAGCTCGAGGTGGCCCTGGAGGATGGTCAGCGGGGTCTTCAGCTCGTGGCCGGCGTCGTCGAGGAACTGGCGCTGCCCGACGAAGGCCTCCTCGAGCCGGCCGAGCATGCCGTTGATGGTGTGGGTGAGAGCGGTGATGTCGTCGTTGCCCTGCTCGGGGATGCGCAGCGACAGGTCGGACTCGTTGATGCCCTCCGCGGTGTCGCGCAGCGTCCGGAGCGGCGCAAGCAGCCTCCCGGACTGCCAGAAGGCGACCGCGGTGATGACCGCGAGCGCCGCCAGGCCGACCAGCGCGTAGGTCCGGAACGTGTTGCGCAGCTCGGCCCGGTCGCGCTCGAGATAGCTCACGACCACCAGCGCGCCTGACTCCTGGCCGGCCCGCACCCGCTGCACGGTGACCATGGCGTCGCCGTATCCCGGGGCGGTCACCTGCCGGGTGCCGCCGTCGGCGAGCATCGAGTCGACAAGCTGCTCGAAGGCCCCGTGGCGCGTGACGTAGGAGTCCTCACCGGGCAGGGCTGTGCGCGGCCGACCGCCGTACCAGGCCACGAGGACCTCGTTCTCGTCGGGCACGTTGCGGACCAGGAACGTGTCGAGCAGCGCGGGGACGTCGGCGAAGGGGTCCCCGGTCGCGGGGTCGATGCCCTCCGCGTCGAGCTTGGCGAACTCGTCGAGCTCCTGCTCGACCCTGGTCACCGCCTCCTCCTGGAGCCGGTTGCGCTCGATGGCGTAGACGAGGGCGCCGGCGCTGCCGAGCGCGACGGCGACCAGCAGCGCGACGGCGGTGACGATACGGGTCCGGACCGACCAGCCGGACCGGCGGCGTTCAGTCGTCGTCGCCCCCGTGGTCGTCGCCGCCGTGGTCGTCGCCGCCGTGGTCGTCGCCCCGGTCGTCGCCCCCGTGGTCGTCGGTGCGGTCGTCGCCGCCCCCGGGCCCGGAGTTGTCGTCGTCGTCGTCGAAGTCGTCGGGCTCGACCTGGGCGGTGTCGATGTCGTCGTCGGACTCGTCGTCCGCGTCGTCGCCCCCGTGGTCGTCGGACTTCTCGTGCCTCGCCTTGCCGGGGTCATCACGGTCGTCCTTCTTCTGCTTCTTGTCGTCGTCGCGGGCATCCTGCCGACCGGAGTGGTCGACGACGATCGTCTCCCGCGGTGCGGGGTCGTCGACGCCGGAGGCAGCCACCAGCCCGGTGGCGGCGCTCACCAGCACGAGGGCGCCGACGGCGCCGAGCAGGATCTTCAGCACGAGACTCATGGTCCCACCATCGTGGCCTTCCATGGGGCAGTCGTGAGCCGCGCATGAGAGGACTCTCATCGGGCAACCTCCGGCCAACGTGACCGTGGCTAGGGTGTGACGCGAGCCACGAGGAGGAGCATCCATGATCGTCCCGTTCAGCATCTCGGACTTCCTCGACCGTGCCCGCACGGTCTACGGGGACCGGACGGGGGTGATCGACGAGCCCGACCAGCCGGCTCCGTCCCTCGGCGACCTGACCTACGCCGAGCTGGCCGAGCTGGCGGCCCGGCAGGCGGCCCACCTCGACGAGATGGGCGTCGCACCGGGCGAGCGGGTCGCCGTGGTGTCCCACAACAGTGCCCGTCTGCTCGCGTCGTTCTTCGGTGTCGCCGGGTCCGGGCGGGTCCTGGTACCCGTGAACTTCCGGCTCCGGCCCGACGAGGTCCGCTACATCGTCGGCCACTCCGGGGCGAAGGTGCTCTACGTCGACCCCGAGCTCGACGAGGCGCTGTCCACCGTCGAGGCCGAGAAGCGCTACGTCCTGGGGCAGGACGACACGATGTTCGCCGCCCCGGGCGCGACGCCCCGTCCGTGGCAGCCCGACGAGAACGCGACGGCGTGCATCAACTACACCTCCGGCACGACCGCCCGGCCGAAGGGCGTCCAGATCACCCACCGCAACATCTGGGTCAACGCGGTGACCTTCGGGCTCCACGCCGGCGTCAGCGACCGCGACGTCTACCTCCACACCCTCCCGATGTTCCACGCCAACGGCTGGGGGATGCCGTTCACGATGACCGGGCTGGGCGTCCCGCAGGTCGTCCTGCGCAAGGTCGACGGTGCCGAGATCCTGCGCCGGGTCGAGCAGCACGGCGTCACCGTCATGTGCGCGGCCCCGGCCGTGGCCGCCGCCGTCCTCGACGCCGCCCAGACCTGGGAGGGCGAGATCCCCGGGCGTGACCGGGTCCGGATCATCATGGCCGGCGCCCCGCCGCCGACGAAGACCGTCGTGCGGGTCGAGGAGGAGCTCGGCTGGGAGTTCGTCCAGATCTACGGCCTCACCGAGACCTCGCCGCTGCTGACCTTCAACCGCACACGGTCGGAGTGGGACGGGCTGTCGGCCGAGGACCGCGCGGCGAAGCTGGTGCGCGCCGGGGCGCCCGCGCTCGGCGTACGACTCACGACCGACGAGGTGGAGGAGGGTGGAACGGGCGAGCTGCTCGCCCGGTCCAACGTCGTCCTGGAGGGCTACTGGGACCAGCCCGAGGAGTCGGCCGTGGCGCTGCGCGACGGCTGGTTCCACACCGGCGACGGCGCCGTGATCGGCGACGACGGCTACGTCACCATCCAGGACCGCAAGAAGGACGTCATCATCACCGGCGGCGAGAACGTCTCCTCGATCGAGGTCGAGGACGTCATCTTCAGCCACCCCGCGGTCGCCGAGGTCGCCGTCATCGGCGTGCCGAGCGAGAAGTGGGGCGAGACGATCAAGGCCCTGGTGGTGCTCGCGCCCGGCGGGGAGGTCTCCGAGGAGGAGCTGATCGCCTGGTGCAAGGACAAGGCGGCGGGCTACAAGGCGCCGACGTCGGTCGAGTTCCGCGACGAGCTGGCGCGCACCGCGACCGGCAAGCTGCAGAAGTTCAAGCTGCGGGCGCCCTACTGGGAGGGCTACGAGCGGCAGGTCAACTGAGCAGCTCCATCACGCGCTCGTCGTCGTCCCAAGCATCGGTGTCGACGAACCCGAGACCGGCGACGAGTGCGCGGCTCGCGGTGTTGTCGGGGTGGTAGGACATCCGCACGACGCCGGGCTGCTCCTGCAGCTGCTCGAGCAGCAGCTCCACCGCCCGGCGGCCCACCCCGCGCCCCTGGTGGGCCGCGTCGACGACGAGCCCGCCGATCCACCGGGAGCCGTCCTCGTCGTCGACCCCCCACATGACGTGGGCGACCGCCGTCCCGTCCTCGAGGGCGCCGAGGTTGCGCCACACCGCAGGCCAGGCGGTGGCGGCCGGTAGCCTCGCGCCATGCCGACCCTCCAGGACGTCGTCGACCTGATCCACGCCTGGTATCCCCCCAGCACCGCCGACTCCTGGGACGCCGTCGGTCTCGCGGCGGGCGACCCGGACGACGAGGTACGACGCGTGCTGCTCGCCGTCGACCCGACCCCCGAGGTCGCCCGCGAGGCGGTGGCCTGGGACGCCGACCTGCTGCTCACCCACCACCCGCTCTTCCTGACCGGCGTCCACGGGGTCGCGGCCACCACGCCCAAGGGCCGGACCGTCCACACCCTGCTCGGCGGTGGTTGCGCCCTCCTCACCGCCCACACCAACGCGGACCAGGCGCTCGGTGGCGTCTCGGAGGCGATGGCCCACGCCCTCGGCCTCACCGCTCTCGAACCCCTCCTGCCGAGCGATCCGGGCAGCCCGACCGGCACCGGGAGGATCGGCACCGTCGAGGAGACGACCCTCGGCGCCTTCGCCGACGAGGTCGCCGCGGCGCTGCCGGCCACCGCCCACGGCGTGCGGGTCGCGGGCGATCCCGCCCGCGTCGTACGCCGCGTCGCGCTGTGCGGAGGAGCGGGCGACTTCCTGCTCGACCACGTGGCGGGCACCGACGCCGACGTCTACGTCACCAGCGATCTGCGCCACCACCGGGCGTCGGAGTTCCTCGCGCTGGAGGGGCCGGCCCTGGTCGACGTGGCCCACTGGGCGGCGGAGTGGACGTGGCTGCCCGTGGTGCGGGCGAAGCTGGCGGACGCGCTGGGGGATACGGTGGAGCTCCGCGTCAGCACGACGAACACCGACCCCTGGACGTCCCGGATCTGAGGAGCCCCCGCTGAAAGCCGACCCGCACGCCCAACTCCGTCTGCTCGACCTCCAGGAGCTGGACTCGAAGGCCGACCAGCTGCGCCACCAGCGCGCCCACCTCGCCGAGCTGGCGGTCATCGAGTCGCTGACCGCCCAGCGCCGCGACGTCGACGACCGGGCGCGCGACGCCCGCATCGTCGTCGACGACCTCGCGGTGGAGCAGCGGAAGATCGACGCCGACGTCGAGCAGGCCAAGTCGCGGCGCACGCGCGACCAGCAGCGGGTCGACAGCGGCGAGATCGGCAACCCCAAGGACCTCCAGCGGATGCTCGGCGAGCTCGAGTCGCTGCAGCGCCGCGTCACCACGCTCGAGGACGAGGAGCTCGAGGTGATGCAGAAGGTCGAGGACGCCCAGCGCGAGCTCGACGGCCTGACCTCCGAGCTCGCCCAGCTCGACGAGCAGCTCGCGGCGGCCACGACCGCGCGGGACGAGAAGACCGCCGACCTGGACCGCCAGCTCGCCGACCTCACCGCCGAGCGGGTGCCCATGGCCGCTGAGCTGCCCGAGGACCTGCTCGCCCTCTACGACCGGCTGCGCGAGCAGAAGGGCGGAACCGGCGCCGCGGCGCTGCGCGCGCGCCAGTGCGGCGGCTGCATGCTCTCCCTCGACCCGGCGGAGCTGAGCGTCATCCGGGGCGCGTCGCCCGACGAGGTCGTGCGCTGCGAGGAGTGCCAGCGGATCCTGGTCCGCACGTCCGAGAGCGGGCTGTAACGATCGTGGCCGGCCCGGTCAGCACGACGCTGGTGCTGGTCCGCCACGGCGTCACCGACCACACCACCGGCCGCCGGTTCTCCGGGGGCCTCGCCGGCAGCGACCCTGCGCTCTCCGAGGAAGGGCGGGCCCAGGTCGCCGACGTCGCCCGCTGGCTGGCGACGGTGTCGAGCGTCGACGCGGTGCTCAGCTCGCCGGTCCGGCGGACCCGGGAGTCGGCCGACGTGATCGCGTCGGCCCTCGGGCTGCCGGTCGTCGAGGAGGCCGGCTTCGCGGAGATGGAGTTCGGCGCGTGGGACGGCCTCACCTATGCCGAGGTGGGGGAGCGGCACGGCGAGGAGCTCGAGCAGTGGGTCGGGTCGCTCGACCACGCGCCGGGCGGGACGGGTGAGTCGTTCCGCCAGGTCGAGGAGCGCGTGGTCGCGGCGCTCGGCCGCGTGCTGGAGGAGCACGCCGGCCGCACCGTCGTGGTCGTCAGCCACGTGACACCGATCAAGACGATGGTGGCCCACGTCCTGCAGGCGCCCCTGCCGTCGCTGTTCCGGATGCAGCTCAGCCCGGCCTCGGTCAGCGTGCTGTCGTTCTTCGAGACCGAGGACCGCGGTCCGCACGCCACGATGCGGCTCTTCAACGGGACGCCGGGCGACCTCGCCCTCGGCGACCCGGGGCACTGGTGAGCCTGTCTGAGCAGGCCCTGATCAGACCTCGCTGACGACCACGTCGAGCTGGGTCCCCCGCGGGGTCGCGGCGTTCTCCTCCACGTGCCAGCCGAGGTCGCGGAGCACGGCGGCCAGCCCGGCCGGGTCCCGCGGGTCGCGGCCGTCCTCGAGGAGGGCGCGCACCAGCCGACCCTTGGTGGCCTTGTTGAAGTGGCTCACGACCTTGCGCGTCCCGCCGTGCTCGTGGAGCACCCGTACGGTCGCCACGCGGGACGCCATCTCGGCCGGCGGCCGCCAGAAGGCGGCGTACGTCCCGGACCGCAGGTCGACGAGCAGGCCGCGGCCGAGCGACGCGGTCACGGCGTCGCCGAGGGTGTCGCGCCAGACGCCGGCCACCGGGCCCAGCCCGGGCAGCGTGGTGTCGCCGGAGAGGCGGTAGGCGGGGATCCGGTCGCCGGGACGCACCAGCCCGAACACCGAGGAGACCACGGCGACCCGCGAAGAGGCGCGGCGTCGCGCGGCGGGCGACAGCGTCGTGAGGCCCAGCGCGTCGTAGAGGACGCCGGTGTAGATCGCTTCGGCCCGCGCCGTCGGTGAGGACTCGAGGGTGCGGTTGCGCTCGAGCAGGTCGAGCTGGGTGTGCCCGACCCCCAGGACGTCCGCCGCGTCCGCGCGGCTGCTGGTGGCGGCGAGGGCGTCGATCACCCTGCGGCGCGCCTCGCCGAGGGCGGGGCTGCCGAGGGCGCCGAGATCGAGGGGCTTCCCGCGACGCGGCGCGGTCTTCCCCTCGCTCGGAGGGAGCAGGATGAGCACCGGGCAAGGCTAGGGTGCCTCGTATGGCGAGCAGTCGAGTGGTCCGGGTCCGCGCGGTCGACGGTCGGGGTCGCGCTGCCGACGTACGCCGTCGCCTCGACGAGGGCATCGCCGCGATCCAGGCCGAGCTGGGGGTGAGTCCTGACTTCCCGGCGGAGGTGGAGGAGGCGGCCGCCCGCGCTGCGGCGTCCCCGCGGCTGCCCGACCTCGACCGCACCGACCTCGAGCTCGTGACGATCGACCCCGACGGCGCGCGCGACCTCGACCAGGCGCTCCACCTCGAGCGCGACGGCTCCGGCGGCTACACGGTCCACTACGCGATCGCCGACGTCGCCGCCTTCGTCGAGCCGGGTGACCCGGTCGACCTGGAGGCCCACCGCCGCGGCGAGACGCTCTACGGCGCCGACTCGAAGGTGCCGCTCCACCCCCGTTCGATCTCCGAGGACGCGGGCTCCCTCGTGCCCGACCAGGTGCGTCCGGCGCTGTTGTGGACGATCCAGGTCGACGCGACGGGCGAGGGCACCGACATCACGGTCGAGCGGGCCCTGGTCCGCTCGCGCGAGCAGCTCGACTATGTCGAGGCGCAGCGGCGGATCGACGACGGGTCGGCGAGCGAGTCGCTCCAGGTCCTCGCGGAGGTCGGTCGGCTCCGGCTGGAGCGGGAAGCGGCCCGCGGCGGCATCTCCCTGCCCCTGCCCGAGCAGGAGGTCGAGATGACCGACGACGCCGTCACGCTCCACTTCCGGTCGCTGCTGCCGGTCGAGGAGTGGAACGCCCAGATCTCGCTGCTCACGGGCTTCGGCGCGGCCTCGCTCATGGTCTACGCGCGGATCGGCCTGCTCCGCACCCTGCCGCCACCGAGCCCTCACGACATCACCCGGCTCCACCGCACGGCCCGCGGCCTCGGCATCGACTGGCCGGCCGAGATGGTCTACCCCGACTTCATCCGCACGCTCGACGCGTCCCGGCCCGCGCACGCCGCGATGGTCGTGGCGTGCACGCGGCTGCTGCGCGGGAGCGGCTACCTCGCGCTCGACGAGGAGACGCCTGCCGACCCGCAGCACGCTGCGCTCGCCTCGGAGTACGCCCACGTGACCGCCCCGCTGCGACGCCTGGGCGACCGCTACGCCGGTGAGGTCTGCCTGGCGCTGTGCAGCGGCGACCCCGTGCCGGCATGGGTCCACGCCGCGCTCGCGGGCCTGCCGGAGACCCTGCGTGCGTCGGCCCAGCGCTCGAGCCGCTACGAGAGCGCGGTGGTCAACCTCGTCGAGGCCACGTTGCTCCACGACCGGGTGGGGGAGCGGTTCCACGGCACCGTGGTCGAGGTCGACGACGACGACCGCCACCGTGGCACGGTCGTCGTCGCGGAGCCGGCGGTCGAGGCGCGCCTGGTCGACGACGGCGACCTCCCGCTCGGCGACGACGTCGAGGTGGTCCTCGCCGAGGCCGACCCCGAGCAGCGTCGCGTGGAGTTCCGGCTGGCCTAGACCGGGTCCCGAACCCGGGACAGGTGGTCCGAACGGGCCTACCGTGGTGGCACCCACCACCCCCCGTTTCCTGAGGTAGCCCCCCGATGTCCTCATGGTCTCGCGGCCGTACGGCCGCGCTGTCGTCCCTGGTCCTCTGCGTCCCGCTGCTGGCGGCACCTGCCCTGGTCGGTCCGGCCGGGGCCGCTCCCACGGCGGTGAGCTCGGCGTCGCTGCAGATCTCGCCCCGGGAGTACGTCGGGGGCCAGCGCATCACCTTCGCCGGTGACCTCGGCGTCGCCGGGAAGCGGCGGATCAAGCTGCAGGTGAACCTGAGCCGGCCCGGCGACACATGGAAGGACGTCAAGGGCTTCAAGCGGCGCACGACGCGAGCCGACGGGACGTTCCGGTTCCGCTACCTGGCGCCGTCGATGTTCGGGATCCGGATGCGGGTCGCCTCGGGGGGGCTCCACACCCCGGCCCAGGAGTTCCACGCGCTCTCGCAGGACCTGGTCGTGGGACTCCGGACCGGCGTGACCGGGCTGGATCCGGGCCAGGTCGTCGTCGACCGGCCCTTCGACCTCACGGTGGACACCACGCCCGAGGCCGTGCGCGACCTCGCCCGTCGTACCGACCTCCCGCCGCCGGTGTTCCCGGGGCGGGCGCTGACGCTCCAGCGGCGGCAGGGCGGGTCCTGGGTCGACGTCGCCACCGACGCGGTGACCACCGACGCCCAGGGCCGGGGGACGTTCGAGGGCCTGGTGCTCGGCACCGCCGGTCAGACCGTGGTCTACCGAGCGGTCCAGGAGGCGTGGACGCAGGACAACAGCAGGGTCGGGTGGTATCCGTCGTTCCCGGTCTACCTCGACGTGGTCGCCAGCGCCCGGACGGCGCGCGCCGTCGCGACCGGCTCACTGGCCACGCTGACGGCGACGGAGTCCGACCCGGTGACACGAGAGTCCGGCACGCCGCTCCAGGTGGCCCGCGACGTCGCCTCGAAGACCGCCGCCGAGCGCTACGGGTGGCGGCCGTCCCTGTGGGACTTCGGCTGGACCTACGGCGAGTCGCTCACCGACCGTCCCAGCCGCGGCGCCGACCGCACCGGGTGGTGGGAGGAGTGGTCCGACGGCACCGGTCGCTCGGCCAAGCACAACGGCGGGCTCATGCTCGACAGCCAGCGGCAGAACAAGGACGGCTACGGCGCCAGCGTCGGCACCACGATGGTCACGATGCGCGGCAACCCCCGGGCGCGTGGCCGCTGGGAGGTGCGGCTGCGGATGAAGTCGACCGAGACCACCCACCAGGACCTGCGCGCCCTCATCGAGCTGGTGCCCGCCGACGCGACGGCCGGCTGCCGCGCGACCGGCATCACGGTCGCCGAGGCGTCCCCGCACCAGAAGGGCATCACCATCGGCGCGCGCAACCAGGCGGGTGACGAGTGGAAGCGCACCGAGGGCGGCATCTCCGTCAACGGCACGTCGCACGCGGTCGCGGTCGAGGTGACCGACCGCCACATCTCATGGTTCCTCGAGGGTCGCCTGATCGGAACCGTCACCAGCAAGGCAGCCATCCCCGACGTCCCGCTGACGCTCCGGCTCAGCCTGCAGGGCAAGGGCCAGCAGCAGGTGAACCGGACCCAGGCGATCTTCGACTGGATGCGCGGCTACGGCCTCGACCGGGGCGAGCAGGTCGACGGCGGCCCCTCGCTCGCCAAGGGCAGCCACGACCTCTACTGCTGATCGCTCGACCCCGGGCACCGGGTGGCCCGAACGGGTCATCAGGGTGGGTGGACCTGACCGGGCCGAACGGTCACTGCTGGGGCGCCGACGGGTCACTTCGTGGCTGTTCGGTGACCACGGTCACCGTGGGCGCCCCACGCTCGTGACACCCACTGCCTCCCGGGCGACCCCCACCGTCGCCCGTCTCGGGGGACGCACCTGACCGAAGGTGTTGCCATGAACAAGCCCACTGCTGCCCTGCGCAGCCGCACCACCGCCGTCCTGAGCGGCGCCCTCCTGCTCGTCGCCGTCGGCGGCGTCGGCGGTGCCGTCGCCGCCGGCCAGATCGGCTCGCGCGACATCGAGGACCACAGCATCCGCCAGGTCGACCTCGCCCGCGACTCCGTCACCGCCCGGCAGGTCGCCAAGGGCGCCGTGCGCTCGAGCGAGCTCAAGGACGGGGGAGTCCGGCCCGGCGGCCTCTCCGCGGCCGTTCACGAGCTGATCGCGACCGCGGTGACCGGACCCGCCGGTCCCGAAGGCCCCGAGGGGCCCGCCGGCCCGGCCGGGGGCCCCGTGGGTCCCGCGGGCCCCGAGGGACCGGCAGGTCCGGCGGGTCCTGCGGGCGCTGCCGGCGTCTCGGGCCACCAGGTCGTGACCAAGCAGCAGTCCTTCACCGGCAACGGCACCCAGACCCTGACCGTGGCGTGCCCGGCGGACAAGATCGCGCTCGCCGGGGGACTGCGCAGCGACACCCCGCTGCTGGTGACGACGTCGGCCCCGGCGGCCGGCGCGACCAGCTGGACCGTCGGTTTCGCGCGCAACAAGACCAAGGGTGGTGGTTCCTACCAGGTGACCGTCGTGGCCACCTGCGCGACCGTCTCCTGAGCCGACGCGTCTCGCGTGGCAGACACGCCCTCGCGAGACTCGACCCTAGGGGTGATGTCGAGGCCGCCCGTCCGGTGTTGAGTGCGGTTGTCGGCATCCGGTACGGGGGTTCGGAGGTCGGCCGTCACATCCGGGGGGAGTGTGACGCAGGGCGGCCCGTCGAGATTCCCGAGACTCGACGGGCCGTTCGTCCACGTGGCCGGATGGGGGACGGGCTGGCCTGTAGGCCGGGTTCTGTCCCGGCTGACGCCGGGGGCGACCATCCATCTACGACGACCGTTGCCGATCGCCTCCAGCGGTCTACCCGCGTGCTCGGGCGGGCCGCCCTCGATCGCACGCGCGCCCGGTGCTCGCGCACCGGACTTCTTGACCTTGCTCCGGGTGGGGTTTGCCTAGCCGGTCCGGTCGCCCGGACCGCTGGTGGTCTCTTGCACCACCGTTTCACCCTTGCCGCCCCGGACGTCTCGCGACGAGGGGGAGGCGGTCTGTTCTCTGTGGCACTGTCCCGCGGGTTGCCCCGGGTGGCTGTTGGCCACCACCCTGCCCTGCGGAGCCCGGACCTTCCTCGGCGTCCGTCGCACCTCGCGGTGCGGCGTACGACGCGGTCGCCCGGCCAGCCCGTCCGCCGAGCATTCTGGCAGGTCAGGCCAGCAGGGTCACGTCGACCCGGACGAACATCGACGAGGTGCCGGCCCCGGAGAAGATGCCGGAGAGCGGCTTGACGTCGAGGTAGTCGCGGCCGGTGGCCACGACGACCCAGCGCTCGCCGGGCTCGAGGTCGTTGGTGGGGTCGAAGCCGTGCCAGCCGTCGTCCCACCACTCGACCCAGGCGTGGGACTCACCCGGCGTCGTCTCACCGACGAGTGGGTCTGCCTGGGGATGGAGGTAGCCGGACACGTAGCGCGTCGGGATGCCGAGGGACCGCAGCCCGCCGATGACGAGGTGCGCCATGTCCTGGCACACCCCGCCGCGCTGCTGCCAGGCGTCGGCCGCGGTGGAGGTGACCTCGGTGGCGCCCGACTGGTACTCGACCTCGGCGTTGACCAGCTCGCAGACGGCGCGGGCGGCCTCGCCGGGCCGTCCCGCGTCACGGCGGATGGCCGCGAGCCGCTCGTGCAGGTCGGCCGGGGGCGCCACCAGGTCGTTCATCGCGAGGTACTCGGTCCACCGGTCGGCGACCTCGGGGGTGCGCAGGTCGTCCCACGCGAGCGTCGGGGACGGGGCGCGGCGCCGCTGGGTGTGGACGGTCGAGGTGGCGGTGACCGTCATCTGCTCGTGGGGGTCGAGGACCTCGAAGGCCGTCACCTCGTTGCCGAAGTAGTCGCGGTACTCGAAGGTCCACGGTGGGGGAGTCACCTCCAGCCGGGTGTGGACCACGATCTGCTCCGGCGTGGTCTGCGGCGTCATGCGCGCCTGGTTGTAGGACGCGGTCGCCTTGCCGTCGTACTCGAACCCGGTGGTGTGGACGATCCTCAGCTGCATCAGATCCGGACCCCCGTCCAGTCACGTGCCTCGGCGCCGGCGAAGTACCGGCGGGTGATGGCCTCCGTCGCCAGCGCGCAGGTGCGCTGGAGGCGCTCCATCTCGGCGGGCAGGTCGGCGACCACGTCGGAGAGCGAGCGGTACTCCAGCTCCGCCCGGGTGCGGCCCAGCAGCCGCTGCGCCTCGTTCTGGAAGCCGGCACGCTGGCCGGTCGACTCCAGGTTGGCCAGGCACTGCTCGGCCCGGTTGAGCGAGAACACCACCGACCGGGGGAACAGCCGGTCGAGGAGCAGGAACTCGGCTGCGCCGCGCTCGGACTCCAGCCCCCGGTAGGTCCGCAGGAACGCCTCGTAGCCGCCGCACGCCCGCAGCGTGCTGGTCCACGGAGCGCCCTGGCCGGCGGCGAGCGCAGCGGTGGCGACCAGCCGGGAGGTCATGTCGGCCCGCTCGATGGTCCGGCCGAGGACGAGGAACTGCCAGCCCTCGTCGCGGGTCATCGTCGCGTCGGCGGTGCCGTTGACGAGCGCGGCCCGGTCGCAGACCCAGTGGTAGGCCGTGGCCCCACGACGCTGCCGGAACTGGCCGGAGCTGACCCCGCGCCAGGTCGTGTTGAGCGCCTCCCACATCGCGGCCGACAGCGTCTCGCGGGCTCGCCGTGCGCTCTCGCGGGCCGCGCCGAGGACGGCCGCGACCGACGCCGGCGAGGTGGCGTCGTAGGCCAGCAGCTCGAGCATCAGGGCGGTGTCCACCACCTGGTCCTCGGGCGCCCCCACCCCCATGATCGAGAGCAGGTTGCGGCAGGTCGACTCCTCGTCGCCGGAGGCGTCCTCGAGGAGCAGTGTCGTCTGCACCTCGAGGATGCGGGCGGTGTCCTCGGCCCGTTCGACGTAACGGCCGATCCAGAACATCGACTCGGCGATCCGGCTCAGCACCCGGCACCTCCCTCGGTCGGCACGTCCGGTTCCTGCCGTTGCTGCTGTTGCTGCTCGGCCTGGCTGGTGAGGTCGGTCATCGCCGGGCCGGTGCTCTGCGGCGGTGCGAGGTGGGCCGACTCGACGTGGTCACGACGTACGGCGGCGCCCGCCGTCCCGGTGCCGGCCAGCACCCAGGTGTCCTTGGAACCGCCCCCGCGCGAGGAGTTCACGATCAGCTCGCCCTGCGCGAGCGCGACGCGGGTCAGGCCGCCGGGCAGCACCCAGACGCGTTGGCCGTCGTTGACCGCGAACGGTCGCAGGTCGACGTGGCGCGGGCCGAGCTCGCCGTCGACGAAGGTAGGCACCGTCGAGAGCTGGACGACCGGCTGGGCGATCCACGACCGCGGGTCCTCGAGCAGCTTGCGGCGCAGCTCGTCGAGCTCGGAGCGCGAGGCCGCGGGGCCGATGACGATGCCCTTGCCGCCCGAACCGTCGACCGGCTTGACGACGAGCTCGTCGAGCCGGTCCATGACCTCGTCGCGGGCCTCGCTGTCCCCGAGCCGCCAGGTGTCGACGTTCTTGAGGACCGGCTCCTCGTCGAGGTAGTAGCGGATCAGGTCGGGCAGGTAGGTGTAGACGAGCTTGTCGTCGGCGACGCCGTTGCCGACCGCGTTGGCGATCGTCACCTGGCCGGCGCGCGCGGCGTCGATCATCCCCGGGCAGCCGAGGAGCGAGTCGCCACGGAAGTGGACGGGGTCGAGGAACTCGTCGTCGACCCGCCGGTAGATCACGTGGACCGGCTCGAGCCCGCCGGTCGTGCGCATCATGACTCGGCCGCGGCGGCACTCGAGGTCGCGGCCCTCGACGAGCTCCACGCCCATCGTGCGCGCCAGCAGCGCGTGCTCGAAGTAGGCGCCGTTGAAGACCCCCGGCGTGAGCACGACGACCGTCGGGTCGGCGACGCCCGCCGGGGCGGCGGCGCGGAGCGCGGCGAGCAGCCGCTGGGGGTAGGACGCGACGGGACGGATCCGGTGCTCGGCGAAGGTCTCCGGCAGGGCGGAGGCGATCGCGCGCCGGTTGGTCATCACGTAGGAGACACCGGACGGCACCCGCACGTTGTCCTCGAGCACCCGGAACTCGCCGTCGTCGTCGCGGATCAGGTCGATGCCGGAGACGTGGACGCGGACGCCGTTGGCGGGACGTACGCCGGCAGCCGCACGGTGGTAGTGGGACGAGGTCGCGACCACCCGGCGGGGGACCACGCCGTCCTCGAAGACCTGCCCGGCGTCGTAGACGTCGGCGAGGAAGGCCTCCAGCGTCCGGACCCGCTGCTGCACGCCGGCCTCGATCGTCGACCAGGTGTCCATCTCGATGACCCGGGGCAGGATGTCGAGCGGGAACGCCCGCTCCTCACCGCCGATGTCGAACGTGACCCCCTGGTCGAGATAGCTGGTCTGCAGCGCCTCGAGCCGCCCGGTCAGCTCGGGCACCGAGAGCTCGTGGAGCGAGTCGCGCAGTCGTTCGTAGGGCGCGCGCAGGGATGATCCGTCGAACATCTCGTCGAAGGCCGGCCCGTCGGAGCCGGTGTAGTCCTCGAACATCGGCGTCATGCAGCGACCCTAGTGGTTGACGCGCAGGCGGATCTCCTGATGGGGTCGGCCTCGCTCGATCAGCTCGGAATGATCATCTCGGAGGAGCGCCACCCATGCGACCTGTCCCCACGTTCATCGCTGCCGTGACCGCGGCAGCCCTCACCGCGGCCACGTTGGGCGCCTCGACCGGTGCGTCCGCCGCACCCGCCGAGGACCCGTCCACGCCGGTCCCGATCGCGACGCCGGAGGGGCAGCTGAGCTCCTACGTCCTCAACGCCGTCCGCCAGAAGCCCAACCAGACGCGCTCCGTGGAGCGGGCCGTGCGCAAGGCCGGCGGCACCGTCGTCCAGTCGTGGCCGGAGATCGGCGTCGTCGTCGCCCACGCGACCAGCGAGGACTTCCGGAGCGAGGTCCTCGACCTCGGCCCGATCGCCTCGGTCGGTCCCACCCGCACCACTGCCGTCAAGGAGGGCACGCCCGGCACGACCTCGTCCCGGCTCTCCGCACGCCGTACGACGCAGGGGACCGCGAAGGGCGAGTTCGCCAACACCGCCGAGGCCGACGTCGTCACCGACCCGCGCGAGGCCGAGCAGTGGGACATGAAGGTCATCAAGGCCGACCGCGCCCACGAGGTCACCGACGGGTCCCGCGACGTCCTCGTGGGGGTGCTCGACTCGGGCATCGACCCCGACCACCCGGACCTCGTCGCCAACATCGACACCGAGAGCTCGGTCAACTGCTCCGACGCCGGACAGGTCGACACCTCCGCCACCGGCTGGTGGCCGACCACCAGCGACCACGGCACCCACGTCGCCGGCACGATCGCCGCTGCCCGCAACGGCGTCGGGATCGTCGGCGTCGCGCCGAACGCCCGGATGGCGTCGGTGAAGGTCGTCAACGACGACGGCTACATCTACCCGGAGTACGCGATCTGCGGGTTCATGTGGGCCGGTCAGCACGACATGGACGTGACCAACAACAGCTACTACATCGACCCCTTCATGTACTGGTGCGGTGACCAGCCCGAGCAGGCACCCGCGATGGAGGCCGTGAACCGCGCGGTGCAGTGGTCGACGAAGCAGGGCACCGTCCACGCCGCGGCCGCGGGCAACGCCGCGACCGACCTCGCCAACAACACGACCGACACCTCCAGCCCCAACGACAGCGCTGCCGTGAACCGCACCATCAACAGCAGCTGCCTCGACATCCCGGCGGAGCTGCCGGGCGTCGTGACCGTGTCGTCGTTCGCCCGCAAGGACACGACCTCGCTCGACACCTACCTGTCCTACTTCTCCAACCGGGGGCTCGACGTGATCGACGTGGGCGCGCCCGGCAGCTCCATCCTGTCCACGATCGTCAACGGCAACGGATACGGGCTGAAGAGCGGCACCTCGATGGCGTCCCCGCACGCCGCCGGAGTGCTCGCGCTGCTGGCCGGCACCCACCCCGACTGGACGCCCGCCCAGCTGGCGGCAGGGCTCGAGGCCCAGGCCGACGACAAGGCGTGCGAAGCGCCGCAGCGCGGCACCGGAGCCGCCTGCGTCGGTACGGTCGAGGACAACAGCTATGCCGGAGAGGGCATGATCGACGCCCTCGACGCCGTCACTCCCTGACGCCGCACCCGAGGAGCCCACCATGGTCCGCACGCCCGTCTCGTTCGTGGTCGGCGTGTGCCTGGTGGCGACGCTCCAGGCCGTCCCCGCGGGAGCCGCTCCCGCGGGGACGGCGGCGCAGGACCAGCGACGCTCGACCAAGGTGGCGATGCCTGCCCCCGACGGCCGGCTGAGCTCCTACGTCGTCAACGCCGCCGGCCCGTGGCGGTCGAACACCACGAAGGTCGCGCGGGCGGTTCGCCGCAACGGCGGCACGGTCGTGGAGACCTGGCCGGAGATCGGCGTCGTCGTCGCCCACTCGCGCGAGAGCGGGTTCCGTCGGGCGATGCGTCGCCGCGACGTCGTGGCGTCCGTGGGCATGACGCGGACGACGAGGGTCAGCGAGGGGACGCCCGGCACGGCGCGGTCGCGCGCGGCCGCCGGCGGCGTACCGGAGAAGGCGGAGTTCCGGCCCGCGACGCGGGCCCAGGTCGAGCCAGATCCGCGCGAGGCGAAGCAGTGGGACATGCGGGTGATCCGGGCCGACGAGGCCCACGAGGTCACTGACGGCTCCCCGGACGTCCTGGTCGGCGTCCTCGACTCGGGGATCGAGCACGACCACCCGGACCTCGCGGAGAACATCGACGCCGCGTCGTCGGTGAACTGCACCGATGCGGGTGCGGTCGACACGTCGGCACGCGGCTGGCGCCCGACGACCAGCGACCACGGCACCCACGTGGCCGGAACGATCGCGGCGGCCCGCAACGGCACCGGCATCGTCGGGGTCGCGCCGAACGCGCGGCTGGCGTCGGTGAAGGTCGTCAACGACGACGGCTACATCTACCCGGAGTACGCGGTTTGCGGGTTCATGTGGTCCGGGCGCCAGGGGATGGACGTCACCAACAACAGCTATTACGTCGACCCGTTCATGTACTGGTGCGACGACCGGCCCGACCAGGCGGCCGCCATGGCGGCCGTCAGCAGGGCGGTGCGCTGGTCGACGAAGCAGGGCGTCACCCACGTCGCCGCGGCGGGCAACGCCTCGACCGACCTCGACCGCAACTCCTTCGACTCCTCGAGCCCCAACGACAGCCGCTCGGTCAACCGGCGGATCAACGCCGGCTGCCGGGACCTGCCGACCGAGCTGCCGGGTGTCGTCACGGTCTCGTCCTTCGCCCGCATCAAGAAGACGCTGCGGACCAAGGCCTCGTTCTTCACCAACGTCGGCCTGCGGGCCATCGACGTCGCCGCCCCGGGGTCGAACATCCTGTCGACCGTCCTCGACGGCCGCTACGCCCGCTTCAGCGGCACCTCGATGGCCTCGCCCCACGTGGCCGGCGTCGTCGCGCTGCTGCTCTCCGAGCACCCGGACCTGACGCCGGCGCAGGTGCGCGAGGCGATCCGGGCGATGGCGAAGGACAAGCCGTGCCGGAAGGCCCAGTTCGACGCCCTGCCGCGGTGCCGCGGCAACGATGCCCGCAACAGCTATGCCGGCGAGGGCATGGTCGACGCCCTGCGTGCCGTGAGGCCCTGAGCCTCAGGGGAGGGTGAGCACCTCGGCACCGGTCGGGGTCACCAGCAGCGTGTGCTCGAACTGGGCGCTGCGGCGCCGGTCGCGGGTCACGACCGTCCACTGGTCGTCCCACATCTCCCACTCGTGGGTGCCGAGGTTGAGCATCGGCTCGATCGTGAACGTCATGCCGACCTCGATCAGGTCGTCGAAGCGGGCGTCGTCGTAGTGGGGGATGACCAGGCCGCTGTGGAAGGCCGTGCCGATCCCGTGGCCGGTGAACTCGCGCACCACGCCGTAGCCGAAGCGCTTGGCGTAGCTCTCGATCACGCGGCCGATGACGTTGACCCGGCGGCCGGGACGCACGGCGTTGATGCCGCGCCGGAGGGCCTCCCGCGTCCGGTCGACGAGGTCGCGGGTCTCCTGGTCGACGTCGCCGGCGAGGAAGGTCGCGTTGGTGTCGCCGTGGACGCCGTCGAGGTAGGCGGTGATGTCGATGTTGACGATGTCGCCGTCCTCGACCACCCGGCTGTCGGGGATGCCGTGACAGACGACCTCGTTGACGCTGGAGCACAGGCTCTTGGGGAAGCCGCGGTAGCCGAGCGTGGACGGATAGGCGCCGTGGTCGCAGAGGAACTCGTGACCGATCCGGTCGAGCTCGTCGGTGGTGATGCCCGGCGCGACGTGGGAGCCGACGAGGTCGCGGGCCTGCGCGGCCAGCCGGCCGGCGACGCGCATCCGTTCGATCGTGTCGGCGTCCTTGACCTCGCTCCCGGTGAAGCGCTCAGGGGCGTCGCGGTCGACGTACTCCGGGCGCACGACGTGGGCGGGCACCGGGCGGCGCGGCGACACGGTGCCGGGGGCAACGGGGGCTGCGACAGGCATGGCGCGAGTGTAGTTTCCGGAGCATGAGTGACTCCGGTGAGTACTGGTTCTGCCTCAAGCACCACACCGTCGAGGGCGAGGACGGCTGCCGCAACGCCGACCGCCTCGGGCCCTACGCCACGCAGGCCGAGGCCGCGCGGGCGTTGGAGAAGGTCGAGGAGCGCAACGACGAGTGGGACAACGACCCCGCCTGGAACGACGACGAGGACCTCGAGGACTGAGCCGGTGGAGAAGGCGTCACCGTGGCCCTTCACCGGGATGATCGGCCTGGCCTGCACGGCCTTCCTGATCGGTGCGAGCGCGCTCCTCTCGCCGTGGTGGCTGGTGCTGCTGCTCGCCCTGGTGTGGGTCGCCGCCCTCGTTCTCGCCGTGCGCTGGTGGACGCCCCACCCACGGCGGCTGCCCGCCGTCGCGGGAGCGGTGGCGCTCGTGTGGGTGGTCGCCGTCGTCGGGCAGGCCGCCCTCAGCTGACGGCGAACTCGGCGCCGACGTGGTGGGCGACGAAGGCTGCGATGTCGTCGGTGCTCGCATGCCCGGATCGGAACTCTGCCCGGGCCGTCGCCATCAGCTCGTTGCCCGAGGTCAGCTCGAGGGCGATCGCGTCGGGGTCGCGGAAGTTCAGGTGCGAGCCGAAGAGCTCGTCGCGCACGGGTGTGTAGGTCACGCCGTGGTCGGCGAGGCGGTGCTCCCACCGCACCAGGTCGTCGCGGGAGGAGACCGCGATGCCCAGGTGGTCGACGCCGGTGTCGAGCTCGGAGAACGGCCCGCCCCTGCGCTTCTCGTGGCGGACCAGCGCGAGCATCAGGGCGGTGTCGGGGTGCATGCAGATGCGCCCGTCGGGCACGACCATCACCACGACGAACCCCAGCACCGTCGTGTAGAACTGCTCGCTCCGGTCGAGGTCGGTCACGGAGAGAGCTACGTGGTCGACCGCGCCCAGCAGTGGGCGGCTCACCGCCGTACCGCCCGGACCGGGCAGCGCCAGGCCGCGAGCCGCCACGACGGAGAGCGCAGTGCCCGGCCGAGCATCCCTACGATGTCTGGTGATGTCCTCATGGGCGGTTCCTCCTGGTGTCGGGCGTCCCGACCAGAGTGGCCGTGGGACGCCGGGCGCCGCGTCGGGCAAATCCCCCAAGTTGCCGCCGGTCGTCGGCCGGGAGCGTGAGCTGGCGGCGCTCCGCGGTGTGGTCGACGAGGCCCGGAGCGGGTCCGCGTCCGCACTCCTCGTCACCGGGGAGGCCGGCATCGGGAAGACCGCGCTGCTCGGGTCGCTGCGCCACATAGCCGACGACGCCGCGGTCCTGGCGTGCCACGGGGTGCCGGGCGAGGCAGCCCTCGCTCACGCCGGTCTCCTGGAGCTGCTGGCCCCGGTGGGTCACCTGCTCGGGGAGGTGCCGGAGACCCAGGCCGCGGCGCTCGGTGCTGCGCTCGGATGGCGCTCCGCGCGGGACGGGGTCGACCGGTTCCTCGTGGGCGCGGGCGTGCTCTCCCTGCTCTCGGCGGCCGCGTCGGAGCGTCCGCTCGTCGTCGTGGTCGACGACCTGCACTGGCTCGACCGGGAGTCCGCCGACGCCGTCCTCTTCGCCGCCCGTCGGTCGTCCGGCGAGCGGGTGGCGTTCGTGATGGCCGCTCGTGACGGCACGCTGGCCCCCGAGTGGCGGACGGGGATCCGGGTTCTGCGCGTGGGCGGGCTCGGTGAGGGCGCTGCGGCGGCCCTGCTCTCGGACGACGTGTCGCCGGTCGTGGCGGAGCGCCTCCGCGCGCTGACCGGCGGCAACCCGCTGGGCCTGCTCGAGGTGGCGGGTCGGCTGACCGCGGCCCAGCGGACCGGCGCCGCCTCGCTGCCGGACCCGCTGCCCGCCGGCGACCTGCTCCACACCGTCTACGACCCTGTCGTGACCGGACTCGCCCCGGAGGTGGACGACGCGCTGCTGCTGGTCGCGCTCGACCCGGTCGTCGGGGTGCGGATCGCGCCGCGCGCCGGGTTGGACGAGGCGGCCGCACGACGCCTGCTGGTGTCCGGCGAGCAGGGCGACCGGTTCCGCCACCCGTTGGTGCGCTCGGCCGTGCTGCGCCGTGCGCCGGCGTCACGGGTGCGCGCCGCCCACCAGCGGCTGGCCGACCAGCTCCCTGCGGACAGCGTGGCCCGCGTCCTCCACCTGGCCGCTGCCGCCACCGGGCCCGACGACGACCTGGCGGAGGCGCTGGTGGCTGCCGCCGAGGGGGCGCGCACGCGCGCGGGATACGCCGCGGCGTCGGCGCACCTGCGGCGGGCGGCGCTCCTGACGACCGACGACGACCTGGGGGCCGAGCGGCTCGCCGAGGCGGCCGGCGACAGCTTCGTCGCCGGCGACCTCGACGGCACCCGCGACCTCGTCGAGGAGGTGGTGCGTCGGCCCTGCCCGCCGGCCGTACGTGGCAGGGCGCTGCTCGTCCTCGGCCTGCTGGAGCAGTACGCCGGCTCGGTGGTGCGCGCGGCCGACGTCCTCGCCGAGGCCTGTGCCCTGCTCGAGGGCAGCGCACTGACCGACGCGCTGACCGAGCGCGCGGTGGTGGCCTTCCGGCTCGGTGACGTCGCGACGATCGCCGAGTGCGCGCTCCGGCTGGAGGGCGACCTCGATGCCGACGACCCCGGCAGCCGTCTTCGTGCGAGGGCCGTGACCGGGCTGGTGCGCTTCCTCGCGGGCGACTACGACGCCGCCGGGGTGGTGCTCGACGACGTGACCGCGCTTGCGCTCGACGAGGTGCTCCGGGACGACCCGCGGGCGCTGCTGCTGATGGCCATCGCCGCAGCCCTGAGCGGGAGCGTGGAGGAGGCACTGCGGCGCGGTGCGAGCCGGATCGACGACCTCCGGCGCCGCGGAGCGATCGGCGTCCTGGTTCCGCTGCTGGCCCTCAGCGCAGGTGCCCGTTCGATGGTCGGCGATCACGAGCGGGCCTTCGCCGACGCCGGCGAGGCCGTAGAGCTCGCCGACTGCCTCGGGTTCGTCGCCGACACGGCGATCGCCCTCGAGCAGCTGGCCTGGCAGCACGCTGCACGCGGCTCCCACGACGAGGCCACCGCAGCACTCCTGCGGGCTCGGGAGATGCTCGAGCGCGCGGGGACGGTGGACCAGGCCGCCCACCACGCACTGAACAGCGCCTACTGCGCACTCTGCCGCGACGACCTGCCGGAGGTCGCCGCCCTGCTCGAGGACCGGCTCGAGGTCGACGGTGGACTCGGGATGATGGGCGAGCCGCTCGGCGTCGCGCCGCTGCTCGTCGAGGCGTGGGTCGGCCTCGGACGCCGGCAGGAGGCCGTGTCGCTGACGCAGCGGTTCGCCGCGGCGTACGAGACGGGCGCGCCCGCGGAGGTCGCGGCCCTGCTGATGCGCTGCCGGGGACTGGTTGCCGACGACGTCGACGAGGCTGCGGCGTGCTTGCGCACCGTGGTCGAGGGGGAGCACCGGCACGCGGACCCGTTCGAACGAGCGCGCGCGCGTCTGCTGCTCGGCTCGAGGTTGCGGCGAGAGGGTCGGCGCAGGGCGGCTCGGGATCAGCTCGAGCCCGCACGTGCCGCCTTCGAGCGGATGGGACTGCTCCGATGGCGTGACGTCGCCGCGGCGGAGCTCCGGGCGACCGGCGCCTCGGCCCGGGCCCGGACCGCCGGCACCGGCGAGGCCCTGACCTCGCAGGAGACGCGCGTCGCGCTGCTGGTGGCCGAGGGGCGTACGAACAAGGACGTCGCGGCCGTCCTCTTCCTCAGCCCGAAGACCGTCGAGCGCCACCTCGGCAACATCTTCCGCAAGCGCGGCTTCCGGTCGCGCGTCGAGCTGGCGCGCGCCTACGCCGTCAGCGGGCAGTGACGCGCAGGATGCGGCCGCCGCCGTCGTTGTCGGTGGTCAGCAGGAGGTCGCGGTCCGGCAGCTGGGTGACCGACCGCAGCCGGTCCAGCCCGCGCAGCGCCTTCGGGGCGCGGGTCCACTTCAGCCGGCCGCGGGAGTCGAACTTCATGAAGACCACCCGCTCGGCCTTGAGCGCCGCGACCGCCAGCGTGCCGGCGTAGCGGCCCCACTTCTTGCCGTAGACCCACGCCGCCCCGGACGTCGCGATCGTCGGGTCGCCCGAGCGCCACCGGGCGGGGAGCTGCCGGCCCGGCAGGGACTGGTCGGTCATGGGCACCGACTCGTCGTAGCCGGGCCCTCCGTCGGTGGTCGGGTTCCAGCCGTAGTCGCCGCCACGGCGGAGCAGGTTGACCTCGTCGTCGCGGTAGGAGCCGTGCTCGACGGACCAGACGCTGCCGTCCCTGCGCTGGGCGAGCCCCTGGACGTTGCGGTGGCCGTAGGTGAACACCAAGCGCTTCTTGCGGTTCTTCGCCTGGGCGAACGGGTTGTTCGGCCACGGCTTGCCGGTGTCCGGGTCGAGCCGCAGCGTCTTGCCGCCGAGTGACTTCAGGTTGCGCGGGTTGGTGCCGATCGCGGCGTCGCCCGTGCCGACGTGCATCGCGCCGTTGCGGGCGATCAGGAGGCGGCAGCCGCCGTGGCGACCGCTGGAGGTCGGGAAGCCCTTGACCACGGTGCGCAGCCGGGTCGCGCTGGCCTCGTCCTCGGCCAGCTCCCAGGCGATGACTCGCACGTCGTGGCCGCCGCCGGCCTTCTCCCAGCCCGAGCAGGTGTAGAACGTCCGGTTGTCGGCGAAGTCGGGGTCGACCTCCAGGGACATCAGCCCGGTCTCGCCGGACACCCAGATCGAGCTCGAGTCGAACTCCACGGTGGACCGTTCACCCGCGGTGACGGTCGACAGCCGCCGGTTGTCGCGCTCGGTCACGAGCAGCGTGCCGCCCGGGAGCCGCTTCACGTCCCAGGGGTTGTCGAGGCCGTCGACCACCGTGCGCACGCGCAGCCGGGGCGCGGAGGCGGGCGTCCGCTCGCGCTCGGGGGTGGCGCTGCCGCCGTCCGAGGGCTCCGACTCGGGGGCGCTGCTGCTGCTGCTGCTCGCCGGGTCCGGGTCCGGGGCCGGTGCCGGCCGGTCCTCGGCGGCACAGGCCGGCGCAGTGGTGACGACGAGGGCGAGCCCGAGAGCGGGCACCAGGGTGCGCATGCGCGTCACGGTAGCCCGGCCGGCCGACCGCGAGCCGTCAGAAGGTGTGCTCCGGGCCGGGGAACGTGCCGTCCCGTACGTCGTCGCGGTAGGCGCGCGCGGCGTCCAGCAGCACGCCGTGGACGTCGGCGTACTGCTTGACGAACCGCGCCATCCGGCCCGTCCTCAGTCCGAAGGCGTCCTGCCAGACCAGCACCTGGCCGTCGCAGTCGGGGCCGGCGCCGATGCCGATCGTCGGGATCGTCAGCTCCTTCGAGACCTGCGCGGCGACGTCGCCGGGCACCATCTCCATGACGACGGCGAACGCGCCGGCCTGCTCCATCGCGTGGGCATCGGCGAGGACCCGGTCGGAGGCGTCGCCCCGGCCCTGGACGCGGTAGCCGCCGAGGGAGTGCTCGCTCTGGGGGGTGAAGCCGATGTGGGCCATCACCGGGATGCCGTTGGTGGCGAGCTTCTCGACCTGCGGCGCGACCTCGGCCCCGCCCTCGAGCTTGACCGCGTGGGCGCCTGCCTCCTTCATGAAGCGCACGCCGGTGTGGAACGCCTGCTCGGGAGACGCCTGATAGCTGCCGAACGGGAGGTCGGCGAGCACCAGGCCGCGCTTCGCGGTCCTCGCGACGGCTCGCACCAGGGGGATCAGCTCGTCGACGGTCACCGGGATCGTGGTCTCGTAGCCCAGCACGTTGTTGGCGGCGGAGTCGCCGATGAAGAGGATGTCGATGCCGGCCTCGTCGAAGACCGCCGCGGTGTACATGTCGTAGACCGTCAGCATCGTGATCTTCTCCCCACGCTCCTTCATCTCGCGGAGGTGATGGGTGCGGACCCGCTTGACGGGTGCCGGCGGTGTGCTCGACCCGCCGCCGTAGGGCGCGGGCTGCTCGGGCTCGGTCATGCGGTTCTCCTCGTCGCCTGGCGTCCCCGGACGGGGGTACACGGGCTCACTGGGTCGCCCTCCACGCTAGCGCCGCGGACCCGGTCTGGTCCCGGACGGCAAGTGTTGGGACAATCACGTCCATGTCGGGTTCGGGTTCCGTCGCCTCGGCGCTGGAGCGCGCCCAGAGGGTGGCCGACGAGCTGCTCCGCGAGGCGCGCGCCGAGGCCGAGGAGCTGACCGCCGGCGCACGCGAGAACGAGAAGCGCACCGCGTCGGCGCGGACCGAGGCGGAGCAGGCGCTGGGCGAGGCCGAACGGGCTCGCGAGCAGGCCACGACGCGGCTCGCCCGCGCCTCCGAGCAGGGCCAGGAGCTGATCAGCGACGCCGGCGAGCAGGCGCTGCTGATCATGCAGGCCGCCGGGCGCGACCGCGACCAGCTGCTGGCCGACGCCCGTGCCCTCGCCGACGAGGAGGCCGCGACCGCCGAGCAGGCGCGCCACGAGGTCGAGGCGGAGACCGCCCGCCGTCGTACGGACGCGGAGGCGCAGGTGGCCGCGATGCTGGCCGCCGCCGAGGAGCGTGCCGCCGCCCTGCTGGCCGAGGCCGACCGGGACGCCCAGACCCGCCGCGCCGAGGTCGCCCGGGTCGTCCAGGGCCTCGAGGCCGAGGCGATCGTCGCGGCCAACGAGGTGCGCGAGCAGGCCGACGTCGCCGCCGCGGTGATCCGGGGCGAGGCCCAGGACGAGGCCGCCACGCTCAAGGGGGACGCCCAGGCCCAGCACGACGCCCTCGTCGCCGAGGGCGAGCAGCGGCTGACCGCGGCCCGCCAGGAGGCCGACCGTCAGCTCGCCGAGGCTGCCGAGCAGTCCGCGTGGGCCGACAAGACGGTGGCCGACGTGATCGCGACCGCCGAGGGTCAGGCCGAGCGGCTGCTCGCCGACACGCGCGAGGAGCTCGACCGGGAGATCGCCGACCGGCGGGCCGAGCAGGACCGGTGGGACGAGGAGCGCGAGGCCGCCCGTCAGGCGGCCGACGCCGAGGCCCAGCAGCAGCGCGACGAGCTCGGGGGGCAGGCGACGTCCACCCTCGAGGACGCCCGGTCCGAGGCGACCCGCCTCGTCGACGGGGCCCGGCGGGAGGCCGACGCCCAGCGGGCGGAGGCGGAGCGGGTCCTCGCCGACGCCGAGGAGCAGGCCGAGCGGCGCCTCGGCGACGCCGCCACCGGGGCCCGCACCCTGCGCGAGCAGGTCGCCGAGGAGTTCGGTCGGTCCCGGTCCCAGGCCCAGCAGATCCTCAGCGAGGCCCACGACCAGGCCGACGCCGTACGACGCGAGGCGAAGCAGGAGCACGACCGACTGGTCCAGGAGGCCGAGCGGCATCGCGACACCCTGCGCGCCGAGGTCGCCGACCTGACCCGCCGGCGCGACGCCATCGTCGAGGAGCTCGGCGGGATGTCCGGCGTCATCCAGGCCCTCGCCGTCCCCGACCCGAGCACCCCCACCACCCCCACCTCTGACCCCGAGAGCGAGCAGTAGCCCATGTCCGACACCACCTCCACCGGCGGCTCCGAGCCGTCCTTCCGGATCGTCCGTCGCGGCTACGAGCCCACCGACGTCAACCGCCACGTCGCCGACCTGCTCAAGGAGCAGGGCAACCAGCAGCAACGGATCGCCGAGCTGAGCGCCAAGGTCCGCGAGCTCGAGGCCTCGCGGACGCTGCAGGCCGAGCAGGCGCCGGAGCCCGCGACCTTCGCCGACCTCGGCAAGCGGGTCGGCGACATCCTCACGCTCGCCGAGGACGAGGCCGCCGAGATCCGTGGCAACGCCCGCGCCGACGCCGACGCCCTGCTCGCCGAGGCGACGAGCACCGCCGAGAGGCAGCGCACCGACGCCCAGGAGTACGCCGCGGCGCGTCGCGCCGAGGCTGACGAGGAGGCCGAGCGGCTGGTCGCCGGGGCCCACCGCCGGGCCGACGAGCTCGGCGACGAGGCCGAGCGCGAGGCGTCGGCCCGACGTGCCGAGGCCGATGCCGTCTACGAGGCGCAGCAGGCCGAGGCCGCGCGCGCTGCCGCCGATTTCGAGACCACGCTCGCCGCCCGGCGCGACGCCGCGGAAGGCGAGTTCGCCGCCCAGTTCGAGACCGCGAAGTCGCAGCTCGTGGAGGCCCAGAGCCACCTCGACCGCACCCGCGGCGACGCCCAGCGGATCCGGACCGAGGCCGAGACCGGCGCGCGCCGGCTCGTCGAGGACGCCCAGAAGGAGGCCGAGGGCATCATCGCCGCGGCCCGCACCCACGCCGACCGGATCCGCGAGGAGTCCGACCGTGAGCTCGTCGCCGCCACCCAGCGCCGCGACAGCATCAACGCCCAGCTCGGCAACGTCCGCCAGATGCTCGCCACCCTCACCGGCGGGGCCGCGGCCGGCCTGCTCACGGACAAGCCGGAGGACGCGGTCGGGGCCTCGACAGAGGAGCCGGCGCAGGAGCCCGAGGTCGACGACGCCGAGCTCGAGGTCGACGACGCCGAGCTCCAGGTCGCCGAGGCGGAGGCGGAGGAGCCGGCCGAGGCCGTCGACGAGGCCGACGACGACGAGAAGGCCTGACCGCTACGGCGTGAGTGACTCCCGCAGGCCGCCCAGGGCGACCCGGTCGCTCTCGTTGCCCGGGTGGGGCTGCTCGAACCGGTCGGCGTACTGGGTGAGCTCGTCGAGCCGCCACTCGAGCGCGAACATCCGCAGCAGGTCGGGGTCGCCGACGGGGGGATCGAGCCAGCGCAGGTCCCGCTCGGCCGGCGCCAGGCGCGCCGACTCCCAGTCGACGAGCACCACGCCCCGGCCCGTCTGGAGCTGGTTGCGGATGTGCGGCTCACCGTGGGTGGTGACCCAGGTCGAGGGGTCGGTCGCGCCGGCGAGCCGGAGGTAGTCGGCGACCCACGTGGCGACGCCGTCGAGGTGGGCGACGAGCAGGTCCCGGGCGTCCTCGCCGTGGGGTCCGCCGGTCCACGGCGTCAGCGTCCTCGCGGCGAGCTCCTCCGGGAGGTCCGACGCGACCAGCGGGCGCCAGGGGGTGAGGGCGGGCGGCGGCGGTGCTGCATGGAGCCGCTCCAGCAGCTCGGCCGTGGCCGAGCCGTCCGGACGGTGGCCGTCGACCCAGCGGGTGGCGCTGAGCAGGCCGTCGCCCAACGGAGTCGTGAACCGGCCGTCGCGGCCGGGCAGCGAAGGCACCACGAGGTCCAGGTCGTCGGCGAGCGCGGCCGCGGCGGCGTACGTCGCCTCGAGGGTGTCGGCGGTGTGGTGGACGCCGAGCACGTCGAGCGTCGCGAACAGCCGCGGCTCGCCGGCCACGGTGACCCGCCAGTGCCACCCCCCGAAGCCGACCGGGAGGTGCTCGACCTCGTCGGCGTCGGGCAGCCAGGCGCGACGGACGAGCGAGAGGACCTCCTCGTCGGAGGCGTGGGTCGGGCGCTCGCGCACGGGCAGAGGTCTACCACGTCGGGGTGAGGTCCGGGCCTGGTCGGAGTGCCACGATCGGTCCCATGGTGGACCAGCACGACGCAGACCTCCAGGCCGCGGTCGACTCCACGTCGGTGGCCCGCGACTCGGACCCGGACGGGGAGATCGACCTCGTCCAGTATCTCCGCGACCAGCTCGCCGAGCGTGAGATCGAGACCTCCGACGAGGCGTGGCTGCAGCGCCAGGTCGAGAACATCAAGGCCGACCCCAACTACATGGTCGACGGTGAACCCGACGACTACACGCCGATCCGGGATCGCTGATCCCTAGACTCGAGGCGTGGACTTCCACTCCGCCTACGCCCAAGGGTTCGCCCGGGTCGCCGCCTGCACGGTGCCCGTCGCGGTGGCCGACCCTGCCGCCAACGCCGCAACGATCGTCGAGCAGGTGCGGGAGTGCCACGAGGACGGAGTGGCCGTCGCGCTCTTCCCGGAGCTGTCGCTGACCGGCTATGCCATCGACGACCTGCTGCTGCAGGACACGCTGCTGGAGGAGACGCTCCTGGCGCTCCAGACCCTGGTCGAGGCGACCGCCGACCTGACGCCCGTCGTCGTGGTCGGTGCGCCCCTCGTCCACGGCTCGCGCGTCCTCAACTGCGCGGTGGTCGTCCACCGCGGCCGGGTGCTGGGCGTGGCGCCGAAGTCCTACCTGCCGACCTACCGCGAGTTCTACGAGCGCCGCTGGTTCGCGCCGGGTGACGACCGCGCGGGCTCGACGATCCGGCTCGCCGGGCAGGACGTGCCGCTCGGGCCGGACCTGCTCTTCACCGCCTCGGACGTGCCGGGCCTCGTCCTCCACGTCGAGGTCTGCGAGGACATGTGGGTGCCGGTGCCGCCGAGCGCGGAGGCCTCGCTGGCAGGTGCGACGGTGCTGGCCAACCTGTCCGGATCCCCGATCACCATCGCCCGCGCCGAGGACCGCCGGCTGCTGGTCCGGTCGGCGAGCGCCCGCTGCTCGGCGGCCTACCTCTACGCGGCCGCGGGGCAGGGGGAGTCGACCACCGACCTGTCGTGGGACGGCCAGACGATGGTCTACGAGTGCGGCGACCTGCTGGCCGAGAGCGAGCGGTTCCCCGACGGACCGCGCCGCAGCACCACCGACGTCGACCTCCAGCGGATCAGGCAGGAGCGGCTGCGGCAGGGCACCTTCGACGACAACGCCCGCGCCACCGGACGACGCCCCTTCCGGACCGTCGGCTTCGAGCTCCGGCCCCCGGGCGGTGACGTCGGCCTGCGGCGCAAGGTCGACCGGTTCCCGTTCGTGCCCGACGACCCCGAGCGGCTCGCCCTCGACTGCTACGAGGCCTACAACATCCAGGTCTCGGGCCTCGAGCAGCGGCTGGCCGCCATCGGCCACCCGAAGATCGTGATCGGCGTCAGCGGCGGGCTCGACTCGACCCACGCGCTCGTCGTCGCCGCTCGTGCGATGGACCGGCTGGGACGGCCCCGCTCGGACATCCACGCCTTCACGATGCCGGGCTTCGCGACCGGCGAGGCGACCAAGTCGCTGGCCACGCGGCTGTCGAAGTGCCTCGGCGTCACCTTCGAGGAGCTCGACATCACGGCCGCCGCGCGGCAGATGCTCGCCGACCTCGACCACCCCTACGCCGACGGCGAGGAGGTCTACGACGTCACGTTCGAGAACGTCCAGGCCGGGCTGCGCACCGACTACCTCTTCCGGCTCGCCAACCACCGCGGCGGCATCGTGCTCGGCACCGGCGACCTGTCCGAGCTCGCGCTGGGCTGGTGCACCTACGGGGTCGGCGACCAGATGTCCCACTACGGCGTCAACGCCGGCGTCCCGAAGACCCTCATCCAGCACCTGATCCGCTGGGTCGCCGACTCCGGGCAGTTCGACGGCGGCACCGCCGACGTGCTGCGCGAGGTCCTCGACCAGGAGATCACGCCGGAGCTGATCCCGGGCGGGCAGCAGTCCACCGAGGAGTCGGTGGGCCCCTACGCCCTCCAGGACTTCACGCTGTTCCACACCATCCGGCGCGGAGCGCGTCCGTCCCGGATCGCGTTCCTGGCCCACCACGCCTGGGCCGACGCGTCGACCGGCGACTGGCCGGCCGGCTATCCCGAGCAGGGGCGGCCGGCGTACGACCTCGCCGCCGTGCGGCACTGGCTGGAGGTCTTCACGAAGCGGTTCTTCGCCAGCCAGTTCAAGCGCTCCGCCCTGCCGAACGGGCCGAAGGTCAGCGCCGGCGGCACGATGAGCCCGCGCGGGGACTGGCGGATGCCGAGCGACGCCAGCGCCGCCGCCTGGCTGCGCGAGATCGAGCGCGACGTCCCCACCGGCTGAGCCTTCCGCACGTCGCACCCGACATGAGCGTCGTGATTCCGCGAGATCACGACGCTCATGTCGGGTACGACGAGCTCGGGAGGCGGTCGGGCGTGGATAGGGTGACGTCATGGGCAAGCAGGAAGACTTCGTGCTGCGGGCGCTCGAGGAGCGCGACGTGCGGTTCGTGCGGCTGTGGTTCACCGACGTGCTGGGCTACCTCAAGTCGGTGTCGGTGGCGCCGGCGGAGCTGGAGGGGGCCTTCGAGGAGGGCATCGGCTTCGACGGTTCGTCGGTCGAGGGCTTCGCCCGGGTCTACGAGTCCGACATGCTCGCCAAGCCCGACCCGACGACCTTCCAGATCCTGCCGTGGCGCGGCGAGCGGCCGGCGACGGCCCGGATGTTCTGCGACATCGAGATGCCGGACGGCTCCCCGTCCTACGCCGACCCGCGGCACGTGCTGAAGCGTCAGCTGGCCAAGGCGGCCGACCGCGGCTTCACCTTCTACACCCACCCCGAGATCGAGTTCTACCTCTTCAAGAACACGCCCGGTCCGGGGGAGGAGCCCGAGCCGGTCGACCGGAGCGGCTTCTTCGACCACACGCCCCAGTCGAGCGCCAACGACTTCCGCCGCGAGGCGATCACGATGCTGGAGTCGATGGGGATCTCGGTGGAGTTCAGCCACCACGAGGGCGGCCCGGGCCAGCAGGAGATCGACCTGCGCTACGCCGACGCGCTGACGACCGCCGACAACGTGATGACCTTCCGCACGGTGGTCCGCGAGGTCGCGTTGAGCCAGGGGATCTGGGCGAGCTTCATGCCGAAGCCCTTCACGACCCACCCCGGCTCGGGCATGCACACCCACGTCAGCCTCTTCGAGGGCGACCAGAACGCCTTCTTCGAGGCGGGGGCCGAGTATCAGCTGTCCAAGACCGGCCGGCAGTTCATCGCCGGGCTGCTCCACCACGCGAGCGAGATCTCGGTGGTCACCAACCAGTGGGTCAACAGCTACAAGCGCCTGCTCGCCGGCGACGAGGCGCCGCCCTACATCTGCTGGGGGCACAACAACCGCTCGGCGATGATCCGGGTCCCGATGTACAAGCCGAACAAGGGCCCGTCGACGCGGATCGAGGTCCGTACCGTCGACGCCGCGTGCAACCCCTACCTCGCGTTCGCCGTCATCCTCGCCGCCGGTCTCAAGGGCATCGACGAGGGCTATGAGCTGCCCCGCGAGGCCGAGGACGACATGTGGACCCTGTCGGAGCGCGAGCGCAAGAGCCTCGGCATCCAGCCGCTGCCGGGCAGCCTCCAGGACGCGATCGGGATCGCCGAGAACAGCGAGCTGCTCGCCGAGGCGCTGGGGGAGCAGGTCTTCGACTTCTTCCTGCGCAACAAGCGCAAGGAGTGGGAGGAGTACCGGATCCAGGTCTCGGCGTTCGAGCGCGACCGGATGCTCCCCGTCATCTGATGGCCGATCGCCCCACCAGCCGCTGGCCGACGGTCACCGGCCTGTGGCTGGGACTCGCGACCTGGGTGTACGCCGCCCTGGCGAGCGTCGAGCTGCTCGGGATCGACTACGACCCCACCGACCCGGCGTCCGGGTACGGCGCCGTCCCCGGCTGGGTACCGGTCACCACCCACGCGGCCACGCTCGTGCTGGGTGGGGCCCTGGTCCTCGCGCTCGCCTCGGTCGTGTCGGGCCGGGCCCGGCGGTCCGCCGACCTGCTGCTCGCCGTCGGCCTGGGGCTGGGGGCGGCGGTGCTCTGGGGCGCGGAGGAGCCGCGGCCGGTCGCACCGGTCGTGGTCGCCGCGGCCGCCGTGGCGCTGGCCCTCCTCGCGCCGCTCCCGGAACGACCGGCCGAGGGGCGGCTCGCCGGGTTCGTCGGACGGCTCCTGCTGGCGACCGTGGCGCTGCTCCTCGCGTGGCTCTGCCTCCACGAGCTCTCCGATCTTCACTTCGACCTGGCCTCCTGGACCGTCCTCTCCTGGTCGGGACTCGTGGTCGCCGGCCTAGTCCTCCTCGCGGCGCTGCTCGGGCCGCTGCTGGCCAGCCCCGTGGCGCGCTGGTCCTTCGGCCTGCCCACTCTGCTCGCCGGCCTGGCCGGGCTGGTCGGCGCCGTGGTGGGGATGCGTGAGGGCTACCTCCTCACGGGCTTCGAGGAGGTCGAGCCGGGCTGGTGGCTCGGTGGGCCGACCGCCTACATCGCCGCTGGCCTCACCGCCGCGGGCCTGGCCCTGCTGCGGTCCCGGCCGACCCTGGCCGTCGGCACCGTCGTGGCCGCGCTGCTGACGACGCTGGGCGTGGTCTTCGGCATCCCCGAGGTCAGGAGCGGGTTCTGATGCGGGTCCTGGTGATCGAGCACGAGGCGGCGTGCCCGCCCGCCCACGTCGGCACCTGGCTGGAGGAGGCCGGCGCCGAGCTGGAGGTGTGCCGACCGTGGGCCGGTGACGCGCTGCCGTCCGCCCTCGCGCCGTACGACGCCGTCCTGGTGCTCGGCGGGTCGATGGGAGCCGACGACGACGCGCTGCACCACTGGCTCGGCCCGGTGAAGGAGCTGGTCCGGGTCGCCGTCGCCGACGACGTGCCGCTGCTCGGCATCTGCCTCGGTCACCAGCTGATCGCCTCGGCCCTCGGCGGCACCGTGGTGCGCAACCCGCGGGGCCAGCAGGTCGGCGTCCTCGACCTCGGCTGGTCGACCGGTGCGACCGACGACGCGTTGGTCGGCGAGGTCGCGGGCGGGCCGGCGCGTGGCGTGCAGTGGAACGACGACATCGTGGTCGGGCTGCCCGACGGAGCGGTCGTCCTGGCGCGGACACCCGACGACGAGGTCCAGGTGGTGCGTTACGCCGGCCGGGCCTGGGGCGTGCAGCTCCACCCGGAGGTCGACGAGCACGTGCTGAAGTCGTGGGCCGAGGGTGACCAGGTCGCGCACCAGGAGCGCGGCCTCGACCAGGCAGCGCTGCTGGGCTCGGTGGCCGACGCCCGGCAGGAGCTCGACGACACCTGGCGGCCGGTGCTCCACCGGTTCGTGGACCTCGCGGGGCCGGGGGACGGGCGGTGAGTCGCGCCGAGCGGTGGCGGACGACCCTGGCCCGGGCCGGCTTCGCCGACGCGACCCGGGCCGGCGAGCTGCTCGACGGACTCGGCGGCAGCGGCCCCGAGCTGGTCGCGATCCTCGGCCGCACCGCCGACCCGGACCTCGCCCTCACCGCCCTGCTGCGCCTGCTGGAGAGCGCCGACGACCGCGAGCGGCTGTTCGACGCCGTCGTCGACGACGAGGGCACGGCGATGCGGCTGCTCTGCGTCCTCGGCGCGAGCAGCGCGCTGGGCGACCACCTGGTCCGCCACCCCGACCACTGGCGCGAGCTCACCGACCCCACCCTCGGGTCGACGCGCGCCCCGGCCTTCGCGATGCGCGCCGACCTGCTGCGGGCAGTCGGCGCGGACCCGGCCGCGGACGTCCCGGTCTCGACGCTGCCGGATCGTGAGGCCCTCGACGCGCTCCGCGTCGAGTACCGCCGGCTGCTGCTGCGCGTCGCGGCCCGCGACCTCGCCCACGACCAGGGCGTCGACGACACCGCGGCCGAGCTGTCCGACCTCGCCGCCAGCACCCTCGACGCCGCACTCGCGGTCGCCCGCGCCCGGGTCGGCGACGACCACGCCGACGCCCGGCTCGCCGTGGTCGCGATGGGCAAGTGCGGCGGCCACGAGCTCAACTACGTCTCCGACGTCGACGTGGTCTTCGCCTTCGCCCCGGCCGACGGGGTGGCCGAGGCGACGGCGACCCGGGTCGCGACCAGGCTCGCCAGCAACCTGATGCAGGTCTGCTCCGACCACACCGCCGAGGGCACGATCTGGCCGGTCGACGCGGCGCTGCGCCCCGAGGGCACCCAGGGACCGCTGGTCCGGACGGTCGCCAGCCACCGCGGCTACTACGAGCGGTGGGCCAAGACCTGGGAGTTCCAGGCCCTGCTCAAGGCGCGTCCGGTCGCGGGTGATCGCGCCCTCGGCGAGGAGTACGCCGAGATGGTCGAGCCCCTGGTGTGGCAGGCCGCCGACCGCGACAACTTCGTTGGCGACGTCCAGGCGATGCGACGCCGCGTCGTCGAGAACATCCCGGCCGCCCAGGTGGACCGTCAGCTCAAGCTGGGCCCGGGCGGGCTGCGCGACGTCGAGTTCGCGGTCCAGCTGCTCCAGCTGGTCCACGGCAGGGCCGACGAGAGGGTCCGCGCGCCCGCCACCCTCAGCGCCCTGCACGAGCTGACGGTCGGCGGCTACGTCGGCCGGCCCGACGGCGAGGCGATGCACGCGGCGTACGCCTTCCTGCGGACCCTCGAGCACCGGATCCAGCTCTTCCAGATGCGGCGCACCCACGTCCTGCCCGACGACGAGGCGAGCCTGCGCCGGCTCGCCCGCAGCATGGGGTGCTTCAAGGAGCCGGTCGCCGAGCTCGACCGCACGTGGCAGCACCACCGCCGCGAGGTGCGCCGGCTCCACGAGAAGCTCTTCTACCGCCCGCTGCTGGCGGCCGTCGCCCGGATCCCCGGCGAGGGGGCGCGGCTCTCGCCCGAGCAGGCGGGCGACCGGCTCTCGGCGCTGGGGTTCGTCGACCCCACCTCCGCGCTGCGCCACCTCGCCTCCCTGACCGAGGGCGTACGCCGCAGCGCGGCGATCCAGCGCACGTTGCTGCCGGTCATGCTCGAGTGGTTCGCCTCGGCGCCCGACCCTGACGCGGGTCTCGCCGGCTTCCGCAAGCTCAGCGAGTCGCTCGGCGGGACCCCGTGGTACCTCACCACGCTGCGCGACGAGGGGCAGGTCGCCGAGCGGCTGGCGACGATCCTGGCGACCTCGCGCTACGCCAGCGACCTGCTCCAGCGCGAGCCCGCCGGCGTGAAGATGCTGGGGGAGGACCTGGCCCCGCTCTCCGCGGAGGCGTTGACCGACGAGATGGCCTCGATCGGGAAACGGCGCGACGAGGCCGAGCAGGCGGTGCGCCAGGTCCGCGCCGTACGCCGCCGCGAGCTGCTGCGCATCGCCAGCGGTGAGCTGGTCGGGCTGACCGACGTCGCCGAGGTCGGCGCCGCGCTGTCGCGACTGACGGACGCGACGCTCGAGGCGACGCTCGAGATCGCCGGCCGCGCGGTGCGGGACCAGCGCGGGCTCGACGAGGCACCCACGGCGCTGGCGGTCGTCGCGATGGGCCGCTACGGCGGGTTCGAGCTGTCCTACGGCTCCGACGCCGACGTGCTGTTCGTCCACGACCCGCTGCCCGGTGCCGACGCGCAGCAGGCGGCGTCCTACGCCCGCGCCGTCGTGGAGGAGCTGCGCCGGCTGCTGTCCGTCGCCGGCCCCGACCCGGCGCTGGAGGTCGACGCGGGCCTGCGGCCCGAGGGCAAGCAGGGACCGCTGGTCAGGACGCTGGACTCCTATGCCGCCTACTACGCGAAGTGGTCACGGGTGTGGGAGGCGCAGGCGCTGCTGCGGGCCGACGCGGTCGTCGGCGACCCCGAGCTGCGCCGGCGGTTCACCGAGCTGATCGACCCGCTGCGCTACCCCGCGCAGGGCCTCACGCACGACGACGTGGTGGAGATCCGGCGGATCAAGGCGCGGGTCGACACCGAGCGGCTGCCGCGCGGCGCCGACCGCAACACCCACCTCAAGCTCGGGAGGGGCGGCCTCTCCGACATCGAGTGGACCGTCCAGCTGCTGCAGATGCGCCACGGTGCGCAGGTCGAGGGGCTGCGGACGCCGCAGACCCTCGCGGCGCTCGAGGGCGCACGAGAGGCCGGCCTGGTCGAGGAGTCGGACGCCGTGGTGCTGGCCGACGGCTGGCGCACCGTGAGCCGGATCCGGAACGCGATCACGCTGGTGAGGGGCAAGGCCGGGGACCAGCTGCCCCGCGACACCCGCGAGCGGGCGGCCGTCGCGATCACCGTCGGCTACCCGCCCGGCGGCACCGACGCCATGGTCAACGACTACCTCCGGCGGACCCGTCGCGCCCACGCGGTCGTGGAGCGCGTCTTCTGGGAATGAGTGGTTGGATCGGGTCATGACCACCGCAACCCGGGCCACCGACCTCCTCGCGCTCCACACCGCGCCCGACCTGTTGACCGTCGTCAACGTCTGGGACGCCATCAGCGCCACGGTCGTCGCCGACGTCCCGGGCACGCGCGCGCTCGCGACCGCGAGCCACAGCATCGCCGCCACGCTCGGCTACGAGGACGGCGAGAACATTCCGGTCGACGAGATGGTGCAGATGTGCCGCAGGATCGTCGACGCGGTCGACCTGCCCGTCTCCGCCGACCTCGAGGGCGGCTACGGCGACGCGCCAGAGACCGTGCGGCGCGCGATCGGCGTCGGCGTCGTGGGGGCCAACATCGAGGACCAGATGAAGCCGTTGGCCGAGGCCGCCGCCCAGGTCGAGGCCGTGATGGCCGCGGCCGCTGCCGAGGGCGTGCCCGACTTCGTCCTCAACGCCCGCACCGACGCCTTCGTCCGGGCCGGCGACCGCGAGCCCGCCGAGGTGCTCGCCGACGCCGTCGAGCGGTCGAGGGCCTACCTCGACGCGGGGGCGCCGGTCGTCTTCGTGCCCGGCCGTCTCGACGAGCGGCAGGTGACCACGCTGGTCGACGCCCTCGGACCGCAGCGGCTGACCGTGATCGCGGTGCCCGGCTCGCTGCCGCTGCGCCGGTTGGAGGAGCTCGGGGTGGCGCGGGTGTCCTACGGGCCCAACTCCCAGCGGGTCGCGCTGACGGCGCTGGCCGAGCTCGTCGAGGACGTGCACGACGGCGGCGGGCTGCCGGCGTCGATGCGCGTGCTCAACTGATGGTCGACTGATGGTCGACGTCGCGACGTTCCGTCAGGTCGCGGAGGCCTGCTCGAGGGCCGTCTTCTGGCAGCTGCCCCGGACCCCGGCGCAGGCGCTGGCCGAGGCGGCCGAGCAGGCCGCGGCGTACGACCTCGAGTGGGACAGGTACGGGTCCGGGGGAGCGGTCGAGCAGGTCGAGACCGAGCTGGTCGAGGTGTTCGGGACCGAGGCCGCTGCCTTCTTCCCGAGCGGCACCATGGCCCAGCAGTCCGCGCTGCGCGTGTGGTGCGACCGGGTCGGCACCACCCGGGTCGCGCTCCCGGACCTCTCCCACCTGCTGCTGCACGAGTCGGACGGCCCGCGTCTGCTCCACGACTTCCGGTTCGAGCACCTGACCACGGGACCCCGTACGCCGACCGTCGACGACCTCGCCGCTGTCCCGGGGCAGCTCGCCGCGGTCCTCGTGGAGCTTCCGCTGCGCGACGCCGGCTGCCTGCTCCCCGAGTGGGACGACCTGGTCGCGCTCGCGGACGCGGCGCGCGAGCGGGGCGCCGCCTTCCACCTCGACGGGGCACGGGTCTGGGAGGCGCAGGCGTCCTACGACCGACCCCTCGCGGAGATCGCGGGCGTCGCGGACACGATGTACGTCTCCTTCTACAAGGGCCTGGGCGGGTTGGCCGGCGCGGCGCTCGTCGGGCCCGAGGACGTCCTGGCCGAGGCGCGGCTGTGGCGCCACCGGATGGGCGGCACCCTCTTCCACCTGACGGCCGAGGCGACCACCACCCTGGCCGGGCTGCGCCGGCCACCGGACTTCGCCGGGCAGCTCGCGTGGGCCCGGAGCCTGGCGGCGCTGCTGCCCCGGCACGGCATCACGCCGCACCCGGCGGTCCCGCACGTCCACACCTTCCGGGTCCACGCCGCAGGCGAGGCCGACGAGGTCAACGAGCGGGCCCTCGCGGTGATGCGACGGGAGGACCTCGCCCTCACGGGCATGTGGCGGGCGGCCGACGAGCCGGGTCGCGTCCACACCGAGCTCACCTGCTCCGCTGCCTCGCTCGACCACGACCCGGCGCGGGTGGCGGCCCTGCTCGGTGAGGTCGTGAAAGGAAGCGTGTGACTTCATCCACTCATTAGTGAAGCCAAATGCTAATGTTGTGGTGAGGTGAAGTCCCATGCTGATGGCAGCCGTGCTCGGCGACCTGGTCGGATCCCGGCGGTCGGAGGACCGGGTCGCCCTGCACGCGCGGGTCCAGCGCGCGCTCGCCGAGGTCAACGAGATGCTCTCCCCGGTGGTGCCGCTCCGGTTGACGGTCGGCGACGAGTACCAGGGCGGCTTCGCCACGGTTGGCGAGGCGGTGCGCGCCACGTTGCGGCTCCGGCTCGCCCTCGCCGCCGACGTGCGCCACGGCCTCGGCTGGGGCAGCGCCGACCTGCTGCAGGACGAGCCGCGGGTCGAGGACGGTCCGGCGTGGTGGGTGGCCCGCGACGCGATCGTCGCGGTCGAGGAGGAGGCCGCGCGTCCGGCGACACGGTGGCGGCGTACGTCCTACCGGCGCGCCGAGGGGACGGACGGTCCGGACCCTGCGACCCTCGAGGCCATGTTGATCCTGCGCGACCGGGCGGTCGCCGACCTCGACGACCGCGGCCTGCGCCTGCTCGACGGGCTGCTCGGCGGCCGCACCCAGCGCGACCTCGCCGACGACCTCGGCATCAGCGCGTCCGCGGTGTCCCAGCGGGTGCGCTCCGACGGGCTGTCGGCGATCGTGGCGGCCGACGAGGCCCTGGTGGTCGCTCCGTGAGCTGGCTCGGACTGCTGCTGATCGGCTTCGCGACCAGCGACCTGGTCTTCTCGGTGCGGCCCCTGCGCCACGTGCCGGAGGCGGTCGGTGCGGTGGTCGCCGTGATCGCGGGGCTGCTGGCCGGGATGACCGACGGCCGTGACCTCGTCGCGATGCTCGTCGTCGTGGCGTTCACCGTCGCGTGGGGCCAGTCGGTGACCCGCGGCTTCGCCGCCGGCGGCCGCCCGTGGGTGCCGCTCGCCGTCTTCGCGACGGGCGTGGTGGGGGCCGTCGCGCTCTCGCCGCTGGCGCCGTACGCCGACGGGCTGCTCGGCCGCTGGCTCGAGGCGACGCCCTTCGGGGTCGTCGCGGGGCTGCCGGCCGGCGCCGCGCTCGTGCTGGTGGGTGTGCTGCTGCTGCAGCTCTCGACCGGCAACGTGCTGGTCCGCCTCGTCCTCGCCGCCACCGGCACGGTCGACCCGTCCCGCAGCGACGGCGACCGCGACGTGCCGTCCTACCGGCTCAAGGGCGGTCGGCTGCTCGGGCCGATGGAGCGGCTCTTCATCCTCGGCCTCGGGATCGCCGGCCAGCTCACGGCGGCGTCGGTGGTGATCGCGGCCAAGGGCCTGTTGCGCTGGCCCGAGCTGCAGGACGCCCGCAAGCAGCACCGGATCCACGCCGTGACCGAGTACTTCCTCGTCGGCAGCTTCGCCAGCTGGACCGTCGCCCTCGCGTCCCTGGTCCTGCTGCTCTGACGCCACCCACGCGGGTGGTCCCCCCGGTGGTGGCCCGTGCCTAGCGTGCTGGCATGACGCGCTTCGGCTTCACCCTCATGACCGAGCAGTCGGGTCCGCGGGACCTGGTGACGCAGGCCCGGCGGGCCGAGGAGGTCGGGTTCGAGTTCGAGGTCATGAGCGACCACTACTTTCCGTGGTTGAGCGCCCAGGGCCACGCCCCCTACGCGTGGAGCGTGCTGGGCGCCGTCGCCCAGGTGACGTCCCGGGTCGACCTCATGACCTACGTGACCTGCCCGACGCTGCGCTACCACCCGGCCGTCGTCGCACAGAAGGCCGCCACGGTGGGGGTCCTGTCGGACGGACGGTTCACCCTCGGGCTGGGATCGGGGGAGAACCTCAACGAGCACGTGGTGGGGGCGGGCTGGCCGGCCGTGGACACGCGTCAGGACATGCTCCAGGAGGCGATCGAGGTGATCCGCGAGCTCTGGAGCGGCGAGCTCGTGAGCTGGTCCGGTGACCACTTCCGGGTCGAGTCGGCCCGGATCTGGGACCTGCCCGACGACCCGGTCGGCATCGGCACCGCGGTGAGCGGCGAGAAGTCGGTGACCAGGTTCGGACCGCTCTCCGACCACCTGGTCGCGGTCGAGCCCCGGGCCGACCTGGTGGAGGCGTGGAACGCGACCGAGGGCGCCCCCCGGATCGGCGACGGCGCCCGCGCGATCGGGCAGATCCCGATCTGCTGGGACCCCGACCGCGATGCGGCGGTCGAGCGGGCGCACGACCAGTTCCGCTGGTTCGCCGGCGGCTGGGCCGTCAACAGCGACCTGCCGACCACGGCGGGGTTCGCGGGAGCCACGCAGTTCGTACGACCCGAGGACGTGGCCGACAACATCCCGTGCGGTCCCGACCTCGACGCCGTGGTGGAGTCGGTCTCGGCGTTCTGGGAGGCGGGCTTCACCGACGTCGCGCTCGTCCAGGTGGGCGGCGACTCCGTCGAGCCGTTCCTCGACCAGGCCGCCGGACCCCTGCTGGAGAAGCTGCGCGACGCAGCCCCGGGGCAGTGAGGTGCCCGGCACCCGGGTGCTCGCCGTCGTCCAGGCGGGCGGGCAGGGAAACCGGCTGGACGTGCTCACGCGCGAGCGCGCGAAGCCGACGCTCCCGGTCGCGGGCGTCTACCAGCTGCTCGACTTCGCGCTGAGCAACCTGTCGAACAGCGGGATCAGCGACGTGTGGCTGTCGGTCCAGTTCCACGGCTCCGACCTGGAGGCACGGGTCTCGAACGGCCGGCCGTGGGACCTCGACCGCACCCACGGCGGTCTCCGGCTCCTGATGCCCGACGAGGGCACGGGAGGCTCCGACGAGGAGGGGTTCGCACGCGGCAACGCCGACGAGCTGTTCCGCGTCCGCGACCAGCTGCGCGCGGCGGACCCGGAGGTCGTGCTGGTCATGAGTGCCGACCACGTCTACCGCCTCGACCTGGGCGAGGTCGTGCACCACCACCTCGCCCACGGTCTCGAGTGCACGGTCGTGACGACCGAGGTCGCCCTGGAGGACGCCGGGGACCACACGGTCGTGGAGGTCGACGGCGGACGCGTCACCGCCGTGCACCACAAGCCCGACCACCCGCCCGGCGGCACCATCGCCGCGGAGGTCATCGCCTACGCGCCCGACGCCCTCGTCGCGGTGCTCGAGGAGCTCCACCGCGAGCTGGGCGCGGACGCCGGCCCGGGTGACAGCGGGCTCGGCGACTTCGCCGAGCACCTGCTGCCCCGCATGGTCGAGCGCGGCCGCGCCGGCGCCTTCGCCCTGGCGGGCTACTGGCGCGACCTGGGCCAGCCCCACTACTACCTGCGTGCCCACCGCGAGCTGTTGCTCGACGACCACGGGGTGCTCAACGACCGCACGTGGCCGATCATGACGAAGGACCCGCAACGCGGGCCGGCTCGGCTCCTCGACGGCGCCGAGGTGGTCGACAGCCTGGTCAGCCCGGGGTGCGTCGTCGAGGGCCTGGTCGAGCGGAGCGTGCTGGGACCGGGTGTGAGGGTGGCACCCGGTGCCCGCGTCGTCGACGCCGTCCTGATGGACGACGTCACCGTGGGGGAGCGTGCGGTCGTCGCCCGCGCGATCGTGGCCGAGCGCTGCTCGATCCTCGCCGACGCGAGGCTCGGCCACCTCGACGCAGACCTGGAGGACAGCGGGGCGATCGCGGTGGTGGGCCGGGAGAGCCAGGTCGAGCAGGGGGCCGAGCTGGCCGCCGGTGCCAGGCTCGAGCCGGGGAGCAGCTGAACCCGCCCGCGGCGGGGGGTGGGGCCTACGATGCTGTCGTGCCCCAGCCCAGGGGGCCGCCCGGGGGAGGGAGCATGGCCCAGGTCGCACCCGCTGCCGGCACCGCCGCCACCCAGGACGGTGGGCCGGCCCCGTCGTGGTGGCGACGGGTGCCACCCGAGGTCCGCGTGGGGTTCGTGGTGTCGCTCGCCTGCGTCCTGGTGCTCGCCGTCGCGGCGATCCCCGGTGTCCGTCCCCGCCCCGGCGTCATCGCGGTGCTCGACGACGGCGTGCAGCTCCTGGGCTATGCCGGCGCCGCCCTGGTCGCCGTGCCGCTGGGGTTCCGCTCCACGACCTTTCGGGTCCTGTGGTGGGCCGTCGCCGTCGCGGTGACGCTGCGGTGCCTCGGCTTCGCCTACACGATCCTCGTGCTCGACCGCGCCGCGGTCTACCCCTCGCTCGCCGACGCGGCGTGGGTGGTGTCAGGCGTGCTGCTCGTCGTCGCCGCGGTCGAGGTCGCGCGCTACCACGTGCCCGACCACTCCCGGACGCTGGCGCTCGACGCGCTGCTGGGGGGCATCACGGCGGCCGCCGTGATGGCCACCGCGCTGTCCGGCACGGTCGGAAGGCTGGCCGCCGCTGGCATCGGCCAGGACGCGCTCGCGGTCAACCTGACCTACCCCGTCCTCGACGTGTGCCTGCTGACCGTGATCGCGGGCCTCGTCGGACTGACCCACGGACGGCTCTCCGCTGCCGTGGCGACGACCAGTGTGGGCGTGGTCCTGCTGGCGGCGGTCGACGCCACCTTCCTCTTCCAGGCCACCCACGGAGGCTTCGGTCCCGGAAGCGTGCTGACGGCCGCGTCGCTCCTCGGCACCCTGCTCGTCGCCTTCGGGGGCTGGCTGCCGCTGGAGCGACCACCCCTGCGCCGCGAGGTCTTCGGCGGCCTGACCACCCCCGTCCTGCTCGCCCTCGTCTGCCTCGGGGTGCTTACCTTGGACGCGGTCCACCCGGTCCCGCCGCTGGGCATCGCCTTCGGGTCGGTGGGGGTGCTGGTGGCGATCCTGCGCGCCGGCATCACCTACACCGGCGACCGGCGCCAGAGCGTCGAGGTCATCGCCGAGAAGGACGAGCAGATCGGTCGCTACCAGGCGCTGATCGAGGCGTCGAGCGACTACATCGCGATCGGGACCCTGCAGGGCAAGGTCATCTACCTCAACCCGGCGGCGCGTCGGATGAACGGCATCCCGGCCGAGGGACCGCTCGGCGACCTCACCATCGGCCAGATGCTGACCGACGAGGCAGCGCGCCACCAGCGCGAGGTGGAGAGCCCCCAGATCCTGGCCACCGGGTCGTGGCGGGGTGAGTCGACGCTGCGCAACTTCACCGGGGGGCCGCCCGTCCCGGTCTACAAGAACACCTTCATCATCCGTGACGACGCCGGCGAGGCCTGGTTGCTCGGCACGATCCAGCGCGACATCAGCGAGCTCCACGCCGCGCGCACCGAGCTCCAGCGACTCGCCGACGAGCGGCAGGAGCTCCTGCGCCACCTCGTCGACGCGCAGGAGGCCGAGCGCTCACGGATCGCCGCCGACGTCCACGACGACCCGGTGCAGGTGATGGCGGCCGTCGACCTGCAGCTCGGGCTGGTCCAGCGCCAGCTCGACGCGGGCGCCGACGCCGCGGCGACGCGGTCGCTGCTCGAGCAGATGCGCGTCACCGTCTCCGAGGCGAACGACCGGCTCCGCTACCTGCTCTTCGACCTCGACTCGCCGGCCCAGCGGGAGGACGTCGAGACGGCGCTGGGCGAGGCGGCGGCGTACGTGCTCGGCGACGCGGTGCGCTGGGACGTGCGGTGCGAGGACGGGCTCGACCTCGACGAGACGGCCCGGGTGCTGGTCTACCGGATCGCCAAGGAGGCGATGGTCAACGTCCGCAAGCACGCGCAGGCGACCCGGGTCCGCATCGACGTACGCCGCCTCCAGGACGGCGTCGAGGTCGTCGTGGCCGACGACGGTGTCGGGCTGCCACTCGGAGACGTCGTGCCCCGGCCCGGCCACCGGGGCATCTCGGACATGCGCGACCGCGCAGCCATCGCGGGTGGCTCGGTCACCCTGCGCAACGGCGACGAGCGCGGAACCGTGATGCGGTTGTGGATCCCGGTGTCAGCGAACAGTGACTGACAACAGCTGGCGCAGCACCGCGGCCCCGGTGGGGACGGCCAGCACGACCTCGCCCTGGGCGCTGCGCCAGACGAAGTCGGGCAGGCAGTGGCCGATGCGACCCTTGGCGAGGTAGCCGCGGGCCCCCGCGCGCAGCACCGACACGACCGCGGACGGCGCGGACTCGGCCGAGACCACGAGCGCGACCACGGGCGGGCCCTCCTGGAGTGTCGCGAGCAGGTCGGGGCCGCCGCCGGGCATGCGCAGGTCGACGAGGACGACGTGGGGACGCAGCGTCGTCACGAGCCCGAGCAGCTCGGCGCCCGACTCGGCGACCGCGACGACGTCGTAGCGGTCGTCGGTGCGCAGGGTCGCCGCCAGCGTGTCGCGCATGGTGGCGTCGTCGTCGGCGATCGCGACCCTGATCTGCTGCATCGTGGTCCTTCCCGGAGCGTGGCACCATGCTCTCAAGGTGCAGGTTCGTGCACATCCCTTCCGCAGTGCCATACCTCTAGTAGTTTGGTACTAGAGGGGGGGGATCGATGAACGACGAACCGGTGCGCGTGCTCATCGTGGACGACCACGAGGTGCTCGCCTCCAGCCTGGCGCAGGCGCTGGACATCGAGCCAGACCTGCAGGTGGTCGGTCGGGCCGGCTCGTTGTCGGCGGCCGAGGCGATGATCACCTCCACCATGCCGGACGTGTTGCTGCTCGACCACCGGCTGCCGGACGGCGACGGTGTCGGCGCCATTCCGCGGCTGCGTGCGCTCCGCCCGCGGATGGCCGTGGTGGTGCTCACCGCCAGCACCGCCGAGCACGTCCTGGTCTCGGCGATCGAGTCCGGGGCGTCGGGCTTCGTCTCCAAGACCCGCGGCCTGCCCGAGCTGGTCTCGGCCGTGCGCGCCGCCGCAGCGGGGGAGGCCGTCGTCTCACCCGAGATGCTCTCGCGGCTGCTGCCCCGCCTCCAGCGGCAGCGCAACCGGGGCAACGGCCACCAGGCACTCACCGAGCGCGAGCGCGAGGTGCTCTCCCTCGTCGCCGAGGGCCTGACCAACGCGGCCATCGCCGAGCGGCTCGTCGTCAGCGTCCACACCGTGCGCAACCACGTCGCCAACCTCTCGGCCAAGCTCGGCGCGAGCTCGAAGCTGGAGGCCCTGGCGATCGCCGTGCGCGAGGGGCTGCTGCCCGACAGCTGAGCCCGGGCGGCGGTAGTGCATGGGTCTCAGGAGAGATGCCGCGACGGGGGGACGCGCGATCCGGTGCACCCCGGGCACCATGGGGGCGTCGCCCTTCGTCCCTCCCCCGTGGTCGAAGGTCGCAACGTGCCGAAGGCCCCGACGTCATCCCCCGACGACGGGGCCTTCGCCTTCGGCCATCAGTGCCACGTGGAGCGACGTCCGGACCTCGGCGTCGTCGAGCGGGGCGCCGAGGAGCCGCTCGATCCGGTGGAGCCGGTCGTAGAGCGCGGGACGCGAGAGCGAGAGCTCGGCGGCGGCGGCGGACTTGCTGCCCCAGTGGCGCAGCAGCACCCGCAGCGTCGCGAGCAGGGCCGGGTCGGCGTCCCGCAGCGGGGCGAGCTCCCTCGTCGCGAAGTCGCGCAGCCGCTCGTCGCCGGCGAGCAGGGCCAGGAAGCCCCGCAGGTGGACGTCCTCGAGGCGTTGGACCCGAGGTGGCGCGTCGCCGTCGCGCCGGCCTCCCAGCGCCTCCAGCACGTGCCCGGCCTCGCGCAGGCTGCGGTCGGCGGCCGTCAAGGACGCGACGGGTGATCCCGCGGTGACGGTCACCGGCAGCCGAGCGGCCACCGTCGCGGCGAGCTCGTCGACACAGGCGACCGGGTCGCGACGGCGAGGGACGGAGACGAGGGCGCGCACGTCGGAGCCGACGACGGCGACCAGCGCCGGGAGACGGTGGCGCTCCGCGGCCGAGAGGTACGCCGCCACCAGCTCGTCGAGGCGGGCGGTGGGGGCGTGGAGGCGCAGCACCGACCCGACCAGGGTCCCGGCCGGGTCGAGGCCGGCGAGCCGGACCCGACGGGCGAGGTCGGGGTCGTCGGGGTGGGTCTGCACGCCGAGCAGCAGCTCGTGGTGGAGCCGGCGCAGCCGGCCCTGGCGGTTGCGGTCGTGGAGCTGGTGCATCGCGAGGGCGGCGGCCGCGCGCTCGGCGACGGTCACCAGCCGGCTCGGCGGCTCGGTCGGCGCCCCGATGACCAGCCGGCCCCACCCGCGGTCGTGGCGTCCGACCCGGGTGACGAGCCAGCCGAAGCTCTCGTCCCAGACGGTGCGCTCGTCGGCGGGGTCGACGCGCTGGGAGCGCCGCTCCCAGTCGTCGAGGAACTCGGCGACGTCGCCGGGGCCGGCGCGGTAGTCGAGCACGCGGTGGCGGTCGTCCTCCAGGACCACGGGCGCCGCCGCGAGACGGCTGGCGGCGGTGAGGATCTGGTCGGGGCCCGCCTCGGTGAGGCCGAGCTCGGTGAAGGTGTCGTGGACCCGTTCGGCCTCACGCAGCGCGGTGAGCTGCTCGTCGACGAGACGTTCGCCCACGGCCTGGGTGAGGGTCGCGAACCGCACCTCGCGCCGGAGCGCGACCAGCGGCAGGCCGGCGGCGTCGCACTCCGCGACGACCGTGTCCGGCACCACCTCCCAGCGCCGGCCGAGCTCGACGAAGAGGCCGACCGCGTGCGACTCCGCCAGGCTGCGGACGAAGCCGGCCAGGGCGCCGGGGGCGTCGGGGAGCGCGATGCCGGTCGTCAGCAGCAGGTCGCCGCCGCGCAGCAGGGGGCCGATGTCGGCGAGCTCGGTGGTGTGGATCCAGCGGACGGTCCGGGACAGCCCTGACCTCCCGGCGAGGACCAGCGGATCGGCCGCGCGCACGACCGCCATCTCGAGGACCGCGGCGACGCTCAGCACCGGACTTCCACACTGTCGGTCGCGACCTGCTCCACCTGACAGAGTGTAGGCCCGGTCGCCGGCCCGGGTGCAGCAGACTGGCGAGCATGGACCAGACCGTGCAGACCATCCAGCACTGGACCGACGGCGCCGCGTGGACCGGAGCCTCCGACCGATGGGGCGAGGTGACCAACCCGGCGACGGGTGCGGTGACCGGCCGGGTCGCGCTCGCCTCGCGCTTCGACGCCGACCACGTGATCGCCCGGGCGGAGGCGGCCGCGCAGGAGTGGCGGCGTACGTCCCTGGCGAAGCGCACCCAGGTGATGTTCGCCTTCCGCGAGCTCCTCAACGCCCGCAAGGACGAGCTCGCCGCGATCATCACCTCCGAGCACGGCAAGGTGCACTCCGACGCGCTCGGCGAGGTCGCGCGGGGCCAGGAGGTCGTGGAGTTCGCCTGCGGCATGTCCCACCTGCTCAAGGGCGGCCACTCCGACGGCGTCTCCACCGGCGTCGACGTCCACTCCACGCGGGAGGGCCTCGGCGTCGTCGGCATCATCTCGCCGTTCAACTTCCCGGCGATGGTGCCGATGTGGTTCTTCCCGATCGCCATCGGCGCCGGCAACACCGTGGTGCTGAAGCCCAGCGAGAAGGACCCCTCCGCGGCGAACTGGATCGCGGCCCTCTGGAAGGAGGCCGGGTTGCCCGACGGCGTCTTCAACGTGCTCCACGGCGACAAGGAGGCGGTCGACGCACTGCTCGAGAGCCCGGTCGTGCAGTCGGTCAGCTTCGTCGGATCGACCCCGATCGCGCAGTACGTCTACGAGAACGCCTCGAAGGCCGGCAAGCGCGTCCAGGCGCTGGGCGGCGCGAAGAACCACATGGTCGTGCTGCCCGACGCCGACCTCGACCTCGCCGCCGATGCTGCCGTCAACGCCGGCTTCGGCAGCGCGGGGGAGCGGTGCATGGCGATCAGCGTGCTGGTGGCTGTCGGCGGCGTCGCCGACGACCTGGTGGCCCGGATCGCCGACCGGACCACCACCTTGGTGACCGGGGCGGGGGCGAAGGACAGCGAGGGCGGTGAGGCCGACATGGGTCCGCTGGTCACCCGGGCCCACCGCGACAAGGTCGCGGGCTACATCGACTCCGGCGAGGAGGCCGGCGCCAAGGTGGTCGTCGACGGTCGCGGCGTCCGGGCGCGTGGTGGTGCCGATGGCTTCTGGCTCGGGCCGACCCTCTTCGACCACGTGACGCCCGAGATGGAGATCTACCGCGAGGAGATCTTCGGTCCCGTGCTGTCGGTCATCCGGGTCGAGACCTACGAGGAGGCACTGGCCCTCGTCAACGACAACGCCTACGGCAACGGCACCGCCGTCTTCACCAACGACGGCGGCGCGGCGAAGCGGTTCGAGAACGACGTCCAGGTCGGGATGATCGGCGTCAACGTCCCGATCCCGGTGCCGGTGGCCTACTACTCCTTCGGCGGATGGAAGCGGTCGCTCTTCGGCGACACCCACGCCCACGGTGTCGAGGGCGTCCACTTCTTCACCCGCGGCAAGGTCGTCACCACCCGGTGGATCGACCCGGCCAACCGTCCCGAGGGCGGCCTGAACCTGGGGTTCCCGCGCCATGACTGACCTCCACTCGGACACCCGGTCCGACCTCGTCCAGCTCTCGCCCGAGGACACCCACGCCCTCGACCGGCGCCACGTCTTCCACTCCTGGTCCGCCCAGGGCGCCCTCGACCCGATGGTCATCACCAAGGCCGAGGGCAGCCACGTGTGGGACGGCGCCGGCAACCGGCTGCTCGACTTCACCTCCCAGCTGGTGTTCACCAACCTGGGCCACCAGCACCCGCGGATCGTCGCGGCCATCCAGGAGCAGGCGGCCCACCTGTGCACGGTCGCGCCGCAGCACGCCAACGCGGCGCGCTCGGAAGCCGCGCGGTTGATCACCTCGCACACGCCGGGCGACCTCAACCGGGTGTTCTTCACCAACGGCGGCGCGGACGCCAACGAGCACGCCGTCCGGATGGCCCGGCTCCACACCGGCCGCCACAAGGTGCTGACGACCTACCGCAGCTATCACGGCGGCACGCACCTCGCGGTCAACATGACCGGGGACCCGCGCCGGTGGGCGAGCGACCACGGCTCCGCCGGCACCGTCCACTTCTTCGGTCCGTTCCTCTACCGCTCGCGCTTCCACGCCACGACCGAGGCCGAGGAGTGCGAGCGGGCGCTCGCCCACCTCGCCGAGCTGATCGCGATGGAGGGGCCGCAGACGATCGCCGCGATCGTGCTCGAGTCGATCCCCGGCACGGCCGGGATCATGGTGCCGCCGCCGGGCTACCTGTCCGGCGTACGCGAGCTCTGCGACCAGCACGGCATCGTGCTCGTCGCCGACGAGGTGATGGCCGGCTTCGGCCGGGCCGGCCGCTGGTTCGCGGTCGAGCTCGACGACGTGGTGCCCGACCTCCTGACCTTCGCCAAGGGCGTCAACTCCGGCTACGTGCCGCTCGGCGGGGTCGCGATCAACGACGAGATCGCTGCCACCTTCGACGACCGGGTCTACCCGGGTGGGCTCACCTACTCCGGCCACCCGCTGGCGTGCGCGGCGGCCGTCGCCACGATCCGGGCGATGGAGGACGACCGCGTGGTCGAGCACGCCGCGGCCCTCGGCGAGGAGATCTTCCGGCCCGGCCTCGTGGAGCTCGCCGACCGTCACCCGTGGATCGGTGAGGTGCGCGGCACCGGTGCCTTCTGGGCCATCGAGCTGGTCCGTGACCGGGAGACGCGCGAGCCGCTGGCGCCGTACGGCGGGGCGAGCCCGGAGGTCTCCGGCGTGGTTGCGGCCTGCAAGCGGCGCGGGATGCTGCCGTTCGTGAACTTCAACCGGATCCACCTGGTGCCGCCGCTGACCGCCTCGGCGTCGGAGGTCCGCGAGGCGATCGAGGTCCTCGACGAGGCCCTCTCCGAGGTCGAGCAGCAGGCGTCATGACGTCCTGGCCGGTCTCGGCGCTCGCGGGCTCGCGGTGGGCACCCCTGTGGCTCGACTCGCCCGACCGCCCGGACGCACGTCCGGGCGTCGGCGGTGACGTCGAGGTCGACCTGCTGGTCGTGGGGGCCGGGTTCACCGGGCTCTGGACCGCGCTGCGGGCCGTCGAGCGGGTGCCCGGGCGCACGGTGCTGGTCGTGGAGGCCGACCGCATCGCCGAGCACGCGACCGGGCGCAACGGCGGCTTCTGCGAGGCCAGCATCACCCACGGCGAGGCCAACGGCCGCAGCCGCTGGCCCGACGAGTACGACGCCATGCACGCGATGGGGCTGACCAACCTCGACGAGATCGGTGCGACCGTCGAGCGCTACGGCATCGACTGCGGCTTCGAACGCGGTGGTGCCCTCGCGGTCGCGACCCGACCCCACGAGGTCGCCGACCTCGAGCCCGACGAGCCCGGCTTCCTCGACGCCGCGGCCGTCCGGCAGCTGGTCGACTCGCCCACCTACCTCGCGGGCCGGCTCGAGGCCGACGAGTGCGCCGTCGTCGACCCGGCGCGGCTCGCCTGGGGCCTCGCCCGCGCCGCGGAGGAACAGGGAGTGCGGATCGCCGAGCACACCCGGCTCACCTCGCTGCGGCGTACGCCGCGAGGCGTGGAGGCGCGCACGACGACCGGCACCGTCCGCGCCCGCCACGTCGCGCTCGCGACCAACGTCTTCCCGGGCCCGCTGCGCCGGACCCGCTGGTCGGTCGTGCCGGTCTACGACTACGTCCTGGCCACCGAGCCGCTCACGGACGACCAGCTCGCGTCGCTGCGGTGGGACCCGGCGATGGGGGTCGCCGACTCGGGCAACCAGTTCCACTACTACCGGATCACGCCCGACCGGCGGATCCTGTGGGGCGGCTACGACGCGGTCTACCACTACGGTCGCTCGATCGACTCGGCCCACGACGACCGGCGCGAGACCTTCGAGGTGCTCGCGCGCAACTTCGGCGAGACCTTCCCGCAGCTGGAGGGGATCGGCTTCAGCCACCGCTGGGCGGGCGTCATCGACACCTCGACCCGGTTCTGCGCGTTCTACGGGCGCGCCCACGGCGGCCGGACCGTCTACGCCGCCGGCTTCACCGGCCTCGGCGTCGGGGCGTCCCGCTTCGCCGCCGACGTGATGCTCGACCTGCTGGCGGGGGAGGAGACCGAGCGGACCCGGCTCCGGATGGTGCGCGAGCGGGCAGTGCCGTTCCCGCCGGAACCGTTCGCGTGGATCGGCATCCAGCTCACGCGCTGGTCCCTGGCCCGCGCCGACCGCACCGGGCGCCGCAACGCCTGGCTCCGCACGCTCGACCGACTGGGACTGGGGTTCGACTCATGACATCCACCGCACTGATCGCCGCCGACCTGCTGGCGCTCCCGCTGCCCGACCGCGAGCAGGGACTCGCGTCGCTGCCCGGCGGCGAGCTGGGGGTCTGGGAGGCCGGCCCCGGCGTCGAGACCGACACCGAGGTCGACGAGGTGTTCGTGGTGCTCACCGGTCGGGCCACCGTCGAGGTCGAGGGCGGCCCGACGCTGACGGTGGAGCCGGGCAGCGTGGTCCGGCTCCACGCCGGGGACCGCACCACCTGGACGGTCACCGAGCCGCTGCGCAAGCTCTACGTCGCGCTCGACGAGCCGGTCGGCGGCCTCCCCGGGGAACGACTGCTGGCGGCCGACGTCCGCAGCCTCGAGCTCACCGGCGACAGCGAGCCGGGCAGCTGGGTCGAGGGCGGCTGGCCGACGGCCCGCACGCAGCACCTCGGCGACCTCGCCGGCGTGCGACTCTCCGCGTGGGAGGTCACCGCCGGCGTGGTCGCCGATCTCGAGCAGGACGAGTACCTGCTCGTGCTCTCAGGCGCCGCCGTCGTCCGGATCGAGGGCGGACCAGCCGTCGAGCTCTCCCCACATGCCCTGCTGCGGCTCGGTGAGGGGGACCGAACCGAGTGGACCGTCACCGAGGACGTCCGGGCTTTCCTGGTCTCGCTGGGCTGAGCAGACGCCCGGACGCGCAGGACGGTCGTCGCGCGCGATCGGCATCATCGTGGAGCTCCAGGGTGTGGGAACCGGGGGGAGCCCACAGTCTGTCGTCTCGGCCGCGGCACCTGATCCCACGCAAGGATCAACCTGACTAGTGCAGTGGCACCAGAGGTTTCACCGATTGGTCGAACACGTGTTCGATAGCATGGGGCGGTGGCAGGAGGGATGCGGCGACGTGGCGACTTCGGCACGCTGGCCGAACGGGCGGCGAGGTCGCGCCCCGCGCAGCCCCCGCCCGAGCCGGCGCCGCTGCCGATCCGGCACTGCTGGGTGGTCGGTCCCGAGGGTGTGCTGCCGGCGCTGCTCCTCGGCTGGGAACAGCGGGCCGCCGGCTGGTGGGGTCGGACCGTCCACCCGGTCAGGGAGCAGGACGGGCGCTGGGCCGTCGTGGAGGAGTGGCTGCCGGCCGACCGGCTGCGTCCTGCCCCGTGACGACCTCCAGCACGCCCGGCACCGTGCCGGCGAGCAACCGGGCGACCTCGGCCCCTCCGACCGGTCCCTCGAGCGCCACCTGGCCGTCGTGCACCTCGACCAGCCATCCCGGCAGCCCGCTCGAGCGCAGCAGCTCGTCGACCTCCGCCTCGATCCGGTCGTCGTCGCGGGCGAGCAGCCGGACGACGTCGCTGCGGCTCAGCACCCCGCGCAACCGGTCGTGGTGGTCCACCACCGGCAGGCACTTCGCGCTGCTGCTGGTGAGCAGCTCCACGGCCTCGGCCAGGTCGGTCTCGGGACGGGTGGTCAGGACGTGGGTGCTCATCACGTCCTCGACGACCCGGGGCCGGTCGGGAGCCTCGTCGGGCGGGATCGCGTGGGCACGCGGATCGGGCGTCAGCAGGTCGCGGACCAGGTCGGCCTCGCTGACCACGCCGACGACGCGGTCGCCGCGCAGGACCGGAAGCACCGTCACGCGGTGCTCGGCGAGCACCCGCAACGCCTGCTTGACGGTGGTGAAGGGCCGGACAGTGACCGGTCCGTGGGTCATGACCTCGCGCACCAGCATGGTGCTCACCTGCTCCCTGTCGGTTGTGGTGCCAGACGGCGCCCCCATCGGGCGGCCCGGGAGAGCTCGCCGGGCAGCAGCGGCCCGGCCACGTCGGCGACGTAGAACGACTCGGTCACGCGCGAGGGCTCCAGGCCCGCGTCGCGGGCCAGCCGTGCCGCCTTGCGGGCCGCCGAGCCCGGCAGGTGGCGGGCGCGGTCGGCGCGGGTGTCGAAGCAGACGGTCGGCACGGCTCGTGCGCTGCCCCGCCCGGCCTCCAGCCACTCCCGTACGCCGCCGCCGGACCCGCTCGCGTCGCCGCCCTGCCGCACCGCCTCGACGCGGGTCGAGGGGCGGCTGAGGGAGAAGGCATGGGTGGGCGCCCCGACGACCAGCAGGTCGACGTCGATCGTCGCGACCGTCGGGGCCCGGTCCACGTGGCAGACCTCGACCACGTAGCCGTCGCTGCGCAGCCCGTCGGCGACCGCGGCCGCGAGCCGGGCGGTGTTGCCGAACCAGGACTCGTGGACGACCAGCGCCCGGGGTCGCGCGGTCACGGCCGGTGCTCCTCGTGCGGCACCACCACGGCGCGACCGGCGACCTCGCCCCGTCGGAGCCGGTCGTAGACCCCGGCGGCCTCCGCCAGGGGGAAACGGGTGGTCTCGGCGCGGAGCAGGCCGCGGGCGGCGAGGTCGAGCACCTCGACCAGCTCGGTCCGGTTGCCCCAGTAGGTCGTCTGCACGCTCGCCTCGTAGGGCACGGTGAAGAAGCCGAAGGGGAGGCTGCCGCCGCCGATCCCGACGACGGTGATGTCGGAGAGCTGGCGCGAGACCCCGGCGGCCAGGGCGAGGGTGTCGTCGGAGCCGACCATGTCGAGGACGACCTCGGCGCCGAGGCCGTGGCCCGCAGCGCGCACCTCCGCCACCGCGTCGTCGCCCGGGGCGACGACCACGTCCGCGCCACAGCGCTTCGCGAGGTCGCGGGACGCCTCGCGCGAGTCGACGGCCACCACGACCGCACCGGAGATCGCCTTGAGGACCTGGACCGCGAGGTGCCCGAGGCCACCGACGCCGATGACGACGGCGACCGAGCCCGGGAGCAGCTTCGGCAGCGAGCGGCGTACGGCGTGGTAGGGCGTGAGGCCGGCGTCGGTCAGCGGCGCGGCGTCGGCGGGGTGGAGACCCCCGGGCAGGGGGACGACGTGACGCGCGGAGGGCACGAGCAGGTAGTCGGCCATCCCGCCGTCGAGACCGAGGCCGCCACCGCCGCCGGGGGCGGCGGTGCGCTCGGGGTGGTCGCAGTAGGTCTCGAGCCCGAGCCGGCAGCGGTCGCAGGAGCCGCAGCCCCAGGCGCCGACCACGGCGACGGGCTGCCCGACCTCGAGCCCGGTGACGCCGTCGCCGAGGGCGTGGACCCACCCGGCGTTCTCGTGGCCGAGGGTGAACGGCGGGCCCCACGGCAGCAGCCCGTCGGAGAACTCGTCCATGAGGTGGAGGTCGGAGTGGCAGGCGCCGGCCCCGCCGACCTGGACCAGCACGCCGCCGGGGCCGGGGGTCGGGACCGGGACCTCGCGCAGCACCGGGGTGCTGTGCCAGGACTCCAGCCGCAGGGCGGTCATCGTGGACGGGGACATGGGGCCGACCTCCTCGGGTGGGTGTGCTGCCAGCGTCGTCCCGGGGACCGGCGGTCACACGGGCCGCCGGTCATCTCACGCCGGGACCATCGACCCAAGATCGCCCCAAGGTCTCCTCTGCACGCTGCGTCACCAAGGGCGGCCTGGGGGTCATGTCGCTGGGGAGGCAGTGATGGTGAGTGCGACGCGGCGCAGTGTGCTGCAGATGGGTGGTCTCGGAGCAGGGGTGGCGGCGGTGGGGGTCCTCGCGCCGTGGAGCGGCGGGACGATCGTCGCGTCGGACTGGATCAGCACCTCGGCCAAGCCGGCGCGGTTCGCGCGACGGCTCCCCGTGCCGGTCCCGCTCGAACCGACCCAGATGGAGGACGAGTTCGGCGCCTACCTGCTCTACGAGCTGTCCGAGCAGTCGGCGGCCGTCCAGGTGCTCGACGCGGGCGCACCACGCACCACGCTCATGGGCTACGGCGTCCCGGGAGCCGGACCGTCGGTGCCCGGGCCGCTGCTCAAGGTCGACCAGCACACCCGCGTGAGGATGCGGGTGCACAACGCACTGCCGCCGGTCCACCCGGACTTCGGCCACGAGATGGCGACGTCGGTGCACCTGCACGGATCGGCGTCCCTGCCGCAGTACGACGGCTACGCCGACGACGTGACGCGCCCGGGACACTACAAGGACTACTGGTTCCCGAACCACCAGGGGCCGCGGACCCTCTGGTACCACGACCACGGCGTCCACCACACGGCGCAGAACGTCTACAGCGGCCTGGTCGCGCAGTACCACCTGACCAACGCGTGGGAGCGGGAGAACCTGCCGCAGGGCCGCTACGACGTCCCGCTCACGGTCAGCGACGCGATGTTCGCCAAGGACGGCTCGCTGGCCTACATGGACCGCGACCACTCCGGCCTCTACGGCGACATCATCATGGTCAACGGGGTGCCGTGGCCCTACCTCGACGTGGAGCGACGCTTCTACCGCTTCCGGATCCTCATGGCCACGCTCTCGCGCTCGATGACCCTCCGCTTCGTCAACACGCGCACGGGCGCGACGCTGCCCACCACGGTGGTCGGGACGGACGGCGGGCTGATGGTGCCGCAGCCGATCACGTCGTGGCGCCACGCCGGGGCCGAGCGCTACGAGGTGATGGTCGACTTCGGGTCGTGCCGCGTGGGGGATCGCATCGAGCTGCGCAACTCCAGCAACAAGAACAACCGCGACTTCCTCCACACCGGGAAGGTCATGCAGTTCCGCGTGACGTCCGAGCCGACGGACACCCGGTGGAACGCTGTCGTCACGCCGCCGGCGTCCCAGATCAACCCCGTGATGACCGCGCCGGTCTCGGCTTCGCGGAGGACGAGGGACATCGACCTCGAGCACGACGACACGACCAACGAGTTCCTGATCAACGGGATGTCCTGGCAGGACGTGCAGGACAGCGACTGGAACATCTTCGCCGACGAGAGCGGGACCCCGCCGCGTCCCGGTGACGTCGAGATCTGGCGGATCGAGAACAAGTCGGGCGGGTGGTTCCACCCGCTCCACATCCACCTCGTCGACTTCCGCATCATCAGCCGCAAGGGGGGCCAGAACCGCGTGCAGGCGTGGGAGAAGGGGCCCAAGGACGTCGTCTACGTCGGCGAGGGCGAGATCGTCGAGGTCCTGGTGAAGTACGCCATGGCCCCGGCGACCTACCCCGACGGTCGCAGCACCGGCCAGGCCGGGGCGACCGCCGACCAGGGCGGCCGCTACATGATCCACTGCCACAACCTCGCTCACGAGGACCACGACATGATGCTCCAGTTCCTGGTCGCAGGCGCCGACGGCACCGTCGACCTGGGGCCCGACTTCGTCAACCACCCGTTCCTCGCAGCACCGGCGCAGTGAGCTGGACCGGTCGCCGACGGGCGTCCGCCGTGGTCGCGGTCTGCGCGGCCGCGCTGGCTGCCGGCCTGGTCGTCCGTGCGCACGTGGTCGTGCCGCTCACCGTCGGTTCGAGCAGCATGGAGCCCGCCCTCTCCTCGGGCGACACCGTCCTGGTCACCCGGTGGGCGCCCGACGCCGCCGACCTCGAGCGCGGCGACCTGGTCGTGTTCGTCGACCCCGTCGAGCGCCACCGGACCCTGAAGCGCGTCGTCGGGCTGCCGGGGGAGGAGCTGGTGATCCTCGACGGCGTGCTCCACGTCGACGGTCGGGCGGTACGGGAGCCGTGGCTCCCCGACGAGGCACTCGACGGCTACTTCAGCCGTACGTTCGAGATCCCGCCGGGCCGGGTGTTCGTCCTCGGGGACAACCGGGGGAACTCGATCGACTCGCGTGACTACGGGTCGATCGGCGCCGTCGACCTCACCGGGCGCGTCCTCGCTCGGGTGTGGCCGCCGGGACGGCTGGCGCAGGGGGGCGGACCCTGAGGGCCCGTGCGGAGACCAGCAGCAGGGCCATCAGGTAGCAGCCCGCGGCCACGGCCACCACGGTGCCCGCGACGGGGGCGTCCCCCGGGAGGTCGGCACCGGCCAGGCGCTGCTCGAGGTACCACCCCGGCGCGAGCAGGCTCTCCGCCGGCCCGATCCGCAGGGCCAGCACCGCGAGCGCCACGACCACGGAGGCCGACCAGCCCAGGCGCTCGGCCGGGCCGTCCGGCGAGGCGTCCGGCCCCAGCCACGGCCACCACAGCAGCGTCCCGGCCGCGACCGCCAGCGCGAGCAGGACGAGGTGCCACCACGGCGAGCCGAGAGCCAGGGTCACCGCGGGGATGTGCTCCAACGCCAGCAGCAGCCCGACCACCACCAGGGCGCCCGTGCGCGGCGACGGCTGCCATCGCATGACGGCCGTCGGTGCGCCCGGCAGCTCCCACGGCCGGCCACCGAGCAGCAGCGCCGGGACGGCGAGCAGGAGCGTGAGGAGCTGGCCGAGGAGCGCGCTCGGCAGGGCGTGCGCGGCAGGGCCGATGCCGGAGCAGGTGACGACGAGCGCGGCGGTGAGTCCCGTGACGAAGGAGGCCGTCCGGGCGCGCGGCCACGGGGCACCCTGGCGTCGCAGGCCGGCCACCGTGCGGAGGTACCACGCCCCGAGGCCCACCAGCAGCACCACCGCGACCGGGTCCGGTCGGCTGGCGCTCCAGACGGTGCTCCAGCCGAGGTCGGCGGTCGACGTGAGGTGCCCGTGGCCGGCCGCCGACGTCCCGGCGGGCGCCGGTGGTGGGGTGCGCGCCAGCGCCGCCGCCAGGCCCCCGGCCGCGGCCATGAGGACCAGCTCGCCGGTGGCCAGCCGCAGGAAGGCCCGGGGGCGTCCCCGGCGCACGGCGCGCAGCGTCCAGCGTCGGTGGGCGGCACCGCACGCCCCGGCCGCCGCGAGCACGACCAGCTTGAGCCCGACGACCTGGGCGTAGCCGCTACGCCAGGCGGAGGGGTCCGACCCGAGGGTGAGCGTCGCAGCCAGGGCACCCGACCCGGCGAGCGCGACGAAGCAGCCCGCAGCGAGGGTGCTGTAGCGCGGCAGGACGTCCGCGAGGAGCCGGGGATGGTCGCGCAGGTGGAGCACCACGCCGACGAGCCCGCCGGTCCAGACGAGGGCGGCGACCACGTGGACCACCACGGCACCCCCCAGCATCTCGCCGGGCCCGGTGGCATGCCCTTCGGCGGCACCGGCCGCGGCCACGCCCAGCGCAACCGCGACCAGCACGCCCGGGTGGTCCGGGGAGCGTCGGGCACGCCAGGAGAGGAGGGCCAGGCCCACGAGCTGTCCGAGCAGCAGCCCCACCGCGCCGGGTGCGAGGCCGGTGACCAGCTCTGCCGGCCGGATCGCCGCGATCGGGGTGCCGGCCGCCTCGGCCCTGCTGAGCGCGGCCTCGGCGACGAGGAGGAGCCCCCAGGCCGCGGCAGCGACGCCGGCCGCGCGAACGGCCCGGGTCCGAGCCTGTGTGGTGTCCGGGAGCAGGAGCGCCACGACCAGCGAACCCACCGTGACGACGGAGGCCGGGAGGAGGCCGAGTCCGGCGCCCCGCGCACCCCAGGTGACGACCGGCCCGGCGTCCGGCAGCCCGGGGACGGGAGGCAGGGGAGCGCCGCCGGCGAGCGTGAGCGCCGCCCACCAGGCCAGCAGCCCGGCACCGGCCGCGGGCGCGACCCAGCGGTACGGGTGCTCGGGACCGGGCATGACGGCACGGTCGCGGTCGCGCCTTGGGAAATGCTGGACCCGCCCGTGCGTGCGCCGGCGACCAGTCGACCTGGACCGGTCAGTTTTGGGGGGTGGGAGACCCCGCACCTGCGTCTGCCGCCCACCGGTGTCGTGCCTCACGATCGGAGGACGACGAGGGAGGACGACCATGACGGGGACGCAGACGAGGATCCATCTCTTCGGGACCACCCGGGTCACCCGGGACGGGACACCGGTGGACGGCAAGGCGCTCGAGGGCGTCAAGCCCCGCCAGGTGCTCTCGATCCTCGCGCTGGAAGCGGGGTCGCCGGTCCCCAAGGACCGCCTGGCCGAGCTCCTGTGGGACGGTGCGCCGCCGCGCAGCTATTCCGGCACCCTGGAGAGCTACGTGTGCCTGGTCCGCCGCCACCTCGGGCTGCGCGGGAGGGACTCGGGCCTGGCCACGGTGCTGCACGGCTACGTGCTCGACCCGGAGAAGCTGCCGGTCGACCTCACCGACTTCCACCGGCTCATCGGCCCCGGCGGGGCTGGCCGCCACGGCTGTGACCGGGAGCGGCTCGCCGCGGTGGAGGCCGCGCTGGAGCTGGTCACCGGCGAGCTCCTGGCCTCCGAGGCCTACTCGCCGTGGGCCGAGCAGGAACGCACGCGCTTCGCCGCGGCCGTCGTCGCCGCCACGGTGGACGCGGCCGGCTGTGCCCTGCGTCTGCAGGAGGGCGAGCGGGCCCTGAGCCTGGCCCGGGCCGCGGTCCGCCACGGCGGGTTCGACGAGGCGGCCTGGCGGGTGCTGATCAACGCCCTCGACGCCACGGGACGCGGCGCCGAGGCGCTGCGGGCCTACGTCCGGCTGACCGAGCTGCTGGCCTCGGAGCTGGGGACCACGCCGTCCCCGGAGACCACGCGCTGCTACCTCGACGTCCTCGCCAGGAACGACGACCGGTCGCCGCGAGGCTCGGCGGGGGAGGAGCTCCACCTGCTGCTCCGTCTGGTGCGCGACCGGATGCACTCCGTTCCCGGTGTGGACCTCCCGACAGCTGATCGGGGGCTCGGCCAGCTGGTCGCGGCCATCCCCAGTCTAGGGTGACTTGAAAGTAATCGGATGCACACCCCCAGGGGTGAGGAATACCCTCGCAGGGTCGGCTCGGGAGACATACACATGTATCGAGCTGCGGGGGCAGGCGATGAAGGAGACGACCGACCGCGAGACAGTGCTGGTGGTCGACGACCACCGGACCTTCACAGATCTGGTGGCGCTGGCGCTCCGGGGCGAGCCCGACCTCGAGTGCGTCGGCGCCGCGCACGACAGCGCCGACGCCCGCCGGCTGGTGGACCAGCTGGACCCCGACCTCGTCCTCATGGACGTCAACCTCGGGGAGGCCGACGGTCTCCAGCTGACCGCGGAGCTGCTCGAGGAGCATCCCGAGCTGGTGGTGGTGGTGCTGACCGCCTTCGGGGACGGTTCCGTGATGAGGCGGGCAGCCGCCGTGGGCGCCAGTGCCCTGCTCCCCAAGGACGGCTCCCTCCCGGACCTCCTCGAGGGCCTTCGCGGCGCCCGCAAGGGCGGGCTGGTGGTGCATCCCGAGCTGCTCCGGACCCTGGTCACCGAGGAGACCGCCATCCCACCACCGGGGAGCGCCGCCGGCCTCACCGCACGGGAGCAGGACGTGCTCACCCGACTCGCTGAAGGGCGCACGGTGAGCGTGATCGCCCGGGACCTCGGGATCTCGGTGCACACCTGCCGCGGCTACGTGCGCAGCGTCCTGGCCAAGCTCGGAGTCCATTCCCAGCTGGAGGCCGTCGTCGTCGCGGTCATGCGGGGACTCGTCGATGCGCCGCGGCGCAGATAGCTCCGACCAGCGCTCGGGCAGGGACGACGGGGACCTTCCGTCGGTCCTCGCCCCGGCCCTGCGGCGCTTCGCGCTCTACACGCTGGCGGCGACCCTGATCCTGCTGGTGTGCAGTGTCTGGATCGCCGGGCGCCTCGCGCGCGAGCACGCCCTCCACGACGCCACCAGGCAGGCAGAAGGGCTCGCCCTGCGCATCGCGGCGCCGCTCATCGACGCCGACGTGCGGGCCGGTGTCCCCGGGTCCTACGACGAGCTCACGCTGGTCATGGACAACAGGATGCGCGACGGCAGCGTGCGCCACGTGAAGGTGTGGGGCGAGGACGGGCGGGTCATCTGGGCCGACGAGCCGGAGCTCGTGGGTGAGGGCTTCACGCTCCCCGACGAGGTGGTGGCGTTGTTCAGCAACCCCGGCACCTCGGCGGACCTCTCCGAGCTGTCCCGTGACGAGAACGCCACCGAGTCCGGGGAGGGCCCACTGCTCGAGGTCTACGTCGGCACCGTCGATGCCGACGGCGAGCCGGTGGTGATCGAGTCCTACCTCGAGGCGGAGCCGATGGAGGAGAACGCCCGGACGGTGCTCTTCGGGTTCGGCCTCGTCATCGTCGGTGCGACCGTCCTGCTGGCCCTCGTCGTGCTGCCCCTCGCGGTGGACCTGTGCCGGCACGTGGAGCGGGCCCAGCGCGACCGATCGCGGCTGATGCGCCATGCGGTGCTGGCATCCGATCTCGAACGGCGCCGGATCGCCCGCACCCTCCACGACGGGGTGGTCCAGGATCTCGCCGGGGTCGGCTACACGATCCCCGTGGTCGAGGAGGAGATGCGCCCGGACGGCGATCTCGAGCTCGCCCGGACCACGCTCGAACGGCTCGCGGGCCTGGTGCGCGGGAGCGTGCAGGCGCTGCGCACGGTGCTCACCGAGCTCTACCCGCCTGATCTGCGGGGGGAGGGCCTGCGTGACGCGATCGAGAACCTCGTCGCCTCCGAGGCCACGGCCGCGGGCCTGGAGAGCGAGGTCCGGGTGGCTCCCGGGCTCGAGCTCCCCGACGCGCCGGCACGCCTCGCCTACCGGGTCGTGCGCGAGGCCCTGCGCAACGTGGTCAAGCACGCCGGGGCCTCGCAGGTGAGGGTGGAGCTCGGCCTGCGCGACGGCCAGGCGCGGGTCCGGGTCGTGGACGACGGCCGGGGGTGCCCCGCCGGGTCGGTGCCGATGCGGCAGGAGGAGGGGCACCTGGGGCTGCCGTTGCTGGCCGACACGATCCGCGACGCCGGGGGGACCTTCGTCGCGACGTCCCCCGGTCCCGGCCTCGGGGTCGACGTGGTGGCGACCTTCCCGCTGGTCCTCCGCGGTCAGTGATCCCGACTCCCGTTCCCACCGTGAGGCCCCGAGCAATCCGCAAGATCCCCGCGGCATTCTGGGGTCCCAGACCGGTGCGGACGAGGAGGACCCGTGGCGCAGTCGAAGATCCGGGTGTTGCTCGTCGACGACCACCAGATGGTCCGCGAGGTCATCGGCCGGACCCTGGCACTCCAGGCCGACGTCGAGGTGGTCGGTTCCGCCGGTGACGCCTACGAGGCGCTGGCACTGGTCCGGGCCGTCGAACCCCACGTCGTGCTCATGGACGTCGACATGCCCGGGCTGGACGGGATCGCGGCGACGGCGGCCCTCTGTGCCCAGACCCCCTCCCTCCGGGTGGTGATGCTCACCGCGACCTGCCCCCCTCGGCAGGTCCGGGCCGCCTTCGCCGCCGGCGCGTGCGGCTACCTGCTCAAGGAGGGCACGGCTCGCGAGCTGTGCGACGGCGTGAGGACGGCGGTGAGCGGCGGCCGACCAGTGTCCGCCGGGGTGTCACCCGACGTGGTGCCGTGAGCACGAGTTCTCCCCAAGGTCGCTCCGGCACCGTCGTGCGGGTGCGAGGAGTGGACGTTCGTCGATGGACCCGACCGACCCGGGTGCTGGTCGTCGTCGCGGTGGCGATGGCCTGCCTGCTGCCGGCGCCCACCGCAGGTGCGCACAGCGACCTCGTGGCCACGAGCCCGGAGCAGGGCTCACGACTGGCGACGCTGCCCGGCTCGGCCGTGCTCGTCTTCGGCGGCCCGCTGTCCGGGCCGGTCCAGGTCGCGGTGCGGGGTCCGGACGGGACGTCGTCGGCCAGCCTCCCGACGGTCGACGGAGCCACCCTCGAGGTGCCCCTGACCGCGCGCGGAGCCGGCACCTACGAGATCTCGTTCCGGGTCACCGGCGCCGACGGCCACCCGGTGTCGGGTCAGCTGTCGTTCAGCGCCGCGGCGGCGGCGCCCGTCGATCGCGGGTCCGGTCCGGGACCGGCCCCGACCGGTCAGCCGACGCGGGGCACGACCGGTGCCTGGTGGTGGCTCCTGCTCCTGCTGCCGCTCGGGCTGGTCCCCGCGCGCCGGCGCCTGAGGCCCGCGGTCACCAGTGTGGAGGACCATCGGCCCTGACGTCGACCCGCGCAGCGGCCGACGATGGAGCCATGGACACGGTGCTGCAACCGGGGGTCGGTCAGGTCGTCGTCGGCGTCGACGGGAGGACGCGCAGCGCATCCGCACTGCGACGCGCGGCCGAGGTCGCCCAGGAGACGGGTGTGCCCCTGCGCCTGGTCCACGTGACGCCGTCCGTGGTGCTGGACGGCGCCGGTGACGTCGCGGCGGCGGGGGAGGCGATCGCGACGGCCGTGCTCGACGGCGCGACGGCGGTCGTCGAGGGACGCCGGCCCGGCCTCGCCGTCCGGCGGACCCACCGGGTCGGGTCCCGCGCTGACGGGCTTGCCCGGGCAGCCGGGCCCGACGGGCTGGTCGTGCTGGGTCGGGCCCACCGGGAGGGACCGGTCTGGTGGCCCCACGGCAGCCTCGCCGCCAGCGTCGCCGCCCGCCACACCGGACCGGTCCTCGTGGTTCCCGAGGTCGGTGACGAGTCGGCGACGCACGGCCGGGTGGTCGTGGGCTCGACGGCCTCCGGCACCGCCGAGCCCGGGTTGGCCACGCTCTTCGACTGGGCGGAGCGGCACGACGCCACCCTGGTCTTCGTCCACGCCTGGTGGGCGCCGGACCCCTACGTCGACGTCGCCGAGCAGCGCACCCACGCCGTCGAGCACGAGGAGCGGACGCTGACCCGCCTCCAGCGCACGTTGGCGCCGCACCGGGCGGCCCACCCGGAGGTCCCGGTGGAGGTCCGGGTCCGCCACGGGCGGCCGGTGCACGTCCTGCTCGCGGAGTCGGACGGCGCCGACCTGCTGGTCCTGCCGCGCGAGCACACCCACCGCTGGTTGCCCGGCCACGTCGGCACCACCACGCGGGCGCTGCTGCGCGAGTCCTCCGTGCCGGTCCTGCTTCTGGCGGCGTACGCCGCCGGACCGGCCGGGGACCTGAGCCTGGAGGACCGTGGTGAGCTCGTCCGGTGAGGTGCGGCTGCGGGTCCTCGCGGTCCTCGCGGGCCTGACCTCGGTGGCGGCGTGGGTCGGCGCGGGCCAGTTGGCGCTCGGCGTCTACACGCCGCCCGTGGCCGACCTCGCGGACCTGGGCCTGACCAGCTGGCTGCTCCCGGGTCTCTGGCTGGCGGCGTCGGTCGCGGTGCCCTGCCTGGTCGTCGCGGCGCTGGCGCACCGGCGGTCGCCACGAACAGGGATGGCTGCGCTGGTCGCTGCCGGCCTCCTGGCGACCGAGCTGGCCGTCCAGGTGCCCTTCGTCGGGTTCGATCCCCTCCAGGCGGTGATGGGGACCACGGCCGCCGTGATCGGCGTGCTCGGCCTCGTGGAGCTCCTCAGCGCTCGCGACGTCCGGTCGCCAGCGTCCACCCCACCGTGACCAGCACGGCGCCGAGGAGCGACCCGACCAGACCGCTGGGGCGCAGGGCCAGGCCGTCCCCGAGCGCGATGCTTCCCAGCAGCCCGCCGACGAACGACCCGACCAGGCCGCACGCCAGCGCGACCGGCCAGTCGATCTCGCGCCAGGGCACGCCGACGACCAGCTGGGCGAGCCCGCCGACGACGACGCCGAAGAGGATGAGGGCGATGATCAGCACGGGTCCACCCTCGACCAGCCGCAGGGACTTCCTGCTCACCCGGTGCGGGTGAACCGCGGCGAAATTGGGTGGTGCCGACCACTCGTGGGGAGTCACCATCACCACGTCGCCTGGCGGCAGCAGACGGTCGAGACGGCCTGTCGCCAGGCGGCCGACCGGCGCGTTTCGGCCAGGCCGCCGTCAGCGACTAGATTGCGTCGGCGTGAGTGCCCAGGCCCCTTCCGCAGTCCTCCTCGTCCGCGCGACCAAGTTCCTCCCCAACCCCTCGACCGCGGCGGACAACGCCTTCCAGGCCGACGCCCCCGCGGGCGAGTCGCCGGAGGAGCTCTCGGCCCGGGCGCTCGCCGAGATGGATCTCGTGGCCGACACGCTCCGGTCCGTCGGTGTGCGGGTGCACGTCTTCGACGACGAGGACCACACGCGGCCGGACAGCGTCTTCCCGAACAACTGGATCTCCACCCACGCCGGCGGCATGGTCGGCGTCTTCCCGATGTATGCCTCCAACCGGCGCCACGAGCGGCGCTCCGACGTGCTGGAGCTGTTGAAGTCGCACTTCCGCGTCCAGACCATCGTCGACTACTCCGGTCTCGAGCCCGACGGCATCTTCCTGGAGGGGACGGGCGCGATGGTGCTCGACCACGTCTCGCGCGTCGCCTACACGGCGGTGAGCCACCGGGCCGACACCCACGTGCTCGAGCGGTTCTGCACGGACTTCAACTACGAGCCGATGGCCTTCGAGGCCGTCGATTCAGGCGGCGTGCCGGTCTACCACACCAACGTGATGGCGTGCGTGGGCACCGACGTCGCCCTGATCGCCCTCGACATGATCCCCGACGCCCACCGGCGCGAGCAGGTGCGGGAGCGGCTGACGGTCAACGGCAGGACGGTCGTGGAGCTCACCGAGGAGCAGGTGCGCGAGTTCGCCGGCAACGCGGTGGAGCTGTGCGGCCGTCACGCGGACGGCCGCCGGCGCTACGTGATGGCGATGTCGGCGCGGGCCCACCGCTCGCTGCGGCCCGACCAGGTGGCGACGATCGAGCAGTCGTGCGAGATCGTGTCGGTCGACATCCCGACGATCGAGCTGGCCGGGGGCTCCGTGCGCTGCATGATCGCCGGTGTCCACCTCGACCGCCGCCCGGTCGACCTCGATCCCGACCTCACCGAGGCGGTGCGGGCGATCAACGAGGACCACCCCGTCACCCTGGACGGACGGCTGGTCGACGCCGAGGGCTGAGCGCCCGCCGCCCGGAGGCCCTCGGGAGGCGCCCTCAGGAGGCGCCGTCGAGGTGGTCGCGCGCCCACAGGGCCGCGCTGGTGCGGTCGGCCACGCCGATCTGGCGGAACACCTTGCCCAGGTGGGCCTTCACCGTGCGCTCGCTGATCGCGAGCCGGTGGGCGATCTGCTTGTTGGCCAGCCCGAGGGCGACCAGCGCGAGCACCTCGCGCTCGCGGGAGCTCAGCAGGTCCTCGAGCCGCTCGGTGGGGACCGTGGGGAGCAGCACCCGGGCGACCCGGGAGTCGATCGGCACGTTGCCGTCCGCGGCGGCGCGGACGGCGGCGAGCAGCGCGGCCGGCTCGCAGTCCTTGAGCTGGTATCCCACCGCGCCGGCGGCCAGGGCCTCGCTCACCCGCTCCCGGTCGGAGAACGAGGTCAGGATCATGATCCGCATCTCCGGATGGGTCGCCATGATCCGACGCGTCGCCTCGACCCCGTCGACGCCCGGCATCGAGAGGTCCATGACGACGACGTCCGGGTTGCTGCGTGCCACCTCGTCGACGGCGGTGGCGCCGTCGGCGGCCTGTCCCACCACCTCCAGGTCGACGGTGGCGTCCAGCAGCGTCGCGATCCCGGTCCGCACCATCGGGTGGTCGTCGACGAGCACCACGCGGGTCACGACGGCACCTCCCGGCTCCCGGCGGCCGAGCCGGCGATCCGCAACCGCCAGCGCGTGCCGTGTCCCGGAGCCGAGGCCACCTGGAGGGTGGCCCCACCGGTCGACGCCAGCTCGGCGAGCAGCTGGAGACCGAGGTGCCCACGTTCGGGCTCGGCCAGCGTGCGCGCCACGTCGAACCCCGGGCCGTCGTCGACGACGTCGAGCACCACGTCGTCGCTGCGGCGGCTGAGCGAGATGCGCAGGACGCAGGGAGTCGCGTGCTTGGCGGCGTTGCGCAGGGTCTCCTGGGCCACCCGGTAGACCAGCCGTTCCTGCTCCGGGTCGAGCCCGAGGTCCACCGCCTGCGCGAGGGGCTCGATCCGGACCTCCAGGCCGGGCGTCCGTTCCGACTGGGCCAGGTCGGAGAGCGCGACCGACAGGCCCGCCCGTCCCAGGCTCGGGGGGTAGATGTCGACCAGGAGGGTGCGCAACGACCGGATGCTGGTCCTCACCGACTGTGCCGCGCCGTGGAGCTCGCCGGCCAGGTCGGCGCGGCCGGAGGCCTCGGCCCTGGCGGTGGCGCCCGCGATGACGAACGACGTGGCGGCGAGGTCCTGCACCGGCCCGTCGTGGAGCGACGCAGCGATCCGCCGTCGTTCGTTCTCGGAGGCGTCGACCGCCCGCTCCAGCAGCTGCTCGCGGTGGCGCTGGTCCCGGCGTGCCCGCGCGGCGAGGTGCCAGATCAGCGGCGTGAGCAGGACGACGAAGAGCAGCAGCGTGCTGATCGTCACCCCGGCGAAGCCGCGCCACAGCTGCCCCGTCCGCTCGCTGACCAGGTCGTAGGGGGTGTAGATCTCGAACAGGGCCACCTGACCGGTCGACGTCCACACCGGTCGGTAGACCTCGACGAGCTTGTCGCCCACGTCGTGGTCGAACACGTTCTCCGCACGGTCCAGGTCGGACACCTCGGCCACCGTGCGCGGCGTCGCCAGCACGTCGCGCTGGCGCGCGTCGAGCGTGAAGACCTGGCCGATGAGCTCGGCCTGGTCGGCGTAGAGGACGGTCCCGTCGCTGCCCCAGATCTTGATGCGGACGACGCGTTCTCCCATCACCCGGTCGCGCACCAGGGTGTCGAACTGGCGTTGTGCCTCGGGGTCGCCCGCCAGCAGGTCGTCGGTGAGGGCCGGCTGGACGACGGTCTCGGCGAGCAGGTTCGCCATCGCGGCCGAGTCGTTGACCGCCTCGCGCTCGGCCAGGCGGCGCGCCGCGGCCGATCCACCGATCGTGACGGTCACCAGCGCGATGACGATGCCGGCCAGGAGCTGGACGGCGATCCGTCGTCCTGCGACCGGGCGACGCCCCTGCTCCGGGTCGGTGGGCTCGCCGAGCGCGATCCAGGCGGGCGGCGCGGTCGGAACCGGTCGCGGTGCGTCGGCGACCCGCAACGGCTGGGTCTCCTCGAGGTCCTCGCTCATCGGGCCGCCTCGCCCGTCTCGGCGCTCTCGTGGAGGTCGCTGTCGTCTGCACCGTTGCCTGCACCGCGGTCGTCGTCGGGGTCGTCGTCCTTCCCGGAGCCCGAGCCACCCGAGCCACCGTGGTCGTCGGGCTCGTCGTCCTTCCCCGACCCGGAGTCACCGTGCCCGCTGTGGTCCTCGGCGTCGTCGTCCTTCCCGGAACCGGAGTCCGAGCCGGTGCCCGAGCCGCTGTGGTCGTCGCCTGACCCGCCGGAGCCCGAGCCGCTGTGGTCGTCGGTCCCGTCGTCGTTGCCGGAGCCGTGCCCGCTGTGGTCCTCGTCCCCGGAGCCGCCGTGGCCACCGTGGCCCGAGTCGTCGGTCGCGTCGCCGTGGTGGTCCTCACCGGGGGCGTCGTCCGCGGAGCCGGTGTGGTCGGCCTCGGTCGGTGTGGCTCTCCGAGGGCTCGGCTCCTCGGTCTCACGGGGGCCGGGAGGCGCCGGGCGCGAGCTGCTGGTCCGGACGACGTCGGGGACCCGCACCGAGACCTCCTCCGAGAAGACGACGTTCCCGTAGAGACCCAGCACGGCCGGCACCAGGGCGACCAGGATCGCCACCGCGTAGAGGTGAGTTCGGTTCACGGGACCTCCGGTGCCACTGCGTCGTTCGAGGTTACCGCCACGGGAGCAGTCCTCGCCGTGGGAATCGACCCAGCCCGTCCAGCCGGTCCAGGGCGACCCGGAGGTCGTCGAGGCCGATGCGAGCGTCGGGCGGGTCGACCAGGCAGGAGCCGACCAGCTCGCGCAGGGCGGTCGGCAGGGGGCGGAGGTCCGGGTGACGACCGGGGGCCCGGCCGACGACCGCGGCGTAGACCGTGGCTCCCCATCCCCAGACGTCGGTGGCGGTCGTGAGCTCACCGGTGGTCTCCTGCTCCGGCGCCGTGTAGCCCTCCGTGCCCGCAGGTGACGTCCTCGTCCCCGGTCGCCTGGCCACGCCGAGGTCGATGAGGACCGCACGCCCCTCCTGGACCACCACGTTGTCGGGCTTGAGGTCGAGGTGGAGCCAGCCCTGGTGGTGGAGGTAGCCGAGGACCGAGACCAGCTGGCGGCCGAGGACGACGGCGTCGGCGACGCCGAGTCGACGGTCCTCGACCAGTGCGCCGAGCGTCGCGCCGGGGAGGGTCTCCAGCACGACCGCGGGGCGGGGGTGCCGCAGGACGTCGTAGCCGCGCACGAGGTGGGGATGGGTGAGCGTGGTGAGCAGCTCACCCTCGAGCAGCAGCGCGTCCCTGATCCGGTCCTCGTGGAGACGGTCCGGCCGCACCACCTTGACCACGACGCGGCAGTCGCGGACCGTGCTGGTCGCGTCGTAGGTGTCGGCGCGTCCTCCACGCGCGAGGAGCGCCTCGACCCGGTAGCCGGGCAGGACCTCCTCCCCGGGAGGCACCACCCACGGATCGCTGTCGGTCGCGAGCGTGTCCATCACCCCACCCCGATCGGTCGCTGGTCGGCCACGACGGGAGCGGCGGGAGGGGGCGGTGCGCCTCCGAGGTCGACCACGCGGTCGACGTACTCGAGGGCGACCGGGTCGTGGGTGGCGAGGACGATCGTGCGCCCGGCACGGTGGCGACCCAGCGCCGCCAGCAACCGACGCGAGGTCGCCTCGTCCAGGCCGGTGGTGGGCTCGTCGAGGAAGAGCACCGGCGCGTCGCGCAGCAGCGCGCGGGCGACGGCGATCCGCTGCCGCTGTCCCCCGGACAGGGTGCGTCCGCGCTGGCCCACCCGGGTGGCGTAGCCGGCGGGCAGCGAACGGACGAACAGGTCCGCGTCGGCCCGGCGGGCGGCCATCACGACGTCCCCCCGGCTCGAGCCCGGACGCCCGAACTCGATGTTCTCCGCGATCGTGGCGTCCAGCAGCGCGATGTCCTGGGGCACGAGCGTCACGGCCTCACGGACGGAGCGCGCCGTGAGGTCGCGCAGGTCGTGCCCGTCGATGCGCACGACGCCGTCGCACGGGACCAGGTGCTTGGTCAGGAGCCTGGCGATCGTCGACTTGCCCGCACCGCTCGGCCCCACGAGGGCGACCATCTCGCCCTGCTCGATCCGCAGCGAGGTGGACCAGAGGGCGTCCCGCGTGGCGCCGGGGTAGCGCACCCGGACTCCCGCGAGCTCGAGGGAGCCCCGGACGTCGGTCAGGTCGCGGGCCCCGGGGGCGTCCGTGGGGAGGGGCTCGTCGAGGAGCTCCACCAGGCGCTCGACGCCGGCCGTCGCGGAGTGGAGCGAGGGCAGCAGGTTGCCGAGGCTGCGCAGCGGGGAGTAGCACTGGACGAGCAGCGCGAGGAAGGCCATCAGCCCGCCGAGGGTCAGCCGGTCGGTGGCCAGCGCCCAGGTGCCGCCGGCGATCACGGCGAGCGTGCCGGCGAGCTCGGCGAGGTCCGCGAGCGGGAGGAAGAGGGCACGGATCCGGGCGCCGACCAGCTCGGCGTCGGCGATCGCGCGGTTCTGCCGCTGGTAGTCGGCGATGGCGCGGTCCTCACGGTTGTAGGTCTGCACCAGGGCGGCGTTGGACAGCTGCTCCTCGGTCACGGCGCTGAGCGACCCGGCGCGTCGGCGACGCTCGCGGGACACGACCTTGACGAGGCGGGAGAAGTGGCGGGAGACCCACCACAGCGGGGGAGCGACGACCAGCGCGAGGAGGGCCAGCTGCCACTGGAGGTAGAAGAGGGCGATGCCGTAGGCCACGAGCCGGAGCAGGGCACCGGCGCCGTTGGCCAGGTGGCCCACCATGAACGACTCGACGGCGGAGGTGTCGGAGGTCAGCCGCGACATGGTGTCACCGAGCCGCGCTCGGTCGTGGACGTGACTGGGGTGGGCCAGCACGTGGCTGAACACCTGGGTCCGCAGCTTGACGAGGAAGCGTTGGGAGATCCAGGTGGAGAGGTAGTCGTCGGCGCCGGAGACGATAGCGCTGAGCAGGTTGAGCCCGATGTAGAGCCCGGCGATCCACAGCAGCGGCCCGAGGGTGGCAGGGACGAGGACGTCGTCGACCAGTCGCTGGAAGAGCATCACCTCGAGGACCGCGATCGTCGGCGCACCCGCCAGCAGCAGCACCTCGAGGGCGAGCCACCAGCGCAGTGGCCGGAGATCGGGCCAGAACCGGCGGGCGACCTCGAGGATCGTCATCGGCCGGGCCCCGTCGACCAGCGGAGAGGTGTCGGCGGCCGGACGCAGCAACGCCGCCAGCCGGTGCCGGGCGGCGGTGGGGGTGGTGCGGGTCGCGGTGGCCATGGGGCGCTCCTGGCGGCTCGTGAAATTCGGGGGAGGGGGTGGGCCCGGGGGACGGGGCCCACCCCCTCGTCTCGGAGTGGTGGTTCGGTGCTCAGCCGTGGGTCATGGTTCCGGTGCTGGTTCCGGTGCCCGTGCCGGTGCCGGTGCCGGTCCCGGTGCTGGTGCCACCGCCGCCTCCGCCCTTGCCCTTGCGACGGCGGCCGCGGGCGCGGGCGGGCTTGAGGGCCCGGAGCAGGTGTGAACGTGCCATGGTGGTGCCTCCTGTGTCGGGAGCCGGGTCTTTCCGACTCTGGTGGGCCGGGGGATTCGGCCGTGATCCGACTATGTGGCAGCGCAGGGACGAGTCGCCATCGGGCAATGGTCGTAGTACCTCGGGGATACCGCGAGCGCCACGGTGGTCCCCGCGGTCAGCGGCGCGACGCCGACGCCGGGTCGCCGGTCAGGACCCGCAGCGCGAGCGCGGTGGTCGCCTCGACGCCGAGGAACCCGACGACCCGGCTGACCCGGTCGATGTCGAGCGGCAGCAGGCCCGGAGTGCCGGGCACGTCGGGGGCGAGACCGAGGTCGAGGTCCTCGTGCCCCCGCATCATGCTGACGTTGAAGTCATAGCGCTCGCGCGCGCCGTGCGCCGTCAGGTGGCGCACGACGCGGGCGCCGAGGCGCCGGCCGCCCTGCTCGAGCGACCAGTCGTCGAGCGCGGCGGCGACCGTCCTGCCCTCGTCGTGGTCGATGTCGGCCCACACCGCCTGCATCGAGCCGGCCGCGTCGAGCAGCGCCGCCGCCGTCTTCTCGCCGATGCCGGGGACGCCGGGGAGGTTGTCGCTCGCGTCGCCCCGGAGCGCGGCGTAGGCGAGGTAGTTCTCCGCGGCCACGCCGTACATCGTGTGCAGCCGGCGCGGGTCGAGCAGAGGTGAGCCGTTGATGCCGCCGTCGATCAGGCGCAGCACCTTCGTGTGGTCGCTGATGTGGGCGAAGGCGTCACGGTCGGAGGTGATGATCACGCAGTCCCAGCCGTGGCGCTCCGCCCACGCCGCCCCCGACGCGTTGACGTCGTCGGCCTCCAGGCCGGGCGGCGTGAGCGTGGCGAGCCCGAGCGCGTCGAGCAGCGCCCCCGCCCGCTCGAGCTGGTCGACGAGCTCGGGGTGCTTCTCGGCGCGTCCGGCCTTGTAGTCCGGGTAGGCGTCACGGCGTACGGACGCCGTGCGGTCGTCGAGGCCGAAGATGACCGCGTCGGGGGCGAACCCGTCGATCGACTCGATGATCTGGCGCAGCATCCCGTGGAGCGCCCACACCGGACGGCCGGCCCGGTCCAGCGCCCGGGTGTGGGCACGGGCGTGGTGGTTGCGGTGCAGCAGCGAGGGTGCGTCGACGACGAGCAGCAGCTGGCGGGTGTCGTCGTCGGGGTGGCTCATCGGAGATCGCCGCCCATCGTAGGTGGCGTCAGGGACGCAGCAGCACCTTGCCGGCCCGCCCGGGACGCCCGCTCGCCCGCACGGCCGCCGCGACGTCGTCGAGCCCGTGGACCGACTCGACCGGCAGGGTCAGCGTGCCCGCGGCGATGCCGGTCACGAGCTCGCCCATCAGCCGGGCGCGGGTCGCGCCGTCCATGGCGCCGAAGACCTTGCTGCCCCAGAACCCCTTGACGACCGCCTGCTTGAAGATGACGTCGCCGGAGGCGAGCTCCATCGTCGGCGAGGCCATGGCGCCGAAGACGACGAGGACGCCGTCCTCCGCCAGCAGCGAGAGCACCTCGCCGGCGGCGCTGCCGCCGACCGAGTCGACGCCGGCGACCACGGGCGCCTCGCCCACGAGGGAGCGGACCTGCTCCCGCCAGTCGGGGTCGTCGGTGGCGACGACGCGGCTGATGCCCTGGTCGGCGAGCTCCTGCACGCCCTCGGCCCGGCGTACGAGGCCCACGACATTGACGCCCCGGGCCGCCGCGAGCTGGGCGACGAGCCGGCCCACCGCGCCGTTGGCGGCGTTCTGCACGATCCAGGCACCCTCGGCGACGTCGAGGAACTCCAGCAGCGCGATCGCGCTGAACGGCATGGAGACCAGCTGGGAGGCAGCTTCGTCGGCGACGCCCTCGGGCACCGGGACCAGGGCCGCAGCCGGAGCCACGACGAGCTCGGCCCACGCGCCGAACGACCCGCCGGTGGCGACCCGCTGGCCGACCTCGAGCGAGGACACCCCCTCACCGGGCGCCTCGACGACCCCGACGGCCTCGGTGCCGGCGCGGGCGGGGAGCTCGGGCTTGTAGCCATAGCTGCCGCGCACGGTCCACAGGTCGTGGTTGTGGATGGGGGAGAGCGTCACCCGGACCAGCACCTCACCCGGGCCCGGCTGCGGGTCCGGCACCTCCTGGACCGTCAGGACGTCGGCGGGGTCTCCGAAGGCGGGGTGGACGAGCGCGCGCATGGTGTTCCTCTCGGTGGTCTGGACTGCTACCTGGGCCCAACACCGCCCGGGCCGCCACCCTTCCGCCACCCGGCGTGACATCGGTGACCCCGATCAGCGGAAATGCGTGCCACGATCCTGCCTGTGTCGACCGACGACGTGACCACGACGGCCCAGGTGCTGTCCCTGCTGATCCTGGTCGTGGTGCTGGTGCTCGAGATCGGCCTCCGGCTGCTCGTGCTCGGCATCATCCCGAGGGGCCGCAAGCCCTCCGTGGCGATGGCGTGGCTGCTGCTCTTCTACATCGACCCGATCGTCGGGTTCGTGGTCTTCCGGCTCTTCGGCTCGACCCGGCTCGGTCGCAAGCGCCACGAGCGACACCGGCAGGCCCACGAGCGGATCGCGGCGGCGACCGAGGGACTACCGCGTCCTCTCGAGGCCCTGCCGGGCGTGACCTCCGGCGTACGGACCGCGGCACGGCTCAACCGGCGGTTGGGGGCCTTCCCCGTGACCGACGGCAACGACGTCGAGCTCATCGCGGACTACCACGAGTCGCTGGCCGCGATGGCCGAGGCGGTCGACGGTGCCCGGTCGTTCGTCCACGTCGAGTTCTACATCACCGCGTGGGACGAGGCGACCGACCCGGTGTTCCGAGCGCTCGTGCGGGCGACCGAGCGCGGCGTCGACGTACGCATGCTGTTCGACCACCTCGGCTCGCGCGGGATCCCCGGCTACAAGACGATGCTGCAGCGGCTGGCGGAGACCCGGATCGAGTGGTACCGCATGCTGCCGATCCAGCCGCTCAAGCGGCGGTGGCGGCGTCCCGACCTCCGCAACCACCGCAAGATCCTCATCGTGGACGGCGAGGTCGCCTTCACCGGGTCGCAGAACCTGGTGGAGCCGGGCTACAACAAGCCCAAGAACCACGAGGCCGGCCGCGAGTGGGTCGACCTGATGATGCGGGTGCGCGGGCCGTCGGTGGCCGCGCTGTCGGCCGTCTTCGCCGGGGACTGGTACGTCGAGACGGGCTCGGAGCTCTCCGTCGTCGCACCGCCGCCCGTGGTCCCGCAGGACACGGGACGCGATCCGGTCATGGCCCAGGTGCTCCCGTCGGGACCGGGGTTCCCCGACGAGAACAACCTGCGGATGTTCACCACCCTGATCTACGGAGCCGAGCACCGGCTCCGGATCGTCAGCCCCTACTTCGTGCCCGACGAGAGCATGCTCTACGCCGTGACGACCGCGGCGCAGCGCGGCGTCGACGTGGAGCTGTTCGTGAGCGAGCAGGCCGATCAGTTCATGGTCGGCCACGCCCAGGCCTCCTACTACGAGGACCTGCTGACCGCCGGCGTCCGGATCTGGCTCTATCCGGCGCCGCAGATCCTCCACACGAAGTGCTTCACCGTCGACGACGCCGTCGCCGTCGTCAGCACCAGCAACATGGACCAGCGCTCCTTCGCGCTGAACTACGAGGTCACGATGATGCTGGTCGGCGCCGACGCGACCGCGCGCCTCAACGCGGTCGAGGACTCCTACCGGGACGCGTCCCGCCCGCTGGGCTCCGAGGAGTGGCAGGACCGCCCGTTCCGCAAGCGCTGGCTCGACAACGTGATGAGGTTGACCGCAGCGCTCCAGTGACCTGACCGCTCAGCGGAAGTCGCGGGAGGAAGCGCGGGCCTGGAGCGCGGCGCCCGCGCCGGGGACCACGACGTCGATCGGCTCGACCCGGTCGGCGACCAGGTTGGTCACGCCCTCGTTGCGCTCGAGACGACCCCGGACGACGACGGCGACCCGGTTGCGGGCCGCCTGCCGGTGGGCCTTCATCACTCCGATCGAGCAGACCACGTTGAGCATGCCGGTCTCGTCCTCGAGGTTGAGGAAGGTGACCCCCATGGCGGTGCCGGGTCGCTGCCGGTGGGTGACCAGGCCGCCGACGTGGACCCGCCGTCCCGACTCGGCCGTCTCCAGCTCGGCGACCGAACGCACCCCGGCTCGCCGCAGCTCCTCGCGGAGGTGCTCGACCGGGTGGCGCTCGGGAGAGACGCCGGTCGCCCAGAGGTCGGCGAGGGTGACCTCGGGGGCGCTCATGCCAGGCAGGGTCGGGGCGGCCGACGCCGGGGTGATGCCCGGCAGGTGGTCGGCGCCCTCGGCGAAGCCGGCCGCCCACATCGCCTCGCGCCGCTGGAGGCCCCACGCGTCGAAGGCGCCCGCGGTGGCCAGCGCCTCCAGCTGGGAGGAGGTCAGGTCCGCGCGGCGCGACAGGTCGGTGATCCCCCCGAACGGGGCCTCCTCGCGAGCCGCGACGATGCGGCGGGCGACCTCGGGGCCGATGCCCCGCACCGAGTCGAGCCCGAGGCGTACGGCGAGCCGGCCGTCGCGCCGGTGGGCCGGCACGGGGTCGGGTGTGCCCGCGACCCACTCGGTGCGGTCGAAGCGGGGCCGGCAGCAGCCCTCGAGGCCGGTGGGTGTCGTCGTGTCGTCGCCCGCCTCCAGCGGCTCGAGGTCGGCCTGCGCCGACGAGCGGGTCACGTCGGGGCGGCGTACGTCGACGTCGTGCCGGCGGGCGTCGTGGACCAGCGACTGCGGCGAGTAGAAGCCCATCGGCTGGTTGCGCAGCAGCCCGGCCAGGAAGGCGGCGGGGTAGTGGAGCTTGAACCAGGAGGAGGCATAGACGAGCAGCGCGAACGAGAGGGCGTGGGACTCGGCGAAGCCGAAGTTCGCGAACGACAGGATCTTGACGTAGATCGAGTCGGCGAGCTCGCCGGTGATGCCGCGCCGCTCCATGCCGGCGTAGAGCTTCTCCTTGACCGACTCGATCCGCTCGACGCCGCGCTTGGACCCCATCGCCCGCCGGAGCAGGTCGGCGTCGTCGCGGGTGCAGTCGCCCAGGGTCACGGCCATGGCCATCAGCTGCTCCTGGAACAGCGGCACGCCCTTGGTGCGCTCGAGCACCGGCACCAGCTCGGGGTGGTCGTAGGTGACCTCCTCCTGACCGGTGGCGCGGCGTACGTAGGGGTGTACCGCGCCGCCCTGGATCGGCCCGGGGCGGATGAGGGCGATCTCGATCGCGAGGTCGTAGAACTCCCGCGGGCGCAGTCGGGGCAGGGTGCCGATCTGGGCCCGGCTCTCGACCTGGAAGACCCCGACCGAGTCCGCGCGGCAGAGCATGTCGTAGACCGCCGGCTCCTCCTTGGGCAGCGTCGCGAGGTCCCACTGCTCGCCGAGGTGGTCGGCGACCAGCCGCATCATGTGGTCGAGGGCGCCGAGCATGCCGAGCCCCAGCAGGTCGAACTTCACCAGCCCCATCGACTCGCAGGCGTCCTTGTCCCACTGGAGCACCGTGCGCCGATCCATCCGGGCGCGCTCGATCGGGCAGACCTCACCGATCGGCTGCTCGGTGAGGACCATGCCCCCGGAGTGGATCCCGAGGTGACGCGGCGCGCCCATGAGCTGCTCGGCCAGCGCCACCACCGGCGGCGGGATCTCGTGGGACGGGTCTTCGTCGGCGGACACGACGGACGACCAGCCGTCGACCTGCTTGGACCACGCGTCCTGCTGGCCGGGGGAGTGGCCCAGCGCCTTGGCGGCGTCGCGCACGGCCATGCGCGGCCGGTAGGTGATGACGTTGGCGACCTGGGCGGCGTTGCGGCGGCCGTAGGTGTCGTAGACCCACTGGATGACCTCCTCGCGCCGGTCGGAGTCGAAATCGACGTCGATGTCGGGCTCCTCGTCGCGGTGGGCGGAGATGAAGCGCTCGAAGGGCAACCGGTAGAAGACCGCGTCGACCGCGGTGATGCCCAGCGCGTAGCAGACCGCCGAGCTGGCGGCCGAACCGCGGCCCTGGCACAGGATCCGGCGGGACCGCGCGAAGGCGACGATGTCGTGGACGATCACGAAGTAGCCGGCGAAGTCCTTCTCCGCGATCACCTGCAGCTCGTGGTCGAGGCGCTCCCGGGCCTCCCGCTCGTGGGGGACGCCGGCGTAGCGCTCGGCGAACCCGCGCTCGGCCAGCACCCGCAGCCACGAGTCGGCGGTGTGGCCCTCGGGGATCTGTCGCTTCGGCAGTGCCGGGGAGGCCTTGCGGAGGTCGAAGGCGAGCTCGTCGGCGAGCGAGACGCTGCGAGGCACGGCCGTGGGATGGGCCGCGAGCGCCGCGGCCGCCTCGTCGCCGCTGCGCAGGTAGGCCGACCCCGCGAGGTCGAGCCAGCCGTCGAGGTCAGCGAGACTGCGCCGGGAGCGTACGGCGGCCATCGCCGTGGCCAGCCGGTGCGCCCGCGGCGTGGCGTGGTGGACGTTGCCGGCGGCGACGACGTCGAGCCCGTGGACCGCGGCCAGTCGGGCCAGCGCGCCGTTGGTCGTGTCGACGCCGGGGCGCGGGGAGAGCTCGACGAGGACGTTCTCGAGCCCGAAGAGGGCGGTGAGCCGGTCGAGCGCGGCCGCGGCGGCCGCCTCACCGCCGGTGGCGAGCGCGTGAGGCACGGTGCCCTTGCGGCACCCCGTCAGCACGGTCCAGTGACCGCGACCACGCTCACCCAGCTCGTCGAGGTCGTAGACCGGCCGCCCCTTCTCGTCGCCGCGCAGGTGGGCGTCGGTCATCGCCGCCGCCAACCGGTGGTAGCCCTCGACACCGCGCGCCAGGACGAGGAGGTGGCTGCCCTCAGGGTCGGGGACCCCGTTCTGGGGGCCGCTCAGCCCGAGCGAGAGCTCGGCGCCGAAGACCGTGGGGAGACCGTGGACTGCGGCCGCCTCGGCCAGGGCAGGGGCGGCGTAGAAGCCGTCGTGGTCGGTCACCGCGAGTGCGTGGAGGCCGAGCCGCACCGCCTCCTCGACGAGCTCGGCGGGCGAGCTCGCGCCGTCGAGGAAGCTGAAGTGGGTGTGGCAGTGGAGCTCGGCGTAGGGCGTGACCGACGAGGGACGCTCGATCGGTCGGGTCGGGAGGTCGACGCGCTTGCGCCGCGAGACCGGCGCGTCGTCGGCGCCCGGGAGCCCGCTGAGCCGGCGCTCGAGCTCCTTCCAGTGCATGGCGGGGTTGTTCCAGCCCATCAGCCGCACCCCGGACGACGGGTGCCGTCAGTCATAGCCGGCCTCCAGCGACCAGCCGCCGGGGGCTCGGCAGAGCAGCCACGCCCGCCCGTCGGCGCCGACCACCTGGAAGCGTGAGCTCGGGCCCGAGCCGCCCGACCACCAGTCCTCGTCGACCGGCCAGGGCCCGGACCAGGCGGTGACCGGCTGCCACGGCAGCAGTCCGTCGCCGACCCGGAAGCGACGCGGCTCGCCGCTGACCACGCCGCGGTCGGAGACGGCCACGTCGTGACCGGCGTCGTCGACGACCTCGGCGGCCGGCGGGTCGGGGAAGACGCGCACCGGCGCCGGGCCGGGCACCCGGCCGGGCCACGGTCGCTCGAGCGGGCGCAGGTCGACCGGACGCTCGCCCCAGGGGACCAGCGCCTGCCGCGCCGCCGGCGTGCGCCCGCCCTGCAGCACCGGTCGGCGTACGTCCTCGAAGCCGAGCATGCCCTGCACCCGGGCCACCCCGCGCTCGACGAGGTCGTCCGACGCGGTGCCCCACAGCGCCTCGCCGTGGGCGGCGGCGGGCTCGACCGTGTCGGGCACGAACCGGACCCGGTCGACGGGGGAGCGGACGTCGCCCACGCCCTTGCGCGCGCGCAGCGAGCTGCCGGCGCCGCTCGTGGACCCGGCCGACTGGAGCTGCCAGTGGACCCGGTCGACGAGGTCGCGGGCGGCGAAGTGACGGGGGTGGAGCCAGGTGCGGGACGAGCAGACGACACCGTCGGACTCGGCCTCGATCCGCACGGCCGTGGCGACGAGCTGGTGGTGGGCCAGGCCGGCGACGAAACGCTCGGCGGTGGTGCGGACGCTGAACGTGATCGCCTCGACCGAGTCGAGCGGCGGGTCGAACGGCACCTCGACGTCGAGCTCGGGCGGTGGGGTCCGGGCGGCGAACAGCGTGCGGTCCTCGCCGCGGGCGCGGCGTCGTACGGCGGTGCCGTAGCCGCCCAACCGCTGCTCGACGGCGTCGCCGGGGAGGTCGGCGAGGTCGCCGAGGGTGTGGAGGCCTAGCCGGCGGAGCAGGTCGGCCAGATCGCGTCCGCGGGCGCCGTCGTCGGCGAGGACGTGGACGGGCAGCCCGCGCAGGAAGGTGGCGGAACCGCCGGTCACGACGATCTCCCAGCCCTGCACCTCCGCGGTCCGCGCCGCCTGCTCGGCGGTGAACAGGTCGTCGGCGATCCCGATCCGGACGTCCCAGACACCTGCCTCCACGAGGGCCTGGCTCGTCGTCGCAGCGGCCGCGGCCTCCGAGCCGTACCAGCGGCCGGGGGCTCGGACCGCGAGCAGTCCCGGTCGCAGCGCCGCCACCCCGGGGCGGAGGTCCTCGACCAGCGCCAGCACCGGCTCGAAGGCGCGGGCGTCGCGGTCGTGGCCGCTCGGGAGCAGCACGAGCTCGGGACACCTCGACTGTGCGTCGCGCCGCCGCTGGCCCCGGCGTACGCCCTCGGCACGGGCGGGACCGTTGCAGACCTCCACGACGTTGGCGGACAGCACGGCCGCCGGCAGGCGGGGTGACTGCTCGGCTTCGGCGAGGGCGGCGACCACCGACCAGTCGGGGCACCACACGACCATCACCCTCACGGCGAGGTCACCCCGGCACCTGCCGCACCTCACGCAGGGGCGCGTCGAGGCGCTCGAGGGTCGGCCAGGCGAGCTCGGCGCGCTGGACTGGTCGTGCCCCGCGCTGGACCAGCACGCGGGCCCGACGCTCCTCGAGTCGGCCACCCCCGTCCGCAGGGCCCGACCACCACGACTGCTCGGTCGTCAGCCGTGCCTCGACGCGTGGCCACTCACCCTGGACCACCAGCACGGACGAGCGGGTGCGCAGCCGCGACTGGAGCAGGCCCGCCGTCCGCTGGTCGACGCCGGCGGGCGGACGGAGCACGACCACGCGGAGCACGTCGACGAGGGCGGCCGTCACCTCGAGCCAGTGGACGCCCGGGTCGGGCACGAGCACGGTGCGGGTGAGCTCGATGCCGACCTCGGCGGCTGCCTCGGCCCCGAAGTCGGTCCAGCCCGCGAAGCCCACCCACTCGCCGGCGCGCGAGGCCCCGGCCGCCATTGCGAGCGCCCACGAGGCCGAGTCGACGGAGTAGGCCGCCCCGGCTCTCAGGGGCAGGAGGTCGGCCAGCCCGGGCAGCGTCGCCACCGGCTGGGCCGCGGGTCCGGACTCCATCGCGGCCATCCGCTCCCGCAGCTGCTCGACCACCGGACGGGCGGGGTCGAGGGTCGTCGTCGGAGCAGCGGAGGGCACCGGACCATGATCGAACACGCGTTCGAACGCGTCAAGCGGAACGGCAGGTCCCACCCGGTTGGCACACTGGACCCATGCCGCCGGAGTCGAAGACCTGCGCGTCGTGCGGGCGCACGATCGAGTGGCGCAAGAAGTGGGAGCGCGACTGGGACTCGGTGCGCTACTGCTCGACGGCCTGCCGGAAGCGCGGCGTCAGCGGGACCGACCGGCGCCTCGAGGAGGCGATCACCGCGCTCCTGGCCGGCCGCGCCCGGACGTCGACCATCTGTCCCTCCGACGCCGCGCGGGCGGTGGGCGGCGACGACGAGGACGCGTGGCGGCCGCTGATGGAGCCGGCCCGTCGTGCCGCCCGGCGCCTGGTCGCACGCGGCGAGGTCGAGATCACCCAGCGTGGTCGGGTGGTCGACCCGTCCACGGCGAAGGGAGCGATCCGGATCCGCAGCCGGTGAGGGAGACGGCACGAGGCCCCGGTCAGGCGACCGGGGCCTCGCATGTGGAGCAGTGGCTCAGAGCCCGCCGACCCGGTCGTCGGTGACCGAGAGGCCCGGGTTGGCCTCGAGGTAGGCCACGAGGTTCTCCAGGTCGCTCGGACCGCCGAGGACGTTCTCGCCCTCGCCGAACGCCGTGAAGCCGTCGCCGCCGTCGGCGAGGAAGTTGAGCGTCGCGACGCGGTAGACGTCGTCGGCGCCCACGGGCTCGCCGTTGAGCTCCATGGAGCCCGGCACGACCTGGTGCGCCTCGGGGTCCCAGTCGTAGGTGAAGCCCTCGGACGGGTTCAGCGCCAGCACCGGTCGGCTGGCGGCCTCGCCCTTCCACTGCTGGTTGAGCACCGCCTCGATGTCGGCGCCGGTCAGGTCGAGGGTGACCAGCAGGTTGCCGAACGGAGCGACCGCACCGGCCTCGCCGTAGGTGATCTCGCCCGGCTGCTCCCCACCCGGGGTCTCGGCGTAGATGAACGAGTCCCGGACGCCGGAGGTGTTCATGAACGCGATCTCGGCGCCACCGTCGGCCTCGGCCTGGGTGCCCCACAGGATCGAGTCGGCGACGAGGCGACCCATCGGGGTCTCGGCGCCGCGGTCACCGCTGGAGTCGCCGGTGATGTCCTCGGTGACCGAGCCGACGACCTCGTTGGCCAGCGGCGCGGCCTTGTCGAGCCACTTCTGGACGATCGCCTGGACGGTCTCGTCGACACCGTCCTCGACGGTGACCTCGTGGTTGCGGGCCTTCGAGCGGTCACGCAGCACGTTGCCGGTCTTGCGGTCGACGACCAGCTTGGTCGCGGTCACCAGGCTGCCGTAGTCGCTGGCCTGGGTGACCGGACGCGGGTTGCCGCGCGGGTCGTCGAGCATGCAGACGTAGCCCTCGTGGGAGTGGCCGGTGACCATCGCGTCGACCTGCGGGACGACCGCGTCGTTGATCGCCGCGACCGGGCCCTCGAGCCCGATGCAGGTGTTCGGGGTCCGCGGGTCGTCCTCCGGGGTCTCACCCTCACCGGGCTCCCAGGTCTGCGCGCTGCCCTCGTGCATCAGCACGACCTGGGTCTTCACGCCCTTGGCCGAGAGCACCTGGGAGTAGTGGTTGATGGCCTCCGCCTCGGAGCCCACGTCCACGTTGCGGATGCCGCTGGGGTTGACCAGCACCGGCAGGTCGTCGGTGACGACACCGATGAAGCCGACCTCGACACCGCGGACCTTCTTGACCCAGTAGGGCGGGAGGATGGGCTTGCCGCTGCCCTTCCAGGTCACGTTGGCGGCCAGGTAGGGGAAGTCGGCACCGTCGTAGGCGACGCCGTCCTCGAAGCACTGGTCGTAGCAGCCGCCGTGCTGGATCCGCAGCAGCTCGCGCACGCCCTCGTCGAACTCGTGGTTGCCGACCGCGCTGGTCTGGAGGCCCATCGCCTCGAGCACCTCGATGGTCGGCTCGTCCTGGAAGATCGTGGACTCGAACTGGCTCGCCCCGATCAGGTCGCCAGCGGCGGCGGTGACGGTCGTCCGGCGGCCGTACTGCTGGCGCAGCTCCGTGATCTTGGCCGCGAGGGCGGGAGCGCCGCCGAGGCCACCCTCGTCCCGCAGCCGGCCGTGGAAGTCGTTGAACGACAGGATGCGGATCGCCGCCCGCCGCTTGGCCTTCCTGGCGGGCGCCTCCTGCACGGCGGGCGCGGACTGGACGGTCTCCCGGTCCTTGTCCGGGGCGGCACTGGACGGTGCCGCGACTGCGGCGGTGCTCAGTGCAACGGCGGCCGTCGCCACCACGGCGCCGAGCCTGGTTCGCTTCATCACGAGATGGTGCTCCCTCTTCGGTTGTCACAAGTCGGTGTTGACCGGGTCACGCTAACCGCGCCGTGGGGCTGGGTCGAGAACCTCGGGATAACCGTTCGGAAACGCTCGCCCTCACCCGCGTCGGGTGAGGGCGGGTTCCTCGCGCTGACCTACGTTCGAGACGGACGCCCGTGACCACGCGCGCGAGAGAGAGGCAGCCATGGCGGACAAGCCGAACATCCTCATCATCTGGGGTGACGACATCGGGATCAGCAACCTCAGCTGCTACAGCGACGGACTGATGGGCTACCGCACGCCGAACATCGATCGCATCGCCGACGAAGGCGTGCGGTTCACCGACTACTACGGCGAGCAGAGCTGCACCGCAGGCCGGGCCGCCTTCATCACCGGTCAGAACCCCTACCGCACCGGACTCACCAAGGTCGGCATGCCCGGCGCCGACATCGGCCTGCGCGCCGAGGACCCGACGATCGCGACGGCGCTGAAGCACCTCGGCTACGCCACCGGCCAGTTCGGGAAGAACCACTTCGGCGATCGCGACGAGTTCCTGCCGACGATGCACGGGTTCGACGAGTTCTTCGGCAACCTCTACCACCTCAACGCCGAGGAGGAGCCCGAGCTCGACGACTACCCCTCGGAGGACGACTTCCCCGACTTCCGCAAGAACTTCGGACCGCGCGGGGTCATCCACTCGTGGGCCAACGGAGACGGCACGCAGCGGATCGAGGACACCGGACCGCTCACGAAGGAGCGGATGAAGACCATCGACGACGAGGTGGTGCCGGAGGCGCTGCGCTTCATGGGTGACGCACGGGACTCCGACACCCCGTTCTTCGTCTGGCTCAACACGACCCACATGCACTTCCGCACCCACCTCAAGGACGGGAGCCGCGGCAAGGCCGGACGGTGGCAGTCGGAGTACCACGACACGATGTGCGACCACGACGAGCTCGTGGGGGAGGTCCTCGACTGGTTGGACGAGCAGGGGCTGGCCGAGAACACGATCGTCATGTACTCCACCGACAACGGTCCCCACATGAACACCTGGCCCGACGCCGGCATGACGCCGTTCCGCAACGAGAAGAACTCCAACTGGGAGGGCGCCTACCGGGTGCCGGCGATGGTCCGCTGGCCCGGGCACTTCCCGGCGGGCGAGGTGCGCAACGGCATCGTGAGCCACAACGACTGGTTCGTCACGCTGCTCTCCGCGGCCGGCGACAAGGACGTGAAGGACCGACTGAAGGCCGGCACCGAGCTCGCCGGCTCCTCCTTTCACGTGCACCTCGACGGTCACGACCAGGTCGACTACATCGCCGGTGCGACGGACGAGAGCCCACGGAAGCACTTCTTCTACTGTTCCGACGACGGGGACCTCACGGCGTTGCGATTCGACAACTGGAAGGTCGTCTTCCTCGAGCAGCGCGCGACTGGAACGCTGAACGTGTGGGCCGAGCCCTACACCGAGCTGCGGGTGCCCAAGATCTTCAACCTCAAGACCGACCCCTACGAACGGGCCGACATCACCTCCAACACCTACTACGACTGGCTGCTCGACCACGCCTGGGTGCTCGTGCCCTCGCAGGCCTACGTCGGGCGGATGCTGCAGACGCTGGTGGACTTCCCGCCGCGCCAGGAGTCGGCCAGCTTCACGGTCGGCAAGGTGATGGAGAAGCTGAAGGCCGGTGTCGGCAGCGCCTGAGCTCGTCGACCTGCCGGGGGGCACGTTCCGGATGGGGTCGGACGACCACTACCCCGAGGAGGCACCGACCCACCCGGTGCGCGTCGGCGGCTTCGCCATCAGCCCGACGGCGGTGACCAACGCCGAGTTCGCACGCTTCGTGCGGTCGACCGGCTACGTGACCGTCGCCGAGCGGCCGCTCGATCCCGCCGAGTTCCCGGACGCACCACCGGAGAACCTGGTCCCCGGGTCGATGGTGTTCACCGCCACCGACGGGCCGGTCGACCTGCGCCACCTGAGCCAGTGGTGGACCTGGACGCCCGGGGCGAGCTGGCAGGCGCCGTACGGGCCGGGGAGCTCGGTCAAGCGGATCCCGGACCACCCGGTCGTCCAGGTCTGCCACGAGGACGCGCGTGCCTACGCCGACTGGGCGGGGCTCGCCCTGCCGACCGAGGCCGAGTGGGAGTACGCCGCCCGCGGTGGCCTCGACGGGACGCCCTACACGTGGGGCGAGGAGAAGCGTCCGGACGGCCGGATCATGGCCAACACCTGGGACGGCCCCGACTTCCCGTGGCGCCACACGAAGGAAAGCGGCTACCTGCGGACCGCCCCGGTCGGCAGCTTCCCCGCGAACGGCTTCGGGCTCTTCGACATGGCTGGCAACGTGTGGGAGTGGACCGACGACTGGTGGACCAGCCGCCACCCGGACGCGGCGGAGTCAGCCTGCTGCGCCCCCGTCGACCCGCGCGGAGGGGACCTCGAGGGCAGCCGTGATCCGCGGCAGCCGCAGTTCCGCACCGGCCGCAAGGTCATCAAGGGGGGTTCCCACCTCTGCGCCGACAGCTACTGCCTGCGCTACCGGCCCGCGGCCCGGCGCCCCCAGATGGTCGACACCGGGATGAGCCACGTGGGCTTCCGCTGCGTGCGGCGTCCGGAGAGGAGCGACGATGAGTGACCTGCTTCCGTCCTGGCGTCCGGGCCCCGTGCGCGACGCCGTCGTCGGCTTCCTCGACGCCGTGCACGACGTCGAGCCCGACGACCGGCTGGCCTGCTTCGACAACGACGGGACGCTGTGGTGCGAGCGGCCGACCTACGTCCAGCTCGACTACCTCGTCGACCTGCTCCGGGCGGCGAGCAGCGAGGATCCCGCCGTCCGCGAGCGCCCCGAGTACGCCGCCGTCCTCGACGGCGACCGTGCCGCCATCGGCGACCTCGGGCTCGTACGGGTGGCCCTGGCGCTGACCGAGCTCTGCCAGGGCTGGGGCCCCGAGGAGTTCACCGACAGCGTGCGTGACTTCATGGGGCGCGCCCAGCACCCGACCCTCGGCCGCCCCCACCGGACTGCGGTCTACCAGCCGATGCTCGAGCTCCTCGACGAGCTGCGGGCGCGGGACGTCACGGTGAGCATCGTCAGCGGTGGCGGCACCGAGTTCGTGCGGGCGATCAGCCGTGACCTCTACGGCGTAGCGCCCGAGCTGGTCGTCGGGACGCTGGTCGCCTACGACTACGACCGCGACCCCGACGGGCGGCCGCGGCTGCGTCGCACCGCCTCGGTGGTCGGCGAGGCCAACGAGGGCGCGGCGAAGGTGAGCGCCATCCAGACCCACCTCGGCCGGAGGCCGCAGCTGGCCGCGGGCAACTCCGGGGGGGACCGCGAGATGCTGGAGTGGGCCGACGGTCAGGACGGGCCGTCGCTGGCGCTGCTCGTCGACCACGACGACGCCGACCGCGAGGTCGCCTACACCAGCGTCGCCCAGACCTTCGCGGAGGCCGAGCCGATCACACAGGTCGGTGACCGCCTCGGCTGGACCGTCGTCAGCATGGCCAGGGACTGGTCACGCGTCTTCCCCGACGGGGCCTGACGCCCGCCGGCGTCCCAGCTCGGCGGCGAGCAGGATCAGCACCACCGGCATCGCCACTGCCGCCGCCAGCGTCCGGACCACGACGTCGGGACCCAGGCTGCCTGCGATCACCATCGCCGCCGCGATGTTGCGCTGGGCCGCACCCAGCTCGAGCACCCGTCGTTCGGAGCCCGGCCGGCCCAGGCCCGACAACGCCCCGGCGCCGAGGCCGGCGAGGATGAGCAGGGCGACCCCGAGGAAGACCCACGTCCCGACGACACCGAGCAGGTCGCGCCAACCGGCCAGCAACGCCGCCGCCAGGCCGAGGGCAAGGCCCATCGTCGACATCCGCTGGATCCCGGGGGCCCACCGCACGGCGTGCTCGGCGTACCGAGCGTGGACGAGCAGCCCCCCGGCGAGCGGCAGGATCATCAGCCAGACCAGCGAGCTGGCGATCTCGCCGGGCGAGACGGCCGCGTCGGGCACCAGCCACGGCACGACGAGGGGCGCGTAGCCGACGGTCACGACCATCAGCAGCACCATGACCCCCACGGCCGTGGGGGTGTCGCCGCCCGCCAGCTTTGCCAGCGGTGCGAGGAACGGGGCGCCCGCGACGCAGGCGACGAGCAGCAGCGACGTCCGGGTCGCGTCGTCGACCGGCAGCAGGCTGACCACCAGCAGCCCCGCGGCGGGGACGACGACGAAGTTGACCACGACCACACCGACCACGAGACGTACGTCGCGCAGCGGTCCCGTCACGGCGCCGAGGGTCAGCGCCAGCCCCGTGCCGAGCATGCCGGCCACCACGAAGACCAGCATTCCCACGCGGGCGAGGGGGATCAGGACGTCGGCGGCCTCCATGGGGAGAGTCCAGCAGCCGGGGAGCGGCGGGGCCTCACCCCCGCCGGATGATCACCCGCTGCGGGGGAGGCACCGCCCGGCCGGGTCTCAGCAGGCTGGAGCCCCCTGACCGGAGGACAGCATGCCGACACAGCGCACGGACCTGCACGCGACGTCGGTGGACGGTCGCACCGTCGACCTCACGGGCGGTCCGCCGGCCCCGGGCGACCTGCTCGTGGTGGGCGCCGAGGACGGCGTGCTGGTGCAGGCGGTGTCGACGACCTCGGGCGTGGTGCTGGGCAGGGTGACCGGCGGACATCTCGACCAGGACGTCGCGGCATTCGCCGCTGCGGCGCGGGTGGCGGCACGTGAGGAGGTGGCGGCACTGCAGGCCGCGACCGGCGCGGACCTCGACGTCGGCGCCTGGGACTGCGGGGGCGCCGATGCGACCGCGGCGCTCCGCTCGTCGGGTTTCAACCGCCACACCTTCCTGTGCGGCCAGAGCGGGTCGGGCAAGACCTACGCCCTCGGCGTGCTGCTCGAGCGGCTGCTCATCGGCACCGGGCTGCCGATGGTGATCCTCGACCCCAACGCCGACTTCGTGCACCTCGCCACCACCCGGCCCGGGGCGGACCCGGAGGGCGCAGCGACCATCTCGGGGACCGACATCCGCGTGCTCGGGAGCCGACCGCCGGCCCAGCCGCTCCGGATGCGTTTCGCCACGATGCCCCGGCCGGCCCAGGCGGCGGTGCTGCGCCTCGACCCTCTCCGGGACCGCTCGGAGTACAACCTGTTCGTCAACTCCTTCCGTCAGGACCGGCCGATGCCCTCCGGGGTCGGTGGCTACGTCACCAACCTGCTCGCCGGCGGTGACGACGAGCGCGCCCTCGGCCAGCGGGTCCAGAACCTGGGGCTGACCGAGTGGGAGGTCTGGGCGCTCGACCAGCCGTCGGCGGCCGAGGTCGCCCTGGAAGGCGCGCGGGCGACGGTCGTCGACCTCGCCGGCCTCTCCGACCCGCGAGAGGCGTCCGCGGTCTGCCTCGACCTGGTCGAGCGGCTGTGGGCGGCACGCCACGAGCGGCGACCGATGCTCGTCGTCATCGACGAGGCCCACAACGTCTGCCCCGCCGAACCCGAAGGTGAGGTCCAGCAGCTGCTGGTCGACCGGCTGGTCCAGATCGCGGCCGAGGGTCGCAAGTACGGCCTGTGGCTGCTGCTCTCGACGCAACGGCCGTCCAAGGTGCACCAGCAGGTCGTGTCCCAGTGCGACAACCTGATGCTGATGCGGATGAACTCACCGGGTGACGTCGCCGACGTCGCCGGGCTCTTCGGCTACGCACCCGCCGACATGGTGGCCAGGGCACCCTCGTTCCGCCAGGGGGAGGCCGTGCTGGCCGGCCGGTTCGCCCCGTGCCCCATGCGCGTGCGGATGGGGGAGCGGCTGACCGTGGAGGGCGGCTCCGACGTTGCCGTCCCGCCGCGCGCAGGAACGTGAGCACGGACGGCGGGCTCGTCCGGCGGCCCGAGCGCGACCTGCGGACCTTCCTGCCGGTCCTCGCGTGGCTGCCGCGCTACCGCGTGGGTCGGGACCTGTCGGCCGACCTCGTCGCCGGCATCGCGCTCGCGGCCCTCCTGATCCCGGAGTCGATCGGCTACGCCGGGATCGCGGGAGTCCCGCCCGAGGTCGGGTTGTACGCCGCGATCGCGGCCGTGGCGGCCTACGCGCTGACCGGCGGCACGTCCATCCTCGTCGTCGGGCCGGCCTCCGCGGTGGCGGCCCTGAGCGCGTCGCTCGTCGCGGAGCTCACGTCGTCGGGCGCGGATCCCGCCGTGCTCACGGCAGCCCTCGCCGTGAGCTCCGGCCTGCTGCTGCTCCTCGCCGGACTGCTGCGGCTCGGCTGGATCGTCAACTTCATCTCCCGACCCGTGCTCCACGCCTTCGTCGCGGGGCTGTCGGTCTCGATCATCATCGGTCAGCTCGACGGGCTCCTCGGCGTGGAGATCGATGCGGAGACCGCCGTCGGCAAGGCCTGGCAGGTCGTCGCCCGGGTCGCCGAGTGGGACCCGGCGACGGTCGCGCTCGGCGTGCTCGGGCTCGGCCTCCTGGTGTCGCTCGAGCACTGGGCGCCGCGGGTGCCGGCGGCGCTGCTCGTGGTCGTCGGGGGGATCGCGCTGGTCTGGTTGCTCGGGGTGGACGAGGTGTCGATCGACGTCCTCGGCACCATCCCTCAGGGCCTTCCCTCACCGGACCTTCCAGGGCTCGACCTCGAGACCTGGCTCACCGTGACCGCCGGCGGAGCCGCGCTGGTCCTCGTCGGCTTCTCGGAGGGGTTCGCCGCCGCGAGCTCTGTCTCGGACCGGACGGGGGAGGCCGTGGACGGCGACCAGGAGCTGGTGGGTGCCGGTGCGGCGAACCTCGCCTCGGGGCTCTTCGGCGGCCTGGCCGTGTCCGGCAGCCTCTCGAAGTCGGCCGCCTCCCAGGCCGCAGGCGCCCGCAGCCAGGTGGCCAACCTGGCGGCCGCCGCGGTCGTGGTGCTGACGCTGCTCGTGCTGGCCCCCGTCTTCGAGCTGCTCCCGGAGGCCGTCGTGGCTGCCGTCGTGATCGCCGCCGTCCTCCCCGCCGCGAGCCCGTCACGGGTGCTCGACCTGTGGGCGGTCAACCGGCTGGACTTCGCCGCGGGCCTCACGACCTTCGTGCTGGTCCTCGTCTGGGAGACCCTCCCCGCCATGATCGTCGGGGTGGCGCTGTCGCTGCTCTTCCTCGTACGCCGCGCCAGCTTCCCCGACGTCGTCGAGCTCCGCCCGGACCACGACGGGACCTTCGCGAAGGTCGAGGACGGTGTTCCGGGACTGAGTCGTCCCGACGTGGCCGTCATCCGTTTCGAGGCCTCGCTCGTCTACGCCAACGCCGACCGCCTCGCCCGGGCGGTCGACACCCTGCTGGGGGAGCGCCCGGGGCTGAAGGTCCTGGTCCTGGACGCGGAGATGGTCGCCGACCTGGACTCCACGGGCGCAGAGACCCTGCACGCCCTGGACGACCGGCTGGCCGCTGCGGACGTCGAGATGCGCCTGGCCCGCATCCACCGGCGTGCCCGGGGCCAGCTCCAGCGGTCGGGCCTGGCGGCCCGCTTCGAGGGCCGGATCCTCCCGCACGTGCTGCCGGCCGCCGAGGAGGACTGAGCACGGCTCAGGCGGACCCGCGCTGCTCCTCGACCGCGTCGTCGTGGGCACGACGTACGGTCTCGCCGAGCCACTCGGTGCCGACGTAGACGTGTTGCTGGCCGAGCTGGTCGACCAGGCCCTCGGCCCGCAGCTGGCGCAGCGCGCGCTCGTTGCCGAGGACGAGCTTGAGCCGTCCGCCATGGGCCTCGAGGTCGGCGGCGTAACGACGGAGGACGTCGATCAGGGTCAACCCGAGCTGGTCGACCCCACGCAGTCGCAGGATGACCACGGACCCGCTGCCCTCGGGCGTGATGCGGGGCAGCTGCTGCTCGAGGACGGGCGCGCTGGCGAAGAAGAGGCTGCCGTAGGGCTGGAGCGTGACGACGGCGCCTGCGGGCAGGACCTCCGGCGGGTCCCCCTCGCGGTAGCGCCCGTCGGGGAGGAACTCCACGGCCCGGAGCGTGACCCGGTTGGACTGGTTGGCGACGTGGAGCACGATGGCGAGCCCGACCCCGATCACGACCGCGAACTGCAGCGGGACGACGAGGGTGAGGGCGAAGGTCACGGCCAGGACCGTGACCTGCAGCGCGCCGGTGCGGACCACGGAGAGCACCGCCGCCGGCTTGACCGTCCGGATGCCGACGACGATGAGGAGGGCCGCCAGGGACGGCATCGCGACCCGCCCGACGAGGTCGGACAGGAGCAGGATGACGACCGCCATCGTGACGCCGGCGACGAAGAAGGCCACACGGCTGCGTGCTCCGGCCGCGTGCACCAGCGCCGAGGCCGACATCGAGCCACCCACCGGCATGCCCTGGAAGATCCCCGACATGAGGTTGCCGGCTCCCTGCCCGACGAAGTCGCGGGAGGTGTCCGACCGGCGTCCGTCGGGGTTCGGGATGCCGGCGGACACGGCAGCGCCCTGGACCAGGCCGACGAAGGCGAGCGAGAGCGCCGGGACCGCGAGGACGAGGACGTCGCCGAGGACGGGCAGGCGCGGTGCCGGGAGTGCGCCGGGCAGGTCGGCGAGGTCGGAGACGAGGGCGACGTCCGGGGTGAGGACGGCGGGGATCGCGGATCCGACCACGACGGCGACGACGAGGCCGAACGAGCCGATGCGTGTGCGTTCCAGGACGAGGATCAGGACGATGGTGACGGCGCCGACCGCGACCGACCCGAGGTCGGCGCGCCACGGGTGGAGGGCGAGGTCGAGCGCGCGCAGGACCCGGTTCGGCGCGTCGGAGTCGTAGCCGCTGAAGTTCGAGAGCTGCCCGAGGACGATGTTGACCCCCACGGCGCTCACGAAGCCCGTCATCACGGCCGTCGGGACGAAGCGCAGCATCCGGCCGCCGCGCAGCAGTCCTGCGACGACCATGACGACCCCTGTCAGGACCGAGAGCGTGAACAGGGCCCGCTCCGGGTCGGGGCGGGAGGCCAGGTCGGTGTCGGCGACGACGAGGGACATCGCCCCCGTCGCCTGGACGGCCATGAAGGTGCTGCTGGTGAAGGCTGCCGCGCCGACCATCCCGAAGAGGTAGCCGTAGAGGCCGGCGACGGGGTTCACACCGGCGAGCACGCCGCTCGCGAGCCCGTCGGGCACGCTCTCGACCCCGAGGACGACCCCCGCCGTGGCGTCCGGCCGGAACCGTCGCAGCGATCGGTCAGTCACGTCAGTCGAGGACCAGCTTGCTCAACAGCGTGTTGAGCACCGAGATCACGAGCGCCGCGAGGATCGTGCGGAGCGGGCCGCCGACGGTCAACGAGTCGGTGAACCACGCGGTGACCATGAGCAGCAGCCCGTTGATCACCAGCGAGAAGAGGCCGAGCGTGACCAGGGTGATGGGAGCACTCAGCAGCCGGAGCACCGGACCGACGAGCGCGTTGACGAGGCCGAGCACGGCGGCGGCCGTCAGCAGCCCGACGACGCCGCCGGTGACCTCCACGCTGTCGGCGAAGAGCGCCACGAGGGCGAGCACCGCGGCCAGCAGCACCCAGTGGACGAGCAGCCTGCGCAGCACGGGACCACCTCCTTGCGGTCATGGTGGCGCTGGGGGGCGACCTCGCGCGTCACCCGCGGAGGATGACGCCCGGTTAGACCAAAGTAGGTGCCGAGCGGGAGTCAGGATGCGGTTGACTGGTGCCCGACGATCCCCCCACCCGTTCGGAGGAGTGCATGCCGGCGTCCCAGGAGCTGGTGTCCGCGGGTGTCGTCGTGCGCCCGCGGCTCGTGGACCGGCTCGAGCGCCTCCGGGACCCCGACACCCAGGAGTCGGTGGTGCTGCTCGCGGCACCGCCCGGGTTCGGCAAGACCACCCTGGTGCGTTCGTGGGACCCGGAGCGCCACCGCGACGGTCGTCCCGTGGCGATCACCCACCTGCGAGGCGTCGGTGACAGCCGCCGCGAGCTCTGGCGGCGGGTGCTCGACGCGATCGCGGAGGTCGTCGACGGCCTCGTGGCCGAAGCCGTGCGCCGGCTGCCCGTGCCGGACCGGATCGGGCACGAGGACTTCGTGACCGAGCTCCTCGACGTCCTCGGCGGGGTCGAGCTGGTGCTGGTCCTCGACGACGTCCACGAGGCGACCGGGCGCCACGTCCTCGACGACCTCGACGCCCTGGTGTCCCGTGCTCCCGACTCGCTGCGACTGGTGCTGCTGAGCCGGACCAGACCGCCCCTCCCGTCCCTGGTCGACCGGCGGATCCGGGGCGAGGTCGACGTCGTGGGTGCCGCGGACCTCGCCTTCACGGCCGACGAGTGCGCCGCCTGCTCGCCGGGCCTGTCCGACGCCGACCAGGAGCACGTCTGGGAACGCACGGAGGGCTGGCCGGCCATGGCGCGGCTGATGGGTGGGGCGCTGGCCAGGGGCGGGGCGCTCGACGGACCCGGCTGGACCGCCGAGGACGGATTGGCCGACCGGCTCTTCGGGGAGTCGCTCCGGGCGCTCGACACGGTCACCCAGCACGTGCTGCTCCACTGCGCCGTGGCCGACCCTACGCCGCTGGACCTCCTGGTCTCGCTGACCGGGCGCGACGACGCCGGGGAGGTCGTGGCAGCAGTGGGAGGCTGGTCGGGCCTGCTCCGTGAGGTCGCCGATGCCGACACCCCCGCCTACCGGCTCCACCCGATCCTCCGGGCCCATCTGCACGCCGAGCTGCTCCACCGCGACGCGCCGGCGGCTCGCTCGGCCGACCGGACGTGCGCGGCCTGGTTCGCCTCTCGCGGCGACGGTCTGCGGGCGGTCGAGCACGCCGCGGCGTCGCAGTCGCTCGGGGTCCTCGAGCGCACCCTGGCGGCCGTGGGGTTGGGACTCGTGGCCGACGGCCAGGCCGGACCCCTCGTGCGCGTGCTCGGCCGGCGGCTCCTCCGGGGACAGACCGGCCCCTGGACCGCGGCGGTGGGAGCCGTCGCGCTCGCCGACCTCGGCAGGGTGAGCGAGGCCGCGACCCTCCACGAGCTCCACCCACCGGCCGACGACCCCGAGCTCGCCGCCGCCCAGGCCGCGGTCGGGGCACTGCTCCGCCGACGTCGGGGCCGACCGCTCGCCGAGGCGACGGAGGTCGGTGAGGGGGTCACGCTCGACACCCAGATGACGCTCGCCCTCCAGCGGGGGGCCGAGCTCCTCCGCGCGGGGCGGGCCGACGAGGCTGCCCCTCTCCTGGCCAGGGCGGTCGAGGTCGCGGAGGGACGTGCCCACGTCGCCGCGCTGGTGGAGGCCCTGGCGCTGCAGGCGGCGTGCGACTCGGTCTCCGGCGCGTTCCCGGTCATGCGGCAGCGTCTGGTCCGGGCACGTCGGGCCGCCGAGGTCGGCGGCTGGACCGGCTCGCCCAGGGCGGCGCTGATGAAGATGCTCGAGGGCTGGCTCGCCTACCTCGAGCTCGACGACGTCCGTGCGCGCACGCTCAGCGCCCGCGCGCTCGAGCTGCTCGACCCCGAGGACGACCCCTCGACGGTGGCCGCGGTCCGCAACCTGGCCCTGGGCGTGGCCGAGGGGGCGGCCGCGCTCGACACCCAGTGGATGCACGAGAGCTGGCGCCCTGACTCCGGGGTTCTGCTGGCCCCCGACCTGGTGGCCGGTGTGGCGCTGGCCGACGCCCAGCTGTGCCTCCACACCGGGCGCACGGACCGGCTGCGCGAGACGGTGCAGGCGCTGGTGGAGCGGTGCGGTGACGTCGCGGAGACACACCTGGCTGCTGCCTACCTCGCCGCAGCGCGCGACCGCCCGGCGCAGGCCGCGGAGACCCTGGCCCCGGTGCTGCGCGACGAGCTCCCGCGTACGTGGGGGCTGACCCTGCTCGACGCCCGTGTCCTCGCCGCGCGCCTGGCCCTGGCCCAGGACCGTCACTACCAGGCGCTGTCGGAGGTGCGGCTGGCGCTCGACCTCGCGGTCGAGCTCGACACCCCGCGGAGCCTGCTCACCGTGGGCCCGGCGGGACTCGGCCTGCTGGCCGAGGCGCGGGGGTCCTGGGGCAGCGCCGAGGGCCTCGTGGAGCGTGTCCTCTCCCACGTCGCCACGCTCCGCGCGCCGGCGACGGTCCAGCTGACCGACCGCGAGGTCGACGTGCTGCGCGAGCTCCCGACGCTCCGGACCGTGGAGGAGATCGCCGGCACGATGGTGATCTCGGTGAACACGCTCAAGACCCACCTGCGCAGCATCTACCGCAAGCTCGGGGTGTCCTCGCGCCGGGAGGCCGTCAGCGAGGCCAGGCGGGCCGGTCTGCTCTGAGCTCGACCAGCATCCGGCTGGCCCAGGCGCCGGTGACGGCGCTGGCGACGGCGACGAAGGCGATCACCACCAGCCACGACACCAGGGCCACGGCGACCCCGAACACGCCGTACCTCGCCGCGTCGCGCTCGATGAGCATCGGGACGTAGATGCTCCCGGCCCACCCGGTCAGCACCTGGGTCACGGCGCCCAGCACGGCGCCCGGGAGGCAGTCCCACCAGCTGACACGGAGGTTGAGGAGCAGGCGCGTGAGCACCCACCAGCACGGGATCGCCACCAGGAGCTGGAGTGGCACGGCCAGCAGCGGACCCCCCGGCAGGTCGGAGGAGACCCCGGTCACGAACGCGACGATCGCGATGCTCGCGATCAGCGTGCCGGTGCCGAGCGCCCCTCGGAGGGCGCGACGGGATCCCCGGTGGGGGAGGCGCCAGGCCGCCTCGAAGGTCCGCTGGAGCGCCCGTCCGAAGGAGTTGACCGAGATCAGCAGGATCAGGAGGCCGAGCAGGGTGGTGCCACCGGAGGGACTCGGTGGTCGCGAGAACAGGGTCCGGGCGGCGTCGGCCGACTCGCCCGAGAGCTCGAAGCGGGCGATGAGCCACGAGGCGACCTCCGTCCCGCCGGTGGAGCCGATCCAGCTCGCGACGACGATGAGGAGCGGGACGAGGGCGATGAACGCCTGACCGGCCAGCGTGAGGGCGCGGTCGCGGAGCTGGACCTCGCGCAGGGCGACGAAGAGCTGTCCGAGCGGGGTGTCGACGAGCTCGTCGTAGAGCTGCCGGGCGCGCAGCGTCCACGCGTGGCGCCGGCTCACCGGCTCCACGGTGCCGCCCGTGCGACGACCGCCCCGAGCACGGCGACGCCCACGAGCACCACGAGCGCGGCCGGCCCGGGGTCGGGCAGCAGCAGCACGAGCAGGACGGCGAGGCCGGCGACGGCGGCACCCACCCACCCCGACTCGGGGTGGCTGGTGAGCGACTCCCACGCGCGCCGCCAGGTGTCGGTGGCCGACCCCCGCAGACGTCGGGCGCGCGCCCCGGGACCGGTCACCAGGGCGACCACGGCCACGAGGGCCATGACCAGGACGCCGAGCCGGAGCAGGGTCCGGAGCCGGGAGGCGACCACCTCCAGCACCGCGGCAGCCGCGTCCGGCGGCGTGCCGGCGGGGAGCCCGGCGAGGACCTGCTCCCGGGCGGCGGACAGCCCCACGGCGAGGAGGAGCAAGCCCGCGACCGCGCCGCCCGCCCACCGGACGACGGCCCGGCGCCGGTCCCGGGCGAGCAGCACTCCGGCGACCGCCAGGGCCACGCACAGCAGCGGGAGCAGCAGCCCCCAGCGTCGCAACAGGGCGTAGCCCGTCTCCGCCCGGTCGAGCTGTTCCACCGACCCGATCGGGAAGGCCGCGTCGGCGACCTCGATCCGCTCCGCCCCGGGGACGCCGGCGTCCACGAGCTGTTGACGCAGGGTCTCCAGCAGCGTCGAGAGCGGCACGCTGACGGTCTGGTCGGGTCCGAGCTCGACGAGGTCGCTGTCGCCCTCGAGCACGGCCACCAGCTCCTCGTGGGCGACCTCGTTGGAGGCGGCCCAGGAGTCGGAGAAGGCCTCGGTCCCGACCAGGGTGTGTGCTGCGCGGGACACCCTCTCCTCGACGCGGTCGCGCAGGGGCTCGGCCAGCAGGGTGAGGGCCTGCGCCAGCTCCGGGGGCACGCCGCGGCCCTCGAGCTCGTCGGCGGCGCGCGGGAGCAGGTCGGCGTCGTCGAGCCGGGTGACGACCCGCTCCGTCAGCAGGTCGGCGACCGCGGCCTGCACCTCCGGTCGGTCCGCGAGCGGGGCGACCGTGGCGACGTAGTCGTCGGTCTCGGTCAGGGTCGTGCGCAGCCACCATCCGGTGACTGACAGCGGCACGAGCAGCGCGGCCAGGACCAGGCAGGTCGCCGAGCAGGCAGCGCGCCAGTCGGGTCTCACCGTCCCGAGGGTAGGGGAGCGCCCGGGCTGCGGCCTTCACCCGAGCCGGGTGAGGGCACCGCGACACGAAGGCACCACTCTGGGCGGGTGTCCACCTCCGACGTCAGCCGCCTGGCCGCCCCGTCGGGCCTCCCGCGCGGCGTCCTGATCATGCTCGGCCTGGCCGCGACGACGGTGACGGTCGCCGGTCTGCGCGCGGTCTCCGACCTCCTGGGACCGGTGCTGCTGGCGGTGGTCCTCAGCATCGCGTCCGCACCGATCCGCACCCGGCTCGAGCGGCGCGGCGTCCCCCGCTGGGTGGGGGCGCTGCTCTCGATCCTGGCCGTCTACGTCGTCCTCCTGCTGGTCACGGTCTCGCTGGTCGTGGCGGCGGCCCGATTCGCATCGTTGGTCCCCGACTACCAGGACGAGCTCGCCCGACTGCTCTCGTCGATCACGGGGCGGCTGGCGGACTACGGCGTCGGCAGCGAGCAGGCGCGGGCGGTGGTCGAATCCTTCGACCTCGGCCGGCTGGCCAGCCTGGTGACGGGGGTGCTGGCGAGCCTGGCGTCGCTGGTCACCGACCTCGCGTTCATCGTCACCCTGGTCCTCTTCCTCTGCCTGGACGCCGGTTCCTTCGGGCGGCACCTCGACAGCGTCCGGAGCAGCCGTCCCGCCATCGTGGAGGCGCTGGAGTCCTTCGCCACCGGGACCCGCACCTACCTGCTGGTCTCGACCGCCTTCGGTCTGGTCGTGGCGGTCATCGACACCCTGCTGCTCTCCCTCCTCGACGTGCCCGGGGCGCTCCTCTGGGGCCTGTTGGCGTTCATCACCAACTACATCCCGAACATCGGCTTCGTGCTCGGTCTCGTCCCCCCGGCGGTCCTCGCGCTCCTCGAGGGCGGTCCCGGCCTGATGCTGAGCGTCGTCGTCGCCTACTCGGTCATCAACGTCGTCATCCAGTCGGTGATCCAGCCGAAGATGGTCGGTGACGCCGTCGGGCTCTCCGCGAGCGTCACCTTCCTCTCACTGATCGTCTGGGCCTGGATCCTCGGGCCGTTGGGGGCGGTGCTCGCCGTGCCGATGTCGCTGCTCGTCCGCGCCGTGTTCGTCGACGTCGACCCCGAGACCCGGTGGATCGGGGGCCTGATCGGGTCGGGACCGCCGCCCCCGTCGGAGCAGGTCACCCGCGAGGGATGACGTGCCGGCGTCCGTGCGGGTCCACAGTGGGCACGCACGCATCCCGCAGGAGGAGGTGGACATGGGTGAGGCCGTCGGTGCTCGCGAGCACAGCTCGTGGCGCTACGAGTTCCTGCTCGGCGTACGCGTGTCGGACACGGTCCGCGCCGCCTTCCCCGAGCTCCAGTCGGTGCCCGGCCCGGCCGGGGGCACCGTGTTCTTCGGGCTCGTCGAGGACGACGCCCACCTCCACGGACTGCTCGCGCGGTTCCAGACGCTCGGGCTGACCGTGCTCGAGATGCGCCGCCTCCCGGACTGACCGCGACATCTCACCCGGCACGGGCGAGGCCGCCGCCGTGCCGACTGCCGAGAATCGGGGGGCGCCCGAGGACTGAGGGCTGCCCGACCCAGAGGAGTCACCCATGACCGACGTCACCGCACCATCCGGCCCCGCGTTCGCGATGAAGCGCACCAAGGGCGACATCGTGCTCGGCGCGCTGCTGGTGCTGTCCGCGATCATCATCCTCGGGCACGTCGTGCTCGCCACGGCCGTGTCCGTGCTCTTCATCGGATGGACCGCACTGATCAGCGGCATCGTCGCCCTCGCCGTGTCGATCTTCGCCATCGGCAAGGAGGGCTTCTGGACCGGCCTGCTCGCGGGCGGCATGCTCACCGTCCTCGGCCTGGTGATGGTGCGCAACCCCGGGCTCGCCGCCCTCAGCCTGACCATCGTCGCCGGAGCGACGTTCCTCGCCTCCGGCGTGGCCCGGCTCTCGGCTGCGATGCACGACAAAGAGGCGCGCGCGGCCCTGCTCCTCGGCGGCGGTGTCTCGACCCTGCTCGGCCTGATGATCCTGTTCAACCTCTTCAGCGCGACCCTGGGCCTGCTCGGCGTCATGCTCGGGGTCCAGGTGCTCGCCGAGGGGCTGTCGATGATGCTGGCGGGACGGTTGCGGGCCGTCCACGAGCCGGCCGCGGCCTGAGCCGGGGGAGACACACCCATGGCCACGCTGACGGTCTGGAAGTTCGCCACTGCCGAGGGCGCTGACGACGCCGTCCGGACACTCGCGAACCTGACCAGCCAACAGCTGATCTCGGTCCACGACGCCGCGACCGCCTCCTGGCCGGTCGGCAAGAAGAAGCCGCGCACCCGGCAGGCCAACGACCTCACGGCGTCCGGCGCCCTCGGAGGAGCCTTCTGGGGGCTGCTGTTCGGCATGATCTTCTTCGTCCCACTGCTCGGCGCGGCCGTGGGCGCGGCCTCCGGTGCCCTGTCGGGTGCCTTGTCGGACGCCGGCATCGACGACGGCTTCGTCAACCGGGTCCGGGACCAGCTGACGGAGGGCACCTCGGCCCTCTTCCTGCTGTCGTCCGACGCGGTCGTCGACCGGGTCAAGGACGCCTTCGCGGGTCAGGAGATGGAGCTGATCAGCACCAACCTGTCCCACGACGAGGAGGCGGCCCTCCGTGCCGCCTTCGCGGACGAGGACTGAGGAGGACGTCATGAACCGTGGTCCGATCGAGGTCCTGCTGCTGGCCTACCCGCCGGACGTCGCGTCCGCCGACCTGCTCGCCCAGCTGCGGGAGCCGGTCACGGCCGGCCAGCTGCGCATCGTCGACCTCGTGCTGGTGGGGACGGACGGCGCGGGTGACCGCACCTTCCACGACCTCGAGGACGGTGCTTCGGAGGCACTGGCCTCCGGGCTCGACATCGATGCCCACACGCTGCTCAACGAGGAGGACGTCGAGTCGCTCGCCAGTGCCCTCGACCCCGGTCAGAACGGTGCCGTGGTGGTGGTCGAGCACCTGTGGGCGTCGGGATTCGCCGCCGGGCTTCGCGGCCTCGGAGCCGAGCTGGCGCTGCACGTACGGGTTCCCGCCGACGAGGCCGAGGCCGCCTTCGCGGCCTCCGAGAGCTGAGGAGACGACCATGATGGGCAGGATGGGCAGGCCCGGCCTGCTGGGCACCATGGCCAGGACCGCGGTCATCGCGGGCACGGCCAACGCGACGACGAACGCGATGAACCGCCGTGCGGCGGCGCGGCAGCAGCCCGCCCCGACGGCCTACGTGCAGGAGTCGGCAGCTCCGGCCCCTCCGCCGCCTCCGCCCCCTGCCGCGCCTCCCACCGGCGGGGACGACCTCGTCGACCAGCTCCAGCGCCTCGGCGCGCTCCACGAGTCGGGCGTGCTGTCGGACGCGGAGTTCGCGGAGGCCAAGGCGCGCCTGCTGGGCTGAGCGGGCCGAACGTCCCGATCAGCCTCATCGCGGGCCTCGCGCGCCAGCGGCGGGGACTGTAGGGCCCGATCTCCCGTCGCATCGAGCCAGCCGGGCAACGTCCCCACAATTGGTCATACCGGCGCGCCAGCGGCCTGTGCTTGTCTGAGAACCGGACTCGGGGCGGAGCACTGGACGGGAGCACGCAATGGTCCTCACCCCCAGGTTCGGCACCGGGCTCCTGGCCTGCGCGCTGGCCGTCGCCGTCGTCACCCCAGCCCGGGCAGCCCCGGTCGACACGGTCGACGTCCCCTCCGTCGTCGAGACGGTGCCCACCGGCGTACGGGGCGACACGGCCGACGACCCTGCCGTCTGGGTGAACCCCGACGACCCTGCCGGCTCGCTGGTCATCACCAACGAGAAGAAGGTCGGCCGGCTCTCGGTCTTCGACCTCGACGGCGAGCTGGTGCAGCGGATCACCGGCCCGAAGACGTTCTTCGGCAACGTCGACGTCCGTGGCGACTACGTGATCGCGGCCCACTCCGGGATCCTCGTCTACCGGGTCACCGACACCCCGGAGGGGCCGCGCCTGATCTTCGCCAGGGAGGCGACAGGCAACGTCAGCACGGCCGGTGAGGGGCTGTGCTTCTACGACCCTGGCGCTCCCGGAGTGGCCGATGGGCTCTTCGCCGTCAACATCCACCGCCCGAACTTCCGGGTCAGGGTCCACCCGCTCACCGACGGTGACGCCGACGGACTCCTGACCCTGGGGCGGCCGGTTCGCGACTTCTACCTGGGCAGCGAGGGCGAGGGGTGCGAGGTCGACGATGCCACGGGCGCCCTCTACGTCTCCGAGGAGGACGTCGGCATCTGGCGCTACGACCTGACGGCGCCGACCGGCCTGGTCCCGCCGCGGGTCTCCTTCGCCACGATCGGCGAGCAGCTCTCGGCCGACGTGGAAGGGCTGGCCCTCGCCGGAGGCGTGCTCTACGCCTCGGCCCAGAACGTGGCCGCGCCGCAACGCAACTGGATCGTCCGCTACGACGCCGCGACGGGGGACTACCTCGGCAGTGCTCGCGTGTCGAACGGCACCGTCTCCGACGACTGCGACCAGACCGACGGTCTCGAAGCCGTCGAGGGCTACTTCAACGAGAACTTCCCCGACGGGATCTTCGTCTGCCAGGACGGCTTCAACGATCTCCCGGGCAGCTCCGGCACCCAGAACTTCAAGTACGCCCCGCTGCACCTGCTCGACGGCGTCCCGTAAGCCTGTGCGGGTCGACCCACGCGGTCAGCCGGGTGTGCAGGCGGCCTCGGTCCGGGAATCTCCCGGCCGAGGTCGCCTGTCTTGCCGGATCGCCGCGCGGCTCGACGCCTTGGAGGCGGGTCGCGAACCGCCCACGTGACGCCCGGCCGAGGGCCGGGAGGTGCCCGTCGTCAGCTCTGGAGCGCCTTCACCTCGTCACGGGCGCTCACGATCGCTGCGTGCTGGCGGGAGACCACCTGCCGGAACCCGTCGCTCAGGTCCTGCTCGAGGGCGTCCTCGTACTCCGAGACCGCGTGGTCCTCGCCGCTCGCAGCGGCGCCCAGGACGGCGTCGGCGTCGTCGCCCGTCACGGCATCCTTCAGGGAGAGCCAGCCCCGGTGCAGGGCAGCCGTGGCGGAGCCGCTCTCGTCCACGTCGTCCCCGTAGTCGTGGCCCATCTCGACGATCTCGCGACGGAACCCGGCGCGCTGCTCGGAGAGGCGCTGCAGGGTGTCAGCCCACTGGGCGCGGTCGCTGTCACGCACCTTCTCCGCGGCGGTGGCGAAACCACGCTCGCCGTCCTTGAGCGTCTCGACCAGTTCCTTGGCAGCCTTCTTGTCGTCCGACATGATGCGCTCCTCCGTGCTCGATGTACGTGCGGCGGGCGTGCTTCCTGCCCACCCGATCGACCGTACCCAGCACCGACCGGCCGTGGCGCCACCCCTACGTGTGGGGCCGAGCTCGTGCCCACGACGACGGCCCGGGGTGGCGAACGGCCCCCGCGGAGGGTCCGAGGGACTCCTCCGCGGGGGCCGCGCGTTTGTTCAGGTCAGGGCCTGTTTCGACCCTGTCCGTCAGATGTCGTAGTAGCAGCCGAGCCATGGTGCAGTCGCTTTCGTCAAGACGCGTTTGTGCAGGTCAAAGGCACAATCCGTCCACGGTAGCGCTCAGGGATGGGCCGTCGGTAGGGGTGGAATGGGGCCTGGTCTGGGGGAAATGTGGGGGAATCGCGACGGCGAGGGTCGGAGATCCTGACCTCGATGACCAGCCTGGTGCTGGGGTCGCGTCAGCTCCAGTTGTCGGGCGGCGCACGGCCGGAGGTCTCGGCCCGGGGCAGGGGCCCTTGCGGGGGTGGTCGGCCGCACGACACCACCGGACACTGGGCAGCGTGTTCCTGACGATTGTGGTGGTGCTCGTGGTCTCGGGCGCCCTCGTGGCCGGGGCCGCGTGGGGCGTGTTCGGTCGGCCCTCCGACCGCGTCGAGGGGTTCGTCGTGGCCTTGGCCGGCGGCGCCCTCATGGTCTCGGCAGTCCTGGAGCTGGTCGAGCCGTCGACGAAGCAGGCCCCAGCCTGGTCGGTCTACGCCGTGGTGGTGCTCGGTGCACTGGTCTTCGTGCTGCTCGATCGAGCGATCGCGCGTCGGACCAGCAAGGACTCCGGGGGAGGGCTCTTGACGGCCATCACCTTGGACGGCGTTCCCGAGAACCTCGCCCTCGGCGTCGCCCTCATAGGCGCCGGTCCGCTGCAGGTCGCTGCGCTCTCGGGGTCGATCTTCCTGTCCAACCTGCCGGAGGCTGCGGGAGGTGCCCGTGACATGTCTTCGGGCGGGCACTCGCGCGGCAAGGTGATGGCGTTGTGGGTCGCCACGGCGGTCCTGCTGTCCTTAGCGGCGCTGGCGGGCAATCTCCTGCTGGCAGGAGTCCCCGAGAGTGCCTTGGCGCTGGTCCGGAGCTTCGCGGGCGGGGCGGTGGCCGCGTCGTTGGCGACCGAGGTGTTCCCCAAGGCCTTCCGCGAGGAGTCCTACCTGGCCGGCCTGGCTGCCACGCTGGGTCTCGTCGCAGCGATCGCGTTGGACCAACTCGGCTGAGTCGAGAGCAGCGGCTCAGTGACCGTCGGGCCGCCGGCCTATGTCCTCGGCCGTGGTGGTGCCGAGCATCAGGTCAGCGACGAGGGCCGAGAGGGTGCGCCCGGTGCGGAAGGCGTGCGCACGCATCAGCGCCAGGGCGTCGAGGGGGTGGCGATCGAGGTCCATGGCGACCTGTCGAACCGCGCCCGCGACCTGCGGCGGTGGCAGCGGCCCGTCTCGATCGTCTCGCAGACGATTCGCCGCCAGCGAGGCGAGCGCGTCGGCGAAGGCGACCAGAGCAGCGACGTCGTCGACACTGAACTCCCCAGGCCGTCGCCGGTACGCCGTGAACAGCCCGACGCACCTCGAGCCCACCACCAGAGGCAACGACGCCAGCGAACGAGCGGGACTCTCCACCACGGCGTCGGCGACGAGCGGCCATACCGACGTGGCCTCACACACGTCTGCGACCAGGCGGGGGACCCCGCTGTCGACGGCCTCCGGTCCCGGGCCCTGCCACAGCGTGAACTGGACCTCTTCCAGGTTCCGCGTGTGATGGTCGGTGCTGGCGAGTGCGAAACGTTCGTAGGCACCTGCCACCACGGAACAGGCAGCGCCGTCGGCCAGATCGCCTCGGACGACAGCCGTGCACACGAGCAGCTCCGGAGTCACGTCGGACGGGACGCGTGCCGAGTCCGCGGTCCAGCGGGTGTCGACGTCGTTGAGCTCGTCGGAGTTGGCGCTGCTCACTGGAGTCACCTCCGGGTCGTCGGGCACTCGCGCCTTCCGTTCCCGGTGGCGACCGAGTTGATGCACCGATCGACAGCACCGTGTCAACGACCCCCTCCTCGGGTACGGCGACGGTGTACCCCGCACCGGAAGAACGGAGGACGACGTGGCAGACAGCATCGTGACCGACGAGTTGTGGCAGGAGTTCCACGACGCGGTGAACATGAGCTCGCGCGAGCTGGCCGACTGGCTCCGTGAGCGAGGAGCAGGGATCGACACCGAGGAGGTCCCTGACCGGGCCGGCCCGGCCGTCGGCCGACAGGTGCTCGACATCCTCGGCCGCCGGCGCGTGGACGTGACGCGGGCTGATGCGATCGTCATGGCGGGCGTGGTGCAGCGCGTGCACGATCAGCGAGGAGCGGACGCCGTACCCCGTGCCGGGGACGCAGCTTGGCGGCACTCGCTCATGGACTTCGGCCACGACCCCCTGCGTGACTGAGGCGCACGGGGCAGCACGGTGACCGGGGGAACCCCGCCGGTCTGGCTCGTCACGATGGCCTGGACGGCACTGGCGGTGGCCGTGGTCAGCGCCGCGGTCATCGTGATCGACGTCCGTCGCTACCGGCAACAGATGCCGGTGATGGCGTGGGTCTGGCCGGTCACGGCCCTCTACACCGGGCCGCTCGGCATCTGGGCGTACCTCCGCTTCGGACGTCCTCACAGCCAACGGTGGAGCGAGGAGCGAGGAATGGCGGAACCGCCCCCGAAGCCACGTTGGGCGACCACGAGCGTCGGCGTCAGCCACTGCGGCGCCGGCTGCACGCTCGGCGACATCATCGCCGGGACCACCATCTTCCTCCTGGGCATCACCCTGCTGGGCAAGGCACTGTGGGCCGAGCTGGTGGGTGACTACCTCCTGGCGGTCGCGCTCGGCCTGGTCTTCCAGTACTTCGCGATCGCGCCAGCACGCGGGCTCGGACTCCGGGACGGGCTGGTCGCTGCCGCGAAGGCCGACATCCTGTCGCTGACCGCGTTCGAGGTCGGCCTGTTCGCCTGGATGGTCTTCCAAGCGCTCGTCCTCTTCCCCGAGCCAGATCCGGTCCGACCTGACAGCCCGGTCTACTGGTTCGGGATGCAGGTCGGCATGTGCCTGGGCTTCGTGACGGCCTACCCCGTCAACGCCTGGCTGATCAGCCGTGGAGTCAAGGAGGCGATGTGAGGCTCCACCAGGTTCCCGGCTGCACCCCGACCGCTCGGGCGTCGGGTCGTCGTCGACCGATGGACCCCGAGCCTCACTGCAGCCTCGTTGCTCGTCTGAGCAGTGCTGCCGGGACCACGACGAGGAGCACCACCAGCGACACGGTTGCGGTTGTCGCGACCACCGCGGCGGCGACCCATCCGACGGTGACGCTGAAGACCAGCGTGAGGATGCCGACGAGTAGCACACCCAGTAGCGCCGCGACGGTCTGGCTCAGGGCGTGCCCGATCGCGACCACGTGGTCCTTCACGAGCTCGCCGAACAGACGGCGGTGCACCACGATCGGCACGAGCGTGATCCCGACGGCCAGCGCCGCGACCACGACCGTGGCCAGGTAGAGCCGCACCTGCCAGGCGTCGAGCTGGTCGAAGCGCGCGCTGAAGGGCAGTGTCAGCAGGAACCCGGCGAGCAGCTGGACGCCCGTCTGGATGACGCGAAGCTCCTGGAGGATGTCCTGCCAGTTGCGGTCGAGACGTTCCGACGTCCGCTCGTCACGCGCGTACGCCACGATGCACGCCTTCGACCTCGGCGCGGGGACGGCCGCAACCCATCCGCCCACGATAGCCACGGACGAGAGGTCGTCCACCCACCCCGCGGTGTGGTGATCGACCCCCGCGATTCGCTGTGCGGGAGAGGCTGGGCGGCATCAGTGAGCTCGGGCTGTGTGTTCTCCCGGTCGTCTTCAGTCCCTCGTGGGGTGGTGCATGCCCGGCACCAGCTCCTGGGCCTTGGTCTTGATTCCCTGCTTGATGACGCCCCAACGTGAGGCATCGCCCTTCATCAGCGCTTGGGCAACAGCTGCCATCTGCTCGAGGTCGGAGTGGGGCGGGATGGGCGGGACGTCAGCGTCGCAGTGGACGTCGAGGACGAAGGGACGGTCAGCCGCGAGCGCTGTGCGCCACGCGTGGGCGAGGTCGTCGGGATCGGTGACGGTCATCGCAGCGAGGCCGACGGACTCCGCGAACCCGGCGTAGGAGACGTCGGGGAGCGCCTGCGACTCCACGAAGGAGGGCGTACCCCCCATGGCCCGCAGCTCCCAGGTGACCTGGTTGAGGTCGTGGTTGTGGAGGACGGCGACCACCAGCCGCGGGTCGTCCCACTCGCGCCAGTAGCGGGCGATCGTCAGGAGCTCGGCCATGCCGTTCATCTGCATCGCGCCGTCGCCCTCGAAGGCGACCGCCGGGCGGTCAGGGTGGGCGAACTTGGCGCCGATGGCATAGGGCACCGCCGGTCCCATGGTGGCCAGGGTCCCGGACAACGAGCCGCGCATGCGGCCGCGCATCCGGACATGGCGGGCATACCAGTTCGCCGCCGAGCCGCTGTCGGCGGTCACGATCACGTCGTCGGGCGCCTGCTCGGAGAACTCGCTGAAAACGCGCATCGGGTTGACCGGGTCTGCGGAGACCTGGGCCTCCGCATCCATGACGTCCCACCATCGCGCGACGTCTGACTCGACCTTCTCCCGCCACGACCGGTCTTCCTGTCGCCGCAGGAGGGGGAGGAGGGCCCGCAGGGTCCGGCGGGCGTCTCCCACGAGGTTCACCTCGTAGGGGTAGCGCATCCCGATCATGCTGCCGTCGAGGTCGATCTGCACGGCACGCGCCTGGCCGTAGTCGGGGAGGAACTGTGAGTAGGGGAAGCTCGACCCGACGGTGAGCAGGGTGTCGCAGTCGCGCATGAGCTCGTAGCTCGGGCGGGTCCCGAGCAGGCCGATGGCCCCGGTCACGAAGGGCAGCTCGTCGGAGAGGACGTCCTTGCCGAGGAGAGCCTTGGCGACGCCTGCCCCGAGGAGGGCTGCGAGCTCCTGAACCTCCTCGTGTGCGCCGCGCGCACCCTGGCCGACGAGCACGGCCACCTTGCTGCCGGCGTTGAGCACGTCGGCCGCCGCCCGGAGGGCGTCGCCGTCGGGGTCGACCTCGGGCCAGCTGATGCCCAGGCTGGACGGGACCATCTTGAACTCGTGGCCCGGTGGCTCGTAGGCGAGCTCCTGCACGTCGTTGGGAACGATGACCGCCGTGGGTGCTCGGCGCGTCATGGCGGTGCGAATCGCCCGGTCGAGCACGTTGGGCAGCTGCTGCGGGACGGTGACCATCTGCACGTAGTCGCTGGCGACGTCCTTGAAGAGGCTGAGCAGGTCCACCTCCTGCTGGTAGCTGCCCCCGATCGCCGAGCGGTTGGTCTGCCCCACGATGGCCACGACCGGCACGTGGTCGAGCTTGGCGTCGTAGAGCCCGTTGAGCAGGTGGATGGCCCCGGGGCCGGACGTGGCCAAGCAGATGCCGGGCCCGTCGCCGAACTTGGCCTCGCCCACCGCCTCGAACGCCGACATCTCCTCGTGGCGCGACTGGATGAAGCGAGGGTCGTCGTCGGCGCGGGAGAAGGCGCCGAGGATGCCGTTGATCCCGTCGCCCGGATAGCCGTAGACCCGCGCGACTCCCCATTCGCGCAGGCGGGACAGCAGGTGATCGGCGACGGTGGTCCTCACGGGGTTCCCCTCGGGTGTCGGGTGCAGGCCAGACGACCGTTCCCGTTCGGCTGGCTGGCATGCGCGCATGGGGTGCGTAGGAGAGGGAACGGGTCTCGGCATGATCCCCGACTTTCTTGCGCGCCGAAGCCATCGAGTGCACCCACGATGGGTCTGGGGCGGTGTGCTTGCTGCGACGGTCGGCCTCGTGGCCCTCGGCGCGGGCATCGCGCTGCAGTCGCTCTCGGTCTCCGTGGCGGGAGCCGTCGTGCTCGTCGGTGGCGGAGTGGCGAGCTTGCTGGGCGGGATCATGTACGACGCGGGCAGCGGTGCCGACCCTGCGGACGAGGTCGAGCAGGTGCGCGAGAACGACGTTCACGAGGGCACCTACCCGGGGGAGACGATCGATGACGAGGCGGCGCGTCGGGACGCCGCCGAGACCGCCCACGCCACGCGGGCGCGGCTCGAGGCGGGGCCGGTCACCAGGCCGGCCGTCGGGCCGGCGGCGGGCTGGATCCTCTTCGGGCTCGCGGCTTTCGTGGTGCTGAGCCAGCCGTGGTTCATCGACAACTCGGCCGTGGGACGTGACACCGCGCTGCGGGACGGCGGGTTCGCCGTCGTCGTCGGTCTGGTCGGGGTATGGGTCGCCAACGCGTCCGGTCGTCACCGGGTGGCGTTGCTGGTGTCCACGGTCGCCGGCCTCGGTCTCGTCGCATCCGGACTGCTGGCGGAGCACGCCTGGCCACGCACGGCCGGTCTCGAGGTGGCTGTGGGCGTGCTCGTCACCGGCGTCTCGCTGGCGGGACTGGCCCGCCCGGGTCCTACGCTCAACGCCGGCCGTCATCGAGGTCGGCGGGCGCGCTCCGCCCACTCGTCAGGTCGCCGGCGACCTGCATGACGGTGCGTCCCGTGCGGAAGGCGTAGGCGCGCAACATCGACAAGGCATCCTCGGCGTCAAGCTGATGGTGGGCCATGACCCTGCCGACAGCGACGCCGACCTGAGGTCTGGGCAGAGGCCCATCCCTGTCGGCGTCGATCCGTCCCAGGGCGAGCGTGGCCACGGCGTCGGCGAACGCGACGAGCGAGGCGACGTCCGACGGGGCGAACCGGCCCGGCCGCCGGCGGTACGCGGTGAAGAGCCCGACCGGCCCCACAGGGGTGAGCAGAGGCAGCGCGACCATCCCCCGGACGGGTGAGCCCGCGAGTGCGTCGCCCAGGAGCGGCCACTGCCTGCTGTCCCGCACATCAGCCACCCACCGGGGTACGCCGCGGTCGACGGCCTCTGGCCCCGGGCCCTCCCACAACGTGAACTGGACCTCGTCAAGACGGCGCGCGTGGGCGTCGGTGTGTGCCATAGGGTAGCGCTCGTCAGGACCGAGCAGGACCGAGCTGGTGCAGCCGTCGACCAGGTCGCCGCGCACCAACGCGGTGCAGACGAGGAGCTCGGGCGTGACGTCCTCGCGCACGCTGTCCGAGTCGCCTGTCAGGCGGTCGTCCCAGTCCTGGCCGGGTGCGGCCCGGCCATCCGGCCGGTTCACAGGACCGGTCGTCCTCCGGTGACCTCGATCCGTGACCCAGACATGTAGCTCCCGGCGCCGGAGGCCAGCAGAACGTAGGCGCCGGCGAGCTCGGCGGGCTGCCCGGCGCGGCCCAAGGGGGTGTCGTCACCAAACGCCTCCACCTTGTCCGGTGGCATCGTCGCGGGGATCAGCGGCGTCCAGATCGGGCCGGGGGCCACGCTGTTCACGCGGATGCCGCGCGGCCCGAGCATCTGGGCGAGGCTGGCGCAGAGGTTGGCGATCGCCGCTTTGGTGCACGCATAGGGCGCCAGGTCGGGGGAGGGGGCGTCGGAGTTGACCGACGAGCTGCCGATGATCGACGACCCTGGGCCGAGGTGGGGCAGCGACGCCTTGACCAGGTGGAACATCGCGGACAGGTTGGTCGCCAGGGTGTGGTCCCACTCCTCGTCGCTGACGTCCTCGAGGTTCGGTCGGTTCATCTGGTAGGCCGCGTTGCTGACGAGCACATCGAGCTGCCCGAACTCGGTGACCGTGCGTTCGACGACTTCGCGGCAGTGCGCGGGGTCGGCAAGGTCGCCGGGCAGCAGCAGCGCGGACCGGTCCGCACCCCGCACGTGCTCTGCGGTCACCTCGGCGTCGCCGTGCTCGGAAAGGTAGGAGATCGCGACGTCGGCTCCTTCGCGGGCGTAGGCGATGGCGACCGCGCGGCCGATGCCGCTGTCGCCGCCGGTCACGAGCGCGACCTTGCCCTCGAGGAGCCCGGAGCCACGGTAGCTCTCCTCACCGCAGTCGGGTACCGGTTCCATCGCCGCCTGCATCCCGGGAACGTCCTGCTGCTGCCTCGCCTGGGGCATGCGTGCACTCCTTCCAGCTGGTCTGGTCTGGTGTCGTTGTCCGAGGGCTTCGTGCCCACTCGGGCGCGATTCACCCCTGACGGGCCTCGGCACGCTGCAAGCGGGCAGAGAGGGGCACGTCGAGCGTGCTGTGGGCCACGACGGACACCAGCACGCTGACCGTGGCCAGCGCGAACACCTCCTCCGCGTGCTCCATCCCGCTCAGCAGGACGATCACCGCGTAGGCCACGCTGGCAAATCCCTTCGGCCCGAACCAGGACAGACCCATCCGCTGGGCGACAGGGAGCCCGGCGCCCGCGGTGGCCGGCCACATGGCCAGGGGGCGGGAGACAGGGACGACCAGCAGCGCGAACATCACCCCGACCACTCCCGCCGTGACGAACAGGGTTGGGTCGAGCAGGGTCGCGAAGGCGAGCAGTGCTGCGCCCTTGACCAGCTCGCTCACGAGCTCGCCCGTGGGACGGAAGGCTTCGGACGACGACGGGCGGAGCGTGGCGACGGTGGAGCCGGCGCAGAAGGCCGCGAGGAACTGGTTGGCCGACACCAGGTCACACACCCCCCAGAGGATGACCGCCACGGCGAGCGGACCCAGCGGCCGCAGCCGCTCGACAGCACCGACCCCGGGCACCTTCAACAGCAGGACGACGGCGGCCGGTACCGCGACACCGAGCGCGACACCCAGGACCACCTCGAGAAGCAGCATGAGGGGATCGGTGGTCCATCCCTCGGGGCGGCCGCCGGCCAGACCCGCCAGCAGGAGAACCGCGGGGAGCGCCAGCCCGTCGTTGAGCCCGCTCTCGACGTTGAGCGTGCGACGTACCTCGGCTGGCACCTCGTCGCGGCCCACCAGTGCGGAGGCGAAGACCGGGTCGGTGGGCGCCAGGAGCGCGCCGAGGACGGCGGCTGCCAGCCACGGCAGCCCGACCAGGTAGTGGGCGGACACGGCGACGAGCGCGAACGTGAGCGGAGTGGCGACGACGAGCGCCCGGCCTGCGGTCCGCCAACACCCGTGGATCACCGAGGCCGGTGCGTGCTGACCGTCGATGAACAGGATCGCGAAGAGCGCGATCTCGGCGGCCGTCTCGACCGCCTCGGGCGTGGTGTCGACGAGGTCGAGGGCCACGGGTCCGGCGACGAGGCCGACGCCGAGGAAGACCACAGTGGTGGAGAGCGGGCCGCGGTCCGCGAGCGACGAGACGAGCACGGCGAGCAGCAGGGCGAGTCCGAAGATCACGGCGAGGACGGTCATCTCGACACCGTCCCCGATTCGCGGCGGGTCATGCCGCGGCCCGGCCCGGGTACGTCCCCCGTGACCGCAGACCCGTCACCAGAGGAGGAACCATGAAGGCAGTCGTCTACCGGGGCGAGCGCGACCTCGCCGTCGAGAACGTCCCTGACGCACGCATCGAGAACCCGCTCGACGCAGTCGTACGGATCACCACGACCAACATCTGCGGCTCCGACCTGCACATGTACGAGGGGCGGGCCGGGGTCGAGGAGGGCAAGGTCCTGGGCCACGAGAACATGGGCGTGGTCGAGGAGGTCGGCGACGGCGTCCAGCACGTGCGCGTCGGCGACCGGGTGTCGGTCCCCTTCAACATTGGCTGCGGCACCTGCCGCTCCTGCAACGAGGGCTGGACATCCTTCTGCGAGCGCACCAACCCGATCGAGGGAATGCAGGGAGCGGCCTACGGCTACGCCAACATGGGACCGTACGCCGGCGGCCAGGCGGAATACCTGCGAGTGCCCTACGCCGACTTCAACCTGCTCCAGCTCCCGCCGGGCGAGGAGCACGAGAACGACTTCACGATGCTCTCCGACATCTTCCCGACGGGCTGGCACGGCGTGGAGCTGAGCCGGTTCGAGCCGGGGGACAGCGTGGCGGTCTTCGGAGCCGGTCCCGTGGGGCTGCTCGCGGCGCACTCCGCGCGGATCCGGGGTGCCGGCGAGGTCTTCGTGGTCGACCAGCACGCCGACCGGCTCGAGCTGGCTCGCCAGATCGACACCACGCCGATCGACTTCTCCGACGGCGACCCGGTCCAGCAGATCCTCGATGCGCGGGGGGGCGCCCCGGTGGACCGCGGCGTCGAGGCGGTCGGGTGGCAGGCCCACGACCCGAGTGGCCAGGAGCACCCCGAGCTGGTGCTCGACAACCTGGTCTCCGTCGTGAAGGCCCACGGCGGGCTCGGCGTCGTCGGGGTCTACGTCCCGCAGGACCCCGGTGCTCCGGACGAGCAGGCCGCCGACGGTCGGGTGGGCTTCGACTACGGCACCTTCTTCACGAAGGGCCAGCACATGGGCACCGGGCAGGCGCCGGTGAAGCGCTACAACCGGCAGCTGCGTGACCTCATCCTCGCCGGGGTCGCGACGCCGCACTTCCTGGTTTCCCACGAGCTCTCGCTCGAGGACGCGGTCGAGGGCTATGCGCAGTTCGACGAGCGGCGCGAGGGGTGGACCAAGGTGCTGCTGCGTCCCGATGGCGGTGTGGCCGCCGCATGAGTCACCGCGACCTCGTCGCGTCGGTGCTGGGCGAGCACGGCGGCACCTACGCCGAGCAGGCGGGCATCCGTCTCGCTGACAAGCCGTCGCCGCTGTTCCAGCTGCTGGTGTTGTCGACGCTGGCCTCGACGAGGATCGCCGCCGACATCGCCGCTGCCACGGCGGCTGAGCTGTGGGACTTCGGCTGGCGGACGCCGGAGCGGATGCTCGCCTCCACGTGGCAGGAACGCGTCGACGCGCTGGGGCGTGGGGGCTATCGCCGGTACGACGAGAGCACGGCCACGTCGCTCGCCGACACCTGCGAGCTGCTGCTCGACCGCCACCGCGGCGACCTCCGCCGGATTCGTCCCACCGGGCAGGAGGGCGAGGTCGATGCGCTGCTGGACGCGCTCCAGGGGTTCCCCCGGCTCGGGCCGGTGGGAGCCGCGATCTTCTGCCGGGAGGTACAGGTGGTCTGGCCCGAGGTGCGGCCGTTCTTCGACGACAAGGCGATCGGCGGCGCGCGCGCCGTGGGGCTGCCTGACGACCCGGCCACACTCGGCGCGCTCGTCGCGCCGACGAAGGTGGGCGAGCTCGCCGCGGCGCTGACGCGGGTCGGCATCGCCTCCTCCCGGCAGCGGTGAGCCGGCAGGCATGGACCGGTCCGCACCGGGTACCGGCTCCGACGACTCTCGACCAGGAGGTTTCCATGTCCGTGGCTTTGGTGCCCGTGCTGATCGCGCTGGCCGTCGTCGGCGTGCTGGGGACGGCTCTGGCCGCCCTTGCCCGGCGGCGGCGCATCCAGGTGGACGAGGCGGAGGGGCAACGACAGTCCCTGCGCTACCGGGTCGAGCCCGGCGAGGACCCCGCGAGCACGGTTGCCGCGCTGCACGCCGCCGGGTTCGACGCCGTGTCCGACGGGGACGTGGTCCTGGTCGTCGGCGACGCTGACCCCGAGCGGGACCGCAGCGAGGTGCGCGAGGTGCTGCGCAACGCACCCCTGAACACCCAGGGGGATCCCCGTCCCGCCGGTAGCGTGCGGTTCATGGACGAGCAGGGCGGACGGGGGGCCCGATCCGCATGAGCGTGACGATGACGACGCGGGCCAGCCGCGACCAGGTGTGGAGGGTGCTCAGCGACGGCTGGCTCTACCCCCTGTGGGTGGTCGGGGCGACCCGGATGAGGGACGTCGACGGGCACTGGCCCGAGCCGGGCGCCCGCCTCCACCACTCCGCAGGAGTGTGGCCTGCCGTGACCGACGACACCACGGAGGTGCTCGAGTCGCAACCGCGGGAGAGCCTGGTCCTCCGCGCCCGAGGCTGGCCAGCCGGCGAGGCCGAGGTCGTGGTGACCCTGGCGGACGAGGGAGAGGGCACCCGCATCGATCTTGAGGAGGACGCCGTGCGCGGGCCGGGCAGGCTCATGCCGGCACTCGCGCGTCGACCGCTGATCCACGTCCGCAACCGCGAGTCCCTGCGCCGCCTGGTCCTCCTGGCGGAGGGCCGCGCCAGGTGACCCACGACGCCGTGGTCGTCGGCGCCGGGCCCAACGGCCTGGTCGCGGCCAACCTGCTGGCCGACCGGGGCTGGTCGGTGCTGGTGCTCGAGGCCCAGCCCGACATCGGCGGCGCCGTGCGCTGGGACCGCGGCCTCCACCCGGACTTCGTGCACGACGTCTTCAGCTCCTTCTACCCGCTCGCCGCCGCTTCACCGACGATCCGGGACCTGGCGCTGGAGGAACACGGCCTGCGCTGGTCCCACGCACCCGCCGTGCTGGGGCACCCCCTCCCGGACGGTCGGTGGGCCCTGCTCCACCGCGACCGAGACACCACGGCACGGCTCCTCGACGAGGACATGCCGGGGGACGGCGAGGCGTGGCTCGACCTGTGCGATCGGTGGGACCGCGTCGCCCCGTCCCTGATCGGCGCCCTGCTCACCCCCTTCCCCCCGCTGAAGCACGGTGCGGGGCTGGCCCTCCGGCTGCGCCGGGCAGGCGGTCTCGACTTCGTGAGGACGCTCCTGACGCCGGCCCTGGTGCTCGGCGACTCCCGCTTCCGCGGTGACCTGCCCCGGCTGCTTCTCGCCGGCAACGCCGGGCACGCCGACATCCCCCTGGACGCGGCCGGGTCCGGGGCGATGGCGTTGCTCATGACGATGCTCGGCCAGACGGTCGGCTTCCCGGTGCCGGTCGGGGGCTCGGGCGAGCTCACGCAGTCGCTGGCACGGCGGCTCCGGGCCTTGGGTGGCGAGATCCGCTGCGACGCCGAGGTGACGGAAGTGGTGGTGGAGGCGCGCCGCGCCACGGGCGTGAGGACCCGCGACGGTGAACGTCACGACGCGAGCCGGGCCGTCGTGGCCGACGTCGTCGCCACCAAGCTCTACGGCGGGCTGGTGCCGCCGGCCGCGCTCCCGCAGCGCACCCTCGACGCCATGAGCCGCTTCCGCCTCGATGCGGCGACGGTCAAGGTCGACTGGGCGCTCGACGGTCCCGTCCCGTGGCAGTCGACGCCCGCGTGCTCACCGGGCACCGTCCACGTCGCCGACTCCGTCGAGGAGATGACCCTGGCGTGGAGCCAGGTGGCTGCCGGCCGGGTCCCCGAGCATCCGTTCCTGCTCGCCGGCCAGATGACCACCTCTGACGCCTCACGGTCGCCGGTCGGGACCGAGTCGGCCTGGGCGTACACCCACGTGCCGCAGCGCGTGGTCGCCGACGCCGGGGACGGCGGAATCCGGGGCCGGTGGGACGCCGACGACCTCGAGCGCATGGCCGACCGGGTCCAAGCGCGTCTCGAGCGCTTGGCGCCGGGGTTCTCCGCCCGTGTGGCCGGCCGGCGGGTGCTCGGGCCCCGCGAGCTCGAGGCGCGGAACGCGAACCTCGAGGGAGGCGCGATCAACGGCGGCACCGCACAGCTTCACCAGCAGCTCGTCTTCCGTCCCGTGCCGGGCCTCGGCCGTGCCGAGACACCCGTGCGAGGTCTGTTTCTCGCCTCGGCCTCGGCGCACCCGGGCGGCGGCGTCCACGGGGCACCGGGGAGCAACGCGGCTCGCGCTGCGCTAGCCCACGCCCGCCTGGGTCGGCTACGCCGGTCCTGAGGACCGGGAGGGCTCGCTGCTGAACCCTCCCGGCCGGACTGGGAGGCCGGCGCCGAGCCGCCGCCCCTGCGCCCGTACCCCGCCTCGGCCGGCGCATGTCGTCACCGGGACGGGTGGTTGCGAGACGAGCGCAACGATGATTGCGTGGAAGGACGTGGCCGAGCCATGCGCTGCGACCGTCCACTTTCGCGAGGAGGTGGTTGTTGTGACCCTCCCACGCAACGATCTCGAAAGCTCCACCCCTGATCTCACCCCGTCCGAGCGCAACGCAGAGACCGCGTGCCTCTTCGACGAGCTGGCCGCCCGGTGCAGCAGGCCCCGCCGGCAAGAGGTCCAGGAGCGGCTGGTCTGCCTCAACATGGGAGTCGCGCGCGACGTGGCACACCGGTACGAGGGCCGCGGTGTCGCCTCAGATGACCTCCATCAGGTCGCCTACCTCGGCCTGGTCAAGGCCGTTCGCCGATTCGACCCCGCGCGAGGCACCGTCTTCCTGGGATACGCCGTTCCCACCGTACGGGGCGAGGTCCGCCGCTGGTTCCGGGACGCGGGATGGATGGTCCGTCCCCCGCGATCGATCCAGGAGCTGCAGGCCCGGATCACGCGGGCCCGTTCCGAGCTCGCCCACGAGCTCGGACGTTCCCCGGAGCTCTCGGAGATCGCAGCCCACCTTGCCGAGGACCAAGGGGCGGTCGGCCGCGCCATGGCGGCCAACGGCTGCTTCTCCCCGAGCTCGCTGGACGCCGAGGAGGACGACGACGGCCAGGCGACTGCATTGGCCCAACGGCTGGGCGGCGCCGACCCCGGCTACGCCCGGGTCGAGGCACGGGTGACCCTGACCCCGCTGGTGTCCGGGCTCGACGACCGCGAGCGGCTGATGCTCCACATGCGCTTCGTGGACGGCGCCACCCAGCGCGAGATCGGCGCTGCACTGGGCGTGACCCAGACCCAGGTGTCCCGGCTCATGTCGGCCCTCCTGGCGCGCCTGCGTGGCGAGCTGGAGGGTGTCTCGGGAGCGGCGTGACCGATCTCGCGATCGGGTGTCGCACCCACCCGCGGCCGTAGCCGCGGCAGGCCCATGCCGCTCGCCCGGTCGTGGAGACGGTGCGCGCCCGGGATCGCCCGCTGCGGTCCCCTTGAGTGACTACCCACTCAAGGGTGGACCGCCCGGGTCGGTGTCGGGACGGCGTCGGTCGACGTGCTTGGATATTGCCCGGTTCAGCAGCGAGCCCGTGTCCCCGTTCTCCTGAGAGAGAGTGGAAGTGATCGGCCCTGCAGACCTCACCCGGTGGCGCCACGACGAGGAGTTCCGCGAGGACCCCGTCCCGCTGCTGGTGCTCGACCGCGACCTCGTCATCCGCGCCGTCAACCGCGCCCACGAGCAGGTGATGGGCTTCCCCGAGGCCGCTCTCGTGTCACGCGACGCCTTCGACGCCTATCCCGCCAATCCCGGCGCCGAGGAGGGTGACGACGGGCGCCGGAGCATGGAAGCGTCCTTCGAACGGGTACTCCGCCACCGGCATCCCCACCACCTGGTGCTCCAGCGCTACGACATCCCCGACGTCGCTTCGCCGGATCGCTTCCTCCCGCGGACCTGGCTGCCCGTCAACGCGCCCGTGTGGGCGGCCGGCGAGGTCGCAGGCATCGTCGTACGCGCCGAGGAGGTCCGCGTCCCCGACGAGACCCACCAGGTGCTGCGCGCCTTCCGCGAGGTGCTCCGCGAGCAGGGAGCAGGGGAGGAGGACCTGCTGACCCCGGTGGTGCAGGCGGTCGTGTGGGCGCTGCGCTCGTGGGGGGAAACCCTGCGCGAGGCCGAGCAGCTGCGCGAGGCGTTGACCTCGAGAGCGACCATCGACCAGGCCAAGGGCATCCTCATGGGTCGCCACGGCGTGACGGCCGAGGCCGCCTTCGCCGAGCTGGTCCGGTTGTCCAACGACTCCAACGTCCGGCTTGCCGAGGTGGCCAGCGCGCTGATCTACCAGGTGCAGCACCCGTGAGGGTGGTCGTGAGCCACGCCGCGACCGGGTACGACGGAGACATGGACTCGATCCCTGACCTTCGGGCACTCGCGCTCGTCTGCACCCTCAAGCCGTCGCCCGCCGACTCCAGCTCCGCCCTCATGGCCACGCACCTGTTGGATGCGCTGGCGGCTCATGGGGTCAGTGGCGACGAGGTGCGCGTCGTCGACCACGCCGTGCGCTTCGGGGTGACCACCGACGAGGGGGACGGTGACGGCTGGCCGGCCCTCCGGGACCGCTTGTTGGAGGCCGACATCCTGGTGATCTCCACGCCCATCTGGCTTGGTCAGCCTTCATCGGTGTGCAAGATGGTGCTCGAGCGCCTCGACGCGGAGATCGCCGAGACCGACGACCGCGGCCGGATGTCGATGAGCGACAAGGTCGCCGTGGTCGGGGTCGTCGGCAACGAGGACGGGGCGCACCACACGATCGCCGAGTGCCTGCAGGGGCTGAACGACGTGGGGTTCTCCGTCGCAGCGAACGCCGGCGCCTACTGGGTCGGCGAGGCGATGGGCTCGGTGGACTACATCGACCACGACGAGACCCCCGAGTTCGTGGCCAGCACCATCGCCACCACGGCCTCCAACGCGGCCCACCTGGCCCGGCTCCTGCGCGCCGACGGCTACCCCGCCCCCGAGTGACGTCGGTGTTGCCCCGGGCCCGGGGCGCGGCGAGCGGGGCGGTGCTCCAGGTGCTCGACGGGGCTCCGCCGGAGGCCGTCGACCCGGTCGCGGGTCCCGACGGACCAGATGACGAGCAGCTGGCGCTCTGGCTCCTGTACGCGCTCCACCACCGCGAGCTGGCGGAGGTCGACGAGGTTCTGGAGTGGGACCCGTCGCTGCTCGGGCTGCGACGACGGCTCGAAGGCCCGTGGGAGCAACGCCTGCGCGACCGCTTCGTCGGCCCGGCACCGCCGGGCGACGTCGGCGAGGAGCTCTTCGAGCTGACCGCGGCCTTCGAGGGAGCGTCGCTGTCGTCCTACGTCCAGCGCACGGCGACCCTCGACCAGGTGCTCGAGCTGCTGCGCCATCGCTCGCTCTACCACCTGCGGGAGTTCGACCCCACCGCGTGGGTCGTACCCCGGCTGCCCGCCCGCCCGAAAGCGGCTCTCCTCGAGCTGGCCTTCGACGAGTACGGCGGGGGAGATCCGCGTCGCCTCCACTCCCACCTCTTCGCCCGAGGGCTCCGCGCGGTCGGCCTGGACGAGACCCCCGGCACCTACGTCGGCGAGGCGCCGACGGAGGTCCTGGAGCAGAACAATGCCATGTCCCTGTTCGGCCTGCACCGGCGGTGGCGGGGCGCGGCGGTCGGCCACCTGGCCGCCTTCGAGGCCACCAGCAGCCTGCCGTCCCGCAGGATCGCGCTGGGTCTGCGACGCCTCGGGCTCCCCGAGGAGATCGCCGGCTACTACGACGAGCACGTCATGGCGGACGCCGTGCACGACCAGCTCGCCTGCCGGCTGGTCTGCGGCAGCCTCGTCGCCGAGGAGCCTGACCTGCGGGACGACGTGTTCCTGGGTGCGTTCACCTGCCTCGACCTCGAGGCCAGGTACGCCGCGCGCATGCTCGGTGACTGGCAGGGGGAGCAGCGAGCAGACCCAGGGGTCCCGGCGTGAGTGAGGAGGAGCACCCGGACGTCATCGTCTGCCCGGGCGGACCGCTCCTGCTACGCGGTGACCACGTCGTCGAGGACGCCGACGGGAAGCGGCACCGGACGAGTCGATCGGTCAGCGCGGTCTGCCGCTGCGGCGCCACCGGAGCACCGCCGTGGTGTGACGGCACCCACCAGCAGTTCCCGCGCGACCGTCGTCCGTGAGCGGTCAAGGGCGGCCGATGCGCGCCACGACCCCCCGGCCGAGGCTGCGCCACTCGAGGACGGAGAGGTCGCCGTCCGCGTCCAGCGCATCGGACACCCGTCGGGCCTGCTCGGCACTGTGGAGCTGGAGCAGGGCCGAGCCCTCGGGCAGCAGCCACTCGCGCACCACGTCGAGACAAGGCCACACCAGGCGCATCCCGTCGGGTCCGCCGTCGATCGCAGACAACGGGTCGTCGGGGAAGCGCCGGGTGTCGGCCGATCGCAGGTAGGGCGGGTCTGCGAGAACCATCGCGAACCGCTGGTCGAGCGGCATCAGCGAGTCGAGGTCCGCCTCGACCACGTCGACCCGACCGGAGATCCCTGCGCGCCGGGCGTTGAGACCGGCGAAGCCACAGGCGACGGGGTCGGTGTCCAGGCACACCAGCCGGCGCTCCGAGGCCGCCACCGCGAGCAGACCGATGTGGCCGGCCCCGCAGCACAGCTCGAGCACTGGACCCGGGGGCGCCTCCTGGAGCAGATCCGCCGCCCACACCGACTGACGTGCCGTCCACGACCGCGGTCGCAGGACGCGCTCGTCGTACTCGATCGTCAGGTGTCCGAAACGAGTCAGGCGCCGCGCCGGTTCGGCTCTGTCCGGTCGTGCCACAGCGGTGTCGGTCATGCGTCTCCCCGGTCGTCCGCGCTCGTCCCCAGCGCCGAGCCGAGCGCAGCCAGGGCGGCAAGGGCGGCGGAGAGACCGCGCCGGGTGTCGGGGTCGCGCAGGCGGCGGAACAGGGCGCGCACCCCCTCCGGCTCCCGCGACGCAGCGGCCGTGGCAGCCGCGTCCCGCGCGCGGCGTACGCCGGTGGCGACCTCCTCCGCACGGTCGGGATCGAGGCCGCGCGCCGCACCCGTGAGCGCGATGAGAGCGCGGACGGTGTCGGCGTCGACCGTGTCGAGCAGCGCACCGAGCAGCCGCGGGTAGGACCGCGCGCCACCTGCGGCCGCTCGGAGGAGGCCGCTCTCATGGAGGGCAGCCACCAGGTCGTCGAGGTCGTCGCGGGCGGCGGTGTCCGGCGGCGTGGGCGGCGTGTATCCGAGCGAGTGGGCCATCAGTCGTTGCTCCTCCCGTGGTTCAGCGGGTCCTGGTAGTCGTCGCGCGCCCACTTGCGCTCGACCTGCACGCCGAGCTGCGGGGTGGGGTTGCCGTAGCGGTGGTGGTGGCGGGGGATGGGGGCACCGTGTGGGTCGCCCTTCGCGTCGCGGGCGCCCTTGCGGGCGCGGTCGGCACCCTTGCGCTCGCCGCCGCGCCGCTCCTGGGGACCGTCCGTGCGTTCGATCCGCACGGCGATCTCCTTGTAGGCGGGCGTGTGGGAGTCCGGGTCGACCACGTTCGAGGTCATCAGGTTGATCTCGGCTGCCTGCATCGGGACCCAGAGCTCCTCGTCGGCGACCTCTTCGGAGAGAAGCACCCGCACGGTGGCCTCGCCGTGCGGCGAGATCAGCCGGACCCAGTCGCCGGTGGCCAGCCCGCCATGCTTCTCGGCGGTGCGGCGCGTCATCTCGGCCCAGGTGTCCGGCACGAGATGGGTCAGGCCGGCGGAGCGCAGGGTGAGGTTGCCCTCGTGGAAGTGCTCCAGGCTTCGGCCGTTGTTCACGTGGAGCGGGTACTCCTCGCTGGGCTGGTCCTGCGGCTCCCGGAACCCCAGCGGGTACAACCGGGCACGACCGTCGTCGAAGTGGAAGGACTCGCTGTAGAGCAGGGGGGTGTCGGAACCGTCCTCCGCCACCGGCCACTGCAGCGAGTTGTAGCCCTCGAGCCGGTGGTAGCGCACACCGGCGAACAGAGGCGTGAGGTCGGCGATCTCGTCCATGATCTGGCTGGGGTGGGTGAAGCCCCACTGGTGACCCATGTGGGCCGCGATCCCCTGCAGGATCTCCCAGTCAGGGCGCGCGTCGCCGACGGGTGCCATCGCCCGGTTGAGCCGCTGGATGCGTCGCTCGGTGTTGGTGAAGGTGCCATCCTTCTCGAGCGACGCCGCCGCCGGCAGGATCACGTCGGCGAACTCGCACGTGCGGGAGAAGAAGAGCTCCGAGACGACCATGAAGTCGAGTCGCTCGAGTGCCTCTTGCACGTAGTGGACGTTGGCGTCGACGAGCGACAGCTCCTCGCCGACGACGACGAGCGCCCGCAGCGAGCCGTCGTAGGCGGCGTCGACCATCTCGTGGTTGTCGAGGCCCGGCTCCAGCGGCAGCTCGCGTCCCCACGCCGCGGCGAACTTGTCGCGCACCGCCTCGTCCTCGACGGGCTGGTAGCCGGGGTAGAAGGAGTTGATGGTGCCGAAGTCGCTGCACCCCTGGACGTTGTTGTGGCCACGCAGCGGGTAGGCGCCGGTGCCCGGCCGACCATAGTTGCCGGTGACGAGGAGCAGGTTCGAGACCGCCGTTGAGGTGTCCGACCCCATGTGGTGCTGGGTCACGCCCATCGCCCAGAGACCGACAACACTGTCGGCGTGGGAGACCCGCTCCGCCACGTCACGCAGCGTGTGCGCGGGAATGCCGCACCGCTCCTCGGCGTAGTCGAGCGTGAACGGCTCGAGGGACGCGCGGTAGTCCTCGAGCCCGTTGACGCGCTCGGCGAGGAACTCGTCGTCGGCCCAGCCCTGCTCGAGGATGTGGCGGGTCACTGCCGAGAGCCACACCAGGTCGGTGCCCGGCTTCGGACGGAGGAAGACGTCGGCGCGCGCGGCCATCTCGTGCTCTCGCAGGTCGGCCACGATGTGCTGCTGCCCGTTGAGCTTCTGGGCGCGCCTGAGCCGGGCGGCGATGACGGGGTGGGACTCGGAGGTGTTGGAGCCGACGACGAGGGCGAGCGCGGCCCGCTCCATGTCGCTGATCGACCCGGCGTCTCCGCCGTAGCCAACGGTGCGCCACAGCCCCTCGGTCGCCGGTGCCTGGCAGTAGCGCGAGCAGTTGTCGGTGTTGTGGGTGCCGAGCACCTGCCGGGCCAGCTTCTGGGTGAGGTAGGACTCCTCGTTGGTGGCCTTGGACGAGCCGATGACGGCGACGGCGTCCGGCCCGTCCTCGTCGATGATCCCGGTCAGCCGGCGCGCGATCTCGTCGAGGGCCTCCTCCCACGACACCTCGACGAAGCGCGCGCCCCGGCGTACGAGCGGGCGCGTGAGGCGGTCCTCGGCGTTGACGAAGTCCCAGCCGAACTTGCCCTTGACGCAGGTGGAGATGGAGTTCGCCGGGGCCTCGTACTGGGGCTGGATGCGCAGGATCTCCCGGCCGCGGGTCTCGACGTCGAAGGAGCAGCCGACGCCGCAGTAGGTGCAGACGGTCTTGGTCCGCTCCGTGGCCGCCTGGCGTGCGGTCGCCTCGGCGTCCGAGAGGGCGTAGAGGGGGGCGTAGCCGGTCGTGGGCTCGACGGCCTTCACGAGGTCGATGGAGGCGTGCCAGATGTCCTCTGGCCAGTCGGTGAAGAGGCCCGCCCGGCCGACCATGGTCTTCTCCATGAGGGCGTTGCAGGGGCAGACGGTCACGCAGTGGCCGCAGCCCACGCACGACGACTCGCCGATGGGAGCGCCGCCGTCCCACAGCACACGCGGGTCCTCGGCCTCCCAGTCGATCGACAGCGTCTCGGTGACCTGCACGTCCTGGCAGGCCTCGACGCACCGACCGCACAGGATGCACTGGTCGGGGTCGTAGCGGTAGAAGGGGTGGCTGTCGTCCACCTCGTAGGGCTTGGAGCGGAAGGGAATGCGCTCGTGGGTCAGCCCGGAGGATTCGATGCTCTTCTTGAGGGTGCAGGAGCCGTCGTTGTGATCGCAGACCGTGCAGTAGAGGACGTGGTTGCGCAAGAGCAGCTGGGCGGCGGACTCGCGAGCCTCGGCAGCGCGTCCTCCCAGCCCGACGCTGAGACCGTCCTCCGTGTCGGTGACGCAGGCTCGCACCAGCTCGCCATCGACCTCGACGACGCACGTGTCACACGTCTGCAGCGGACCCAGCGCGGGGTGGTAGCAGGCACGGGGGAACTCCCCGGGCTGGTCGTGCGGGGACAGGGCCTCGATCAGGGGGCGCCCGGCCTCCGCGTCCACGGGTCTCCCGTCGACCTCGACGGTGCACGCTGTGGGCCGAGGCATGGCCGCGTCCTCGCTCAGGGGCCGGAACCGCTTGCGACGGTCGACATCGTGGTCCTGTCCGGTCGTGCTCATCCCACTCCTCGGGTTGTCGGCTCACCGGCGGTCTACGAACGTAGGACGGTTCGCGACCTCCGCGCCCCCTCCCTGGGGGCGAAACGGGGGCGGTCGTGCACGACGGATCGCGCCGCCAGCCAGACCCGAGACGGTTCCCCCGGTCGCCCCTTCGGTCCGGCTTGCCCGTACCCGTGTCTCACGGGGTCATGCGGCGGCGAGGGGTCCGCGTGGTGGACCTGTGGCTCCGCATGACCTCTACTGGAGGCAGGTCGCGGAGGGTGGGGCCCCGCCGTTCGAGGCCAGGCGCGGAGGCTGCAGCCACCTGGCCTCCGCGCCGCCGCGTGTGGCTCAGAGCAACGTCCTGTCGCCGGCCGACACGTGACCGGACATGACCAGCTCCTGGGCGACGTCGCGCAGCTTGCGGTTGGTCTGGGAGGAAACCCGCCGGAGCACGTCGAACGCGGTGTCGGCGGGAAGCCCGTGCCGCTCCATCAGGATCCCGGTGGCCTGGGCGGTCACGGTGCGGGAGTCGAGGGCCACCCGCATCTGGTCGGCGTGCTGGGCGCAGACGACCGCAACGGCAGCATGGGCGGCCAGAGCGACGCCGTGGTCGCGGTCGACGGTGTCGAAGGCGTTCGGCTGCGAGGAGTAGAGATTGAGGGCACCCACCACGTCCTCGGCGGTGAAGAGCCGGAAGCACAGCATGCTGCGGATGCCGAACTCGCTGACCACGGCTGGACCCCACAAGCGCCAGCGCGCGTCCGCGGCGAGGTCGGAGCCGTAGACGAGACGCTGCTCGAGGATCGCGTCGATGCACGGTCCCTCGCCGTACTCCGCCTGCAGGCGATCGACCGCCGCCACGACCTCACTGCTGACCGCGGGGCTGTCGAACTGGCCGCGCACGACCACCGAGATCCCGGCCTCCTCGCAGGACGGGACCAGTGCGACCGCGAGCTCGAGGGTCCGTTGCATGGTCGCCCGCTCACCTTGCTCGGACTGCAGGACGCGCGCTGCCTCCGCGAGGACTGCTGCCAGGTCACCTGCCATGACTCGAACCTTCCACACGGCCGATGCAGCAACAAGGCCGCATGACCGCAGCCCAGCGGGGTACTGGACGATCATGAACCAGACCACGGCCCGCCCACCTCTGAGGCTCGCTCTGGCCCACGAGTGCGACCTCGTGACCCGCGGCTTTCACGAGATGCTCGCGCCCTACTCCGCGCGAGTCGTCGTGACGCCCCCCGAGCGTGACGGCGAACCATTCCGCGATGTCGACCTCACCCTGCACGATCCCTCGAGCGGTGTGCAGGAGCCCGCGTCCGTCTCCCTCCTCCCGGCCCACCGTTTCGCCGGTCGGATGGTCGTCTACACCTGGAACCCACGTCCCGACCTCGTCAACGAGTTCCTCGCCTGCGGAGCAGCTGGCGTGATCGCGAAGACGGTCAGCGCGCCGACTCTCGTAGCGGCACTCGAGGCAGTGCACCGCGGTGAGCAGGTGGTGGAGTACGGCGTGACGACACCCCTCCGGCGACGAGCCGGGCAGGACCAGCTGCTCACGCCGCGGGAGGAGCAGGTCATCCGCCTCATCACTCTCGGACTCGACAATGCCAGCATCACGCGTGAGCTCTCCCTCAGCATCAACTCCGTGAAGAGCTACGTGCGCAGCGGCTACCGCAAGATGGGCGTCACCTCGCGGTCGCAGGCCGTGCTCTGGGGGGTCCGCCACGGGCTCCTCGAGGCCTCACCAGAGTCGCCCCACACCTCCACGTCGTCCGAGGCACCCGTTCTCACCGGCTGATCACCCCTGTCGCCGGCCGACGACGGTGACGGCGTCGAGCTCGTCGAGGGCGTTGCGCAGGTTGATGATCAGCGCCCCGTGTACCGGCCAGCGCGGGGGCATACCGCCGGACTCGAGCTCGTCAATCAGCTGCTCGAGGCGCTCCCGCGCCCGGCCGATCCGCTCGGGATCGGCGTCGTGGACAGCTTCACCGGCGGCGACCAGCAGCTCGGGCCACGTGCGGGCGAACGGATCGGCCCACGGTGCCTCGGACGGCCCGGCCACGCCGAGGGTCCGGGCCATGCTCCGCACCTCGGCCAGCGCCTGCTCTCGCCTTCGGAGTCGCGCGAACCACTGCTGCGGGTCGCGCACCTCGCGAGCCTGGCGACGGGGATTGAAGCGGGCCGCCTCGCTGCTCTGACGGACCAGCGCCCATGCCTCGGCGATGTTGTCCTCGAGTTCGCGGGACCGTTCGATCCATCCCTCGACCTCCTCCTCGACGCTGCCGCTGGCCAGTCGTGTCCCCATGTCTCGCAACAACGTTCCGATCCCCTCGTCGAGACGAAGCATCGACGAGACCGCAGTGTGGCGCAGGAGCGGTGGCCACACGACGGCGTTGACCGCCAGCCCGACGGCGACCCCGATCCCGGTGTCGAGGAGGCGCGCGACGAGCCTCGCGTCCTCGGACCATCCGGTGGTCAGGACGATGAGGGCCGTCGTGGTGACGGTGATGGACTCGGGCCCGAACCACGGGATGCGCCCGACCAGCATGGCCACGGCCAGCAGCACGGCGAGTCCCCAGGCGTCCAGACCCAGGAGCTGCCCCACAGCGGCGGCCAGCAGCACGGCCACGACGGTGGCACCCACCTGGCGGACGCCGCGCGACATCGACCGGTAGACGGTCGCGTGGACGACAAGCAGCGCCGACCAGGGGGCGAGGAACGACTGCGAGAGGCCGAGCCACTGGGCGGCCAGCACCCACGCCAGCGTCGCGGCAACCACAGACTTCACGAGCTGGATCAGGTCGTTCCACATCACGGAGTCGTGCCGGCGACGGGCCACCCAGCGGGCGGCTCGAGTGAGGGACGCACTCTGCATGGGTGCCGAACGTAGTCACGGCCACCCCGGAGCACCACGCCCCCGAGGGCGAACTTGCGCTCGCGACGGCGCACGGTCGAGTCAGGGCCGATTCCGACTCGTCCAACGGGGTCGTGACGGTCCTGCCGCCCCGTGGTCCGCCCGAGCTGACCCTCATCGGACGGAGGGCGCGACCGACACGGAGGCCTCGCTGGTGGGCGACCGGCACTGGCGGCCGCGCACCTGCATCGGTCGCTTCGGCACGGGTACGGACGGTTGACCACCACCTTCCTCGACCTGGCCGAGCTGCTGCCCGCCCACCGGGTGTGGGAGCGGTTCGCCGCCTCGCTCGGCTGACCACGTCCGGGCCCACGATCCAGCAACGAAGGAGAGACAACGATGAAGGCAGTCACTTGGCAGGGCGCACGCAAGGTCAGCGTCGAGGAGGTGCCGACCCAACGATCCAGGAGCCGACCGACGCCATCGTGCGTATCACCACCACCGGTCTCTGCGGCTCGGACCTGCACCTGTACGAACCGCTGAAGCCGTTCATGACGCCCGGCGACGTGGTCGGTCACGAGCCGATGGGCGTCGTGGAGGAGGTGGGTGCTGAGGTCCGGGACCTGGCGGTCGGCGACCGCGTCGTCGTGCCGTTCAACATCAGCTGCGGCGACTGCTGGATGTGCTCGCGGGGGCTGCACAGCCAGTGCGAGACCACGCAGAACCGGGACACCGGGACAGGTGCCAGCTTGTTCGGATTCAGCAGTCTCTACGGGTCGGTGCCGGGCGGGCAGGCCGAGCTGCTCCGCGTCCCCTTCGCCGACTTCCTGCCGATGAAGGTCCCCGAGGGACCGGCGGACGACCGGTTCGTCTTCCTCTCCGACGTCCTGCCCACGGCGTGGCAAGGCGTGGAGTACGCCGGCCTGCCGGACGACGGCGTGCTGCTCGTGCTCGGGGCTGGTCCGATCGGTGACATGGCCGCGCGCATCGCGATCTCCCGAGGTCACCGGGTGATCGTCGTCGACCACCTGCCCGATCGCCTGGACCGCGTCGCTGCCCGGGGCGCCAGCACGATCAACCTCACCCAGGTCGACGACGTGGGGGAGGAGGTCCGCTCCCGCACGGCTGGGCGGGGCGCCGACGTAGTCATCGACGCGGTCGGCATGGAGGCACACGGCAACCCCGTGGCGGAAGCAGCGCACAAGTTCATCGCACTGCTGCCCGACGCGGTTGGACAGCCGCTGATGCAGAGGGCCGGCGTCGACCGGCTGGCCGCGCTGCACACCGCGCTCGACGCGGTGCGACGCGGCGGCACGGTCAGCCTGCTCGGTGTCTACGGCGGCGCTGCCGACCCGATGCCGCTGATGCAGATGTTCGACAAGCAGCTGCAGCTGCGCATGGGGCAAGCCAACGTACGCGCCTGGACCGACGCGATCATGCCGCTGCTGCTCGACGACGCGGATCCGCTGGGCACCGAGGACTTCGTCACCCACCGGCTCCCGCTCGACGAGGCACCCGCTGCCTACGAACGCTTCCGCGCCAAGGAGGAGGGCGTCATCAAGATCGTCTTCACGCCCTGATTTCGCCGCCACAGCATCCGCGGCGCCCTCGAAGGCAGGAGGTCCGGGGCGGCGTTGCTCGGCCCCCAGCTTGCGCACTGCGGACGGCGACGGTGCTGGTGCTCGTGCGCCCGGCGGCCCGACGGGAGGTCGGCAGGGCGGCGAACCAGGTCAGGACGTCGTCGCGGTAGGTGTACTCGCGGGCGGTGTCCACCTCGAGGTGGAGCGCAGCCGCGACGTGGTCGATGGTCCAGATCGGGACCGACAGGTCGATGTTCATGACCCTGTCGGTCCGGAAAGCCGCCAGTTGCGCAGTCACCCCGACCATCGCCCGGGGACGCGCAACGGCCCCCATGGTGGAAATCCGGGGGATTCCTCCGCGGGGGCCGCGCGCTTGTTCGGGTCAGGGCCTGTTTCGACCCTGTCCGTCAGATGTCGTAGTAGAGCTCGAACTCGTGCGGGTGCGGGCGCAGCTGCACAGGGGCGATCTCGGCGGTGCGCTTGAAGTCGACCCAGGTCTCGATCAGGTCGGGGGTGAACACGTTGCCCTCGGTGAGGAAGTCGTGGTCGTCCTCGAGCGCGTCGAGCACGGCACCGAGGCTGGTCGGCACCTGGTCGATCTCGGCCATCTCGTCCGGCGGGAGCTCGTAGATGTCCTTGTCGATCGGCTCGGCCGGCTCGATCTTGTTCTTGATGCCGTCGAGGCCGGCGAGCATCAGCGCCGAGAACGCGAGGTAGGGGTTCGCCGACGGGTCGGGGAACCGGGTCTCCACGCGCTTGGCCTTCGGGTTGGCACCCGTGATCGGGATCCGCACCGAGGCCGAGCGGTTGCGCGAGGAGTAGACGAGCGAGATCGGCGCCTCGAAGCCGGGGACCAGGCGGTGGTAGGAGTTCACCGTCGGGTTGGTGAAGGCCAGCACGGCCGGGGCGTGCTTGAGGATGCCGCCGATGTAGTGGCGGGCGGTGTCGGAGAGGCCGGCGTAGCCGGTCTCGTCGTAGAACAGCGGCTCGCCGTCCTGCCACAGCGACTGGTGGACGTGCATGCCCGAGCCGTTGTCACCGAAGATCGGCTTCGGCATGAAGGTGACGGACTTGCCCTGCTCCCACGCGGTGTTCTTGATGAGGTACTTGAACTTCATCACGTCGTCGGCGGCCTTGAGCAGCGTGTCGAAGCGGTAGTTGATCTCCGCCTGGCCCGCGGTGCCGACCTCGTGGTGGGCGCGCTCCACGGTCAGGCCGCAGAGCTCGAGGTTCTTGACCATGTCGGCGCGCAGGTCGCTGTAGTGGTCGTAGGGCTCGACGGGGAAGTAGCCGCCCTTGAGGCGGGTCTTGTAGCCGAGGTTGTCCTCGCCCTCCTTGCCCGAGTTCCACCAGCCCTCGACGGAGTCGATGTGGTAGTAGCCCTCGTTGACGTCGGTGGAGTAGCGGACGTTGTCGAAGATGTAGAACTCGGCCTCGGGCGCGAAGTACGCCGTGTCCGCGATGCCGGTCGAGGAGAGGTGCGCCAGCGCCTTGCGCGCGATGTTGCGCGGGTCGCGGGAGTAGGCCTCGCCCGTGATCGGGTCGTGGATGAAGAAGTTGATGTTGAGCGTCTTCGACTTGCGGAACGGGTCGACGTAGGCCGTGGTCGGGTCGGGGAACAGGGCCATGTCCGACTCGTTGATGGCCTGGAAGCCACGGATGGAGGAGCCGTCGAAGTTCAGGCCGTCGTCGAAGACGGACTGGTCGAAGGACGACACCGGCACCGTGAAGTGCTGCATGATGCCCGGCAGGTCACAGAAGCGGACGTCGACCATCTCGACGCCCTCGTCCTTGATGTACTTCAGCAGCTCGTCGCTGTTCTCGAACATGCGTCCCCTCCTTGGTCGGCTCCTGGCCGACCGCAAGTGATTCGGGTCAGTGGTGCAGGTCAGGTCGTGGTGCGTCGCTGCACCGGTGCCCCGAACGTAGGCAGGGGCAGTTTCTCGACCGTATCCCGTTTGTTTCAGGCATGTAACAGATGTCCGGCACGCCGGCCCTGGAGCGCCGTCGATACGCTGGCGGAGTGATCGAGACCGCCACGTGGGGCCGCCGCATCCTCGCGCTCGTCGTCGACTGGCTGGCCAGCTACGGAGTTGCGGAGCTGCTCGTCGCGACGGGCGTCCTGCCGGGCAACCCGGCGAGCATCGCGACGATGGGGGTCTTCGTCCTCGAGAGCGCGCTGCTCACCGCCTTCGTGGGCGGCTCGTTCGGCAAGCTCGCCACGCGGCTGCGCGTCGTGCAGGCCGACGGGACGCCCCGACCGCCCGACCTGGTCCGCGCGGTCGCGCGCAGCGTGCTGATCTGCCTGGTGGTCCCGCCACTGGTCTTCCGGCGGGACGGCCGTGGCCTCCACGACATGGTGGCCGGCACGGCCACCGTCACGCTCCAGGACTACCTCGCGCGCAGCGCCGGCTGACGGCTCGGCGACGGAACGGCTCAGCGGCCGCGCATCTGACCGCGCATGCCCTTCATGCTGGTCGGCACGGGGCCCTTGGGGATCGGGATGTTGGGGCGGCTGGCGTCAATCGCGCGCAGCCGGCCGAGGACGTCGGTCAGCTCGGCGCCCCGGAGGCTGCGGCCGAGCTTGGTGACGTGCTTGACGAGCCGGGGGAGCGGGACCTGGCCCTCGCCGTCGCCCACGATGACGGTGTGGATCGGCACCTCGGAGGCGACCCGGGCGTGGCGCCGCTCCTCGTTGGCGAGCAGCTGCTTGAGCCGGTTGGGGTTGCCCTCGCCGACCAGCACGATGCCCGGAGGGCCCACGACGCGGTGGACGAGGTCCTGCTGCTTGTTGAAGGCGATGACCTGGTCGGTCTTCCAGCCACGCCGCAGCGTCATCAGCGCGCGGGCGCCGGCGCCGGGAGTCCCCTCCATCTGCTTGTAGGCAGCCGACTGGGCACGTCGTCCGAAGACGATCACGAGCGCCAGCAGGCCGACCATGACCGAGCCGATGATCGAGAAGACCAGCGCCAGCGTGCCGTCGCCCGGGAGCACGAAGAAGAAGAGCAGGAAGCCGAGACCAGCCCCGACCAGGAACGTCGCCAGCAGCAGCAGACCGGTGCGCGGGTAGACCTGCTTGGCCATCCGGTAGGTGGCCACCATCTGCTGCCGGCGGCTCATCTCGGACGGGTCGACGTTGCTCATGCGTGGGGATCCTGCGCTTCCTGCGTGCGGGTACGGCGGGGCTGTCGGTCAGACGGACGCGCGGGCGTCCATGGCCTGACGGTACAACCGACTGGCCCGGTAGGACGAACGGACCAGCGGTCCCGACATGACGCCGGAGAAGCCGATCTCGTCGGCCTCGTCCTTGAGCTCGACGAACTCCTCGGGCTTGACCCAGCGCTCGACCGGGTGGTGGCGCACCGAGGGGCGGAGGTACTGGGTGATCGTGATCAGCTCGCAGCCCGCGTCGTGGAGGTCGCGCAGCGCCTGGCTGACCTCCTCGCGGGTCTCGCCCATGCCGAGGATCAGGTTGGACTTGGTCACCAGGCCGAAGTCGCGGGCCTGGGTGATGACGTCGAGCGAGCGCTCGTAGCGGAAGGCCGGCCGGATCCGCTTGAAGATCCGCGGCACCGTCTCGACGTTGTGTGCCAGCACCTCCGGCCGCGACTCGAACACCTCGCGCAGCAGGTCGGGCTTGCCGTTGAAGTCGGGGATCAGGTTCTCGACGCCGGTCTCGGGGTTGAGCTCGTGGATCGCGCGCACGGTCTCGGCGTAGAGCCAGGCGCCGCCGTCCTCGAGGTCGTCGCGGGCGACGCCGGTGATCGTCGCGTAGCGCAGCTGCATCTTCTGGACCGACTCGGCCACCCGGCGCGGCTCGTCGCGGTCGAGCGGCTGCGGCTTGCCGGTGTCGATCTGGCAGAAGTCGCAGCGGCGGGTGCACTGGTCGCCACCGATGAGGAACGTCGCCTCGCGGTCCTCCCAGCACTCGAAGATGTTGGGGCAGCCCGCCTCCTGGCAGACGGTGTGGAGTCCTTCGCCCTTCACCAGGTTCTGCAGCTCGGTGTACTGCGGACCCATCTTCGCGCGGGTCTTGATCCACTCCGGCTTGCGCTCGATGGGGGTCTCGGCGTTGCGGACCTCGAGTCGGAGGAGCTTGCGGCCTTCGGGAGCGGGAGCTTGTGTCACGTCACCCGATCCTACGCGTCAGGGGGTGACGAGCTGGATCGGGCGGACCCGCCCGGGTTCGGGCCGCGGCTCGTAGTCGGGGGTGGGGGTGTAGTCGTCCCAGGTGAGGTAGTCGTCGAGGTGTCGCTGCACCACCGGGATCACCTCGGTGACGGTCACGTCGCGCCCGAGCTCGCGGCTCAGGGACGTCACGCCGGCGTCGGCGATCCCGCACGGGACGAACCGGTCGTACCACGCCATGTCGACGTCGCAGTTGAGCGAGAAGCCGTGCATCGTGACGCCGCGGCTGACCCGGATCCCGATGGCGGCGACCTTCCGCTCGGGACCGCGTCCGTCGGCCTGCAACCACACGCCACTGCGACCGGGCACGCGGGCGGTCACGACGCCGAGCTCGGCACACGTCGCGATGAGGGCCTCCTCGACGCGACGGACGTAGTCGACCACCTTCACGTGGTCGGGCAGCGTGACGATCGGGTAGCCGACGAGCTGGCCGGGGCCGTGGAAGGTGATCTTGCCGCCGCGGTCGACGTCGATGACCGGCGCCCCGCCGGGGTCGAGCGGCTTCTCGTGGTCGTCGGTGCGCTTGCCGCAGGTGAACACCGGGGGGTGCTCGAGCAGCAGCACCGTGTCGCGCTGGCGGCCCTCGACCACCGCCTCGTGCACTTCGCGCTGGAGGTCCCACGCGGCGAGGTAGTCGACGGCGTCGTCACCGAGCCCGGCGATGCGGTGGTCAGGGGTCTCCTTCAGCACCCCGCCAGCCTACGCCGGAGCCTGTGGAGGAGCCCCGGCGCGACCGCGCGCGGGCACCTAGGTTGGGACGCATGCCGAGGACGTGGGTGGTGGTCGCGCTCCTGGTCAGTGCGGCCGGGTGCGCCCTCGTCGCTGCGGTGCCGCTGGCCGTGCCGGCGTCGCGGCCCGCGGCGTCGGCCGGGCCGGTCGCCGCGGCTGCCGCGCCGGACCGGACCGCACCGCTCGCGGTGCTGCGGGCCTGGGACGCTGCGCGGTCCGAGGCGTGGGTCGCCGGCGACGTGGAGTCCCTGGCCGGGCTCTACGCCCGCGGCTCGCGGTCGGGGCGGGCGGACCGTCGCCTGCTGGCGGCGTACGACGCCCGGGGGCTGCGGGTGCACGGGCTGGGCGTGCAGCGGGCGAGCGTGGAGGTGGTGCGACGGGCCGGCGACCGGCTCGTCCTGCTCGTGACCGACCGGCTGACCGGCGGCTGGGTGAGCACGGCGTCGGGGGAGCGGGTCGACCTGCCTCGCGACCGCTGGTCGACGCGCCGGGTCGTGCTCGCCGAGCGGGGCGGGGAATGGCGTGTCGTCGAGGTCAGGGATCGCGGCGGGCCAGACCTGAGGCGACCACCTCGGTGACGTCGGGGTCGCGGAACTCGTAGCCGCTGGCCAGCAGGGCGGCGGGCCGGGCGTTGACCGACCCGAGCAGCTCGGGAGCCAGCTCGCCCGCGGCCAGCCGGAGGACCGGCGCGGGCGCGGGGAGGAAGGCGGGCCGGTGGAGGGCCGAGGCCAGCGCCTGCGTGAACTCGGCGTTGGTCGGCGTCTGCTCGCAGCAGAGGTTGAACGGACCCGACGCGGTCTCGTGCTCCACCAGGTGGGTCGTGGCACCGACCCAGTCGCGCAGGCTGATCTGCGGCATGTGCTGGCGCCCGCTGCCGAGCCGGCCGCCGAGACCGAGGGAGAAGAGCGGCGCCAGCGCCTTCAACGGCATGCTGCGCCGGTCCATCACCGGCGCGGTGCGGAGCACGCACACCCGGGCGCCCGCGCTCTCGGCGGACGACGTCACGGCCTGCCACTCGCGCGTCACGCGGGTGAGCAGGGCGTCCCCGCGGCTCTCGGAGTCCTCCGTGACCAGGGTGTCCCCGTGGTCGCCGTAGAAGGAGATGCCGTTGCCGGCGACGAGCGCGGCCCGGCCTCCGGTGGCGGCGATCTCCTCGGCGAGCAGCTGGGTCGTCGTCACCCGGCTGTCCCGCAGCTCGCGGGCCCAGCGCGAGGAATGCGGGTTGCCGGCGGTGGGGGAGCCGGCGAGGTTGACCACGACGTCGGCCGCGGCGACCGCCTCGCGGGGGACGACGCCGTCGGCGGGCTGCCACTCGACCTCGTCGGAGCCGGTGGGCGTGCGGCGTACGAACCGGGTCACGTCGTGGCCCCTGGTGCGGAGGTGGGCGGTGAGGTGGGAGCCGAGAAATCCGGAGCCGCCGGCGAGGAGGACGCGCATGCGGCCAGCCTTCCAGACGCGCCGAAACGCGTCAGCCCTCCTGTCAGCCGGCGAGGTGCCGCCAGCGCGGGGAGAGCTCGGCCCACGGACCCACGTCGGCGACCGTGCCGTCGTGGAGGACCACGACCCGGTCGGCCTGGGCGAGTGCTGCGGTCTTGCTCGTCGCGCCGACCACGGTCGCCCCGGTCTCGCGGAGTGCGCGCCAGAGCTCGACCTCGGTGGCGGCATCGAGGGCCGAGGAGACGTCGTCGGCGACGAGGAGCTCGCTGTCGCAGGCGAGTGCCCGCGCGAGGGCCAGCCGCTGGACCTGTCCGCCGGAGAGGCGTACGCCGCGATGGCCGACCAGCGAGTCGATGCCGCCGGCCTCGGCGACGTCACGCTCGAGACGCGCGCCGGCGACGGGGGCGTCGAGCGCACGGTCGGGGTGGTCGAGGTGGATGTTGCCGGCGAAGGTGCCCGACAGCACGCGGGGGACCTGGGCGACGTAGGCGACCCGTCCCGGTCGCAGCTCCCCCTGCGGGTCGCCGACCGCGCGACCGTTCCATGCGATGTCGCCGGTGCTGTGCACGAGCCCGACGAGCGCCGCCAGCAGGCTCGACTTGCCGGAGCCGATCTGGCCCAGCAGCAGCACCAGCTCGCCGCGTCGGAGCTCGAGGTCGACGCCGCTGACCCCGAGCGTGCCGTCGTCGTGGACGGCGGAGACGTCGCGCAGCGAGAGCGTGTGGAGCGGCTCGTCGTGGCCGTGGGCCGGCGGGGCCGCGTCACCCGCGACGAGATCCATGCCGGTCGGGACTCGCATCAGGTCGCCACCACCGGCCAGCCGGCTCGTCGCGTCCATCCACGCGCGGGTGCCGGGCGCCTCGGTGACGACGGAGCCCGCGACCCGCCCGAACCAGTCGAAGCCGCTCACGGCGTTGGCGACGAGCAGCGCCGTGGCCAGACCCCACCGGCCCGTCAGCAGGCCGGCCCAGGCCGCGACGACGCCGCACTGCACCATCACCATCGGCACCCCGTCGAGCAGGGTCTGGACCCGGTGCTCACGGACCGCGGCGTCGACCCGCCCGCTGTCGACCTGTCGCAGGTGGGCGTGGATCTCGGGGGTCGCCGCGGCGAGCTTGACCGTGCGGACCGACTCCAGGGCCGAGACCAGCGCCTGCCCGAAGCCGGCGCGGGCGGCCGACGACGCGGCGGCCGAGCGGCCCGCGACGCGCCGCCCGAGCGACGACGCCAGCGCGGCGGACACCATGACGGCGAGCAGCACGAACCCGGCGAGCCATGTGCCGGCGACGAGCGCGGTGACCCCGGCCACGACGAGGCCGTTGACGAAGTCGACCCAGCGGTCGGTGTAGCGGGCGAGCCGGTCGGCGTCCATGGCCCGCGCCACGACCTCGCCGGGAGGGGTGCGGGCGAGCCGGCGCTGCTCGGTCTGGCCCGCGAGGACGGTGGCGCGCACGCGCAGCCGCACCGAGATCCACCAGCGCGGGTAGAGCCGGAAGGCCTGGGCGAGGACCAGCGGGCTCGCGAGCAACGAGACCACGAGCACGGAGAGCAACCACAGGGGGTCGTCGCCGCGCTGGAGCGCCGTCACCACGTGGCCCCAGATCCACCCGGTCAACGCACCGAAGGCACCGGTCAGCGACGCCACGAGGAACAGCACGACCCCGAGCAGGCCCCACTGGGGCTCGATGGTGATGGCGCTCCACACCGCCCTCGCCAGGCTCGGCGTCGGACGCAGCTCGGCCGGTGCCGGTGGTGTGGTCGTACGCCGCACCGAGCCGATCGCGGCGGCCCGGACCTCGTCGTGGTCGACGACGACCTCGTGGGCGGCGGCCTCCAGCAGGTCGCGGAAGGGGCCGTCCCGGTCGACCAGCCGCTGCCGTGGCCCGTGCTGGACGACCCGGCCCGCCTCGAGCACGGCCACCTGCTCGGCACGCTCGGTGGTGGACAGCCGGTGGGCGACGAGGATGCCGGTGCGACCCTCGAGCAGCCGGGCGGCGGCCCGGACGACGCGGGCCTCGGTGAGCGCGTCCATGCGCGCCGTGGCCTCGTCGAGCACGACGACCCGGACGTCCCGGACGAGCAGCCGCGCGAAGGCCACCAGCTGCTCCTCGCCCGCCGAGAGGCTGCTGCCGTCGGGGCCGAGCAGCGTGTCGAGGCCGGCGGGCAGGCCGGCGACCCAGTCGGTCAGCCCGAGCTCGGTCACCGCAGCCTCGACGGCGACCCGGGGCACGTCGCTGAAGAGCGCGATGTTCTCCGCAAGGGTGCCGGCAAGGATCTCGGTGCGCTGCGTCACCACCCCGACCGCACGCCGCAGCTGCTGGAGGTCGAGCGTGGTCACGTCGACGCCACCCAGCCGGACGCTGCCCGACGGCGGCTCGACCGCCCGGGACAGCAGCGAGGCGAGGGTCGACTTGCCCGACCCGGTGCGGCCGACGAAGGCGCAGGTGTGGCCGGCGGGGATGACCAGGTCGACGCCGCGCAGCGCGAACGAGCCGGTGCCGTAGGTGAAGTGGAGGTCGTCGAAGACCACGTCGAGCGGACCGTCCGGCAACGGGCGCCCGCCCGTCGGCTCGGCCGGGGAGGCGAGCATCTGGCGCAGCCGGATGACCGCGCCGAGCCCCTCCTGGAGGTCGGGCAGGTGCATCGCCAGCATGTTGACCTGGCCGACGAACATCGTGGCGGCCAGGAACAGCGTCACCAGGGCGGCGGTCGACAGGTCGCCGTGGGCGGCCAGGGCGACCCCGACGACGCCGATGCCGGCCAGCAGGCCGTGGAGCATCGTGCCGCTGCGGCGGGCGACCTGGCTCTCGACCGCGAGCACCCGGCGGAACCGCTGGTGGACGACGGCGGCGTAGCCGGCGTTGCGGCGCAGGACATGGGCCTGGCCCAGGCTCGTGCGCAGGTCGTCGCGTGCGGCGATGCCCTCCTCGGTCGACGCCGCGTGGTCGGTCCACGCCATCTCCTCGAGGACCTTGCGCTCGGCGACCTGCGGCAGCAGGCGTCGGACGAGCGCGAAGACCGCGACCGCGGAGACCGGGAACAGGAAGGCCGCCGGCCACCAGGCGAGGGAGGCGACGATCCAGAGCGGCCCCGACGCCATGAGGGTGCGCAGCGCCATCCACACCCCCCAGCGCAGCAGCTGGCCGACCTCCCACGTGTCGTCGTCGATCCGGTCGAGGATCTCGCCGACGGCCTGCTCGGAGAGGTCGTGGAGGGGCTGGGCGAGGGCGGCGTCGAGCAGGTCGGCGCGCAGCACGCCCTCCGCCCGGTCGACCACGACGGACCAGATCGTCTTCGCGACGGCATCGACCACGGCGCCACCGACGACGCAGGCCGCGAGCGCGAGCAGCAGCAGCCGGGTCGGGTCGTCGGCGAGGCGGCCGGTGACCACGGAGCCGAGCGAGGTGCCGATGGCGCCGGCGAACGAGAGCCCGAGCGCGGCGTAGGTGGCGGGTCGGCGCAGCCGACGCCAGTCGACCGGGACCCGCTCGGGGTGGTGAGCGGTGGTGTCGACGGCGTCGGTGAGGGTGGCCAGCGGCGTCGTCATGATGCCTCCACGCTAAGGCGAGGCACCGACACGGTGCCTCCTGTTTTCTGTCCCGTGCGCGGCGACGCCGGGTCGCCACGGCGTCCGTGGCGACCCGGCGTCAGCGACCGGGTGCGGCGGGGGTCAGACCTCGAACTGACCGGCCTCGAGGCGCTGCTTGACCTCACGCAGGAACCGGCCCGCGTCGGCGCCGTCGACCAGCTGGTGGTCGTAGGTCAACGACAGGTAGACCATGTGGCGCACCGCGATCGTCTCGCCCAGGTTGGGGTCGTCGATCACGACCGGGCGCTTCACCACGGCACCGGGGCCGAGGATCGCGACCTGCGGCTTGTTGATGATCGGGGTGTCGAAGAGCGCCCCGAAGCTGCCGAGGTTGGTGATGGTGAAGGTGCCGCCCGACAGCTCGTCGGGGCCGATCTTGTTGGTGCGGGTGCGCTCGGCGACGTCGGCGATCTTCTTGGCCAGACCGGCGATCGAGAGGTCGCCGGCGTCCTTGACCACCGGCGTGAGCAGGCCCTTCTCCGTGTCCACGGCGAAGGCGACGTGCTCGCGGTCGAAGTAGGTGACCTCGCCCGCCTCGGTGTCGATCGTGGCGTTGAGGGCCGGGTGCTGCTTGAGCGCGTCGATCGCGGCCTTGGCGAAGAACGGCAGGTAGGACAGCTTCACGCCCTCACGGGCCAGGAAGTCGGCCTTCACCTCCTCGCGCATCCGCGCGATGCGGGTGACGTCGACCTCCATCACCTGCGTCAGCTGGGCCGAGCCGTGGAGCGACTCGACCATGCGCGAGGCGATGATCTTGCGCAGCCGCGACAGCGACTCGGTCTTGCCGCGCAGCGGCGACGGGTCGCTGCTGGGGGCCTGGGCAGCCGGCGCCTGGCTGGCACCGGCGGACGCCGCCGGTGCCTCGGCGGCGGGAGCGGCCTTGGCCGCGCTGGCGGCGGCCTCGAGCACGTCCTGCTTGCGGATCCGGCCACCGACGCCGGTGCCCGTCACCGTCGAGAGGTCGACGTCGTGCTGGGCGGCCATCTTGCGCACCAGCGGGGTGACGTAGGAGGCCGGCTCGTCGCGGTCCTTCTCCTGCTTCGGGGCCTCCTGCTTCGGGGTCTCCTGCTTCGGGGCCTCCTGCTTCGGGGCCTCCTGGGCCGCGGGCTGCTCCTTCTCCCGCTCCGGGGTCTCGTCACCCGGCGGGAGGTCGCCCTTCTCCTCCTCGACCTGCTCCTCCTGCTCGGCCTTCTTCTCGGCCTGCTCCTCGTCCTTCGGCTGGGCCTCGGGCTCGGCCTTCTCCTCGGCAGGGGCTGCCGAGCCGTCGCCGATGACGGCCAGCTCGGCGCCGACCTCGACGGTCTCGTCCTCGCTGACCTTGATCTCCTGGAGCGTGCCGGCGACCGGCGAGGGGATCTCGGTGTCGACCTTGTCGGTGGAGACCTCGAGCAGCGGCTCGTCGACCGCGACCTCGTCGCCGACCTGCTTCAGCCAGCGGGTGACGGTGCCCTCGGTGACCGACTCGCCCAGCGCGGGCAGGGTCACCGACGTACCGCCGCCCCCGCCGCCGCCGGAGGACTTCTCCTCCGCGGCCGGCTCCTCGGCGGGCTGCTCGGACGGGGTCGACTCCTCCTGCTCGACCTCCTCGGCCTGCTGCTCGGCCCGCTCCTGCTCGACGTCCTCGCCGCCACCCGCGGAGTCGTCGGACTCCGCGGAGTCGTCGGACTCCTCGGACTCCTCGGAACCCGAATCGTCGGACCCGCCGGAGTCGCCGCCGGCCTCGGACTCGTCACCGACCATCGCCAGCACGGCGCCGACCTCGACGGTGTCGTCCTCGTTGACCTTGATCTCGACCAGCGTGCCGGCCACGGGGGAGGGGATCTCGGTGTCGACCTTGTCGGTGGAGACCTCCAGCAGCGGCTCGTCGACCGCCACCTGGTCGCCGACCTGCTTCAGCCAGCGGGTGACGGTGCCTTCGGTGACGGACTCGCCGAGCGCGGGGAGGGTGACTTCGGTGGCCAATGCTCTTCCTTCTGTTGGAGAACCGGGTGGAGTTGTCGTGGTCAGGAGTGGGCGTGCAGCGGCTTGCCGGCCAGGGCCAGGTGGGCCTCGCCGAGCGCCTCGTTCTGGGTGGGGTGGGCGTGGACCAGGGGCGCGACGTCGTCGGCGTGGGCCTCCCAGCCGTAGATCAGCTGGGCCTCGCCGATGAGCTCGCCGACCCGGTCGCCGACGAGGTGGACGCCGAGGACCGGCCCGTCGGTGCGGCGTACGAGCTTGACGAAGCCCTGGGTCTGGAGGATCTGGCTCTTGCCGTTGCCGCCGAGGTCGTAGGTGAGGCTCTCGATCTGGTCGGCGCCGTGCGCCTCGACCGCCTGGGCCTCGGTGAGCCCGACCGAGGCGACCTCGGGGTGGGAGTAGGTGACCCGCGGGATGCCGGCGGGGTCGATCGGGGCCGGCTCGAGGCCGGCGATGTGCTCGGCGACGAGGATGCCCTGCTGGAAGCCGCGGTGGGCCAGCTGGAGCCCGGGGACAATGTCGCCGACGGCGTAGACACCCTCGACGTTGGTCCGGCACATCTCGTCGGCGAGGACGAACCCGCGGTCCATGGCGACACCCTGCTCGTCGTAGCCGAGGCCGTTGGTCACGGGTCCGCGGCCGACAGCGACGAGCAGCAGCTCGGCCTCGATGACGTCACCACCCTCGACCGTGACGGCGACGCCGTCGTCGGTGGTCTTGACGCTCTGGAAGGGCGTGCCGGTCCGGAAGGCGATGCCGCGCTTGCGGAACGCGCGTTCGAGCGCCTTCGACGACGCCTCGTCCTCGGCCGCCACCAGCCGGGGCAGCGCCTCGACGATGGTCACCTCGGCGCCGAAGCTGCGCCAGACGCTCGCGAACTCGCACCCGATCACGCCGCCGCCGAGGACGACCACGGAGGACGGGACCTTCTCGAGGCGGAGCGCGTGCTCGCTGGTGATGACGCGCTCGCCGTCGACGTCGAGGCCGGGGAGCGAGCGGCTGTAGGAGCCGGAGGCGAGCACGACGTGCTTGCCCGTGTAGGCCGTCCCGCCGACGGTGACCTCGCGCGAACCGGTGAGCCGGCCGTCGCCCTCGATCACGGTGATGCCGCGGGACTTGATCAGTCCGGTGAGCCCCTTGAACAGGCGGCCGACGACCTTGTCCTTGTAGTCGTTGACGCCGGCCATGTCGATGCCGTCGAGCGTGGCCTGCACGCCGAAGGCGGAGGACTCCCGCGCAGAGTCGGCGACCTCGGCCGCGTGGAGAAGGGCCTTGGTGGGGATGCAGCCGACGTGGAGGCAGGTGCCGCCGAGGTTGCCCTTCTCGACCAGTCCGACCGACAGCCCGAGCTGCGCTGCCCGCAGGGCGCAGGCGTAGCCGCCCGAACCGGCCCCGAGGATCAGTACGTCGAACTCGTCGGACACGGCACCTTCTGCGTCGGACACGCTGCTCCCTCCAGGCGCGAGCTCCCTCGGCTCGCGCCGCCCCATCTTTGCACTCTTTGCACAGCGGCTCGCAACGTGTCGCCCGCACGGTGGGGCACGACCCGGCACACTGGACCCCATGGGGTTGTTCGACCGCTTCCGCAGTGGCCGCGGATCGCGCCAGAAGATGCGACGTCCCTCGCGCGACGCCGCCCGCACCGGCTCGACCACCGTGCGTGCCTCCGACCGTGCCGACGAGCAGCACCTCACGACGTGGGTGTCAGAACGTCGCGGGGTGGAGGGCTTCGTCGAGCCCCGCACGGCCGTCAGCGACGTCACCCTGCTCCTCGTCGCCCACGACGGCGAGTGGACCCGACGCCGTGTGCCGTCGGTCCAGTGGGCCCACCAGTTCTGCAACAAGCACCAGGTGCCCTCCTACGACGCGGCCGTGGTCGGCATCCCGCAGCGGATGCGCGACTACAACCGGCGCAGGAAGTCCGGCGAGCTCTAGTCGAGGCGGTCGCTACTTCTTCTTCCCGGCCGACAGCGACCGGGCGTACTCGACGAGGGTGGTGACGGCGAAGCCGGTGCCACCGGTCGTGACGTGGCCGTAGGCGCCGCCGGAGCGGTAGGACGGGCCGGCGATGTCGAGGTGGGCCCACGGGACGTCGGCGGTGAACTCACGGAGGAACGCGCCGGCGTAGAGGCCGCCGCCCATCCGGTTCCAGTCGTGCTGGAGGACGTCGGCGATCTTGCTGCCCTTGACACGCTCGCCCATCTCCTCGGGCAGCGGCATCGGCCAGTGGGTCTCGCCCGCGGTCTCGCCCGCGGCGAGGACGTCGTCGACGACCGACTCGGTGCCCATGACGCCGCCGACCCGGTCGCCGAGCGCGAGCACCATGTGTCCGGTGAGGGTGGCGACGTCGACGATCACGTCGGGCTCCAGCTCGGTGGCGCGCACGATGCCGTCGGCCAGGACCAACCGGCCCTCGGCGTCGGTGTTGAGGACCTCGACGGTGGTGCCGCCGTAGATCTTCAGCACGTCACCGGGGCGCGTCGCGGAGCCCGACACCATGTTCTCGGCCATCGGCACGAAGGTCGTGACCCGGATCGGCAGCCCGAGCTCGGCGATCGCGAGCGTCGCCTGCACCACCGCGGCGGCACCGGCCATGTCGGACTTCATCTCGTGCATGTTCTGCGACGGCTTGATGGAGAGGCCGCCGGAGTCGAAGGTGATGCCCTTGCCGACCAGCGCGAGGTGGGTCGTCGCACCCTTCGGCGCATAGGTCAGCTCGACCAGGCGCGGCGGGGCGTCGGAACCCGCACCGACGCCCAGGATGCCGCCGCAGCCGAGCTCGGCCAGGCTCTTCTCGTCGTGGACGACGGCCTTCACCCTGGTCCTGCCGCGACCCTTGGCGGTCGCCCCGGCGGCCTCGACGACGGCGTCGGCGAAGGACGGCGGCCGGAGGTCGGCCGGGGGGGTGTTGACCCAGTCGCGGGTCGTGGCGACGGCGGCGGCGAGCACCTGCGCGGTCTCGAACGCGTCGGCCACGGCGGACTTGCGGGCCGACGGCGACAGCACGGTGACGGTGCCGGGCGCCGAGGTGTCGCTGGGCTTCTTGTAGCTGGTGAAGGTGTAGCCACCGAGCGCCCAGCCCTCCGTGACGGCCCGGACCTCCTCGGGCGTGTCCGCAGGGAGGGCGAGCGCGACGGACGCCGCGTTGGTCACGGCGCGGGCGGCCGCACCGGCCGCGCGGCGTACGGCGACCTGGTCGGGACCGGCGTCCTTGCCCGACCCCACCGGGCCGAGGCCGACCAGCACGAGCACCGGGGAGGACAGCGTCCCGCCCGTCGGGATGCGGTGGACCTCGCCGGCCTTGCCGGTCACGCCGAGGCTGGCGAGGAGCGGCCGGAACTTGCGGCCATAGGCCTTCGCGACGTCCTCGCCGCCGGCCGCGACCTGCGCCTCGGGCTTGTCGCCGGACGATCCCTTGCGCTGCTGCACCACCCCCACCACGACGGCGTCGGCTCGGGTCTTCGCAGGGTTGGCGGCTCGCAGCTGGTAAGTCGTCACCGGGGCAGGATACGGGTCCGGCGAGGGACCGGTTCAGCAGCCGTGCGCTGCGATAGGTTCGACGGCATGAGCGACGCACCGAAGACCTCGCCGCTTCACGACCGACACGTCGCGCTCGGGGCGAAGCTCGCGGAGTTCGGCGGTTGGTCGATGCCGCTGGAATACCCCGGCGGCACCGTCGGCGAGCACACCGCGGTCCGCACCACCGTCGGCGTCTTCGACGTCAGCCACCTCGGCAAGGTCCTCGTCACCGGACCCGGCGCGGCCGACTTCGTCAACGCGACGATGAGCAACGACCTCGCGAAGATCTCGCCCGGCCAGGCGCAGTACACCCTCTGCCTCGACGACGCCACCGGCGGCGTCGTCGACGACCTGATCGCCTACTGGCAGGACGACGAGCACGTGCTCCTCGTCCCCAATGCGGCCAACAGCGCCGAGGTCGTACGCCGCCTCCGGGCCGAGGCGCCCGAGGGCGTCGAGGTCATCGACCACCATGACGACTACGCGGTCCTCGCCGTGCAGGGCAGCCGCTCCGACGAGGTGCTCGATGCCGTCGGGCTCCCGACCGGGCACGACTACATGTCCTTCGTCGAGGCCGCGCTCGACGAGGACTCCGACGTGGCGGTCGTGGTGTGCCGCACGGGCTACACCGGCGAGCGCGGCTACGAGCTCATCGTCGCCAACGACGCGGCGGGGACGCTCTGGGACCGGATCCTCGAGGCCGGCGCCGCCCACGACATCAAGCCCTGCGGGCTCGGCGCCCGCGACACGCTGCGCACCGAGATGGGCTACCCCCTCCACGGCCAGGACATCACCCTCGACGTCACGCCCAACCAGGCGCGGCTCGGCTGGGCCGTCGGCTGGAAGAAGGAGCGGTTCTGGGGCGACGCGGCCGTCCGGGCCGAGAAGGAGGAGGGCCCGAAGCGGCTGCTCCGAGGGCTGGTCGCCACCGGCCGCGGGATCCCGCGCCCGGGCATGACCGTCTCGCTCGCCGCCGACGTGCCGCTGTGCGAGGTCACCTCCGGCACCTTCAGCCCGACCCTGCGCAAGGGGATCGGCCTCGCGCTGGTCCCGACGATGGTCGACCCCGACGCCGAGGTCGGTGTCGACGTCCGCGGCCGCCGCGAGGTCTTCCAGCTCGTCAAGCCGCCCTTCGTCGACACGAGCGTCCGGGAGTCCTGATGAACCTGCCCGACCAACCGTCGTCGTTCCGCCGCCCGTCCCCGGCCGACCGGCCGTGGTGGTGGCGTCTCGAGGACTCCGCCGGCACCGAGGTGTCGGTCCCCGACGAGCTCGCCGGCCAGCGCTTCACCAGCCAGGCCGACGCCGAGTCGTGGGTCGGGGAGACCTGGTCCGACCTGGCCGCCGAGGGCGTCGACCAGGTGACGTTGGTGGAGCACGAGCGGGTCGTCTACGGCCCGATGTCGCTCCACGCCTGAGACCCATCCCCGGGCCGGGTCGCTCCGAATCACCGACGACATGGCCCGCGACCGCTCCACCGACGACCGTGACTTCGGCGACTGGCTCGCCGCGCGCTGGCCGACCCTCGTCCGCACCCTGCTGCTGCTCGGGCTCGGCCGGGCCGACTCTCGGGCGGTCGCCTTCGCGACCGTGGTCGCCGCTCGTCCCGACTTCGCCCGCCTCCACCGCGAGGAGGACGTCGACGTGGCGGTCCAGCGCGAGCTCCACCACGAGCTCACCCGGCACCGCCGGCGGCACCCGGAGCAGCCGTGGGTCGATCCCGCGCCGGACGGGGACGCCGGGCCGGAGGCGGTCGAGCGCCTCGAGGAGGTCTGCGCCGCCCTCGCCGCCCTGTCGGCGGGGCAGCGGGAGGTCGTCGTGCTGCGGCAGGTGGCCGGCCTCGCCGACGACCAGGTCGCCGACGTCCTCGACCGGGTCCCGGAGCAGGCGCCGCTGCTGCCCGACCCGGACGTCCTCCTCGCGCTCTCGGCGCTCCACGTCGACCTCCTCCCGGTCGCCGAGGTCGCGTCGGCCGTGCGCGCGCTCCGCGCCCGCGTCGTACGCCGCGCGCTGGTCGTGACGGTCGCGCTGCTGCTCGTCGTGGCCGGTGTGGCGTGGTGGTTGCGGCCGGGGGACGACGGGATCGGTGAGGTGGTCGAGGCCGAGAACCCGCTGCCGCTCGCGTGGTACGGCAACGGCCGGCTCCACCTGGACGACGTGGTCGTGACCGTGCCGGCCGTGGTCGACCTCGTGTCGGTGCCGGGCGGGGCGGTCATGGCCGACCAGGAGGGCGTCGTGACGCTCGTCGGGGACGAGGGCGGGACGACGCGGCTGGGCCGCACGGTGCCGGGCGACGGCCTCGTCGCCGAGCCGGACAACGGATGGGTGGCGTGGGCCGACCCGGGTGCCGGCGACCCTGAGCTCGTGGTGTTCGACACCCGGGTGGGCGAGGAGGTCGGCCGTCGCTCGCTCGCATCGCCGGGCGAGGGCGGCGGGCAGCCGGTGGCGGGCAGCGGCCCGGTCGCCGTCGACGGCGAGCGCGTCTACTACGCGGCGCGCGGCAACGACTACGTGTGGGAGCCGCTGCGTGGTGACGCGTTCGCGCTCGAGGGCAGCCTGGCCGACGTCGCCGGCGGCGCCCGGTTGAGCAGCTTCGCGGAGGGCTACTTGCTCCAGGCGGGTGCCTACCGTCGGGGCACGCCGGTCGCGGGCAGCGAGGGACGGCTCACCGCTGACGGGCGATACCTGTTCGTGCGCGACTCCGTGGAGGAGGTCCGCGTCTACGAGACCTCGACCGGGCGACGGCTGCCGAGGATGTACTCGCCCAGCGACGCGCCGGTCAGCTGGGCCTACTCCGAGGACGGCCGTTTCTGGTTCGCCGTGGAGCACGACCTGCAGGACAAGACCTACCAGGACACGCTCCAGATGCCCTCGCGCGGCAACTACCGGATCTACGAGTGCGTGCCGGGCCGCTCGGACGTCTGCATCGACCGCGCCGAGGTGGCCGAGGACGCTCCCGAGCCACCGGTCCTGGCCCACTGATCGCTAGCGTGTGCTCGTGCATGACTTCCGGCAGGTCGACGTCTTCTCCTCCGCGCGGCTGCGCGGCAACCCGGTCGCCGTGGTCCACGACGCCGGGGAGGTCGACGACGCGACGATGCAGACGTTCGCCCGGTGGACCAACCTGAGCGAGACGACGTTCCTGCTGCCGCCCACGGACCCCGCCGCCGACTACCGGTTGCGGATCTTCACGCCCTTCGCGGAGCTCCCGTTCGCCGGACACCCCACGATCGGCAGCGCCCACGCGTGGCTGGAGGCCGGGGGTGTGCCGGCCCGTGACGACCGGGTCGTGCAGGAGTGCGCCGCGGGGCTCGTGATGCTGCGGCGGGGCGGCCGGCTGGCGTTCTCGGCGCCGCCGCTGGTCCGCTCCGGGCCCGTCGCCGACGCCGACGTCGCCGCGGTGGTCGACGCGATCGGCCTCGACCCGGCCGACGTGCTCGAGGCGGCGTGGGTCGACAACGGGCCCGGCTGGATGGGGCTGCTGGTCCGCGACGCCGACCTGGTGCTGTCGCTGGAGCCCGACTTCTCCCGGCTCCACGAGGACGTGGGCGTCGTGGGCCTGCGCGAGGACGGCGACACGGCCTGCGAGGTCCGCGCCTTCTGCCCGGCCGGTTCGGGCATCACCGAGGACCCGGTCACCGGCAGCCTCAACGCCGGGCTCGCGCAGTGGCTCGCCGGCCGGGTCCTGCCGGCGGCGTACGTCGCGGCGCAGGGGACGGCGATCGGTCGTGCCGGCCGGGTGCACGTCGAGGTCGTGGGGGAGGACATCTGGGTCGGCGGCGACGCGCAGACGGTCGTACGCGGGACGGTCTCGCTGCCGTAGAGTCGGCTCCGTGCAGGCCTACCTCGACCTCCTCCAGCGGATCCTCGACGAGGGCGTGGAGAAGGGTGACCGCACCGGCACCGGCACGCTGTCGGTCTTCGGCCACCAGATGCGCTTCGACCTCGCCGAGGGCTTCCCGCTGGTGACCACGAAGAAGGTGCACACGCGCTCGGTCTTCGCCGAGCTCCTGTGGTTCCTGCGCGGCGACACCAACGTGAAGTGGCTGCAGGACCGCGGCGTCACGATCTGGGACGAGTGGGCCGACGAGGACGGCGACCTCGGGCCCGTCTACGGCTATCAGTGGCGGTCGTGGCCCGCGCCCGACGGCCGCCACGTCGACCAGGTCGCCCAGCTCGTCGAGAACCTGAGGGCCGACCCCGACAGCCGTCGCCACATCGTGTCGGCCTGGAACGTCGCCGACATCCCTCAGATGGCACTCGCGCCCTGCCACGCGTTCTTCCAGTTCTACGTCGCGCAGGGGCGGCTCTCCTGCCAGCTCTACCAGCGCTCGGCCGACGTCTTCCTGGGCGTGCCCTTCAACATCGCGTCCTACGCGCTGCTGACCCACATGCTCGCGCAGGTGACGGGGCTGGAGGTCGGCGACTTCGTCCACACGCTCGGCGACGCCCACCTCTACTCCAACCACCTCGACCAGGCCCGGCTCCAGCTGACCCGTGATCCGCGAGCGCTGCCGACGCTGCGGCTCGACCCGGCCGTGACCGAGATCGACGCCTTCGACCTCGACCACATCACGATCGAGGGCTACGACCCCCACCCCGGGATCAAGGCCCCCATTGCCGTCTGAGCCCGCTCCCGGGCGCCGCGTCGTCCTGATCGCCGCCGTCGCCGAGAACGGTGTGATCGGCGCCGACGGCGGCATCCCCTGGCACCTGCCCGAGGACTTCGCCCACTTCAAGGCGACCACGCTCGGCCACACGCTCGTCATGGGACGGGCGACCTACGAGTCGATCGGCCGGCCCCTGCCCGGTCGCGCCACGGTCGTGCTGACCCGCGACCCGACGTGGTCGGCCGAGGGCGTCACCACCGCGCCCGACCTCGAGTCCGCGCTCGCGGGGCTCACCGGCGACGTCTTCGTGGCGGGGGGAGCACAGGTCTATGCCGCCGCGCTCCCGCTCGCCGACGCCCAGGTCATCAGCGAGGTCCACCTCGCGCCGTCCGGTGACACCCACTATCCCGCCGTCGACCGGTCCGAGTGGCACGAGACGTCCCGGGTCCCCGGCGACGACTTCGACGTCGTCACCTGGGAGCGCGTGCGGTGACCGACGAGGAGCGCCTGCTGGTCGTGGCCGCCGTGGCGTTCCTGCGGGACGGGAAGGTGCTGACCGTCCGCAAGCGGGGCACCGACCGCTTCATGCTGGTCGGCGGGAAGATCGAGGCGGGGGAGTCACCCGAGCAGGCGGCTGTGCGGGAGGCGCACGAGGAGGTCGGCCTGGTGGCCTCGGACCTCCGGGCCCTGGGCCGGTTCTCCGCGGCGGCCGCCAACGAGCCGGGCCATCGCGTCGACTCCACGGTCTTCACCGCGGTCCTGACCGCCGAGCCGGTCGCGGCCGCCGAGATCGAGGAGCTGCGCTGGATGCGCCTCGACGACGAGCACGACGACCTCGCGCCGCTGCTCGTCGACCACGTGCTGCCCCTCCTGCGGCACCGCCGCGGGGACTAGCGTGCGTGGGTGCCCCTGGTCGAGATCACCCATGCCGCCCGGTTCGACGACGCTCAGCTGCGGTTGCTCGCCGAGCGGTTGCCGCACGAGGTGTCCCTGGCGGTCGAGTGTCCCGAGGAGCCCTACGACGGTGACCTGCGCCCCGGGGACGTCGACCTGCGCTTCCGTCCGCGTGGCCCCTACGACGCCGGCGGGCTCGACCTCGTCATCGAGGTGCGCTCGCGCTGGACCGCGAGCCGGGCGGAGACGCGCGACGACCGGTGCGAGCGCCTTCGCCGGTTCCTGGTGGACCTGGTGGGTACGCCGAGCGTCGGCGTGTTCCTGACGCTCCCTGTCGCCGGGTGGGCGCAGGGGGAGTAGCCGTCACCGGCCGGGGCGGGCGACCTTCGCGTAGTAGCTGGCGGCGACCTCGGCGACGTCCGCTGATGTCCCGAGGCGCGGGCGGGGCTCGCCCGTCTCGACCTCGGTGGGCTCGTCGGTCTTGTCGGCCTGCTTCTTCTCGTCGGGCATGGGATCCCCCTCGTCGTCAGTGGGTCGAGTCTAGGTCCTCGAGCGGCCCGGAGGTCAGGACAGGCGGTGGACCAGGGTGCGCTTCGGGGTCCTCGGGGCCGGGTCGACCTCGACGGCGACCCGTCCCCGCCCGGTCGCGGCGACCAGCTCGGGGCCGGTCTCACCGGTGACCCAGCGGCCGTGGGCGACGTCGCGGCCAGCGAGGACGTCCTTGTCCCAGCCGCCCCGCGTGCCCAGCTCGGCGCAGGCGGCCCGGGCCGAGACGACGCGGCAGAACGCCACCCCGTCGCGGGTCGGGACGAACGCGCGTGACAGCGGGTCCCCGGGCAGGGCGCGGTCGGCCCGCTTCGGCGTGTGCCAGCCCTGCTGGCCCATCACCGAGCAGGTCGCGCGGTCACCCGTGGCGCCGCAGGCGGCCGGTCCGTTGGTCGTGGCGAGCCACGTGACGCGGTCCAGGGCGGGGCGGTAGCGGTCGCGCCGGTCGAAGCCCCAGCTGCGGGTGGCGAGGTCGAAGGGCAGGCACGCGTGGGCGCTGCGCCCGCCGGCGGCGACGTCGCGGCAGAACCAGACCTTGCCGTCGCGTCCGGCGACGAACGTGCGTGACGTCTCGGTGCCCCAGCCGACCTCGCGGCCGGCGCGGACCAGCTCGGGACCACGCGGCGTACGCCGGGTGCAGCCGACCCGCTGGTCACGCGGACCGCCGCGCAGGCCGCAGACGACGGTCGCATCGCCCATGGCCACGCTGACCGCGGTGCCCTTCAGGTAGGGCGCCGCGAGCCGGGCCGGGGCACGGGTCCCGAGCGCGAGCCGGGTGGTCGCGGCGGCCGAGACGTTGCCAGCCGCGTCGTGGGCGGTCACGGAGTAGGAGTAGGGCTGCCCGGCCGAGGCGCGGCGGTCGGTCCAGCCAGGCCTCGCGGTCTCGGCGACGACGATGCCGTCGCGGCGGACCGTGTAGCCGGTGGTGCCGAGGTCGTCGGCCGACTTCGACCAGTCGACACGCACGCCGCCCTTCACCGAGCGGGCGCTGGGGTCGCCGGGCGCCTCGGGAGCGGTGTAGTCGACGGGGACCACGTCGGCGACGTGGATGAACTTGTCCGGCCAGCTGGAGTCACCGGGGTAGACCGTGTGGACGACGAAGCCGTTGTGGCCGTCGGTGTTCATCTCCGAGATCACGACCGAGCCGTCGGTGTTGACCGACTCGACGTAGGAGACGTGGCCGCGGGCGTACCAGCCGATCGCGCCGGGCGCGGGGACCTTGTTGGCCGCGATCTTCGCGCCCTTGGCGACCTTCGCCCACTCCGAGGCGTTGCCCCAGTGGCGACCGGCGTACCAGTTGCTGAAGGCCACCCCGTTGCGCTGGCTGACGCGGTAGGCCACCCAGGAGGTGCACTGGCCCTGGAAGAAGCCGAGGCCGTCGTTGACGCAGCCCGACCCGATGCTCGCCTCGTTGCAGTCCGGCGCGGCCGGCCACGGGTAGCCGTAGGTGTCGTGGGCGGTGTTGGTGCCGGGGTAGCCGGTCCAGACCTCGGGCTTCTCCGGCTTCTCCTGATTGTCCTCGGCGGGCTTGTCGGGCGCGCTCGGGGTGCCCGGGGGCGTGTTCGGGGGCGCGGCGAGGACCGCGGTCGACGGCAGCACCAGGGCCGCGAGCGTGACGCACGCGGCCACCAGGGCCAGGACCGGACGGGCGGTCCGGCGCGGGGCAGACGGGCTGGGCAAGGGTCCTCCACTGACATGGCGCGGCGCCCACGGGGGAGGGCGCACGGACCATGGTGAGCGGCTGTCCACCGTTGCGGAGCAAAACGCGCAAACCCGCCCGCCGGGAGCAGAACCGAGGTAGGGGAGCCGATACCCTGACCGCATGACCCCCTCGACCGCTCCCGAGGCCCCGTTCGGCCGCATGCTCACCGCGATGGCGACGGCGTTCACCGAGGACGGGTCGGTCGACCTCGACGGCACCGCGGCGATCGCGGCCCACCTCGTCGACAACGGCCACGACGGCGTCGTCGTCAGTGGCACGACGGGCGAGTCGCCGGCCACCAGCGTCGCCGAGGACGGCGACATCCTCCGTGTCGTCAAGGACGCGGTCGGGAGCCGCGCCAAGGTCGTCGCCGGCGTCGGCACCAACGCGACCGCCCACTCCGTCGAGCTGGCGCGTCAGGCCGAGAAGCTCGGGGCCGACGGCCTGCTGCTGGTGACGCCCTACTACAACAAGCCCAGCCAGGCCGGGGTCCTCCACCACTTCAGCGACGTCGTCCACGCGACCGACGTGCCGGTGATGCTCTACGACGTCCCGGGCCGCACCGGCACCACGATCGCGCTCGAGACCTACGAGGCGGCCCGCGACCTCGGACCGGTCGTGGCGGTCAAGGACGCGGTCGGCGACTTCGCCCGCGGCGTGCGGCTGGTCGACCTCGGCTACGCCGTCTACTCCGGCGACGACCACGCCAACCTCGGCTGGCTCGCCCACGGCGCCTGCGGCTTCGTCTCGGTCGTCGGCCACGCCGGCGGCCAGATGCTGGCCGCGATGGCCGGAGCGTTCTTCCACGGCGACCACACTGGCGCCCTCGCGCTCTACCACCGGCTGCTGCCGGCGATGGACGCGATCATGAAGGTCGACAACTACGGCGCGACGACCGCCAAGGCCGCGCTCGAGCTGCTCGGTGTCCTCGACAACCGACGGGTGCGCGGACCGCTGGTGCCGCTCACCGACGCCGAGGTGGCGCAGCTGCGGACGGGCCTCGAGGCTTCCGGCCTGCTCTAGGCGGCCACGCCCCTGCCGACACCTGGTCGGCACCACCGACGAAAGAGAGTCCATGTCCCACCCGCACCCCGAACTGTCCGCCCCCACTGAGCTCGCCGAGGGCGGGCTCCGGGTCATCCCGCTCGGCGGGCTGGGTGAGGTGGGTCGCAACATGACCGTCTTCGAGTACGCCGGGCGGTTGCTGATCGTCGACTGCGGCGTGCTGTTCCCCGAGGAGAACCACCCGGGCGTCGACCTGATCCTCCCCGACTTCGAGCCGATCCGTGACCGGCTCGACGACGTCGAGGCGCTGGTCCTGACCCACGGCCACGAGGACCACATCGGCGCGACGCCGTTCCTGCTGCGCGAGCGCGGCGACATCCCGCTGGTGGGGTCGGAGCTGACCCTGGCGCTGCTCGGCAGCAAGCTGCGCGAGCACCGGTTGCGCGAGACCGTCCACCACAAGGTCCGCGAGGGCGACACCCTGACGTTCGGGCCCTTCGAGCTCGAGTTCGTCGCGGTCAACCACTCGATCCCGGACGCGCTGGCCGTGGCCATCCGGACCGGCGCCGGTCTGGTGCTGCACACCGGTGACTTCAAGATGGACCAGCTCCCGCTCGACGGGCGCATCACCGACCTCCGGTCCTTCGCCCGACTGGGGGAGGAGGGGGTCGACCTCTTCATGGTCGACTCCACGAACGCCGAGGTGCCGGGCTTCACCACCTCCGAGCAGGAGATCGCGCCGGTCATCGAGCGGGTCTTCCACGAGAGCGACCAGCGGATCATCGTGGCCTGCTTCGCCTCCCACGTCCACCGCGTCCAGCAGGTCCTCGACGCGGCCGTCGAGCACGGCCGGAAGGTCGGCTACGTCGGCCGGTCGATGGTGCGCAACATGGCCATCGCCCGCGACCTCGGCTACCTCGACGTGCCGCCGGGTGTCGTCGTCGACGCCAAGGAGCTCGCCGACCTCGCCCCCGAGAAGCAGGTGCTGATCTCCACCGGGAGCCAGGGGGAGCCGCTGTCGGCCCTGGCCCGGATCGCCCAGCGCAACCACAACTTCGTGCACCTCGTGCCCGGCGACACCGTCGTGCTCGCCTCGAGCCTGATCCCCGGCAACGAGAACGCCGTCTACCGCGTGATCAACGGGCTCGCGCGGCTCGGCGCCAACGTGGTCCACAAGGGCAACGCCCTCGTGCACGTCTCCGGCCACGCCAGCGCGGGCGAGCTGCTCTACTGCTACAACATCGTGCGGCCCCGCAACGTGATGCCGGTGCACGGCGAGATCCGTCACCTGCTCGCCAACGGCGCGCTCGCCCGGCGTACGGGTGTCCCGGAGGAGCAGGTCGTCATCGCCGAGGACGGCGTGGTCGTCGACCTGGTCGACGGAGTGGCGTCGGTGGCCGGCAAGGTCGAGTGCGGCTACGTCTTCGTCGACGGGTCCTCGGTGGGTGACATCACCGAGTCCGACCTGAAGGACCGGCGAATCCTCGGCGAGGAGGGGTTCATCTCTGTCATCGTGGTCGTCGACTCGGTGACCGGCAAGGTCTCCGGGGGCCCGGAGATCCACGCCCGTGGTTTCGCGGAGGACGACTCGACCTTCGACGAGATCAAGCAGCCGATCATCGACGCCCTCCATCGCGCCCGGTCCGAGGGAGTCGACGACAACTACCAGCTGCAGCAGACGGTGCGGCGGGTGGTGGGACGGTGGGTCAACCAGGCACACCGCCGACGCCCGATGATCATCCCGGTGGTCATCGAGGCCTGACGAGCCGCCGCTCGGGAAGGACGGGACGCATGACGCGCTTCGACACCTTCAACGCCGACGGCGTGCGCCGTCTCTACGAGATCATTCGGCGCGTCAGCTCCTCGACCGACCTCTCGGAGGTCCTCGAGGAGATCGCACAGGGCGTCGTGGAGGGCCTGGGGTTCGGGGTGGCGGCGATCTCGCGCCTCGAGGGCGACACGTTCGTCATGGCAGCCGTCGGCGGTGACGACGAGGTGCGCGACCAGATCCTCGGGCGTCGTACGCCTGCCGAGCAGATCATCAAGCGCGAGTTCTCGATCGCCGACCACTGGGGCATCCTGCGGTTCGTCCCCCACGAGCGGCTCGGACCCGAGCAGATCGAGGGGCTCTGGGTGCCCGAGATCGAGGTGACCGACGACCCCGACGCCTGGCACCCGCTCGACACCCTCTACGCGCCGCTCTACTCCTCGACCGGTGCGCTGCTGGGCAACATGGCGGTCGACCTGCCGCCGGACAACAAGATCCCCAACCAGCAGCAGCGCGAGATCCTCGAGATGTTCGTCGTCCAGGCCGGTCTGGCTCTCGAGAACGCCCAGCGTCGCCAGCAGCTGAGCCGGCAGGTCCAGCTGGGTGAGGCGCTCAAGCAGCTGGCGCTGCTGTCCGGGTCGACCGAGATCGACCCGGCCCTGGAGAAGGCGGCCGACGCGATCCACGGGGCGATGCCGCTCGGCCAGGTCTCGCTGCGGGTCTTCGGCGACAACGTCGACGACCCGGTCGACCACTCCGCCGGAGCGCCGGCGCCGGTGGGAGCCAGCGACCACGTCGTGCGCTCGTTGCGCGCCGACCTGGTGCGTCATGCGGAGGCCGGCCACCAGCGGCCGCTGACGTTCTCGTTGCGTGACGACGACTTCCCCGCGCTGACCTCGGAGGCGTCGCTGCGCGAGCGGCTGGTCGCCGGGGGGTGGACCCACGGCCTGCTGGCCCCGATGAACGTGGACCGCGACGTGCTGGGCTACCTGGTGGTCCTCCGCGAGGACTCGCACCCCGACTTCGACGCCGACGAGGTCGACGCGGTCCACGAAGCCGGGCGGGAGCTGGGCCGCCTGGTGCGCGACGTGCGGCTGCGGCGTACGGAGCGCCGGCTGCTGGTCGAGCTGCGCGAGCTCGACCGCTACAAGGGCGAGCTGATTGCCACGATCTCCCACGAGCTCAAGACGCCGCTGACCTCGATCATCGGCCACACCGAGCTGCTCGAGGAGGCGGGCGTCCAGCCCGCCTCGGTCGGCGCGATCGGCCGCAACGCCGCGCGGCTCGACCGGCTGGTCACCAACCTGCTCAACTACTCACGCATCCAGGGCCGGCGCGAGCTGGAGCGGGTGCGCCTCGACCTCGCCGAGCTGTGCCGCTCGTCGGCGGAGATGTTGCGCATCCAGGCCGAGAACGCCGGCATCACCTTCACCCTCGACCTGCCTGACCGGCCGGTCTGGGTCAACGCCGACGCTGAGGAGCTGCCTCGCGTCGTCGACAACCTCTCGAGCAACGCGGTGAAGTACACCCCGCGCGGCGGCACGGTCGTCGTCGAGGTCCGCGCGGCCGGTGGCCACGGCGAGGTCGCCGTGCGTGACACCGGCCTCGGCATCTCGACCCAGGACCAGGTCCACCTCTTCTCGGCCTTCCACCGCTCCACCAACCCCGAGGCGCTGACCATCCCCGGCACCGGCCTGGGCCTGGCGATCGCGCGCACCATCGCCGAGATGCACGGGGGCACCATCGAGGTCACCTCCGAGCTCGGCACGGGCAGCACCTTCGTGCTCCGCGTCCCTCTCGCCTGACCCGGTCGGCAGTTGTGACGGCGACACGCATCCTGTGATCCGTGTGACTGGAGTGACGGTGGCCTAGCCTTCTGACCATGGCGACCCGTACGTCTTCCCCGCCGGGGTCGCGGAGCAAGAGCACGTCCTCGTCCAGGTCCTCGGCCTCGAAGTCAGCATCGAAGTCGAAGCCGAAGACCAGCTCGAGGAGCTCGACCTCCCGAACCCGGAGTACCACCAGCCGCACCCGACCCAGCTCCAGCCGGACCAGCTCGAAGAGCCGTCCGGCTCCTCGGGCTGTCCGTAACGGGCCCGGCCCGGTCTCGCGCACCTTCGGCGCGCTCGGTCGAGGGGTGGGTGCGACCTGGATGGCGACCGCCCACGGCCTCGGTGCCGGGGCCCGCAAGGTCGGGGGAGCAGCCCGCGACCTCGAGCCCGAGCAGCGCCGCGACGGCGTCGGGCTCTTCCTGATCGCCCTGGCCGTCGTCGCCGCCGCCGCGGTCTGGTGGCAGCTGCCGGGGGGCGCGATGGACGTCGCTCGCACGGTCGTCTCCGGCTCGGTCGGCAAGGTCGGCTGGCTGGTCCCGGTGATGCTCGTGCTCATCGGCTGGCGCAACATGCGCGATCCCGAGCACAACGGCCCCGCCGGCCGCCAGGTGATCGGCTGGCTCGCGCTCGGCTTCGGCGTGCTCGGCATCGTCCACATCGCCAGCGGCAACCCCCAGCCCCAGCTCGGCGATGCCACCGACCTCCAGTTCGGTGGCGGCGCGATCGGCTTCGTGGTCAGCAGCCTCCTGCTCGACCTGCTCCGCTCGGCCTACGTCGTGGTGCCGCTGCTCGTGCTGCTCTCGACGTTCGGCGTGCTCGTCATCAGCGCGACGCCCGTCTACCAGATCCCGACGCGGCTGGCGCACCTGCGCGACTCGATGCTCGGCCGCACCCACGACGAGGACGCCGAGCCGACCCAGCCCGTCCGCCGGCGCGGACGTGCGGGCGACGACATCGACCCCGAGATGGGCGACCCCGCCTACGACAGCCCGGTCCTCAGCGACCGGGAGCTGAAGAAGCGTGCCAGGGCCGCAGCCAAGGCGGCTCCGGACGAGGACGACACGCCCACCGAGACGAGCCCCGTCGCCCCCGACCTCTACGACGCTGCGCCCGACAAGGGACGTGAGGAGCTCGAGCCGCCTCCCCACAGCCCGATCCCGCAGCGCGTCGAGCAGCTGGCGCTGTCCGGCGACGTCACCTACTCCCTGCCGGACAACGGCGCGCTCAAGCCCGGGTCGGTGCACAAGGCCCGCTCGAAGGCGAGCGACGCGGTGGTCGACCGACTGACCCAGGTGCTGGAGGAGTTCGGCATCGACGCGCAGGTCACCGGCTACACGCGCGGCCCGACCGTCACCCGCTACGAGGTCGAGCTCGGTCCTGCCGTGAAGGTGGAGAAGGTCACGGCGCTGTCGAAGAACATCGCCTACGCGGTCGCCTCGGCCGACGTGCGCATCCTCAGCCCGATCCCCGGCAAGTCCGCGATCGGCATCGAGATCCCCAACACCGACAAGGAGATCGTCTCCCTCGGCGACGTGCTGCGGTCGAACACCGCCCGCTCCGACCACCACCCGATGGTCGCCGGGCTCGGCAAGGACGTCGAGGGCGGCTTCGTGGTCGCCAACCTGGCCAAGATGCCCCACCTGCTGGTGGCCGGCGCCACCGGCTCGGGCAAGTCGTCGTTCATCAACTCGATGATCACCTCGGTGCTGATGCGGGCGACGCCCGACGAGGTGCGGATGATCATGGTCGACCCCAAGCGGGTCGAGCTCAACGCCTACGAGGGCGTGCCCCACCTGATCACCCCGATCATCACCAACCCCAAGAAGGCGGCCGAGGCCCTCGCGTGGGTCGTGCGCGAGATGGACATGCGCTACGACGACCTGGCCAACTTCGGGTTCCGGCACATCGACGACTTCAACAAGGCGGTGCGGGCCGGCAAGGTCGAGCTGCCGGCGGGCAGCGAGCGCGAGCTGGCTCCCTACCCCTACCTGCTGGTGATCGTCGACGAGCTCGCCGACCTGATGATGGTCGCCCCGCGCGACGTCGAGGACGCCGTCGTCCGCATCACCCAGCTGGCGCGCGCCGCGGGCATCCACCTCGTGCTGGCCACCCAGCGTCCGAGCGTCGACGTCGTGACCGGCCTGATCAAGGCGAACGTGCCGTCCAGGTTGGCCTTCGCGACGTCCTCGCTGGCCGACAGCCGGGTCATCCTCGACCAGCCGGGCGCGGAGAAGCTGGTGGGCCAGGGCGACGGGCTCTTCCTGCCGATGGGCGCGTCGAAGCCCGCCCGTATCCAGGGTTCGTGGGTCACCGAGGCCGAGATCGCCACGGTGGTCTCCCACTGCAAGAAGCAGCTGGAGCCGACCTACGTCGAGGACGTGACGGCGCCGCAGCAGGCGAAGAAGGACCTCGACGACGACATCGGCGACGACCTCGAGCTGGTCGTGCAGGCCATCGAGCTGGTCGTCTCGACCCAGTTCGGCTCGACGTCGATGCTGCAGCGCAAGCTGCGCGTCGGCTTCGCGAAGGCGGGCCGGCTGATGGACATCCTCGAGAGCCGGGGCGTCGTCGGCCCGAGCGAGGGTTCCAAGGCCCGGGACGTGCTGGTCAAGCCCGACGAGATCGAGTCCGTGATCGCAGTGATCCAGGGGGAGGCGTCATGAGTGAGGCACCGGTCTTCGGCCACCACGACGAGGAGTCGGCGACGGGGGAGACCCCCACGTCGCTGGCGCTCGCTCCCGAGGCGGTCGTCGTACGCCGCAACGCCGGCCTGGCCGCGCTGGTCGGTGGCCTCGCGTCGGCGGTCGCGATCGCCTGGGCGGCCCGTGCCGCCCAGAGCGGTGCCGTCGTCGACTGGACCCTCGCGGTCGTGCTCGGAGCACTCGGCATCGGCCACCTCGCCGCGCTGCTCGACGCCCGGACGCCGCTCCTGGTCGCCGACGCCCAGGGCGTCCGGATGCGGCTGGGCCGCACCTGGGGCGGGCTGCCGTGGGGCGCGCTCGCCCGCGTCGAGCACACGCCGCGCCGTGGCCTGCTGCGCGACGGCCGGCTGGTCATGGTCGTCCACAACCCGGCGCGGCTGCTCGAGGAGCTCGACCGCGGAGCCCGGCGCCAGTCCCGGCTGTGCCAGCGCCTCTACGGCGCCCCGTTCGCGCTGCCGCTCGGCCTGTCGACCCGCGTCTCCGGCCAGGGTGACGACCTGACCGCTGCGCTGACGGCCCTGGCGGCCGGCACCAGCCGCGTGGTCGAGGTCGGCACCCGCGAGATCGAGGTCGAGGAGGTCGACGAGGCCGAGACCGACGGTGTGGAGGTCGAGGTCGCGACCGACGAGGAGCGGCACCTGCCCGACCCGCGTCCGCGCCTCGCCCACGCGCTGTTCCGCCTCTCCGGCCTGTGCCAGCGCGAGCACGACGAGGAGGCCGACATCGACGTCCTCGTCGAGGAGGTCGCCACCGAGGACACGGAGCCCCTCGTCGCCAGCGCGACGCCGAGCCCGCTCCGGCTGCCGACCGCAGCTGCCCGTGCGGAGCTGCGGGTCGAGACCGGCGCGGACGCGGCGGACGACGAGGCGGCCGGCCGCGAGCTGCGCCGACCCGGGAGCGTGAGCCTGGTCGAGGAGACCCAGGTCTGGGGCGACCGCGTCGCGCCGATCGCCCGTGAGGGCCACGCCGTCGAGCCGTTGCTCATCGACGACCACGCGGTGCGGCCGGCAGTCGACCCGGTGGTCGGCCCGGAGCTGGCCGCCGCCCGCACCCGGCTCGCGCTGACCGTCGACCAGCTCGCGGAGCGCACCCGGATCCGTCCCCACGTGATCGAGTCGATCGAGGTCGACGACTTCACCCCGTGCGGCGGCGACTTCTACGCCCGTGGCCACCTGCGCACCCTCGCGCGCGTCCTCGGGGTCGACGTCGCGCCGCTGCTGACGGCCTACGACGACCGTTACGCCGACGCCCCGATCAGCCCGCGCCGCGTCTTCGAGGCCGAGCTCGCGACCGGCGCCCACGGCTCGATCCGCGGCACCCGCGGCGGTCCGAACTGGTCGGTGCTGGTGGCCGCCGTCATGGCCGTGGTCCTCGCCTGGTCGGTGGCCCGGCTGGCGATGGACGGCCCGAGCGACGTCCCGGAGACCCGGACCGTGCTCAACGGCAGCGCCGGTCTGACCAGCGGCGGCACCAAGGCCGCTCCCGCCGTGCCGGTCGAGCTGACGGCGGCGGGCGGCGGCGCCCGCGTGACGGTGCGTGACGGACGCGGCTCGGTCGTCTTCCAGGGCGGCATCGCGTTCGGCGAGACCAAGTCGCTCGAGGTCTCGCCGCCGGTGCGCGTGGAGTCCAGCGACGGATCGCTGACCACGACGGTCGACGGTCAGGACAACGGCCCGCTCGGCGCCACCGGCCAGCGCGCCTCCGACCTGTTCGTCGCCACCGACTGAGACCCTCCCCACGGGCGCGGCCACGGCCCGGCGAATCGGGTCGCCGGGCCGCGAGGCGGCATACTCGTGCGGACATGACTGCCGAGACCCCCACCGCCCCCGCGGCGACCGAGAGCCTGCTCTCGGTCGCGCTCGTGACCTTGGGCTGTGCCCGCAACGAGGTCGACTCCGAGGAGCTGGCCGGTCGGCTCGAGGCCGGTGGTTTCCGGCTCGTCGACGACGCCGAGGACGCCGACACCGTGGTGGTCAACACCTGCGGCTTCGTCGAGGCGGCCAAGAAGGACAGCGTCGACACGCTGCTCGAGGCCGCCGACCTCAAGGAGACCGGCAGGACCCAGGCGGTCGTGGCGGTCGGCTGCCTTGCCGAGCGTTACGGCAAGGACCTCGCAGCGTCCCTGCCCGAGGCGGACGCCGTGCTCGGCTTCGACGACTACCCCGACATCGCCGCGCGGCTGCGCTCGATCGTCGCGGGCGAGGCCCACCACCCCCACACGCCGCAGGACCGGCGCCGGCTGCTGCCGATCACCCCGGTGGACCGGGCGACGTCGATCGACGACGACTTCCTGAGTGTCCCGGGCCACACGCCTGCCAGTGGTCCCCGCGCCGTGCGCCGGCGGCTCGACGGGGGCCCGATGGCGCCGCTCAAGCTCGCCAGCGGCTGCGACCGGCGCTGCTCGTTCTGCGCGATCCCGGCCTTCCGCGGCTCGTTCGTCAGCCGCCGCCCGAGCGACGTGCTCGGCGAGGCGGTCTGGCTGGCCGGCCAGGGCGTCAAGGAGGTGTTCCTCGTCAGTGAGAACTCGACCTCCTACGGCAAGGACCTCGGCGACCTCCGGCTGCTCGAGACGCTGCTGCCCGAGCTCGCTGCTGTCGACGGCCTCGAGCGCGTGCGGGTCTCCTACCTCCAGCCGGCCGAGACCCGCCCCGGCCTCGTCGAGGCCATCGCGACGACGCCCGGCGTGGCGCCCTACTTCGACCTCTCCTTCCAGCACGCCAGCGCCACCGTGCTGCGACGGATGCGCCGCTTCGGCGATCCCGAGTCCTTCCTCGCGCTGCTCGCGCGCATCCGGGAGCTCGACCCGACCGCCGGCGTGCGCTCGAACGTCATCGTCGGCTTCCCCGGGGAGACCGAGGACGACCTCCAGACGCTCTGCGACTTCCTCGTCGAGGCCCGCCTCGACGTCACCGGGGTGTTCGGCTACTCCGACGAGGACGGCACCGAGGCGGCGTCCTACGACGGGAAGCTCGACGACGACGAGGTGCGGGCCCGGACCGAGCACGTCACCGCCCTGGTCGAGGAGCTGGTCAGCCAGCGCGCCGAGGAGCGCATCGGCGAGACCGTCTCCGTCCTGGTGGAGTCCGTCGAGGACGGCGAGGACGGGATCGAGGTCCGCGGTCGCGCCGCCCACCAGGGCCCCGAGGTCGACGGCGACACCTACCTGATCGGCTGCACCGCGTCCCTCGGTGACCTCGTGACCGCCGAGGTCGTCGCCAGCGAGGGCGCCGACCTCCACGCCAAGGAGCTCCCGTGACCGAGACCCGTCCCGGCACCAGCAACCTCAACGTGCCCAACGCGCTCACGACCCTCCGGATCGTGATGGTGCCGTTCTTCGGCTGGGCCCTGCTCGCCGACGGCGGCGAGTCGATCACCTGGCGGCTGGTGGCCTTCGCGTTGTTCGCGGGCGCGATGATCACCGACAAGATCGACGGCGACCTGGCGCGCAAGCACGACATCGTGACCAACTTCGGCAAGATCGCCGACCCGATCGCCGACAAGGCGATCACGGGCATGGCCTTCATCGCGCTCTCGGTCGTCGGCGACATCTGGTGGTGGGTGACGATCGTCGTCCTGCTGCGTGAGTGGAGCGTGACCCTGCTGCGGCTCTCGATCCTCAAGCACGTCGTCATCGCCGCCGCGTCGAGCGGCAAGATCAAGACGACGCTGCAGGCGCTGGCGCTGAGCGTGCTCACCTTGCCGCTGCCCCACGGCGACGGTGCCCACGGCGGTGCCTTCGACCGGTTCGGCCTGGCGGGCGAGCTGGTGTTCTACGCCGGGCAGGTCGCGCTGGCCGGGGCGGTCTGGATGACCCTGTGGTCGGGCTACGAGTTCTTCCGCGACGTCTGGCGGCAGCGGGAGAACCTCCGGTCGCGCTCCGGCAACTGACGACACTTTCGTCACCGAATCTTCATCAACTGGTGGCGAAGTCGCGCCGAGGCACCGGGTTAGGGTGACCGAGGTCCGTGGGGACACCACCCCGGGCGGACCCTGTCTCCTCTCGCGGAAGGTTTCTTCATGCCTGCACTCCGTCGCGCCGCTGGCGCCTCGGTGGTCGTCTCCCTGCTCGCCGGCGGCCTCTCGGCCCTGGCCGTGGCACCCGCCTCGGCGGTCCCGGGCCCGGACTCGACCGTGTTCATCAACGAGATCCACTACGACAACGCCAGCACCGACGTGGGCGAGTTCGTGGAGGTCGCCGGTCCTGCCGGCACCGACCTGACCGGGTGGAGCATCGTGCTCTACAACGGCAACGGCGGTGCTCCCTATGCGACGACGGCGCTCTCGGGCTCCATCCCGTCCCAGGCCGGCGGCTACGGCACGGTCAGCGTGGACGCCGCCGGAATCCAGAACGGCGCGCCCGACGCGGTCGCCCTGGTGAACAGCAGCACGCTGGTGCAGTTCCTCAGCTACGAGGGCACGTTCGCCGGCGTCGGCGGCGCCGCTGACGGCCAGACCAGCACCGACATCGGCGTCGCCGAGGCCGGCACCGAGGCCGTCGGTCAGTCGCTGCAGCTGACCGGCACCGGGACCACGTACGGCGACTTCACCTGGACCGGTCCCACGGCCCAGTCACCGGCCGCTGCCAACACGGGACAGACGTTCGGGACCCCGAGCAACGACCTCACGGCGACCGACCCCGGCGATGTCGAGGTCACCGTCGACGAGCCGATCACCCCGATCACGCTCGAGGCCCGTGGCGGCACCGCGCCCTACAGCTGGGAATTCAGCGGTCTGCCGGCCGGCCTGGGCGAGACGAGCGACGGGACCATCGGCGGCACCCCGACCGAGACCGGTGAGTTCACGATCACCGCGACGGTCACCGACTCCGCCGAGCCCGCGGCCACGGACGAGGTCCAGTTCGCCCTCACCGTCAGCGAGCCCGTCGAGCCCACCGCCATCGCCGACATCCAGGGCACCGGTGACACCTCGCCGCTGGCCGGCCAGACGGTGACCACCGAGGGCGTCGTCACCGCCGTCTACGACACCGGCGGCAAGAACGGTTTCGTCATCCAGACCGCAGGCGCGGAGCCCGGGACGGCCTCCCACGGCCTGTTCGTCTACACCTACAACGGCACCCGCGCCGGCCTGGTCGACCTCGGCGACGCGGTCGAGGTCACCGGTGAGGTCAGCGAGTACAACGGCCTGACCGAGCTCACCGCCGGCAGCGACGGGGACATCGTGAAGACCGGGACCGGCACCATCACGCCGGCCGCCGTCTCGTGGCCCGCGACCGAGGCCGCTCGCGAGTCGCTCGAGAGCATGCTCGTCGACCTCTCCGGGCAGCAGTTCACGGTCAGCAACAACTACTCGACCAACCGCTACGGCGAGGTCGGGCTGGCCACCGGTGACACGCCCCTCATCACGCCGACGGAGGTGGCCAACCCGAGCGAGACCGAGGCCTACGACGCCGTGGTCGCCGACAACGCCGCGCGGGGCGTCATCCTCGACGACGGTGCGAGCACGGACTACCAGACCAATGCCGCGGCGAAGGACCAGCCGCTGCCGTGGATCGACCAGGACATCACCGCCCGGGTCGGCGCCGACGCCACCCTGGACGCCCCTGTCGTCGTCGACTACGGCTTCGACGCGTGGCGGGTGCAGCCCACCGGCGCCGTGACCGGCGTGCAGCCCGACCTGGTGACCTTCGAGGACACGCGACCCGACAACGCCACGCCCCAGGACGTGGGCGGTGACATCACCGTCGCCACGTTCAACGTGCTCAACTACTTCAACACGACCGGCATGGACTGGGTGGAGAGCGGTCGCGGCACCTGCACCTACTACACCGACCGCGCCGGTGACGAGGTCACCGACAACCGCTGTGAGCCCGACGGCCCGCGTGGTGCGGCGGAGGACGAGGACCTCACCCGTCAGCAGGACAAGATCGTCGCGGCCATCAACGCGCTGGACGCCTCGGTGGTCTCCCTGGAGGAGATCGAGAACTCGCTGGCGCTCGGCGAGGCCGACCGGGACGACGCCCTGGCCGAGCTGACCACGGCGCTGAACGACGCGGCCGGCGAGGAGCGCTGGGCCTTCGTGCCGTCGCCCGATCCGGCCGACCTGCCGGCCAGCGAGGACGTCATCCGCACGGCGTTCATCTACGACCCGTCGGCCGTCTCGCTCGACGGCGACTCGGTGATCTTCGACGACCCGGCGTTCGCCAACGCCCGCCAGCCGCTCGCCCAGGCCTTCGTGCCGGTCGCCGGCGCGGAGTCCGACGCCTTCGCGGTGATCGTCAACCACTTCAAGTCCAAGGGCTCGGCGTGCGACGGGGAGCCGGAGGGTCCGCAGGGCAACTGCAACGAGAGCAGGGTCGCGCAGGCCGAGGCGCTCGCGCAGTTCGCCGACGACTTCGCGACCGAGCGGGGCCTGGAGAAGGAGTTCCTCACCGGTGACTTCAACTCCTACACCCGCGAGGACCCGATGCTCGCGCTCGAGGACGCCGGCTGGACCCAGCTGACCTCCGACACGGCCGACGAGTGGAGCTACTCCTTCGACGGGCAGTCCGGCTCGCTCGACCACGTGCTCGCCAACGACGCGGCCCTGGCTGCCGTGACCGGCGTGGACATCTGGGAGATCAACGCCAACGAGGCGATCGCCTACGAGTACAGCCGCCACAACTACAACGTGACGGACTTCTACGCCCCCGACGTCTACCGCGCCTCCGACCACAACCCGGAGATCGTGGGCATCGACGTCACGGAGACGGCCCAGCCGGCGACGGCCCACGTCAAGGTCGACGTGCGACCCGACCGGGTCAAGGCCAAGAAGACCCGCCCGCGGGTCTGGGTGCGGGTACGGGCCGAGGGCGCGCCCGCGACCGGCCAGGTGGCCTTCCGGGTGCAGGGCCGCGGCCTGGTCGCGGTGAAGAGGCTCGACGACGGCCGGGCCCACGTCCGGCTCGCCCGCTTCCAGAAGCCCGGGCGCTATCGGCTGACCGTGGTCTACCGGGGCAGCGAGACCGTGGCGCGTGCGAAGGACGTCAGCCAGATCCGGGTGGTGCGGCGCTAGTCCGACCCGATCGTCACTGCTGGTGCTGGTGCAGGCGGAAGGCCGCCTGCACCAGCGCCAGGTGACTGAAGGCCTGGGGAAAGTTCCCGGCCATCCGGTCACCGTCGACGTCGTACTCCTCGGCGAGGAGTCCGACGTCGTTGCACAACCCGACGAGTCGGTCCAGGAGCGCCCGTGCGTCGTCGGGGCGTCCCGCTTCGGCGTAGGCCGACACCAGCCAGAACGAGCAGGCGAGGAACGGGTGCTCGTCGCCCTCGAGGCCGTCGACACCCGACTCGGTGCGATAGCGCAGCACCAGCCCGTCGCACATCAGGTCGGCCTCGACCGCGGCGATGGTGCCGAGCACGCGCGGGTCGTCGCCGGGCAGGAAGCCGATCAGCGGCAGCACCAGCAGCGACGCGTCGACCTCGCGGGTGTCGTAGTGCTGGGTGAAGGTGTTGCGCTCCGTGTCGAACCCGCGCTCGCACACCTCGGCGTGGACCGCGTCGCGCAGCTCGCGCCAGCGGTCGACGGGTCCCTCGAGGCCGTGGTCCTCGACGGCGCGGACGGCGCGGTCGAAGGCGGCCCACACCATCGCCCGTGAGTGGGTGAAGTGCTGGACCGGGCCCCGGATCTCCCAGATCCCGTGGTCGGGCTCCTGCCACGAGTCCGCGAGCGCGTCGACGAGCTGGCGCTGCAGCGACCAGGCGTTCGCGTCGCTCGGGACACCGGCGTCGCGACTCTCCGACAGGGCGATCATGACCTCGCCCAGGACGTCGGTCTGGCGCTGCGTGACGGCCCCGTTGCCGATCCGGACGGGACGCGAGTCGGCGTAGCCCGGCAGGTGGTCGAGCTCGATCTCCGGCAGCCGACGGGCGCCGTCGACGGCATACATGATCTGGAGGTCGGCGGGGTCGCCGGCGGCGGCGCGGAGCAGCCAGGTCCGCCACTTCTCGGCCTCCTCGGTCGCGCCGGCGGAGATCAGGGCCTCCAGGGTGAGCGCGGCGTCGCGCAGCCAGCAGTAGCGGTAGTCCCAGTTGCGCGAGCCGCCGAAGGCCTCGGGCAGCGACGTGGTCGGCGCCGCCACGATCCCGCCGGTCTTCTCGTGGGTGAGGAGCCGCAGCGTCAGCAGCGACCGGACGACCGCGTCGCGGTGGGGGAGGCCCTCGAGCTTGCACTGGTCGAGCCAGCCGCGCTCGTCGCGGATCGTGGCCTTGATCCGCTTCTTCATCTTCTCCTTGTCCGGGATCGGGTCGGAGGAGCGGACCCACGTGGTCGAGAAGGTGAGCGTGTCACCGGCCGCGACGTCGAACTCGTCGGCGTGCTTGTGGTCGGTCGGCGTGGGCAGCCGCGGGCCGCGCAGCACGAGCATGTCGGGACCGGCGACGGCGGTGATGGCGTGGTCGCCCTTTCCGGGGTGGTGGCGGGTCACCCACGGCTTGATGTGGCCGTAGTCCATGCGCACGACCCACTCGTGGCGGAACCTCACGGTCCCCTCGACCCCGGTGAGGCGGCGTACGACGTCGGCGCGGTCGTCGCCCGTCGGCATCAGGTCGAGCAGCGTGACGACACCGTCCGCGGTGGTGAAGGTGGTCTCCAGGCTCGTCGAGTCGTCGACGTAGCGCCGGGTCGAGGTCCACTCGCCGACCGGGACCAGCTGCCAGTGGCCGTGGTCGTCGTCGCCGAGCAGACCGGCGAAGCACGCGGGCGAGTCGAAGCGGGGGAGGCACAGCCAGTCGATCGACCCGTTGCGGCCGACGAGCGCAGCGGTGTGCCGGTCCCCGATGAGGGCGTAGTCCTCGATCGGCAGCGCCATGCCGCCCATCATGTCCTACGGTCGGGTACGTGACCGCACTTCCGGACGCTCGCGGGCTGGTGGCCCTGTTGGTCGACCGGGGCGCGACGCTCGCGACGGCGGAGTCGCTGACCGGCGGCCGGCTCGCCGCGGCGGTCACCGGGGTGCCGGGCGCGTCGGCGGCCTATGTCGGCGGGATCGTCGCCTACGCGACGCGGGTCAAGCAGGAGCTGCTCGGGGTGCCCGACGCGCTGGTCGCCACCCACGGCGTGGTCTCGGCGGAGTGCGCACGAGCGATGGCGTCGGGGGTGCGGACCGCGCTCGACGCGACGTGGGGCATCAGCACGACGGGCGTGGCCGGGCCCGATCGGCAGGAGGGGAAGCCGGTCGGCACGGTGTTCGTCGGGCTGGCCGGTCCCGCGGGGTCGGAGGCGGTGGAGCTGTCGCTGGCCGGGGACCGGGCGGACGTGCAGGACCAGACCGTCGGCGAGGCGATCGCGACGCTCGTGTGGAAACTACGCAGGGAAGAACCAGGGCTCCGGTAGCGTTGGGCCCCACGACCTGGTGAGGGAGGTGACCCGCATGGTGATGTTCCGGCGACTGCTCGGTGACGTCCTCCGCGAGAAGCGGCTGCAGCGCGGTCTCACCCTGCGCCAGCTCTCCGCCGAGGCCCTGGTCTCGCTGGGCTACATCTCCGAGATCGAGCGCGGTCAGAAGGAAGCGTCCTCCGAGCTGCTCGCCTCGCTGTGCGCTGCTCTGGACGTCCCGCTGTCGGAGGTCCTCTCCGACGTCTCCTCGCTGGTCGCGGTCGAGGAGGCCGCCACCACCGACGTCGGTCCTGCCACTCCCGGCGTGCCCGACATCGTCGCTGCCGCCTGAGACCGTCAGAACCCGGCGTCGCCACCCCCGTGGCCACCGCCGTCGAGGCTCGCGCCCTCCCAGCCGCCCCTCGCGTGGCCGGCGTCCTCCAGCTCCGGGGCCGGGGACATGAGGGTGTGCGTCATCGCCGCTCCCATGCCGACCACGATCAGGCCGCCCAGCAGGATCAGGCCGGCGCTGGCCGGACCGCGGGCCTCGAGGACGAGGAACACGCAGGTGCCCAGGGCAGCGGCGGAGACGGCGAGGTAGCTGGCCCATGCGAGGCGACGTCGATACGTCATGCCTCAGTGTGCACCGGGAGGACCACCTGCGGAACGCATCAACGGCTGGCTCACCACCGCGCGTCTCGATCCTGGCGCGGTCACAGCCTGAGCACGAGGATCTCCTCGTCCCACTCGGCGTACTCGCCCGTCGGCACGAACCCGAGCCCGACGTAGAACTGGTAGGGCGAGTGCTCGCCCTCCGGGTGGCAGCTGGTCAGCAGCTCGGTCGCGCCACGTTCCTTGACCAGGGCGGCGAGGTGTCGCACCACGGCCGTGCCGACCCCCGTTCCCTGGGCAGCCGGCGCGACCATCAGCTTCCAGAGGAACCACGGCCCGTAGAGGCTGGGTGGGTGCGGCTCGACGTCCCAGCTCAGCATCACGAAGCCGACCGGGACGCCGTCGCGGTAGACGCCGCACGGCCACGGGTTCCCCTCCGGCAGCTCCGCTGCCTCCTGGAGCGAGTCGTCGACGCTCCCGCCGACCCACTCGGCCTGGTGCGGCGGAAGCACCACGTGTGCGCGCAGCTCGGCCAGCACGTCGGGAGTGATCTCCCGCAGCTCGAGGTCCATGGGTCGAATCTAGGACGTCTCGAGCGCGAACGACCCCAGGAACCTTGGTGCGATCCGGCCCCGACACGAGGAGCACTGCCCTACGGTTCGACCATGTCACCGACCTCGACCATCAGTGAGTCGATGGAGACCACCAGGTCCCCGGCCACGCATGGACGTCGTCGTCGGCCTCTGATGTGGGTCGGCGTCGCCGTGGCCGCAGTCGTCATCACGCTCGTCTGGCGGGGATTCGCGGGCCACACGTTGGACCAGGTGGTGGTCGGCGTGACGGGCCACGACTGCCGTGACACGGCGAAGGTCCGTGAACGTGCCGATACAAGCCTGCTGGTGCGGACATCCGAGGAGATGCGGTGCACGTTCACCGTCACCGTGGCCAACCACGGCGGCCGACCGGTTCATGTCGGTGAGGTCCGAGCGGCTGCGATGGGTCCGGAGACCGGATCGGTCCTGCTCGCGGAGAGCATCGACGGCTCCGCGCCACACGGGGAGCTGGCGACGGTCGACGCCCTCCACGCGCTCGACCGTGAGCTGGCCGGCGACTCGACGACGACGTTCGACATCGTGGTGGTCTTCCATCCCGAGGGATGCAACGACAGCGGGACCCTGACGCTCTTCGGGTTCCCACAAGTCGAGCTGTCGGCGCTGGCCGTGCACCGAACGGTCGACGCGAGCGAGGACCTGGCGTTCCGGAACACCATCCGCACCCCGGGGTGCCGTCACCCCAACCGAGGCTGACTTTCCGCAGGCGGGAGTGAGCGACCACTGTGCCGCCCTCCGCACAGCGGCATCCGGGACGGCGTTGGAGGCGCTCCTCGTCCAGCCAGCGGATGGTCGGACAAATGCATTGCCGTGGCCCTCCGCCCGGGGTCTAGTGGTCACATGACCATGCATGGAGTCAGCGGGCGAGCGGCTCCTGCGTGGTTGCTGTTGGCGGTTTTCCTTCTGGCCTCGTGCGCCGACGACTCCGCGACACCCACCGCTGCCGAGAGCGAACGGACCGCGTCGAGCGCTGGTGCCCCATCGGACTCCCAAGACACCTCCGCGAGCGGCGATTCCTTGGGCGGCACCTTCACCGTGGACGGACGCGAGATGCTGCTGGACTGTGTGGGTCAGGGCGACACCACGATGGTCCTGGAGGTCGGCGAGGGTGCTCCCTACCAGGCGCTCTCCGGCATCGGAGACACCTACGCATCTCAGATGAGGGTGTGTTCCTACCAGCGCGTCAGCACCGACAGGGACCTCGCCTCGGACCTGCACGGGCTGCTCGAGATCGCTGGCGTGCCCGGCCCCTACCTGCTCGTAGGAGACTCGGCCGGGGGCCTCTTGGTCCAGGCATACGCAGCCGCCTACCCCGAAGAGACTGCCGGCGTCGTCGCCATCAACCCGGTCCCTCCCTGGCAGCAGTGGTCGACCCTGGGTTTCAAGGCGATGACGCCCCAAGAGCGTCAGGGTGAGACCGACTACTACGCGGGCGCCAACGGGGAGTCGCTGGACTACCGAGACGTGAGTGAGTTCGTGGGCGAGTCTCCGGTGCCGCGCGACGTCCCACTGGAACTCCTCATCTCGACCGTCGCACAGTGCGACAGCCCCCGGGACATCTGCGGACGCACCTACCCGGCCTACGAGCAGATCTCGAAAGACATCGCTCAGCGATGGGGCGAGGGCAGCTACCGCCAGGTCGAAGCTCCGCACGACATCCCGACGGCAGTCGTTCAGTCCTCCATCGACGAGGTCATCTCACGCTCCCGCCCATGAACAATGCAGTGAGCTGAGCGAACGTTGTGCCGCCATTCGCTCAGGGGCATGAGCGGTCGCGCGTGTGCGGGCGACGGCCGGCTCCGGATGGGGCTGTTCTCGAGTCCGGGTATTCCCCACAATGGCTGCCATGCGACGGCTGGACCAGTGACATGAGGCTGGGAGTGTTCGGCCCCTGGCTCGAGCCATGGGCCGCGGCCAGGTCGACCTGGCAGAGCCTCGAGCTGTTGGGCTTCGATGTCGCCTACCTCGGGGATCACCTCACCCATCCGTCGCTGCAAGGACGGTGGATTGGCGACCCCTACACCATGCTCGCAGCGGCGGCGCAGGTGACCACCGAGCTGGAGCTGGGCACGCTTGTCGCCTCCGCAGCAGTTCGCGCCCCGGCGCCGCTGGCCCGTACGGCGGCCACGCTCCAAGACCTCAGCAGCGGAAGGTTCGTGTTGGGTGTCGGCGCAGGTGTCCCGGGCGACGAAGAGGTGCTCCTGGGCGAGACGCGCACCAACAAGGAGCGGTTCGATCGCTTCGTCGAGACCGTGGAATCACTTGAGTCGTTGTGGTCGGGCCGCCCGCTGCGCACCCGAGCGGTGACGCCCCTGCCTCTGGTCCCGGGCCAAGCCCGACCCCACCTGATGATCAGCGCACACGGACCGCGCGGCTACGACCTGGTCGCACGTTGCGGCGACGGATGGAGCAGCTACGGCGGCGCCCGCGCCGCAAGTCTCTCGGACGAAGACTTCTGGGACGAGGTGACCCGCCAGTCGGCAGCCGTGACCCGCGCCTGCGAGAGCGCCGCGCGCGACCCCAACGAGCTTCGGCGGTCACTGCTCGTGGGCTATGGGCCCGTGAACCCGCTCGGTAGCGAGCAGACCTACCTGGAGTGCCTGGAACGGGCCGAGCAGGCGGGCTTCAACGAGGTCGTCGTGTACTGGCCCTGGCCCGACTCGACCCCTGGAGACCGGTTCTGGGCGGACCACGAGGTCATCCAATCAGCCATCGCCCGTGCACGAGATCGCTGACAACCACCGTGATGCAACACCTCGGGGACCAACGGCCGTGCTCTCAGCGGAATGACGAAACGCTATGCCGCCATCCGCTCAGCGGCATGAGCGAGCGTGATCCTGGCCTCAGGGGGCCTCGAGATCGATGCGCGTCTCGGTGCAGCGGAAGCCGGCGCGGCGGAAGGCCGCCGCCATGGGGGCGTTGGCGGCGTCCGTGGTCGCCGTGATGCGAGGGGCGCCCTGCTCGGCGTGGAAGCGGGTGATGAACGCGAGGATCTCGTCGACGTACCCCCGACCTCGGTGCTGCGGGAGCACAGCGAGGTATCCGACGTTGCGGTTCGTCGGGGTCGCTGACGGGATGGCGACTCCGATGACGGTGCGGTCGGTCGTGGCGGCCGTGTGCCACCAGGAGCGTTCCCCTGGGCAGGCTCGGTAGTAGTCGATCTCGGCACGGGCCAAGTCGTCGGGGCTGCTGGACTCGAGCTCGCGGCGGGTCATGACGTCCAGCGAGCCCTCCGTAGCGGCGGCGAACAGTCTTAGGAACGTGTCGTCGTCGGCTGGTGCGAACACGAGCGAGCGGGGCTCGGGCGGCAACGGTCGATGCGCGTCCCACTGGAACTGGAGTCGCTCGTTGACCCGCGTCATTCCCGCTGCAGCAGCGGCGCGACTCTTCAGGTCCACCTCGGCGACGAGGGTCGCATGGTCGCGCCAGTCGTTCGGCAGTCGCATCGTGTGTGGCAGCGGGGCGGCCACCCCTCGCGTGGACAGGGCCTCGTGTCCCGCATGGAGAAGGGCTGTGGCAAGGCTGTCGCGGTCGGTCACGTGCGCAGCGACGTCCCACACGTCCAGCGCGATCGGCACGGCCGTGTCCCGGCCCCACCACATCGCTCGCCCGATGACCGCGCCAGACTCGTCGATCGCCAGGACGGACCACTCGGGCCGAATACGGCCAGCCTCGATCTCCGCTACTACCTCGCCGGCCGAGAGACCGGTCTCGGCAGGGACGCTCAGCGACGCCGCGAAGGCCAGCTGCGCGGCAGAGGGCTGGGCGAGTCGCATCACCCGAGTTTCAAGGCCACCCCCACCGCAAGCAACCCCGTTTGTCGCTCATCGCCATGATCGCCACGCGGCATGAGCGAACGCTGTGCCGCCATCCGCTCGGCGGCATGAGCGGTCGGTCGTTTCCCCGCTGGTGGGCGCGCACTCGGCTAGCCTGACGCGGGCCGCTGCCTTCTGGCCGGTCCAACGAGGGGAGCCGAGTTGATCGATTCCGACGTGAAGGAGCCGGGACCGGCCGCCTGGTACGTGCTGTCCCTGATTCCGCTTGGCCTGTACATCGTCTACTGGTGGATCCTTCCCGCGCCTGTCACCAACCCGGTCTGGCTGCTCCCTCTTGTGCCAATCGCGGTGTTTGTCGGGCTGCGTGTCGGGCAACTCACGCAGCAACGAACGGAGGGGCCGCGGTCCCGTAGTTGGATCATCGCTACCCAGACGCTGGCGATCGGAGCGACTGGCGCAGCACTCCTGCTCGCCCAGGCCCTCTCCCCAACGGCGATGGAGTGGCTCGGCTTGGGCATGGTCCTGCTCGTGACGTCCCGCGCGGGATTCGACTCCGGGACCCGACGCACCCGCTCATCGGCATGACCGCTACGCGGCATGAGCGAGCGACGCCGCGCGCACGCTACGCGGCATGAGCGGCTCGTCACCGGGCAGTTGTGGCACTGTCAGACCCATGCACGAGTTGCCGGAGTCTCTTGAGATCCTGGCGCACGAGCTCGCGACCCGTGACTACGCCTTCGCCGACTCGCCAGCCCCGGCATCCACTCAAGACGCTGCCCTGCGACTAGTGAACGGCGACATGTCCGTGCGGCTCACCAGGACCGGCGGTGCATGGTTCATCGACCTCTCGTGCCGCGCTTGGGGCGGCGGTTGGCACGACGCCGCTCTCGTGCGCGCTGCGTTCGAGCACGCACCTCTGTCTGTTGAGGTGCCCCTCGCTGAGCAAGCCACGTGGGTCCTGAGCAACCTCGAGGGACGACTCTCTGACCCGTCCCGAGCGTCCCGAGTGGCTGCCCAGTTGAACCGACTGACCGACCTCGACGCCCACCACAAGTTCGGCGTCTGACCCATCCGTCCAAGGCACGCCGCCATCCGCTCAGCGGCATGAGCGGTCACGCGCGAGATCCGGCGTGACATGCTCCTGGGCACGTGTGCCAACCGAATTAGAGGGGAAACGAGTGTCATCCACCTCGAAGGCAGCGAGGCAGGTCGCCCTCTTCAGCGCGCTCGCTGCCGTCTTTTTCGTGGTGATCTTCATCGTTGCCGATGACGGGACCATGAGGGTGTTCACGGCGATCGGACTGGTTCTCGCTCTGGGCGGTCTGATTCTTGCGGGTGCAGCATCACGCAAGGCGGCCCGACAGGGGCCTGAGTCCCCGCCGCAGTGAGAGCGGCATGAGCGTGCAGTCAACTGACGTGCTCGGACCGAGAAGATGATCCGGCGTAGGAGACGTCGCCCCTTCTGCTCCCGTACCGTTGTAGGTCAGCCTGCTCAACGCCCGGCGCTGGTACTGGGCGTCCCTGAACCCAAGGATGACGGCACCGTTCGAGTCGGGCCAGGCCCCAGGAGGCGCCGCCCATCACGGGCGGCGACCTCCGAAAAGCGCACCTGTGAGCAGCATGAGCGGTCACGGCCTCTGTACCCTCGCCGGGTGCATCACGACGCGGACTGGGCGCGGCGGGCGCAACTCGAACTGCGCGCCCTGTTGAACGAGTGGGACCCCTTAGGGGTGTTCGAGCCGGACGACGGGCACGATGGGCCAAGTCCTGTGGACGAGTACGACTGCATCCGCGACCCGCTGATGTCGCACCTGCTCCGGGGAGACAATCGCTACGAGGTCGCCGAGTACCTGCGAAACGAGCTACAGACCACTTTGGCTTGGAGCCGTGGCTCGTGACCACCAACTTCATCGACCGCATTTTCGACTGGTGGGAGTCAGCAAAGTAGCGCCCTTGCCGTCAGCAGATTCGCCTTCAGGTAGTGGCATGAGCTTGCAGTCAGGACTGGGGCCGGTAGGTGCGGTAAATCTCGCCGTCGGGCCACTCCGGTTCGAACACCTGCAGTACTTGCTGCGCAAGGTCGCGAGTGCGGGGGTCATCACCGTGGGCGGCGTGGGCGGCAAGCGCCTCGCGGACCTCAGGCCACTGCAGCGACCGCATCGAGAACTCCAGCAATTCGACCGCTCCCCAGTCCCAGTCCCTGACCAGCTTCAGCAAGGCATCGACTGCCGTCGAGTGGGGAAGCCGGTCCGACTGGAGAAGCTGCAGCAGATCCACAAGAGCGTGCTCGTAGACGTTCACGCCAACGAGGTGCTTGGCGGCAAGGCGAATGACCTGCAGGCGTTCAGCCAGTTCATCCTCAGCGGGCCACTGCACGTCCATCCGGCCATCCTGACAGCACGCCCGCTCATCGGCGGGAGCGCGTTCGGTGGATGATGCGCGGCATGGATCCGTCGTTGCCCACCGTGCCGATCTCGCTGTGGCGGTCAGACGCCGTCGTCCTCCTCCACTGGCTGATGACGGTCGACCTGGATGCTGTCCCGACACAGCATCCGGCAGAGAAGCAGGCCCTCGTTGACCTGCTCACGCGGCTGGAACACGAGACGGACATCCCCGGTGTCACGCAGGAACAGATTGACGCAGCACGTGAAGAGGTCTCGCGGGACATGGGGTGGTGACTACCCGCACAATGCTGCGAGCTAGCGGATCGCGGGGGTGAGCGAGCACGCGATGCCGAACTGACAGCACCGGCGTGAGCGGACTTCTCGCTGAGCCCCGCTAGCCCCAGTCATCATCAACGGCGGCGACCAGGGCCCGCACGTCCCGGAGAGCCGATAGCGGAACAACGAAGGCCAGGTCCGACGCCTCTGGGCCACCATCACCGACGTTCAGGTGGAGAACATCGTCGGAGAGGTGCCACCACACGGCGGACCCTTCAACCGACCCGAGACGCACGGCGCGGCGTCTACTCCAGTCCGTGTCCGACACGGAGGTCAAACGCTCCCAATCACTGGGATCGGCCCGGATGTTCACCTGCCAAGAGGACCCCTCCAGCGTGACCACCACGGTGGCTTCATGCTCGCCCTCCTGGGTCTCAGCTCTCACCGCGACGTTCTCCACGTTGATACCTTCCCACGCCGGCGACCAACCGCTCATCGGCACGACCGCGCACTCAGCGGCATGAGCGGTCACGCTATGTGCCAACATCGGGACATGTCCGACCCGTACGCGCTCGCCCAGCAACTCGATGAGATCCGGGGGCGCTTCGCGTTCCTCATCCTCGGGTCGCTTGCACTCGCGTCGGCGTATGTCGCCTTCGGCTACGCCTCGGTTCAGAGCTTCGCCTTGAGATGCGCCATCCCTGCGGTTGGCATAGGTGCCGCGCTTGCCGCCGGGTGGGCAATGTCTCGATCAGGCACCCGCGAGCTCGGTGGGAAGCGCAGCGCGACGGGTATTCCACGGGCCACGCAGGTGGGCCTCATGGTGGCCCTCTTCTTCGTGCTGTACGCGGCACTCGAGCCGGAGGAGGTGCTCGTGCTCGCGCTCATTGCCGGCTTGCTTGGTGCAGCCATGGCCGGTTCCAGTGCTGCCTGCTACGTGCGCGTGGCGAGGGGCACGGAGTCGGCCGGATGATGTCGCGCTATGGCGTACTGACAGCGGCATGAGCGAACGCTGTGCCGCCATCCGCTCAGCGGCATGAGCGAACGCTGTGCCGCCATCCGCTCAGCGGCATGAGCGGTCACGGCTCGCGTCGGGCTAGCGTCATCTCGTGACCATCCCGAACGAGATCCGTCCCGCACTGCGCGATGAGCTAGACGCGCTCGCTCGCGGGGAGCGGCCGGCACTGCTGACCTGGGTGGAGAACTACGGTCACGGGGGCGCGGAGCTGATTCGTCAGCCGGAGGAGATCTGGTCGCACCCCGCAAGCGAGTTGCAGCACGGCTCGAACGGCTCCGCGTGGGGGTGTGTGCCGCTGTGGACCACCGAGGAGAGTCCCAGTGACCTCACTGCCGAGTTCGAGGTGAGCTCAACCGGGAAGGTCGCCCTCACTGACGTCCGGGTGCTGTAGCCAGCGAAGTTCTGCCGTACTGACAGCGGCATGAGCGAACAGTCCGCCCGGCACCTCAACTCTGCGTGCCGTCCCAAGGCGCTTGGCTCAACACTCCCCACGGCGTGAGGCACAACACCGCGCTGCCCAGACCGACCCAGATGGGAACGGATCCGTTGTAGTTGGCAATGAAGGTTGCAGCGACAGCCAGTGGCGCCAGGGGCACGGCGACGATGCACCAGATCCGCAACCACGCCGGGGCGAGCGCCCACTTCTTCCGGAAGTCCCTCATGCTTGCGAAGACTAGGGGTCTGGGATACGGCTTTGCTTGCCATTCGCATGACCGCTCATCGGCATGACAGTGCGGTTTTCCACAGGCCGGTCGGGGAGCTTGATTTCGGGCCGGACTTGTCAGTGGGTCCGGCTTGAATGGACTCATGTCCACCACCGCCGAAGCCTGGTCCGGGAGCCGTCAGGTTCCTGACGATGCTCGGGGTGTGCTGGCGTTCGTGCGGGGCCAGCGGGCGTTGGCCGACCAGGCCGAGGTCCGGCTCCTGGAGGCGGCGGTGCAGTGGGCGGTCATCCATCCCGCCGAGTGGCCCGAGGACTCCGAGCGCTACCGCCTCCGCAGCGGCGGAGAGGCACCGGTCGGGCTCGCCGGACCCGGTGCGCCGCTGGTGGCGGAGTTCAGTGTGGCGGAGTTCGGTGCCGCGGTCGGCATGACACCGGAGGCGGGGAAGTACTACCTCGGGCACGCCCTGGAGCTGCGTTACCGGTTGCCGCGGTTGTGGGAGCAGGTGCTGACCGGGACGGTGCAGGCGTGGCGGGCGCGCCGGGTCGCGGACGCCACCATCGGCCGGCAGCTGTCGATGCAAGCCGCGGCCTTCGTCGACGCCCATGTCGCCGCGGTGGCGGGGAGGATCCGGGTCTCACAGCTCGACCGGCTCGTGGACGAGGCCGTCGCCCGGCACATGCCCGAGACCGCAGAGCAGGAGCGGCGCGATGCCGAAGACCGGCGCTGCTTCGACATCCACACCGACCAGCCATCCTTCAACGGCACCGCCCAGGTCACCGGCGAGCTCGACCTGATCGACGCCTTCGACCTCGAGGACGCCATCCGTGAAGGTGCCGAGGAACTGGCCGACCTCGGCTGCACCGAATCACTCGACGTGCGCCGCTCCATGGCCGCCGGGAGTCTCGGGCGACGCCAGCCCACCCTCGACTTCGAGTCCGAGACCACCGGCGATGAGGTCTCGACAGGCTCGACCACCGGTGACGCCTGTGCTGCCCCTCCTCCGACCCGGAATCGGAAGCCGAAGCAGAAGATGGTGCTGATGGTCGCGCTGACCGACGCCGCGCTGCGCGGGGAGGCCGGCCACACCGTGGGGCGGTGCGAGTCCACCCGGACCCCGGTCACGGTCGAGACGATCAGGGAGTGGTGCGGCAACCCCGACGCCCAGGTCGTGGTGAAGCCGATGATCAACCTTGCCGACCACGTCCACGTCGACGCCTACGAGGTCCCCGACCGGATCCGCGAGCACATCGCCCTGCGTGACCAGCACTGCGTGTTCCCGTGGTGCACCCGACCCGCCCGGTCCTGCGACTGCGACCACGTCCGGTCCTGGACACCCGACGGCACCGGCGGCCCCACCTGCACCTGCGAGATCGCACCCCTGTGCCGATCCCATCACCGGCTCAAGACCCACGCCGCGTGGAGCTATACCACCATCGAACCCGGCACCTACCTGTGGACATCACCCCACGGCTACCAGTTCCTCCGCGACCACACCGGCACCGTGGACGTCACCCCGGCCACCGCCGGCAGACGACGAACACCACCCCGCCCCTGACCCCGCTGCAGTCCAGCGGAGCCTATCGGCACGCGAAGGGGGCGCTCAGGAGTCGCGCGGCTCCGCCTGGCACACGGGGCACCAGTAGGCGGGCCGCTCCTTGCCGAGCGGACCCGTCTTCGCGGTGCGGATCGGGGTGCGACAACGGGGGCAGGGCTGGCCACGACGGCCGTAGACGTAGGTGGTCGTCGGGCGGCGTCGGACGGCCTTCGCCATCAGCTCCTGGGCCTTCGTGACGACCGCCTCGAGATCGGCCACCTCACCGACCGGGGTGCGCGGATGGACGCGGGTGGCGAACAGGGCCTCGGCGGCCCACATCGTGCCGACCCCGGCGAGGCAGCGCTGCTCGAGGAGCGCGTCGCGGACGTCTAGGTCAGCAGGCAGGTCGGAGAGGCGGCGCACCGCCTCTGCGGCGTCCCAGTCGTCGCCGAGGACGTCGGGGCCGAGATGGTCGGTCACGCTCTCCTCGCGATCGCGGGGCAGCAGCTCGACCACGCCGAGGGAGAAGCCGACCGCCACCCGTTCCGCGGTGGTGAGCACGACGCGGGCGGTGTGCCACGGCTTGCTCCAGCGCTGGCCGGGGGCGAAGTCGCGCCAGCTGCCCTCCATCTTGAGGTGGGTGTGGAGCGTCCACTGCCGATCGGGGAGTTCGATCCGGGTCAGCAGGTGCTTGCCGCGGGTGTGGGTGCCGGTGACGAGGCCGCCGGAGAGGTCGGCCACGGCGAACCGGGGCACGCGGAAGTCGGTCGCCGTCAGCGTCCTGCCCTGCAGGACGCGGTCGAGCCGCCGGGCCGTGCGGACGACGGCGTCACCCTCAGGCACGGAGCCGGAGCCCCCGCGGCGTGGTGGCGAAGCCGGCCTCGGCGAGCGCCTCGCGCAGCGGTGTGGGACCACTGCCGAGGACCTGCGCGCCGTCGGCCTTCTCGACCGTGAGCCGGCCGAGCTGGCCACGCCGGGCCGCGTCGGCGAGCGCCTGGGCCGCGGGCGCCAGCAGCTCGGGCTCGTCGGCCCAGGTCAGCAACGTCTTGCCGCCGCGCTCGACGTAGAGGACCAGCTGGCCGTCGACCAGCACGACCAGGGCGCCGGCCTTGCGGCCCGGCCGGTGGCCGCCCTCGGACGTGGTCTCCGGCCAGACCAGCGCGGCGCCGTAGGGGTTCGCCGGGTCAGTGGCCGCGAGAGCGACGGCGACCCGCGGCTGGTCGAGGTCGACCTCGGAGAAGGTGCGGAGCCGGTCGACGGCACCCGCGGTGCCGAACTGGGCGGCGCCGAGGCCGTCGACGAAGTAGCCGCGCCGGCAGCGGCCGGACTCCTCGAAGAGGGAGAGGACCTTGTAGACCGCGGCGAACCCGCCGGGGGTGCGCTCGCTCTGGACGGCGCCGCGGGTCACCACGCCGTGGCGGTCGAGGAGCCGCTCGGCGGCCGCGTGGGCGCGACGCGTCGGATCGGTGTCGGGCTCGGGGAGCACCGCCCACCGGCCCGCGACGTGCGGTGGACCCGTACGGACGACGCGGGGGCCGGGGCGTCGCTGGCGGTGACTGCCGCGGTTGCCGACCAGGGCGCGGAGCGGGGCGAGCGTGTCGTTGCCGATCCGGCCTGCCCAGACGAGGTCCCACAGGACGCCGGCGAGCGCGTCGTCGGTCGGCATCGAGTCGACCCTCCCGTCGACGGCCCGCTGGAGCTGGCGGAAGAACCACGCTCCGCCGGGCTCGAGCGCCTCGAGCACCGCCTGGTGGAGCTCGGAGTGGTCGAAGGGCGCGTGTTCGGGGAGCGTCAGCGGCGCCTGGTCGGCGAGGTGGAGGCTCACCCAGCCATCGGAGCCCGGCAGCGTGCCGTGACCCGACCACACGACCTCGCCGGCGCTGGTCAGCTCGTCGAGCATCGCCGGCTCGTAGTCGCGGACACGGGCGGGGAGCACCAGGCTCTCCAGCGCACTGGCCGGCACGGGGCAGCCGGCGAGCTGGCCGATCGCCGTGAGCACGCCGTCGACGCCGCGCTGGCGTCCGCCCTTGCCGGAGCCGGTGATGTGCTGCCACGCCGTCTGGAAGCGGGCGAGCGCGGACTGCTCGACCGGCTCGATCTCCTGGCGCAGGCGGGCGAGCGACCGACGACGGAGCCGGCGGAGCACCTCGGCGTCGCACCACTCGGTGCCGGCGCCCGACGGACGGAACTCGCCGTCGAGGACGCGGCCCTGGGCACCGAGCCGCTGGAGGGTGTGGCGGACCACGGCCTCGCCGAGCCCGAGGCGCGTGGCGACCTCCGCGGCCGTGAAGGGGCCGTGGGTGCGGGCGTGGCGGGCGATGAGGTCGCCGAGCGGGTCGTCGATGTCCTCGGTGAAGACCTCGGGGGTGCCGGGTGGGACGGGCACGCCGAGGCCGTCGCGGAGCCGGCCGACGTCCTCGACCACCGCCCACCGCTCCTCGCCGGCGACCCGGACCTCGACCGCCCGCCGCGCCCCCGTGAGCGTGGCGAGCCAGCCCGTGACGTCGTCGGGGGTCGTGCTGCGCTCGGCCACCTCGGCCGTCGACAGCGGTCCGAGGAGCCGGAGCAGGTCGGCGACCCCCTCGGCATCGCGGACCTTGCGGTCGGGGGCGAGCCGCTGGAGCTCGGCCTCGACCTCGGCGAGCACCTCGGGGTCGAGCAGCTCGCGGAGCTCGGCGCGGCCGAGCAGCTCGGCGAGCAGGCCCTGGTCGAGGCTGAGGGCCGCGGCCCGACGCTCCGCCAACGGGGAGTCGCCCTCGTAGACGAACTGGGCGACGTAGCCGAAGAGCAAGGTCCGCGCGTAGGGCGACGGCTGGGCCGTGGCGACGTCGACGATCGACACCTCACGGGTGTCGACCCGCTTCATCAGGCTGACGAGGCCCGGCAGGTCGTAGACGTCCTGGAGGCACTCGCGGACCGCCTCGAGGACGATCGGGAACGAGGGGTACTTGGAGGCGACCTCGAGCAGCTGGGCCGAGCGCTGCCGCTGCTGCCACAGCGGGCTGCGGCGGCCGGGGTCGCGCCGGGGCAGCAGCAGGGCCCGGGCAGCGCACTCGCGGAAGCGGCTCGCGAACAGCGCGCTCCCGCCGACCTCGGTGGTGACGATCTCCTCGATCTCCTCGGGGTCGAAGGCGACCACTTCGCCCGTCGGCGGCTCCGCCTCGGTGTCGGGCACCCGCACGACGATGCCGTCGTCGCTCGCGACCGCCTGGCCGTCGATGCCGAAGCGCTCACGCAGCCGGGCGTTGATCGCCAACGCCCACGGGGCGTGGACAGGCGTGCCGTAGGGGGAGTGGACGACCAGCCGCCAGTCGCCGAGCTCGTCGCGGAACCGCTCGACCAGCACCGAGACGTCGCTCGGCAGCGTCCGGGTCGCCTCGACCTGCTCGGAGAGGTAGCGGACCAGGTTGGTGGCGGCGTAGTCGTCGAGCCCGTGGCTGCGCGCCTCGGCGACCGCCTTCTTCTCCGTCATCGAGGCGAGCTCGCGGGTGAAGGCACCGACCGCCTCCCCGAGCTCGGCCGGGCGCCCGAGCGAGTCGCCCTTCCAGAAGGGGAGCCGCCCGGGAATGCCGGGGGCGGGGGAGACCAGGACCCGGTCGTGGGTGATGTCCTCGATCCGCCAGCTCGTGGTGCCGAGGGTGAAGACGTCGCCGACGCGGGACTCGTAGACCATCTCCTCGTCGAGCTCGCCCACCCGGCGACCGGTGCCCTCGCCGACGAGGAAGACGCCGAAGAGGCCGCGGTCGGGGATGGTGCCGCCACTGGTCACGGCCAGGCGCTGGGCACCGGGACGGCCGGTGAGCTCGCCGTTGACCCGGTCCCAGACCAGCCGGGGCCGGAGCTCGGCGAACTCGTCGGAGGGGTAGCGCCCCGCGAGCAGGTCGAGGGTCGCGTCGTAGGCGCTGCGTGGGAGCGTGGTGAAGGCCGCGCTGCGGCGTACGAGCGCGAACAGCTCGTCGACGTCCCAGGCGTCGAGCGCGCACATCGCGACGACCTGCTGGGCGAGCACGTCGAGCGGGTTGGTCGGGACGCGGAGCGACTCGATCGCGCCGTCACGCATCCGCTGGACCGCCACGGCGGTCTGGGCGAGGTCGCCGCGGTGCTTGGGGAAGAGGACGCCGCGGCTGGTCTCGCCGACCTGGTGGCCGGCCCGGCCGACCCGCTGGAGGGCGCTGGCGACGCTCGGTGGCGACTCGATCTGGACGACGAGGTCGACCGCGCCCATGTCGATGCCGAGCTCGAGGCTGCTGGTCGCGACCACCGCCGGGAGCCGGCCGCGCTTGAGGTCGTCCTCGATGAGGGCGCGCTGCTCCTTCGACACCGAGCCGTGGTGGGCCTTCGCCATCACCGGAGCCGCGCCGCCCGACCGCCCGGACTGGGCCATGATCTCCGCGGGCGGCGTGCCGTCGCCGTCGAGCTCGACGCCGGCGCGGTCGGCCGCGATCTCGTTGAGCCGCGAGGTCAGCCGCTCGGCGAGCCGGCGACTGTTGGCGAAGACGATCGTCGAGCGGTGGGCCTCGACGAGGTCGGCGACCTGCTCCTCGACGTGGGGCCAGATCGACTGCGACCGATCGGGGTCCCGGCCCTCGTCGTCGGCGCTGTCGTCGTAGTCCTCCGGCGCCGTCATGTCCTCGACCGGGACGACGACCTTCAGGTCCCACGCCTTCTCGCTCGGCGGGGAGACGATCTCGACTGGCGCCTGGCCGCCCAGGAACCGGGCGACCTCCTCGGTCGGGCGGACGGTCGCGGAGAGGCCGATCCGCTGGGCGGGCCGGGGGAGCAGGTGGTCGAGCCGCTCGAGGCTGAGCGCGAGGTGGGCGCCGCGCTTGGTGCCGGCGACCGCGTGGACCTCGTCGACGATCACCGTCTCGACGCTGCGCAGCGTCTCGCGGGCCTGGCTGGTCAGCATCAGGAACAGCGACTCGGGCGTCGTGATCAGGACGTCGGGCGGGGCGGTCGTCAGCTTGCGGCGGTCAGCCGCCGAGGTGTCGCCGGAGCGGAGTCCGACGGTCACGTCGGGGAGCTTCTCCCCGAGCCGCTCGGCCGTGTGGCGGATCCCGGCGAGGGGTGCGCGCAGGTTGCGCTCGACGTCGACCGCGAGCGCCTTGAGCGGCGAGACGTAGAGGACGCGGCAGCGCTCGGCCTTCGGCGGCTGCTCTCGGGTGACGAGCTGGTCGAGGCTCCAGAGGAAGGCGCTGAGCGTCTTGCCCGACCCGGTCGGGGCGACGACGAGGGCGTGGCGCCCGTGGCTGATCGCCTCCCACGCGCCGGCCTGGGCGGTCGTCGGCTCGGCGAAGGCAGCGCTGAACCACTCGCGGGTGGGCGCGCTGAAACGGTCGAGGGCCGCCGCTCTGTCGGGCACCCGGTCATCCTGCCAGCCGCCACCGACAGCCCGGCTCGCCCGAAAGTCGGTTGGCCCTCCCGGTCGGCTCGGATTGGATGGCGGCATGCGCTTCCCCGACGACGTGCCCGTGCTGACCGACGGCGTGGTCACCCTGCGCGCCCACACGATCGACGACCTGTCGCGCGTGGTCGAGCAGTGCCGCGACGACGAGTCGCTGGCCTGGACGACCGTCCCCACTCCGTACGACGAGGCGGACGGCCGTGACTGGCTGACACGGGCGATCCCCTCGGCGTGGGCCGACGACACGACCTACGCCTTCGCGATCGAGGTCGGGGGCCGGTTCGGCGGCACCGTCGACCTCCGGATGAAGGGCGGCGGCGAGGGGGAGCTCGGCTTCGGGCTCCACCCGGACGTCCGGGGCGCCGGTGCGATGCGACGGGCGCTCGACCTGCTGCTCGACTGGGGCTTCGACACCCAGGGCGTGGAGGTCGTGACCTGGAAGGCTTTCGTCGGCAACTGGGCGTCGCGGCGCACGGTCTGGAACCTCGGCTTCACCTTCGGTGCGACCGTGCCGCGGCTGCTGCCCCAGCGCGGCGAGCGGCGCGACGCGTGGACCGGCTGGCTCGTCCGCGGCGACGACCGGACCCCCTCGACGCCGTGGTACGAGCCGCCCGTGCTGGAGCAGGACGGGGTGCGGCTGCGGCCGTGGCGTGACGACGACCTGCCCTCGCTGGTCGAGGCCGGCAACGACCCGCTCGTGCGGGCCTGGATCCCCGCGACCCCGCTGCCGCGCACCCTCGAGGACGCCCCGGACTACCTGCTCCTCGTCCGGCTCGCCCACGCGGAGGGGCGTCGGGTCGGCTGGTGCGTGGCCGACGCCGCCACGGACCGACCGCTCGGCAGCCTCGGCGTCTTCGACTTCGAGGGCAGCGGGGACGACGTGACCGCCCAGCTCGGCTACTGGTCGCTGCCCGCGGGGCGTGGGACCGGGGCGATGGCGACCGGGCTGGACCTGGCCTGCGGCTGGCTGCTGCGGACGCGTGCCGACGGCGGGTTCGGCGCGCGCCGGCTCTATCTCCTGACCTCGGTCGGCAACGCCGCGTCGCGGCGCCTCGCCGAGAGCGCCGGATTCGAGCACGTCGGCACCGAGCGGCTCTCGGGTCCGGGGCACGACGGCGCGGGCTGGGCGGACAGCGCCCTCTACGACCGGCTGCGATGAGCGCCGATCTGAGGCATGCTCCGCCCATGCGGACGCGGTGGCGGCTGGTCGGGGGAGCGGTGACGGTCACCGACGGCCTCGTCCTGCGCCCTGTCCGGCCGTGGACCGGGGCGGTGCACGCCCTGCTCACCCACCTGCGCGAGCAGGGACTGGAGTGCGTGCCCGAGCCCGTCGGCGTGCGTGACGACGTCGAGGCGGTCACCTATCTCGAGGGCGACTGCGGCGGCGACGCGATGCCGCACCAGTGGAGCACCGAGGGGCTGGAGTCGGCGGCCCGGTTGCTCCGGCGCGTCCACGACGCGACCCGCACCTTCGAGCCGCCGGCCCGGGTCGAGTGGGCGTTCCCACCGGTCCCGGGCGCCGACGTGGTCTGCCACGGCGACCCGGCACCGTGGAACTTCGTGTGGCGCGACGGCGAGGCGGTCGGCCTGATCGACTGGGACCACGCGTCGCCCGGGCCCGCGATGGACGACGTCGCCTACCTCGCCGACACCTTTGCCCCCTTCCGGCCCGACGAGGTCGCGGCGGACGACCACGGGTTCCCGGCACCGCCGGACCGGGCCGCGCGCGTGCGCGAGCTGCTGGCGGCGTACGGCGCGAGTGGGGTCGGCTTCGTCGACCGGGTGGTCGAGCGCCAGCAGAAGACCGTCGAGCGGGTGCTGTGGCTGGCGGACCAGGGCATCGAGCCGTGGGCGTCGTGGGTGAGGCAGGGGCTGCTGGAGGACCTCCGGGCGCGGGCGACCTGGACACGCGAGCACCGGCACCTGGTGGAGTGACGTGGTGGCCGACGACGTCGAGGTGGTGGTGGCCCACCGGGAGCGCGCCACGCTGCGGGTCGGTGACGTCTTCCTCAAGGTCGACGGCGACGCGGACCAGGCCGACCGCGAGGTCGAGTCGATGGCGCTCGCCCCAGTGCCGACCGTTCGGGTGCTGTGGCGCACGCCGCCCGTCCTGGCGCTCGCCGCACTGCCCGGACGCGCGATCGCACGGCTGGGGGAGCCCTCGACGGCGTCGGCCGCAGCGTGGCGGGCCGCCGGCGCGGCGGTCCGCTCCCTGCACGACGCCCCGCTGCCGCCGTGGCCGTCGCGACGGGGCTCGACGCGGGGCGAGGCGCTGGCGGGCGAGTGCGACTGGCTCGTCTCGTACGAGGTGCTTCCCGCCGACCTCGTCGACCACAACCGTGGCCTCGCCGAGCGCGCGTTGCGTCCCCACGAGCCCGCCTTCACCCACGGCGACCTCCAGTGCTCCCACGTCTTCGTCGTCGAGGACGACGAGGTCACGGGCGTGCTCGACTGGTCCGAGGCGGGACGGGGCGACCCGGCCTACGACCTCGCGGTGCTGACGATGGGCCACCGGGAGCACCTCGAGGACGTCCTGGCCGGCTACGGCGCCGACGTCGACCTCGACGCGGTCCGGGGCTGGTGGTCCTTGCGCAGCCTGACGGCGATCCGCTGGTTGATGGAGCACGGGTTCGACCCCTTCGCCCCGGGCTGCGAGGTGGACGTCCTGCGATCGCAGGTCTGAGCGTCGCGGGTCGCTAGCCTCGGGCCATGACCGGACTGATCGTCAAACGGGCCTGGCTCCTGACCGCGCTCTTCTGGGCCATCGGGGTCACCACGAACCTCCTGCTGGTCGTGTCCGGCGGGGACGTCCGTGCCCTCCTGATCATCCGGGGACTGGCCGCGGCGCTGATGCTGACCGGGTTGGCGATGTCGGGCGTGCTGACCCTCTGGTGGTTGGTCACGCGGCGCCGCACCGGCTGACCCGTCCGGCCCCCGTGACCTTCCCGGCCCGTCCGGGACTCCAGCCCCATGCCGTGACGCCCCGGTTCGCCGAGGCTGCGGGTCATGGTCGACGTCCACCTCCACGTGGGTCTCCCCAAGACCGGGACGACGTCGATCCAGGCTGCCCTCGACTCCCACGCCGACGCGCTCGCCGACGCCGGCGTGCTCTACCCGGGCGGCCGCCACCGGGCGCACCGGCTGGCGGCGTACGACCTGCTGGGCCAGCGGGTGAAGGGCGACGACGCCGGTCGGGTCGCCGGCGCCTTCAACCAGCTGGTCGAGGAGGTGGCGCCCTACGAGGGGCGGTCGGTCGTGGTCTCGGAGGAGGAGCTCGGCCTGGCGCGGCCCCGGCACGTCCGCCGGGTGGTGCGCAGCCTGGCCGGACACCGGGTGCACGTCGTGGTCGGGCTGCGCGACCTCGGTCGCACGGTGGTGTCCGCGTGGCAGCAGGACGTGGTGACGGGTGGCACGACCTCGTGGCGCGACTACATCGCCGCCGTCCGTGAGCCCGAGCGGTCGCAGGTGCCGTCCGCGACGGCGTTCTGGGTGCGCCACGACCCGCTGCGGGTCCTCGACGCCTGGACCAGCGTGGTCCCGGTCGACCGGGTGACCCTGGTGACGGTGCCGCCTGCGGGGGCGCCCGGGCGGGTCCTCCTCGAACGCTTCGGCGAGGCCGTCGACCTGCCGGTGCCGTTGTGGGACCGCGAGGAGCCGCGGCGACGGAACGTGTCGTTCGGGGCGGCGGAGCTGGAGGTGATCCGGCGCCTCAACCCTCGCGTGCTCGGTCCGCTCAACACCGAGCAGTACCGCTTCGTCGTCGAGGCCGCGATCCGCCCGCGCACGGCGTCCGCGGGGTCGCGGCCGCTGCGACTGCCGCCCGAGCACTCGGCCTGGGCGTGCGATCGGGCCGGCCGCCTGGTGGCAGACCTGGAGGCCCGCGGTGTGCGGGTCGTCGGCGACCTCGGGGACCTCGTCCCGCTGGCACCGACGACGGGCTCGCCGCCCTTCGACGTCGTCACCGAGGCCGAGCTCCTCGAGGCGGCGGAGTCGGTGCTGGCCGCCGTCGCCCTGGCGCACGGCGGCCTCTTCCGGCGCTACCGTCGCGCGTTCGAGGAGCGCGAGGGGAGGCTTCCGACGCCTGCCGAGGTCGCCGGGAGCTCGGTGCGGGCCGCCGGTTTCGGGCTCCAGAAGGCCGCGCTGCGCCGTACGAGCGACAGCAGGCTGCTCGCGTGGGCTGCGCGCCGCTACGTCCGCCGGACGGCGAGATCGCGCCGGTAACCGCTCAGACGGTGCTCCAGATCTCGTCGCGGATCGAGCCCTCGATGAAGTGGGCGGAGTTGCTCGTGACCAGCTCCATGTACTTCGGGTCGGCCATCAGCTTCTGCGTCATCGTCTCGAGCCCGGCGAGGTCGTCGTAGGTCGCCGACCAGCCGACCCGGTTGGGGTTGCCCCCGACGGGCAGGGCCACCCCGACGGCGACGCCGGTGGTCTGCTCGACGTAGCCGGCCACCTCCTTGGCGAAGGTCACGGCCTCGGTCAGCCGGCCGCTGGCGATCTCCCCCGTGCGGTAGAACGCGATCATGTCACTCTTCCTCTCGGTCGCGGATGCGCCGACGGCGACCCGAGTGACGACGACGCCTTCCCACCACCGTGCACCTGCCGGGCACCGTTCGACCGGTATGGCTCGTGACCGAGACGCCCCCGCCCCGATATCCGGATGAGTCTGTCGGTGGCACTGCCTAGGATCGACCATCGTGACTGACGCGATGATCTCGGCCCGGGGCCTGCGCAAGTCGTTCGGCGACTTCGAGGCCGTCAAGGGCATCGACGTCGACGTACGACGGGGCGAGGCCTTCGGCTTCCTCGGCCCCAACGGCGCCGGCAAGTCCTCGACGATGCGGATGATCGCGGCGGTCTCGCCGGTGAGCGGCGGCGAGCTGCGGATCCTCGGTCTCGACCCGGCGACCGACGGTCCCTCGATCCGCGGCCGCCTGGGCGTCTGCCCCCAGGAGGACACGCTCGACAACGAGCTCAACGTGTTCGACAACCTCTACATCTACGGCCGCTACTTCGGCATCGACAAGGCGACCGTCCGCGAGCGCAGCGAGGAGCTGCTGGAGTTCGTCAACCTCACCGACAAGCGCCGATCGCGCGTCGAGGACCTCTCCGGCGGCATGAAGCGCCGGCTGACCATCGCGCGCAGCCTCGTCAACAGCCCCGACCTGCTGCTCCTCGACGAGCCGACGACGGGTTTGGACCCGCAGGCCCGCCACGTGCTCTGGGACCAGCTCTTCCGGCTGAAGCAGGCCGGCGTCACCCTCGTGATCACGACCCACTACATGGACGAGGCGGAGCAGCTGTGCGACCGGCTCGTGGTCATGGACAAGGGACTCATCGTGGCCGAGGGCAGCCCGCGCGAGCTGATCGAGCACCACTCCACCCGCGAGGTGGCCGAGCTCCGCTTCGGCATCGGCGAGCACGAGGCGCTGGCCGAGAAGCTCGCCGACCTCGGTGACCGGGTCGAGGTCCTGCCCGACCGGCTGCTCGTCTACAGCCACGACGGCGAGGAGGTCATCGCCAAGACCCACGAGCGCGGCCTGACCCCGGTCGCGGTGCTCGTGCGCCGCTCCACGCTCGAGGACGTCTTCCTCCGCCTCACCGGCCGGACGCTGGTCGACTGATGGCCGCCGTCTCCACCGCGCCCGGCCTGTCCATCCGCGAGGGACTCGGTCGCCAGCTCGACTACTGGCTGACCGTCTACAAGCGGACCTGGAAGGCCTCGGTCGTCAGCAGCTTCCTCAGTCCGGTCATGTACGTCCTCGCGATGGGCGTGCTGCTCGGCGGCTTCATCGCCGGCGACCCCGACCAGCTCGAGGGCGCGACCAGCTATCTCGCCTTCGTGGTGCCGGGCCTGGTCGCGGCCCACGCGATGCAGACCGCGGTCGGCGAGGTGACCTACCCCGTCATGGGCGCGATCAAGTGGCACAAGACCTACTACGCCCAGCTCGCGACGCCGCTCGAGCCGGCCCACCTGGTCTCGGGCCACCTGATGTTCGTGCTGTTCCGGCTCGCCACGACGTGCGGTGTCTTCATGCTCGTGCTCGCCCCGTTCGGCGTCTTCGCGACGTGGTGGGGCCCGTTCGCGGCCTACGGCGCCCAGCTGCTGGTCGGCATGGTCTTCGCGAGCCTGGTCTACGGCTGGAGCGCCCGGCTCAAGGACGAGGCCGGGTTCGGCGTCCTCTTCCGGCTCGGCATCTTCCCGCTCTTCCTGTTCTCCGGGGCGTTCTTCCCGGTGACCAACCTCGGCGACGCCGGGGCGTGGGTCGCCCGGATCACCCCGCTGTGGCACGGCGTCAACCTCTCGCGGATGTTCTCGGTCGGGGTCGTCGACGGGCCGGTCGCCGCGATCAACGTCGCGGTGCTGGTGGCCCTGCTCGTCGTCGGCTGGTTCTGGTCGGTGTCGGGCCTGACGAAGCGGCTGGTGAGCTGATGACCGACCTCAAGCCGGTCACGCCCCTGAGCGCCACCGAGGCGCTCCAGGTCCTGGTGCTGCGCAACTACACGACCTACCGCCACCACTGGAAGCTCTTCCTCACCGGGTTCCTCGAGCCCGTCTTCTACCTCTTCTCCATCGGCATCGGCGTGGGGGCGCTGGTCGACGGGTTCGAGTTCAACGGGGAGCCGATCGCCTACGCCGCCTTCGTCGCTCCCGGGATGCTCGCCGTCTCCGCGTTCAACGGTGCGCTCATGGACTCGACCTTCAACGTCTTCTTCAAGCTGAAGTACGAGAAGCTCTACGACCAGATGCTCGCCACGCCGCTGACGACCGCCGACATCGCCCGCGGCGAGATCACCTGGGGCCAGCTGCGCGGTGGCACCTACTCCGCCGGCTTCCTGCTCGTGATGGCGGCGATGGGACTGGTCAGCTCGTGGTGGGCGCTGCTGGCGCTGCCGGCCGCGCTGCTGATCGGCTTCGCGTTCAGCGCGGTCTGCATGGGCCTGACGACCTACATGAAGAGCTGGCAGGACTTCGACAAGATCACCCTCGCCCAGCTGCCGATGTTCCTCTTCTCGGCCACCTTCTTCCCGCTCACGGTCTTCCCGGGCTGGCTGCAGTGGGTGGTGGAGGCGACCCCGCTCTACCGCGGGGTGGTCCTCTGTCGTGAGCTCACGACGGGCTCCATCACGTGGGCCAGTGCCGTCTCGGTGGTCTACCTCGTGCTGATGTGCGTCGGCGGACTCGTGCTCGTGCGACGCCGGCTCGACAAGCTGCTGCTCACGTGAGGGACCCGGGCGGACGCGGCTGCGAGGATGGCCCGGTGACCATCGAGCCCGACACCAAGGACTGGACCTGGGTCCTCGACCGGCCGTGCGCCGACTGTGGTTTCGACGCGGTCGGCCTCGACCCGGCGCGGCTGCCCCAGGCGATCCGTGACAACGCGACGGTCTGGCGGTTCGTGCTCGCCACCGACGATGCCGCCGTGAGGCCCGACGCCCACGTCTGGTCGCCGCTCGAGTACGCCTGCCACGTCCGCGACGTCAACCTGCTCTTCGCCGACCGCGTCGACGCGATGCTGGCCGAGGACGACCCGACCTTCGCCAACTGGGACCAGGACGAGACGGCCGTCGACTCCGACTACGGCAGCCAGGACCCGGCCGTGGTCGCCGACGAGGTGGTCGCCGCAGCCGAGCGGGTCGCGGCCGCCTACGAGGCCGTGGCGGGCGACCAGTGGCAGCGTCCGGGCCGACGCAGCAACGGCTCGGTCTTCACCGTCGACAGCCTCGGCCGCTACCACCTCCACGACCTCGTCCACCACGCCCACGACGTCAGCCACGTCACCCGGGGGATCACCGTGGCGTCCTACGACGCGAGCGCGGCGGCCTACGCGACCGGCCAGCTGGAGCCGTCCGACGACCTGCAGGCGGCCTACGACGGCTTCGCGGGGCTGCTCGAGAACGGCGCCCGGGTGCTCGAGATCGGCAGCGGCGGCGGCCGCGACGCCGACCAGCTCGAGCAGCGCGGGCTGTCGGTGCGACGCACGGACATCACGCCCGGCTTCGTCGGGCTGCTGCGCGCTGCCGGCCACGAGGCCTGGGTGGTCGACCCGCTCGTCGACGACCTCGCCGACCCCGAGCGCGACGCTCCCTACGACGGCGTGTGGGCCTCCGCGAGCCTCCTGCACGTACGCCGCGAGCACCTCCCGACCGTGCTCGCACGGCTGGCCGGGGCGACGCGGGACGGCGGCGTCCTCCACCTCGCTGTCAAGGAGGGCGACGGCGCCCGGTTCTCGGTCCACGGCCACGTCGCCGGGCCGCGCCACTTCACCTTCTGGCGCGCGCCGGCGCTGCGCGCGGTGCTCGACGAGGCGGGGTGGGACGTCCGCTCGCTCGTGCGTCACGGCGGCCAGCGCGACGACGTCTGGCTCGACGTGACGGCGCTGCGCCGATGACGAGGGGGGAGGTGAGCGGGTGAGGTACTCGGAGTTCTGGACGCGCATGGACGAGGTCCTCGGCGTCGCCTACGCCGAGACGTGGGCGAAGGACCAGGTCATCGGCCTGCTCGGCAGTCGGACCGTGATGGAGGCGCTCGACGCCGGCGTCCCGCCCAAGGAGGTCTGGCGCGCCGTCTGCCACCAGCTGGGCCTGCCGCCCCAGGCCCGATGACCGGCGACCTCGCGGCGATCGACCCCGCCCGGGTCCACCGCCGGACGGTCGTGACCCTCGTCGTCGCCCAGTCGATCGGCGCCATCGGCATCACCATCGGTGTGGCCACGGCGTCGCTGCTCGCCCGCGACGTCAGCGGGTCGGAGGGGCAGGCGGGGCTGGCGCAGACCAGCCAGGTGCTCGGCGCGGCGGTGGCGGCCTACGGGCTCGCCCGCGTCATGGCGCGTCGCGGCCGGCGGGTCGGCCAGGTCGCCGGCCTGCTCACGGGTGCCGTCGGCGCCGTGCTCGCGGTCGTGGCCGGCGTCGTGGAGTCGATGCCGCTGCTCCTGCTCGGCACCGGCCTGCTCGGGTTCACCTCGGCCGCCAACGCCGCCGCCCGCTACGCCGCGACGGACCTCGCCCCGGAGGCGACCCGGGCCCGCTCGCTGTCGCTCGTGGTCTGGGCGACGACGGTGGGGGCGGTCGTCGGGCCGAACCTCACGGGTGTCTCGGCCACCTTGGCCCGCACCCTCGGCGTCCCCGAGCGCACCGGCCCCTTCGCGGTCGCCGCCATCGGCATGACGCTGGCGGCGCTGATCATCGGGCTGTTGATGCGCCCCGACCCGCTGCTGCTCGCGCGCGACCTCGCGGGCGCGTCCGACGAGACGCCCACCGGGACGTCCTGGGGGCGCGCGATGGCCGTCCTGCGTGCCGACCGGGCCCTCGCGGCCGCGGTCCTCGGGCTGGCCAGCGCCCACGCCGTGATGGTGTCGGTCATGATCATGACCCCGCTCCACATGGAGCACGGGGGAGCCGCGCTCTCGGTCATCGGCATCGTGATCTCGGGTCACGTCCTCGGGATGTTCGCCTTCTCGCCCGTCATGGGCTGGCTCGCCGACCGCTGGGGACGCCCCACGATGCTGTTCCTCGGCGCGGGGATCCAGCTGCTCTCGCTGCTTCTGTCCGGTGGGTCGCCGGAGGGCTCGTCGTGGCAGATCTCGACCGGCCTCTTCCTCCTGGGACTCGGCTGGTCGGCGGCCACCGTCGCGGCCTCGGCCACGATCGCCGACCGGTCGCCGGTCGAGACCCGGACCGACGTCCAGGGCGTCGCCGACATGGTCATGTGGCTCGCCGCCGCGCTCGGCGGGGCTGCTTCGGGGGCAATCGTCGCGGCCTGGGGCTACGCCGCGCTCAACGGGTTCGCCGGCCTGATCGCCGGGGGAGTGGTGGTCTCCGCGGTCGTCACGGCATCGACGGGCGGCAGCCGCCGTCCTGACAGGGTGGAGGCATGACCGCGACTGCAGAGGTCGCCGTGATCGGCGGCTCCGGCTTCTACTCCTTCCTCGACGACGCCGAGCAGCACACGGTGTCCACGCCCTACGGCGAGCCCTCCGGACCGGTGTCGGTCGGCAGCGTCGCGGGTCGCCGGGTGGCGTTCCTGCCACGCCACGGCGGCCACCACGAGTTCCCGCCCCACCGGATCCCCTATCGCGCCAACGCGTGGGCTCTCCGGGCGCTCGGGGTCCGCCAGATACTCGCGCCCTGCGCGGTCGGGTCGCTGCGGCCCGAGCTCGGCCCCGGCAGCGTCGTCGTGCCGGACCAGTTGGTCGACCGCACCCAGGCGCGGGTCCAGAGCTTCGTCGAGACCGGTGCCTGCCACGTGCCGTTCGCCGATCCCTACTGCGAGCGGCTCGGCGACTCGGTCCAGCAGTCCGCTCCCGACGTCGTCCGCGGCGGTGCCATGGTCGTGGTCGAGGGCCCCCGGTTCTCCACGCGCGCCGAGTCGCAGAGCTATGCCGCCCAGGGCTGGAGCCTGGTCAACATGACCGGCCACCCCGAAGCGGTCCTCGCCCGCGAGATGCTCCAGTGCTACACCCCGATCGCCCTCGTCACCGACCTCGACGCCGGCGTCGAGGCAGGGGCCGGGGTGTCGCAGGAGGAGGTCTTCGCCCTCTTCGCCCAGAACCTCGAGCGGCTGCGCACGATGCTGGCCGACACCATCGCCGCGCTGCCCGACCCCGACGGCTGCTCGTGCTCCGGCTGGGCCCAGGGCGTCGAGCTGACCTACGCGCTGCCGTGAAGGTGTTGCTGACCGGCTCCGCCGGGTTCATCGGATCCGCCATCGGCGACCGGCTCGAGGCGCGTGGTGACGAGGTCGTGCGCGTCGACGTCATGCTGGCCCAGGCCCACGGCGGCGCCACACCCCCGCCGGGGACCCACCAGGTCGACGTCCGGGACCTCGCCGCGCTCCACGAGCTGGTCGGTGGGGTCGACGTCGTGTGTCACCAGGCCGCGCTGGTCGGGGCCGGGGTCACGGTCTCCGACCTGCCGCTCTATGCCTCCCACAACGACCTCGGCACGGCCGGGCTGCTGAGCGCGATGCACGACCACGACGTCCACCGCATCGTGCTGGCCTCCTCCATGGTCGTCTACGGCGAGGGCCACTACGACTGCCCCGACCACGGCACCCGCGAGGTGCGGCCGCGCGAGATCGCTCGGCTCGACGCCGGTGACTTCGACAACCACTGCGACGTCTGTGGGTCGGCGCTCGAGTGGCGGCTGGTCGAGGAGTCGGCCCGGCTCGACCCGCGGAGCGCCTACGCCGCCAGCAAGCTCGCCCAGGAGCACTATGCGGCCGCGTGGGCCCGCCAGGCAGGCGGCGCCGCCGTCGCCCTGCGCTACCACAACGTCTACGGACCCGGCATGCCCCGCGACACGCCCTACTCCGGCGTCGCGGCGATCTTCCGCTCCTCCCTCGAGCGTGGCGAGGCGCCGCGGGTCTTCGAGGACGGCGGTCAGATGCGCGACTTCGTCCACGTCGACGACGTCGCCCGTGCCAACCTCGCCGCGATCGACGCGGTGGTGGCGGCCCCGACGGGGGCGCTGTCGGCCTACAACGTCTGCTCCGGCCGGCCGGTGTCGATCGCCGACGTCGCCCGCCTCGTCGCGCGCGGGAGCGGCCGCGCCCTCGAGCCCGAGACCACGGGCGACTACCGTCCCGGCGACGTCCGCCACGTCGTCGCGTCCCCGGCGCTGGCGACCGCCGAGCTCGGCTTCACCGCGTCCGTCGCGCCCGAGGAGGGGCTGCCCGCGTTCGCGACCGCGCCGCTGCGCGCCTGAGTCACCAGCTCGTGTAGAGCAGGGTCTCCAGGGCGATCGCCCACCCGACCTGCAGCCCCAGGGCCGGCCGGCGCCAGCGGTCGGGGAGCAGCGCGGTCGAGACCATCAGCCACGGCAGGAAGGGCAGCCAGATCCGTTCCACCTCGGCGCGGCTCATCTGGGAGGCGGTCGCCGTCAGCACGCAGGCGGCGGCTGCCGCCACGAGCAGGCCGACGACGGGGTCCGCACGCCGCCGCAGCGCGGCGAGCCGGCCGACCCCTGCGCCCAGCACGGGTCCGGCGGCGAGCACCAGCGCGGCCAGGTTGGCCCACGTCCAGTAGGCGCCGGGCCGCTGCGAGGCGAGCCCGCGCCAGTAGCGGTCGGTGAGCTCGGCATAGCCCTCCCACCACGCGAACCCGGAGGCCGCGAAGGCGAGCACGAGCGCCAGCGCCGCGGCGGCGGACACCGGGAGCGGCCACCAGCGCCGGGCCAGCCGCAGCACGGCGAGCGCCAGGAGGCCCAGCAGCGGCAGGCCGTAGGACATCATCACGGCGCTCCCGAGCAGCAGGCCTGCGACGACCGACCAGCCGACCATCCGGGGCCCCGCGGAGGTCGCGGCCGTGGCGAGGGCCGCGAGCCCAGCCGCCCCGACCGCGGCGAACACCGCGTCGCCCGAGACCGCCATGAAGATCGCGGCCGGTGCGAGGACGAGGAAGGGGGCGGCCCGGCGGGCGGCGTCCTCCGCACCCAGGCGCCGCAGCGCGACCATGACGGACGGCGCGGTCGTCGCGGCCACCACGGTCACCGCGATCCCCATCGCCAGGTCGTCGCCCAGCCCGACCCGCACCAGCGCGACGAAGAACAGCAGCGCCAGTGGCGGGTGGCCGGCCACGTGGGTCACGAAGTTGTCGGGGTGGTCGGCGCCGATGCGCGGCACCCAGCCCTCCAGCAGGGTGCCGACGTCGGTCACCGACCGGGCGGTGTCGCCGTAGTCGTAGCCGTGGGCGGTCACGTGCGCGATGCCGGCCCAGCCGTCGGTGGTGGCGAGGGAGAGCGCCCACGCCAGCGCGACCGCGTAGGACACGAGCAGCAGGCGCCGCCAGGGGAGGCGGTCGGCGAGACCGGTCGCCCACCGCCAGCCGGCGAGGGCGAGCAGCACGGCCGGCACGGTGCCGGGGCCGACGCCGTAGGGCTGCCAGGTCCCGTGCAGCGGGGGGACGGAGATCCCGCCCGCTGCCGCGGACCGGGCACGCACCTCCCAGCCGGTGAGGGCGGGCACCACCATCGCCAGTGCGACCAGCCCGACGGCCGTCAGCAGCCCGAGCCACGCGGCGCGGTCGTCCCGGGCACTGTCCACGGCTGCGACCGTAGCGGCCGGGCGGGCAGGGGCCGCGCACCTGCCGGCACGACGTCACTACTTCGTAAGCGGCCGAACCCCCCGGTCCCGCCCGGTCCGCCCCTACGTTGAGGAGGTGGACCTCGACTGCGACCTGATCCTGCCCTGCCGCGACGAGGCGGCCTCGTTGCGCGACTTGCTGCCGCGGGTGCCGGAGGGACTGAGGGTCGTGGTGGTCGACAACGGCTCGACCGACGGCACCGCCGACGTCGCCGCTCGGCTCGGCGCGAAGGTCGTCACCGAGCCACGGCCGGGCTACGGCGCGGCCGTCCACGCCGGCGTCGAGGCCGCCACCGCCACCTACGTGGCGGTGATGGACGGCGACGGCTCCTTCGACCCCGCCGAGCTGCTGCCGCTCCTCGACGACGTGCGCAGCGAGCGGGCGGACATGGCCGTGGGCCGCCGCCGCCCGGTCGCCCGCGGCGTCTGGCCGTGGCACGCGCGCCTCGGCAACGGTCTCGTCGTCACCTGGCTGCGCCGCCGGATCGCGATGCCGGTCCACGACATCGCGCCGATGCGGGTGGTACGCCGCCGGCAGCTGCTCGACCTCGGCGTCGAGGACCGGCGCTTCGGCTATCCCGTCGAGCTGCTCGACCGCGCGACCCGCGCCGGCTGGCGGTTCACCGAGCGCGACGTGGGCTACCACCCCCGCGCCGAGGGGACCCGCTCGAAGGTGTCCGGGTCGGTGCGCGGCACGGCGCGGACGGCCCGCGACTTCTGGCGGGTGCTCTCGTGAGCGACGGAGACGAGCGAGGCACGAGTGAGCGACCGAGCGAACAATCGCGCGCAGTGAGGGCGTACGCCGAGCGGGTGCGGTTGCTCGTCGTCGCGAAGGCGCCCCACCCCGGCCGGGCGAAGACCCGGCTCGCGGCCACGGTGGGGGACGCGGTGGCCGCCGACCTCGCCGCAGCGGCGCTGCTCGACACGCTGCGGGCGTGCGCGGACGCCGTGGGGGCCGACCGGTGCGTGCTGGCCCTGGCCGACGACCTCGCCGGGTGCGCCCGCGAGCCCGACCTGCGACACGCACTGGTCGGCTGGACGGTCGTGCCCCAGCGCGGCGCCGGGTTCGCCGAGCGGCTCGCGGCGGCCCACGTCGACGCCGGCCCCGGCCCGGTCGTGCAGGTGGGCATGGACACCCCGCAGCTCACCCCGGCCCTGCTGCTCGAGGTGGCCGCGGGGCTCGACGAGCACGACGCGGTGCTCGGGGCGGCCCCCGACGGAGGGTGGTGGGTCCTGGCGCTGCGCGACCCGGCCGCCGCCGCGGCGCTGCGCGGCGTACGCATGTCGACGGAGTCGACGGGCCGGGACACCCGTCGGGCCCTGGAGGCGGGCGGGTCGTCGGTGGCCGAAGGCCCGTCGCTGACCGACGTCGACACGGCCGCGGACGCCGACCTCGTCGTCGGTGGGTGTGCGGCCGGAGAGTTCGGCCGGGCGTGGCGGGCGGTGCCGCGATGAGCACCCGCCACGACGGCCTTCCCTTCACCGAGGTGTTCTCCCGTGCGCTCCAGGGACTGCCCTGCCACGTGCTCGACCTCGGTGCCGACGGCCCGGTCGGCGTGCCACGACTGCTTCCCGTCGCCGACTGGACCCGGCGCGCCGACCACCACGACGACGCCCTCCTGGCGCTCTGCGACGGTCCCACGCTCGACATCGGCTGCGGCCCGGGCCGGCTCGTGGAGCGACTGGTCGCGCTGGGCCACGTCGCCCTCGGCATCGACGTCGTGCCCGAGGCCGTCGCCCAGACCGTACGCCGCGGCGCCGCCGCGCTGCACCGCAACGTGTTCGACGCGCTCCCCGGCGAGGGGCGCTGGGGCACGGCGCTCCTGGCCGACGGCAACATCGGGATCGGCGGCGACCCGGTCGCCCTGCTGTCCCGGGTCCGCCAGCTGCTGGACCCGCGTGGTCGCGTGGTGGTCGAGCTCGGCGCGCCGGGCACCGGGCTGAGCCGGACCCGCGCGGTGATCTCCTGCGACGGTGTCCGGAGCCGGCCCTTCGAGTGGGCGGTCGTCGGCATGGACGCCGCCCCCTGCCTCGCCGCCGAGGTCGGGCTGCAGGTGAGCGCCACGCACACGACCGGCGAGCGCTTCTACGCCGTCCTCGAGGAGGCGGCGTGACCACGCTCAGGGTCCCCGAGACCCGCGACTTCAGCAGTCGGCTCCGCAGCCCCGCCGTGACGAGCCGGATCGGCATCGCCCTCGGCATCAGCTTCGGGGTCTGCTTCGTGACCGGGCTGTTCAGCCACTACGCCCAGCTGCCCGACCCGGTCGTGCCGGTGCCGACGGCTCCCGCCTGGGGCTACCGGGTGACCCAGGGCGTCCACGTCCTCAGCGGGACGGCCGCCGTGCCGCTGCTGCTGGTCAAGCTCTGGACTGTCTTCCCGCGACTCTTCCTCCGGCCGCCGCGTCCGTCCCGGGAGCTGCTCGTCCACCTCGCCGAGCGGGCGTCCATCGCTGCCCTCGTCGCCTCCTCGGTGTTCCTGCTCGCGACCGGGCTGGTCAACATCACCGCCTGGTACCCGTGGGACTTCTCCTTCCGGACCACCCACTACGCCGTGGCGTGGATCGCGATCGGCTCGCTCGCGGTCCACGTCGCCGTGAAGCTCCCCGTCGTCCGGGAGGCGCTGCCGCGCGACGTCGACGACGACGGTCCTCCGGCAGGGGGCGGCCTGACCCGCCGCGGGCTGGTCCGGGCGACGTGGGGTGCCGCCGGCGTGGCGCTGCTCGCGACGGCCGGCAACAGCGTCGGCTGGCTGCGGTCGGTCTCGGTGCTGTCGGTCCGCTCGGGCGACGGCCCGCAGGGGCTGCCGGTGACCAGGACCGCACGGGCGGCCGGCGTCGCGGCCGCGGCCACGAGCGCGGCGTACGCCCTGGAGGTCAGCCACGGCGGCCGCACGAGCGCGTTCACGCTGGAGGACCTGCTCTCCATGCCGCAGCGGACGGAGACGCTGCCGATCGCCTGTGTCGAGGGCTGGAGCGAGAGCGCGAGCTGGGGCGGCGTCCGGCTGCGCGACGTCCTCGACGCGGCCGGGGTGCCGCGCGGGACGACGGTGTCGGTGGAGTCGCTGGAGGAGCGGGGCGCCTTCCGGCGCTCGACGCTGCCGGCGAGCTATGCCGACGACGACCGCACGCTCGTCGCGCTCGTGCTGGGCGGCGAGCCGCTCTCCATCGACCACGGCTTCCCGGCACGGCTGATCGCGCCGAACCGGCCCGGCGTGAAGCAGACCAAGTGGCTGGGGAGGATCTCCGCATGAGGGCGACGCGAGGAGTGGTTGGTGCCGTCGGCGTCGTCGTCGGCCTGTACGGCGCGTGGCTGCTGCTGTCGCGGACCGACACCGACCAGCTCGTCTCCGCGGTGCTCTGGCTGGGCGGGGGCGTCGTGCTCCACGACGCGGTGCTCGCACCGGTGGTCGTGGTGGCCGGCGTGGTGGCCGCCCGGGCGCTGCCGGGGACGGTCCGCGCATCCCTCGCCGTGGTGGCGGTCGTGCTCGGCAGCCTCACCCTGCTCTCGCTGCCGGTCCTGTTCGGCCGCGAGCCGGCGAACCCGACCCTGCTCGACCGCGACTACACGACGGGCTGGCTGCTGGTCGCGTCGATCGTCGTGGTGGTGGTCGCGTGCGGCACGCTGGTGCTCGAGAGGAGGCGCCGTGGCGCGGGTCCTGGTGGTCGATGACGACCCGACCGTCCGTGAGGTGGTCGTGAGCTATCTCCGCGCGGGCGGTCACGAGGTGGTCGAGACGCCCGACGGTGAGACGGCGCTGGCCGAGGCCGACCGGCTCCCACCCGACCTCGTCGTCCTCGACCTGATGCTGCCCGGCATCGACGGCCTCGAGGTCTGCCGCCGGCTGCGCGCCGACGGCGGTCGGGTGCCGGTCATCATGCTGACCGCCCTCGGTTCCGAGACCGACCGCGTGGTCGGGCTCGAGCTGGGCGCCGACGACTACGTCACCAAGCCCTTCAGCCCCCGCGAGCTGGCGCTGCGCGTCGACGGCGTGCTGCGGCGTACGGCGGAGCCCGAGCCGGTCGCGACGGCGCCGCTCACCGACGGCGACCTGGTCGTCGACCCGGTGCGGCACGAGGCACTGCGCGACGGCGAGGTGCTGGCCCTCACCGGCCGCGAGTTCGATCTGCTCCGGTTCCTGCTCGCGCACCCCGGCCAGGCGTTCTCCCGCGAGGACCTGCTCCAGCAGGTCTGGGGGTGGTCCTTCGGTGACCAGTCGACCGTCACCGTCCACGTCCGCCGGTTGCGCGAGAAGGTGGAGGCCGACCCCAACCGGCCGCGGCGGCTGGTGACGGTCTGGGGCGTGGGCTACCGCTGGGAAGGGGAGGTGGTCGCGTGAGCGCCGACCAGTGGGCCGTCGTCGCGGTCGCCGCGGCGGCTGCCGTGGCCGTGGGGCTGGTGGGCCTCGGGCTCGCCTGGTTGCTGCGGCGCCGGTCGGTGCGGTGGCAGCTGACGCTGGTCGCCGTCGTGGCGGCCGCCTCGGTGCTGCTCGGCGTCGTGGCCGCGGCGCAGCTGATGTTCATCTCGACCCACGACTGGCACGTCGTGACGCTGGTCGCGGTCGTGTCCGGTGTCGTGTCCGTCGGGGTGGCCCTGGCGCTCGGTGCCGCGGTGTCGCACTGGTGGTCGGCGCTGCACGAGGACGCGCGTGCCCTCGGCGGCCGTGAACCGGTGGCGGCGAGGGTGCGCGGCCCGGCGGAGGTCCGGGCCCTCTCGGAGGAGCTGGCGTCGACGAGCCGCCGGCTCGAGGAGTCGCGCGCCCGCGAGGCGCGGCTGGAGGACTCCCGTCGCGAGCTGATCTCCTGGGTCTCGCACGACCTGCGCACCCCGCTCGCCGGGATGCGCGCGATGACCGAGGCCCTCGAGGACGGGATGGCGCCCGACCCGGAGCGCTACCGCACCCAGATCAGGCGCGAGGTCGACCGGATGGTGCGGATGGTCGACGACCTCTTCGAGCTGAGCCGGATCCACGCCGGCGTCCTCCGCGTCGAGCCCGAGACGGTCGTCGTCGGCGACCTGGTGAGCGAGGCGATCGCGGGAGCCGACCCCGTGGCCCGGTCCCGGAGCGTGCGGCTCGGCGGCTCGGTCGAGGAGGGGCTGGCGGTCGCCGGTGACCCAGCCGGGCTCTCCCGGGTGGTCGCCAACCTGCTGATGAACGCCATCCGCCACACCCCCGCCGACGGCGTCGTCGAGGTCCACGGGCGCAGCCTCGCCGACTGGGTCGAGCTCAGCGTCACCGACGGGTGCGGCGGCCTCGACCCGGCCGACATGGAGCGGGTCTTCGACGTCGCCTGGCAGGGGGAGCGGGCGCGTACGCCGGACCCCGGTGCCGCCGGGGAGCTCCGCGGCGCCGGTCTCGGGCTGGCCATCGTGCGCGGCATCGTGGAGGCCCACCAGGGGGTCGTGGACGTCGAGAACGTGCCGACGGGGGCGCCGGTGGGGTGCCGGTTCCTGGTGCGGCTGCCGCTCGGTCTCGAGACCTGACGCGACACGCGGGGCGGCGCTCGACGCGATCGAACAGTTGTTCGGCTAGCGTGTTCTCCACAGGTGCGACGCGGACGCCCCCGGCTTGTCGGCGGATCCGTCTAGCGTCGAAGGCGCACCGACCCGACACGACACAGGAAGGCCCCACACATGGCTGGTGGAGACCGCGAGAAGGCGCTGGACGTCGCCCTCGCCAACATCGAGAAGCAGTTCGGCAAGGGCTCGGTCATGCGACTGGGCGACGAGACGCGGGCTCCGCTGGAGGTGATCCCGACCGGCTCGATCGCGCTCGACGTGGCGCTCGGCCTCGGCGGGCTGCCCCGGGGCCGGGTCGTGGAGATCTACGGTCCCGAGTCCAGCGGCAAGACGACGGTCGCGCTCCACGCGGTCGCCAGCGCCCAGCGCGCCGGGGGCATCGTCGCGTTCATCGACGCCGAGCACGCGCTCGACCCCGACTACGCCAAGGCGCTGGGCGTCGACACCGACGCGCTGCTGGTCAGCCAGCCCGACAGCGGTGAGCAGGCGCTCGAGATCGCCGACATGCTGGTGCGCTCCGGCGCGCTCTCGCTCATCGTCATCGACTCGGTCGCCGCCCTGGTGCCGCGGGCCGAGATCGAGGGCGAGATGGGCGACAGCCACGTCGGCCTCCAGGCCCGCCTGATGAGCCAGGCGCTGCGCAAGATGACCGGTGCGCTCAACGGCTCCAACACGACCGCCATCTTCATCAACCAGCTGCGCGAGAAGATCGGCGTCATGTTCGGCTCGCCCGAGACCACCACCGGTGGCCGGGCGCTGAAGTTCTACTCCTCGGTGCGCCTCGACGTGCGACGGATCGAGACCCTCAAGGACGGCACCGACATGGTCGGCAACCGCACCCGGGTCAAGGTCGTGAAGAACAAGGTCGCCCCGCCGTTCAAGCAGGCCGAGTTCGACATCATGTACGGCAAGGGGATCAGCCGCGAGGGCGGCCTGATCGACGTCGGCGTCGAGGCGGGCCTGATCCGCAAGGCGGGCGCCTGGTACACCTACGAGGGCGACCAGCTCGGTCAGGGCAAGGAGAACTCGCGCAACTTCCTGCGCGACAACCCCGACCTCGCCAACGAGATCGAGAAGCTGATCCTCGAGAAGCTGGGCGTCACCCCGGCCGTCGACAAGCCGGCCGACGACCTGTCCGACGAGCCGATCGGCATCAATGACTTCTGACCGCCCAGCTCGCCCGGCCGGAGGTCGGGCGGGCGTGGGGGCGGGCAGGTCGAGCAAGCGCTCGCCCGAGCCTGCGAGGGCGAGACCGCGTGTCGAGACTGAGTCCTGGCGCGGTGACGTCGGGCTCGGTGTCGAGGCCTGGGGTGCGGCGGCTCCTCCGGACGACCCACCGGTCGATCCGGAGGTCGCCGGCCCCGACGCCGACCCCGAGTCGGTCGCCCGGACGATCCTGCTCGACCAGCTGACCGGTCGTGCCCGCTCCCGCAAGGAGCTGGCCGACAAGCTGGCCAGCAAGAACGTGCCGGGCGAGATCGCCTCCCGCCTCCTCGACCGGTTCGAGGAGGTCGGCCTGGTCGACGACGCGGCCTTCGCCCGCAGCTGGGTGGAGGGGCGCCACACCAGCCGGGGCCTCGCGCCGCGGGCGATCGCCCAGGAGCTGCGCCGCAAGGGCGTCGACGACGAGGTCGCCCGCGAGGCCCTCGACGAGCTCGGCAGCGAGGAGCAGCTCGAGACCGCTCGCCGCCTGGTGCGCAAGAAGCGGCGCAGCCTCGAGCGCTTCGACGAGCAGACCCGGACCCGGCGCCTGGTCGGGCTGCTCGCCCGCAAGGGCTATCCCGCCGGGCTGGCCTGGCAGGTCGTGCGCGAGGAGCTCGGCGAGTCCGACGATTCCCCTGACGCGCCGTTCGGGGATCTCTAGGCTCCACGGGCCATCTCGGGCGGCGACGGATCCGCCCGGTCCGGGAGAAGGTGGGCCGCGGCCTGCTGGGTGCCCTGGGTGGTGTCGTCGCCGGTGCCGTGCTCAGCCTGGTGGTCTGGGAGCTGGGGTTCATCGCCTCGATCACGAGCTTCGTGCTCGCCGCGGGAGCGGTCTACCTCTACGGCATGCTCGCCGGCGCCCCGCCGCGGCGCGGTCTGGTTCCGCTCGTGGCGATGATCGTGCTCGGAGTCGTCGCGACCTTCTTCCTGCTGGTCGGCTGGGACGCCGCGGCGGCCTACGACGAGATCGTCGGCGACACGGTCTCGCCGGGGATGACCAAGGGCGAGTTCGTCACCTCCTCGCTGACCGACAGCGAGGTGCTGGGCGCCTACGGCAAGGACATGGCGCTCTTCTTCGTCTTCGCCGCGCTCGGCAGGTGGACCACCCTCAAGGGCGTCATCAGCCAGCGCTGACGCGCCGGTCGCCCGCCGTCCGCGCCGCTAGGGTGCAGGCCATGGCGGTCCACCTCACGGTCTCCGACCGTGGCCACGAGCTCAGCGGTGTGGTCCGGCCGGGGGAGTCGTGGCGGGACGCGGCGCTCCGGACGACGGCGAGCCTCCACGTCGAGCCGACACCGCTGGACCTGTCGTGCGAGCCGATGCGGTTCGTGGTCGACCACGACCGGCGGGTGGCGCTGCGCGCGATGGTGCGCGGCGACCTGCCCGACGTGCTGCGCTGGCGGCGGGCCGACCACGTCCGGCGCTGGTGGGTGACGGCGGAGGAGCCGACCGAGGAGTCGGTCGCTGCGCACTACGGCCCCCGGATCGACGGGGTCGAGCCGACCCGGATGTGGGTCGTCGAGGTCAACGGCCGGAGTGCCGGCTTCGTGCAGGACCACCTCCTGGGCGACGGCTCGGTCGGAGTCGACTACGTCGTGGGGGAGGCCCACCTGGTCGGCCAGGGCGTGGGCACCACGATGCTCTGGGTCTGGCTGCGCAGCGCTCGCCGGCGCTACCGCGACGCGGTGACCTGCTTCGCCGCGCCCGACCACCGCAACGAGGCGAGCCTGCGGGTGCTCGACAAGGTCGGGTTCGAGCGCGGGACCTGGTTCGACGAGCCGCAGCACGACGGCACGGCCGCCACCCTCGTCGGCTGCTCGCTCGACCTCGCGCGCGTCGTCGGCTGAGCAGCGGCCGCGGGTCCGACATGATGGGCTCCATGAGCCTGCTCCGACTGCCGCCCGGCCCTGTCGACCTGACGACGATCCCCACCGACGCGACCCCGGACTTCGACGGCGACAAGGCGGACGGCAAGGAGGCGCTGGCCGAGCTCGGCGACGAGCTCTCCGACCTCCAGGAACGGCTGTTCGCCGAGGGCCGGTCCGGGTCCCACCGTCGGCTGCTCCTGGTCCTCCAGGGGATGGACACCTCCGGCAAGGGTGGGGTGCTGCGCCACACCGTGGGCCTGATCGACCCCCAGGGCGTCCGCATCCACAGCTTCAAGGCGCCCACCGAGGAGGAGAAGCAGCACCACTTCCTCTGGCGGGTCAAGCGCAAGCTCCCCGAGGCCGGCTACGTCGGGGTGTTCGACCGCTCCCACTACGAGGACGTCCTCATCGTGAGGGTGCACGACTGGGTCGACCCGCGCACGGTCGAGAGCCGCTACGAGCAGATCAACGAGTTCGAGAAGGAGCTGGCCGCCGACGGCACGGTCGTGCTCAAGTGCATGCTCCACATCAGTCCCGACACGCAGAAGGAGCGCTTGCTGGCGCGGCTCGACGACCCGACCAAGTACTGGAAGTTCAACCCGGGCGACATCGACGAGCGCGGACACTGGGGCGACTACCGCGCGGCGTACGAGACGATGCTCGAACGCACCAACACCGAGATCGCGCCCTGGCACGTCGTGCCCGCCGACCGGAAGTGGTATCGCAACCTCGCCGTCGGCCGGCTCCTCCGAGACGCCCTGCGCGGCATGAACCCGCAGTGGCCCACGGCCGACTTCGACATCGACGCCGAGAAGCAGCGGCTCGCCGACGAGGTGCCGCCGGCGTGATCGAGACCGTCGCCGTCACCCGCTACGTCCTTCCGTTGCGGGAGGGCGGGTCGCTCCCGGGGGTCGTCGAGGGAGAGGACCTCGGCACCTACGTCTGCAAGTTCCGCGGCGCCGGTCAGGGTGTGCGCGTCCTGGTCGCGGAGGTCGTCGTGGCGGGCCTGGCGCGACGACTCGGGCTGCGGACGCCGCGGCTGGTGCAGCTCGACCTCGACCCGGAGATCGCTCGCTACGAGGCGGACGAGGAGGTCCAGGACCTGCTGAAGGCCAGCACGGGGCCGAACCTCGGGATCGACTTCCTGCCCGGTGCCTTCGGCTACGACGGCACCCACCCCCCGCCGGCCGGCGAGGCTGCCTCCGTGCTGTGGCTCGACGCGTTCACCGCCAACGTCGACCGCAGCTGGCGCAACCCGAACCTGCTGGTCTGGCACGGCGACCTCTGGCTGATCGACCACGGCGCCTCGCTCTACTTCCACCACGGATGGTCCGGTGGCATCGGTGACCCCGCACGCTTCGCCGCCCAGCCGTGGGACGCCTCCGACCACGTCCTGCGCCGCCACGCGGGCGACCTGGCCGAGGTCGACGCGCGTGCCCGGGAGCAGCTCACCCCGGACGTCATGGTCGAGGTGCTCGCCGACGTGCCCGACGTGTGGCTCGAGCCGGTGCCCGGCGTCGAGTCGCCCGACGCCCTGCGCGCGGCGTACGTCGACTTCCTCACCGCGCGCCTCGGCTCGACCGCGTGGCTCCCCGGAGGTGGGTCGTGACCCGCCTGGCCTACCAGTACGTCGTGCTGCGGTGCGTGCCGCGGCCCGACCGCGAGGAGTTCCTCAACGTGGGCGTCGTCGTCTACTGCGAGGAGCAGGGCTTCCTCGACGTCGCCTGCCACGTCGACGAGGAGCGGCTGCGTGCCCTCGACCCGCGCGTCGACCTCGCTCAGGTCCACGCCGGCCTGGCCTTCGTCGGCGCGGTCTGCGCGGCCGATCCCGCGGCCGGCGACGCGGCCGAGGCGCCGCTGGGGCAGCGGTTCGGGTTCCTGCGTGCGCCGCGCAGCACGGTGATCCAGCCGGGCCCGGTGCACGGCGGCCTCACGACCGACCCGCCGCGCCAGCTCGAGCACCTGCTGGAGCGGCTCGTCGGCTGAGCATCCTGCGGTCGGCCGGTCTCGATCGGCGTGTCGCCGGCGGAAGGCAGGACGGTGCTCGTTCAGCTCGGGGGTGGGGCGGGGGAAGCGCCGGCGGACTGGCCCCCGAACGTCCGCGTCGTCGACCAGCGGTCGAGCTCCACGCCGTCACGCAGGGCGACGGTCTCGACGTGCGCCTCGACGCCGTCGGCGCTGACGCTGAGGTCGAGGTCGGCCCGGACCTCGCACGTGGCCTCCGGCCACGTGAGGCGGAAGACCGTGGTGGCCGTCGCGGTCTGGAGGAAGCTCACCCGGTCGACGGTCACCTCGCCGGCATAGCTCTCCAGCACCCGCCCGCCGTACGGCGCGTCGTACTCGGACTCGGTGAGGGTGGTGGCCGTCGTGCGTCGCCGCAGCACGTCGTCGGTCACCGACCACCGCACACCCTCGGCGGACTCGGTGGAGTGGGCGTCGCCGGGGGCGAGACCTGGGTCGGGCCAGGAGCCCTCCAGCACCGGCAGCTCGACCGAGGCGGCATGGATCGTGATCGAGACCGGCGCGGGCGGGGCGACGGTGTTGGGCCAGTCGGCCCCGGCAACGGAGACCCGCAGCCGCTGTCCTGGTGCCCAGGCATAGGCACAGGCGTCGAGCGGCACCTCGACGTCGTACTCGACGCCGGGCTCCAGCGGGGACGGGGTGCCGTGGACCGAGTCACGGAACGTGAGGTCGAGGGAGCCGCGCGAGACGAGGGCGGAGGTGCCGTCGGGGAACACGTCGCAGAGCTTCACCGAGACCGACGCAGCCGGTGCCGTCGCGGAGACCCGGAGTCGGGCGACCGGGTGTCCGACGACCGGCGCGCCCGGTGGCTCGTCGTCCCACGTGAGGGAGCGCACGTCGTCGGTGCGCTGGTCGGTCGAGAGGCCCCACGGGAGGTGGCCGGCGCAGTCGATCCACGCGGTGGTGCCCACCGACGGGTCGACGGCGAGCGAGCGTGGCGCGGCGAGGTGGAGCAGGACCGGCGTCGTGGGCGGCACGCTCGGCAGCCGCAGCCACGTCCCCTCGTGGAGGTCCAGGTCGGGCTCGGGTCGCGTTGAGGAGCGCACGAAGACCTCGCAGCGGTCCTCGTGGTCGCCGCGTCGGCGCAGGTGGGTGTCGAACCACGCCGCCATCTCGGTCTCGAGGTCGACGCGCGGCCCTGGCATGGCGGTGGTCGCGTCGGCGTGCGCCCACGGTCCGGCAAGCAGCCGGTGGGGGACGCCCGCGCGGGCCAGCTCCTTGACCGTGCGGAAGGAGTTGTTGCGATAGCCGTCGGCCCAGCCGGCGACGATCATGACCGGGCACTCGATCCGCTCGTAGCCGCGGGTGGTGCCGTCGAGGCGGACCGAGCCGTGGTTCCAGTAGTCGCCGTGGACCGACTCCTCGAGCCAGCGGAACAGCCAGGGCTGCGGGTCCGCGAGCCGCCGGGTCCACTCCTGCTCCCAGCCCTCGCCCCACACGGCGGGGACGGGAGGGAGCAGGTTCATGGGGGTCATGTAGTGGCAGTAGTCGACGAGGTCGATGAACCGCAGCGCACCGCCGCGCCAGTGGACGTCGTCGGTCCAGCGGTCGTCGGTCGCGTAGATCGCACAGATCGCCTTCAGCGCCGGCGGCCGCTCGCAGGCCAGCTGGAGCGAGTTGAAGCCGGAGTAGGACGTCCCGAACATCCCGACCTCGCCGTCGCACCACTCCTGGTCGGCCAGCCAGGCGATGACGGCCTGCAGGTCGCGCTGCTCCTCGGGCGGGTACTCGTCGGTGGCATCTCCGGGGGACGAACCGGTGCCCCGCAGGTCGACCCGGCACACGGCGTAGCCGTGCCGGTCGCGGAGTCCCTCATAGCTCTCGGCGTAGGAGGAGGTGAGGTCGTCCTTGCGGTAGGGCAGCGCCTCCAGCAGGCACGGCTGCGGTCCGGCGGCCGGGTCGGGCAGCCAGAGCGTCGCCGCGAGCTCGATCCCGTCGCCGGGGACCCGGACCTCGACCACGGAGCCGACCGCGCCGCTCACGACAGCCCCAGGACGTCGAGCACCGCGGGGGAGTGGATCGACTCGCTGCGGTGGCCGTCGCGGCCCACCGTGTCCACCGCCCCGAACATGGAGTTCAGCACCGCCTCCTCGGCGGCTTCGACCGTGGCCGCGAAGAGCGGGTCGAGCGCCCGCCCGGACGCGAGGTCCGTCCGGTCGTGGCGACCGTCGCGGTCCAGCCGCATGCCGGTGCCGATCCCGAGGAAGATCTCACCGCTGCCGTGGTGGGCCACCGACCCGGCGCGGGCGAGGCCCAGCCCGATCCGCCGGGCCAGGCGCGAGCAGGCCGCACCGTCCACGGGCGCATCGGTCACCACGACGCCGATGCAGGAGCCCTGCGGTGCGTTGGGTCCCGACGAGGGCGTGCCCAGGAGCCGCCCGAGGGGCGTGCCCGCCACCACCGCCTCGGCCCGGACCCCGAAGTTCGTCAGCAGCAGCACCGCGACGGTGTGGCCGTCGGGAGTCACGCGCGAGGCGGTTCCGATGCCGCCCTTGAAGTCGAAGCAGGACATGCCGGTGCCGGCGCCGACCCCGCCCTCCTCCGGCGGATCGGACGTCCCGCGCGAGGCCAGCGCGGCGGCGTACGACGCCCGGACGTCGTCGGCGGTCACCTGCATCCGCCGGCAGTCGTTGAGGAAGGAGTCGTCGCACTCGGCGACGACCGGGATCACGACGTCGTCGGCGACCTCGGGGTGCTGCTCCAGGGCGATCTCGCACGCCGCGTCGTAGACGCGGCCGAGCTGCATGGTCGAGGTCAGGTAGACCGGCGTCTCGGTGGCGCCCCACTCGCCGGCGGCGAGGAAGCCGGTGCACTCGCCGGCGCCGTTGAGCACGGCGCCGCCCGCGGGCAGCGGTCGGCGGTAGGCGTCCTCGGCGAGGACCAGGGTGGTCACACCGGTCCGCGCGGTGCCGCGGCCCTCGGGCGGGGCCGGCTCGTCGCGGTGGACGGTGGCGTGGCCGAGGCCGACGCCGGCGACGTCGAGCACCGAGTTGGTGGGGCCGGTGGGGAGGGTGCCGATGACGACACCGAGGTCACGCACACGGGGCATGGGGGCATCCTGCCCGACTTCGGTGGGATGCTGCGCGGATGCCGATCACCCCCGTCGTCTGGTCGCCCGACACCCGCCGCCACGAGCCGCGCCACGAGGTGTGGGTCGGCGTCCCCACGCCCGGGACCGAGGTCGCCGCCCGCGTCGACGCGATCCTCGACGCCGTCGGTCCGGGCCGCGAGCTCGTCGAGGCCGACCCGTACGCCGCCGAGGCGCTGCACGCCGTCCACGACCGGGGGCTCGTCGAGTTCCTCCGGACGGCCGCCGCGCGCTGGGCGGACGGCCCCTACGAGGAGCTGGTCGGACAGTCGCGCGTGGTGCCCTACGTCTTCCCGACCCCTGCCCTGCTCTCGGGGATGCCGCCCACGCCGCCGACCGCGCTCCACGGGCTCGCCGGGCAGTTCGGCTACGACACGATGACGTTGGTCGGGCCGGGGACCTGGGAGGCAGCCCTGGCGGCGGCCGGCTGTGCCCTGACCGCCGCGCGGCTGGTCGCCGACGGCGCGCCCACGGCGTACGCGCTCTCGCGGCCGCCGGGCCACCACGCGACGCCGACCGGCTACGGCGGCTCGTGCTACGTCAACAACGCCGCGCTCGCCGCGCAGTCGCTGCGCGACGCCGGCCACGCCCGGGTCGCGGTCGTCGATGTCGACGCCCACCACGGCAACGGCACGCAGGCGATCTTCTGGGAGCGCGCCGACGTCCGCTACGGCTCGCTCCACGTCGATCCGGCCGCGGGGTGGTTCCCCCACGTCTTCGGCCACGCCGGCGAGACCGGGGACGGCGACGGCGCGGGAGCCACCCGCAACCTCCCGCTCGCGGAGGGCACCGGGGACGCCGCCTGGCTCGAGGCCGTCCACGCGCTGGCCGAGTGGGTCGCCGACTGCGACGCGCTGGTCGTCTCGCTCGGGGTCGACGCCGCCGCCGACGACCCGGAGAGCCCGCTCGAGGTGACGGCCGCCGGCTACCACCGGGCCGGGCGCATCCTCGGCGGCCTCGGCCTGCCCTCGGTCCTCGTCCAGGAGGGCGGCTACCACCTGCCCAGCCTCGGCGGGCTGGTCACCGCCTACCTCGAGGGCCACGAGGCAGGTCGAGTCGTGGGTGTGTGACCGCCGAGTCGCGGATCTGTGCGGGTTCGGCGGTCACGTCTGCGCGACTCGCGTGTCACAACTCCACGACTCGGCCTCGGGGCGCGGTCTACGGTCGGGGCATGATCGCCGCCTTCTCCATCAGCCCGACCGGGTCCGACGAGACCGGGAGCGTCAGCGAGGCCGTCGCCCGCGCCGTGCGCGTGGTCCGCGAGTCGGGCCTGCCGTGCGAGACCAACTCGATGTTCACCAACGTCGAGGGGGAGTGGGACGAGGTGATGGCGGTCGTGAAGGCCGCCGTCGACGCGGTGGCCGAGGTGTCGCCGCGGGTGGGTCTGGTCCTCAAGGCCGACATCCGTCCCGGCTACGACGGCCAGCTGACCGCGAAGGTCGAGCGGATCGAGAGCGCACTCGCCGGCCAGGACGGCTGATCCCGACGGGTCACCCCGGCTGAGTACGCCGACGCAGGCGGACGCCCGACGGTCGGGAGGACCCTCGTGGGCATGACCAGGGGAACCCGCGCCCGCTACGTCGTCGGCACCGTGCTCGGCGTCCTGACCCTCGGCGCGATCGTGATCTGCATCGGAGCGGTGTGGGGCCTGTCGCTCGAGTACGCCTACGGGCTGGATCTGCTCCCGGGCGCGGTGGCGATCCCCGCGCTGCTGGGCGCCATCACGGTGCAGGTCTGGCCCGGGCTCTCCCGGCGCACGATGCTCGTCGCACCGGTGACCCTCGCGGTGCTGCTGGTCGGCGCGGGGCTGGCGGCGAACTGGATCGGCCTCGAGCAGCGGGACGCGCGGGCGGCCGCGGCCAGCGAGCGCATCGGCTGCGGCGGGGACATGGCCATGGACCCGCGGATCGACGAGGTCCTCGCCGGGCTTCCGCGTCCCACCCACCTCTACGGCCCGCTCGAGGCGAGCCGAGAGTCGTGCGGCGTCGGTGTCGAGGGTGGCGCCGAGGGGTTCGCCGCCTGGTCCGACGTGCTCCGCGACCTCGACGGCTACGACGTGGTCCACGACGAACCGCGACTGCTCGCCGTACGCCGCGACGACGGCATCACCCTCGTGCTCCGCCGCGGCGCCGTGCCGGTCCTGACGGTCAGCACCGCGGAGGGAACCGACCTGGGGCACAATTCCGGCGAGTTCGTCTCGGGCACCAACCGATCCCACGGCTGAGTGCGTGTTCCCGGGTGAGAGCCCGAGGAGGAACACATGACCAGCGACCTGCGCGAGCGTCTTCACGACCTCGCCGACCACGCGCCGACCGGCGACCTGCACGGTGACGCCGTCTGGCGCCATGGCGTACGCCGCCACCGGCTGCGCGTGGCCGGGGCCGTGGCCGGGACGGCCGCCGTGGTGGCGCTGGTCGCCGGGCTCGTCGCGGTCGTCCCGTCCCCGGCGCCGCCGCAGCCTGCCGGCCAGGTCGGCAGCCTCGGGATCCCGCGTGATGTCCGTCCGCCGGACCCGTGGTCGGAGCCGACCCGGACCCCGGGCCCGCTGTCGGCGGTCTCGGCTGACATGCACCGACAGCCCGACGGCCTCATCGGCCACAGCGACCGGCTGATGCTCTTCGGCGTCTCCGCTGTCGACGGCCGATCTCGCTTCCTCGACCTGCCGGGCCGGCAGGTCAACGTGGATTCCGAGTCGGTCGCCCTCTCCGACGACGGCACGCTGGTGGCGACGGTGCGGATGCAGGGGCGCCGGCAGCTCGGATGGGACGTCCTCGACGTCCGCACGGGTGAGCTGACCTCGCTCCGGCTCCCCGGGAACCAGTCCGTCGAGCAGGGGTGGGGCTACCTCCAGTTCACCGCGGATGGTCGCTTCCTGGTGACCAACCTGGCCCTCGACGGCGAGAGCGGGGAAACCGACGACTCGCTGGTCGCGTGGGAGCTGGCGTCGGGCGCGCCTGCGGAGGTCGAGGGGCCGGGCCACTACTGGATCCCGGGCACGGCCCACGGGCCGACCGGCGTCGTGTGGACCCGCCGGCGCGACGTGCACGTCGCCGACCCCGACACGGGCGAGCGGACGAGCCTGCGACTTCCCCACCAGCTGGTCGACGCGGCCTATGCGCCGGACGGGCGGAGGCTCGCCTACGTCGGGACCGAGCAGGAGCGCGGCACACCGTCGCCGTGGCGCCTCTACCTCACCGACGAGGCAGGGCAGGAGTCCGAGGTGGCGCTGGCCTTCGAACCGGTCCAGGTCCTCGGCTGGCGCGACGACACCCACGTCGTCGTCAGTGCCTACGGTCCCCGTCGTGCGACCGTGGTCGACGTCATGACCGGGGAGGTCGAGCGCCTCCGGCTCGGTGCCGAGTCGACGATGGTCCCGGTGTACGCGCGCGGGTTGTGGTCGCGGCCCGTCGCCCACCCCGCCGACCAGCCGGGCGTCGGCGATCCGAGGGTCTGGATGGACGGCTGGTTCCAGGCCGCCATCGCCGGGGCGCTCCTGCTCGGTGCCGTGCTCCTGGTCCGCAGGAGGCGTCGTGGCTGAGGCACCCCGCGGCTTCGAGGAGTACGTCGCCGCCCGGCAGGCCGGCCTGCTGCGCACGGCCTACCTGCTCACCGGTCACCGGCAGGACGCCGAGGACCTGGTCCAGCAGGCGCTCATCAAGGTCGTGCCGCACTGGCACCGGATCGAGGGCGAGCCGGACGCCTACGTCCGGACCGTGATGGTGCGCGAGAACGTCTCACGCTGGCGGCGCCGGCGCTGGCGCGAGGTCCTGACCCACGAGTCCCGCGACCCCGTCCTCGAGCAGGACCGGTCCGACCGGCTCGACCTCCAGCGCGCCCTGGCGCAGCTCGCCCCGCGCCAGCGCGCGGTGGTGGTGCTGCGCTTCCTCGAGGACCGCAGCGTCGCCGAGACGGCCGCGTTGCTGGGTGTGGGGGAGGGCACGGTGAAGTCCCAGACCAGCGCCGGCCTGGCGCGGTTGAGGGACTTGCTCCCGGGCGTCGAGGGTCAGGAGGCGGTGGGCCGCAGCGTCGCCTCCGCGTGGAGCCCGGCGTCGCGGAACCCGACGGAGCGATAGATGCGGATCGCCGAGTAGGACGGGTCGGCGCACATCACGAGCGTGGCGGCGTCGAGGCTGGCCAGCGCGTCGACGCCCGCGTGGTGGACGAGGGTGCCGCACAGGCCCCGCCCCCGGGCGTCCGGGTGGGTCTTCACCGACTGGAAGCGGGCGAGCCCGTCGCCGGCGCGGAAGACGCCGAGGCTCGAGGCGAGGTCGCCGTCGACGAAGGCGCCCCACCAGTGGCCGTGACCGGCCTCGACGAGGTGGCGGTAGGCATCGGTCCGGCGCTCGACGAACTCACGCGTGACGTGGGGGTCGTCCTCCTCGCCGGCCAGTGTCAGGTCGACCAGCTGGCCCCAGTCACCGTCACCGGAGAGCCGCCGCGCCACCAGGTCGGACGCGGGCCGCGGCGGCGGCACGACCGCATCGGCCGACATCGCCTGCACGAGATCGACGTGCAGCCCCGCCCGCCGCAGCGGCTTGAGGCGCTTGCCATCCGTGGTGTCGATGCCGAGGGTGACGTGGGGCGCGCCGAACTCTCGCCGGTGCTCCTCGACCCAGCCCTCGACCTCACCCGCGGCCGGCGCGGCGGGGAGGACCAGGCAGTTGCCCCAGTGGAACGACGGGTTGTCGGGCGTGCGCACGACCAGGTGCGTGCCCCGGTCGACGACCTCCGAGCCGCTGCGCTCGAGCAGCGCGAGCTCGGTCCGGAATCCCAGCGACTGCAGCTCCACGGGCGAGAACCTATCGACAACCGCGCGGAGCAGGCTGGCAGAGTCGGGTCCGTGGACTCCGAGACCCGCACCTACCGCACGGGGGACGTCGACCGCGTCCTCGACCTCACGAACGACTGCGCGTCGTACGCCGCGGGACGGGGCGACGGGCTGCTCCACGTCTTCGTCCCCCACGCGACCGCCGGCATCGCGATCCTGGAGACCGGCGCCGGGTCCGACGACGACCTGCTCGCGGCCCTCGCCGACCTGCTCCCGGCCGACGACCGCTGGCGTCACCGCCACGGGACCCCCGGCCACGGCCGCAGCCACGTCATGCCGGCCCTCGTGCCGCCGTACGCCACCGTGCCGGTGCTCGGCGGCCGGCTCGCCCTCGGGACCTGGCAGAGCATCTGCCTGGTGGACCTCAACGTCGACAACCACGAGCGCGAGGTCCGCCTCTCGTTCCTCGCCGGATGACGACCATCAGGCCGGTTCGTCCCGAGGAGCACGTGGCGGTCCACGGCGTGGTGGCCGCTGCCTTCGGCGAGGAGCAGGTCGCCGACCTGGTCGACGCCCTGCGGGCCGCCGGCCGCGTCGAGGTGGAGCTGGTGGCGGTCGACGACGGTGAGGTCGTCGGCCACGTCGGGCTCGAGCGGTGCTGGGTGGACGACGAGGAACGGCTGGTCGAGGCGCTGACGCTGAGTCCGCTCAGCGTCGGCCCGGACCACCAGGGCGCAGGCACGGGCGGCGCGCTCGTCGGGGCGGCGCTCGCCGCCGCCCGCGAGCGCGGCGAGGCCTACGTCTTCCTCGAGGGAGCCCCGGGCTACTACGCGCGCCACGGGTTCGGCCCGGCCCCGCGACCACGGGTTCGAGCGGCCCTCGGCCCGGATCCCGTGGCCGGCGTTCCAGGTCGTGGTCCTCGACGACCGTGGCGCGCGGGGCCTGATGGTCTATCCCGACGTCTTCTGGGAGCACGACGCCGTCGGGCTGCGTGGGGAGACGCTCGCGTCCGTCCGGCAGCAGCTGGGGGAGTGACGGGCGGGCGTCAGCCGAAGAGCTCGGCGACGAAGAGGTAGCGGCCCTCGGGCAGCACCCGCGACTCGATCACCATCCCGACCTCGACCTCCTGGCCGTCGCGCCGCAGCGCGGGCACCTTCACCAGCTGGCCCAGCAGCGGCCCGCGTCCGTTGACGAGGTGGAGGGTGAACCCGGCGACGTGGGCCTGGTGGAACCGCTCGGGGATGATCGACACCAGCCGCCGCCCGACCAGCAGCGCCTCGTCGTCGTGGCCGAGGATCTCCAGCGCGGGCCGGCTGATCGCCACGATCCGGTTCGCGTCGTCGGCGGCCACCAGGGCGCGGTCGGACCACGTCACCTCGACGGGGTCCCAGGCCAGCTCGTCCGCGCGCCGCCTCGGCGGGGGCGCGGCCGCCAGTGACGGCCAGGCCGAGGAGCGGCCGCCGGCGGACTGGGTGCGGACCTGGTTGCAGATCCAGAGCCGCATCGCCTGGATCTCGGGCTGCGTCGGCGGTGACAGCAGCTCTCCGCTCTCGGCGAGGCCGAGCGCCTCGTCGAGCATCACGTCGAGCGCCGCGAAGCTCGGCAACGAGGCGTGAGGCACCTCGATGACCAGCTGGTCGACGGTGACGCCGGGCTCGACCGCGTGGGCCAGGAGGCTGTCGGGATCGACGCCGACCTCGGCCGCCGGGACCTGGTCGAGCAGCAGGCCGAGGGCGTCGCTGGCGCCCGCGTGCTCCTGGAGCGCGCTCAGCTCGGCGTCGAGGCGCACCAGCATCACCTCACGCAGCAGGGCAGCCGCGTGCTCCTGCCAGGCCTGGTGCATCAGCAGCGGCATCCGGTGGAGCTCGATGGAGACCACGGTGCCGTCGGCCGCCTCGACCGTCTCGACCTCGTCGGCGTCCGGGAGCAGCCCGTCGAGCAGGTCGCCGTCGCTGATCTCGAACCAGACCACCTTGCCGTCAGGGGTCGGGTGGGAGCCCCAGCGCGAGACCAGCTCCTCGACGAGGCGCAGGCCCCGTCCCGTCGCCGCCTGGTCGCCGAAGTCGCGCGTCGCCGGGAGCCGCGGACTGCCGTCGCTGAGCTCGACCCGCAGCGACTGGTCGGCGACCAGCACCCGGAGCCGCAGCGGGGGAGCGGCGTGCACGAGCGCGTTGGTGACCACCTCGCTGATCGCCAGCTGGGCCGCGTCGAGGGCGTCCTCGTTCTCGGCCGCGGCCAGCGCGCGGCGTACGAGGCGCCGCGCGAGCGACGCGCTGGTGGCGTCGGGGGGCAGCTCCTCGTCGGCCACGACCTCGGGAGTCACCCGAGCATGGTGGCGCGACACCGGGTGGTTCGGGAAGGACCGACACCGCCCCGTGGGTGATTCGTGGACCGAAGTTGGCACGAGATCGAACACGTGTTCGAGTACGATGACCTGCATGGACCGCCCCGTCGCCCCGCCCGGTTGGCCGCGCGAGGTGCGCCCGCCCGACACGCCCGACTGGGAGCGCACGGCCGCCGCCTGGTTGCTCGACCTGTGCCCGCCCGACTACCGCCGCTACGACGGTCTCCGGCGCCACGTCGTCGTCCTGGCCCGGTTCGCGGTGCTCCACGTCGAGTCGGCGCAGGCGGCGTGCCGCCGCGGGCTGAGCGAGGCCCGTGGCGACCTGGGTCAGGTCGCCGAGCTCTCGGTCGTCGAGGCCGCCGTCCAGACCTTCCTGCTCGAGGAGGCGCGCCTCCTCGGAGTCCGTCGCTCCGTCGGACTGGTCGAGGACGCCCTGCGCGGTCGCCGCTACGTCGCGCGCCTGTGAGGCCGACCCGCTAGCGTCGCGCCATGAGCAGACCGGTCATCGTCATCGTCGGGGCCGGACCGGGAGTCAGCGGCTCGGTGGCCCGACGCTTCGCACGCGACGGCTACGACGTCGGTCTCGTCGGCGTCCACGAGGAACCGCTCGGCGAGCTCTCCGTCGACCTCGAGGCGCTCGGCGCCGGGGTCGGCCACGTGGTCGCCGACATCACCGACGACACCGCGGCTCGCGCAGCGGTCGACGAGCTCGGGTCGCGGCTCGGCCGGATCGACGTCCTCCACTTCAACCCCAGCGCCTTCCGCGAGCGCGACCCGCTGACCCTGACGGTGCCCGAACTGCTGGCCGACGTGACGCTCGGCGTCGGCGCGCTGCTCAGCGCGCTCCAGGCCGCGCGGCCGCACATGTCCGCCGGAGCGCGGATCACCGCGACCGGCTCGATGGCGGCCGACCAGCCCTGGCACGGCGCCGCCTCGCTCGGGGTCCAGAAGGCCGGCCTGCGCAACCTGGTGCTCAGCATCGACGCGGCCCTGAAGGACGACGGCATCCGTGCCGTGTCGGTGACCGTCCGCGGCACGCTGTCCGACGAGGGGGCCTTCACCCCCGACCGGGTCGCCGCGGCGATCCACGCCGCTGCCCACCAGGACGAGGCCGACTGGCGGGCCGAGGTGCCCTACAGCGGATGAGTGACGGCAACCGCTTCGCCAGCGTGGTCCTGGTCGACCGACGCGGGTGGGTCCTGCTCCAGGAGCGCGACGAGCACCCGGCGATCGACCCGGAGAAGTGGGGGTTCTGCGGCGGCCACCTCGAGCCCGGTGAGGACTACGAGCCCGGCGCCTACCGCGAGCTCGAGGAGGAGACCGGCATCGTGATGCCGCCGGGGTCGCTGGCGGCCTACGGCGACTTCACGGTCTTCCACCGGCACACCGCGACCCACGACCCGTTCCGGCTCTACGTGGCCGGGGTCGACCTCACCGACGCCGACGTCGAGTGCCACGAGGGCCGGCAGATCGTCTTCGTCGACCCGGCCACCGTGCCCGACCTCGATCTCACCGCCTCCGCGCTGCTGGCGCTGCCGGGCCTGCTGGCCTCCGACGCCTACCGGGACCTGGCACCGTGACGGGCCTGACGGTCGTGCCCGTCCCCGGGTTCGGAGCCGAGGACGTCGTCGTCGCGACCCACGGACCCGACGAGGGCTGCTGCTTCACCGGGACCGAGGACGGCAGCGTGTGGCGGGTCTCCCACGACCTCCGCCGGATCGATCGCGTCGCCGCGACCGGGGGTCGCCCGCTCGGCATCGAGCACCACCCCGAGGGCTGGCTGCTCGTCTGCGACGCCCACCGCGGCCTGCTCCGCGTCGAGCCCGCGACCGGACGGGTCGACGTGCTCACCGACTCCGTCGACGGGGCGCGGCTGCTCGTCACCAACAACGCCGCGATAGCCGCCGACGGGACGATCTGGTTCAGCGACTCCTCCACGGTCCACCCGATCGAGGAGTGGCGCCAGGACTTCGCGCGCGACACCCGCACTGGCCGGCTGCTGCGCCGCGACCCCGACGGCCGCGTCGCGGTGGTGCTGGAGGGGCTGGCGTTCGCCAACGGTGTGGCGCTGGCCGCCGACGAGTCGTTCGTCACGGTCGCCGAGAGCGGCGGCCGGACGGTCGTGCGTCACTGGCTCGCCGGCGAGCGCGCCGGTACGACCGACCTGCTGGTCGACGACCTGCCCGGCTATCCCGACAACACCGCCCGCGGCAGCGACGGGCTGGTCTGGGTCACGATCGCCTCCCCGGCGCTGGCTGCGGTCCGCCTGCTCCACCGTGGCCCGCGGTGGCTGCGGGTGGCGGCCACGTCCGTGCCGGAGCGGCTGCAGCCCCAGCCAAGACGCGTGGTCCACGTCCAGGCCTTCGACGACGACGGCGCGCTCGTCCGCGACGTACGCCGCCCCGCGACCGACTTCCACATGGTGACCGGGGTGCGCGAGCACGAGGGGCGGGTCTGGCTGGGCAGCCTCCTCGAAGCCGCGATCGCCGTCACCGACTTGTAGGCTCGGTCGACATGGCACTGCTGGAGTCGATCGCGTCCCCCCGCGACCTGCGCGACCTCACGCCCGACCAGCTGACGGCCCTCGCGAGCGAGATCCGCGACCTGCTGGTCTCCACCTGCGCGCGCACCGGCGGCCACCTCGGACCCAACCTCGGCGTGGTCGAGCTGACCCTCGCGATCCACCGCGTCTTCGACAGCCCGACCGACCGGGTCGTCTTCGACACCGGGCACCAGGCCTACGTCCACAAGCTGCTGACCGGCCGGCGCGAGGCGTTCGAGAAGCTGCGCCAGGAGGGTGGCCTGTCGGGCTACCCGAGCCAGACGGAGTCCGACCACGACATCGTCGAGAACTCCCACGCCTCCACGGCCCTGTCCTACGCCGACGGCCTCGCGAAGGCCTACCGGGTGCGCGGCGACGACCGCCACGTCGTCGCGGTGATCGGCGACGGCGCGCTGACCGGCGGCATGGCCTGGGAGGCGCTCAACAACATCGCGGTCGCCAAGGACAGCCGGCTCGTCATCGTCGTCAACGACAACGGCCGCTCCTACACCCCGACCGTCGGCGGCCTCACCAACGCCCTTGCCTCGCTGCGCACCAACCCCCGCTACGAGCAGGCGCTCGACGTGGTCAAGAAGCGCCTCAACGCCGTCAAGGGCGTCGGGCCCGCGACCTACGACGTCCTCCACGCCGTCAAGAAGGGGATGAAGGACGCGCTGGCGCCCCAGGGACTCTTCGAGGACCTCGGCCTGAAGTACGTCGGGCCGGTCGACGGACACGACGAGCAGGCGATGGAGAAGGCACTCGCCCAGGCCAAGCGGTTCAACGGCCCGGTGATCGTCCACGCCCTGACCCGCAAGGGCATGGGCTACGACGCCGCCGAGCGGCACGAGGCCGACCAGTTCCACTCGCCGCGGCCCTTCGACATCGAGTCCGGTGAGGAGCACCCCACCGGCGGCATCTGGACCGACGTGTTCGCCGACGAGATCGTCGAGCTCGGCGAGCGGCGCGACGACGTCGTCGCGATGACCGCGGCGATGATGCACCCCGTCGGACTCCACCTCTTCGAGGCGCGGTTCCCCGAGCGGACCTTCGACGTCGGCATCGCCGAGCAGCACGCCGCGACCAGCGCCGCCGGCATGGCGATGGGCGGGCTCCACCCAGTCGTGGCCGTCTACGCGACCTTCCTCAACCGGGCCTTCGACCAAGTGCTCATGGACTGCGCGCTCCACCGGTGCGGCGTCACCTTCGTGCTCGACCGCGCGGGCGTCACCGGCGACGACGGCGCCAGCCACAACGGCATGTGGGACATGTCGGTGCTCCAGGTCGTGCCGGGCCTCCGGCTCGCCGCCCCCCGCGACGCCGCCCGGCTGCGCGAGCTGCTCAACGAGGCGGTGGAGGTCGACGACGCGCCCACGGTCGTGCGGTTCCCGAAGGGTCCGCCGCCGGCCGACGTCGAGGCCGTCGATCGGGTCGGCGGTGTCGACGTGCTGGTCCGCGAGGGCGACCAGGACGTCCTGGTCGTCGGGGTCGGCTCGACGGCCCACACCGCGATCGAGGTCGGCGAGCGGCTCGTGGCCCAGGGCATCGGCGTCACGGTCGTCGACCCGCGCTGGGTCAAGCCCGTCGACCCCGCCCTGGTCGACCTCGCGCGCGACCACCGGCTGGTCGTCCACCTCGAGGACAACGGCCGGGTCGGCGGCGTCGGGGCCGCGATGCTCCAGGCCCTCAACGACGCCCGGGTGACCACGCCGTTCCGGCTCCACGGCATCCCCCAGGAGTTCCTCGACCACGCCAAGCGCGCGGTCATCCTCGAGCGGATCGGGCTCGACGCCCAGTCGCTCGCCCGCGGCATCGTGGAGGAGGTCTCGACCGGCGTAACGGCGCCCGTCGAGGGTCGTTCTCCAGTCGATGCCGAGCACACGCCCTGACCGACCCGCGATGCTCGCCGCCGTGGCGGCGACGACGGTGCTCGTGCTGGCCGGCTGCAGCCTCGATCCCGCCCCGGCCGGGCCCGCTGCGACCGGCGCGGCCAGCGGCACCCGGGTGGCGCCGGAGGCGGCTCGCGGCATCGCCGCCCTGCTCGACCGCCGGGCGGCCGCGGTGCGACGGGGCGACGCGGCGGCGTACGGACGGGGCGTGGGGGGTTCGCGTGCACGCCAGGACCGGTGGTTCGACAACGTCGTGCAGCTGCCCGCGAGCACCGTCGGGTTCTCCCTGGAGCCGGCCAGCCTGGTCCGCGACGGCGACGGCTGGTGGGGGACCGTGCGGGTCGAGCTCCGGTTGCGGGGCTACGACGCGATGCCGGTCGTCACGCGCGACCGCTACCGGTTCGTGCGCGACGGTCGGCGGTTCCGGGTCACGTCCATGACCGACGCTGCCTGGGAGCGCCGCAACCGGGTCCAGCCGCAGCCCTGGGACCTCGAGCGGGTCGTCGTGCGCGAGCGGGCCGGGGTGCTCGGCATGTTCGACGCGGGCAGCGCCGACCGGGCCGACGAGCTGGTGTCGGCCGTCGCCGATGCGGTCGCCACGATCGGGCCACGGCTGCCGATCGCCTGGGACGGGCGGGTCGTGGTCTACGCGCTCTCCGACCCCGCGTTCGTGTCGGGTCTCGAGGGCGTCCCGGGCGGCGACCCGCTGGCGGTCGACGGGCTCGCCTTCCCGGTGGTCGCCGGTCCTGACGGAGCCGGGGCGTCCGAGGTCGCCAGCACGCGCGTCGTGCTCAACCCGCGCATCCTCAGCGTGCCGGAGGCCTCCCGCGACCGGCTGCTCCGCCACGAGCTGGTCCACGTGGCCCTCGGCGAGCGCGACGACCGGATCCCGGTCTGGCTGAGCGAGGGGCTGGCGGAGTACCTCTCCGTGCAGACGCTGCCGACCTCGGAGCGACTGGTCCCCGCCGAGGCGCTGACCGCGGCCCGCCGCGGCCTCTCGGCACTCCCCGACGGCGAGACGTTCAACGGCCCTGCCTCGCAGGCCAACTACGGCGTCGCGTGGTGGGTGTGCGAGGCGGTCGCCGAGACCTGGGGCGAACAGATGCTCTGGACCCTCGTCGAGGAGCTCGACGGCGTCGCCGACCCGGTGCGCCGCCTCGAGCAGCTGCTCGGCGTCGACGAGCAGCGGCTGCTGGACGACGCCGCCCGCATGATGCTGGCGACCTACTCGTAGGATCGTCGGGTGGCGAGCGAACCGACCTTGGTGCACATCGTCGACGAGGTCCCGGAGCTCGAGGGGGTCGAGCGGCTGCCGATGGTGCTGGCCCTCGACGGCTTCCTCGACGCCGGCAACGCGGCCGCCCGCGCGGCCCAGCACCTCATCGACCTGTCCGACGCGCGCGTGGTGGCGACCTTCGACGTCGACCAGCTGCACGACTACCGGGCCCGGCGGCCCCCGATGTCGTTCGTGCGCGACCACTACGCCGGCTACGAGGCGCCACGCCTGGTCGTCCGGCTCGTGCGTGACACCGGCGGCACGCCCTACCTGATCCTCCACGGCCCCGAGCCCGACAACCGCTGGGAGGGCTTCGCCCGCGCGGTGCGCCAGGTGGTCGAGCGCTTCGGGGTCACGCGCGTCGTGACGATCGGCTCGGTGCCGATGGCCGTGCCCCACACCCGTCCGATCGCGATCACCCACCACGCCAACAACCCCGAGCTCGTCCCCGACGACAGCCCGTGGCGCGGCGAGCTGCGGATCCCGGCCAGCGCCCAGGCGCTGCTCGAGGTGCGGCTGGGGGAGTGGGGCCACGACGCGATGGGTTACGTCGCCCACGTCCCCCACTACCTCGCGCAGCTGGAGTACCCCGCCGCGTCGATCTCCCTGCTCGAGCACGTCGAGCGCGCCGCCTGGCTGACCGTCGACCTGTCCGGGCTCCGCGCCGAGGCCGAGGACCGTGAGGCCGAGGTCGCCCGCTACCTCGCCGCCAACGAGGAGGTCGCCGACGTCGTGGCTGCCCTCGAGCAGCAGTACGACGCGTTCGAGCGCGCCGAGAACGAGGGCAGCAGCCTGCTCGCCTCCGACCAGCCGCTGCCGACCGGCGACGAGATCGGTCACGAGTTCGAGCAGTTCCTCGCCGGGCTCAGCGGCCCGGAGGACACCGACGGCCCCGACCGGGAGGAGTGACCGTGGCCGGATCCGCCGCCCAGCTCGTCGAGCTGCTCGACCTCGAGCAGATCGACGTCGACCTCTACCGCGGCCGCCAGGCCGACACCGACCGCCAACGGGTCTTCGGCGGCCAGGTCGCCGCCCAGGCGCTGATCGCCGCGTGCCACTCGGTGGAGCCGGTCTATCGGGCCCACTCGCTCCACTCCTACTTCCTGCGCCCGGGCGACCCGTCCGTGCCGATCGTCTACGACGTCGAGCGGCTCCGCGACGGCCGCTCGTTCGCCACCCGTCGGGTCGAGGCACGCCAGCACGGGCGACCGATCTACTTCCAGACGACCAACTTCCAGATCGACGAGCCGGGCTTCGAGCACCAGGACCGGATGCCCGACGTACGCCCCCCGGCCGAGGCCGTCGACATGATCGACCTGGTGAAGATGCAGGGCGGCAACTCCGAGGCGTTCGCCCGTGAGTGGGCCGCCCTGGAGGTGCGCTACGTCGGCGTCAGCGGCCACGGCCTGCCCGACGACCCGGACCACCCGGCCCGGGCCCAGATCTGGATCCGCGTCAACGGCGACCTGTCCGACGACCCGCTCGAGCACCTCGCGGCCTTCACCTACGCGAGTGACCTGACCCTGCTCGGCGCCTCGCTCGTGCCCCACGGCGTCGTGATCTCCGACCCGCGGCTCCAACCGGCGTCGCTCGACCACGCGGTCTGGTTCCACCAGCCCTTCCGCGCCGACCGGTGGTGGCTCTACGACCAGCACTCACCGGCCGCCCACGGCGCCCGCGGGTTCGCGATGGCGCAGGTCTATGCCGAGGAGGGCACCCTGGTCGCCTCCGTCGCCCAGGAGGGCCTGATCCGGATGCGGGAGCCGCGAGCGTGAGGGTCCTGGTCCTGGGCGGCACCCGCCACGTCGGCCGCGCGGTCGTCGAGTCGGCGCTCGCCCGGGGTCACGAGGTCGTCACCCTCAACCGGGGCCGCGCCGGCCGCGACGCCGCCGGTGTCGACGTACGCCGGGGCGACCGGCTCGACGCGGCCTCGCTGGCCGCCGCGCTGGGCGACGACGAGTTCGACGTCGTGGTCGACACCTGGTCCTCCGCCCCGGTCGCCGTCCGTGACAGCGCCCGGCTGCTGTCGGGACGGGCCGGCCACTACGCCTACGTGTCCTCCCGCTCGGTCTACACCTGGCCGCCGGCGCCCGGGCTCGACGAGTCGGCACCCGTCGTCGACGCCTCGGCCGACGCGGACGCGACCGACTACGCCGCCGACAAGCGCGGCGGCGAGCTCGCCGTGCAGGCCGAGTTCGACGGTCCGTGGTCGTGCCTGCGGGCCGGGCTGGTCCTCGGTCCCTACGAGCAGATCGGCCGGCTCCCCTTCTGGCTCCAGCGGGTCGCCGCCGGCGACCGGGTCCCGGCGCCGGGACCGCACGACCGGCCGCTGCAGTACGTCGACGCCCGCGACCTCGCCGACTGGGTCCTCGACCACCGGCCCACCGGTGTCCTCAACGCCGTCAGCCGACCGGGCCACACCACGATCGGTGAGCTCCTCGAGGAGTGCGTCCGGGTCACCGGGGCCGACGCCGAGCTGGTGTGGCTCGATCCCGCGGTCGTCGAGGCCGCCGGGGTGGCGCCCTGGACCGAGCTGCCGATCTGGATGCCACCGACGGGCGACTACGCCGCGATGCACGACTGCGACGTCACCGCGGCCCTCGACGCCGGGCTCACCTGCCGGCCGGTCGGCGAGACGGTCGGCGACACCTGGGCCTGGCTGCAGCGGGAAGGGCTGCCCGAGCAGCCCGCCGACCGCCCGGCCACCGGGCTCTCGCCCGAGGCCGAGCAGCGGCTCTGGGCCGCTGCCAGCCAGCGGTGAGTGAGCCACATTCCGCGTGCTCGAAATGTGGCTCAGTCACCTCCACTCCGGGGTCAGGCCCGGACGGCCCGTCCCACGAGGTGGGGGGCGCCGTCCTTCGGGCTGCTCAGCGCGAAGACCTGGCCGCCGTCGGGCCGGGCCTCGTGGCCGAAGGCGACGGTGCCGGGCAGCAGGATCGGCTTCTTGAAGCCGACCTCGACCGTGACGGCGTCCGGCAGCCGGTTCTCCAGCGCCGCGACGCAGCGCGCCAGGCTCCACATGCCGTGGGCGATCTGGCGCGGGAAGCCGAGCGCCTTCGCCGTCACGGGGTAGAGGTGGATCGGGTTGCGGTCACCCGACACCGCGCCGTAGCGCCGGCCCAGGTCGGCCGGCAGCTGCCACTGCGTCGTACCGGCCGGAGTGGTGTCGAACGTCAGCCCCTTGTCCGCGTCGTCGTTCGACCGCCCGCGACGCAGGTAGGTCGACGTCGACTCCCACACGACCTCGCTGCCCGAGCGGACCTCGGCGAGGAAGTCGACGACCGTGCCCTTCGGGTGCGGTCGCGTCGAGGAGACGTTCACGCTCACGTCGAGCGACTCGCCGGCCACGATCGGCCGGTGAGAGGTGATCGAGTTCTCGACGTGGACCGAGCCGATCGCGGGGAAGGGGAACTGCGGGCTGGTCATCGCCTCCATGTGGAGCGGGAAGGCCAGCAGGTGGGGGTAGGTCAGCGGCACCGTGTCCTTGACCGGGAACCCGCAGACCCGCGCGTACGCCGCCGCGTGGTCGCGGTCGGCGATGACCCCACCGCGGCTGAACCGCAGCGTGCTGGGGTCGGCGCCCTGCTCCTTGCGGACGCCGGGCAGCTGGTTGACGACCGGGATCGACGGCAGCGCGGCCTTCAGCAGCGTCGGCATCGCGGGCACGTCATGCCCCCAGCATCATCTGGCCGCAGACCCGGACCACGTTGCCGTTGACGGCGGTGGAACCGGGGGAGGCGTACCAGGCGATGGTCTCGGCGACGTCGACCGGCAGCCCGCCCTGCGACATCGCGTTGAGGCGCTGGCCGACCTCGCGGGTCGCGAAGGGCACGGCCGCGGTCATCTGGGTGATGATGAAGCCGGGCGCGACCGCGTTGACGGTGATGCCGTCCTGGAGCTCGTCCTTGAGGCTGTCGACGAGCCCGATGACGCCGGCCTTCGACGCGGCGTAGTTGGTCTGGCCCACGTTGCCGGCGATGCCGGCGATCGAGGCGACCCCGATGATGGAGCCGCCAGCGTTGACGACGCCCTGGTCGAGCAGCTCGCGGGTGATCCGCTCGGGCGCCACGAGGTTGACGTTGATGACCGCGTTCCAGCGGTCCTCGTCCATGTTCGCGAGCTTCTTGTCCTTGGTGATGCCGGCGTTGTGGACGACCACGTCGACCCCGCCGTGCTTCTCCTTGAGGTGGCGCGCGATCCGCTGCGGCGCGTCCTTGGCGGTGATGTCGAGGGTGAGGTGGTCGCCGTCGAGCTCGCGCATCAGCGCCTGCAGGTCGCTGGCGGCCTGCGGGACGTCGAGCCCGACGACGGTCGCGCCGTCGCGGTGGAGCACGCGCGCGATCTGCTCGCCGATGCCGCGGCTGGCGCCGGTCACGAGCGCGACCCTCCCCTCGAGCGGGCGGGTCCAGTCGGTGACCTCACCGGCCTTCGCCGTGTGGGTGCCGATGCGGACGACCTGGCCGGAGACGTAGGCCGACTTGGGCGAGAGGAGGAACGCCAGGGTCGAGGCGACGGCGCCCTCCGCCTTCTCGGCGACGTAGACCAGCTGGACGGTGCCGCCGCGTCCGACCTCCTTGCCGAGCGAGCGGGTGAAGCCCTCGAGCGCGCGCTGGGCCACCCGCTCGGAGCCCGAGACCAGCTCGGGCGGGGTGCCGAGCACGACGATGCGGGGGCAGGTCGCGAGGCTGCGCATCAGCGGGGTGAAGAAGTCGCGGAGCGCGGAGAGCTGGCCGGCGTCGGTGAGGCCGGTGGCGTCGAAGACCAGGCCCTGGTACTTCTCCGCGGCGTCGGGCGCCTGGGTGGTGGCGATGCCGAGCAGGTCGAGCATGCCCGGCAGCGACTCGGCGAGGCGGCCGGTGCCACCGACGACGACGGTGCCGTCGACGAGCGGGGCACCCTCCTCCCAGCGCTGCAGCGGGGTGGGGTTGGGCAGGCCGAGGTTCTTGACGAGGAGCTGGCCGACGGAGGACTGCACGAAGCCTTGGTAGCGATCGCTCATGGTGATGTTGTAACTCCCTGTGACACTGGACGTCCACATTTCGTGATGTGCGACTCAGGCGGTTTCGGAGAAGGTTACTCGTGAGTCACAATGGGTGTCATGCAGACCTCCACGCACTCTGTAGAACTGGCTCCCTCCGTTCGCCGTGTCGCCGTCCTCGGCGGCAACCGGATCCCCTTCGCCCGTTCCAACACCGCCTACGCCGACGCCTCCAACCAGGAGATGCTGACCGCCGCCATCGACGGCCTGGTCACGCGCTTCGGCCTCGAGGGCGAGCGCCTGGGCGAGGTCGTCGCCGGCGCCGTGCTCAAGCACGCCCGCGACTTCAACCTGACCCGCGAGGCCGTCCTCGGCTCGAAGCTCTCGCCCGAGACGCCCGCCACCGACATCCAGCAGGCCTGCGGCACCGGCCTCCAGGCCGCGATCCAGGTCGCCAACAAGATCGCCCTCGGCCAGATCGAGGCCGGCATCGCGGGTGGCACCGACACCACCTCCGACGCCCCGGTCGCGATCAGCGACAAGCTCCGCAAGAAGCTGATGAAGGTCAACGCCGCCCGCGACACGGCCGGCAAGGTCAAGGCGCTCGGCGCGATCCGACCCGGCGACATCGGCCTCGAGATCCCCCAGAACGGCGAGCCCCGCACCCGGCTCTCGATGGGGGAGCACGCCGCCCTCACCGCCCTGGAGTGGCAGATCTCGCGCGAGGAGCAGGACGAGCTCGCCGCCACGTCCCACCAGCGCCTCGCCGCGGCGTACGACGCCGGCTTCCTCGACGACCAGGTGACCCCGTTCCGCGGCCTCGAGCGCGACAACAACCTGCGCCCCGACTCCTCGGCCGAGAAGCTCGCCAAGCTCAAGCCGGTCTTCGGCAAGGGCGAGGCGGCCACGATGACCGCCGGCAACTCCACCCCGCTGACCGACGGCGCCTCCGCGGTGCTGCTGGCCTCCGAGGAGTGGGCGAAGGAGCACGACCTGCCGGTGCTCGCGTGGTTCACCGCCTACGAGACCGCGGCCGTCGACTACGTCCACGGCCAGGAGGGGCTGCTGATGGCCCCGGCCTACGCGGTCGCGCGGATGCTCCAGCGCGAGGGCCTGACCTTCGACGACTTCGACTACTTCGAGATCCACGAGGCGTTCGCCTCCCAGGTGCTCTCGACGCTGAAGGCGTGGGAGGACCCGATCTTCTGCAAGGAGCGGCTCGGCCTCGACGCCCCGCTCGGTCCGATCGACCGGTCGAAGCTCAACGTCAACGGATCCTCGCTGGCGGCGGGCCACCCCTTCGCGGCCACCGGTGGACGCATCGTCAACGCCGCCGCGAAGCAGCTCGACCAGGCCGGCTCCGGCCGCACCCTGATCTCGATCTGCGCCGCGGGCGGCCAGGGCGTCGTCGCGATCCTCGAGAAGTAGGTCGTCGAGTCGCGCCCGCGTGACCGCCGAGTCGGGCGGGCGTGACACCCGAGTCGCGCGTCAGTGTCTCGTGGCGAGGGCCAGCGCGCTCGCGACGAGGTAGTCGCGCACCTGCTCCGGGCTGATCTCGCCGACGGTGGGGATGCCGGGAGCGGCCTCCTTCACCAGGATCCCGACGCGGGCGAGCTGGAGCGCGCCGAGCCCGCTGGCGTAGAGCGTGTTGGCCAGCAGGGTGGGGTCGTCGACCTCGAACTCACCGGACTCCACGCCCGCCTCGAGGGCAGCGCCGAGCACGGCGAGGCAGCCGGAGATCGCGCGGCCGAGGCGGAAGACCGCTGACTCGCTCATCTCCTCGAGCAGCTCGGGCCCGGTGCGCCGCATCAGGGTCTGAGCACAGTCCACGAACGCCGGGTGGGCGATGCCGTAGTCGACGAACGCCGTCGTGATCCGGGTGAGCCGGTCGGCGGCGTCGTTGCCGGCCGCGTCGGCACTCTCGAGCGCTGCCTTCAGCTCGTCGAGGTACTGCACCAGCGTGAGGGCGAAGAGCTCCTCCTTGCCGGTGAAGTGACGGTAGACGATGGCCCGGTTGACCCCGACGGCCCTGGCGATCTGGTCGATCTGGGCGTCGCGGACCCCGGCCCGGTCGAACAGCTCGCGGGTGGCGGCGATGATCTCAGCCTCCCGCTTGCGCCGACGGGCGGCCGCGGCCGTACGGCGACCGTCGGTCGGCGGCGCGGTGGCGGACGAGCTCATGGCGACAGATTAGTGCAACACGTGTTCGTACAGGCGTGACGACTTCGTCACGCCGCGAGGTGGACGACCTACGGCTCGACGGCGTCGACCGGGACCAGCGGGTCGACGGTGGGCCGACCGCTCAGGAACGGCTGGGCTGCCTGCATCGCCTCGACGACCGCCGGCGAGCCCCGATGGGCCTCGAACGCCGCGTGGTCGGCCCACTGCGCGATGGTCACGAAGCTGCCGGGCGTGGCGGAGGACTCGTAGACGTCGAACCCCAGGCAGCCCTCCACATCTCGCATCCGGGCGACGAAGTCGCTCAGGGCGGCAGCGCTCGTCTCGTGGTGCTCGGGGAGCACCGGGATCGTCGTCACGACCACCTGTCGCGTCATGGCGCCTCCTTCCTCGATGTCGACCACCATGCCGAGGACGCCCTGTCGGGTCAACGGTGCTCGCGCGCCCGACGGATCAGCTGGGTGGTGGAGATCCCGCCGGAGCGTGGGACCAGCCGCAGGATCCCGCGCTCGACGGCGGGCCCGTAGACCTCGGCGGCAGCCTCGGACGTCAGGTCGTCGCCGTGGACGACCACGTCGATCTGGTGGTCGTCGAGGAAGCCGTCGGTCAACCGGAGGGGTGCATCGGGAACCACCTCGTCGACGTGGCGGCACGCCTCGACCACCGCGACCCGCTCGGCGAGCGTCATCACCGGACGCCGCTTGTAGGCCGCGACGGTCTCGTCGGACAGCACGCCGGCGATGACGTGGTCGCCGTGGCGCGCCGCCTCCTGCAGGAGCCGGACGTGGCCGGCGTGGAAGAGGTCTCCGACCATGTCGACGTAGACCCGGGTCATGCGTCGTCTCCGAGTCTCGCGACGGAGCGCACGGTCTCGAGGGTGTCGGCGTCGGCCGCCGTCTTGTCGTCGCGGTAGCGCACCACCCGCGCGAACCGCAGCGCCAGGCCGCCGGGGTAGCGGGTGGACCGCTGGAGGCCGTCGAAGGCGATCTCGACGACCTGCTCGGGTCGCACGTGCACGACGTAGTCGGACCTGTCGGTGGGTGAGGTGGCCAGCTCGGTGAAGCGCTCGGTCTGCCAGGCCAGCATCTCGTCGGTCATGCCCTTGAAGGTCTTGCCGAGCATGGTGAAGCCGGTGGGCGAGGCCTCGTCGCGGGCGCCGAGGTGGATGTTGGAGAGCCACCGGGACCGTCGCCCGGAGCCCCACTCGATCGCGAGCACGACGAGATCGAGGGTGTGGACCGGCTTGACCTTCACCCAGCCCGCCCCCCTCCGCCCCGCGTCGTACGCCGCCGACAGGCTCTTCACCACGACCCCCTCGTGCCCCTCGGAGACGACCCGCGTGGCGAAGGCGTCGGCCTCGGCCGGGTCGTCGGTGACGAGCCGGGCCACGAGGTTGGACTCCGGCACCAGGCCGCTCAGCGCCTCGAGGCGTCGGGCGCCGTCGACGTCGAGCAGGTCGCGCCCGTCGAGGTGGAGGAGGTCGAAGAAGTAGGAGCTGACCTCGACGCCGGAGTCCTGGGCGGTGCGGGAGGCGGTCTCCTGGAAGGGCCGCGGCCGCCCGGACTCGTCGAGCGCGATCGCCTCGCCGTCGAGCACGAACGACTCGGCCGGGAGGGAGCGGGCGAGGGCGACCACCTCGGGGAGCCGGTGGGTGATGTCGTCGAGGCTCCGGGTGGCGACCGTGACGTCGCCGCCCCGGCGGTGGACCTGGATCCGGATGCCGTCGAGCTTGGTGTCGACCGCCACCGGGCCGCCGTCGGGCGCCACCTTGGCGAACGCGGCCGCCACGTCGGTCGCGCTGGAGGCCAGCATCGGCAGCACCGGTCGGCCGACCTGCAGGCCGATCGCGGCCAGCGCCGCCTCGCCCTCGAACGCCGGCACCGCGACGGCGACCGTCGAGCCGGCCAGCATCGCGGCGCGACGCACGGCCTTGAGAGGGACGCCGGCGGCGACGGCGAGGGCCTCCTGCACGAGGGCGTCGAGCGCTCCCTGTCGGACCTCACCGGTGACCAGGCCCCGCAGCCAGCGCTGCTCCTCGGCGGTGGCCCGCCCGAAGAGGTCGGCCACCGCGTCGGCCCGGGCCTGCTGGGAGCCGGCGCCCGAGAGCCCCGCGAGGTGGTCGAAGGCCTCGTGGACCTCGCGCACCTCGAGCGAGGAGGACTCCGCGGGGGCCGGGAGCGACTGGAGCCCCCGCCAGCCGAGGCCGGTGCGGCGCTGGAGCAGCGACCCGCCCAGCCAGGAGACGACGATCGGCAGGTCGTCGCGGTCGGCCGAGGCGAGGGCGGCGGCGAGCGCCGCCGACTTCTCCTTGCGCGAGCGCGTCGCGGACACCGCCGCGTGGGTGGTCACCAGCTCCGCGATCAGCATGCGTCCACGCTAGTGCGGAGCGCCCACACCGCCCGTGCAAGCGCAGCGCAACCGACGGTCAAGCGCGGGCTTCGACGCTGCTGCCATGACCACGACACAGAACACCAGCCCGATCACCCTCCCGACCACCACCACGACGTCGCGCGTCGTACGCGCCTGGCCCTTCGCTCTGATCGCCTCCGGCGTCCTCTCCGCCGTCGGTGGCGGGATGCACCCCGAGGTCGCAGCCGAGGGCAACACCGCCCGTGAGGAGCTCGCCGTCATGACCGCCGACGCCAGCTGGGTGCCCGGGCACTCCCTGCTCGCCCTCGGCGTCGCCCTGATGCTCCTCGGCCTCTGGGGCGCCCGGCGCTCAGGACGCTGGCCCCGCGCCGACTCGGCCCTCGGGGTCGGCGTCGTCGTTCTCGCGCTCTACCTCGTCGAGGCCGTCCTGCACACCGCCGCAGCCGTCGACTCCGAGAACCTGGCCCACGGACACAGCGCCCCGGTCGCCCTGACCCACCTCGGCCTGGCCGCCTTCCTCTATCCGCTGAGCGGTGCCGCGATCGTCTGGATGGCGACCGCGATCGGCGCCGATTGGGGCCGGCTCCGGGTGCTGTCGGTCGTCGGGATCGTCGGCGGCACGGTCCACGCCGTCGTGGTGCCGCTGACCCTCCTGCTCCCCGACACCGAGACGTCGCCGCTCTTCGCCGTCGCCGGCATGTCGCTGTCCGCCTGGGCCCTGGTCACCGGCGTCATGGGCCTCCGCGGGCCGTCGTCCGCGCGGGCGGCCGGAGCCACCCGCCGATGACCGCCGGACTGCCTATGATCCGAGCGTGCTGATCCACGTCCTGGGCGACCTCGAGGTGGTCGTCGACGGCCAGCAGGTCGACCTGGGGGGCGCCAAGCCGCGCACCCTGGTCGGCCTGCTGGTCGCGGCCGACGGTCGGGCCGTCGCGATCGAGCAGCTGATCGAGGAGATGTGGGACGGCAACCCGCCCGCCAGGGTCGAGGCGTCCCTCCAGAGCTATGTGGCCAGGCTGCGCCGCGCGCTCGACCCCGGCCGCACCGAGCGCGGCGCGAGTGAACGGCTGCGCACCCACCCCGGCGGCTATTCGCTGCGCCAGGACAACGTCGAGCTCGACGCCCGCGTCTTCGCCGCCGAGGTGACTGCTGCGCGTGCCGAGCCCGATCCCCGGGCAGCCGTCGACGCGCTGACCGCCGCGCTCGCCCGCTGGCGCGGTGAGGCGTACGCCGGGCTGGCGTCCGCGGGGCTGCGGGCCGAGGCGGTCCGGCTGGGCGAGCTGCGGATGGCCGCGACCGAGGACCTCTGGCAGCGGCGCACCGACCTCGGCGACCACGCCGAGGCCGTCGGTGCGCTGGAGCGGCTGGTCGCGGACCACCCGCTGCGGGAGCGGCTCTGGGCGCTCCTCGCGAGAGCCCTCTACCTGGCGGCACGCCAGGGGGATGCGCTGGCCACGCTGCGGCGGGCCCGGGACCACCTGGCCGAGGAGCTGGGGGTCGATCCGGGTCCCGAGCTCCAGGCCCTGGAGCAGGCGATCCTGCGGCAGGACCCGGCGCTCGCCCCCACGCTCCCGGTGCCGGTTCCCGAGGATCCGGAAGCCGGCGACCTGCCGGGCCTGTTCGGCCGCGAGGCGGCGCTCGGCGCGGCCGAGGAGCTGTTGGCTGCCGTCGAGACGACGGGGCGCGGTCGGGTGCTCGTGGTCGAGGGCGAGTCGGGCATCGGCAAGAGCAGGTACGCCGAGGAGGTCGTCGGCCGTGCGCGGCGACGCGGCTTCGGCGCCGGCCGCGGGATCTGGGAGTCCGACCCGTGCCCGCCCCTCTGGGGCTGGTCGCGAGCGCTCTCGCAGGTCGACGCGGCGGCGGCCCTGCAGGTGGACGACGCCCACGACGCCGCGTCCGTGAGCTTCCAGCAGGCCGATCAGGTGGCGACGGCGCTGCGGGCCGCCGGCCGTTCGGTCCTGGTGCTCGACGACGTCCAGTGGGCCGACGCGGAGAGCCTCCGGCTGCTGCGGCGCCTCGCGGCCGGTCTCGTCGACGTCCCGACCCTCCTGGTCCTCCTGGTGCGCCGGGAGGCCGTGTCGTCGGCGGCGCTCACCGAGACCGTCGCCGCGCTGACCCGCCTCGGTGCGGATCGGCTGGAGCTCCGCGGCCTCGACCCCGGTGCGGTGCGCACCTGGGTGCGCCAGCGCACCGGCACCGAGGTGGACCCCGAGGTCGCCGCCGCCCTCGTCGCGCGCACCGAGGGCAACCCGTTCTACCTCGGCGAGGTGGTCCGCCTGCTCGCCAGTGGTGGGGGCCTCTCCGACCCGGTCGGCGACGACCGTGCGGTCCCGGCGGGTGTGCGCGACGTCGTCCGTCAACGCCTGGGGTCGCTCGACCCCGGAGCCCACGAGGTCGTGACCGTGGCCGCGGTCGCGGGCCGGACCTTCGACCTCGGCGTGGTCGCCGAGGCGGTCGGGAGGCCGGTCGCGGAGGTGGCGGACGCCGCCGAGGCCCTCCAGGTGCTCGGGCTGGTCGAGGAGGAAGGACCTGGTCGCTTCCGGTTCGCCCACGCGATCGCGCGCGACGCTGTCTACGAGGTGCTGGGAGGTGCGGCGCGGGCCCGGGCCCACGCCGCGGTCGGGGCCGCACTCGAGGTGCGCCACGCGAGCGCGCTCGTCGGGCACGCCGCCGAGCTCGCGCGCCACTACGAGCTCGCCGGACCGGGCTACGAGCGGTCGGCGTGGTGGTTCGCCCAACGGGCCTCGAGCCAGGCGTGCCAGGAGGCCTCGTACGACGAGGCGCTCCGGCTGGCCCGCCTCGCCGGGGACCTGCAGGACCGCGACCCGGCGCTGTCCGCGCCTGAGCGCGAGGAGCTCCTGCTCGTCACGGTCCGCGCGCTGCTGCGCCTCGGCCGTCCCATCGACGCCTGGGAACCGGCCTCCCGGGCCGCCCGCTCGGCCCTCGAGCGCGGCGACGCCGCCGCAGCGGCCGCGGCCCTGGTCGCCCTCACCGAGGACACGGTCTGGGGATGGCGCGCCCACCCGAGCTGGGACGACGACGGCATCGCCCTCTGGCAGCAGGTGATCGCCGCCGAGCCGGACGTCGACCCCACGACCCGGGCGCTGCTCCGGGGCGGGCTCTCCTTCGAGCTCTTCTTCCGCCCCGGCGACGAGGAGCTGGCCACGTCGGCGTCGGAGGAGGCGGTCCGCCTCGCCCGCAGCGCCGAGGTCTCGGAGGCCCAGCGGATGCGGGTGATCAAGGTCGCGGTCGTCGCGCTGCTGCGCCCGGAGATGCGGGCGCGGCGGCTGCCGCTCTACGACGAGGTCATCGGCATCGCCACCCGGGTCGGGGACGACGCGACGCTGGCGGCGTTCCTGACCCACCGTGGCTCGGACCGGGCGAGCCTGGGCCAGCTCGACGGCTGGCGCACCGACGTGGCCCGGGCGCGCGAGATCGCCGTGCGCGCCCACGTCTCGGAGGCGGTCGTGATCAGCGGCTGGCACGAGGCGCTGCGGCGTGAGCTCGCGGAGGACTGGGCGGGGGCGCTGGCGGTCGTGGAGGAGGTGGAGGAGTTCGAGGCGACGCTGGCGATGCCGGGTCTCGGCATCGGCCTGGCTCACCGCGCGATGGTGCTGGAGCACCAGGGCCGGCTCGCCGAGCTCGAGCCGGTGCTGGCCGCGGCGCGGGAGCACCACCCGGTCTTCCGCGAGCTGCACGCCCTGGCCCTGGTGCGGGCCGGCAGGACCGACGAGGTCCGGTCGGTGCTCGGCGACTGGGCCGACCAGCCGACGCCGCCGCGGGACTACCTGACCGTGACCGTCGACGCCCTGCGCTCGCGCACCTGGATCGCCCTGGACGACCAGGACGCGGTCCGGGCGCTGCGGGACGCCCTCACGCCCTTCGCCGACGAGCTCGCCATCGCCTCCGGCGTGCTGTTCACCGGCAGCGTCCACCAGGCGCTGGGCGAGCTGGCCGCGGCCGCCGGCGACCGCGCCGCGGCACGCGACCACCTCACCGCGGCACTCGCCACCCACGAGTCCCTCGGGCTCGCCTTGTGGGCCGACCAGAGCCGGGCGGCGCTGGCCGCGCTGGGCTGAGCCGGGTCCGGGTCAGGGCGTCGCGGTGCCGTAGACGCTCAGGGCGTGCCGCCGGTAGGCCCGCCGCGCGAGCCGCGGCAGCAACCACCGCACCGGGCCCGGAGCGGTCGCGAGCATCGTCGCGACGACCTCGGGGTCGCCGTCGTGCACGATCATCCCGAGCACGAGCAGCGACTGCGACCGGGGCGTACCACTGCGGGCCCGCGCGCCCATCGCCTCCCACTCGTCCTGGGTGACCGCACGCGCCACGATCGGGAGCAGGCGCTCCTCCTCGGCGTCCATGTGCTCCACGAGGTGGAGGTAGAGCCGGTCGTGGAGCTCGGCGAGCCGGTCGCGGTCGTCGGCCGCGGCGCCGCTGCGCCAGCGGGGGAGGAGCGTGGCGACCTCGGCGACGAGCGACTCCACCGTCGCGTGCTGCTGCTCCATCAGATGCACGAGCGGGGCGAGCTCCTCCGGGACGCGCTCGAGCAGCAGCGGCCAGAGCAGGTCGTCCTCGGCCGTGTGGTGGTGGTGCAGGTGGTCGTGGACCAGCTGGAGGTGGTCCGCGACGACCGCGGCGCGAGCGGTGTCGCCGGGCGCGACACCACGCACCACCTCGCCGGCGAGTCGCAGCTCGCGTCGGTAGACGGTGTGGATGACGCCCATGACGCGGGTGTCGGTGGGGGTGGTGATGGTGGGGTGCAACGGGGCGGACATCGGGGCTCCTTCGCCGGGACGGTGGATCTGTCCCGGTCAGCGTGTGGCAGCACGCTTGACGCGCCCTTGCCGCCCGCTTGCACGTCACCCGCCGATGCGGGCGCGCACCTCGTAGAGCTCGGGGAAGAAGGTGAGGTCGAGCGCGCGGCGCAGGAAGGCGACGCCGGAGGAGCCGCCGGTGCCGGGACGCTGGCCGATCGTGCGCTGGACGACCTGGAGGTGGCGGAAGCGCCACTCCTGGAAGTTGTCCTCGACGTCGACGAGCTCCTCGCAGGTCTCGTAGACGCCCCAGTGGTCGTGCGGAGCGGCGTAGACCCCGGCGAAGACGTCGACCAGCCCGGCGTGGGAGGGGCGGCGCCCCGTCCAGTCGCGGTCGAGCAGCTCCGCGGGCACGGCGTAGCCCCGGCGGCCGAGCAGGCGCAGGAACTCGTCGTAGAGCGACGGCTCGGCGAGCAGACCGGCCAGCCGGTCGCGGGTGGCCGGGTCGTGGCCGAACACCTTGACCATCTCGGTGTCCTTGTTGCCGAGCAGGAACTCCACCTCGCGGTACTGCGCCGACTGGAAGCCCGACGAGGTGGCGAGGAAGGGCCGGATCTCGGCGTACTCGCTGGGGGTCAGGGTGGCCAGCACCGACCACTGGTCGGTGAGGGTGCGCTGGATGTGCTTGACCCGCGCGAGCCGCTTGAGGGCGGGGGAGAGCTCGTCGGCGGCGAGCAGGGCGCGGGCGGAGCGGAGCTCGTGGACCATCAGCTTCAGCCACAGCTCGGAGGTCTGGTGCTGGACGATGAAGAGCAGCTCGTCGTGCTGCGGCGGGTCGCTGAGCGGGACCTGCGCGGACAGCAACGTGTCGAGCCGTAGGTAGTCGCCGTAGGACATCTGCCTGGAGAAGTCGGTCTCGATGTCCTGCTCGATCTCGCGCCCACCCTGGTCCGTCACGTCCGTGAGGGTAGTACCGCCGCGTCAGGCCGGTGACCTACGCTCCTCCCCATGTCCCACGACCCAGACTCCCAGAGCCGCAACACCCGGCTCTGGGTGCCGGAGTGGGACTGCCCGGTCGACGCCGTGCTGCGCCAGCAGCGCCACGGGGGATCCGACCCGACCTACAAGATCGACTTCCAGGGCCGCCACTGGCGCGGCATCCGTACGCCGGAGGGCGTCGCCACGCTGATGGTCGACAGCCGGCCCCGCGAGGACGGCGTCTACTGCGCGGCGTGGGGCGACGGTGCCGAGTGGGTCCTGGAGGCGGTCCCCGCGCTGCTCGGCGCCGACGACGACGCGAGCGGCTTCGACCCGCGCCACCAGGTCATCGCCGACGTCTGGCGCGCCCACCGCAACTGGCGGCTGGGCAGGACGGGACTGGTGATGGAGGCGCTGGTCCCGGCGATCATCGAGCAGAAGGTCACCGGGCAGGAGGCCTTCGCCGGCTTCCGGAACCTCGTCCACCGCTACGGCACCCGTGCCCCGGGGCCCGGCCACGACCTCGGGGTCTACGTGCAGCCCGACGCCGAGACGCTGCGCACGATCCCGTCGTGGGAGTGGCTCAAGCTCCACATCGACCCGGCCCGGTCGCGCGCGGTGGTCATGGCGGCCCGGGTCGCCCACGCCCTCGAACGCACGACGACCGCCTCGCGCGACGAGGCCGACCGGGCGCTCCAGTCGCTGCCCGGCATCGGGGAGTGGACCAGCGCCGAGGTGCGGCAGCGGGCGCTCGGCGACGCCGACGCGGTCTCCTTCGGCGACTACCACGTCGCGAAGGACGTCGGCTGGGCCCTGACCGGGACGGCGTTCGACGACGAGGAGCTGCGCGAGTTCCTGGAGCCCTACCGCCCCCACCGCTACCGCGTGCAGGCCCTCGTCGGGCTCGCGGGTCTCCACCGGCCGCGGCTCGGCCCGCGGATGGCGCCGCGGACCCACCTGCCGACCTGAGGCCCCGGCGTCGGCCAGGTGTCTGTGACATGGTGTGACAGTGACGACCGCCACGCCCGCGCTCGCCGACGTCCTCGCCGACCTTCCGCGCCGAGCGCTGCCCAGCCGTCTCGCGGCCGTCGCGGGCACGGTCCGCTACGAGACGCCGGGCGACGCGCTGGCGCTGCGCTTCGACGCGGGGCGGATCGCCGCCCATCCGGCGGGAGCCGACGTCGACGTCGTCGTCCGGGGCCGTCCCGAGGTGCTGGCCGCCGTGGTGGCGGGCGAGCGCAACGCGGGTCTCGAGTACCTCCGCGGCACCCTCGACATCGAGGGCGACACCGACCTGGCGCTGGCGATGGGCGGCCTGTTCGAGGTCCCCGGCCGCCCCGGTGTCGCCGTCGACCCGCGTCGTCTCGAGCCGGTCGAGGTCGCGACGGCGGTGGGTGAGGTCGACGGGCGACACCTGGAGAAGGTGATGAGGTCGGGCTTCCGCGCCGTCGTCCTGGGTGAGATCTTCGACCGGCTCCCCGACTTCGTGAACCCGACCCGCGCCGCGAAGGTCGACCTCACCGTCGGCTTCCGGCTCACCGGTCACCCGGACGGCGAGCTCGAGCGCCGGGTCGTGGTGGTGCGCCACGGTGCGGCCACGGTCACCGACGGCGACCACGACGGGCCCCGCGACGCCACCGTCACCTGCGAGGGCCACGACTTCCTGCGCCTCGCGACCGGCCACCTGAGCCCGGTCTTCGGCGTGCTGCGAGGCCGGCTGAAGGTGAAGGGCGACCAGGCGAAGGCGCTCCAGCTGACGAGCGTGCTCGACATCCCCCGGGCGGACTAGGGGGCGACGGCCTCGAGCCGGGTCGACAGCGCGGCGATGTCGCAGGGTCCGGTTCCGCAGCAGCCCCCGACCCAGCGCGCGCCGGCCGCGACCCAGGCCTCGACCAGCGAGAGGTCGAGGGCGTCGCCGTAGGACCACTGCTTGCGGTCGGCGTCCCACGAGCCGCCCCGGTTCGGGTAGGCGACGGCGGGGAGACCCGTGGCCGCGACCGCCGCCGTCACCGCGCCGAGGACGTCCTCCTGGGCCGAGCAGTTGACGCCCACCGCCACGAGGCCCGGGCGATCGGCGAGGACGGCGTAGGCCTCGCCCAGCGGTTGCCCGGCAGCCGTCCGGTCGCCGGTCACGGTGTAGCTGACCCAGGCGGGGAGGCCGGCGTCGGCCAGCAGGTCGGCGACGACCTCGGCCTCCTCCTGGTCCGGGATCGTCTCGACCGCGAGCAGGTCCGGCCCGGCGGCCACCAGCACGTCGATGCGGGGTGCGTGGAAGTCGCGCAGCCGGGCCCGGCCGATGCCGTAGCGGCCGCGGTACTCCGAGCCGTCGGCCAGCACCGCGCCGTACGGTCCGACGCTGCCGGCCACCAGCAGGCCCGCGTGGGTCTCGGCGAGCTGGTCCCGTACGCCGCGCGCGACCGCGACGCTGCGGGCGAGGAGGTCGGGCTCGGTGGCCTGATAGCTCGCCGTCGTCGCCACCCGCGCGCCCGCGAGGTAGAACGCCCGGTGCGCCGCCGCGAGCAGCTCCGGGTCGTCGGTCAGCAGCCGGGCGGTCCACAGCGACGAGGACAGGTCGGCGCCGCGCTCCTCCAGCGCGGTCGACAGGCCACCGTCGAGGGCGACCACCCGGTCGAGGGGCAATGTCGTCACAGCGGGCCCCTCACAGCCGGCCCCTCACAGCAAGGGCCGCAACGGGTTCAGCACCATCTCGGTGAACCGCCGGTGGAGGTCGCGCGCCGACCACTCCGACAGCGTCAGCTCGAGGCAGTTGGACTGGTCGGTCTCGAAGATCTCCTCGAGCCTGCCGGCGAGTCCCTGGTCGATGACCTCGAGGTTGATCTCGTAGTTGCCCTGGAGGCTGAGCCGGTCGATGTTGGCGGTGCCGACGGTCGACCACGAGCCGTCGACGGTCGCGGTCTTCGCGTGGACCATCGCGCCCTGGAAGCGCAGGATCCGGACACCGCCGCGCAGCAGCTGGTCGTAGTAGCCGCGCGAGATCCAGTCGGCGACGACGTGGTTCGACTTCAGCGGGACCAGCAGCCGGACGTCGACGCCGCGGCCCGCGGCCGCGACGAGCGCGTCCACGAAGTCCTGGTCGGGCAGGAAGTAGGCCTGGGTGAGCCAGACGTTGCGGCTGGCCCGGTTGATCGCCTCGAGGTACATGCCCCGGATGGGGAACATCCACAGCCGCGGCACGTTGCGGTGGACCCGTACCCGCGGCTCCCACGCCGCAGCAGTCTCCAGGAGCAGCGGCCGCTCGCTCTGGCCGAGCAGCCGGCGGCGGTTGAGGTTCCAGAAGTCGGCGAAGGCGCGCTTGAGGTCCCAGACCGCCGGGCCGGTGATCCGGACGTGGGTGTCGCGCCACTCCGTGGCGTAGGCCGTGCCGATGTTGTAGCCGCCCACGAACCCGACGGCGTCGTCCACCACGAGGATCTTGCGGTGGTCGCGCCCGTAGCGGCGCAGGTCGAGGAACCTCCACCCCGCGTTGTAGGTCGGGTAGGGGAGCACCTTCATCGAGGAGGGGAACCGCTTGAAGCGCGGGGAGACCACGACGTTGGCGAAGCTGTCGTAGATGCAGTGGACCTCGACGCCGCGGGCGGCGGCGTCCGTGAGCGCCTGCTTGAACTCCTCGCCGACCTCGTCGCCCTTCCAGATGTAGGTCTCGAAGAGGATCTGGCGCCGGGCACCCGCGATGGCCTCGAGCATGTCGTCGTAGAGGTCGCGCCCGTAGGTGTAGGTCGTGACGTCGCCGTCGGCCTCGCCGACCGCGACCGTGCGCGGTGGCGTGACCGGGAACGGCTTGGGCCTCCTGCTGCGCCGCCGGTAGGAGTCGACCAGGGACATCCCCACCGCGAGCACGACCTGGATGCCGAGCAGCGTCAGCAGCGTCCGTCGTACGTACCGCAGGATCACCAGCACGCCTCAAACCTACCGGTCCTCCCGCGGTCGCCCGGGACCGCAGGTCGAGGCGAGGGACGACCTCGCCCGCGCGATCAGCTGGCCGGCACCGCGACCGAGCTGGTCATCCGCTCGAGGGCGTACTCGGTGACCCGGACGAGCGCCTGCTTGACCGACTCGCGGTGGCGGGCGTCGAGGTGGATCATCGGCACCGAGTCCGGCAGGGCGAGCGCACCGCGGACCTCGTCGAGGTCGTAGCGGTGGGTGCCCTCGAACTGGTTGACCGCGACGATGAAGGGGATCCCCTTCGCCTCGAAGTAGTCCAGTGGGGAGAAGGCCTCGTCGAGGCGCTCGGTGTCCACCACGACGATCGCGCCGATGGCGCCGACGCAGAGGTCGTCCCACATGAACCAGAAGCGCTTCTGACCCGGCGTGCCGAACAGGTAGAGGACGAGGTCGGGGGCGAGCGTGATCCGGCCGAAGTCCATGGCCACGGTCGTCGAGGTCTTGCCCGGTGTGTGGGCCGCGACCTCGTCGACGCCCTCGGACTCGTTGGTCACGAGCGCCTCGGTGCGCAGCGGCATGATCTCGGAGACCGACCCCACGAAGGTCGTCTTGCCGACGCCGAAGCCGCCGGCGACGACGATCTTGGTGGAGGTGACGGCGCGGCGGTCGTCAGAGTGCACGGAGTCCACGGAGGGTCCTTTCGATCAGGTCGCGGCGCTCGTCGGTCGAGGAGGAGTCGGTCAGCGTCGCCTGGACGCGCACCAGTCCCTCCTCCACGAGGTCGCCGAGCAGCACGCGGACGACGCCGATGGGCATCTTCACCAGCGCCGACACCTCGGCGACGGACTTGCTGTCGCAGACGCGCAGGATCCGCTGGCGGGGCGTCTCGCCGCCCTCGTCGTCGAACCCCTGGCGGCGCAGGGTGGCCTCCACGGGGAGGTCCACGTCGGTCTTGGTGCGACCGGCGGTGAGCGTGTAGGAGCGCACGAGCCGGGGCGCGCGCGTCTCGACGTCCTCGTGGTTGTCGTCGCTGCTCATGGGGGCCTCCTACATCCCGGGCGTGCGCGCCTGCGCCTGGACCATCTGGCCCACGCGCTCGACGAGCAGCGCCATCTCGTAGCCGATCTGGCCGATGTCGGCCGAGTCCTGGGTGAGGACGGCGAGGTGCGAACCGTCGCCGACGCTCATCAGCAGCAGGTAGCCGTTCTGCATCTCCACGACGGTCTGCAGCACCGGACCGCCCTCGAAGAGCCGGGAGGCGCCCACCGCGAGGCTCGCGAGGCCGGAGGCGACCGCGGCCACCTGGTCGGCGCGGTCCGGCGGCAGCTGGGCGCTGGCTGCGGTGAGGAGGCCGTCGGCGGAGACGAGGATCGCGTGGGCGGTGCCGGGGACCTCGTCCACGAAGCGGCTGACCACCCAGTCCAGCTCTCGCGCCTGGCTCACGGCCGTGGTGGGGGAGAAGGTCTCGCTCATCAGGGGGTCACGTCCTCTACGGGGTCGGTGGGTGCGGTGGCTGCTGCTGCGCTTGCTGGGCTGGTGGCCATGGTGCGGCCGCGGGCGACGCCCGCGGCGTGTGCGGCGAGCCGCGCCCGGATGGCCTCCGGGTCACGGTGGAGGGTCGGGGCGGCCTTGGTCATGCCTCCGGGCACGAGCCGGTTGCCCGGGTCGCGCACGGGCAGGCCCGACTGGGTGAGGCGGGAGGGTGCGGCCTCCGTCACCTTCTCGGCGGCCTGCCAGCCGGCGTCGGCCTGGTCGTCGCTCCAGTCGTTGCCGCCGTCGTTGGAGAACCAGCTCGACCGCAGCTGGCGGAAGAGCGGGGTCTCGTCGTCGTCGGCGCTGCTGTCGACGTCGTAGGTCGTCGGCCCGCTCAGGGCGTCGACCACGACCGGCTCGGCCGCCTCGGACAGCGAGGACACCGTGGCCAGGGCCTCGACGGCGACGGTCTCGGGGTCCAGCGACGCCACCATCGGTTCGATGACGGGCTGCTGGGCCTCAGGCACCTCCGCGGCGGGTGCCTCGACGACCGGCTGCTCCGCGGCGGGTGCCTCGACGACCGGCTGCTCCGCGACGGGTGCCTCGACGACCGGCTGCTCCGCGACGACCTCCTCGGCCGCCGGCTCGGGCGTGGCGGGCCGCTCGCGGCGCGGCAGCAGCGGGGTGAGCTCCTGCGGCTGGTCGGAGGTCCCCGGGCGGCGCTGGGGGAGCCGGATGTTGGCGTTGATGACGGCCGAGAGCGCGTCGAGCCCGGGCACCTCGGCAGGACCGGCCTCGGCGGTCGCCGCCGGGGTGGTCGCGGCCGCCGGAGCAGCCGGTGCAGCCGGTGCAGCCGGCGCGGTGGGCGCCGCCGGTCGGCGCGTGGGCAGGGTCGAGGTCGGCGACGGGAGGGGCGACTGCTGGGAGAGCCGGTCGGCATCGGGGAGGCTGGGCCGCTTGAACATGGCCTCCGCGAGGTTCGGTCGCCCCGAGGCGGCGACCGGTCGCGCCGGTGCCGGATCGGCCTCGGGCTCGGACTCGGCCGCGGCGGTGGCCTCCTCGGGCACGAGGGTGGGGTCCTCCTCGATCTCCTCGACCTGCGCGGCCGCCACCGGAACCGGCGTGACCGGGGTGACGGTGGCCAGCGGGGCCTCGCCCTCGTCGCCGAGCCCGTGGTCCGCATCGTCGGCGCCGGTGGAGAGCAGCGGCTTCGGGATGAACACCCGGGCCGTCGTACCACCGTCGGCGTTGCGCTCGAGGGAGACGGTCAGCCCGTGCCGGCGCGCGAGCCGCGCCACCACGAAGAGGCCCATGCGGCGCGTGGTGTCGGCCGTGATCTCGGCGCCGGTGCGCAGCGTCTGGTTGAGGTCGGCCAGGGTGGCGGTGTCGATGCCGAGGCCACGGTCGGCGACCTCGACGAGCACCATGCCGGCGGGCGTGGTCGAGGTGATCTCGACCTGCGAGCTCGGCGGCGAGAAGGCGAGCGCGTTGTCGACCAGCTCGGTGAACAGGTGCACGAGGTCGGGGGCGGCGGCGCCGGTGACCCGCAGCGACGGCGCCCCTGACACCCGCACCCGCTGGTAGTCCTGGACACCGGCGAGGGCCGCCTGCAGCGCCTCGTCGATGGAGAGCGCGTCCTGCTCGCTCGCCTGGGTCGGGGCGTCTGCGAGGACGACGAGCGACTCCGCCGTGCGGCGCATGCGCGAGGCGAGGTGGTCGAGCCGGAAGAGGCTCTCGAGCCGCTGCGGGTCCTCCTCGTCGGTCTCGAGCTTCTCGATCAGGCGCAGCTGCTGGTTGACCAGCGAGGTGTTGCGTCGCGAGAGCGTGACGAACATGTCCGCCACGCGGGAGCGCAGCTCGGACTCGTCCTGCGCCAGGCGTACGGCGGTCTCGTGGAGGTCGTCGACGGCGCGGGCGAGCTGGCCGAGCTCCTCGTGGGTCGTGACCGGGATGGTGGACACGAAGCCCGGGTCCTGGCCGGCACGGATCCGGCGCACGGTCTCGGGGAGCTCCTCGTGGGCGACGGCGAGGGCGTTGTCGCGCACCAGGCGGATCGGGCGGACCAGCAGCCGGGAGACCAGCAGGCCGAGGACGACGGCGATCAGCAGGGCGAGAGCGGTGAGCAGCGCCGTGACGATCGCGGTGCGGTTGGAGGCCGTGGCCTGGGCGGCCAGCCCGGTCTCGATCCGCTCGAGCAGGTCGGTGGTGAGCTGGTCGTAGATCTTGAGCGGCGCCTGGCCCTTGAGGTCCGGGGTGCCGATGCCGAGGAGGCCGGCGTTGCTGGCGTTGTACTGCCGCAGCAGGTCGACCTGCTCGTCGTCGGGGAGCAGCAGCTCGAGGTTGGCGATGGCGGCCGACTCGACTCCGAGGAAGCCGTAGAGCTCCTCCTTGGGGATCACGGCGGGGTCGACCACGACCAGCTGCTGCTGGCGGACGACCGCGAGACGACCGGTGTTGAGGTGGCCGACGACGCCGATGAGCGACTCGGTGCCGGACCCTGCGTCGGTCATGCCGGCGATGCCGAGCGTCACCTGTGCCTCGAGGTCCTGCAGCTCCTGGGACGCGGTGGAGACGATCGTGTAGGACGACCCGTCGCGCAGGCCCTGGGTGTCGTCGAGCAGCTGGCGGACCTGGGCCCGCTGGCCGTCGGACAGGTCGGCACCCGACCAGGCGGACTCGAGCGCGGCGGCGGCGTCGTTCACACGCTTGAGCGCGGCGTCGCGCCGCTGCTCGTCGTCGGTCTCGCGGAAGACGAGCGCGGCGTCCTCCGCCGCGTTCAGGTAGGCGACGGCGGGGCCGAGCACGGTCACCTGGCTGGCGGTCGCGTTGGCCGCTCCGGCCACCTGGAGCTCGTCCTGGACACGCAGCGCACCGAGCACGACGGCGAGCAGCAGCGGGATCGCCAGCACGAGGGCGACCTTGCGCACGACCGGCCACTCGGAGACGCGCAGGGACCGCCGCGGGTCCTTCTCCGTCTCGGACCCGTGGAAGTCGAGTGTCTCGGGCATGGTGCCTCTTCTTCTGTTCGGGGGGCAGAACAGCGACACGTCTGGCCGGGGGGGTACCGGGCGCGCCTTTCGGCCAGACTAGGGAGACGGCGGAGTCTCGTCACCGGAATCGGCAAATTGGTCCAGACGGGGCTGTCGGTGGGGGGCCGTAGGCTCGCCGCATGCGGCCCGTGACCGATCTCGAGCGACGTGTGGCGCCGTTCCACGTCCAGTCCGACTACCAGCCCTCCGGTGACCAGCCGACCGCGATCGCCGAGATCACCCGGCGGATCGAGGGCGGCACCCAGGACGTCGTCCTGCTCGGCGCGACCGGCACCGGTAAGACCGCGACCGTGGCGTGGGTGGCCGAGCAGCTCCAGCGCCCGCTCCTGGTGATGCAGCCCAACAAGACGCTCGCCGCCCAGTTCGCCAACGAGCTGCGCCAGCTCTTCCCCGACAACGCGGTCGAGTACTTCGTCTCCTACTACGACTACTACCAGCCCGAGGCCTACGTCCCCCAGACCGACACCTACATCGAGAAGGACTCCTCGATCAACGAGGAGGTCGAGCGGCTGCGCCACTCCGCGACCAACAGCCTGCTGACGCGGCGCGACGTGATCGTGGTCTCGACGGTGTCGTGCATCTACGGCCTCGGCACCCCCCAGGAGTACGTCGACCGCATGCTCCGGCTCCGCGTCGGCGAGGAGCACGACCGCGACTCGATCCTGCGGCGGCTCGTCGAGATCCAGTACACGCGCAACGACATGACCTTCACCCGCGGCACCTTCCGGGTGCGCGGTGACACCCTCGAGATCTTCCCGGTCTACGAGGAGATGGCGGTCCGCGTCGAGTTCTTCGGTGACGAGGTGGAGCGGCTGATGACGCTCCACCCGATCACCGGCGAGGTGCTGACCGAGGACGAGGAGCTCCACGTCTTCCCCGCGACCCACTACGTCGCGGGTCCCGAGCGCATGGAGCGTGCCATCAAGGGCATCGAGCTCGAGCTGGCCGACCGGCTCGAGACGTTCGAGCGCCAGGGCAAGCTGCTCGAGGCCCAGCGGCTGCGGATGCGCACCACCTACGACATCGAGATGATGCGCCAGGTCGGGTCGTGCTCGGGCATCGAGAACTACTCCATGCACATGGACGGCCGCAGCCGCGGCAGCGCCCCCAACACGCTGCTCGACTACTTCCCCGAGGACTTCGTGCTGGTCGTCGACGAGTCCCACGTCGCGGTCCCGCAGATCGGCGGCATGTACGAGGGAGACATGTCGCGCAAGCGCAACCTCGTCGACCACGGCTTCCGGCTGCCGAGCGCGATGGACAACCGGCCGTTGCGGTGGGAGGAGTTCCTCGAGCGGATCGGCCAGACCATCTACCTCTCGGCCACCCCGGGTGACTACGAGCTCGACAAGGTCGGGGGCGACACGGTCGAGCAGATCATCCGGCCCACCGGGCTGGTCGACCCCGAGGTGGTGGTCAAGTCCACCAAGGGTCAGATCGACGACCTGATCAGTGAGATCAACGCTCGCACCGAGAAGAACGAGCGCGTGCTCGTCACGACGCTCACCAAGAAGATGTCGGAGGACCTCACCGACTACCTCCTCGACGCCGGCATCCGCACCCGCTACCTCCACTCCGAGGTCGACACCCTGCAGCGGATCGAGCTGTTGCGCGACCTGCGTCTGGGCCAGTACGACGTGCTCGTCGGCATCAACCTGCTGCGAGAGGGCCTCGACCTGCCCGAGGTCTCGCTGGTGGCGATCCTCGACGCCGACAAGGAGGGCTTCCTGCGCTCCGACAAGTCCCTGATCCAGACGATCGGCCGTGCCGCCCGCAACGTCTCGGGCGAGGTGCACATGTACGCCGACAAGGTGACCCCGTCGATGGAGCTGGCGATCGACGAGACCAACCGACGCCGCGAGAAGCAGGTCGCCTACAACCGCGAGCACGGCATCGACCCCACCCCGCTGCGCAAGAAGATCGCCGACATCACCGAGATGCTGGCCCGCGAGGACGAGAACACCCAGGCGCTGCTCCAGACCTGGGCCGACGTGGGGGAGAAGGGGCGCGCTGGTGGCGTGAAGCCCGGCACCTCCCCGACGCCGGCGCTGTCGCGGATGCGCGACGACGGCCACCACCCCGACCTCGCCGGCCTGCCGAGCAGCGAGCTCGCCCAGCTGATCCAGGAGCTGACCGAGCAGATGCGCACCGCCGCGGCCGAGCTCCAGTTCGAGCTCGCAGCCCGGCTGCGTGACGAGATCGGCGACCTCAAGAAGGAGCTGCGGCAGATGATGGAGGCGACGAAGTGAGGAGGGGGCCCCGAGTGAGGAACGAGCTCGGAGGGTTCCCGACGAGCGAGGAGCGCGCGAGCGCAGCGAGCGCCGGCGACGAAGTGAATCTCGACAGGCTCGATCACCGGGGTGGAGCGGGTTCGCGAGTGAGGAGCGAGCTCGGAGGCCGGCGCATGGTGTGCTCGCGATGACCGCCAGGACCGTTCAGGTCACCGTCGACTGCTCCGACCCGCGTGCACTCTCGGAGTTCTGGTGTGCGGTGCTGGGCTACGTCTTCCCGCCGCCCCCGCCGGGCTTCGAGAGCTGGGACGCCTTCTCGGCGTCGCTCCCGCCGGAGCTGCGCAACAGCCGGTCGGCCTGCGAGGACCCGGACGGAGTCGGTCCCCGCCTCTTCTTCCAGCAGGTGCCGGAGCCGAAGGTGGCCAAGAACCGCTTCCACCTCGACGTCCGGGCGGCCCCCGGGCTCGAGGGAGGCGAGCGGATGCGGGCCCTCGAGGCCGAGGCGACGCGGCTGATCGGCCTCGGTGCCTCGCGGGTGGAGCGCCACGAGCCGGCGCCGCCGATGCAGGCCGGCCACGTGGTCATGCGTGACCCCGAGGGCAACGAGTTCTGCCTCGACTGAGAGGTAGTCACAACTGGGGAAGGATCCGTCCGGCCGCCCCGGTCGCGGCTCGAGCGGCGCGAGGCTGGCCGCATGAGGAGGCGACCGCTCGCTGCGTTGCTGGCCGTGCTGCTCCTGGGCGGCGTGGCCTCCGCACTCGTCGGCGTGCTGCGCGATCGCGACCCGAGCGGCTACCCGCAGCGCATCGGGTTCGAACGCCCCTCCGACCCGCTGCCGGCGCGTCCGGGCGTGCTGGCCGCGACCTTCGTCGACAACGACTTCGGCAACGCCCGCGGCCTCGGCGTGACGGCGAGCGGCGACCTGTTCGAGCTGCCGGGCGACACGGCGCTGTCCCCGGACGGCGCCGTCCTCCTGGTGCAGTCGTGGGAGTGGAACGGCCGGTTCGAGGTCCGCGACCTGGTGACGGGGAGCATCACCCGGGTCGCTGACCTGTCCCGACGACTGCGGATCGGCCCCGGTGTCGACTGGTCGCCCGACAACACCCTCGTGCTGATCGACTCGACGACCCACCCGCGCCACGACGAGGGTCCGAGTGTGGTCGAGCTCGACACCGGGGAGACCACACCGCTCGCCGAGGGCACGCCGGCGGGCTTCCTGTCCCCGACCGAGGTGGTGACGGTGACGGTGGGCGACGCACTGGCGGTGACGACGACCGACCTCGACACGGGGAGCTCGACCGCGCAGCCGTTGGTCGCGACGGACGGGTGGACCGGCGATCCGGTGAACCGGCCGGCTGCGAGCCTGTCGCCCGACGGTCGGTTGCTGCTGCTGGTCGAGCCCGGCCGCGACGCCGTCGCCCGGCTGTTCTCCCTCGCGGACGGGCGGGAGGTGTGGTCGGTCGACGTGGACAACTGGGACGGCTGCGCGCCCTCGTGGCGCGGCCACGATCCGGTGCTGCCCGTCCGGTTCGAGCCGGGTGGCGGCCCGCAGGGCTGGGCCGGCGCCGAGCAGCTGACCGCAGACGACGCGATCTCGCTGGTGGCCGTGCACCCACGTCTCCAGTCCCGGTGCCTGGTGCTGACCTCGGGCGCGCTCGAGGCCGGTCCGCGGTGGGCGCTCTTCGGCACCTCGACAGGCCTTCTCACGTGGTACGCCGGCCCGGCGGTCGTCGCGGCTGCCCTCGCCCTCGGGGTCGTCGCCCTGGTCGTGCGCCGGCGGCGCCGCGGGTCGGAACGGCCGGTGGGTCAGGCCTGATCCTCGTCGTCGGGATCGCGCTCGAGGGCCTTGCGCTCCTTCTTCTCGAGGCGCCGACGCTCGTCGGCGACGATGTCGTCGCGCTGGACCTGGGTCCGGCCGACGTTGAGCAGCGCGGCCAGGGTGACGAACGCGGGCCACGGGAACGACCCCACCCCCGAGGTCACCAGCCAGATCGTCCAGACGATGGCTGAGACGGAGATGAAGCCCCACAGCGCCTCGCGTCGGTCGCGTCGCCACTTCTCGAGGGCCCGTTGCTCGATCGCGAGGGGGGCGTGGGACGAGGTGGTGGGGCTCGCCGGCACGAGGTCCTCCAGGAAGGCGGGCAGCTCGCCCAGCGTGCGCGCCGACTGCAGCCGGGTCGTGCGGTCGTCGAGCTCCTCGTGGTCGAGCCGGCCCTCGGCGTAGGCCTCGCCGAGGACGCGCGCCACGACGTCACGGTCGGCGTCGCCGGCGCGGAGGGACGCGTGCTCCACGCGCCGGGGGTCGCGGCTGAACTCGGCCCAGGGGTCGCTGGTCACGCCCACACCCTAGGGGCCACGGACGGGTGAGCACGGCCTCATGGCGCGCTGGTTAGGGTCGCGCCATGACCTCCATCGATCTCGGCCGGCCCGTGCAGGGCGACGTCGTCGACCTGATCCTCGACGACCACCGTCGTTTCGAGGCCCTGCTGCGCGACCTGCGGGACAGCTCCTCCGACCGCGACGCCGTACGTCAGGCGTTCGCGGCCCTCCACGTCGCCCACGCCCTCGCCGAGGAGAAGCTGGTCTACCCGAAGCTGCAGCGCAAGCGCGCGGTCGGCGAGCACGAGGCCGAGCACGGTGAGGTTGAGCACGCCGAGGGCCACGAGGCGCTGCTCGCGGTGCTGGAGCTGAAGGGCACCGACACCCAGGCGTTCGACGACGCCGTCGAGGAGCTGGCGGGCGTGGTCAACCACCACCTCACCGAGGAGGAGCTGTCGATCCTCAACCCCGCACGCGACGAGGTCGGCGAGCAGGTCCGCGCCGACCTCGGCGCCGCTTTCGCCGCTGAGCGGAACCGGCTGCTCGACGACGGGTGCGGCACCCTCACCCAGGTCCGCGAGATCGTCTCCGCGGCGCGCCACGAGGGTCTCCTCGACGACGAGGACTGAGCGCGTCGCTCAGACCATCGACGCGCCCACCACGACCAGCAGCAGGAGCCCGGTGACGGCGAGGGGGTGACGACCGGCCGCGCCGCTCCACCCGAACGCCCGCTCGATCAGGCCCCACCCGAGGACCGCCACGGCGATGACCGTCGTGGCGCTGATCAGGGCCACCACCATCGTCGGCTGGACGTCCGGCGCGAGGCCGACCAGCACGCACGCACCCCACGCGGCCGAGGCGAGCCCGACCACGCCTGTCGCCCCGAGCGCGACCCGCCGCCCCAGGTCGTCGCTCGTCAGCAGGAGGTGGACGGCGACCATCGCGTGGACGAACGGCAGCTGCCACACGAGCAGGGGCCAGCCGGTCTCCCACCCGAGGGCTGCGACCTGCCAGCCGGTCTGGGCGCCGAGGGCGAAGACGAGCCAGGAGGCCCCGAGCAGGATCCACCAGCCACCGCGGCGGCAGGCGGGACCGACCGCGGCCGCGAGCACCGCCAGCACGGCGAACAGTCCGAGGAGGACGACCGGACCCGGGGCGACCCGCAACGCCAGCAGGTCGGTCGTGACGGTCCCGGGAGGCGGGTAGTCCAGCAGCAGGGCGGCGTCGGCATAGCTCCCGAACGGGGAGGTCACCCCCGGGAGGGCGTCGAGCAGCAGGTGGAGCACCGTCAGCGCCACCGCGGCGAGGTAGACCACCACGGCGCGCTTCAGGTGTCCCGAGACGGCCGCGGGAGAGCCGCCGACCTCGACCAGACGGTGCTCGGCCAGCATGTGCGCCGCACCGGACACGGCGAGCAGCGTGCCGACGGCGCCGACGACCAGCCAGCCCGGGAGGGAACCGACGTCGAGACCGAGCGTGACGACGAGGGCGACCAGGGACCCGAGCAGGATCGAGCCCCGGACCACGTCGAGCCGCGGGTCGCGTTCGACGACGTCGCCGTCGACCTCGAGCCACCGCGGGCGCAGCAGGCCGGCCACCAGGGCGAGCACGAGCAGCAAACCGCAGCCGAGCCACCACCACGCCGGCGAGGTTCCCCGGTCGTCGAGGGTCGGGTCGGCGCCGGGCGCCGGTCCGGCCGGCTGCGGCGTCACCAGGTCGGTGTCGCGGTCGCGGACCTCGTAGACGGGAGCGAGCTCGATCCGCTCGGAGGCGCGCAGGTCACGACGCAGCGCCTTCGCGATCGCCGGGGAGGCGGTCGCCCGCCACTCGACGACCACGTCGTCGACCTCCGGCTCGGTCCGACGCACCTCGAGCCAGGTGACCCCGCCGATCCGGTCGTCCGCATCGACGACGGAGAGCAGCTGGCGCCACCACTGGCGCTTGACCTCGATCTCGGGGTCGCCGCCGACGGCCGGGTTGTACGGCGCCGCGGTGCCCAGCAGCAGCGGCTGGACGGTGGTGGCGAACCGGTCGACGAACGGGCGGCGCGTCCGGTCGTCGCCGTAGCCCCACTGCTCGTCGAGCCGCAGCCGCAGCTCGGCCCCGGGCAGCTCGGCGTTGCGGCGCAGTGCCTGCGACTGTCCGAGCCGGTACATCGACAGCCCGACCCAGTCGACGGCCGCGTCGCCGGGGTAGTAGGGACCGTAGGGGTCGTCGGCCGCGTCGAGCCGGTCGTCCCCCGACGTGTCGAGACTGGGCCGGTCGCGCTCGAGCACCTCGTCGAGCGCCCCGTCGGCGCCGTCGACCGCCCGGAACGGATAGCCGGACCCGTAGACCGGTGCCCAGACGGTTCCGGCGTCGGTGTCGGCGTGGAGGGCGTCGGCGACCGTCCGGAAGGCGGCCACGAAGTCGCGGGGCTGCTGTCCCCAGGTCTCCCACGACCCGTTCATCTCGGGGGCGAACCGGACCAGGAAGCGGACCCCCCGGTCGCGCTCGAGCCGCCGGAGCGCCCGGGCGAGGTCGTCCGCGTCGCCGGGGGTCAGGTCGGCGAGCGGCACCAGCGGCCGGGCGTCGAGCACGACCACGGTCCCCAGCGCCGCCGCGTCCGTCGCGACGTCACGCACCACGGCGCGGGCGTCCTCGTCGAGCGGGTAGCCGAGCTCGACCGAGACCAGCGACGGGTCGGCACCCAACCGTGCCGCGTAGTCGGCGAGGCTGTCGCTCCTGGTGTCGATGACCGGACCGAACCACGCGTCCGCGCCGTCGGGCTGGGGAGGCGTGGCGACCGCCGGGGAGGCGACCAGGACGGCGAGGGCGACCACCAGCCCCGCGAGCAGCCTCACGCCTGGTCGCGTCGGCAGACCAGCACCCACCGGTTGCGTCCCCCCGAGCGCTCGTAACGCATGTCGTCGACGGCGGCCAGCGCGAGCGCCAGGCCGCGGCCCGACTCGGCGTCCTCCCCGGGCATGGTGACCTGGCCCAGGTCGATCTCGACCGGCAACCCGTTGTCGGACACCTCCGCCTCGACGCGCGCCGCGTCGAGGAGCAGGCGCACCTCGAGCGCCCGCCCGACGCCGCCGCTGGTGCTGTCGAACGCGTAGGCGTGCTCCACCGCGTTGCCGACGATCTCCACGAGGGCGCTCTCGAAGCGGATCCGGTCGAGCATGGTGACCGCGCCGTCGAGCTCCCAGAAGCGGGCGAGCGCGTCCTGCACCTCGTCGATGGCCCCGGGACTGACCGGCAGGTCGAGGACGAGCTCGTGGCCCGCCGCGGGGTCAGTCATCGAAGGCCCCGTCGACGTCGGCACGGGGACGGAGCACCTTGTCCATGTTGGTCAGCTTGAACACCGTCAGCACGGCCTCGGTGGGTCGCGCGATGCGGAGGTCGCCGCCGGCCTGGCGTGCGGTCTTGAGGCCCGCGATGAGGGCACCGAGGGCGGAGGAGTCGAGGAAGGTGGTCTCGGCCAGGTCGACCACGATCCGGGTGTTGCCGGCGGTGACGAGGCCCGTGAGGGTCTCGCGCAGCTGTCGCGCCGCGACCATGTTGAGCCGGCCGCGGGGTGTCACCACCCCGATCCCGGCGTCGGTGGTGCGGACGTCGAAGTCGATCATGCTGCTCCTTGCTCGTCGTCAGGGTGGGCGTCGGTGGTGCGGTCGTGGGGGGTGCGCGCGGCGCTGGTCCCGCGCGGGATGGTGGGTCGCTGTCCGGCCGGGTCGAAACCGCGGTAGCGCACGGCCTGGAGGACGACCGAGAAGATGACCAGGTCGAAGACCACCCAGATCATGTTGACGGCCGTGCCGACGGGAGGTGCCTGACCGACGGCGAGCCGCACACCACCGACCGCCAGGGCTGCGAGCAGCAGCCCGACGGCGACGAGCTGCGGCCGGACCAGGTCCCAGCGGTGGCCGGTGTCCTCGCGCCGCTCCTTCGGGGTCACCGCGAAGTCGAGCGGACGGTGGAGGAAGACGTTGCCGAACGCCGAGGTGAACGCCTTGATCCAGACCGGGAACAGGGCGAGGGAGTACTGCATCCCGCGCCAGGTCGGCCGCCCGTCGGCGACGACCCAGAACAACAGCTGGTTGACGACCAGGAACGGGACGAGCCGGAGGAAGAAGTCGACGCTGAACGCCTGGACGGGGAGCACACCGATCGTCAGGTAGATGACCGGCGCTGCGATGTAGACCAGGGCGGCGAAGCCCGAGAGATAGCTCCACATGGTGGAGAAGTACATGAGCCGTTGTCCGACGCTGAGGCCCTGCTGGACGAGCGGGTTCTCGCGGAACATCACCTGGACCGTGCCCTGGGCCCACCGCAGCCGCTGGGTCATCATCGTCTGCAGGTCCTCGGGAGCGAGCCCGAGCGCAAGCACCTCGTCGTGGTAGGCCGTACGCCAGCCCAGTCCGTGCACCCGCATGCAGGTCGCCATGTCCTCGGTCACCGACACGGTGGCCATCGGCATCACCGGCTGTGCCTCGCCGCCGAGGTCGACGTCGATCGCGCGGATCAGCGCGTCGACCGTCTCGACGGCGCCGAGCGGAGACCACTCGCGGTCGGCGAGCTGGGCGAGGGCGTCCTCGTCGACGTCGGCGAGCGTGGCGTCGGAGCCGGCGAGCTCCTCGAGCCCTGCGATCGCCGCGAGGTCGGCCTGCAGCGCCTGCAGGTCGGCGGCGACCAGCCGGCGCCGGATGTCGGCGACCCGCTGCTGGAAGCGGTAGGTCACGTCCATCAGGGCCGTGCCGCGGTCGAGCTCGCGCCGGGCACGCCCGATGTCGTGGAGCACCTCGTCGAGCGCCTGGCGCACGGCCTCCTCGTCGGCGCCGAGGGTGCGCCGCGCCTCCTTGACGACCGACCGGGCCGTGCGGAGCGCCCGCCGGACGCCTTCCTCCACCTCCGCCGCGTAGCGGGAGACCCCGAGCTGCATCAGCGCCTCGCGCCGGATGATCGCGTTGGACCCGCAGAAGAAGGCGGCGTTCCACCCGTCCTTGCCCTGCTGGATCGGGCCGTAGAACAGGGGTGCCTGGCTGCCGAGCGGGTCGGAGTCGGGGACGTTGACGAAGTACTGAGGCGTCTGGACGATCGCCATCTTCTCGTCGGTGAAGTAGCCGAGTGTGCGGTCGAGGATCTCGGGCAGTGCGACCTGGTCGGCGTCGAGGATCATCAGGAACTCGCCCTCGGTCTGGAGCAGGGCGTTGTTGAGGTTGCCGGCCTTGGCGTGGCGCGGCATGCCGACCCAGTCGTCGCTCCGCGTGATGACCCCGATGCCTTCGGCCTCGGCCAGCTCCCGCAGCTCGGCGCGGTTGCCGTCGTCGAGGATCCAGGTCTGGTGGGGGTAGCGGATCCGCTGGGCCGCGCGGGCGGTCTCCATCACCAGGTCGAGGGGCTCGTTGTAGGTCGTGACGAGGACGTCGACGGTCAGTCCCTCCGGGGCTGCGGGGGCAGGGCCCCGTTCGCGCAGCCGCCACATGCCGAGCCCGAAGAGGAGCGAGTCGACGAGGCTGTACGTCTCGGCGAGCACCAGCGGGACGGCGATCCACCAGGCGTCCCAGTTGACCGAGAACAGCCAGCGCCACACGACGTAGTTGATGCCGAGGATCGCGGTCACCACCACGATGACGCGGATGACGGCGAGGCGCACCGGCCTCATGCGACGGGTTCCCCGCAGTAGACGGCGACGGCGGTCACGTCGTCGAGCTGCAGGGTCTCACGGGTCGTCCGGCGCAGCTCGGCGAGCAGGCCGCCGGCATCGGCGTGGGCGCGCATCATCAGCGCCACCTCGGTGACCCAGTCGTCGGGGTCGTCGAGCAGGTCGAGCACCCCGTCGCTGAAGAGCAGCAGCCGGTCGCCCGGGTCGAGCGACACGAGGTGCTCGGTCCAGCGGTCGTCGCGGAAGACGCCGAGGGGCCGGTCCTCTCCCGCGAGCAGCTCGGCCCGGCCGTCGCGGCGGAGCAGCACACACAGCCCGGACCCGGCGTCGACGTAGCGCATGACGCCGTGGCGCAGGTCGATGGCGGCCTGGAAGAGGGTCACGAAGGTCTCGGCGCGCTCGAGGTCGCGCACCAGGCTCTGGGCCACCTGCGTGGTCGCGGTGCCGAGGTTGGTCCCCTCGACGACCGAGGCGTGGGTGGCGCGGACGGCCGCCCGGACTCCCGCCCCCACGAGCGCCGCTCCGGTGCCCTTGCCCATCACGTCGCCGAGCCCGAGGTGGAGGACGTGGCCGGTCAGTGCGTAGTCGTAGAGGTCGCCGCCGACCGCCTGCGCGGGCAGGCAGATGCCCGTGACCTGCCAGTCGCCCTCCTTGATCGGGCGGGACGGCAGCATCGAGGCCTGGACCTGGCCGGCCCGGGTCATCTCGCGGTTGGTGACGAGCTCCTGCTGCGCCCACACGCCGAGGTCCCTCAGCGTCTGCTCCTCGGACGGCGAGAGCGTCCTGACCCGGGTGTCGTAGAGGCAGAAGACCCCGACGACGTTGTCCTGGGAGTCCAGGAGCGGGACCCCGGCGTAGAAACGGATCCCGGCCTCGCGGACCGCCGTCAGCCCGGAGAACCGCGGGTCGGCCGTGGCGTCCTCGACGACCGTGAACTGGCGGGCTCGTGTGGTGCGGTCGCAGAAGGTGTCGTCACGGTCCATCTGCTCGATGTCGAAGCCCTGCGCGCTGGGGAACCAGGCCTGGTCGTCGTCGAGCACCGTGATGGAGGTCCAGGCCGCGTCGAAGACGCGCTGGGCCAGTCGGGTGATCCGGTCGAGGCGCTCGTCGGACTCCTGGCGCACGGGGATCACCAGTCCGAGGCTGACCACCGCGTGCTGGCGGCGTCGCTCGTCGAGGGGCGCCACGGTGGCAGCCGCCGAGTCGCTGCTCATGGGGGGATCCTTCGGTTGTGCGGTGCCGGGAGGGGAGGCACCGGGTGGGACGTGCACAAGTGTTTCCCGAGGTTAGTCGTGTGACAAGAGTGACGTGCGGAAACCGCGGCAAGGCGGCGTAGGTCACGCGCCCCGTCAGGCGAGCAGCGACGGCGTACGCCGCAGCGAGCGCACGCAGCTCGCGACGACCGCCCAGAGCAGCAGGCACTGCGCCACCACCCCGGGCCAGCCTGCCCACTCGTAGGCCTGGCCCGCGAGGCTGCCGAAGAGGGACGAGCCGATGTAGTAGCTGACGAGGTAGAGCGATGCGGCCTGGCCCGCGCTCACGCCGCCCGCGTGGGCGCGGACCGGCACCCAACCGCTGGCCACGCCGTGCACCGCGAAGAAGCCGACGGCGAAGACGGCGAGGCCGAGGACGACCAGCGGCAGCAGGTCGGGCAGCGTGAGGAGGAGGCCGAGGACCGCCAGCGTGGCGCCCACGGGCACCACGGCGCGCCGGCCGACCCGGTCGGCGAGCCGACCCGAGACCGTCGAGCTCAGCGAGCCCAGCGGGTAGACCAGGAAGAGCAGGCTGACGGCACCGAGGCCCAGGCCGAAGGGGGAGCCCCCGAGACGGAACCCGAGGACGTTGAACACGGCGACGAGCGAGCCGACCGAGCACCCGCCGATGACGTAGAGCGCACGCAGGGCTGGGTCGGCCAGCGCCCGGCGACCGGAGACGACGACGGCGGAGAGGCCGGCCGGGCGAGGGACGAAGCCCCGCGACCGCGGGAGCAGCAGGGCCACTGCAACGGTGCAGACGATCGCCACCAGCGCGGTGGCGCCGAGGCCCCACCGCCAGCCCCAGGCCTCCGCGAGCGGGCCGGTCACGAGCCGGCCGGCAGCGCCGCCGAGGGCCGTGCCGCCGATGTAGAGGCCGGCGGCGCGGGCGTGGGCGCCCGGGTGGAGCTCCTCGCGCAGGTAGGCGGTCGCGACGGCGGGGAGGCCCGCGAGGGTGACGCCCTGGAGCAGCCGCAGGAGCAGCAACGCCTCCCAGGTGGGCGCCAGCGCACACGCCACGGCGACGACGGAGGAGCCGACCAGCGAGAGGTGGATCAGGCGGGTGCGGCCCACGCGGTCCGACCACGGCCCGGTGACCAGCAGCGCCGCGGCGAGGCCGACGGTGGTCAGCGACACCGTCAGGGTGCTGCGGGTGGCGCTCACGCCGAACTCGTCGACCAGCTCGGGGAGCACGGCCTGCGTGTCGTAGAGGAGGGCGAACGTGGCGAGGCCGGCGGCGAACAGCGCTGCGACGACCCGGCGGTAGCCCGCGGTCCCCGGACGGTGACCGGCGAAGGACTCGACGTCGGCGGCGTGGGTGGTCACGGGCGACCACCATGCCCGGCCCTCGCTCATGCGTCCAATGTCCAGAAGTCCGACAGGTCATGCAGAACTCGTATGATGATCGGATGGACCTGCGCGACCTCGCCTGGCTCGTCACCGTGGCCGACGTCGGCCACGTCACGGACGCCGCCGCGCTGGTCGGCACCAGCCAGCCGACGCTGTCGCGGGCGCTGGCGCGCGTCGAGGCCGAGCTCGGGAGCCGGGTGTTCGAGCGGCTGCCGACGGGCGTCCGTCCGACGCCGGCCGGCGAGGTCGTGCTGGCCGCGGCCCGACAGCTCACCGCCCGCCACCAGCAGCTGGTCCGTGACCTGGCCGCCGCCCTCGACCCCGAGGCCGGCGTCGTACGGCTGGCCTTCCTCGACTCGCAGGCCACGTCGCTGGTGCCGGAGGTGCTCGCGGCGTTCCACGCCGAGGCCCCGCGGGTCCGGGTGGAGCTGCGCCAGGAGCCGGGGCACGAGATCGTGGCCGACCTCGAGCGCGGTGCGGTGGACCTCGCGTTCACCATGGAGCGCCCGCAGGGCGACTACGGGTGGGCGCCGCTCGCGGTCGAGCAGCTCGTGCTGGTCGTCCCGCCCCACCACCGGTTGCGCGGTCGCCGTCGGGTCGGTCTCGCCGAGCTGGCCGGCGACGAGCTGGTGACCACCCCGCCGGGCTTCGGCCACCGGCGCCTCGTCGACGACCTGATGCGCGACGCAGGGGTCGCGCCGGCCGTCGCCTTCGAGAGCGAGGACCTCACCACGATCGTCGGGCTGGTCGCCGCAGGGTTGGGGGTCGCCGTGGTGCCGGACGTCGTCGCCGCGCGCAGCGGTGCCGAGGCCGTGCCCCTGGAGGGTGCCGCTCGTCGCACCATCGGTCTGACCTGGCGCACCGACCATGAGCCGACGCCACCCGCGGAGCGGTTGCGGCGTTTCGTGCTCGCCCGGGCCGACGCCCTCAGCGGGGCGGGCCAGGATGCGTACGATGCGCGACACGAACGCCGTGTCGGGCGCGGGGGACAGGAGGGCCGGTGACCATCACCCAACGCCGGGAACCGGACGTCGTCGACACCGGGCTGGCGCTGGTCGCGGTGCTGCTCGCCGCGACCGTCGCCCTCGGCGCCTTGCTGGTCCTGGGTGATCGCGGGCGGGCCGAGGCGGTGTCCGGCACGGGTGAACGCTACGGAGCGGTGATGTCAGCGGCGGCCGAGGAGGCCGACGCACTCGTCAACGTCGCGCACGACGACCCCGCGTCGATCGAGCGGGTCGTCGACGGCGCTGCGGGCGATCTGGCCCGGCGCTACGCCGACAGCGGGGTCGTGCTGCGCTCGCTCACCCGCCAGCGCGCCGTCGCGCGGGGCGCGGTCGTCGAGGTCGGCGTCGTCGCGCTCGGCCCCACGTCCGCGACCGTGCTGGCGGCCACCGACGGCACGCTCGCGACCCGCGCGAGTCGCGGCCGCCCGCGCGAGCGTGACGCCCGGCTCCGCCTGGAGCTGGTGCTGGAGGACGGGCGTTGGCTCGCGACGTCCGTCGAGGTGCTCGACTGATGGCCGCGTCCGCCCGCCGACGGGTCGTCCTGATCACCCTGGTGGCGGTGCTGGCCGCCGCCGTCGCGGTCGAGGCCTGGCTGCTGCGCGACGACGGCGCGGCGGCGCCGACGGCGGCGCGGCCGGTCGTCACGGCCCCGGTCGAGACCGCGGCCGCCGTCCGCTCCGCGGCGAGCAGCACCCACGCGATCCTCTCCTACGGATTCTCCGACCTCGACGCGCAGCTCGACGACGCCGCCCGTCGGATGACGCCCGGGTTCGCGGCCCGATTCCGCGCCCGGGTCGAGGAGGGCGGTGACGACCTCCTCGCAGGCCGCGCGACCCAGGAGGCGCGGGTGGTCGACGCCGGGGTCGTGCGCTCCTCGGGCGACGAGGTCACCGCGCTCGTCTTCGTCGACCGGCTGGTCGCCTCGGCCGGCTCCGGCACCACGACCCGAGGTGAACGGCTGCTGGTCACGGTCGTCCGCCGCGACGGCGTGTGGCTGGTCAGCGACATCCGGACCCGGTAGGACTGTCACGTGGCCACCGAGACCGACGCGGACCTGCTGATCATCGGAGCGGGGCCCACCGGGCTCTACGCCGCCTACTACGCCGGGTTCCGGGGCCTGCGGGTCGCGGTCGTCGACAGCCTGCCCGAGCTGGGCGGGCAGATCACCGCCATGTATCCCGAGAAGGCGATCCTCGACGTCGCAGGCTTCCCCAGCGTCAAGGGACGCGACCTGGTCGAGGGGCTGGTGGCGCAGGCGTCGACCGCCCACCCGGCCTACCACCTCGACCGCACGGCCCGGACGCTGCGCCACGGGGAGGACCACGTCGTCGTCGGGCTCGACGACGGCTCCGAGGTCAGTGCCGGGGCGCTGCTGATCACCGCCGGCATCGGCAAGTTCAGCCCCCGCCCGCTGCCCGCCGGCGACGGTTGGCTGGGCCGCGGCATGGAGTTCTTCGTGCCGTCCTTCCAGCCCTACGCCGGCAAGGACGTCGTGATCGTCGGCGGCGGCGACAGCGCCTTCGACTGGGCCCTCCACCTCGAGCCGGTGGCCCGCAGCGTGGCGCTGGTCCACCGACGCGACGCCTTCCGGGCGCACCAGCGCACCGTCGACGCTGTCAGGTCCAGCGAGGTCGAGATCATCACCCGCGCCCAGGTCACGCAGCTGCGCGGCGAGGAGACGCTCGCCGAGGTCGAGGTGACGGTCGACGGTGAGGAGCCGCGCACGCTGCCCTGCCAGGCGCTGGTCGCGGCGCTCGGGTTCGTGGCCGACCTCGGCCCCCTCCAGGAGTGGGGGATCGAGGTGGAGAAGCGCCACGTCGTCGTCGGGCCCTCGATGCAGACCTCCCTGCCGCGGGTCTTCGCCGCGGGTGACATCACCGAATATCCCGGCAAGGTGCGCCTGATCGCGGTCGGCTTCGGTGAGGCGGCCACGGCGGTCAACAACGCGGCGGTCGCCATCGACCCGAGCGCGCACGTGTTCCCCGGCCACTCCAGCGAGGGCTGAGGTGGCCGGCTCCCGCGACGCCGTCCGGATGGACGAGGCCGAGGTCGCGGCCTTCCTCGGGACGCAGCTCAAGGTGCAGGTCGCCAGCCTGGGACCCGACGGGCACCCCCACCTGACCACGCTGTTCTACGTCCTCGACGAGGGCCGGATCGCCTTCTGGACCTACGGCCGCAGCCAGAAGATCAGGAACCTCGAGCGTGACGACCGGGTCAGCTGCCTGGTCGAGGACGGGACGGAGTACGCCGAGCTCCGCGGGGTCTCGATCCGCGGCCGGGCAGAGATCGTCCGCGACCGCGCCGAGATCGAGCGGATCGGCGGCGCGGTCGTGGTGGCCATGACGGGCGTCGGATCGCTGGGGGACCTCGGCGAGCTGGGCCGGACCGAGGTGGAACGTCAGGCGGCCAAGCGGGTCGCGGTCGTCGTACGCCCCGACCACGTGGCGAGCTGGGATCACCGCAAGCTCGCTACCCGCGGGTAGTCTTTCCGCGGCCTCCCGGCCGCTGTCGACGGCTCTCCCGAAAGGTTCCCGGATGCGGATCGCGCTGCTGTCCTACCGCAGCAAGCCCCACTGCGGTGGTCAGGGCGTCTACGTCCGCCACCTCAGCCGCGAGCTGGTGGCGCTCGGCCACACGGTCGAGGTGTTCTCGGGGCCGCCCTACCCGGTGCTCGACCCCGGTGTGGCACTGACCGAGGTGCCGAGCCTGGACCTCTACCGCGAGCCCGACCCGTTCCGCGTCCCGAGTCTGCGGGAGTTCCGCGACCGTGTGGACGTCGAGGAGTTCCTCACGATGTGCACGGCCGGGTTCCCCGAGCCGAAGACCTTCTCCACGCGGGTGGCGAAGCTCCTGCGCGACCGCGCCGGCGACTTCGACGTCGTCCACGACAACCAGGTCCTCGGCCACGGCATGGTCGACATCGCGTCCTTCCTGCCGATGGTCACGACCATCCACCACCCGATCACCCTCGACCGCCGGATCGACCTGGCCCAGGCGACCTCGCGGCGGCAGCGGCTGACGCTGCGCCGGTGGTACGGCTTCCTGCGCATGCAGGGCAAGGTCGCGCGGCAGATGCCGTTCATCCTCACGCCGTCGGAGTCGTCGCGACGTGACGCGGCGCGCGACTTCGGCATCGACCCGGAGCGGATGCGGGTCGTCCAGCTCGGGGTCGAGGAGCGCTTCGTCCCGCCGACCGGGCCGCGGGTGGCCGGCCGGATCATGGCGATGGCGAGCGCCGACGCGCCGGTCAAGGGGATCGCCACGCTGCTGGAGGCCTTCGCCAAGCTGCGGGTCGAGCGGCCCCACCTCGAGCTGGTGCTGGTCAGCAAGCCGGTCGCCGGCGGGCGTACGGAGCAGCTGATCGACCAGCTCGGGCTCGAGGGGTCGGTGCGCTTCGTCCACGGTCTCTCCGACGACGAGCTGGTCGCGCTCATGGGCTCGGCCGAGCTCGCGTGCGTGCCGTCGCTCTACGAGGGCTTCAGCCTGCCGACCGCCGAGCTGATGGCCTGCGCGACGCCGCTGGTCGTCTCGCGGGCGGGCGCGATCCCCGAGGTCGTCGGGGAGGACGGCGACTGCGCCGACCTGGTCGAGCCGGGCGACGTGGGCCAGCTGACCCATGCGATCGAGGCGATGCTCGACGACCCGGCGCGCCGTGCTGCGATGGGCGCGGCGGGCCGCCGCCGCGTCGAGGAGAAGTTCAGCTGGCGGGCCGTCGCCCAGGCCACCGCTGCGACCTACGAGGAGGCGATCCGTGCTCACCGTTGACTTCGACCGGCTCGGGCTGCGACCGGGTGAGCGCGTGCTCGACCTCGGTTGCGGCGCCGGCCGGCACGCGTTCGAGATGTACCGCCGCGGTGCGGACGTCATCGCCTTCGACCAGGACGCCGACGAGCTGGCCGGCGTCCGCGACCTCTTCGTGGCGATGAGCGAGGCCGGCGAGGTGCCCGTGGGCGCCGAGGCCGACGTCAAGGAGGGCGACGCGCTGGCGCTGCCCTTCGCCGACGGCGAGTTCGACCGCGTCGTGGCCGCCGAGATCCTCGAGCACGTCCCCGACGACCTCACCGCGATCCGCGAGCTGGTCCGGGTGACCCGTCCCGGCGGCACGGTCGCGCTGACCGTGCCGCGATGGTTCCCCGAGGCCGTCAACTGGATGCTGTCGAAGGACTACCACGACGTCGAGGGCGGTCACATCCGGATCTACACCGACGCCGAGCTGATCACGAAGGCCGAGAGCGCCGGACTGGTGCTCGAGGGTCGCGGCTACGCCCACGGCCTGCACGCTCCCTACTGGTGGATCAAGTGCGCCGTGGGCGTCACCAACGACGACCACCCGCTCGCGAAGGCCTACCACCGGCTGCTGGTCTGGGAGATCATGAAGCAACCGAAGGCCCTGCAGTACGCCGCCAAGGTGCTCGACCCGCTGATCGGCAAGTCGCTGGTGCTCTACCTGCGCAAGCCGCACGTCACGGGCGTCGGCTGAGGTGTCGGCTGAGCTCCCCGCGCTCGACGGCGTCCTGACCGCCCACGAGTTGGCCGCGACGGCTCGCTCGATCGTGGCCGTGCAGGAGGAGTCGGGCGCGATCCCGTGGTCGGCGGGCGAGCACACCGACGTGTGGAACCACGTCGAGGCGGCGATGGCGCTGGTCGCCGCGGGAGAGGTCGAGGCGGCCGAGCGCGCCTACGCCTGGGTCCCGACGGTGCAGCGGGCCGACGGCTCGGTGCCGATGAAGGTCGTCGAGGGCGTCGTCGAGGACGCCAGCGGCGAGACCAACATGGCCTCCTACCTCGCGGTCGGGGTCTGGCACCACTGGCTCGTGCGCCGCGACCTCGCGTTCGTGAAGGAGTACTGGCCCGTGGTGCGCGCCGGGCTCGACTGGGCGGTGTCGATGCAGCTGCCGTTCGGCGGCATCGCCTGGGCGCAGGAGTGGTCGGAGGATGGTCCGGGCCGCGTGAACGCGGACGCGCTCGTCGCGGGGTCGTCGAGCATCCACCACGCGCTGCGCGCGGGCGTCGCCCTGGCCGACCTGGTCGGCGACCCCCAGCCCGAGTGGGAGCTGGCCGGCAGCCGGCTGGCCCACGCGCTGCGCGAGCACCGCGACCTCTTCCTGGACAAGTCCCACTTCTCGATGGACTGGTACTACCCGGTGCTCGGCGGCGCGGTCCGCGGCGACGCCGGACACGCGCTCATCGCGTCACGGTGGGACGACTTCGTGGTCGACGGGCTCGGCATCCGCTGCGTCTCGACGAACCCGTGGGTGACCGGCGCCGAGACCTGCGAGCTGGTCCTCGCGCTCGACGCGCTCGACGACCGCGCGCGCGCCGTACGCCTGCTGTCCGACATGCAGCACCTGCGCCACGAGGACGGCTCCTACTGGACCGGCTTCGTCTTCCCGGAGAACGTGAACTGGCCGGGTGAGCAGACGACCTACACGTCGGCGGCCGTGATCCTGGCGGTCGACGCGCTGTCGCTCACGACGCCCGGCGCCACGATCATGCGCGGCACGACCCTGGCCGCGCCGTTCGCCGAGATCGGCCTCGAGTGCGGCTGCGACTCAGACCGGGTCGCCCGCCGCCCCTGACGTGCGCCGCAGCGCCCTGACCGATCCCAGGTGCTCGGACTCGGTGAAGGCACCGCTCTCCAGCGCCCGGAGGTAGACCTCGTAGGGCGGACGCCCGCCGTCGGCCGGGTCGGGGAAGACGTCGTGGATCACCAGCAGCCCGTCGGGCTGCACCCACCGCGCCCACCCGGCGTAGTCGTCGTGGGCGGGCTCGTCGCCGTGGCCGCCGTCGATGAAGAGCATCGACAGCGGTGTGCGCCAGTGCCTGCTCACGGTCAGCGACCGGCCGACCACCGCGACGACGACGTCCTCGAGCCCGGCCCGCTCGATGGTGCGGCGGTAGCGGGGGAGCGTGTCCATCAGCCCCGACTCCGCGTCGACGAGCGTGGCGTCGTGGTGCTCCCACCCCGCCTGGTTCTCCTCCGAGCCGCGGTGGTGGTCGACGGTGAAGACCGTCCCGCCGACCTCCCGGGCGGCCGCTCCGAGGTAGACCGCCGACTTGCCGCAGTAGGTGCCGACCTCCAGGACCGGCCCGTGGGGCAGCTGCCGGGTCGCCAGCTCGTGCAGCAGCAGGCCTTCGTCGTCGGGCATGAATCCCTGCGCGCGGCGGGCGTGCTCGAGGAGCTCGTCGACGGTCGGTGTCACGGCGTGAGGCTAGCCGCCGCCTCCGGGACCAGGGCGCGCAACCTCGTGAGGGCGTCGCGCGCGTGGGACTTCACGGTGCCGACCGAGATGCCGAGGGCGTCGGCCGTGTCGCGCTCGGTGAGGTCGTCGTAGTAGCGGAGGACGACGACCGCGCGCTGCCGGGGGCTCAGCGTCGCCAGCGCCCGGTCGAGGAGGTCGACGTCGTCGGGATCGCGGCCCGTGGACGCGGCGGAGTCCGGCAGGTCGGCGGTGGGCAGCTCGCGCCACCGTCGTCGCCGCCAGCGGTTGGTGGCCTCGCGCGCCAGGATCCGGCGGACGTAGGGCTCGGGACGGTCGGCGATCCGGTCCCACGCCCCGACCGCCTTCACCAGCGTCACCTGGACGAGGTCGTCGGCGTCGTGGAGGTCGCCGGTCATCAGGTAGGCCGAGCGGAGCAGTGCCGCGCGCCGGGAGGCGACGAACTGCTCGAACCCCTCGTGCGCCTCAGGGCCGGACACGTCGGCGCCACCCCCACAGCGAGAACAGACCGGCGATGACCAGGGTCGCCAGGCCGGCGGTGACCCAGCGCGGGTCGAGCGGTCGCGGCGGCGCCGGGCGGTCGACGACGGGGGAGCCGAGCAGGTCGGTCGCCCACTGGATCGGGGCGAGTCCGTTGGGCACCACCATCAGCTCCCGCGACGACCCGTCGTCGACGTCCACCTCGAGGAGCGCGGAGTGGGACCCGTCCGGCCCTCCGGTGCCGAGGGCCGCCACGTGGTCGTCGTCGGTCCACCCCACGAGGACGTAGGTGCTGGGTCCGGAGCGCACGCGCGTCGCGTCGGCGGTGTCGTCCAGCCGCGCGACGGCGACCGGCGACGGTGAGCGGCTGGTGCCCGGACCGGGGGTCCAGAGGCCGGCGATCCGGGTGCCGTCGGGGCTGACCGCGATCCCCGCCCCGTAGTCCAGATGGGTGGCGTGGGGCGGCCGCGCCAGCACCTCGAGCGTCGTTCCGTCGAGGATGCGGTCGCTCCGTCGCCCGGTCAGGAGCACCTGACGACTCGACGGGATGCTCCAGCTGCCGGCCGAGAGCCACGACGGCTCGGTCGCCCGCACCGGGGCGTCGCCGGGGACGTCCCAGACCCAGGTCTCCCCGTCGGTGGCGAAGCCCTCGCGGCCACCGCCCTGCTGCTGGAGGTAGGACGCCACGAAGGTGCTGGGTCCGGTCCACGTGAGCGTGTCCGGTCGCAGCCCGTGGCGGGTCGGCACCGAGTGGGTGCGGACCTCGCCGCTGTCGACGTCGTAGACGGCGAAGCCGGTGACCGGCAGGCCGTCGAAGGTGGAGGTCGTGTTGGGCGCACCCGTCGAGCTCCCCGTGGTCCAGTAGGCGACGTGGCGGCCGTCCGGCGCCAGCGCGACGTGCGTGAAGTCGCCGAGCGCGAGCCGCGGCAGGTCCAGGAAGCGGTAGTCCCCGGTGGCGGCGGAGACCGCGACCACGCCGTACGTCGACGTCGTCCAGCTTCGCCGCAGCTGGTTCTCGATGACGGTGATCACCTGGCCGGGCGGACCGGCCTCGGCGCTGCCCGCCAGCCACGGACTGGGGTCCCAGATCCGCGGCGGCAGACCAGCGGGGGCATCGGCCGGCACGGGCTCCGGGGACGGTCCGGCGTGACCGATGCTCACTCCGGTGAGCACCGCGAGCCCGAGCAGCGTGACGGCGGCGATCGACGCCGTGCCCGCCCTCATCCGGCGGCGGTAGCGGGTGCCGCGGTCCCAGAGCTCGCGGCCGGTCGGGCCGGCCTCGGGCTCGGCGCGCTCGGCCAGTCGCTCGAGCTGGTCGTGCAGGGTCACGGTGTCCTCCGTCGGTGGGGTGCCTCACCCCTTCCCACGCCCCCAGCCTCGTGGAAGGAGGGGGCGCGGGGAGGACTTTCTAGAGCGCGTCGGCGATCTTGGTGCGCAGCTCGTTGACGGCGAGCACGAAGAAGGCGATCGCGATGAGGCCGAGGACGACGTTGGACCACAGCTTGTTGCGCCACTCGGACGGGACGCGATCGCTGTTGAGGATCCACAGCAGGGTCACCGCGAGGAAGGGCATGAAGAGCGCGCCGAGGACGCCGTAGGCGAGGATCAGCCAGACCGGCTCGCCGATCAGCAGGAGCGCGATCGGCGGCAGCGTCAGCCAGAGGACGTAGGCCTTGTACCAGGGCCCGGAGCTGCCGCGCTGCGGGTCGTCGACGGGCAGCTTGCGGGCGTGGCCGACGAAGTCGGCGAACATCAGCGAGACGCCGTTCCAGACACCGATCAGGCTCGACATCGCCGCGGCCCAGAAGCCGACGAGGAAGAAGGTCCCCATCGTCTGGCCGTAGCGGTCGGCCAGCACGTTCGACAGGTCGAGCAGGCCCTGGTCGCCGGTCTCGACGGCGATCTTCGCGGAGTAGAGCAGCTCGGCCCCGACGATGAGCGTGGCGATGACGAAGACCCCGGTGACGACGTAGGCGACGCGGTTGTCGATCCGCATCAGCCGCATGTGGACCGGCGTGGTCCAGCCCTTCTCGCGGATCCAGTAGCCGTAGGCCGCCAGCGTGATCGTGCCGCCGACGCCACCGGCGAGGCTGAGCACGTAGAGGATGCCGCCGTCGGGGATGGTCGGGACCAGGCCGGTGACCATGTCGGGCAGGTGGGGGACGGTCACGAGAGCGGCGCCGACCATCGTCACGAACATGATCCCGACGAGTGCGGCGCAGACCTTCTCGAAGATGCCGTAGCGCCCGGCGAACACCAGCGCCGCGCCGATCAGCCCGGAGAGGATGCCCCACTGGGTCACGCTCAGGCCGGGGAAGAGGGAGTGGAGGGGCAGCCCGGTGCCGGCCATGGCGGCGGCGCCGTAGACGAAGCCCCAGACGACGATGTAGGGACCGAAGTAGGCGGTGGTCCACCAGCCGAGCGACGACCAGCCCTCGTAGATCGTCTTGCCGCTCGCGAGGGTGTAGCGACCCACGCCCTCGACGAGGACGACCTTCATGACGCAGCCGATGACGACGCACCAGAGCAGCGCGTAGCCGTACTTGCTGCCCGCCACCAGCGTGGCGACCAGGTCGATCGCGCCGACGCCGGTCGCGGCCACCACCAGGCCCGGCCCGATCAGGCTCCAGCGCGGCGTCTGGGCAGTGCTCGTCCCTGTCTGTCCCGAGGTCGACATGCGCGGCACGTTACCGAAGCAGAGCCGCGCCAGTGAGCCCGTGCAACTCCGTTGCCGATGTCGGTGGCCGCTGGTTGGGTCAAGGTCATGGCCTCACGTACCAGCAACTACTGCCTCGACGCCCACGACCCCGCCGCCCAGGCGCGCTGGTGGGCCCAGGTCCTCGACGACTTCGTGCTGCCTCCCGAGGAGGAGCAGGCCGACTACGACGAGGAGGCATGGCTCGACGGTGCGGACGGGCGGGCGATGATCTTCTGCCGCGTGCCGGAGCCCAAGACCGTCAAGAACCGGATGCACGTCTGCCTGCGCCCCACCGACCGCTCCCGCGAGGAGGAGGTCGACCGGATCCTCGGGCTCGGCGCGACGATGGTCGACGACCGGCGTACGGCGCCCGACCGGGGGTGGGCGGTGCTCGCCGACCCCGAGGGCAACGAGTTCTGCGTGCTGAGGCCCGACGCGTGACCGTCGAGACGGCGAAGGGCAGCCTGGTCAGGTCGCTCCAGATCGGGCGCGACGCGATGCTCTGGAAGCTCGAGGGGGCCAGCGACTACGACGTGCGCCGACCGCTGACGCCGACCGGCACCAACCTGCTCGGCCTGGTCAAGCACCTCGCCTACGTCGAGCTCGGCTACTTCGTCGACACCTTCGGCCGGGAGATGCCGGTCGACACCCCGTGGCACGACGACGTCGAGGGCGGGGTGGAGGACGACCCCCACGCCGACATGGTCGCCACCGCCGAGGAGTCGCGCGACGACGTGATCGACCTCTACCGCCTGGCGTGGGACCACGCCGGGCGCACCTTCCGCCACCTCGAGCTCGGCGACACCGGCCGTGTCCCCCACTGGCCGGAGGACCGCAACGAGGTGACGCTCCACCAGATGCTCGTCTGGGTCATCGCCGAGACCCACCGCCACGCCGGCCATGCCGACATCCTGCGCGAGACGCTCGACGGGCTCGCCGGTCACCGGCCCGACGTCTCGAACCTCCCCGAGGACTACGACTGGGAGGCCCACGTCGCGCGGGTCGAGCAGGTCGCGCAGCAGTTCCGGTGACTCATTCCGACAGCACGGCCTCGATCGACCGGATGCTGCGCTCGGCGAGCTCGGGCCGGGTCTCGCGGTAGTAGGCGATCTCCATCGCGGCGATGGAGACCGCCCAGCCACGCGCCCGCGCCCACTCGGCGTCGTCGGTGCCGAGCGTCTCGCGGACGAGCGCCCGGTCGGCAGGGCCGAAGAGCTGGAAGCACGCGGCCAGCTCGACGGCGGGGTCGCCGGCCACCGGGGCGGCATCGATCACCGCCGACAGCCGGCCGTCGACGACCAGCAGGTTCCCCGCCGTGAGGTCGCCGTGGAGCCACGTCGGCGGCCCGGGCCACACCGGGGCGCGCCGCGCCTCCTCCCAGGCGGCCAGGGCCGCCGTCGCGTCGACCACGTCGCCGGACCTCGCCAGCGAGCGTCGGGTCGCGGCGTCGCGCTCCGGCCGGTCCAGCGGCAGGCCGCGGCTGGTGGCAGGCGGGGCGGCGGTCGCGTCGCAGCCGCGCAGGGCACCGACGAAGCCCGCAAGGTCACGGGCGAGGACCATGCGGTCGGTGCTCGCGTCCGGTCGGCCCCCGGGCAGCCACGGGTTGACCGACCACGCGAAGGGGTAGCCGTCGTCGGGCACCCCGAGCGCGAGCGGCACCGGGACGGCGACGGGCAGGTGGGGCGCCAGTGGCGGCCAGCAGGCGGCCTCCGCCGTTGCTTGGCCGTCGGCCCAGGCGATCACGGGCAGCCGGGCGACCAGGTCGTCGCCGAGCCGGAAGAGCGCATGGTCCGTGCCGGACTCGGCGACCCGGGTCACTGGCAGCCCCGACCACTGCGGGTGCTGCGCGGACAGCAGGCGGCGTACGTCGTCGGGGGTGGGATCCACCTGGTCGTCGTGCATGCGGGTCGTCATCGGGAGCGACGGTAGGAGCGGTGCGGCCCGGGACGCCACCGAAAATCCCGTGCGGGCGGCGACGTGCGGGTTCATCCTGAGCCGTATGGAGCTCCGCGAGGTGGACCCCACCGACACCGCCCTGGTGTCGGAGTACGTCGCGGTGCGCAACGCCGCGGACACGGTCGACTCACCCTGGACCCACCCGTCGACGGTCCGGGGGACGGCGCTCGACCTCGTCCACGGCTGGGACGGCGAGCCCGACCGAGCCTTCCTGCTCGACGCAGGTGGGGTCACGGTCGGCACCGCCAGCCTCGGCGCCAGCAGCTGGGACAACCGCGAGCTCGCCTGGGTCGGCGTCCGGGTCCATCCCGGCCACCGGCGGCGCGGCCACGGCACGGCTGCCTTCGCGCTGCTCCACGACGAGTGCCGTCGGATCGGCCGTCCGCTCGTGGGCACCGACCACTGGGACGCGCCGGGGCCGCGGGCTTTCGCCGCCACGATCGGCTACGAGGCGCGGGCCCGGTCGGTCAACCGCCGCCAGCACCTCGCCGACCTGCCCGCGGGGCTCTTCGAGGAGGCGTACGCCGAGGCGGCGTCACACGCGGACGACTACGAGCTGGTGCGCATCGCCGGGCGCAGCGACGACGCGACCCGGGAGCGGCTGGTCGCCGTTGCCGAGTCGATCAACGACGCCCCGATGGACGACCTGGAGGTCGAGGACGAGGTCTACCCCGTGGAGCGGCTCGCGGCCTTCGAGGACGCCCAGATCGGGAGCGGCCACCGGCTCTACCGCGTCGTCGCGCGTCACCGCTCGACCGGCGAGCTCGCCGGTCACACCGTGATGACCGTCGAGGAGGAGCGGCCCTGGATCGGCGTCCAGGAGGACACGTCGGTCGTGGCGGCCCACCGGGGCCACCGGCTGGGCCTGCTGCTCAAGGCCGACCTCGGCCGGTGGTTGGGGGAGGCCGAGCCCGACCTGCTGACCGTCGACACGTGGAACGCGGCCTCGAACCCTCACATGATCGGGGTCAACGAGCGGCTCGGATACCGGGTCGTCGGCGAGGCCGTGGAGCTCCAGCAGCGCTTGACCTGAGGACGGCCCCGGTCGTTGGGTGGGGGACATGCCTGCCACCCGCTCGCGCCCGCCGTTCGACGCCGACAGCCGGACCGCCCTGATCGGCTGGTACGACCTCCAGCGGGGCATCGTGCGCATGAAGTGCGAGGGCCTGTCCGACCAGGACGCCCACCGCTCGCTCGTGCCGACCTCGCCGCTGATGACGGTCGCCGGGGTGCTCGCCCACCTCACGTGGGCGGAGCAGCTGTGGTTCGAGCACGCGTTCCTCGGGCGCGACCCCGCAGGCCCCGGGTGGGACGGCGTCGAGGACTCCGAGTGGCAGGTCGCCGACCGGACGCTGCCCGACCTCCTCGCGGCGTACGACGCCCAGTGCGCCCGCACGGACGAGGTGCTGTCCTCCCACGAGCTCTCCGACGTCGGCGTCGGCGGCCAGTTCCCCGCGGCGTCGGCCACGCTGGAGTGGATGCTGCTCCACATGCTCGAGGAGGTCGCCCGTCACGCCGGTCACCTCGACCTGCTGCGTGAGCTGCTCGACGGCGAGACCGGCTACTTCTGAGCCTCCACCTAGGGTGTCGCCGTGCGTTGGCGGACCGGACCCGAGGGCTACGGCGTGCTGACCAAGCTCCTCCACTGGTCCACCGTGCTGCTGGTCGCCGGCCAGCTCGCCGTCGGCTGGCTGCTCGACCTCGACGACTGCGACCCGCCGGGGGAGGAGCGCAGCGGAGGTGACACCACCGACGCGTTCGAGGACAGGCTCGACCGGATCGAGGACGCCTGCGAGGCGCGGGCCGACCAGGTGGACCTGTTCGGTGGCGGGTTCGACCTGCCCGAGCTGCACCTCGCGCTGGGGCTGGCGATCCTGCTCGTCGGGGTCCTCCGGCCGCTGTGGCGCCGCGTCGACGGGTTCCCGGAGTGGTCCGAGGTGCTGACCCCGGGGGAGCGGCGGCTGGTGCACGGGGTCGAGCGCAGCCTGATGGTGCTGCTGGTGCTCGTGCCCCTCAGCGGGATCGCGATGGTGCTGAGCGCGGACAGGGACTGGCTGCCGCTCCACGTCACCGCCCACGCGGCGTTCTTCCTCGCCCTCGGCCTCCACCTCTTCACCAACCTGCGGCCGACCGTCCTGCGGCGGATGCTGTGACGGAACCGCGTCCCGGCCGCGCCCGTCCCACCCCCATGCGCGCCACAGCAGTGATCCTCCTGGCCGCCCTCCTTGCCGGGTGTGGCGCGTCGCCGGCCGAGGAGCAGACCCCGGTCGAGCAGCCGGCCCCCTCGCCGACGCTCCCGTCGCAGCGGGAGACCCCGCCGGGGTCAGGGCCGGCCGCGGTCCCGCACCGCGAGGAGGCGCCGCCGCGGACCGGGGAGGTGAGGACGAAGACGGCCCACTGCGTGATGGACGCCGAGCCGGCCTGGTCCTTCGACGGCACGGTGACCGCGATCGAGGGAGGAGAGGTGGCCTTCGAGGTGCACGAGACCTTCGGCGACGGCGACCTGCCGGCGGAGCGCACCGTGCGGATGGGCGCGCCGGTCACCCCGACCCACAGCGAGGCCGCTCCCTCCTACTCGGTGGGGACCCGGCTCCTGGTCACCGGCTCCGGTGCCCAGGCGTGGGGCTGCGGCGGCACCCTCTACTACGACGAGGAGACGGCCGCGGCCTGGCGGTCGTAGAGCCACACCACCTGGTAGGGCGCCAGCGGCACCGCCCCGTCGCGGAGCACCGGCGCCGCGTCGCCGATGGCGTCGTGCAGGTCGGGCACCTGGAGACCGAGCCACGCGAGCACGTCGTCGGCCACCCGACGTTCCTCGGCGGTGACGTTGACGGCCATGAGCAGCGGCCCGTCCGGCCCGCGTCGGACGACGAGCAGGACGCCGGGGTCGCGGGCGTCCCACACCTCGGTGGGGTTCGCCGCGTGGAGGTGGGGGAGTGTCGAACGCACCGTCACCAGGTGCCGTACGCCGCGCAGCACCGTCGCGCCGTAGAGGTCGTGCACCGGGAGCCCGTCGTAGGCGTCCCACGGCATGGTCGGCCGGTGCACCCAGCGGTTGTCGGCGGCGTGGGTCGGGTCGTCCGCCCAGTGGGGATCGTTGAGCAGCCCGACCTCGTCGCCCATCCAGAGGACCGGCAGACCGCCGAACCCGAGCAGCACCGCGTGGAGCAGCAGGATCCGCTGGACGGCGCCGGGGTCACCGCACTCGAGTCCGGCCAGGGAGGCGAGGCTTCCCGAGATCCGCCGGTCGCCGGTCGCCTCGTTCTCCTGGAAGACCAGGCCGCGTGCCCACGAGCCGGGAAAGGCCCCGGAATACCAGTCGGACAGGAACCGGCGGTGGAGCGCGCCGTCGGCGCCCGCGCGCCAGGCGTCGGTGTCGTCGATCGCCCAGCCGATGTCGTCGTGGCAGCGGGCGTAGGTCAGCCACGACGTGGTGGCGGGAGGCGCCGGCAGCTGCTGGAGCGCGGTCACGGCAAGCCCGACCTCGCCGGAGGCGAGCATCGACCACAGCTGGACCATCAGGCTGTTGTGGTAGGCGATGTCGGAGACCCGCCCCGCGAGGTCACCGGTGCCGAGGTAGGCGGGCAGGTCGGCCGGGCCGACGATCGCCTCGGCCTTGAACAGCACGGCGGGACAGGCGATCCGCGCGACCGTGCGCAGCAGGCGGGTGAGCTGGTGGACCTCCGGCTCGTTCTGGCAGGTCGTCCCGAGCCGCTTCCACAGGAAGGCGATCGCGTCGAGCCGCAGCACCTCGACCCCCAGGTTGGCGAGGTGGCACACGATCGCCGCGAACTCGCAGAGCACGTCCGGGTTCGACCAGTCGAGGTCCCACTGGTAGTCGTTGAAGGTCGTCCAGACCCACCCGTCGAGGTCGTCGTCCCAGGTGAAGCTGCCGGGAGCGAAGTCCGGGAAGACCTCGGGGACCGTCGCCTCGAAGGCGTCCGGCCCGGCACGGTCGGGATAGACGTGGAAGTAGGCGCGCTTCTCGGCGTCACCGTCGCGTGCGGCGACCGCCCAGGCGTGCTCGCGGGCCACGTGGTTGAGGACGAGGTCGAGGCAGAGGCTGATGCCGCGCCCGCGCAGCGACGTGGCGAGGTCGCGCAGGTCGTCGTTGTCCCCGAGGTCGGCGCGCACGCTGCGGTAGTCGGCCACCGCGTAGCCGCCGTCGTTGGGCACCGGGCGCGGGGTCAGCAGCGGCATCAGGTGGAGGTAGGTCACCCCGAGGTCCTCCAGGTAGGACGCGTGGCGGCCCACCCCGCGGAGGTCGCGGCCGAACCGGTCCGCGTAGGCGGCGTAGCCGAGCATGGTGGGACGCTGGAACCAGTCGGGCGCCGCGAGTCGGCGCCGGTCCAGCGCGCGCAGGTCGGCCGGGCGCGCGGCGTACCCCTCGGTGGCGATGCGGACCATCCGGTCGACGAGCGCCTCCGCGTCCTCGTCGGCCAGCTCGGGCCACACGGCTGCGACGCCCTCGCGCAGGTCCGGTCGCCAGCTGGCGATGCGGGCTGCGAGCTCGTCGGACACGGCCCCGAGTATGGCGAAGCGGAGAGCTCTTGTCGTCGGTGGCACCCGGCAGGACCATGGATCATGACCACCGGCTTCGTCCTCCGGCCCGACGAGGGCCGGGTCCTCGACCTCGGCAGCTTCGAGGCACGCGTGCTCGCCGACGCCGGCGACACCGGCGCGACCTTCACGTTGCTGGAGACCCGACGCGAGCCGCCCGGGTTCGGCCCGCCGCTTCACCGCCACCGCGACGCCGCCGAGGCCTTCTACGTCCTCGAGGGTGACTACCTGATGGTCATCGAGGAGCGTCAGGAACGGTGCCCGGCGGGGAGCTTCGTCTACGTGCCGCAGGGGGTGGCGCACACCTTCCAGGTCGTCTCCGACGGGCCCGGTCGCAAGCTCAACCTCTTCTCCCCGGCGGCGATGGTCGGCTTCTTCGAGGCGTTGTCACGGGCAGAGGCCGTCGGGACGGCCACGGCCGAGCTGCTCGACGCGATCGCGCTCGAGCACGAGATGGAGGTGCTCGGGCCGGTGCCCGAGGCCTACCTGTGAGCGGTCACCAGCCGCGCTCGCGCCACTCGGCGACGTGGGGGCGCTCGTCGCCGAGCCTCCCGTCGTCGCCGTGCCCGGGATAGAACCACGTGTCGTCGCCGAGCCGGTCGAACACCTTGTGCTCGACCTCGTCGATCAGTTGGGCGAAGGCGGCGCTGTCGCCGAAGGTGGCGCCGACGCCACCGGGGAACAGCGAGTCGCCGGTGAAGAGGTGGTCGTGGCCGTCGGGGTCGGTGTAGCGCAGGGCGACGGACCCCGGCGTGTGGCCCGCGATCGCGATGACCTCGAGCGTGCAGTCACCGACGGTGACGGTGTCGCCGTCACCGACGCGTCGCGTCACGGCGACCCCGGTCTGCTCGGTGATGGCGTCGGCGTCGGGGGCACCGGCCACCACGTCCGCGCCGGTCGCTGCGACCACCTCGGCGAGCGCGCGGTGGTGGTCCCAGTGCTGGTGGGTCGTCACGACCGCGACCAGTCCGCCGTCGCCGACGAGCGGCAGCAGGGTCGCGGGCTCGGCCGCCGCGTCCACCAGCAGCTGGTCGCCGGTGGCGGTGCAGCGGAGGAGGTAGCAGTTGTTGGACATCTCCGGGTCGACGGCGACCTTGGTGATCGTCAGGGCGGGCAGCTCGCGGACGTCGGCGGGCCCACCGGGGGAGACGTGGCCGGTGTAGGCCATCACCAGCCCCCGATCGCCGGGAGCTCGCCCCGGCTGCTCGTGACCTGGGGCGAGGGCTCTCGTCCGGTCAGCCACCACGCGACCTGCCGCACCGGACCGGTGACGACCAGCGGGTCGTCGCCGACACCGTCGACGTCCCAGCTGTGGGCGGAGTCGAGGGGGGCGACCCGGAAGCCGCTGTCGGGGTCGAGCCGCTTGACCATGCCGTCGATGACCAGCTCGGCGAAGGGCTGCGGCCAGTCGTCGGGGGAGTAGCCCAGACCGAGGTCGGCGTGGTGGATCTCGATCTCGCGCAGCCGCATCACCGGGATCGCCCGGAGCGGCAGGGTCGGCTCCGCACCGCGGACCCGGGCGAAGCGGCGCTCCCAGGTCTCGTCAGGAACGGCGAGCACCGACTCGGTGAAGGTCGTCAGGGTGCCGAGGAGCCGCTCGCGCAGCTCGGCGGGCTCGGCCTGCGCCAGCTCGGCGATGTCGCTGTCGCGCCGCTCCTGCGACTCGTACATCGGCATCCGCTCGTGGTCGACCTCGCCGCGGAGCACGTCGCGCAGCGCCTCGCCGTTGAGCGCGAGGTGGGCGACGACGTGGGCCCGGGTCCAGTCGGGGAGCAGCGAGGGTGCCACCCAGTCGTCACCGTGGAGGCCGTCGACCGTGCGGGCCAGGCGCAGCTCGGCCTCCTTGAGGTCGTCGAGGTCAAGGTCGGGGTCCGTGCCCGGACCGGGGCTGCCGCCAGTCGTCATGGGGACATCGTGCACCACGCGTCCCACGGGTCCCCGTCACCCGAACGCGTGGAGGACCTTGTCACTGGCCGCCCGTAGGCTGGGGCGGTCGGCGCGCCGGCTTGTGCTGGGCGCGACGGCCTACGAACATGTGTTCGACTACTCTTCTGCACGAACGTACGACGGACGGGACCGCTGTGGCCGACCAGCTCATCATCCGGGGTGCCCGGGAGCACAACCTCAAGGACGTCTCCCTCGACCTGCCCCGCGACGCCCTCATCGTCTTCACCGGGCTCTCCGGCTCGGGCAAGTCGAGCCTGGCGTTCGACACGATCTTCGCCGAGGGACAGCGCCGCTACGTCGAGTCGCTGTCGGCCTACGCGCGCCAGTTCCTCGGCCAGATGGACAAGCCCGACGTCGACTTCATCGAGGGGCTCTCGCCCGCGGTCTCGATCGACCAGAAGTCGACCTCGAAGAACCCGCGCTCGACCGTGGGCACCATCACCGAGGTCTACGACTACCTCCGGCTGCTCTTCGCCCGGATCGGTCACCCCCACTGCCCGACCTGTGGCGCGCCGATCGAGCGGCAGACGCCCCAGCAGATCGTCGACCGCGTCCTCGCCCTCGAGGACGGCCGCCGCTTCCAGGTGCTCGCTCCGATGATCCGGGGCCGCAAGGGCGAGTACGTCGAGCTCTTCAAGCAGCTCCAGACCCAGGGGTTCTCCCGCGCCCGGGTCGACGGCGAGACCCACACGCTCGACGACCCGCCGACGCTCGACAAGCAGAAGAAGCACACCATCGAGGTCGTCGTCGACCGGCTCGCGGTCAAGGAGTCGGCCAAGCGCCGGCTCACCGACTCGGTCGAGACCGCCCTCAACCTCGCCGGCGGCCTGGTCGTGCTCGACTTCGTCGACCTCGACGCCAAGGACCCCGGCCGTGAGCTGCGCTTCTCCGAGAAGATGTCGTGCCCCAACGACCACGCGATCGACACCGACGAGCTCGAGCCCCGCTCGTTCTCGTTCAACAGCCCGTTCGGGGCGTGCCCCGAGTGCCACGGCCTCGGCACCCGGCTCGAGGTCGACCCCGAGCTGGTCGTGCCCGACCCGTCGGCCGCGCTCGGGGACGGGGCGATCCAGCCGTGGAGCCAGGCCCACGTCGCCGACTACTTCCAGCGGCTGATGGAGGCGCTGGGCGCCGAGCTCGGCTTCGACCTCGAGACGCCCTGGTCCGACCTCACCGCCAAGCAGCAGAAGTCGCTGCTGTGGGGCCACCCGACGAAGGTCCACGTCGTCACCCGCAATCGCTACGGCCGCGAACGCTCCTACTACGCCCAGTTCGAGGGCGTGCAGGCCTACATCGAGCGCCGTCACCGCGAGGCCGAGTCCGACACCAGCCGCGAGCGGTTCGAGGGCTTCATGCGCGAGGTGCCCTGCCCGGCCTGCCAGGGGTCCCGGCTCAAGCCCGTCTCGGTCTCCGTCACGGTCGGCGACCGATCGATCGCCGAGGTCTGCGCGCTGCCGATCAACGAGACCGCCGACTTCCTGCGCGGCCTCGACCTGACGGCCCGCGAGAAGCAGATCGGTGAGCGGGTCCTCAAGGAGATTCTCGAGCGTCTCAACTTCCTGCTCGACGTGGGTCTCGACTACCTCAGCCTCGACCGGCCGTCGGGCTCGCTCTCCGGTGGCGAGGCCCAGCGGATCCGGCTCGCGACCCAGATCGGCGCCGGCCTCGTGGGGGTCCTCTACGTCCTCGACGAGCCGTCGATCGGTCTCCACCAGCGCGACAACCACCGGCTGATCGAGACGCTCGTCCGGCTCAAGGAGCTCGGCAACACCCTCATCGTCGTCGAGCACGACGAGGACACGATCCGGGTGGCCGACTGGGTGGTCGACATCGGGCCGGGCGCCGGCGAGCACGGCGGCCAGGTCGTCCACTCCGGCAACGTCGACGACCTGCTGTCCCACCCCGACTCGATGACGGGGCAGTACCTCTCCGGGCGCCGAGAGATCCCGGTGCCCGCCGTACGCCGCCCGCGGACCACCGGCCGCGAGCTCGTCGTGAAGGGCGCGCGCGAGCACAACCTCCAGGACATCGACGTCGCCTTCCCGCTGGGCGTCTTCACTGCCGTGACCGGGGTGTCCGGATCCGGCAAGTCGACGCTGGTCAACGACATCCTCTACACCTCGCTGGCCAAGCAGCTCTATCGCTCGCGGGCGGTCGCCGGTCGCCACCAGAAGATCACCGGGGTCGACGAGGTCGACAAGGTGATCCACGTCGACCAGTCCCCGATCGGCCGCACGCCGCGGTCCAACCCGGCGACCTACACCGGCGTCTTCGACCACGTCCGCAAGCTCTTCGCCTCCACGCCCGAGGCCAAGGTGCGGGGCTACCTCCAGGGGCGGTTCTCGTTCAACGTCAAGGGGGGACGCTGCGAGGCGTGCTCGGGTGACGGCACGATCAAGATCGAGATGAACTTCCTGCCCGACGTCTACGTCCCGTGCGAGGTCTGCCACGGCGCGCGCTACAACCGCGAGACGCTCGAGGTCCACTACAAGGGCAAGACCATCGCCGAGGTCCTCGACATGCCGATCGAGGAGGCGGCCGACTTCTTCGCCGCGGTGCCGCCGATCGCCCGCCACATGAAGACCCTCACCGAGGTGGGGCTCGGCTACGTCCGGCTCGGCCAGCCGGCGACGACGCTGTCCGGCGGCGAGGCCCAGCGCGTGAAGCTCGCCAGCGAGCTCCAGAAGCGGTCGACGGGCCGTACCGTCTACGTGCTCGACGAGCCGACGACGGGCCTCCACTTCGAGGACATCCGCAAGCTGCTGGGGGTCCTCAACGGGCTGGTCGACAAGGGCAACACCGTGCTCGTCATCGAGCACAACCTCGACGTCATCAAGACCGCCGACTGGCTCATCGACATGGGGCCGGAGGGCGGGTCACGGGGCGGCGTCGTCGTCGCGGAGGGCACCCCGGAGCAGGTCGCCGACCATCCCGACAGCCACACCGGCAGCTTCCTCAAGCCGCTGCTCGAGGGGCGTGAGGCCCGGCAGCCCAAGCGCAAGGCCGCTGCGAAGAAGGCACCTGCGACGAAGGCACCCGCGCGCAAGCGCCCGGCGAAGAAGGCTGCCTCCCGACGCTGAGGGTCGCTCTCATCCTGCTCTCATGTCGCTGAGTACTCTCGGCGACACCATCCCCACACGCCCGGAGGACCCTCGCGATGACCACTCACGGACTCGGACGCCGCCACGCCATCGCGGGAGCCGCGGGCCTCGGTCTCGGGCTGCCCGTCCTCGCGGCGTGCGGCAGTGACGACGAGACCGCATCGGAGGGTGGCGGCTCGCCCGCCGGCAGTGGCGAGGTGCTCGGGGCCACGAGCGACGTCCCGGTCGGGGGCGGCACCGTCTTCGCCGACCAGGAGGTCGTCGTCACCCAGCCCAGCGAGGGGGACTTCAAGGCCTTCACCGCGGTGTGCACCCACCAGGGCTGCCTGGTCGGTCAGGTCGACGGCGACCAGATCCAGTGCCCGTGCCACGGCAGCGTGTTCTCGGCCGCGGACGGCTCGGTCGTCGAGGGGCCTGCGACCGCGCCGCTCGAGGCGGTGGAGATCTCCGTCGAGGCCGACGAGATCACGCTGGCCTGACGACGGCCCGTCGGGCTCGACCCCGGACAGGGCCGTGGGCCCGTCCGGGGGGATGGACGAGCCCACGGCGTCGAGGGGTCAGAGGTCGAGGGGGCGCAGCACCTCGGAGATGCCGTGGGCGATCTGCGGGTTGCCCTTGTTGAGGTTCTTCGCCGAGCTCAGGACGAACGCGTTGCGGTCGTTGCGGTCGGCGTCCTTCAGGTAGACCTTCTGGCGACCGGGGCGGTAGTTGACCCGCAGGTGCTTGCCGGCCGCGGTCTCGAGGCGGGCGCCGTCGGCCTTCTTGGCCTGCTTGTAGGTGATGGTGGCGTCGGGGACCACGTGGTAGAGCAGGACCGTCTCGATGGTGTCGACCCCGAGGGTGCCCACGGCGGCGTACGTCGTCTCCTCGTCGGCGGGCCGGTCGCCGGTCAGGTCGGCGACGAGCCTGCGGAACGCGCGGTCGTTGGGGGCGAACACCGTGAGGGGGACCGACCCGTCGGCCAGTGCGGCGACGGGGCTGTCGGGCTTCGCCGTGAGCACGTCGTTGACTGCCTGGTCGAGGATGTCGAAGTCCTGCCAGGAGTCGTCGAACGACAGCCCGTCGGCGGCGAGCAGTGCGGCGATGCTGGGCGACTCGCCGGCCGACGCCGGGGAAGCGGTCGCGGCCAGACCCGTGGCTGCCAGGGCGGTGGAGGCGGCGAGGGCGGCGAGGCGGGTGGAGCGCGAGCGGGTCATCGGGGGTCTCCTTCGTGGGTGGACGTGATGCCGATCACCATATCTGCACAAAAACCTCAACACAACGTTTAGATTGGGGATGGTTGACACGACGACCGAGGCGTCCGGTGTCGGCGCCCGCCCGTAGGGTGGAGACGTGGCCAGTCCCGCGTCCTACCGCCCGAAGTCCGGGTCGATCCCGACCCAGCCGGGCGTCTACCGGTTCCGCGACCGGACCGGGCGGGTGATCTACGTCGGCAAGGCCAAGAACCTGCGGGCCCGGCTGTCCTCCTACTTCCAGGACGTCGCCAACCTCCACCCACGGACCGCCACCATGGTCACCACCGGCGCCTCGGTGGAGTGGACGGTGGTCGCCACCGAGGTCGAGGCGCTCCAGCTGGAGTACTCCTGGATCAAGGAGTTCGACCCGCGCTTCAACGTGAAGTACCGCGACGACAAGTCCTACCCCTGGCTCGCGGTGACGCTCGGGGAGGAGTTCCCGAGGGTCATGGTGGGCCGCGGCGCGAAGAAGAAGGGCACCCGCTACTTCGGTCCCTACTCCCACGCCTGGGCGATCCGCGAGACCGTCGACCTGCTGCTGCGCGTCTTCCCGATGCGCTCGTGCAGCAACGGGGTCTTCAAGCGGCACGGCCAGATCGGTCGGCCCTGCCTGCTCGGCTACATCGGCAAGTGCTCGGCGCCCTGCGTCGGTGAGGTCAGTGCGGACCAGCACCGCGAGATCGTCGACGACTTCTGCGACTTCATGGCCGGTCGCACCACCGCGTTCGTCAAGCGCGTCAAGGACGAGATGTACGCCGCCAGCGCGGCCGAGGAGTTCGAGCGCGCCGCCCGGCTGCGCGACGACCTGGGTGCGCTCGAGAAGGCGCTCGAGAAGCAAGCCGTGGTCCTCGGTGACGGCACCGACGCCGACGTGATCGCCCTGGCGGAGGACCCGCTGGAGGTCGCGGTCCAGATCTTCCACGTCCGCGGCGGCCGGATCCGTGGTCAGCGCGGCTGGGTGGCCGATCGCGTCGACGAGGGCGACACGGGCGACCTGGTCCAGGACTTCCTGCTCCAGCTCTACGGCCCCGCCGAGGACGACCCCGACCTGGTGCCGCGCGAGGTGCTGGTTCCGGCGCTGCCGCCCGACGCCGAGGTCCTGGAGGCCCTCCTCGAGGAGCTGCGCGGCCGCAAGGTCTCGATCCGCGTGCCCCAGCGCGGTGACAAGCGCTCGCTCCAGGAGACCGTCGCGCGCAACGCCACCGAGGCGCTGGCCCTCCACAAGACCAAGCGGGCCAGCGACCTCACGACGCGCAACCGGGCGCTGGAGGAGATCCAGGAGACGCTGGGGCTGCCCGACGTACCGCTGCGCATCGAGTGCTACGACATCTCCAACCTGCAGGGCACCGAGGTCGTCGCGTCGATGGTGGTCTTCGAGGACGGGCTGGCCCGCAAGTCGGAGTACCGGCGCTTCGTCATCAGGTCGGTCGACGGTCAGAACGACGTGGCGTCGATGCACGAGGTGATCACCCGGAGGTTCAAGCGGTTGCTCGACGAGCAGGGGCGGTCCGAGCAGGTGGTCACGGAGTCGGGTCCGATGCTGGTCGACCCCGAGACCGGGAGGCCGCGCAAGTTCGCCTACGCCCCGGGACTGGTCGTGGTGGACGGTGGCCCACCCCAGGTGGCGGCCGCCCGTGCCGCGCTGGCCGACCTCGGCCTCCACGACATCCCGGTGTGCGGTCTCGCGAAGCGGCTCGAGGAGGTCTGGGTCCCCGACGAGGAGGACCCCGTGATCTTCCCCCGCACCAGTGAGGGCCTCTACCTCCTCCAGCGGGTGCGCGACGAGGCCCACCGGTTCGCCATCACCCACCACCGCAACCGCCGCTCGAAGTCCATGGTCGAGAGCCTCCTCGACGACGTGCCGGGGCTGGGGGAGGTGCGACGCAAGACCCTGGTCAAGCACTTCGGGTCGCTCCGCAAGCTGCGTGCGGCCAGCGTCGAGGAGATCGCGACCGTTCCCGGCATCGGCGAGCGCACCGCCACGGCCATCAAGGATGCGGTGTCCTCCGACGACCGCAAGACTGTGCAGGTCAACACCGCCACCGGCGAGATCGAGGAGTCCTGAATGACCGACGTGCCCGACCCCGAGGCGCCGCCGGCCACCGGCGAGCTCGTCGTCGTCACCGGCATGACCGGGGCCGGCCGGTCGACCGCGGCCAAGGAGCTCGAGGACCTCGGCTACTACGTCGTCGACAACCTGCCGCCGTCGCTGCTGCGCGACGTCGTCCGCCTCGTCGACGAGAACCGCGGTGTCCACCAGGCCATCGCCGTCGTCGTCGACGTGCGGTCCGGGTCGTTCTTCCAGTCGCTGACGGCCAACCTCGCCCAGGGGGCGACCGGGCGCAAGGCGACCCTGCTGTTCCTCGAGGCGACCGACGACGTGCTCGTCCGCCGCCAGGAGGCCGCGCGGCGTCCCCACCCGCTCCAGGGCACCGGCCGCCTGCTCGACGGGCTCCAGCGGGAACGGGTCGTGCTGGGCGACGTCCGCAGCAACGCCGACCTGGTCATCGACACGACCAGCCTCAACGTCCACCAGCTCACCGACCGGATCCGGCTGGCGTTCGGCACCCCCGAGACGACCCGCCTGAAGGTGACGGTCACCAGCTTCGGGTTCAAGTACGGCATCCCGGTCGACGCCGACTTCGTGGCCGACATGCGCTTCCTGCCCAACCCGTTCTGGGTCCCCGAGCTGCGCCAGCTCACGGGGCGTGACGGCGAGGTCGCCGACTACGTCAAGGCGCGACCGGGGGCCGAGGAGTTCCTCTCGGGATACCTGCCGGTGCTGGCCGGGGTCGCGGAGGGCTACCTGCGCGAGGGCAAGCGCTTCATGACGGTGGCCATCGGCTGCACCGGTGGCAAGCACCGCAGCGTGGCGATGACCGAGGAGATCACCGCGCGGCTCTCGGCCCAGGGCTACGACGTACGCGCGCGCCACCGCGACCTCGGGCGGGAGTGACGTGCGGCCGACCGCACAGTCGGCGGTGGCCCTCGGGGGCGGCCACGGCCTCCACGCCTCGCTGAGCGCCCTGCGCCAGCTCCACGACGACCTGACGCTCGACCAGGTGACGGCGGTCGTCACGGTCGCCGACAACGGTGGCTCCTCCGGCCGTCTGCGCGGCGAGTTCGGTGTCCTGCCTCCGGGCGACCTCCGGATGGCGCTCGCGGCTCTCTGCGGCGCCGACGACTGGGGACGGACCTGGGCCGACGTCGTCCAGCACCGGTTCGCCGGCGAGGGGGAGATGAACGGCCACGTGATCGGCAACCTGCTGATCGTCGGCCTGTGGGAGCGTCTCGGCGACCACGTCGAGGCACTCGACTGGGTCGGCCGGCTGCTCGGTGCCCATGGCCGGGTGCTCCCCATGGCCCTCACCCCGCTCGACATCACCGCGCGGGTGCGCGGCACCCACGCGGCCGACCCCACGGCGACCTCGACCGTCCGCGGCCAGGTCGAGGTCGCCACGACCGGGGGAGAGATCGTCTCGGTCGCGCTCGACCCGCCCGACCCGACGGTGTGCCCGGAGGCGGTGGCGGCGATCCTCGACGCCGACTGGGTGGTCCTCGGCCCCGGGTCCTGGTTCAGCTCGGTGATCCCCCACCTGCTCATCCCGGCGCTCCGCGACGCCCTCGAGCGCACCGACGCCCGGCTGGTCGTGGTGCTCAACCTCGAGCCGCAGGACGGCGAGACCGGGGGCTACGGCCCCGAGGACCACCTCGGGGCACTGCTGGAGCACGCGCCCGACCTCGCCATCCACACCGTCCTGGCCGAGCGCTCGACGGTCACCGACGTCGAGACACTGCGGGCCGCGGTCGGCTCCGCCGGGGGAGAACTGGTCCTCGCCGACCTCGCCGAGCGCGACGACGAGGGCCGTGTCACACCCCGCCACGACCACGCCCTCCTGGCCGCCGCCTACCGCGAGATCTTCGAGGCCTGACAGGGGCTCCTGACGCCCGGAGCGGCCGTCGAGGGTTGTTGACGCGCGTGCGAGACTCTGCCCCATGGCGATGACGGCACAGGTCAAGGCGGAGCTGGCCAGCACCCCGATCACCAAGACCTGCTGCCGCAAGGCCGAGGTGGCCTCGATGCTCCGGTTCGCCGGCGGTCTCCACATCGTCAGTGGCCGCATCGTCGTCGAGGCCGAGCTCGACACCGGAGCGGCCGCACGGCGCCTGCGCAAGGACATCGCCGAGGTCTACGGCCACCACTCCGACGTCGTGATGGTGCAGGGCAACGGCATCCGCAAGGGCAGCCGCTACCTCGTCCGGATCGTCAAGGACGGCGAGGCCCTGGCCCGCCAGACCGGCCTCCTCGACCAGCGCGGCCGCCCGGTCCGCGGCCTGCCGCCAGCGGTCGTCTCCGGGGGCAGCTGTGACGCCGTCGCCGCCTGGCGCGGCGCGTTCCTGGCCCACGGCTCGCTGACCGAGCCCGGACGGTCGTCCTCGCTCGAGGTCACCTGCCCCGGCCCCGAGGCCGCCCTCGCCCTCGTCGGCGTGGCCCGGCGCCTGGGCGGCATCCCCGCCAAGGCACGCGAGGTGCGGGGCGTCGACCGGGTCGTGATCCGCGACGGCGACGCCATCGGCGCCCTGCTGACCCGCCTCGGCGCCCACGAGTCGCTGATGGCGTGGGAGGAGCGGCGGATGCGGCGCGAGGTGCGCGCCACGGCCAATCGGCTCGCCAACTTCGACGACGCCAACCTCCGTCGCTCGGCCCGCGCGGCCGTCGCCGCCGGCGCCCGCGTCGAGCGCGCGCTCGAGATCCTCGCGGACGAGGTCCCCGACCACCTCAAGCTCGCCGGCCACCTGCGGCTCGAGCACAAGCAGGCCTCGCTCGAGGAGCTCGGCCAGCTCCACGACCCCGTGCTCACCAAGGACGCGATCGCGGGCCGGATCCGACGGCTCCTGGCTATGGCGGACAAGCGCGCCGAGGAGCTGGGGATCCCCGACACCGAGGCCTCGCTGACGCCGGAGATGCTCGCCGAAGAGGCCTGAGCCGACTCCGGACCGACCCTCGGCCGGGGTTACCCGTCCGTACGCGGAACCGGCGCTCGTGAGCCCTGCCACGTGGCGATAGGGTCGAGACGTCTTGCCCTGCTGTCCGTACCCGTCCCACTCAGGAGTCCTGCTGTGACCGTCCGCGTAGGCATCAACGGCTTCGGCCGCATCGGCCGCAACTTCTTCCGCGCCGTCAGGGCGTCCGGTGCCGACATCGAGATCGTCGGCGTCAACGACCTGACCGACAACGCCTCGCTCGCGCACCTGCTCAAGTACGACTCGATCCTGGGTCGCCTCGACGCCGACGTGTCGAGCACCGACACCTCGATCGTCGTCGGCGGCACCGAGATCGCCGTCTCCGCCGAGCGCGACCCGGCCAACCTGTCCTGGGGTGACCTCGGCGTCGACGTCGTGGTCGAGTCGACCGGCTTCTTCACCGACGCGACGAAGGCGAAGGCCCACGTCGACGCCGGCGCGAAGAAGGTCATCATCTCCGCGCCCGCCTCCAACGAGGACATCACCATCGTGATGGGCGTCAACCACGAGCTCTACGACTCCGCGTCCCACACCGTCATCTCCAACGCGTCGTGCACGACCAACTGCCTGGCGCCCATGGCGAAGGCCCTCAACGACGGCCTCGGCATCACCCAGGGCCTGATGACGACCATCCACGCCTACACGGCCGACCAGAACCTCCAGGACAACATCCACAAGGACCCGCGCCGCGCCCGCGCCGCCGCCCTCAACATGGTGCCGACCTCCACCGGCGCTGCGAAGGCGATCGGGCTGGTGCTGCCGGAGCTCAAGGGCAAGCTCGACGGCTACGCCATGCGCGTGCCGGTCCCGACCGGCTCCGCCACCGACCTCACCTTCGAGGCGAGCCGCGAGACCTCCGTCGAGGAGGTCAACGAGATCGTCAAGGCGGCGGCCGACGGCCGGTTCCTGAAGTACTCCACCGACCCGATCGTCTCCACCGACATCGTCACCGACCCGGCGTCCTGCATCTTCGACGCGCCGCTGACCAAGGTCATCGGCAACCAGGTCAAGGTGCTCGGCTGGTACGACAACGAGTGGGGCTACTCCAACCGCCTCGCCGACCTGATCACCCACGTCGGCGCCTCGCTCTGACGTGAGCACCATCGAGTCGCTCGGCGACCTGCGCGGCAAGCGCGTCCTGGTCCGGTCCGACCTCAACGTCCCGCTCGACGGGGCAAGGATCACCGACGACGGGCGCGTGCGCGCCAGCGTCCCGACGATCCGCGCCCTGTCCGAGGCCGGCGCCCGGGTGGTCGTCACCGCCCACCTGGGCCGGCCGAAGGGAGAGCCCGACCCGGCGTACTCCCTGGCGCCGGTGGCCGCCCGCCTCGGCGAGCTGCTCGGTGCCGAGGTGGCGTTCGCGACCGACACCGTCGGTCCGAGCGCGACGGAGACGGTCGCGGGCCTCGAGGACGGGCAGGTCGCCGTCCTCGAGAACGTGCGGTTCAACGCCGGTGAGACCGCCAAGGAGGACGAGATCCGCTCGGCCTTCGCCAGCGAGCTCGCCAAGCTGGCCGACGCCTTCGTCAGCGACGGCTTCGGCGTGGTCCACCGCAAGCAGGCGTCGGTCTACGACGTCGCGCTGCAGCTGCCGTCCGCGATGGGCGGGCTGGTCGCGGCCGAGGTCGACGTCCTCCAGCGGCTGACCGAGGAGCCGGAGCGGCCCTACGTCGTCGTGCTCGGGGGGTCGAAGGTGTCCGACAAGCTCGGGGTCATCGACAACCTGCTCTCCAAGGCGGATGCGCTGCTCATCGGTGGCGGCATGGTCTTCACCTTCCTCAAGGCCCAGGGCCACGAGGTCGGCAAGAGCCTGCTCGAGGACGACCAGCTCCAGACCTGCCGCGACTACCTCCGGCGCGCCGACGAGACCGGCGTCGAGATCGTGCTGCCGACCGACATCGTGGTCGACACCGCCTTCCCGGGCGGCGACCGCGAGCCGCAGCCACAGGTGGTGGCCGCTGACGCCATCCCGGCCGACGCGCTCGGTCTCGACATCGGCCCCGACTCGGCCGCGGCCTTCGCCGAGAAGGTCCGCGGTGCCCGGACGGTGTTCTGGAACGGCCCCATGGGCGTCTTCGAGACCGCCGCCTTCGCCGAGGGCACCCGGGCCGTCGCCCAGGCGCTCACCGAGGTCGACGGGCTCTCCGTGGTCGGCGGCGGCGACTCCGCCGCGGCCGTGCGGACGCTCGGCTTCGACGAGGCCGCGTTCGGCCACATCTCCACCGGCGGTGGCGCCAGCCTCGAGTACCTCGAGGGCAAGGAGCTCCCCGGCATCGCCGTGCTCGACCGAAACCCAGACAGGAACCCGCTGTGACCGACTCCCGCACGCCCCTGATGGCGGGCAACTGGAAGATGAACCTCAACCACCAGGAGGCGGTGGTGCTGGTCCAGAAGCTCGCGTGGACGCTGTCGGACAAGAAGCACGACTACGGCCAGGTCGAGGTCGTCGTCGTGCCGCCGTTCACCGACCTCCGGTCGGTCCAGACCCTCGTCGACGGCGACCAGCTGCTGGTGAAGTACGGCGCCCAGGACGTCTCGACCCAGGACTCCGGCGCCTACACCGGCGAGATCTCCGCCGCGATGCTGTCCAAGCTCGGCTGCTCCTACGTCGTCGTCGGCCACTCCGAGCGGCGCGACTGCCACGCCGAGACCGACGAGGTCGTCAACGCCAAGGCCCACAAGGCCCTCGCGGCCGGCATGACCCCGATCGTGTGCGTCGGTGAGGGCCTCGAGGTGCGGCAGGCCGGCGAGCAGGTCGCCCACACCCTGGCCCAGGTCGACGGGTCGCTGGCCGGGTTCAGCGCCGAGCAGGTCGCGGGCCTGGTCGTCGCCTACGAGCCGGTCTGGGCGATCGGCACCGGCGAGGTCGCCACCCCCGACGACGCCCAGGAGGTCTGCGCCGCGATCCGCGAGCGGGTCCGGGAGGTCCACGGCGACGCCGCGGCCGACGGGCTCCGCGTCCTCTACGGCGGTTCGGTGAAGGCAGCGAACGTCGCCGGGATCATGGACAAGGGCGACGTCGACGGCTGCCTCGTGGGGGGCGCGAGCCTCCAGGCCGACGAGTTCAGCGGTATCTGCCGGTTCTACGACATGCCGCTGCTCTGAGCGGCGGAGTGTGACGTAGGCTCTACGACCGTGGAACTGCTCTTCACCATCCTGCTCGTCATCACGAGCCTGCTGCTCATCATGCTCGTGCTCCTGCACAAGGGTCGCGGTGGCGGTCTCTCCGACATGTTCGGAGGCGGGGTGTCCAGCTCGCTGGGTGGCTCGTCGATCGCGGAGAAGAACCTCGACCGCATCACGATCGGTATCGGCGCGATCTGGTTCGCCTGCATCGTGGCCCTCGGCCTGATGCTGGCCTACCAGGGCTGAGAGAGGGACCGACCATGGCTCAGGGTGGAAACGCGATTCGCGGCAGCCGCGTCGGCGCCGGACCGATGGGCGAGGCCGAGCGCGGCGAGGCCGCGCCTCGCCAGGCCGTCGCCTACTACTGCTCCCACGAGCACCGCTTCGTGGTGACCTTCTCGGTCGAGGCGACCGTCCCCGACTCGTGGGACTGCCCCAAGTGCGGCCTCCCGGCCAGCATGGACTCCGACAACCCGCCGCCGGCGCCCAAGATCGAGCCCTACAAGACCCACCTGGCCTACGTGAAGGAGCGCCGCTCCGAGACCGAGGCCGCCGACATCCTCGACGAGGCCCTCGAGCTCCTCCGCTCCCGCCGCAAGTCCGGCGAGCTCATCTTCTGACCGGTCATTCCCAGGCCCCTGTCAGTCGCTGACCGGGCACTTGGTGGCCCTTGCGGTACGCCGACCGGGCAATCACCGCTCCACCTGTGGATGACGGCCACCAGGCGGGTTGCGCGGCGACGATGCTCGGCGCATGCCTGCTCCCTCGTGGCTCCCCGCCGAACTGGCCCTGCTCGACGCGCGATGCCCCTTGCCGCTCGACGCACCCTTCACCGCTGCGACCGCGCGTGTTCTCGACGTCGGTGCCAAGCAGGTCCGCACGCTGTTGGTCCGAGGACTGCTGCGGGAGGTGGTGCGGGGCGCCTACGTCGCGACCCAGGTGCCTGACACGATCGCACTTCGCGCAGGGGCGCTTCGTCTGGTGCTCGCGTCGGGTGCGGTCGTCACCGACCGGACCGCCGCATGGCTCCACGGTGTCGACGTGCTGCCTCGTGCTGCAGTCCACGCGCCCGTACCCATCGACGTCTTCAGCGCGGACGAGTCGCGCGTTCGTCGCCCCGGCGTGAGCAGCGGTATCCGCCACCTGGTCGCCGCGGACCTCACCGAGGTCGACGGGGTGCCCGTGACGACAGCCGTCAGGACCACCCTCGACCTCGGCCGGCTGATGCGGCGCTACGACGCGATCGGGGCGCTCGATGCCTTCCTGCGCCATGGCGTGCCACGGGCCGCTCTCGATGCGGAGCTTCCCCGCTTCCGGGGCTACCGAGGGATCGTCCAGCTGCGAGCGCTGCTGCCGATCGCTGACCCACGAGCCGAGTCGGTCCCGGAGTCAGCGCTCAGGCTGCACGCCCTGGACGCCGGACTGCCCGAGCTCGAGCCCCAGGTGTGGGTGGGGGGCTTCCGTGTCGACCTCGGCTCCCGCGAGCTGCGCTACGCCGCGGAGTACTGCGGTCGAGCCTTCCACTCGGGTGCCACACGCGCGGCCGACCAGGAGAGGACGGCAGAGCTCACCGACGCGGGCTGGCTGGTCGACGAGTTCTGGAGTGACGACCTCTACGCGCCGTACGCCGACCCGTCCCGGCGGATGCGGACGTCGATGGATCGCGCGCGTCGACGGCTCGGTCAGTGGCGACCCGAAGGCCACTTCCTGGGGCCTGTGAGTGCCCGGTCAGTCGGTCCGAAGGGCGTGGAAGTGCCCGGTCGGCCACCTGGGTGGGGCTTGGAATGACGGGTCAGAGGAGGGAGGCGGCGGGGCGGTCGAGGAACCAGATGGCCTGGGTGGGGGAGTCGGCGCCGGGATCGACGACCCCGCGGGCGGGAGTCTCCTCGACGGTGCCGTCAGGCGCGAGGGCGCGGGCGACGGCCTCTGCCTTCTCCTCGCCGCTGACGACGAAGAACACCGCCCGGCTGCGGCGCAGCGCGGGAAAGGTGAGGGTGATCCGCCCCGGCGGCGGCTTGGGGGAGTCGGGCACCCCGACGGCGACGGCGTCGTCGACGGCGAGCGCGGGATGACCGGGGAAGAGGGAGGCGACGTGGCCATCGGGCCCCACGCCGAGCATCAGCACCTCGAACGCGCCGGCGCCGTGCTCGCGCACCTCCTGCCCGTACGCCGCCGCGGCGTCGTCGAGCGACAGCCCCGAGTCGAGCGCGGGAGCCTCGTGCACGCGAGCGGGGTCGACCCCGAGCGCGTCGAGGAACCCGGACCGCGCCGACCGGGCGTTGCGGTCGTCGGAGTCACGGTCGACGTAGCGCTCGTCGCCCCACCAGAAGACGACCTGCGACCAGTCGACCTCCGACTCGGGCCCGATCCGCCCGATCTCGGCGTGGATCCTCACCGCGATCGACCCGCCGGTGAGCCCGACCTGGGGCACCTCGCCCCGGGCCTGGGCATCCTCGATCCGGCGCACGACCTCACCCGCGACCGAGGTCGCCAGGGTCGCGGCGTCGGGGTGGACCTCGACCTCGACCTGGTCGGCGGCGCTCACGCGCGGTCCCCGGTCAGGGCCAGCAGCCGCTTGGCCGTGGCGGCGTAGACGTCGTCCTCGTCGCTCCAGCGCAGCTCCTCGGCGAGGAGCTCGGGCAGCTCCCGACGCTTGAGGGCCACCGGGCGGTCGGGACGGTCGGGCGAGGAGAGCATCGCCAGCCGTCCGTCCGGGCGGGCGATCCGGATGTCGCCCTCGGCGGTCTCGAGCACCACCTCGGTGATGCCCGGCCCCTGCGAGTTGGTGCGCTCGGCGGGGACCTTGAGCCGGTCGGCCAGCCAGGCGAGGAGCAGGTCGGCGCTGGGGCTGATCCGTTCGGCGGTCACCCGGACGCTGCGGACCTTGAGCGGCTGCTGGTCGAGCGCGGCGGCGAGCAACGCCCGCCACGGGGTGATCCGGGTCCACGCCAGGTCGGTGTTGCCGGGGGCGTAGGTCTCGCACTGGCCGCGCAGGGCCTTGAGCTTGCCGCGCGAGACGAAGGCCGAGTCGGTGATCCGTCGCTTCCCGAGCGCACCGAGCGGGTCGGCCGCCGGGTCGTCGGGGTGGTCGGTCGGCCACCAGACGACGACGGGGGAGTCGGGCAGCAGCAGCGGCAGCACCACCGAGGCGGCGTGCTTGACGACCTCGCCCTTCAGCCGGATCAGGGCGGTCTCGCCGCTCCAGCCCTGGCCGATGCCGACCTGGGCGTTGATCTGGGCGGCGCCGCGTCCGTCGCCGTGGATGACGCCGAGGACGCGGGCCGGGTGCTCGTGGGACGCCTCCCGCGCCGCCTCCATGGCGTTCTGGGCGTCGTCCTCGTCGACCACGACGACCAGGGTCATGACCATCCCCATCGCCGGGCTGCCGGCGCGGATCCGGCTCCGGGTGAACTGCGCTGCGATCTCCGCGGCGTTCGTGTCGGTGAGCTCGATCATCTCAGGGTCGCCTCCAGGTGCGGCCGTCGCGGGCGAGCATCGCGTCGGCCGACGCGGGGCCCCAGGTCCCTGCCTCGTAGTCGTCCGGTCTCGCCTTGCCCCGGGCGTCCTGCCTCGCCCAGTGGTCGAGGATCGGGTCGAGGATCTGCCACGACAGCTCCACCTCCTCGTGGCGGGGGAAGAGCGGCGGGTCGCCGAGGAGCACGTCGAGGATCAGCCGCTCGTAGGCCTCGGGGGAGGACTCGGTGAAGGAGCCGCCGTAGGCGAAGTCCATCGTCACGTCGCGGATCTCCATCGAGGTGCCCGGCACCTTCGACCCGAACCGCACCGTCAGTCCCTCGTCGGGCTGGATGCGGATGACCAGCGCGTTCTGGGTGAGCTCCTCGGTCGCGCTGGCGTGGAACGGCAGGTGGGGTGCGCGCTTGAAGACGACCGCCACCTCCGTGACGCGGCGCCCGAGCCGCTTGCCGTGGCGCAGGTAGAACGGCACGCCGGCCCACCGACGGTTGTCGACGTGGAGGGTGATCGCGGCGTAGGTCTCGGTCGTCGAGGACTTCGGGATGCCCTCCTCGTCGTGGAATCCGGCGACCTTGACGCCGCCGGACCAGCCCTCGACGTACTGGCCGCGCGCGGTGGTGAGGTCGAGGCGGGGCGGCAGCGACACTGCGCCGAGGAGCTTCTGCTTCTCGATGCGCAGCGCCGTGGCCTCGAAGTCGGGCGGCTCCTCCATGGCGACCAGCGCCATCAGCTGGAGCAGGTGGTTCTGGATGACGTCGCGAGCGGCGCCGATCCCGTCGTAGTAGCCGGCGCGCCCGCCGATGCCGATGTCCTCGGCCATCGTGATCTGGACGTGGTCGACGTAGTTGGCGTTCCAGATCGGCTCGAACATCGCGTTGGCGAAGCGCAGCGCGAGGATGTTCTGGACGGTCTCCTTGCCGAGGTAGTGGTCGATCCGGAAGACCGAGCCACTGGGGAAGACCTTGTTGAGCGCGTCGTTGAGCTCCCGCGCCGACTCGAGGTCGTGGCCGAACGGCTTCTCGACGACGACGCGGCGCCAGCTGCCGTCACGGCCCTCGGAGAGACCGTGCTCCTCCAGCTGCTGGACGACGTCGCCGAAGAACTTGGGCGGGATCGAGAGGTAGAACGCGTGGTTGCCGGCCGTGCCGCGGGCCTGGTCGAGCTCCTCGATCGTACGGCGCAGCTGGTCGAAGGCGGCGTCGTCGGAGAAGTCACCCGGGACGAACCGGAAGCCCTCCGCGAGCTGCTTCCAGACCTCCTCGCGGAACTCCGTGCGCGCGTGCTCCTTCACCGCGTCGTGGACGATCTGGGCGAAGTCCTGGTCGGCCCAGTCGCGCCGCGCGAAGCCGACGAGGCTGAAGCCCGGCGGCAGCAGGCCGCGGTTGGCCAGGTCGTAGATCGCCGGCATCACCTTCTTGCGCGCCAGGTCGCCGGTGACGCCGAAGAGCACGAGGCCGCTGGGTCCGGCGATGCGAGGGAGGCGGCGGTCCTCGGGGTCCCGCAGGGGGTTGGGGCTCGTCATCGGGTGCGGTGCCTCCGGTAGTAGTCGATGAGCGAACGGGTCGAGGCGTCCTGGTCGGCGAGCGCCTCGGCGTCGCCGGCGACCGCGGGGGTGACCTGCTGCGCGAGCTGCTTGCCGAGCTCGACCCCCCACTGGTCGAAGCTGTCGATGCCCCACACGACGCCCTGCACGAACGTGATGTGCTCGTAGAGCGCGACGAGCTGACCCAGCACCGACGGCGTCAGCTCCGGCGCCATGATCGAGGTGGTCGGCCGGTTGCCGGTGAAGACCCGCGCGCTGACGAGGTGCTCCGCGGTGCCCTCGGAGCGCACCTCGTCGGCAGTCTTGCCGAACGCCAACGCCTTGGTCTGGGCGAAGAAGTTCGCGAGGAAGAGCTCGTGGACGTCGGCCTCGCCGTCGACGAGCGGGTAGGCAGGCCGCGCGACCGCGATGAAGTCGGCCGGCACGAGCCGCGTGCCCTGGTGGATCAGCTGGTAGAACGCGTGCTGGCCGTTGGTGCCGGGCTCTCCCCAGAAGACCTCACCGGTGTCGCTGGTGACCGGGGTGCCGTCCCAGCGCACGCCCTTGCCGTTGGACTCCATGGTCAGCTGCTGGAGGTAGGCCGGGAACCGGTGGAGCTGCTGGGCGTAGGGCAGGACGGCGTGGGTCTGGGCGTCGAGGAAGTTGGTGTACCAGACGTTGAGCAGGCCCATCAGCACCGGCACGTTGTGCTCCGTCGGTGCGGTGCGGAAGTGCTCGTCCATCGCGTTCATGCCCTCGAGCAGCTCCGCGAAGCGGTCGGGCCCGATCGCGACGACCAGCGACGTCCCGATCGCGGAGTCCATCGAGTAGCGGCCGCCCACCCAGTCCCAGAACCCGAAGGCGTTGTCGGGGTCGATGCCGAAGTCGGCGACCTTGTCGAGCGCGGTCGAGACCGCCACGAAGTGCTGCGCCACGGCCTCACCGTCGTCGTGCCCGGCCAGGCCCTCGAGCAGCCACGCCTTGCACAGCCGGGCGTTGGTGAGGGTCTCGAGCGTGCCGAAGGTCTTGCTCGAGACGATGAACAGCGTCGTCGCCGGGTCGAGGCCGGCGAGCGTCTGGGCGGCGTCCGTGGGGTCGATGTTGCTGATGAACCGGCACTCGAGCCCGTCCTGGACGTAGGGCGCGAGGGCCTCGTAGGCCATCACCGGTCCGAGGTCGGAGCCGCCGATGCCGATGTTGACGACGGTGGCGATCCGCTCGCCGGTGACACCGGTCCACTCGCCCGACCGCACCTGCTCGGCGAAGTCGTAGACCCGGTGGAGGACGTCGTGGACGTCGGCGACGACGTCCTGGCCGTCGACCTCCAGCTCCGCCTCGGACGGGAGCCGGAGGGCTGTGTGGAGCACCGCCCGGTCCTCGGTGACGTTGATGTGGTCGCCGCGGAACATCGCCTCACGGCGGGCGTCGAGCCCCACCTCGTCGACCAGTGCGTGGAGCGCCTTCCAGATCTCCGGCGTCACGAGGTTCTTCGACAGGTCGACGTGGAGGTCGGCGGCCGCCACGGTCGACCGCTCGACCCACTCGTCGTCGGCGAGCGCACGGCGCAGGTCCGGCGTGAAGCCGTCGGCCAGCGACGCGAGCCGCGCCCAGGCCTCCGTACGGGTGGCGTCGACCGGCCCCTGGGTCATGAGCGGGCCGCCTCCAGCGACTCCGAGAGCGTGGACTGGAGCTCGTCCCAGGCGACCACGAACTTGTCGACGCCCTCCTTGATCAGGACGGCGATGACGTCGTCGTAGTCGACGCCTGCCTCCTCGAGCGCCTCCATGTGGGCCTGCGCGTCGTCGTAGAACGGGCGGACGCGGTCGCCGCGGACGACACCGTGGTCGGCGACGGCCTCGAGGGTCTTCTCGGGCATCGTGTTGACCGTGTTCTCCACCGCGAGGTCGACGACGTACATCGTGTCGTCGTAGTCGGGGTTCTTGACCCCGGTCGACGCCCACAGCGGTCGCTGGGTGTTGGCGCCCTGGGCGGCCAGCGCCTCCCACCGCTCCCCGGCGAAGAACTGCTCGTAGGCCTGGAAGGCCAGGCGCGCGTTGGCGACGCCGGCCTTGCCGCGCAGGGCGGGGTCGGTGCCGGGGCCCTCGGTGGTGGCCTCGAGCCGCTTGTCGATCTCGCTGTCGACGCGGGAGACGAAGAACGAGGCGACGGAGTGGATGCTCGACAGGTCGTGGCCGTTCTCGGCTGCCCGCTCCAGGCCGTCGACGTAGGCCTCCATCACCGAGCGGTACTGGTCGAGCCCGAAGATCAGCGTCACGTTGACGCTCATGCCGTTGGCCAGCGTCTCGGTGATCGCCGGCCAGCCCTCCGGGGTGCCGGGGATCTTGATGAACAGGTTGGGCTCGGCCACGGTCTTCCAGAGGTCGGCGGCCTCGGCCACGGTGCCGTCGGTGTCGTGGGCGAGCCCGGGGGACACCTCGATCGACACCCGGCCGTCGACGCCGTTGGTGGCGTCGAAGACCGGCCGCATGACCTTGCAGGCCTCGCGGACGTCGTCGGTGGTGATGGCCCGGGTCGCGGCATCGACGTCGGCCCCGGCAGCGGCGAGCTCACGCACCTGGGGGTCGTAGCGCTCGCCGTCGGCGAGCGCGGCCTGGAAGATCGCCGGGTTGGTCGTCACGCCGACGACGAACTTCTCCTGGACGAGGTCGGCGAGGTTGCCGGTCTCGATCCGTTCCCGGGAGAGGTCGTCGAGCCAGATCGAGACGCCGGCCTCGGTGAGCTGCTGCAGCGGGTTGGTGGACATGTGTGGTTCCTCCTGTGGGTCGCTGTCGGTGGCCGGGGCCGGGTCTCAGCCGGCGGCCACCTGGATGCTGTCGTGGGCCGCGTCGACGACCGCCTGGGCGGTCACGCCGAACTCGCGGTAGATGCGCTCGTAGTCGGCCGAGGCGCCGTAGTGCTCGATGGACACGATCCGGCCGTGGTCGCCCACGACCTCCCGCCAGCCCTGCGCGATGCCGGCCTCGACGGAGACCCTGGCCTTCACGGTCGGGGGGATGACGGCCTCGCGGTAGGCCGCGTCCTGGGCGTCGAACCACTCGCGGCACGGCATGGAGACGACGCGGGCCTTGATGCCCTGCTCCGCGAGCATCTCGCGCGCCGCCACGGCGAGCTGGACCTCGGAACCCGTGCCGACGAGCACCACCTCGGGGGCACCGTCCTCGGCATCGACGAGGACGTAGCCGCCCTTGCCGACCAGCTGCGGGTCGCTGGTGTCGGCGAACCCGTCGGTGCCGCGCGGGAGGACGGGCACGTTCTGCCGCGTCAGCACCAGACCGGAGGGCCGATCGGTGTGGCCGAGCACGACCTGCCACGCGGCGGCCGTCTCGTTGGCGTCCGCGGGTCGGATGACGTCGAGACCCGGGATCGCACGCAGCGCGGCGAGGTGCTCGATCGGCTGGTGGGTCGGGCCGTCCTCCCCGAGGCCGATGGAGTCGTGGGTCCACACGTAGGTGACCGGCAGCTGCATCAGCGAGGCGAGCCGTACGGCGGGGCGCATGTAGTCGGAGAACGTGAGGAAGGTGCCGCCGAAGACGCGGGTGCCGCTGTGGAGCGCGATGCCGTTCATGATCGAGCCCATGGCGTGCTCGCGGATGCCGAAGTGGAGCACCCGTCCGGCGTAGGGATCGCCGGTGAACTTGTCGGTCGAGCGATCCGCCGGGATGAAGGACGGCGCGTCCTCGATGGTGGTGTTGTTGGAGCCGGCCAGGTCGGCGGAGCCGCCCCACAGCTCCGGCAGCTTCTTCGCGAGCGCGTTGATGACCTCGCCGGACGCCTTGCGGGTGGCCACGCCCTTGGCGTCGGCCTCCCAGGTGGGGAGGTCGTCGTTCCAGCCCTCCGGCAGCGCGCGGCCGCGCAGCCGCATGAGCAGGTCGAACTTGTCGGGGTTGGCCTCGCGCCAGGCGTTGAGGCCCTGGTCCCACTCGTCGCCGGCCTGCGAGCCGCGCTCGCGCAGCGCCCGCGTGTGCTCCAGGACCCCGGGCGGGATCTCGAAGGTCTGCTCGGGGTCGAAGCCGAGCACCTTCTTGGTGGCGGCCACCTCGTCCTCGCCGAGGGCCGAGCCGTGGGCGGCGCCGGTGTTCTGGGCGTTCGGCGCCGGCCAGGCGATGATCGTCCGCAGCTGGATGAAGCTGGGCCGGTCCGTGACCGCGCGCGCCTTCTGGATCGCGCGCCAGAGCTCCTGGACGTCCTCGACGTAGTCCTCGCCGCCGTTGGTCCAGTCGACCGTCTGGACGTGCCAGCCGTAGGCCTCGTAGCGCTTCGCCACGTCCTCGGAGAGGGCGATGTCGGTGTGGTCCTCGATCGAGATCTTGTTGGCGTCGTAGATCAGCGTGAGGTTGCCCAGCCGCTGGGTGCCGGCGAGGGACGACGCCTCGCCCGAGACGCCCTCCTCGATGTCACCGTCGCTGGCCAGGCAGTAGACGTGGCTGTCGAACGGCGAGGCGCCCTCGGCCGTGTCGGGATCGAGCATCCCGCGCAGCTTGCGGCCGGCCATCGCCATGCCGACGGCGTTGGCCACCCCCTGGCCGAGCGGGCCGGTGGTCGTCTCGACGCCCGCCGTGTGCCCGTGCTCGGGATGACCGGGGGTCTTGCTGCCCCAGGTGCGCAGCGCCTGGAGGTCCTCCAGCTCGAGCCCCCACCCGCCCAGGAAGAGCTGGGTGTAGAGCGTGATGCTGGAGTGGCCGCACGACAGCACGAAGCGGTCGCGGGCGATCCAGTCGGGGTCGGCCGGGTCGTGGCGCATCACCTTCTGGAAGAGCAGGTAGGCCGCCGGCGCGAGACTCATCGCGGTGCCGGGGTGGCCGTTGCCCACCTTCTGCACGGCGTCCATCGCCAGCACTCGCGCGGTGTCGACGGCCTTGTCGTCGAGGTCGGTCCAGTCGAGCTTGCTCACCATGTCGCTTCGAGGGTTCCTCTCGGGTGTCGTGCGGGGTCCTGCCGGTGGTCGTGCCTCGGCTTCGAGCCTACTCACCGGTGGCGATAGACTGCGAGCCGCACCAACCTCCAGACCTCTCCCGTTCCCGAGGACTTCCGTGACATACGTCGGCCACCCGGCGTCTGCGTCGTCGCAGGCCGAGCACCCGGGTCGCGCGACGGTCAAGGACGTGGTGGCGGCCTACGTCGGGCTCACCAAGCCGCGCGTCATCGAGCTGCTGCTGCTGACGACCGTCCCGGTGATGTTCTTCGCGGCCCGCGGGGTGCCCGAGCTGTGGCTCGTGGTCGCGACCGTCGTCGGCGGGACGCTCTCCTCCGGCTCGGCGTCGGCGCTCAACTGCGTCTACGACCGCGACATCGACGAGCAGATGCGTCGCACGCGGCGCCGGGCGCTGCCGCGCCACATCGTCTCGCCCGTCTCGGCGACGGTCTTCGGCGTCGTGCTCGGCGTCCTGGCGACCGTCGTGCTGTGGGCGTTCGTCAACCCGCTCTCGGCGATGCTGGCCCTGGCCGCCGAGGCGTTCTACCTCGTCGTCTACACGGTCCTGCTCAAGCGCCGCACGACCCAGAACATCGTCTGGGGCGGCCTCGCGGGCTGTTTCCCCGCGCTGATCGGCTGGACGGCGGTGACCAACGAGCTGGCGTGGCCGCCGGTCGTCCTCTTCCTCGTCGTCTTCTTCTGGACCCCGCCCCACACCTGGGCGCTGGCACTGCGCTACCGCGAGGACTACGCCAACGTCGACGTCCCGATGCTGCCGGTCGTCGCCCGTGCCGAGAACGTCGGTCGGCAGATCGTCCTCTACAGCTGGGCGATGGTCGCGACCTCGCTGGTGCTCTGGCCGGTCGCCGGCACCGGACTCGTCTACCCCGTCGTCGCCGCCGTCCTGGGCGCCGCCTTCCTCCTCGAGGCCCACCGGATGTGGCGTCGTACGCGCGGCACCGAGGACCTCGCGAAGATCCAGCCGATGCGGCTGTTCCACTCCAGCAACCTCTATCTCTCGCTCCTCTTCGTCGCCGTCGCCCTCGACCCGCTCCTGACCCGCTGACAGGTCGAGTCGCGGGTCTGTGACAGGTGAGTCGCGGACCTGTTCCGCGACTCGGCAGTCACAAGTCCGCGACTCGACCCGCCCGGAAAAAAGTTCCAGAAAGTTTCGGGTGGGGGGCAACCGAACCGGCGACAGGCGCGTCTATCAGGGTGACAGCGGCGCTGATTCGGCCACGGGGGTCCGACTCAGGCCGCTGTCGCCATTTCCCGACAGGTGCGGTCAGGCGGACGGCGTCGCGGAGACGTCGGCGACCAGGACGCCCCGGTTGCCGTCCTGGTCGGCCAGCACCGTGAGGCCGGGTGCCTCGCTGTCGTCGACGACGGTGCCGCCGGCCGCCACGACCGCCGCGACCCGGTCGGCCACCACCTCGGGAGCCACGTAGACCTCGACGTGGAAGCGGGGGTGGGTCCCGCCGGGGTCGTCGGCGTCCGCGAACCAGAGGTTCGGCAACCGCCCCGCGGCGTCGCGGATCTCGTCGCCCGGGGTGCCGCGGCCCTGGTCCTCGGGATTCCCGGTCATCAGTGCCGCCCAGACCGGTGCGACGGTGGCGGACTGGCCGGTGTCGAGGCCGAGCTCGACCTCCGTCACCGACGACGGATCGGCCGTGAGCCCCAGATCGGCGGCGATGCCGGCGACCTCCCGGGCGAGGTCGACGTCCTGCTGGGTCACCCACTCCACGACGAGCTCGGTGCCGTCGTCGCCGCGGTAGACGGCGTCGTCGCTGACCAGCTCGAGGTCGACCCGGCCCCGCCCGATCGAGACCCGTGGGTGGTGGTCGCGCACGTCGCCCGCGGCGCCCACGGCGGCCAGGAACCGCACGGCGGCGGCGAAGTCGGGCACCAGGTAGCTGGCGTGCAGCCCCTGGGCGAGCTTGCGCCAGTCGGTGAGGCCGGCCTCGGCGATCTGCGTCCCCCGCATCATGTCCATGCCGGGACCCTAGCCCCGTCGCCGCGCCGGGTCAGCCCGTCGAGCGGGGCCGCGTGGCCAGCAGCGCCCACGTCATCGTCGCCGCGACGAGCGCCGCACCGAGCAGGTGGAAGCCGACGAGGACGATCGGCAGGTCCGTGAAGTACTGCACGAACCCGATCGTGCCCTGCGCGAGCGAGACGAGGAGCAGGGCGACCGCGGCCCGGCGTGCTGCGCCGGTGGTGACCAGGGCGAGGCCCGCCATCAGCCCGAGGAACAGGAAGACCCCGTCGGCGTGGAGCTGGCTGAGCTGGAGCGGGTCGAGGCCGTTGCGCGGGGAGTCCTCGTCGCCGGCGTGCGGGCCGGAGCCGGTCACGACGGTCCCGAGGTAGAGGACCAGCCAGCCGGCCGCGTAGAGCGCCACGGCGAGATGGCGTACGCCGGGTGCGGACCCGTCGCGCGCGGGCCCGCGGAGCACGTCGAGCAGCCACACGCAGACGCCGATGATGCCCATCGACACCAGCAGATGGAACGAGACCACCCACGGGTTCAGGTCGGTGAGGACGGTGACGCCGCCGATCAGCGCCTGGGCGGGCACACCGAGCGCGATGACGGTCGCCATCCAGAACGGACGCGAGTCGGAGGGATCGGCGCGCCGCGCCAGCAGCGCGGCGACCCAGCAGCCGATCGCGATCGCTGCGAGCAGGAAGGTGAGCGTGCGGTTGCCGAACTCGATCACGCCGTGGACGCCGAGCTCGCCGTGCGGCACGTAGGACTGGTCGGTGCAGCGCGGCCACGTCGGGCACCCGAGCCCGGAGCCGGTCAGCCGCACGGCGCCGCCGGTCACGACGATGCCGATGTTGGCGACGAGGTTCGCGACGGCCAGCGGCCACAGGGCGCGGGGTCGGGTCACTCCCACCGGAAGCTCCTCGCGGTGAGGACGGTGCCGACGACGCCCCAGGCGGCCAGCACAATCAGGGGCAGGACGGGGAGCGAGCCGTCGCCGAGGGCGGACCGCATCGCCTCGCCGAGCGCCCCGGACGGCAGCCACTGGGCGAGCGACCCCCACGCGCCGTACGACGACGCGGGGAGCACGACGGCACCGCCGGCGAGCAGCAGCAGGTAGACGAGGTTGGCCGCGGCCAGCGTCGCCTCCGCGCGCAGCACGCCCGCGACCAGGAGCCCGAGGGAGGCGAAGGCGAAGGTCCCGGCCAGGACCGTGAACAGGAGCCCGACGACGGCCACGTCCGGCGACCACCCGAGGGCGAGAGCGACCCCGCCGACCACGACCAGCTGGCCGAGCTCGACGAGGAACAGCGCGCCGATCTTGCCGAGCAGCAGACCGGAGCGGGGGAGCGGCGAGGTGCCGAGTCGCTTCAGCACGCCGTAGCGGCGCTCGAAGCCGGTCGCGATCGCCAGGGAGGTGAACGCCGTGGACATGACAGCCAGGGCGAGCACGCCCGGGGTCAGGACGTCGACGGGGCGCCCCGACAGCTCGAGGCCGACCCGCTGCGCCGCGAGGACCCCGCCGACGAGGACGATGACGGGGATCACGACCGCCAGCAGCAGCTGCTCGCCGTTGCGGACCAGGAGCCGCGACTCCATCGCCGCCTGGGCGAGGACCATCCGTGGGAGCGGAGCCGCGCCCGGCCGGGGGGTGAAGGTGCCGGTCACGAGGTCAGCTCCCGTCCGGTCAGCTGGAGGAAGACGTCCTCGAGGGTGCGCTGGCCCAGCGACAGCGTCTCGGGCAGCACGTCGTGCTCCTCGCACCACGCCGAGACCTTCGCGAGCGTGGTCGAGTCCGCGGGTCCGGTGACGAGCAGGCTGAGCTCGTCGAGCTGCTGGACCTCGGTCCTCTCGCCCAGGCGCGCTCGCAGCGACTCGGGTGCCCCGGGCGGGAACGGCTTGGTGACGACCAGCCGGATCGTGGCGACCTCGCCGCCGCGGGTCAGCTCCAGCGGGGTCCCGCTGGCGATCAGCCGGCCACGGTCGATGATGTGCACCCGGTCGGCCAGCCGCTCGGCCTCCTCGAGGTAGTGGGTCGTGAGCACGACCGTCACCCCGTCGGCCCGCAGCTCCTCGAGCAGGGCCCACGTCGTACGGCGCGCCTGCGGGTCCATGCCCGCGGTGGGCTCGTCCACGAAGACCAGCTCGGGTCGCCCGACCAGCGCCATCGCGAGACCGAGCCGCTGCTTCTGGCCGCCGGAGAGCCGGCGGTAGGGGGTGCGACCGCACTCGTCGAGGCCGAGCCGGTCGGCGAGGACCGCGGTGTCGAGCGGGTGGGCGTGGAGCCGCGCGACGTGGTCGAGCATCTCCCGCGCCCGTACGCCGGACCACGCACCGCCGTCCTGCAGCATCACCCCGATGCGGGGGAGGAGGTCGCGACGGTCGCGCCGGGGGTCGAGGCCGAGCACGCGCACGGTGCCCTGCTGCGGCGCGCGGTAGCCCTCGCAGGTCTCGAGGGTGGTCGTCTTGCCGGCGCCGTTGGGGCCGAGGACCGCGGTGATGGTGCCGCGGTCGACCGTGAGCGACAGGTCGTCGACGGCCACGGTGTCGGCGTACCGCATCACGAGGCCGTCGACCTCGACGGCGGGTGCGGAGGCGGACACAGGCCTCAGTCTAGGAATCGACCGGGCGCGGCCCGCGGCGGGACGTCCGCTCAGTCTCCCTGCCCGAGACCTGCGTCACGGGCGCGGATGATCACCTCGGCACGGTCGGTGGCCTGCAGCTTGGACAGGATGCTGGTGATGTTGTTGCGGATCGTCTTGGGGGAGAGGAAGAGCGCCTGGGCGATCTGGCCGTTGTTGCGGCCGGTCGCGATCAGGTCGAGGATCTCGGTCTCGCGCTCGGTGAGCTCGGGGAAGGGCCGCTCGGGGCGCGAGGCCGGAGCGAGCACCTCGGCGATCCGCGCGGCCAGCGACGCGCCGAACACGACGCCGCCACCGTGGACCGTCGTCAGGGCGCGGACGATCTCGTCCTGCTCGGCGCCCTTGCGGAGGTAGCCGCGCGCACCGGCCCGGAGCGCCGCGAGCACCGTGCCGTCGTCCTCGCCCATCGTGAGGACCAGGACACCGACGTCGGGCTGCGCGGCGGTGATGGTGCGGGTGGCCTCGATGCCGTTCAGCTCGGGCATCTGCACGTCCATGATGATCACGTCCGGACGGTGCTCGGCCGCCATCACGACCGCCTCGGCGCCGTCGGCCGCGCGGGCCACGACCTCGATCTCGGGGAGCGGGTCGAGCAGCGACGCCAGTCCGTCGCGGAAGACGGGGTGGTCGTCGGCGATCATCACGCGCATCGGGTCGGTCACTGGTCTCTCCTCGTCTCCTCGGCGAACGGAAGCCACGCGTGGACGGTGGTCCCACCACCCGGTGGGCACGAGACCTGGCACTGCCCGCCGAGCTCCTCGGCCCGCTCACGCATCGACAGCAGGCCCACCCCGGCGGCGACGTCGTCGGCGATGCCGCGTCCGTCGTCCGTGACCTCGACGGACAGCGCGCCGCTCGTGCGCAGCATCGACACCGTGGCGGTCGCGGCGCCAGCGTGCTTCACGACGTTGGTGAGAGCCTCGGCGACGGTCCGGTACGCCGCCACCTCGACGGCAGCGGGCAGCCCGGCGAGCGCCTCGGCGTGGACGGTCACCGCCAGCTCCGGGCGCAGCCGCTCGGCCTGCTGGCGGACGGCCGCCTCGAGGCCCAGGTCGTCGAGCGCGGGTGGCCGGAGGTCGTGGACGAGCCGGCGGACGTCGTCGAGCGCGTCGGAGACCTCGGTGCGGGCCAGGCGGACCAGCTCGCGCGCCCGGTCGGGGTCGGACTCCACGGCGTTGCCGGCGGCGTCGAGCCGGAGGGCGACGCCACCGAGCGCGGGGCCCAGCCCGTCGTGGAGGTCGCGCCGGATCCGGCGGCGGTCCTCCTCGCGACCCAGCACGAGGCGCTCGCGGCTCTCCTGCACCTCGGTCGCCAGCAGGCCGGCGCGGATCGCGATCGCCGCCTGGCGGACGAGGTCGACCAGCAGGCCCTGGTCGCGGCGCGACAGCATGGCCCGGACCCCGAGCACCGGCAGCACAAGCCGGCCGACACGCGTGTCGTGGTAGGCGATGTCGAAGGACTGCACCTCAGCGGGTTCGCGGCCGTGGGTCGCCGCCAGCAGGCCGCCGTCGGGCGTGACGACCTCGACCCGGACGAAGGACACCTTGAAGGTGTCGGCCACGGCACCGGCAAGGGCGGGCAGCTGCTCGTCGAGCGATCCCGTCGCCTCGAGCCGGGCCGCCAGCGCCGAGACCGCGTCGTAGCGGTCGCTGCGCCGGCCGAACAGCAGGCGGCGCACGCCCTGGCCGAGCCAGGCCCGCAGCGGGCCGTAGACGACCACGGCGAGGACCAGCACCAGGAAGGTCACCTCGCGCTGGTCCAGCCGGTCACCCAGCACGCCGTCGAGCGCGGCGAGCAGAGCGACGTCGACGGCGACCACCACCGCCGCGACCGCAGCGGTGGTGAGGGTCCAGGCGACGAGGGCGTCGACGTCCCCGAGGCCCGGACGGACCAGGCCGACGGTGATGGAGGCCGCCAGCGTGGTGACGGCGACGTTGAGGGCGATCGTGGTCGCGAGGCCGCCGATCGAGAAGACGACCCCGGCGACCACGAGCAGGACGCACATGATCCCGGCCCACAGCAGCCAGCGGAGCTGGGTGCGCTCGGACGACGACGCCTGCCGGTGACGCAGCCACACCAGTGCCACGGCGCCGACGATGGAGCCGAAGGTCAGGACCTGAGCGGTCACGAGGAGTGCCGTCCACACCGCGTCGGAGAGCGGGAGGGTGAACAGCTCCGTGTCGACGTCGGCGGGGCCGTTCTCTCGGAACACGATGCGGTCGGGAGCGACGAGCAACATGACCGGGAGCGCGAGCGACGACGCCGCGACGGCGAGACCGGCAGAGCGCGCCCGGCCGGGGAGCAGCCGACCGGTGGGATAGAGCAGGAGCAGCGCCACCAGGCCGGAGAGCAGCACCGCACCGAACCGCGCGACGAACCAGAACGCGAAGCCGGTCAGCGGCAGGTCGTGGGTGTAGCCGTAGGTGATCCAGCCACTCAGCACCCCGTCGAGGGCCCAGACGGCTCCGACGGCGACAAGCAGCCGACCCACGGCGTGACGCGGGACCGCGGTGAGCACGGCCGCGGCCGCCAGCAGCAGCAGGAGTCCGGGGACGACGCTCGACGACGCCGTCCCCGCACCCGACGCGTCCCGCTGGGTGGCCGTGGTCGCCAGGTCGAGCGCGACCGAGGCCGCGAGGGCGAGGACCGTGGCGCCGGCGAGCAGCACGGCGACGGTCCCGGTCCGGTCGCGGCCGGCCGTCCCTCCGGGCGCCGTCGTGCTCGTCATGCGTGCAGTATCACCGCGCGGACGTCCCGGCGTCCCGGGAGCAGCGTCCCGACCTGTCGGGACCGGCTCCGAGGACCGGGGAGGGGACCGCGCTCCCTGCCGGCCGGGGCTGCGGGACGGCGAGTGTTCCGGTGTGCCGCAGACCGCGGCTCCACCACTCATCGGAGGAAGTCACATGTCCGTCTCCCACACCCCGGCCCCGGCCCGCTCGGACGTCGCCACCGCGACCTCCGCGACCGGAGCCACCCGCCCGTTCCTGGTCCACGGCCGGGTGCTGACCGCCGGCGCCCTCGCCTGGACGGTCTCGATCCTCGCCGTCGGCCAGGACCCGCACAGCCCCCTCGGCCTCGCCGTCTTCGGCATCGGCTCCGGCCTCTTTCAGGTCGGCGTGATGTTCCTGCTCCGCGTGTTGTGGCGCACGAACGCCATCGGCTCGGGGCGGGTCGCCCGCACGGTCCTCCGCGTCGAGGCCGGAGTCCTCTCGCTCGCCATGCTCTCGACCTTCGTCGACGCGATCGGGCTGTCGAACCTCGAGCAGACCGGCTGGCTGGTGCTCGACCTCTGCTGGCCGCTCTCGATGCTCGGCATGTTCCTCATCGGCGTCCGGATCGCGATCGCGGGCCGGTGGCACGGGCTCAGCCGCTTCTGGCCGATGGTCGCCGAGAGCTGGGCCGTCGTCACCGTCCCCGCCATGGGCATCTTCGGCGCGACCGTCGGCCAGTACGTGGGCGCGCTCCACCTCGTGGTCGGCTACGCCGTCCTGGGTGTCCTGGTCAGCCGCAAGCAGGGCTGAGCGGTTCAGACCTCGACGTCGTCCGGAGCCTCCTCGCCGCCCAGTGCGGCGAGGAGGCTCTCGTCGTCGAACGCCGACGGCGGCTCGCGCCACGGGTCGGTCTCACCGGCCGCGGCCGCGGTGATCGCCGCGTGGACGCGGGCGGGCGTGCAGGGGATGTCGACGTGGCGGACGCCGAGGTGGGAGAGCGCGTCGACGACCGCGTTCTGCACCGCCGGGGTGGCACCGATGGTCGCGGCCTCGCCGATCCCCTTGACCCCCAGGCTGTTGTAGGGCGTGGGGGTCTCGGTGCTGTGGGCCTCGATCGCCGTCGTGTCGGCCGTCGTCGGCATCGGGTAGTCGGCGAAGGTGGCGGTCAGCGGGGTCCCCTCGGCGTCGTAGACGAACTCCTCCCAGAGCGCCTGGCTGATGCCCTGCACCGCACCGCCGTGCTGCTGGCCGCCGACCAGCAGCGGGTTGACGACGCGGCCGCAGTCGTCGACCGCGACGTGGCGCAGCGGCGTGACCAGCCCGGTCTCGGTGTCGACCTCGACGACCGAGACGTGGCTCCCGAACGGGAAGGTCGGGTGCTGCTGCTCGAAGTCGGTGGTCACCGCCAGCGGCTCGCCCTGGTCGGCGGCACGTCGGGCCACGTCGGTCCAGCCGACCTCGTGGCCGGGCACCCCACGGACCGAGAAGGACCCGCCGGTGAGCTCGACGTCGTCGGGGGCGGCCTCGAGCAGGTCGGCGGCGAGGGCCCGCGCGCGCTCGAGGAGCTCGTTCGCCGCCTTCTCCACGGCCTGGCCGCCCATCTGGAGCGACCGGGCGCCGCCGGTGCCGCCGCCACGAGGGACGGTCGCGGTGTCGGACTGCTCGTAGGTGATCCGGTCGAGCGGGAGGCCGAGTCGCTCGGCGGCGATCATCGAGAAGGCGGTGGCGTGGCCCTGGCCGTGGGCCGACGTCCCGGAGCGGACCGTGGCCGTGCCGTCGTCGTGGACCTCGACGTGGCCGAGCTCGCTGCCGCCGAACCCCGTGATCTCGACGTACGACGCGATGCCGATGCCGAGCTGGCGGGGATCGCCCGCCTCGCGTCGCCGGGCCTGCTCGGTGCGCGCGCCGTCGACGTCTGCCAGCCGGAGCGCCTCGGTCAGCGGCAGGTCGTAGTCGCCGGAGTCATAGGTGCGACCCGAGAAGGTGTCCCACGGGAACTGGTCGGGGCCGACGAAGTTGCGGCGCCGGATCTCCTCGGGTGCCAGTCCCAGCTCGTCGGCGGCGACGTCGAGGATCCGCTCCAGGAGGGCGGCGGCCTCGGGCCGCCCGGCGCCGCGGAACGCCCCGACCGGTGCGGTGCTGGTGACCACGGACAGGCCCTCGAAGCGCACCTCGGGGATGACGTAGGGGCCCTGGCCCATGGTGCGGGTCGACCCTGCGGCGAAGCTGCCGCCGAAGCCGGCGTAGGCGCCGCAGTCGCCGACCACCCGGGCCCGGAGGCCGGTGATCCGGCCCTCGCGGGTCAGCCCGAGCTCGGCGTACTGCACCTGGCCGCGGCCGTGCATGGAGAGCATCGCCTCCGACCTGGTCTCGGTCCACGAGACCGGCCGGCCGATCCGGACGGCGGCCGCGACGACGGCGGCGTGGTCGGGGGAGATGCCGGCCTTGCCGCCGAAGGCGCCACCGACGTGGGGTGCGACGACCCGGATCGCCTTCTTGTCCACCCCGGTCACCTTGGCGAGCAGTCGCTGCCCGAGGTGGGGGTGCTGGGTGGAGAGCCAGACGGTGAGCTCGTGACCGGCCGCGTCGGGGGTCGGGTCGGCGAGGACCGCGTTGCCCTCGATCGGGGCCGTGGCGAGCCGGTTGTTCTCGATGCGCGCGCGGACGACGACCTCGGCCCCCTCGAGCGGGTCGCCCGGGTCGGGGCGGTGGATGGCGACGTTGCGGGGGAGCTCGTCGTAGAGCTGGGGTTGCCCCGCCTCGGCGGCCAGCTCCATGTCGACGACGGTCGGCAGCTCCTCGTAGTCGACGTCGACCAGCTCGGCCGCGTCGACCGCCAGGGCGCGCGACTCGGCCACGACGAGCGCGACCGGGTCGCCGGCGTACTGGACCCGGCCGCGGGCGAGCGGGTAGCGGTCGACCTTGTCGCTGGCGCTGGCGAACATCGGCACCGGGCGGTCGAGGTCGCCGCCGGTGAGGACGGCCACCACTCCCGGGGCCTCGAGGGCCTCGGCCGTGTCGATCGAGGAGATCTCGGCGCGGGGGAAGGGGCTGCGCACGAACACGGCGTGGAGCACGCCCTCGCGCCCGGCGGCGAGGTTGTCGACGAAGGTCCCGTGGCCGGTGATGAGCTCGGGGTCCTCGACCCGGCGGACGGCGGTGCCGAGGATGGATCCAGTGGGGGTCACGCGGCCCAGACTAGGACCGCCGGTCTACTTAGGTGACCCTTGCTTGAAGGGTCCGAACCAATAACGGCACACTGGTGTTGTGGAATTCAGCGAGGATCGTCCGACCAGGGAGCGCGTGGCGCGCTCCATCCTGGTCGCCGGACCCTCGACGGCCGCCACCCTGGCCGACAAGCTCGACCTCACGCCGGCCGCCGTACGTCGCCACCTCGACCACCTCGTGGCCGAGGGGGTGCTGGAGCCGCGCGACCCCCGTACCCACGGTCCGCGAGGCCGCGGCCGGCCCGCCAAGGTCTTCGCACTGACCGAGGCCGGTCGCGACGCGTTCGACCAGCAGTACGACGACCTCGCGGCCGAGGCGCTCCGGTTCCTCGCCGAGACCGCCGGTGACGATGCCGTCCTGGAATTCGCGCGACGGCGCGTGGCGTTCATCGAACGTGACTACGACCGACTCGTCGCCGACCAGCCCGACCTCACGCCTGCGGAGGCGCTGGCCCGCGTGCTGAGCGCCGAGGGCTATGCGGCGAGCGTGCGCGACCTGCCGGTCGCGGCGGCCGGCGAGCAGCTCTGCCAGCAGCACTGCCCCGTCGCCCACGTCGCCCAGGAGTTCCCGCAGCTCTGCGAGGCCGAGACCGAGGCCATCGGCCGCATCCTCGGCACCCACGTCCAGCGGCTCGCCACCATCGCCCACGGCGACGGCGTCTGCACGACCTGCATCCCGGCCACCGGCCGGACCGTCCACCCGGACCCCACCGAGAGGAAGACCCCGTGACCTCCATCGAGGAGCTCAACCCCGGACTGAAGGGCATCGGCCGCTACGAGTTCGGCTGGTCCGACCGTGACGACGCCGGCGCCACCGCCCAGCGTGGTCTGAACGAGGCCGTCGTCGAGGACATCTCCGGCAAGAAGTCCGAGCCCCAGTGGATGCTCGACCTCCGGCTGAAGGGCCTCAAGCTCTTCGACCGCAAGCCCATGCCGACCTGGGGCTCCGACCTCGGTGGCATCGACTTCGACAACATCAAGTACTTCGTGCGGTCCAGCGAGAAGCAGGCGCAGTCCTGGGAGGACCTGCCCGAGGACATCAAGAACACCTACGACAAGCTCGGCATCCCCGAGGCCGAGAAGCAGCGCCTGGTCGCCGGCGTCGCCGCGCAGTACGAGTCCGAGGTCGTCTACCACTCGATCCGTGAGGACCTCGAGGAGCAGGGTGTCCTCTTCCTCGACACCGACACGGCGCTCAAGGAGCACCCCGAGCTCTTCCGGGAGTACTTCGGCACGGTCATCCCGGTCGGCGACAACAAGTTCGCCGCCCTCAACACCGCCGTGTGGTCGGGTGGCTCCTTCATCTACGTCCCGCCGGGTGTCCACGTCGACATCCCGCTGCAGGCCTACTTCCGGATCAACACCGAGAACATGGGCCAGTTCGAGCGGACGCTGATCATCGTCGACGAGGACGCCTACGTGCACTACGTCGAGGGCTGCACCGCGCCGATCTACAGCTCCGACTCGCTCCACTCCGCGGTCGTCGAGATCATCGTGAAGAAGGGCGGCCGCTGCCGCTACACGACGATCCAGAACTGGTCGAACAACGTCTACAACCTCGTCACCAAGCGGGCCACCTGCGAGGCCGGCGCCACCATGGAGTGGGTCGACGGCAACATCGGCTCGAAGGTGACGATGAAGTACCCCGCCGTCTACCTCATGGGCGAGCACGCCAAGGGGGAGACGCTGTCGATCGCCTTCGCGGGCGAGGGCCAGCACCAGGACGCCGGGGCCAAGATGGTCCACGCGGCGCCCCACACCTCGAGCTCGATCCTGAGCAAGTCCGTGGCGCGCGGCGGCGGTCGCACCTCCTACCGCGGCCTGGTCCAGGTCAACGAGGGTGCCTATGGCTCCAAGTCCAACGTGCTCTGCGACGCGCTGCTCGTCGACCAGATCAGCCGCTCCGACACCTACCCCTACGTCGACGTCCGCGAGGACGACGTCTCCATGGGCCACGAGGCGAGCGTCTCGAAGGTCTCCGAGGACCAGCTCTTCTACCTCATGTCGCGCGGCATGGAGGAGGACGAGGCGATGGCGATGATCGTGCGCGGCTTCGTCGAGCCGATCGCCAAGGAGCTCCCGATGGAGTACGCCCTCGAGCTCAACCGCCTGATCGAGCTGCAAATGGAAGGAGCAGTCGGCTGACGCAGTCAGCCGACAGCGACCGACCCACCACCCGTAGAAAGCGACTCAGTTGACACTGACCGACTCTGTTCGCGACGCGCTCGAGGTCGAGCACGTCGAGAGCCACCTGAACCCGCCGGCGTCCTACGACCTGGCCGACCACCCGGTGCCGACCGGCCGCGAGGAGACGTGGCGCTTCACGCCGCTCAAGCGGCTGCGCGGCATCCTCGACGGCGAGGCGTCCGACGACTGCCTGACCTGGACCACGAGCCTGCCCGAGGGCGTCACCATGCCGGTGATCTCCTCGTCGGAGGCCCGCGAGCAGGGCGCGCTGCCGCCCAACGAGCGGCCCGCCGCGCTGGCGATGGAGCTCTCGGGCGGCTGCCAGGTCATCGACGTGCCCGCGGAGTTCTCCTCCGACGAGCCGATCCTGGTCGAGCTGCACGGCGACGACGCCGAGGCCCTCGTCTGGGGCGAGCTGCTGGTCAAGGTCGGCCGTCACGCCCGCGCCACGCTGGTGCTCACCCACACCGGCTCGAGCCGCTACTCCGCGGCCACCTCGGTGGTGGTCGAGGACGGCGCCGAGCTGACGATGGTGACGATCCAGGACTGGGACGACGACGCGGTCCACCTCGGCCGCGACTCGATCCGGGTCGGCCGCGACGCCTCGGTCAAGCACGCCGCGCTCTCGTTCGGCGGCGACCTGGTCCGGATTCACACCAACGTCGAGTACGCCGGCCCGGGCGGCTCCGCGGAGCTGCTCGGCCTCTACTTCGCCGACGGCGACGAGGGTGCCTCCGGCAAGGGCCAGCACATCGAGCACCGGCTCTTCGCCGACCACACCGCGCCCCGCACCCGCAGCCACGTCAGCTACAAGGGCGCACTGCAGGGCCAGGGCGCCCACACGGTCTGGGTCGGCAACGTGCTGATCCGCAAGGCGGCGGAGGGCATCGAGACCTTCGAGGAGAACCGCAACCTGGTCCTCACCGACGGTTGCCAGGCCGACTCGATCCCGAACCTCGAGATCGAGACCGGCGAGATCGAGGGGGCCGGCCACGCCTCGGCGATCGGCCGGTTCGACGACGAGCAGCTCTTCTACCTCCGCTCGCGCGGCATCGACGAGAAGGAGGCGCGGCGCCTGGTCGTCCACGGCTTCTTCAACGACCTGATCCGCAAGATCGGCGTCCCCGCGATCGAGGACAAGCTGGTCGCCACCGTCGAGGCCGAGCTGTCGAAGAACGTCAGCGGCAAGGTCATCTGATGGCGTTCGAACGCGCCTGCACGCTGGCCGAGATCCCCGGCGACACCGCTCTCGCGGTGACGCTGGGCGAGTACGAGGTCGCGGTCGCCAGGGACGGTGACGAGGTCTTCGCGATCGAGAACCTCTGCTCCCACGCGGCCGTCGCCCTCAGCGAGGGCGAGGTCGCCGGGGGCACCGTCGAGTGCTGGCTCCACGGCTCGTGCTTCGACCTCCGCACCGGCAAGCCCACCCACCTCCCGGCGACCGAGCCCGTCGCCATCTTCCCCGTCGACGTCCGTGGAGAAGACGTGTTCGTCGACACCGAGACCACCCTGAACGGAGTGACCCCGCAGTGAGCACGCTTGAGATCAAGGACCTGCACGTCAGCGTCGAGACCGAGGACGGCCCCAAGGAGATCCTCAAGGGCGTGACGCTCACCATCACCAGTGGTGAGGTGCACGCGATCATGGGCCCCAACGGCTCCGGCAAGTCCACGCTGGCCTACTCGATCGCCGGCCACCCGAAGTACGACATCACCAGCGGCTCGGTGACCCTCGACGGCGAGGACGTCCTCGCGATGAGCGTCGACGAGCGCGCCCGCGCCGGCATGTTCCTCGCGATGCAGTACCCCGTCGAGGTGCCCGGCGTCTCGGTCGCCAACTTCCTGCGCACCGCCAAGACCGCCATCGACGGCGAGGCCCCCAAGCTCCGCACCTGGGTCAAGGACGTCAACGGCACCCTCGAGCGCGCCGGCCTCGACCCGACCTTCTCCCAGCGCAACGTCAACGAGGGCTTCTCCGGTGGCGAGAAGAAGCGCCACGAGATCGCCCAGCTCGAGCTGCTCGACCCCAAGGTCGCGATCCTCGACGAGACCGACTCCGGCCTCGACATCGACGCGCTCAAGGTCGTGTCCGATGGCGTCAACCGGTTCGCGGAGGACGACGACAAGGCCGTCCTGCTGATCACGCACTACACGCGGATCCTGCGCTACATCACGCCCGACCACGTCCACGTGTTCGTCGCCGGGCGGATCGCCGAGTCGGGCGGTCCCGCGCTGGCCGACGAGCTCGAGGCCAACGGCTACGAGAAGTACGTCGGGGCGGCGGTCTGACCGTGACCGTCCCCGGTCTGCTTCCCGATCTGGAGGTCCTGCGCAAGGACTTCCCGATCCTGTCGCGCTCGCTCGCGGGAGGGGTCCCGCTGGTCTACCTCGACAGCGCGAACACCTCCCAGAAGCCGCAGGTCGTCATCGACGCGATGGTCGACCACCTCGAGCGCCACAACGCCAACATCGCCCGCGCCATGCACCAGCTCGGAGCGGAGTCGACGGAGGCCTACGAGGGGGCCCGTGACCGGGTTGCGGCGTTCCTCAACGCACCGTCGCGCAACGAGGTCGTGTTCACGAAGAACGCGACCGAGGCGCTCAACCTGCTGGCGCGCACGATCGACCTCGGCCCCGGCGACAACGTCGTCATCACCGAGATGGAGCACCACTCCAACATCGTGTCGTGGCAGCTGGCGTGCGAGCGGGCCGGTGCGGAGCTGCGCTGGTTCGGGCTGACCGACGACGGCCATCTCGACCTCTCCGAGGCCGACCGGCTGGTCGACGAGAACACCAAGGTCGTCGCCTTCACGTGGGTGTCGAACATGCTCGGCACGATCAACCCGGTCGGCGACCTGTGTGCCCGGGCCCGTGCGGTGGGCGCCGTCTCGGTCGTGGACGCCTCCCAGGCAGCACCCCAGCTGCCGGTCGACGTCCAGGAGGCGGGCTGCGACTTCCTGGTCTTCACCGGCCACAAGGTGACCGGTCCGACCGGGATCGGTGTCCTGTGGGGCCGCGAGGAGCTGCTCAACGAGCTGCCGCCCTTCCACGGCGGCGGCGAGATGATCGAGACCGTGACGATGGAGCGCTCGACCTACGCCGCGGCGCCCCACCGGTTCGAGGCCGGCACTCCGCCGATCGTCGAGGCCGTGGGGCTCGGCGCCGCGGTCGACTACCTCGGCCACATCGGACTCGAGAGGATCCACGCCCACGAGCAGGCCATCACCGGCTACGCCCTCGAGGGCCTGCAGACGGTGCCGGGCGTGACGATCCTGGGGCCGCTCGACGCCGCCGAGCGCGGGGGAGCGGTCAGCTTCGAGCTCGAGGGGGTCCACCCCCACGACGTCGCGACGGTGCTCGACACCCGCGGCATCGCCGTCCGGGCTGGCCACCACTGCGCGAAGCCGGCCCACGCCCGCTTCGGCGTGCAGAGCTCGACCCGGATGTCGTCCTACCTCTACACGACGCCGGCCGAGATCGACGCGCTCGTCGAGGGGCTGCACTACACCCGCGACTACTTCAAGGTGGGATGACGCCGTGAGCAACGAGCTGGACTCGCTCTACCAGGAGATCATCCTCGACCACTACAAGAACCCCCACCACGCGGGGCTCCGCGAGCCCTTCGAGGCGGAGGTCCACCACGTCAACCCGACCTGCGGCGACGAGGTGACGCTGCGCGTCCACGTCAGTGACGGGACCGTCAGCGACGTGTCCTACGACGCCGTCGGCTGCTCGATCTCGCAGGCCGCCACGTCGGTCATGACCGACCTGGTCATCGGCAAGAGCGTCGACGACGCGATGGCCGTGCAGGACACGTTCCTCACCCTGATGCAGGGCAAGGGGCAGGTCGAGCCCGACGAGGACGTCCTCGAGGACGGCATCGCCTTCGCCGGCGTGGCGAAGTTCCCGGCCCGCGTGAAGTGCGCGCTGCTGCCGTGGATGGCGTGGAAGGACGCGACGAACCGAGCACTGGAGGAGAAGGCATGACCGACAGCACCGACCTGAACACCGGCTCCGCCGTCGACCACGGGGACCTGCCCGAGGTCCCGGCCGCCGGCGGCGGCACCTCGACCGTGACGGTGGACGACGTGACCGAGGCGATGAAGGACGTCGTCGACCCCGAGCTCGGCATCAACGTCGTCGACCTCGGACTCGTCTACGGCGTGCACCTCGACGAGGACACCAACGCCGTCATCGACATGACGCTGACCTCGGCGGCCTGCCCGTTGACCGACGTCATCCAGGACCAGACCAACTCCGCGCTCGAGGGCCTGGTCGCCGACGTCCTCATCAACTGGGTCTGGATGCCGCCGTGGGGCCCCGACAAGATCACCGAGGACGGCCGCGAGCAGCTGCGCGCCCTGGGGTTCAATGTCTGAGCGGGTCTGGTGACCCGCACTCTCGGGGTCGAGGAGGAGCTCCTCCTCGTCGACGGATCCACCGGTGAGCCGCTGGCCGTCGCCGGCGCGGCCCTGCGCACGGCGGCCGACGGCTCCGACGAGGGGGCCGGTGTCGAGGGCGAGCTGATGCAGCAGCAGCTCGAGACCGGTACGGCGCCGGTGTCGTCGGTCGACGACCTGCTCGACGAGCTGGCCCGCTGGCGGGCGCAGGCCGACGAGCACGCGCGCTCGGCCGGGGCCCGGGTGGTGGCGCTCCCGACGTCGCCGCTGCCCGTCGTACCCCGCACCACGCCGGACCCGCGCTACCGCGAGATCGCCGAGGAGTTCGGCATCACCCAGGCCGAGCAGCTCGTCTGCGGGATGCACGTGCACGTGTCGACGTCCTCGGAGGACGAGGCGGTGGGTGCGCTCGACCGGCTCCGCCCCTGGCTCCCGGTCCTGACCGCGCTGTCGGCCGGGTCGCCCTTCTGGCAGGGCGTCGACACCGGCTACGCGAGCTTCAGGTCGCAGCTGTGGCGGCGTTGGCCCAGCGCCGGGTCGCCCGGTCCGTTCGGCACGCCCGGTGCCTACCACGGCCTCGTGGCCGAGCTCGTCGACACCGGCGCGATCGTCGACGCAGGCATGGCCTACTTCGACGTCCGGCTCGCCAGCGACTACCCGACGATCGAGGTGCGCGTCGCGGACGTGTGCCCCCGGGTCGAGGTCTCCGCCGCGGTGGCCGTCCTCGCCCGTGCCCTCGTCGAGCGGGCGGCCGCGGACTGGGCGGCCGGCGAGCCGGCGCCCGACCTCACCCCGGTGGTCGCGTCCCTGATGACCTTCCGCGCTGCCCGCTCGGGGCTCGCCGGCGACCTGGTGGACCCCGTGACACGCCGGCCACGACCGGCGGCCGACGTCGTGGCGGCCCTGGTCGACCACGTGGCCGAGCCGTTGGCGGCCTACGGCGACCGCGACCTCGTCGACGACGTCGTCGCCTCGCTGCTCGCCGAGGGCACCGCCGCCGACCGGCACCGCAGGGTCGCCGGGGACGACCGCGACCTCGCGGCGGTCGTGCGTGACACGGTCGCGCTCACCCACGCCGTACGGTGACGACATGACCGAGCACCCCGTGGATCCGCTGGCCGAGCCCCAGGGCGACCCCGCGATCGATGCCTTCTGGAACCTCGCCCGCTTCCACGCCAAGCTCAACTCGATGCCGTCCTACTTCGGCCCGACACCGCTGGAGTCCGTGCCGCCGCCGGCCTGGGGCTTCGACGACGAGGAGCAGCTCGAGCAGCTGCTCGCCGACGGGACGACCGAGCTCAGCGGCACCCGCGAGGAGTACGGCGAGGAGCTGCCCGAGGTGGGTGCGCTCGGCATCGTCTGCGACGCCGACGGCCAGCCCCGCGTCCTGGTGGCGACCGCCGGGGTCGACGTCAGCGGCGACGTCGTCACCGAGCGGCTCGACGTCGTGTGGGAGCCGGAGCGCTAGGGTCGCGGCCATGGACGACGGCACGGACGGCCAGACCGTCACGGACGGTCGCAAGACCTACCTGCTGGTCGACGGGGAGAACCTCGACGCGACGCTCGGCACCTCGATCCTGCAGCGGCGCCCGATGCCAGAGGAGCGGCCACGGTGGAACCGGGTGCTCGACCACGTCGAGCGCCACTGGGACCAGCCCGTGTCGGGGCTGTTCTTCCTCGCCGTGGCCGGCGAGATGCCGATGGGCTTCGTGCAGGCAGTGACCTCGATCGGCTATCGGCCCATCCCGCTCCAGGGTGAGGGCAAGGTCGTCGACATCGCGATCCAGCGCACCCTTGCGGCGCTCGCCGAGCGCGACGACGACGTGGTGCTCGCCAGCCACGACGGTGACTTCCTCGACGAGATGGGACGGCTCGCCGACGGCGAGCGCCGGGTCGGGCTGCTGTGCTTCCAGGAGTTCGTCAACGCCGGCTTCCGCGAGCTCCCCGGCCTGGAGATCATCGACCTCGAGTACGACGTCAAGGCGTTCAACACGACGCTGCCGAGGCTCCGGATCATCCCGATCGACGAGTTCGACCCGCTCGACTTCCTGTGAGCGAGGTCCTCGTCCCCTCGGTGCGACTCGCCCGGTGGGTCGACAACTTCGCGAGCCGCCACGGCGGGGTGTCGCTGTCCGTCGACGACGGCGCGCTCGCGGGGACGGCTCCCGACGGCTCGACGTTCGTCGCCCGGCTGCCCTTCGCCGCGGCGTACGACGGGCCGGAGGACGCCGCCGAGGTCGCCGTCCGGGCGACCCCGCCCGAGTCCTGGGGCGTGCTGCTGGTGCGCAAGGGAGGCTTCGCCGTCGCCCGGCTGGCCGGGGCCGACCTCGTCGACCACAAGATCGGCCAGCGTCACGTCCAGGGCCGGACCAAGGCGGGCGGCCAGAGCCAGCAGCGGTTCGCCCGGCGCCGCGACAACCAGGCGCGCGCGGCCTACGAGGCGGCCGCGGACCATGCCGCCCGGATCCTCCGCGCCGGCCCGCTCGTGACCGGCGGCGACCACGCGGCCGTGGACGAGGTGCTGTCCGACCCTCGGCTCGCGCGCCTCGGGCTCGTCGTGGTCGACCCCTGGCTCGCCGTGCCCGATCCGCGTCGTGCCGTCCTCGACCAGGCCGTCCTCGACGCCTGCGCGTTCCGGGTCACCGTCCACAACGCGTGACCGGGCACTCGCGCGCCCATGAAGGGCGCTGACCGGTCACTCCCGTGCCCACGGCGGACGCGGAGTGCCCGGTCGGCGGTCTCGCAGGGACACCTAGTGCCCGGTCAGCTCCTCGCCGAAGGAGAGGGGGGCGCGGGTGCAGAGGTAGGTCGCCCAGTGGAGCGTGACCGGGGTGCCGGCCTCGTCGCGCGTGACGCGGAGCAGCTCGCCGCGCTCGCGACCGGCGACGGTGCGATAGAGGTCGTCACCGATCTGCTCGAACACCGAGGACTGCTTGTGGCGCGCGAGGTCGGGGTGGCGCGCCTCCAGGTGCCCCTGCACGACGGAGAAGACGAAGGGCGTCCCCTCGGTGAACCAGGTGCCGCGCAGCCCGGCCAGCTCGTCGGGGACGGAGGTCCCGGGTTGCCACGGCTGCTCCTCGACGGGGTCGTGGGCCACGACCTGCTCGGCGATCTCGACCGCGAAGGTGCTGGGGTCGGGCGGGGTGGAGGAGTTCATGAGCACGATCCCGCCGGTGCCCGACTCCCGGTGCGTGAAGACCCCGGTGACGTGGCCGGGCATCCCACCGGTGTGACCGACGAACGTACGTCCGCCCGGTGACCGGGCGAGGAAGAACCCGAGCCCCATCGCGCCGGTCCAGTCCTCGACGTCGCGCATCACCTGCGGCTGGCACATCTCCTCCATCGTGTCGGGGGAGAGGACGGACGGGTCCGGGGCCGCGACGAACGCCGACCAGCGCGCCAGGTCGCGGGCGGTCGAGGCCAGGGCACCGCACGGGGCCATGGCGCGCAGCTCGACGAACGGCTCGACCCGCGGCACGTCGTCGAAGGGCGGGACGTAGTAGCCGACCGCCTGAGGTCCACCGTCGAACCCGACGCTCGTGCGCTTCAGCTCGAGCGGGTCGAGCAGCCGGGCCCGCAGCGACTCCTCCCAGGAGCGGCCGTCGAGGCGGGCCACGAGCTCGCCCAGCACGGCGTAGACCACGTTGGAGTAGTGCCACCGTTCATGGGGGCGGCCGACGGCCTCGGCTTCGGCGAACCCAGCCATCAGCTCGTCGGTGTCGGGCTGCACGAGGGTCGCCCAGACGTCGCCGACGGGTTCGCGTTGGAGGCCCGACACGTGGGCCAGGCCCTGGCGGACGGTCAGGCCGTGGGGCACCTCGCCCAGGTGGTCGCTCACACGGTCGTCGAGCGAGAGCCGACCCTCGTCGCGCAGCTGCATCACCATCACCGCGGTGAAGGTCTTGGTGTTCGAGGCGACCAGGAACTGGTCGTCAGGCCCCGGCGCCGCCTCCGCGGTGACCTCGCGCCGACCGATCCCGTCGCCCCACACCAGCGCGCCGCCGCGCTGCACGGCGGCGTAGAGACCGGGGACCCGGCCGACCCGCTGGCGGTCGAGGGCGATGCGGCGGAGGGCGCGGGTGGTGGCGTCGCGGAGAGCAGTCACAGCCCGGACGCTAGTCGAGACCCTCGGCCTCGAGCTCCGCACGACGCGCCAGCCACCGGTCCGCGATGCCCTCCATCTCCTCGCCCACGAACGTGAGGAACTCACGCATCAGCCGCAACCGCCGACGGGCAGGCGCTCCCGCGGGCAGGTCGCGCAGCGCCGTGTCGAGCGCCGCGATCATCGGGCCGTAGACCTGCTCCTCGCGTAGCATGGCCTGGAGCCAGGCGTCGTCGTCGACGACGTAGACGTCACGTCGGCTGCCACGCTCGCGTTCCCGGTGGAGGAACCCGATGCGCGAGAGGTACTGCACGGCACCGGAGACCGAGGCCGGGCTGACGTCGAGCGCGGCCACCAGCTCGGCCGACGTCATCCGCCCGTCGTCGTCCACGGTCAGCGCCGCGAAGACCCGGGAGGGGAGCCGCTGCAGACCGGCGTCGGCGAGGGCGGTGCCCATGCGCTCGACGTAGCGGTTCGCGGAGTCCTCGGGGTCGGGCACGACACGAGTATCACAGGATTCAGAAACTTCTGAAAGAGGGGTAGGGTCGGGGACGTGACGACACCACCGGTCGAGGTCACGGGCCTCGTCAAGACCTTCGGCAGCACCCGGGCGCTCGACGGGCTCGACCTCACGGTCGCGCAGGGCGAGGTGCACGGCTTCCTCGGCCCCAACGGGTCGGGCAAGTCGACCACGATCCGGGTCCTGCTCGGCCTGCTCCGGCCGGACGCCGGCGACGTGCGCCTCTTCGGCGGTGACCCCTGGCGCGACGCCGCCGACCTCCACCGGCGGCTCGCCTACGTCCCCGGCGACGTGAACCTCTGGCCCAACCTGACCGGCGGCGAGGTCATCGACCTGCTCGGCCGGATGCGCGGCGGGCTCGACCCGACGCGCCGCGCGGCGCTCGTCGACCGGTTCGGGCTCGACCCGACCAAGAAGTGCCGCAGCTACTCCAAGGGGAACCGGCAGAAGGTCGCCCTCGTGGCCGCCCTCGCCGCCGACGTGCAGCTGCTGGTGCTCGACGAGCCCACCTCGGGCCTCGACCCGATCATGGAGGCGGTCTTCACCGACTGCGTCGACGAGTTCCGTGCCGAGGGCCACTCCGTGCTGCTGTCGAGCCACATCCTCGCCGAGGTCGAGCGACTCTGCGACCGGGTCAGCATCATCCGCGAGGGCCGGTGCGTGGAGTCCGGGACGCTCGCCGAGCTCCGCCACCTCACCCGGACGACGGTGACGGCGGAGCTCGAGCGGGTGCCGGACGGTCTCGCCGGCCACGCCGGCGTCCACGACCTCGCGCACACCGACCACCGGGTGCGCTTCGAGGTCGACACCGCCTCGCTCGATCCTGTGCTCGGCGTGCTGCGGGAGGGCGGGATCACCAGCCTGACCGCGACCCCGCCGACGCTGGAGGAGATGTTCCTGCGCCACTACGGCGACCGGGTGGAGGAGGTCACGCCGTGACCGGGGCGGGTCTTCTCCTGCGCGCGTTCCTGCGCCGCGACCGCTGGATGATCTTCTGGTGGGTGCTGGCCGGTGTCCTCCTCTACTGGACGCAGGCGATCAGCGTCGCCGGCCTCTACGCCACCCAGGAGGAGTTCGACACGGCCGCCGAGCTCATGGGATCCAACCCGGCGCTGATCGCGATGGCGGGGCCCGACCGGGCGCTCAACACGGTCGGCGGCCAGGTGGCGTGGCAGTCGACCGCCTTCGGGGCGATCCTCGCGGGTCTGATGAGCATGTTCCTCGCGGGGCGACACACCCGTGCGGAGGAGGAGAGCGGGCGCGACGAGCTGCTGCGCGCCGGGGTGGTCGGCCGGCGCGCCACCACCAGCGCGACCGTCGGGGTGCTGCTGGTCGCCAACGCGCTCCTGGCAGTCGGGATCGCGGTCAGCCTGGTCACCGTGCCCCTCGCCGTCGCCGACTCGGTCGCCCTCGGGGTCGGCGTCGCGCTCTGCGGGATGCTCTTCGGCGGCGTGGCCCTGGTCGCGGCCCAGCTCACCGCGAGCACCCGGACGGCCTACGCCCTGACGGGCGTCGTCATCGCCGCGGCGTACGCCCTCAGGGCGGTCGGCGACCTCGGGCGACCGACCCTGACCTGGCTGAGCCCGATCGGCTGGTACCAGCAGATGTACGCCTTCTCGGGTCTTCGCTGGTGGCCGGCGGTGCTGCTGCTGCTCGCGGGGGTGCTCGCGCTCGTCGGTGCCTACGCCGTCCTCGACCGCCGCGACTGGGGCGCCGGCGTGCTCGCGACGCGTCCGGGCACGCCGCACGCCTCCGCCGCCCTGGGTACGCCGGTGGGTCTCGCGTGGCGCCTGCAGCGCGGCGCCGTCGTCGGGTGGGGGCTCGGGCTGTTCGCCATCGGACTCTCCTACGGCTCGATCGGCAACGACGCCGGCGACCTGATCGGCGACAGCGAGGCCGCCCGCCAGATGATGGTCGCGGGCGGCGGCGACCTGGTCGCCGGGTTCTACGCCATGTCCATGACGATCCTCGCCCTGATGGCGGCGGGCTTCGCCATCTCCTCGGCGACCCGCGCCCGTGGCGAGGAGGAGGCCGGCCACGGCGAGGCGGTGCTGGCGACCGCGCGGTCCCGGACGGAGTGGCTGGCAGCCCACGTCAGCGTGACCGTGGGGGGGACGGTGCTGGTCCTGGGACTGGGCGGCCTGGGCCTCGGTCTCGCCGACGCGCTCGTGACCGGCGAGGGGAGCTCGGTCTGGCAGTTCACGTGGCAGACCCTGGCGTGGCTGCCGGCGGTGCTCGCCCTCACCGGGCTGACGCGCCTCCTCTACGGCGTGCGCGGCCGGCTCGCGACGCTGGGCTGGCTCGGTCTCGCGTTCGCCGTCGTGGTGCTCGTGCTGGGGGAGATCCTGCGGTTCCCCGACTGGTTGCGCGGCTTCTCGCCGTTCGAGCACCTGGCCCGGATGCCGGTCGAGGACTTCGACCCCGGGTCGTTCGGCGTCGTCCTCGGTGTCGCCGCGCTGCTGTCGTTCGCGGGCTGGTTCACCTTCAGGCGGCGCGACTTCGGATAGCGTCCCCACCATGTGGGAGCCGGAGCCCGACTGGCATCCGCTGCCGGGCGGCACGGGGACGTCGACCGTCGGCGTCTGGCGGGCAGCCGTCGGCGAGCAGCCGGTCGTCATCAAGCGGCTGGCGCGGCCCGCGTCCCACGACCCTGCCGAGCTCTCCGACCCGGTCCACTTCGCCTACTGGCGGCGCGAGGCGGACGTCCTCGACACCGGCATCGTGTCGGCGACCGACGGGTTGCGATCGGCCCCGGCGGCCGTCGACGAGGACGCCGACGGCATCACGATCACGCGGGAGTGGGTCGAGGACGCGGCCACGAGCGGCCTCTTCGTCGCGATGGGGCTCGCCCGCTTCGCCGGCAGCCTCACCGTGCGACCCCGGTTCCTCGCCCACCACCAGCTGCGCGACCGGCTCGCGCGCGTGGAGCGCCGTGGTGGCTGGCCCACGCTGGGCCGGACGTCGGTCGCCGACGTCGCCGACCCCCTCTGGAGGCGGCGTACGACCTTCCTGGAGCGGACCGAGGCACTGCCGCAGGTCGCCCAGCACGGCGACGCGACGCCGCTGAACCTGCTCGGCCGTGACGGCGACCGGGTCGTGGCGGTCGACTGGGCCACCGTCGGGGTCGGGCACGTCGGCGGCGACCTCGGTCAGTTCTCGCTGGCTGCGCGGGAGGAGTTCGAGCCGCTGCTCGAGACCTACCTCGATGCGCTCCCGACCGGCGCCTTCGACCCCGACGACGTCGCGCTCGGCGCCCGGGTCACGGCCGTCTACACCGCGCTCACCCGCGCGGAGTGGGCGCTCGAGAGGGTCGCCGGGGGCGAGGGGGCGCTGGTCTCGAAGTACCGCCACCCTGCCGTCGCCCCGCACCTGAGGGCCCTGCAGCGCCAGTTCCCCCAGCTCGAGGCGCTGCTGGCGGAGGGCTAGTCAGAGACGGCTGGCGGAGAACGTGTCGCACGCGTCGAGACTGTGCTCGGTGTAGCCCACCATGAACCACCGGACCCGCTGGTCGGCGGAGCCGTGGGTCCACTCACGAGGGTTGACCCGTCCGGTCGTCCGGTCCTGGATCTTGTCGTCGCCGACCGACTTGGCCGCGGCGATCGCCTCGCTGATGTCCTGCTCGGACAGCTCGAGGATCAGCGGCTCGCCACCGGCGTCGTCGGTGCCCGTGGCGTTGGCCGTCCACATGCCGGCGTAGCAGTCGGCCTGGAGCTCGAGCCGCACGGCGTCGCTGTCCGGGCCCTGCTGGGTACGCACCCGGCTCATGGTGCCGAGGACGTTCTGGACGTGGTGGCCGTACTCGTGGGCGAGCACGTAGGGCTCGACGAAGTCGCCGGCCGGGCCGCCGAGCTGCTGCTGCAGCACGTCGCGGAAGAAGCCGGTGTCGAGGTAGATGCTCTCGTCGACCGGGCAGTAGAAGGGCCCGACGGCCGAGGTGGCCTGCCCGCAGCCGGTCTCCACCGCGCCGGTGAAGGTCTGCATGACGTTCTCCGGCCGGAAGCCGACGTCCGACTGCGCCGGGAGGGTCTCGCTCCAGTAGTCGGTCAGGGAGTTCTCGACCGCGACGCGAGCGCAGTCCTCGCTGTCGTTGGCGTCCTCACCGGTCCGGCACGCGTCGTAGCGGCCGCTGTCGTCGCCCTGGACGCGGCTGAGGTCGAAGGGGTTGTCGGGCACGCCGAGGCCGCTGAGGCCTCCGCCCCCGGTGCACTGGGTCAGCACCAGGAAGACGATGACGGCGATGACCAGGCCGACGGCGCTGCCACCCTTGGCGCCCGTCGGGATCGGGATCTGCATGCCGCCGCCGGACATGCCCCCGCCCGACCGACCCCCGCCGCTCCCGCGTCCGCTGTCACGCACACGGCTGGTGTCGAGCCGAGCCTTGGGGTTGAAGCGCACGGATCCTCCTCGTCGAGCGTCCTCCGCGATTGGGGGACGTCCCGCACGCGCGCCTAGGCTAGCGAGCCTGATGATCACCGCCCAGCACCTCGAAGTCCGGGCCGGGGCACGACTGCTGATGGCGGACGTCAGCTTCCGGGTCGCAGCCGGCGACAAGGTCGGCCTCGTCGGCCGCAACGGCGCCGGCAAGACGACCCTCACCCGCATCCTCGCCGGCGAGGGCCAGCCCGCCGACGGCCACGTCCACACCACCGGTGAGGTCGGCTACCTCCCGCAGGACCCGCGCATCGGCGACCCCGAGGTGCTGGCGCTCAACCGGATCCTCTCCGCACGCGGGCTCGACGACGTCGTACGCCGGCTGCGCGACGCCGAGGTGGGCATGACCAGCGACGATCCCGACCAGCGCGAGCGGGCGATGAAGCGGTGGTCGCGCGCCGACGCCGAGCTGCACGCCGGCGGCGGCTACGCCGCGGAGTCGGAGGCCATGCAGATGGCTCACGCGCTCGGGATCGAGGACCGGCTGCTCGCCCAGCCGCTGCGCACCCTCTCCGGTGGCCAGCGTCGCCGGGTCGAGCTGGCGCGGATCCTCTTCTCCGGCGCCGAGACGCTGCTCCTCGACGAGCCGACCAACCACCTCGATGCCGACTCGATCGTGTGGCTGCGCGACTTCCTCAAGGCCCACAGCGGCGGTCTGATCGTGATCTCCCACGACAACGACCTGCTCGGGGCGACGGTCAACAGGGTCCTCCACCTCGACGCCAACCGCGCCGAGATCGACGTCTACAACATGGGCTGGAAGCAGTACCTGCTCCAGCGCGAGACCGACGAGAAGCGTCGCAAGCGCGAGCGGGCCAACGCCGAGACCAAGGCCAAGATCCTCACCGACCAGGCCAACAAGATGCGCGCCAAGGCGACGAAGGCGTCGGCCGCCCAGTCGATGCTGAAGCGCGCCGAGAAGATGGTGGCGGGCCTCGACGCCGAGCGGCAGGCCGACAAGGTCGCGCGGATCAAGTTCCCCGCGCCCGCGCCCTGCGGCCGTACGCCCCTCACCGCCGCCGAGCTCTCGAAGTCCTACGGCTCCCTTGAGGTCTTCACCGACGTCGACCTGGCCATCGACAAGGGCAGCCGGGTCGTGATCCTCGGCCTCAACGGCGCGGGGAAGACGACGATGCTCCGGATCCTGGCGGGCGTCGACAGCCCGGACACCGGGCAGGTCGTCCCCGGCCACGGGCTCAAGCTCGGCTACTACGCCCAGGAGCACGAGACCCTCGACACCGACCGCACGGTCCTCGAGAACCTCCAGAGCTCTGCGCCCCAGCTCACCGACACCGAGGCACGCTCGGTGCTCGGCTCCTTCCTCTTCTCGGGCGATGACGCCCACAAGCCGGCCGGGGTGCTCTCGGGCGGGGAGAAGACCCGGCTCGCGCTCGCGAGCCTGGTGGTCTCGAGCGCCAACGTGCTGCTGCTCGACGAGCCCACCAACAACCTCGACCCCGCCTCCCGTGAGGAGGTCCTCGCGGCGATCCGCGAGTACGCCGGGGCGATCATCCTGGTCACCCACGACGAGGGCGCCGTCCGCGCTCTCCACCCCGACCGGGTCCTGCTGCTCCCCGACGGCGACGAGGACCTCTGGTCCGACGACTACGCCGACCTGGTCTCCCTCGCCTGAGGACCGTCAGTGCCCCCTGAGAGGATGCGGGCATGACGCCTGAGGAGCTTGCCGCGGTCGGACTGCGCTACGACGTGGACGGTCCGGTCGCGACCATCACCCTCGACCGGCCCGAGGTGCGCAACGCCCAGACGCCGTCCATGTGGCGGGCGCTGGCACGGCTCGGCGAGCAGATCGCCGACGACGTCCGCGTCGTCGTGGTGACGGGGGCGGGCCAGTCGTTCTCGGCCGGTCTCGACCGGGCGATGCTCACCCCCGGCGGGGGCGACGGGCAGGAGACGGTCGCCGGCCTGCTCGCGATGGACGATGCGGAGATGTCGGCCACGATCGACGCCTACCAGCAGGGCTTCACCTTCCTGCGCGACCCGCGGTTCGTCTCGATCGCCGCGGTGCGGGGCCACGCCGTCGGTGCCGGCTTCCAGCTCGCCCTCAGCTGCGACCTGCGCGTCGTGACCGACGACGCCCAGTTCTGCATGAAGGAGTCCGCGCTCGGCCTCGTGCCGGACCTGACGGGAACAAAGCCACTGGTCGACAGCGTTGGCTACGCCAGGGCACTGGAGATCTGCGTGACCGCGCGGATGGTCGGTGCGGACGAGGCGGTCGGCATCGGCCTGGCCGCGCTCGCCGTACCCGCCGACCAGCTCGACGCGACCGTCGCCGATCTCGCAGCCGCCCTCACCGCCCCGATGGCCGGCGCGGTGACCGAGACGAAGGCGCTGCTGCTCGCCGCGAGCGGCCGCAGCCTGGAGGAGCAGCGGCGGGCCGAGCGCGAGGCGCAGGTCCGCCGGTTCCGCGAGCTGGCCCAGCTGCTGGGCTAGGAGAGCTCCCGGCAACGCCGGGTGAGAGGAGTGGCTGGGTGTCGCTGTCGATGGGGATGGGACCGGCCTGGCGCCACATGCGGACCGACCGCGAGGCGGGCCGCCAGCGCGTCGCGCGCGAGACCGTACGCCGCGTGCTCGGCTTCGCGGGGCCCCACCGGGGCGCCATCTCGTTCTTCCTGGTCGTCACCGTCCTCGACTCGCTGCTGGTCGTCGCCAACCCGCTGCTGATCCAGCGCCTGGTCGACGACGGCATCACCGGCGGCGACTCCGGCCTCGTGACCGTGCTGGCGCTGCTGATGGCCGTCGTGGCCGTCGTCGGCGCCGCCCTGTCCGTGGCCGGCGGCTATCTCTCCTCCCGGATCGGCGAGGGCCTGATCCTCGACCTCCGGACGCGCGTCTTCGGCCACGTCCAGCGGCAGTCGCTGGCGTTCTTCACCCGCACCCAGACCGGGGCCCTCGTGTCGCGGCTCAACAACGACGTGATCGGCGCCCAGCGTGCCTTCACCTCGACGCTGTCCAACACCGTCTCCAGCTCGGTGTCGGTCGTGGTCGTCGGCATCACGATGGTGGCGCTGTCGTGGCAGGTGACCGTGCTGTGCCTGCTGCTCTTCCCGATCCTGCTGCTGACCTCCCGCTGGGTCAGCGGCCGCCTGGCCGCCCTGACGCGCGAGCAGATGGACGGCAACGCCGACATGGGCAACGCGATGACCGAGCGGTTCAACGTCGGCGGCGCGATGCTGCTCAAGCTGTTCGGCGACCGCCGCACCGAGGACGCGCTCTACGCCGCCAAGGCCGGCCGGGTGCGCGACCTCGGGGTCCGGATCGCCTTCATGACCCGGATCTTCATGGCCGCGGTGCTGCTGGTGCCGGCGCTGGCCCTGGCGATCGTCTACGGCGTCGGCGGTCACCTCGTCATCGACGGAGACCTCAGCATCGGCAAGCTGCTCGCCCTCGGCACGCTGCTGGTCCGGCTCCTCGGGCCGCTCCAGAGCCTGTCCAACGTCCGGATCGACGTCATGACCGCGCTGGTCAGCTTCGAGCGGGTCTTCGAGGTGCTCGACCTCCCGTCGACGATCCAGGAGAAGCCGGGTGCGACCGCGCTGCCGCGCGACGCGTCGTCGCTCGAGTTCGAGTCGGTCTCCTTCACCTACCCCCGCGCCGACGAGATCTCGCTCGCCTCGCTGGAGACGGTGGCCCGCGCCGAGTCGCGCGACACCGGCGAGGTCCTCCACGACATCAGCTTCCGGGCGGAGCCGGGTCAGATGGTCGCTCTCGTGGGGCCGTCCGGTGCGGGCAAGACGACGGTGACCCACCTCGTCGCGCGGCTCTACGACGCCGGCGAGGGGGCCGTCCTCGTCGGTGGCCGCGACGTGCGCGAGGTGACGCTCCAGTCGCTCGAGGACGTCGTCGGCTACGTCACCCAGGACGCCCACATGTTCCACGACACCATCGCGGCCAACCTGCACTACGCGCGGCCCGACGCCACCGAGGAGCAGATGTGGGAGGCCCTGTCAGCCGCCCAGGTCGCCACGCTCGTCCGGGGCCTGCCGGACGGCCTCGACACCGTCGTCGGTGACCGCGGCTACCGACTGTCCGGCGGCGAGCGCCAGCGCCTGGCGATCGCGCGGCTGCTGCTCAAGGCACCGGCCATCGTCGTCCTCGACGAGGCGACCGCCCACCTCGACAGCGAGTCGGAGGTGGCGGTGCAGCGCGCGCTCGACGCCGCCCTCGCGGGCCGCACCTCGCTCGTCATCGCCCACCGGCTCTCGACCGTCCGCAACGCCGACACGATCCTGGTCCTCGAGGAGGGCCGCATCGTCCAGCGCGGCACCCACGCCGAGCTGCTCGCCGAGGGCGGGCTCTACGCCGACCTCTACCGCACCCAGTTCCTCGAGGACGTCGCGACGACCTGACGCGGGCACGGGTCTCGCTAGGGTCGAGGGATGGACCTCGACCTCGCCGACCGCGTCTTCCTCGTCACCGGGGGCGCCCGCGGGCTGGGCCGCGCCACGGCCGACTGCCTCGTCGCCGAGGGGGCGCGCGTGGTGCTCTCCGGGCGGTCCCCGGAGTCGCTGGAGGACGCCGTTGCCGAGCTGGGGGAGGAGCAGGCCGTCGGCGTGGTCGCCGACAACGCCGATCCGGCGACGCCCGCGCGGCTGCTGTCCGCGGCGCGGGACACGTGGGGCCGGGTCGACGGGGCCTTGATCTCCGTGGGCGGTCCCCCTCCCGGCGGCACGCTGGCCGTCACCGACGAGCAGTGGACCGCCGCGTTCGACTCGGTCTTCCTCGGCGCCGTCCGGCTCGGCCGTGAGATCGGGGCCGAGCTGCCCCCCGGCGGTGCGCTCGCGTTCGTGCTGTCCAGCAGCGTCCGCGCGCCGATCGGCAACCTGGCGATCTCCAACGGGCTCCGGCCCGGGCTCGCGATGGTGGCCAAGTCGCTGGCCGACGAGCTGGGACCTGGCGGGATCCGGGTCAACGGGCTGCTGCCCGGCCGGGTCGGCACCGACCGGCTCGCCGAGCTCGATGCAGCGAGCGGCGACCCCGACGGCAACCGGCAGCGCGCCGTCGCGAGCATCCCGCTCGGACGGCAGGGAGAGCCGGAGGAGTTCGGGCGCGCGGCCACCTTCCTGCTCTCGCCCGCCGCGTCATTCGTGAGCGGCGCGATGCTCCCGGTCGACGGTGGGATGCTGCGGGCCCTCTGACCGGCGGCCGCCGCGGCCGCCGCGACGCTCGTCCCACGCGAGGTAGCCGAATCCGACGACGGCCAGCACCCCGAAGAACCACCACTGGAGCCCGTAGAAGAAGTGGGGACCGTTGTCGAGCTCCGGCAGCTCGGGCGGTGCCAGGGAGGTGTCGGGAGCCGGCTCCTCCGACGCCAGGTCGACGAAGCCGTCGTGCAGCTCCACGCCCAGCGCCTCGCCGATCTGCTCGCTGGAGACGGCCCGGGTCGACTGGTCGGTGACCGCGGTGCTGTCGCCGGTGCCGTTGCGACGCACGTAGCCCGTCACGGTGACCGTCCCCGACGGCGGTGAGGGCACGTCGGCAGCGGTCACCTCGCGTGCGTCGGTCTGGAGCCATCCCCGGTCGACGAGCACCGTTCCGCCGTCGTCGACGACGAGAGGGACGACGACGTCGACTCCCGGTGCGCCGTCGCGGGTGCGGTAGCGGACGATGATCGTGTCGTCGACGGCGTACTCGCCCGTCGCGGTCACGATCCGCCACTCGTCGGTCTCGGCGACCTCGCCGTCGAGCGGCATCACGTCGCCGACCTCGGCCGGTGGCGCCTGCTCGTTGCGCTCGACGATGGCGTTGCGCTGCTTGCGGTCCTCGAGCCGGTGGAACTGCCACTCGCCCAGCCACCAGGCCGCCCACGCCAGGAGCGCCACCGTGATCGCGAAGAGGATCCAGCGGCGACTGACGAGGAAGCCCCACGAACGCACGCCGTGAGGCTATCCGTCGGGCGGTCGCCGCCCCGCGGTGCCCGCCACGGCCGTATGCTCGACAGGGTGCAGATCACACCGCTCGAGGACCGCTACGGACGAGTCGCGACCGACCTCCGTGTCTCGCTGACCGACCGCTGCAACCTGCGCTGCTCCTACTGCATGCCGGCCGAGGGGCTCGACTGGTTGCCGAACGACGACGTGCTGAGTGACGACGAGGTGGTGCGCCTCATCCAGATCGGCGTGCGCCGCGTCGGCGTCCGCGAGGTCCGGTTCACCGGCGGCGAGCCGCTCGTGCGCCGCGGTCTCGTCGACATCGTCCGGCGTACGAAGGCCATCGACCCCAGCGTCGACGTCAGCCTCACCACCAACGCGCTCGGGCTCGAGCGCACGGCCGCGGCCCTCGCCGACGCCGGCCTCGACCGGGTCAACGTCAGCCTCGACACGGTCCGCGGCGAGACCTTCCACACCATCACCCGACGCGACCGCTTCGACGACGTGATCGCCGGACTGGCGGCGGCTCGCGCCCACGGCCTCACCCCGGTCAAGATCAACGCCGTCCTGCTGCGTGGTGTCAACGACGACCAGGCGCCCGAGCTGCTGCGGTGGGCGATCGCCGAGGGCTACGCGTTGCGGTTCATCGAGCAGATGCCGCTCGACGCCCAGCACGACTGGAGCCGGGCGGCGATGGTGACCGCCGACGAGATCTTCACCAGGCTCGAGCGCGAGTTCACGCTCACCCCCGCGTCCGAGCCGCGGGGCAGCGCCCCGGCCGAGCTGTTCACCGTCGACGGCGGACCGGCCACCGTCGGCGTCATCGCCTCGGTCACGCGTCCCTTCTGCGGCGATTGCGACCGGGTGCGGATCACCGCCGACGGCCAGGTCCGCAACTGCCTGTTCGCGCGCGAGGAGTCCGACCTGCGGCTCGCCCTGCGGGCCGGCGCCACCGACGAGGAGCTCGCCGAGCGCTGGGTGACCGCGATGCGCGGGAAGCGGGCCGGCCACGGCATCGACGACCCGACCTTCCTCCAGCCCGACCGGCCGATGTCGGCGATCGGCGGGTAGGGACCTACCTCGCCTCGCCCTCGGCGGCGGGGACGACCTCGCGCAGGAACCGGCGCGAGGCCAGGAAGTCGCCGAGGCTCGCGCGGTGCTCGTCGCAGGCCAGCCAGACCTTGCGACGGTCCGGCGTGTGCAGCTTCGGGTTGTTCCACTGGAGCGCCCAGACGGCGTCCGCCGTGCAGCCCTTGGCGCTGCAGGTCAGGGGGGCCTCGTCACTCACCGGGCCATGCTCCCACCTGCGGGAACGGGCGCGGCGCCGGGGCCACAAAGGCCACCGGCGCCGCGATGAACTGCGACGGGGGAGACACAGTTCGCCAGAAGTGTGCGGTGTCGGGACCTAATTAGTCAAATGCGGTCGGATCCGCCGATTCCTTCGGATCCAGTGCTTTCAGGCAGCTCGCGCCGACCGGATGGTCCGTGAGTCAGGTCGAAGCCGTCGGACTTCGTGGTCGACACGTTGGCCATCACGACGGCGAGGTAGGGGAGCAGGACCGCGCCGGCGACGAGCACCCACCGCAGCCAGCCGTCGGCGATCACGGCCCCGATGAAGCAGACGGTGCGCAGCGACATCGACAGGACATAGCGACGCTGGCGCGCCGCGATGTCCTCGTGGCGGCTCGAGGACGCGGTCGTGATCCGGATGGCGCCGTCGTCGTGCGGCATGATCCCCAGCCTACGTCGCTACGATCGCAAACCCACGTCCCTGCCGGGACCGTCCGGACCGACCCCCAGGAGCCCGCATGTCCAACCGCACCTACCGCGTCACCGAGATCGTCGGGACGTCGCCCGACGGGATCGACCAGGCCGTGAAGAACGGGATCGAGCGCGCGGCCCGGACCCTGCGCCACATCGACTGGTTCGAGGTCACCGAGATCCGCGGGCACGTCAAGGACGGCACCGTGGAGCACCTCCAGGTCGGGATGAAGGTCGGGTTCCGGCTCGAGGACGAGTGAGGCGGTTCGGCGTACGCATCGGTAATCACTAGCGTCGACGACCGTGAGCCCAGAACCCCGATCTGTCCTGGTCACCGGTGGCAACCGCGGCATCGGCCGCGCCATCGCGGAGGCCTTCCTCGCGCAGGGCGACAAGGTCGCCGTCACCAGCCGGAGCGGTGGCGGCCCCGACGGTGCCCTCGACCTCACCTGCGACATCACCGACCCCGACGCGGTCGAGGCGGCGTTCACGCAGGTCGAGGAGGCGCACGGGCCCGTCGAGGTCCTGGTCGCCAACGCCGGCGTCACCGCCGACACGCTGCTGCTCCGGATGAGCGAGGACGACTGGTCGAGGGTCATCGACACCAACCTGACGGCCTCCTTCCGGCTCGCCAAGCGCGCGGCCAAGGGGATGCTGCGACTGCGCCGCGGAAGGATCGTCTTCATCTCCTCGGTCGTCGGGCTCCTCGGCTCGGCGGGCCAGGTCAACTACGCGGCCTCGAAGGCCGGCCTCGTCGGCATGGCGCGCTCGCTGAGCCGCGAGCTCGGCTCCCGGTCGATCACCGCCAACGTGGTCGCCCCCGGCTTCGTCGACACCGACATGACCGCGGTGCTGAGCGACGACCAGAAGAACGCGATCAAGCAGCAGGTGCCGCTGCAGCGCTACGGCACCCCGGAGGAGATCGCCGCAGCCGTCACCTGGCTGACCGGCGAGCACGGCGGCTACGTGACCGGAGCCGTGATCCCGGTCGACGGCGGACTCGGAATGGGGCACTGACATGACTGGACTGCTCGACGGCAAGACGATCCTCGTCGCGGGGGTCACGATGGACTCCTCGATCGGCTTCGCCACCGCGAAGGTGGCCCAGGAGCAGGGCGCGACCGTCCTGATCTCCAACTTCGGCCGCGCGCTCGGGATCACCAGGCGCATCGCCAAGCGGCTCCCGAGCGAGCCGCCGGTGCTCGAGCTCGACGTGACCGACCCCGAGCACCTCGCCGGGCTCGAGGCGGCGGTGCGCGAGCACACCGACCACCTCGACGGTGTGGTCCACTCGATCGCCTACGGCAACCCGGAGACCCTGCTGGGCGGCAAGTTCCTCGACGGACCGTGGGAGGACGTCGCCCAGGCCGTCCAGGTCTCGGCCTACTCCCTCAAGTCCCTCGCGGTCGCCTGCCGGCCGCTGATGAGCGGGGGTGGGTCCGTCGTGGGTCTGACCTTCGACGCGACGACCGCGTGGCCCGCCTACGACTGGATGGGCGTGGCGAAGGCGGGCCTGGAGTCCACCTCCCGCTACCTCGCCCGTGACCTCGGTCCCGACGGGATCCGCGTCAACCTGGTCTCCGCCGGTCCGCTGCGCACCCTCGCTGCCAAGGCGATCCCGGGCTTCGCCGAGCTCGAGGACATGTGGTCGACGCGGGCGCCGCTGGGTTGGGACAACACCGACCAGGAACCCACCGCCCGGGCGGTGTGCGCGCTGCTCTCCGACTTCTTCCCGGCCACCACGGGCGAGATCGTCCACGTCGACGGCGGCTTCCACGCGATGGGCGCCTGACGGATCGCGGCGTGTGCCTCGACGTGCGCTCTGGCGCACGCTGAGGCACACGAGGCGCGCTCGTCGCGGCTCCGATAGCGTGCCGCGGTGACCTCACTCGTCGAGCTGCGCATTCTGGAGGGGCCGAACCTCTACTTCCCGCGGGCAGCGGTGAAGCTGACCCTCGACATCACCGGACTGGCCGAGGCGCCCACCGCGACGGTCGAGCGCTTCGCCCGCCGGATCGGGATCAGCGACGCGCGGCCGGGTGAGCCGGACAGCGGGTTCCGCCAGCGGTTCGCCACCCGGGCGGTGGCCCGGCTGGTGAGGACCGTCGCGGCCGAGGGGGGTACGGCGCGGCTCGCCGTCCGCGTGCGCCCGACGAGCGACCCCCACCGGATCGTCGTCGCGTTCCCGTGGCGACGCCGGGCCCGCGCACAGGTGATGGGCCACGCCGTCGCCGACGTCCTCGACGCCCTGCCCACCGACGACGTCGAGACGGCCGTGGCCCGGGCCGCCGAGCAGGTGCGTGACGCCACACCGGGGGAGGGGCCGACCACGATCACGCCGAGCGTGCCGGTCGTGGCCGTCACGGGCACGAACGGCAAGACGACCACGAGCAGGATGGTCGCCCACATCGGCCGGACGGACGGTCGCGTGGTCGGGTGGTCGAACACCGACGGCATCTACATCGACGGCCGCCAGGTCGAGGCCGGCGACTACTCCGGCCCGAGTGGCGCGGGTCGGGTGCTCGCCCATGACGAGGTCGAGCTCGCGGTGACCGAGACCGCCCGCGGCGGCATCCTGCTCAAGGGCATCGGGCTGACCCGCAACGACGTCTCGGTCGTCACCAACGTCTCGGCCGACCACCTCGGCCTCCAGGGGATCGACACGGTCGACCAGCTCGCCGAGGTGAAGTCGGTGGTCCCGCGGATCACCCGCAAGGACGGCTGGGCGGTCCTCAACGCCGACGACCCTCGGGTCTACGCGATGCGCTCGGTGGTCAAGGCCCAGCCCTGGGTCTTCTCCCGCGACCCCGACTCGCCCGCGGTCCGCGAGACCCTCTCGGCCGGCGGACGCGCGACGACGGTCATCGACGGCTGGCTCTGCGTGCTGACCGCAGGGTCGGACCCGGATCCGCTGATCGAGCTGGTCGACGTGCCCATGACGCTGTCCGGGCTGTCGCACTTCAACGTCGAGAACGCCCTGGCGGCCGCCTCCGCCGCGCTTGCGGTCGGTGTTCCCCGAGGGTCGGTGATCGAGGGGCTGCGCACCTTCAAGCCCGACGCGGAGCACAACCCGGGTCGGATGAACGTCTTCTCGATCGGTGAGGTCACGGTGGTCGTGGACCTCGCCCACAACGAGGCGGGTCTCGAGGCGCTGCTGGAGATCATGAACGGCGTACGCCGACCCGGGGCGCGGCTGCTGCTCGGGCTCGGCGCGGTCGGCGACCGGCAGGACGACCTGATCGTCCGGCTCGGCGAGATCGGTGCCATGGCCTCGGACGTGCTGGCGATCTGCCACAAGGAGAAGTACCTCCGCGGCCGGACGCGCGACCAGCTCGACGCGCTGATGCGTCGAGGCGCCGAGCACGTCGGCGTCACGGAGGTGGCGTCCTACGAGACCGAGGTCGCGGGCCTCGAGGCGCTGGTTGCCCAGGCGCTGCCGGGCGACGTCGTCGGCCTGATGTGCCACGCCGAGCGCGCGGCGGTCTACCGCTGGCTCGGAGACCACGGCGCGACATCGGACGCCCCGGAGACGCTCGCGGACAAGGTCCGCGCCGCCCGCGACTAGCGCAGCGGCAGCGGCTCGAGGAGCCGGCGGGGGAGGCGCAGCGCCTGCGACACGGGGTCGTCGCGGAGCCCGGGGTCGGCGGCGGGTCCGGGGCGGGTCTCGACGTCGGCGGGGCCCGGCGTCTCGCCGCAGGACCGGCACCGCCCGTCGCGGGCCAGCTCGCCGCAGCCCGCGTGGTGCCAGGTGCGACGCAAGCGGCCTCCGGTCGTCTGCTCGTCGCCCCAGCGGGCCAGCGAGTGGAGCACGGGCCACAGGCCGAGACCGGCGTCCGTGAGCACGTAGGACGGGTGGCCGTTGCCGACCCGGACGAGCAGACCGGACGACACCAGGGCATCGAGACGTTGCGCCAGGACCCCCCGGGAGATGTCGAGGTGTGCCTGGAAGTCGCTGAAGCGACGCACGCCCAGGAAGCAGTCGCGCAGCACCAGCAGCGTCCAGCGCTCGCCGACCAGCTCGAGGGCGCGGGCGACGCCGCAGTCCTGCCGCGGGTAGTCGGTGCCCAGTGCCATGAGTCCATGCTACCTTCATTTGGTCTAGTCATCGAACCAAAAGGATGTCCTCGTGTCGGCACGACGCACGCTGGCCACGGCCTCGCTCGGCACGGTGGCGGTGCTGGTGGCGTTCACGGCTCCCCTAGCCGGGTTCACCCAGACCGTGGCCGGACTCGGGGCCGGACCCGAGGGCGGCACCTGGGTGCTCAGCTCGATGAGCATCGGCCTGGGGGCGTTCCTGCTGACGGCGGGGCGTCTCGCCGACGACTACGGTCGTCGGCGCTGGTTCGTCGTGGGCTGCCTGGTGCTCGGGCTGTCGTCGCTGGCGGCTGCCGTGGCGCCGGGCGTCGTCACGTTCGTGGTGGCCCGGATCATCTCCGGCGTCGGCGGCGCGGCGGTGGTCGCGGCGGGCCTCGGCATGATCGCCGCAGAGCACCCGGCACCGACCGATCGTGCGCGAGCCACCGGTCTCTGGGGGGCCAGCGTCGGCGCCGGTATCGCTGTCGGCCCGTTGCTGGGCAACTACCTCGGTCTGCTGCACTCGTGGCGCGACGTCTACCTGGTGCTGCTCCTCGCCTCGCTCGCGCTGGCGGTGGCAGCCCGGGGTTGCCCCGATTCACGCAGCGGAGGACAGGCTCGGCTGGACCTGCCGGGCGTGGCTTCGCTCGCAGTGGGGACGGGCGCCGCCCTCGCCGGGCTGACCGAGGGACGGCAGGGATGGGACCGGCCGCTCCCGGTCCTGCTGCTCGTGCTGGGGGTCTCCCTGATGGCCTGTTTCGTGGTCGTCGAGCTCCGGTCGGACCACCCGATGCTCGACCTGACGCTGCTGCGGCGTCCGGCGTTCGCCGCCGTGAACGTGGCCGGCCTCGCCACGGGTGCCGGGATCATCGCGCTGATGTCCTACCTGGCGGGCTTCGTCGGCGCAGCGCTCTCCGTGCCGGCGACGACTGCCGCGTGGCTGATGCTGGCGTGGTCGCTGCCCAGCGTCGTGACGGCCGTCGCTGCCCGACGGCTGCCGGACGCATGGTCGGGGCGGTCCCGCATGGCCGGAGCGCTGGTGGTCGTCTCCGCGGGCCAGCTGTGGCTGCTGGGCGTGTCCACCGACAGTGGCCCCGGGGCGTTCGTGCCGGGACTGCTCGTCGCCGGCGTCGCCACCGGGGTCCTCAACGCCGCCATGGGGCGCGAGAGCACCACCAGCGTCCCGCCCGGGAGCGCCGGGCTCGGCAGCGGTGCCAACAACACGGCGCGCTACCTGGGTTCGGCCGTGGGGGTCACGCTGGTCTCGGTCGTCGCTGCGCCGACGGGCGCCGTCACCGCCGCCGCCCTGGTCGACGGTTGGCACCGAGCGGTGCTCGTGACCGCGGTGGCCTCGCTAGCCGGTGGTCTGGGGGTCCTCCTCCTCGGGGAGCGGACGAAGACCGTGGCGCCCGCACCGGCACCTCGTGGACCCGCTCAGCCCTCGGAGGGCGTGTAGTCGGGGTCAGCGGCGGGGGCGTCGGGGCTGGCGCCGGCACCGGCGTACGCCTGGTTGGACCAGTTCTCCAGCTCGGCCATCACGGCGCCGTGCTTGTCGACGCAGACGACGAGCAGGTCGCCCTTGTTGGCCCGGCTCATGGCGTGGCGGACGGCGTCGATCTCCTCGAGCACCACCTCGACCTGCTTGCAGCGGGCGCCGGCGTCGATGGCGGTCTGCACGCCCTCGCGGACCAGCTCGGCGACGTCCCCCCGGGCACGTCCGCGCAGGGCCTCGTCCTCGCGCACCACCACGACGTCGAAGTGCTGGGCCGCGACCTCCCCGAGCTCGCGCATGTCCGCGTCCCGCCGGTCGCCGGCGGTCGAGATGATCCCGATGCGCGAGGGCCGGGCGAGGTCGTGGGAGGAGGACAGGGACTCGCCGACCCGGTCGACGAAGTCGCCGAGCATCTTCATGCCGGGCGCGTTGTGGCAGTAGTCGACGATGACGTTGACCCCGTTGACCTCGACCTCGTTGAGGCGGCCGGGGGAGAGGTAGTAGTTCGTCGAGAACGTCCGGAGACCCTGACGGATGTCGTGGAGCGGAGCCCCTGCGGCAAAGGCAGCCGCAGCAGCCGCCAGCGTGTTCTGGACGTTCATCCGCGCCCGGCCGCTGAACGTGGCGGGCAGCAGGTGGGTCCAGGCAAGCTGCATCTCGCGCCGACCGTGCTTGACCACGATCATCTCGCCGCGGTCCGACGGGTTGAGCACGAGCGCCTTGCCGCCCCGCCGGCAGTGGGCCTCGATCATCTCCCGCACCTCGCTGCCGGGCTCCTCCATGGAGAACCAGACGACCTCGCCGCTGCAGCGACGCCGCATCTCCCGCACCAGCGGGTCGTCGGCGTTCAGCACGGCAGCACCTGTGCGCGGCACCGCTTCGACGATGACGGCCTTGACGTCGGCGAGCTGCTCGACGGTGTCGATGCCACGCATGCCGAGGTGGTCGGGCTGGACGTTGAGGACCACGGCGACGTCGTTGCGCTCGTAGCCGAGACCCTCGCGGAGGATGCCGCCGCGCGCGACCTCGAACACCGCGAAGTCGACGCGGGGGTTCTGGAGCACCATCCGCGCCGAGCGGGGGCCGGAGGCATCGGCACGGATCAGCAGCCGCTCGTCGATCACGACGCCGTCGGTGGAGGTCATGCCGACCTTGCGACCCATGCCCTTGAAGACGTGGGAGATCATCCGCGACGTCGTCGTCTTCCCGTTGGTGCCGGTGACCGCCACGATCGGGATCCGTGCGGTGGCACCCGGTGGGAAGAGCATGTCGACGACCGGCTTGGCGATGAACTGCGGCTCACCGATGGTCGGGTGGGTGTGCATCCGGAACCCGGGAGCGGCGTTGACCTCGCAGATCGCGCCGCCGGTCTCGCGGACCGGCTCGGTGATGTCGGGGCAGATGAAGTCGATGCCCGCGATGTCGAGGCCGATCATCTGCGCGGCCTCCTCGGCGATCTCGACGTTCTCCGGGTGGGCCTCGAAGGTGCGGTCGATGGAGATGCCGCCGGTCGACATGTTTCCGGTGAGCGCCAGCTTCACCATCTCGCCCTCCGACGGCACCGACGTCAGCGTGTGGCCCTGACCCGCCAGCACCTCCTCGGCGGCCGCGTCGGCCTTGATCCGCGTGAGCACCTTCTCGTGGCCGACTCCGCGGCGCGGGTCGGCGTTGGTGAGCTCGACGAGCTCCTCGACGGTCGAGGTTCCGTCACCGACGACGTGGGCCGGCACGCGCTCGGCGATGGCGACCATCCGGCCGTCGATGATGAGGCAGCGGTAGTCCTTGCCGGTCACGAACGACTCGACGATGACCCATCCGCGGCGCGACTGCTCCTGCGCGACCGGGAACGCCTCGCGCACGGCGTCCTCGTCCTGGAGGTCGAGGCAGACCCCGCGGCCGTGGTTGCCGTCGAGCGGCTTGACCACGACGGGGAAGCCGATCCGCTTCGCGACCGACACGGCCTGGTCGACGGTGCGCACCGAGTCCTGCTTCGGCACCGGGAGTCCGGCTGCGCCGAGCAGGCGCGTCGTGAGGTCCTTGTCGGAGGCGATGTCGACCGCGATCGAGGAGGTCTCGGAGGTCATGGTGGCGCGGATCCGCTTGGCGTGGACGCCCTGTCCGAGCTGGACGAGGGAGTGCTGGTTGAGCCGGATCCACGGGATGTCGCGCGAGACCGCCTCGTCGACGATCGCCTGCGTCGACGGGCCGAACGCCGTGCGCTCGGCGCGCTTGATGAAGGCCTCGAGCTCGTCGTCCCAGTCGAAGTCGGGGTCACCCTCGACGAGGTGGTTGACCAGGCGTACGGCGAGCCGTCCGGCGGCGAGGCCGACCTGTTCGTCGACGTAGCCGTAGATGACGTTGTAGACACCCTCGCGGCCCTTCACCTGCCGGGTCTTGCCGCGGCGAATGTCGTGGCCGACGACCTGCTGGAGGGCGAGGGCGCAGTGCTCGGCGACGTGGCCGAGCCACGTCCCCTCGTGGAGCCGCTCGACGAACCCGCCCTTGCGGCCGCGGGAGCACGAGTGCTCGCGCAGGCCCGGGAGCATCTGGAGCAGCGTGTCGGTGAAGTCCGGCAGCGTGTTGGTGGGGAACTTCTCCAGCACCCCCAGGTCGACCACGAGGTGGATCGCCCGTTCGTAGGACCAGACGTTCGCCCCGCGGTAGACGCGGGTCTCGAGGATGGACAGGTCGGGGGTGGGGCGTTCGCTCACTGTCGGGCTCCGTCCAGGGGATCGGTGGTGGGCTCGGGGGTGGTCTGCCGACGGGTGCGTGCCTGCCGGCGTCGGAGGGTCGTGGGGGAGACGTCGGAGGCCGCGATGTCGCGAGCCATCCGCCGCAGGTCGCGCTGGGCCTCGGCCAGCTCGGCGGCGTCCTCGGGGTCGACGGCGCTCACCTGGGGCACGAGCGCGCGGGCGTCGAGGTCGAAGACCGACCCCTCGGGGAGCACGTGGAGGACCACGCCGCTGGCGAGCAACGGGCTCGACCGCTTCGCCTCGTAGGCGTTGGTCGTCATCCGCGCCGGGTCGAGCACCGTGACCGACCCCTTGCCCAGCACCCGCATCACCCGGGAGCCACCCTCGTCGCTGACCACGGCTGCGGTGTCCTCGTCGACGCCGAGGCCGAGCAGCTGCGGCGAGTGGGACACGATCATCAGCAGCCGGCCGTAGCGGTTGCGCTGGTCGAAGTGCTGGTCGATGACCGTCCCGTCGAGCAGGCCCAGCCCGGCCGCCACCTGGGTCATCCGCTGCTTCGGGGTGCTGCCGGGTCCGCCGAAGGCGACCATGTAGGACGACTGGATGCTGGCGCCGGCAGAGGTCCCCGCGACGACGGCGCCGCGCTCGTGGGCGGCGACGATCGCGTCACCGACCGGCGTACCGCTCACGATCGCCGAGAGCTTGAGCTGGTTGCCGCCGGTCATGAAGACGCCGGTGCTCCGGTCGAGCCGCGCGACGAGCTCCGGGTCGTGGGCCTCCTCGCGGGAGTCGGGGGCCACGGTCACGACGTCGGCCGCGCCGAGGGCACGGAAGAGCGCGTCGTAGACGCCGCTCACCTCGGCGCCGATCGAGGACGCGGTGGGAACGACAGCGATGCGGGCGTCGGCGGCGCCGCTGGCAGCGACGAACTCCCGGAGGATCGAGCGCTTGTGCAGCTTGTCCTCCGCGCCGCCGATGATCATGAGGGGTCCGGTCGGCATGACAGGGAGGCTAGCGGGCTGACAGGGTGGGTCGATGCAGCAGTCACGCCGACTGGTCGTCGTCCGGCACGCGGCGGCCGAGCAGGGAGCCGCCACCGACGCGGAGCGCACGCTCACCGACGGGGGGCGCGACGACGCCCGTACGGCGGGCGAGTGGCTCGCTGCCGAAGGCCTGGTCGTCGACCACGCCCTGGTCTCGGCCGCGCTGCGGGCACAGGAGACCTGGGCGTCGCTGGCGGCGGGTGCCGCCGCCGACCTCGAGCCCGACGTGTCGCGCCTGCTCTACAGCGCCGAGCCGGAGACGGTGCTCGACCTGCTCCGGGAGGTCCCGACGGAGTCCTCCTGCGTGGTGGTGGTCGGGCACAACCCGACCATGGCCTACCTCGCGAACCTGCTCGACGACGGCGAGGGTGACGAGGCGGCGGCCACCGAGCTGACCACCCGCGGGTTCCCGACCTGCTCCCTCGCGGTCTTCGCCTACGACGGCGAGTGGGCCGACCTCGACGTCACCTCCGCGACGCTGCGTGCCTTCCACGTCGGCCGGGCCTGATCGCCGGTCGGACCGGTCCGGCCGACGGGAGCGCGAGCAGCCCCTCGCGCGTCCCGCCGGTCGGCGTCCCCGTGCTCAGTTGAGCGGGCAGCCGAGGTTGTTGTCGGCGTCGAGCCAGGTCGCGAGGTTGATCATGGTGTCGCGATTGCCACTGGCGAAGGCGGCGTTGACGGTGTCAGTGAGCGGAGGCCGTCCGTCGAGGCCGTCGGTGGCGCGACGCCACGGGTAGCCCAGCCCCTCGGTGGCGGCGTTGAGGTAGGCCGCCATGGAGGCGCGCGCCAAGATGCGCGCGGCGCCGTTGGCACCGGACCCGCCCCCTCCGTCGAGGGCCTGCAGCTGGGTGAGGCCGGACACGCTGGAATAGGCACTGCCGCCGGAGAACTTCCCGACGTACATGTTGCCCGGCTTCGCCTCCTCCCAGCTGTCCGTGTGGTTCTTCCAGTAGCCGGGAGTGCAGCCTTCGTAGCCGATGTTCGTGGCCTGCGAGGGCGTGGCGGTGAGGACGAGGGGTGCGATGGCGGCGATGGCAAGGGCCGCGATGCTGCGCTTCATGCGTGTCTCCTTGGACCAGCGAGCCCCGAGGGGTCGGGGTGACCTGCTCGCTCTGTGACAGCCCTCACGCTGGTGCTCCCGGAGGCGCGCGACACGCCGCGGGCCACACGATTACCCAGATTTGGGTGGTCGGGGCGGCGGCGGTGCTAGACGGGGGGCGACGGGGTCGTGAGGCCCGCCTCGGCGTCGGCCGCCTCGATCTCCTCGCGGGAGATCCCGAGGAGATACATGATCGCGTCGAGGTAGGGGACGTTGATCGTGGTGTCGGCCGCCTCGCGCACGACCGGCTTGGCGTTGAAGGCGATGCCGAGCCCCGCGGCGTTGAGCATGTCGAGGTCGTTCGCGCCGTCCCCGATCGCGACCGTGGCCTCGAGCGAGACCCCGACGGCGTCGGCGAACTCACGCAGCGCGGTCGCCTTCGCGGCCCGGTCGACCACGTCGCCGACGATCCGGCCGGTGAGCCTCCCGTCCACGACCTCGAGCTCGTTGGCGCGTGAGTAGTGGATGCCGAGGTCGTCGGCGAGCCGGTCGGTGACCTGGCTGAAGCCGCCGGAGACGAGGGCGAAGCGGTAGCCGAGCCGGCGCAGCACCCGCACCATCGTGCGCGCCCCCGGGGCGAGCACGAGGTCGTCGTAGACCCGGTCGAGGGCCTCCTCGGGCACACCCTCGAGGAGCGCGACCCGCTGCCGGAGCGACTCCTCGAAGTCGAGGTCACCGCCCATCGCCTCCTCGGTGACCCGCGCGACCTCCTCCTCCTGGCCGGCGTGGGCGGCCAGCATCTCGATGACCTCGCCCTGGATGAGGGTGGAGTCGACGTCGAGGACGACGAGCCGCATGCCGTGGCGCAGCAGGTTGGCCGGCTGGACGGCGACGTCGATGCCCTGTGCCGCGGCCTCGGTCGCCAGCAGGGTCCGCAGCCGCTCCGGGTCGGCGCCGGACACGTGGAGGTCGATGGCGGTGACGGGATAGCGGGCCATGCGCTCGATCCGGTCGATGTTCGCACCGCAGTCGGCGATCCGCCCCGCCACGGCGGCCATGCTCACCGCACGCAGCGGCGCGCCGAGGACGGTCACGTGGGAGCGGCCCTCGCGCCGTCCCTTGTTGTCCCCGACCCCGCGGTCGACGTCGACGGCCATGTCGAGGCCGGCGGCGGTCTGCTCGACCTCGCGGGCCAGGCGCTTCCAGTCCCGGGGCGCGGTGACGAGGACGCCGAGCACGAGGCGGCGCCGCAGCACGATCTGCTCGACGTCGAGCACCTGCACCCCGGCGCGGGCCAGGGTGTCGAGGACGGCCGACGTGACGCCCGGCCGGTCCTTGCCGCTGAGGGTGATGAGCAGGGTCTTGTCGTCGTCGGCGTCCATGGCGTGCCGAGGCTATCGCCGAACCCCGGCGCTGTCGGCGGTGGCTCGTAGCGTGGCACCCATGTCCACCCACCACGCCATGACCTACGTCGAGCTCGCTGCCGACGACCTCGAGGCCTCCCGTGCGTTCTACGCCCAGGCCTTCGGCTGGGAGTTCAACGACTACGGGCCGACCTACGTCGGCATCCGCTCCCCGACGGGCGAGGGCGAGGTCGGCGGCCTCAACACCCAGGGTGCCGGCGGGCCGGGCGGCCCCCTCGTGCTCGTGCAGTCCGCCGACGTCGACGCCTCCTTCGCCGCGGTCGAGGCCGCAGGCGGTCGCGTCGTCGAGCCGCTGGCGCCCTACCCGGGTGGCCGGCGCTTCACCTTCGCCGACCCGGCCGGCACCGTCCTCGGCGTCTTCCAGCCCGACTGACGGGGGTCACGCCGGCGGCCACACCTCGGGGGAGCAGGCAGCGACCAGGGCGCGCCGCGCCGCCCGCTCGAGCGGGAGCAGGACCGCCTGCCGGGCCTGCGCCTCGGAGGCCGACACGGCACCGCCGTCGTCGTCGAGCGCCAGGTCGGCGATGGCGACAGCGGTGAGCGCGCGGCCGGCCAGGTCGACGCAACGCGCGGGCACACCCGGGGGCGCCGCGGGCGCCGGGCGGCGACGGTCGAGGAAGAGGTCGGCGGCCTCCGGTCGCCACCGGGCGACGTCGAGGGCAGCCAGGCCGTCGGCCGCTGCGATCAGCTGGCCACGCAGGTCGCGGTCGGCCTCACCGACGTCGGGGAGCTGGCGCCGTTCGGCGGGGAGCTCGTGCCAGGTGACGGTCTCGGTGGAGACCTCGGGCACCAGCGCCGCTCCGGCCCGGCTGCAGACCACGGCCTCCCCGAGCTCGAGCGCCAGGGTGTTCAGCGACGGAGGACCACCGAGCCCGAGCGGGTCGCCCTCGACCGGGAGCGCGAGACCGACCTCGGTCGCGCCGGCCGCACGCCAGCCGCCGAGCACGACCGGCAGGGTGGCCCCGTCGGCGAGGCGGTGGAGCCGGTCGTCGCCGGCCAGGGCGTCGAGCAGCAGGTCGGTGACGACATGGCCGCGCAGCCACGCCGTGGCCCACCAGGCCAGCGTGGCCGAGACCGGCAGCCGGGTCCGGTCGTCGCCCGCGTCGTACGTCGTCACGGCGGGCGAGGATACGCGTCGGGCACTCGACCACCGGTGGATAGGGTGGCCGCCATGTCCGCCGTCCTCGAGTTCGCAGGCGTCACCGTGCGCCGCGGGCAGGCCACCCTGCTCGACGGCATCGACTGGACGGTGAGGGCCGACGAGCGCTGGGTCGTCCTCGGCCCCAACGGTGCCGGCAAGACCACCCTGCTCCAGGTCGCGTCGGCCCAGGCGCACCCCACCGACGGCGTGGCTGCCGTGCTCGAGGAGGTGCTCGGCACGGTCGACGTCTTCGAGCTCCGCCCGCGCATCGGTCTGACCTCGGCCGCGCTGGCCGAGCGGATCCCGCGCAGCGAGCGGGTGCGCGACGTCGTCGTCTCGGCGTCCTACGGGGTGGTGGGGCGGTGGCGCGAGGACTACGACGAGCTCGACCACGACCGGGCCGAGGAGCTGCTGGTCGAGGTCGGGGTGTCCCACCTCGTCGACCGCACCTTCGGCACGTTGAGCGAGGGGGAGCGGAAGCGGGTGCAGATCGCCCGCGCGCTGATGACCGACCCCGAGCTGCTGCTGCTCGACGAGCCGGCGGCCGGGCTCGACCTCGGTGGTCGGGAGGACCTGGTCAACACGCTGTCGGTGCTGGCGAACGACCCGCTCTCGCCGGCCACGGTCCTGGTGTCCCACCACGTCGAGGAGATCCCGCCCGGCTTCACCCATGCGCTCCTGCTGCGCGAGGGCGCGGTCGTGGCCGCCGGTCCCGTCGACGAGGTGGTGACCGAGGAGGCACTGGGCGCGACGTTCGCCATGCCCCTGGTGCTGCGGCGCGAGGCGGGACGGTTCAGCGCGCGTCGCCGCCCTCGACGCCACGCGGACTGACCCCGTGCGGGATAGGGTCGGTCCATGGAGCAGTTCGGCGAGTGGCTGCGTGACAACACGTGGAGTGCCTGGTTCAGCCTGGCGGTGATCCTCGGTGTCGCCGAGATGGCCAGCCTCGACCTCGTCCTCGCCATGCTCGCGGTCGGCGCCCTGGGCGGCGCCGCCAGCAGCCTGGTCACCGATCTGGTGCTCGTGCAGGCCCTGGTCGCGATCGCGACCGCTGTCGGCATGCTCGCGCTGGTGCGGCCCAACCTGGTCCGCCGGCTCCACACGGGACCCGAGCTGCGGCTCGGCCACACCCGCCTGATCGGCGCTCAGGGCAGCGTCACGCGCGAGATCACGGCGTTGGCCCCGGGCGAGGTCAAGGTGTCCGGGGAGACCTGGACCGCACAGCCGTACGACGAGACGCTGACGATCGCCCCGGGGGAGACGATCGAGGTGCTCGACATCCGTGGCGCGACGGCGTACGTCCATCCGATCCCCCGGCTCGAGCCCTGACACCCCCTCGGACACCCAAGGAGTCCCATGACCCTGCTCATCCTGGTGGCGCTGCTGGCCATCTTCGCGGTGGTGCTGCTGTCGAAGACCATCAAGATCATCCCGCAGGCGCGGGCCGGCATCGTCGAACGTTTCGGCAAGTACCAGCAGACCCTGGATGCCGGGCTCAAGACCGTGGTGCCCTTCGTCGACAAGGTGCGCTACCTCATCGACCTGCGTGAGCAGGTGGTCAGCTTCCCGCCCCAGCCCGTGATCACCGAGGACAACCTGACGGTCTCGATCGACACCGTCATCTACTTCCAGGTGACCGACCCGGTCGCGGCGACCTACGAGATCGCCAACTACATCCAGGCCGTCGAGCAGCTCACGATGACGACGCTGCGCAACATCGCCGGCGGCATGGACCTCGAGCAGACGCTGACGAGCCGCGAGGAGATCAACGTCGGCCTCCGCGGGGTCCTCGACGAGGCGACCGGCAAGTGGGGCATCAAGGTCAACCGCGTCGAGGTCAAGGGCATCGACCCGCCGCCGTCGATCAAGGACGCGATGGAGAAGCAGATGCGTGCCGACCGCGACAAGCGCGCGCTGATCCTGACCGCCGAGGGCCAGCGGCAGTCCGCGATCCTCACCGCCGAGGGCAACAAGCAGTCCTCGATCCTCAACGCGGAGGGCGACCGGGAGTCGCAGATCCTGCGCGCCCAGGCCGACCGGGAGTCGCAGATCCTGCGGGCCCAGGGTGAGGGCCAGGCGATCCAGACCGTCTTCCAGGCGATCCACGACGGTCAGCCCGACCAGTCGCTGCTCGCCTACCAGTACCTCCAGATGATGCCGAAGATCGCCGAGGGCTCCGCCAACAAGGTGTGGGTCATCCCCTCCGAGATCACCAAGGCGATGGAGGGCCTCGGGTCCTCGATCCACGAGATCGCGGGCATCCCCCAGGAGGCCACGCCGCGCACGCGCGTCGACATGGGCCCGACCGAGCCGCAGCTGGCCAAGGGCTCCGACGAGCTGGGTCGCTCCGAGGCGAGCAAGGCCGTCGAAGAGGCGATCGCCGCGGCCGAGGCGGCCTCCAACCCCGGCAAGGCCGCACGCGGCGCGGGCGCCGGTGACACCACGCCGGCCGCCGAGGCGCCGCCGGCGCCGGGCGTCGCGGACGCGCCGCCGCCGGCCGGTCCCGCCTCGCCCGGGGAGCCGCCCGCCCAGTGACGCCGCTGGAGATCGTCGCGATCCTCCTCGCGGGGGTCGCGGCCGGCACCATCAACACCGTGGTGGGGTCGGGGACGCTGATCACGTTCCCGACCCTGCTGGCGTTCGGGGTCCCGCCGGTGACCGCCAACGTGTCCAACTCGATCGGTCTCGTCCCCGGGTCGGTGACGGGCGCGATCGGCTACCGGCGCGAGCTGGCCGGCCAGCGGCGTCGGCTGCTCCACCTCGCCAGCGCGTCGGGCGTGGGCGGTCTGCTCGGCGGGGTGCTGCTGCTGTGGCAGCCCGGTGCCTTCGAGCTGGTCGTCCCGGTCCTGATCCTGCTCGGCCTCGTCCTGGTCGTCGCTGGGCCGAGGATCTCGGCCTACGTCGCCCGCCGGCACGAGGCGACGGGCGGCCTCCCCGAGCGCGGAGCCTGGTGGGTGTGGCCGGCGATGTGCGCCTGCGGCGTCTACGGCGGCTACTTCGGCGCCGCCCAGGGGGTGCTGATGATGGCGGTCCTCGGCATCGGCGTCGCCGACGACCTCCAGCGGCTCAACGGTGCCAAGAACGTCCTCGCCGCCCTCGTCAACGCGATCTCCGGGGTGCTCTTCGTCGTCCTCGCCGACGTCGACTGGCAGATCGTCGGCCTGATCGCCGTCGGGTCGGTCGTCGGCGGACTGATCGGTGCCTCCGTCGGACGCCGGCTCCCCGCGCCTGTCCTGCGCGCGTTCATCGTCGTCGTCGGCGTCGCCGCGCTGGCGGCGTTCCTGGTCTGACGGATCAGCCGTCGACGTAGGCCGTGACCCAGCGGTCCAGCTCGTCGTAGACCTGTTCGCGCGGGCCCGGGAGGGAGAGGGTGACGTCGTGGCGTGCGCCCGGGATCGCCACGTAGGTCACGTGCCTGCCCAGAGAGGCGGACCAGCGACGGATCTGCTCGACATCGAGGACGACGTCGTTCTGGTGGACGTCGTCGCCCATCTCCTGGGGATAGGCGGTGGTCGCCGACGACAGGACCAGGACGGGACACCCGACGTCGAGTCCGCGCTGCAGCCGCGCGTGCCCCCGGCGGACGGCGCGGAGCCAGCCGGCGAAGACCGGGAAGGAGGCGATCGGCTTGAGCTCGGTGTCGAACTCCCACTCGCCCTCGTGCTCGTGGTGGAGGCTGCGTGCGTAGTGGCCGTCGACGCGGCGCGGCACGGTGCGGTAGGGCGTTCGTCGTCCGACGCGCTTGACGACCACGGTGCCGACCGTGCGCAGCAGGGTGCTGCCCTGCATGTCGAGCCAAGGTGCGTTGAGGACCATCGCCGCCAACGCGGGCCGTCGGGCGTCGGCCCAGAGCGAGCAGGTGAGACCGCCGGTGGAGTGGGCGCTGAGGACGACGTGGTCGTGGCCGTCCCGCTCGGTGATCCGGTGCCACGCCGAGTCGAGGTCAGGGAAGTAGTCGGTGAGCTCGCGGGCGAAGTGGGGCGACTGGTGGGGGAGCAGCGAGCGTCCGCACTTGCGGAGGTCGAGGGCGTAGAAGTCGTAGCCGCGGGCCAGCCACCACTCGGCGTAGGCGGTCTGGAAGAAGTAGTCGGCGAACCCGTGCACGTGGAGCACCGCGCGTCGCCCGGGTCCCTCGCCGGCGAGGCGTCGGACCAGGGTGGCGACGACCGGACCCTCGTCGTCCGGCGGGAAGTGGATCGTCTCGGCGGTCCAGGGTTCGCCCAGCACGTCTGTCGTGGCCACGACCAGATCGTAGGGGTCGAGGGTGGATGACAGGTGCAGCTTGACGACGGCAAAGAATCGTGGGCGAGGTTTCGTCCCGCGTCACCCCGGGAAGGCTGCGCTCGTTCAGTGAACGGGCGTCCGTCCGGACGCCCTCGACCATCGACACACCAACGCGGACCGGCTGGGGGGCTGGTCCTGGGGGGAATCACACATGCACACGCTCTACGCGTGGGCGCGCGCAAGCATGCTCGCCCTCGCCATCCTTCTCATGGGCTCGGTCTTCGTCCCGAGCCCCGCCTCTGCCCACCAGGGCAACATCACGGCGGTCGCCGAGTGCCAGCCCGACGGCACCTACCTCGTCACCTACACGCTCTCGTGGTCGAGCGTGCCGGAAGCCGCGTTCGGCACCCGGCTGCTCACCCGCGAGGACACCGACGGCACCTTCGACTCCGGCTGGGAGTCGAACCCCGGTGGCTACCAGTGGACGGACCGGGGGGCCATCACCACGGCCCAGGGCTCGACCTCCTGGACCGACACGATCCCCGGCACGACCCTCGGGGCCGGCCAGTGGGAGTACGCCTGGCTGAACTGGACCAACGGCAACACCGGCAACCGCTTCCACGACACCCGGGTCGAGGACCTCGGTGGCGACTGCGCCGACACGACCCAGCCCGAGCCGGTCACCGTCAACGCCGAGTTCGGCGACAACGTCTGCGTCGACGACGTCTACACCGAGCCCACGCTCGATGCCCCGGAGTACGCCGGGACGACGCGCGAGGTGGCCGGTGAGGTCGCTCCGGGCAGCACGGTGACGGTCACCTACACCGCCCAGGACGGCTACGTGATCGAGGGACCGAGCTCCTTCACCCACGACTACCCGGCGACCCCTGCCTCGCAGTCCGACTGCGACGAGCAGAACCCGCCCGAGCCGGTGGTGCGCGACGCCTCGCGCACGCGCACGGACTGCACCGGCGTCGAGACCCGCGAGTGGGAGGTGGTCCGTGAGTACATCTGGCAGGACGGCGAGTGGGTGCTCGGCGAGCCCGAGGTCCGCAACGACACCGGCTGGGTTCAGGTGCGGAGGCTGACCGCCGCCGAGCGCGAGCAGCTCGGCTGCGACGAGGTCAAGGGCGAGGAGGAGACCTCGCCGCCCAAGGGCAACGACGCGGTCGAGGTCGCGCCGACCCAGCAGACGGCACCCCCGGCACCGTCGGTGCCGGTGGCCGTCGACGCCGGCCTGGGCGAGACCTCGCTCGCCACCTCGGTCGCCCCCGGCGGCCAGGGCTGGCTCTTCCCGCTGCTCGGTGGCGTGATCGTCCTCGGCCTCGCCGCCTTCTCGCGGCTGAAGGCGCTGGGCGAGCAGGCCTGACGCAGCGTCGCTGACCCAGGAGGGGTGGTCCCGGTGGACCACCCCTCCTGCACGTCCGGGTGACCGTGAGGTGTCAGCGATCCCCAGATCGGTAACAACGTCTAGACCGTTCGTCCACAGTCACTCCACGCCCGTCCCAAGCGCCAGAAGTGGGTCGGTGAACACCCGTACGTTTCGAGCCGTGCACCCGTGGGGGGTGCAGTCGGTCCGTCGGGCCGACCAGTGGGCATCAGTGGGGCAATGGCTGGGGAGCCGTCCTGCTGGGGGGAAGGAACCTCATGCACGTCACTCTCGCGCGCTTTCGCACCATGCTGATGGCGCTCCTCGTCGTGATGACCGGCATGGTCGTCCTGGCTGGGCCCGCCTCGGCACACCAGGGCACCATCTCCGTGTCGTCCAAGACGTGCGTCACCGGCAGCAGCGTCCAGGTCACCTACAAGGTCACCTGGGCCAACGTGCCGGCGAACGCACAGGACACGCACATCTACAGCAAGACCGGCACCACGACCTTCAACAGCGCGTGGGACGACTCCAAGGCCGCCGCCGCCGGGTGGGCCACCACCGACCGCGGCGCCGTCGGCTCCGCGTCGGGCGAGCGCAGCTGGACGGTGACCCTGAACAAGTCACAGTTCGGCGGCACGGGCTCGGCCAACGGCCCCTGGGAGTACGCCTACTTCCCGTGGACGAACGGCACGACGTCCTCGATGTACCACGACACCCGCGTCGAGGGCATGGACTGGAACGCGTGCGTCTCGATCCCCGAGGACTTCTACATCTGCCACGCGACGGGCAACGCCACGTCGCCCGAGGGCGTGACCAACTGGGTGACCAACTGGCCCTCGGACTCCGGCCAGGTCAGCGGCCACGTCGGCGCCGGACACCAGAACGGCCTCGACATCATCCCGCCGGTCCCCGGCCTGCTGCCGAACGGGCAGAACTGGACGGCCTACGGGCAGAACGTCCACAGCCTCGGCTGCCAGGTGCCGGTGTCGGTCAACGTGACCTTCACCGACCAGTCCTGCCAGGGCACCACCTACGTGCCCCCGGCCATGAACGCCCCGACCGTGGAGGGCACGACCAAGCAGGTCACCGGCTCGGTCGCCCCCGGCCAGAGCGTCACCGTCACCTACTCCGCGAAGAACGGCTACGGGATCATCGGTCAGAGCAGCTTCAGCCACACCTTCCTGGCGCTGCCCAGCTCGGCCGCCTACTGCGACCGCCCGACCGACCAGGTCGTCCACGACTCGAAGGAGGGCTGCAGCCTCGTCCAGTACGGCGACTTCCAGCCCGGCATCATCCGCCGCACCGGCGTGCGCGAGTACGTCTGGAACGCCAACCAGAACCAGTGGGTCCTCGAGGCCGAGAGCGGCATCAGCTGGAACGCCTGGACCCAGGCGACCGGTGACGTCTACAGCAACCAGCAGTACTTCTCCACGTGTGCGCCCGCACAGCCCGAGCCGGTCAAGGTCGACGACACCAAGGACGGCTGCGACCTCTCGCAGTACGGCGAGTTCGACGCCGGCGTGATCCGTCGCAGCGGCGTCCGTGAGTACGTCTGGAACCTCCAGGCCCGCGCTTGGGAGCTCGAGCCGGCCTCCGGCATCGCGTGGGGTCCCTGGACCCAGACCGCCGGTGACGTCTACACCGACACGGAGTACTTCGAGGAGTGCGCGCCCGGCCAGCCCGAGCCCAAGCCCGTCACCGACACCGAGCAGGGCTGTGACCTGTCGGCCTACGGCGACTTCGAGGCCGGGGTGATCGGTCGCACCGGCGAGCAGGAGTACGTCTGGAACGCGACCAGCCGCGCCTGGGAGCTCGAGCCGGCCGCCGCCATCGCGTGGAACCCGTGGACGCAGGCCGCGGGTGACGCCTGGGACGACAGCGAGTACTTCGCGGAGTGCGCCCCCGACCAGCCGCAGCCGGAGCCGGTGAGCGACGCCAAGGACGGCTGCGACCTCTCCTACTACGGCGACTTCGACGCCGGCGTGATCCGTCGCACCGGACTCCAGGACTACGTGTGGGACGCCGCGAGCCGAGACTGGGTCCTCGAGGACACCTCGCTGATCTCGTGGAACGCGTGGACCCAGTCCGCGGACGACGTCTACACCGACGCCGAGTACTTCACCGAGTGCGCCCCGGAGCAGCCGAAGGACAAGTCGACCCATCAGGACAAGGACGGCTGCGACCTCTCCTACTACGGCGACTTCCAGCCCGGCGCCATCGAGCGTGACGGCGTGCAGGCCTACCTGTGGAACGCCGCGACCCGCCAGTGGGAGCTCGGCCAGGTGGCGTGGGGTCCGTGGACCCAGGCGTCGAGCTACTCCGACGAGGAGTACCAGCAGCTGTGTGCGCCGGGTCAGCCCGATGCCGAGCCGCTGAGCGACTCTGCCGAGGGTTGTGACCTGTCGCAGTACGGCGACTTCGAGGCCGGTGTGATCGGTCGGACCGGCGAGCAGCCCTACGTGTGGGACCTCGTGGACCGCCAGTGGGAGCTCGGCGACGAGATCTGGGGCGACTGGTCGCAGACCTCGTCCTACACCGACGAGGAGTTCTACGAGCTGTGTGCGCCGGGTCAGCCCGATGCCGAGCCGCTGAGCGACTCTGCCGAGGGTTGTGACCTGTCGCAGTACGGCGACTTCGAGGCCGGTGTGATCGGTCGGACCGGCGAGCAGCCCTACGTGTGGGACCTCGTGGACCGCCAGTGGGAGCTCGGCGACGAGATCTGGGGCGACTGGTCGCAGACCTCGTCCTACACCGACGAGGAGTTCTACGAGCTCTGCGCGACCGGGCAGCCCGAGCCGATCGTCCGTGAGGTCGCCGGGGTGCAGGCCTCCTGCCGCATCGGCGGGGTCACCACCTGGGTCGACACCTACACCACGCCCTACGTCTGGAACTCCGAGACCCGGGCCTGGGAGCTCGGCGAGGAGACCGGCCCGGTCCGCTCCGACGAGCAGTTCACCCAGTACACCGACGCCCAGCTGGCGCGGCTGTGCACCGAGGTGAAGGGCGAGCAGGAGGAGCCGATGCAGAACGAGCAGCCCGGGATCGAGGTCAAGGGTGAGCAGGCCGCGGTCCCGACCGAGGTGGCCGCCGGCGAGTCGGGTCTCGCAGGCCCGCTCGGTGTGGTCCACCGCAACCCGCTCTGGCTGCTGGCCATCGGTGGGGGACTGGGCCTGATCGGTTTCGCCGGCAGCCGTCGGCGGAAGGTGGCGGACCGGTAGCCCACGACCGGACGCCCGGGTGAGCCGGTAGCCCACGACCGGCTCACCACAGGGGCGGTCACCGCGACAGCGGTGGCCGCCCCTGTCTGTGCTCCCGGCCGGAACCCACAGGGTCCAGACAGGAAGTCAACGAAGTGCCAACGGCTCCTGCTCGCGCGATCGTCATCGCCTGGTTCGGGCCTAGGTTCGCGGCGTGGGCGGCACCATCCGGGGTGCGTTCGGGCGCCCTCGACAGCGCGACCTGGGGGGTCGTGCGGGGGGGTTGTGAGCACATGAGGAAGAAGAAGCGCACGCGCGGGCCAGCCCACTGGCTGGCGGCGGCCGTCGGGCTCTGGGTGATGGCGCTCGGTCTGGTCGTCGGAGGAATGACCACGTCAGCCTCAGCGGCCGAGACCTGCCCGAAGGCGAACGGCTGGACCAAGTACGACAGCCCCAGCGGGAGCGCCAGCGGGACCTGGGGCAGCGCGAGCTGGGCCAACGGTGACACCGCCGTGGACTACACGGTCAACGCAGGGTGGACCCTGCAGATCTGCATCAAGGCGGCCACCGAGACCCACTTCTCGGGCCAGATCCCGGGTGCCGCCCACGGCAGCTTCTCCACGGGAGACAAGCATGCGATCAGCCACGTCTCGCTGAAGTGGACGGAGTCGGGGGGCGAGCAGCCCGACGAGATCCCACTGCCCGAGCCGGAGGTGCTCGACCCGTGCGGGGCCTACAACGCCGAGTGGGTCGTCCCCGAGGACACCGAGACGCTCGACTGGACGCTGCGCGACGACAAGCACCTGGTGGTCGAGATCCTGACGCCGGACACGGTCTTCGCCGAGACGGGTGAGACCACCCACGACTACGGGAAGGCCAAGGAGACCAACAAGGAGGAGTGCGACTCCACCGTCGAGGTCCCGCTGCCCGAGCCCGAGGTCCTCGACCCCTGCAACCCGGGCAACGCCCAGTGGATCCTCCCCGAGGACACGGACGTGTTCGGCTGGGAGCTGCTCGAGGACGGCACCCTCCAGGTGTCGATCCTGACCGAGGACACGGTCTTCGCGGAGACCGGCGAGACGACCCACAACTTCGGCCAGGCGCCCGAGACCAACATCGAGGAGTGCGAGGTCGCAGGTCAGCAGCTCGAGATCCCGGCCGCTCCGGGGGTGAAGGACCCGTGCGACTCCGGGAACGCCCGGTGGATCGTCCCGGCCGACACCGACGAGCTCACCTGGACGCTCGAGGAGGACGGTGACCTCGTCGTCGAGATCACCGTTCCCGACACGGTGTTCTCGGGGACCCAGGACACGACTTACAACTTCGGTCCGGTCGTCGAGACGAACACCGACGCCTGCGTGAAGGGTGAGCAGGAGACCAAGCCCGACCAGGAGCAGCCGACTGTGGAGGTCAAGGGCCAGCAGGCCACCGTGCCCTCGGCGGTCGATGCCGGACTTCCCGGAGCCGACGCGGTCGGCGGCTCCGGCGCGGCCGGCCTGCTCTACGCGGCAGCAGCGGGCCTGCTCCTCCTGGGGCTGACCTGCTTCGGCCGGTGGGTGGGTAGCTTCGGAACGGCGGCGCGCCGGTAGCCCACGACCGGTAACGCGCCGCGGCGGGCCGGACCCTCATCCGGCTCGCCCGTGGGAGCGGTGGTGACGGCGTCGTCCGAACCATCGCTCCCACGACACGCCGTCGGGACACAGCAACGCGGCACATCGGTGGCACCCACTGGCACCGATGCGCCGCGCTGCTGCCCGGAGGCATCGACCCTCAGGTCATCAGACGACGTGCGGGGGCAAGCTGGCAGCCCACCACCGGCTTGCCCCAGAGGGTGACCCGTGGTGCACCACGGTGGCCCTCCTGCACGTCGCTGTTCAGGAGGCGTCGCCGAAGTTCAGGACGCCGATGGTGCGGCCCTGGCTGTCGACGCGGACGCCGACGCCGGCCCACCGAGCACGGGGCTTCATGATGACCGCGCGGTGGCTGGGGGAGTTGAGCCAGGCCCGGACCGCGACCTTCGGCGTCAGGCCGATGCCGCGGACGAGGGTCTCGCCGGTCCACGAGAGGTCGCAGCTGTTGATGACCTTCATCTGGTCGCGGTGCACGAACGAGCCGGTCCGCTTGATCCGCTGGGCCCAGCTCTCCGACTTGCCGTCGACGCACGACTCGAAGAGCCGCACGCGCTTGAGGTCGTGGCGAGCGCGGACATGGTTGATCTTCACCAGGATCCGGTTCTCGAACTCGTCGAGGTTCTGCAGGGGGTCGACGTCGGGGTCGGCACTGGGGGCCAGCCACGTCTTCGCCGTGGCCGGTGCCGCGAACAGAGCGGTCGAGCCCGCGACGATCGCGATCGAGAGGACTGTCGCCGAGAAGAGGCGGAGGAGGTGACGCATGGGGGGCTCCGTGGGGGGCGTGGCCACCGGGGGGACGGCCTGTGGGCTACGACCGCTGGGTGGGCGGCCGGGGTGTGGTGGTCGAGGGGGGATCGGCCACCGCGTTTCCGGGACCCGGTGGGGGACCGGGCCGGTGTTGCTTTCGTAACGTCCGAGAGCGACATCCACAGTTTGGTAACAGAGCCCGGGTCGCAGCAATAGTCACAACGGACCATTTCGGCTGTAGTACTCCGATCCCCGACCCGTGGATTTCGGTCATGTCCGATACTGGTGCGCATGGCGGTCGACGGCGTACGACGGGGTGTCGGGTGGGTCACCTGGCTCCTGCTCGCCGCCGGCCTCACCCTCGTCGTCATCGGCGGCGTCGCGTTCCTCGCCCAACGGGAGAGTGCCCCGAACGCCGGTACCGCGACCGCGGTCGAGCCCTCTGCCGACCAGACGACGCCGACCCGGCAGGACGTGGTCGCCGCTCCGGACCTCCCGCGGGAGCACCGGGTCGACACCGAGCCCGGCGCGCCTGAGCGTCTGGTGGTCCCGGCCCTCTCCGTCAACGCCCCCGTCGTCCCGATCGGCGCCCCGGGAGGCGTCCTGACGCCTCCCGCCGACCCCCAGGTGCTGGGGTGGTGGGCAGACGGCGCGCGCCCGGGAGCCGCGCGGGGCTCGGCCCTGGTGACCGGCCACACCGTCCACACCGGGGGCGGGGCGATGGACGACCTCGAGCAGCTCGGCCGTGGCGACCGCGTCTGGATGACCACGGACTCCGGCCGGATCGGCTACTCGGTCCGTCGCGTGGCGGTGCTCGGGAAGGGCGAGCTGGCCGAGCGCGCCCAGGAGGTCTTCGACCAGTCGGTCCCCGGCCGGCTCGTCCTCATCACCTGCGAGGACTGGAACGGCACGGAGTACCTCAGCAACGTGGTCGTCACGGCCGTGCCGGTCGCCTGACGACGGTGTGACGGAGCACTCCCGGTGGGTGTGGCCGGCCGTCCCGCGACAGGACGACCGGCCTGGTGCGACCTCAGTGCTGGTAGGTGCCGTGCACGATCGCCCGTCCCAGCGTCTTGAACGCGAGGTTGAAGCTCATCACGGCGTTGGAGGCGTCGGCGTCGATGCCGAGCGTCTCCTCGCCCACCGCGTGGACGACGAAGTAGTAGCGGTGGGGCTGGTCGTTCGGCGGCGGTGCGGCGCCCATGAAGCCGGCCTGGCCGCCGTCGTTGCGCAGCATGAAGGCGCTGCCGGGGAGGCCGGCGCCCGGAGCTCCTGCGCCGGCGTCGAGGGAGGTCACGTCGGCCGGCAGGTCGACCAGCGCCCAGTGCCAGAACCCGCTCGGCGTGGGTGCGTCGGGGTCGAAGCAGGTGACCACGAAGGACTTCGTGCCTTCGGGGGCCCCGGACCACGAGAGCTGGGGGGAGGTGTTGCCCGCGTCGGCCACCTGGTCGTCCTTCAGCGGCTGGCCGTCGATGACGTCGTCGCTCGTGACCTCGAAGGAGGGGCGCGGCGGCAGGAGGTCGTAGGGGTTCGGAGAGACCGGGCGTTCGATCGTCGTGTCCACACTCATGCCCTCGACACTACCCAGCGACCACCTCGGGGAGAATGGCTGCGATGAGCAGCGACCACCCTCCCTATCCCGTCGGCCTCCGGCTGGCCGGTCGTCGCGTCGTCGTGGTCGGCGGGGGCCACGTGGCCCAGCGACGGGTGCCCGCACTGGTGGCGTCGGGAGCCGACGTCGTCGTGGTCTCGCCCGTCATGACCCCGGCGCTGGAGGGCATGGCCGGCGAGGTCACCCTCGTGCAGCGACGCTTCGACGACGGGGACCTCGAGGACGCGTGGTACGTCGTCGCCGCCACCGACGACCCCGAGGTCAACGCCGCCGTCCTGGCCGGGGCCGAGGCGCGGCGTACGTTCTGCGTACGCGCCGACGACGCCAGCGAGGCGAGCGCCTGGACGGCGGCGTCCGGACGTCACGGCCGGATGACCGTGGCGGTCCTCGGCAACCGGGAGCCGCGCCAGTCCGCGGCGCTGCGTGACGACATCCTCGAGGCACTCGCGGACGGGCGACTCTCGACCGCGGGCGCGCTCGACCGCTCGCCCGGCGTCGTCCTCGTCGGCGGGGGACCGGGCGATCCGGAGCTGGTCACGGTGGCCGCCCGCCACGCGCTGGCGTCCGCGGACGTCGTGGTGGCCGACCGGCTGGCCCCCCGCGAGCTCCTCGACGAGCTCGGCAGCGACGTCGAGCTGATCGACGTCGCGAAGCTCCCGCGAGGGCGGTCGGCGCTCCAGGAGGAGATCAACAGGGTGGTCGTCGACCGGGCCCTCGCCGGCAAGCGGGTCGTGCGGTTCAAGGGCGGCGACTCCTTCGTGTTCGGCCGGGGCTACGAGGAGGTGCTCGCGTGCCGCGAGGCGGGGGTGCCCGTCACGGTGGTGCCGGGCGTCTCGAGCCCGCTCGCCGTCCCCGGCGTCGCCGGCATCCCGGTGACCCACCGGGGGGTCGCCCACTCGTTCACGGTCGTCAGCGGCCACCTGCCGCCGGGCCACCCCCAGTCTCTCGTGGACTGGGGTGCGGCAGCCCGCGTCGGGGGGACTCTCGTGCTGATGATGGCGGTCGAGAACGCGCCGGCCATCGCGGCCGAGCTCGTGGCCCACGGCCGGGGGGCGGCGACGCCGGTCGCCGTGGTCTGCGACGGGACCATGCCCACCGAGCGGACCGTGCTGGCGACCCTGGGGACGCTGGCGGACCGGCTCGTCGAGCACGACGTACGACCGCCGGCGATCATCGTCGTCGGCGAGGTCGTGGCCGTCGCCCACCCGGCGGCGGACGGCTGATGGCCACCCTGCTCGAGCTCGACGACCCGGCCGACCCGCGGCTGCGCGACTACCGCGACCTGCGTGACGTCGAGCTGCGCAAGAGCCTCGAGGGCGAGGAGGGACTCTTCCTCGCCGAGGGTGAGAAGGTCGTCCGCCGGGCTCTCGAGGCCGGCTTCACCGCTCGCTCGTTCCTCATGGCGCCCCGGTGGCTCGACGGGCTGGCCGACCTGCTCGATCGCTCGGCGGCACCGTGCTTCGTGCTCCCGGAGGCGCTCATCGAGCAGGTGACCGGCTTCCACGTCCACCGCGGCGCCCTGGCCTCGCTCCACCGACGGCCGCTGCCCGGGGTCGACGAGGTGCTCGACAGGGCCCGGTCGGTCCTCGTGCTCGAGGACGTGGTCGACCACACCAACGTCGGCGCGATCTTCCGCTGCGGGGCGGCCCTCGGCTTCGACGCCGTGCTGCTCGCGCCCCGGTGTGCCGACCCGCTCTACCGCCGCGCGGTCAAGGTCGCGATGGGCACGGTGTTCAGCGTCCCGTGGACGCGGCTCCCCGACTGGTACGACGCGCTGCCGGACCTGTCGTCCCGGGGGTTCACCACCGTGGCCCTGACCCTGGCCGACGACGCCAGGCCGGTCGAGGAGGCGGTCGCCGGCCTCGACCGCGTCGCGCTCGTCCTCGGCTCGGAGGGGCACGGGCTGTCGAGTCGTTGGGAGCAGTCCGCCGATCGGCGCGCGGTGATCCCCATGGCGGCCGGGGTCGACTCGCTCAACGTCGCGGCCGCCACCGCGGTGGCCTGCTACGTCGCCTCGCGCCGCTAGGAACCCACCCCGGCGCCCCCACGTCCCACCCCTGCCAGGCCCACCTATCGGGAGGAGAGCCCCAGTGAAGAACCTCGTGACCACGACGATCCTCGTCGCCACCCTCACCGCGTGCGGCGGTCAGGAGCGGGCCGAGGACCCCGGAGCGTCGGCGTCGGACGTGCCTGCGGACGCGCGACCGGCCGTCGACGACCTGGTGGCCGAGCTCGACGTCGACCTCGCGGCCGTCGAGTCGGTCGCGGTCGAGGAGGTCACCTGGAACGACGGCAGCCTCGGCTGTGCCTCTGACGGTGACATGTACACCCAGGCGACGGTCGAGGGGCAGCGCATCACGATGACGGTCGACGGCCAGGACTACGAGTACCACCAGGGTGGCGACCGCGCGCCGTTCCTCTGCGAGGACCCCACCGAGTAGGTCGCCGCTAGGGTCGCGACGTGACCCGTGAACCCGCCGACTCGCCCTACCACCGCCTGCTCCCCGTCGGTCAGGTCGTCGACGCCCGTCCGCTCGTCGACGACCCGATGTCGAGCTTCGAGGCGGTGACGCTGCGCGAGCTGGCGCCGATGCTCGTGCCGGAGGAACCGCGGGCGGGGGAGGAGGACCGGGCCGCGTGCGGCCACTGCCGCCCGTCCGACCACACCATCTGGCAGGACGACGACTGGCAGGTGCGGGCGGGGTTCACCCGCATGGGCATCCCCTACGTGGGCGGCATCGCCCCGCGCGAGCACGTGCGTCTCGAGGACGCGCCCGTCGAGCTGCTCGCCGGCTTGGGCCCGCTCATGCAGCGGGTGAGCGCGGCGGTGAAGTCGATCCCCGGAGTGGCGCGCTGCCACTTCGCGCGCTGGGGCGACGGGTCGGAGCACTTCCACCTGTGGGCGCTGGCACGCCCTGCCGGGATGATGCAGGGGCGCGGCGCGATGCTCGCGTTCTGGGACGACGTGCTGCCCCCGCTCCCCGACGACCTTCAGGCCGAGCACCTGCGGATCGTCGCGGAGTCACTCGCCTCGCGCGGGGGGACCGCCTTTCCACCCCTCTGAGCGTGGCGGCGGTCGAGCCCGTCGACCTAGCGTCGGGGGATGACGACCACACCCCAGGAACCGGATCCCGACGTCGTGCCGAGCGGCGACCCGCAGCCGATCACCACCCCCGAGCCGCAGGAAGACCCGCAGACGCAGCCGGCGCCGCCGCCGGAGTGACCCGCGACCCGTCTCAGGCGGGCCAGCCCTCGGGGTAGTCCTCGACGGCCTTGTCGTGGGCCTTCTGGAGCTTCTTGCGCAGCTTGGTCGGCAGCCGGTCGCCGAACACCGTCCCGCGGGTGTGGTCGGTCTCGTGCTGCAGGCAGCGGGCGAGCAGGCCGTCGCCGCTGAACTCGACCGGCTCGCCGTCGAGGCCGGTACCGGTCACCGACGCCTGGTCGGGGCGACCGCACTCCACGAAGGCGCCGGGGAACGAGAGGCAACCCTCGTCGCCGACGTCGAGCTGACGGTCCGGGCCCTCCGGCACGGTGAGCTGCGGGTTGCAGACGACGCCGACCGTGCGCTGGCCGCTCTCGTCCGGACAGTCGAAGACGAACACGGCGACGTCCTCGCCGATCTGGCAGGCGGCCAGGCCGACCCCGTCGGCGGCATACATCGTGGCGACCATGTCGGCGACCAGGGTGCGCAGCGCGTCGTCGTACGCCGTCACCGGCCGCTGGGCGCGGTGCATGACCGGCGTACCCCAGCGGGTGATCGGCCGCACCGTGCCCCCGTCCGGGAGCGGCCCGTGCGGGGCGTGGACGGACTCGTCGGGCAGGTCGCGCATGGCGTGCAGCCTAGGTGCGCCGCGTGCCCGCCGGCGCCGCGGGTCCTGTGACCGGGGACACGGACCGGACCGTGGCGCGTGGTGTAACTCGGAGTTACATTATCTGGCATGGCCCTCACCAGGAACTTCAGACCGGGCGGGAAGCACGGCCTCGCCAGCGGGGAGACGCGCGACCCGATCGGGTTGGCCGTCGCCGCGCTCAGCCGCGTGGCCCAGAGCGACCTGCTGGACCGGATCGGGTTGCGCAAGCAGGCCGAGCAGACGGTCCTGACCGTCACCCGCAGCGGCTTCCGGGCCGCGACGACCGCGGGCCGCACCTTCCAGCGGGTCGGCTCCTCACGGACGTCGGGCGTCCGGGTGCCGAGCGCGAGCCCGGCGGGGGTCTTCGACCTCACCCCGACCGAGGACGAGCAGATGCTGGTCGACGTCGTGGCGGAGTTCGCCGAGGAGGTGGTGCGTCCCGCGGCGGCCGACGCCGACACCGCCTGCACCGCCGGGGACGACGTGCTCAAGGCGAGCCTCGAGATCGGGCTGCCGATCCTCGGCGTCCCCGAGTCGCTGGGCGGGATCTCCGAGGAGCGTTCGGCGATGGCCGGAACCCTCGTCGCCGAGGCGCTCGCGAAGGGCGACATGGGCCTGGCCGTCGCCACGCTCGCTCCCGGCGCCGTCGCGACCGCGCTCTCTCTCTGGGGGTCCGAGCAGCAGCAGCAGACCTACCTCCCGGCCTTCACCGGGGACGACGTCCCCGCGGCCGCCCTCGCCCTGACCGAGCCCCGGGTGCTCTTCGACGTGCTCGAGCCGGCCACGACCGCCCTCCGCGACGGCCCCGACCTGGTGCTCGACGGCGAGAAGTCGCTGGTCGCGCGTGGCGTCGACGCGGAGCTCTTCGTCGTCGGTGCACAGCTCGACGGGTCTCCGGTGCTGGTGCTCGTCGAGGCCGGGGCCGAGGGGCTCACCGTCGAGGGCGACCCGGCAATGGGTGTGCGAGCCGCGTCCCTCACACGGCTCCGGCTCGACGGGGTCCGGGTGCCCGCCGACGCCGTGCTCGGGGCGACCGACGGCTCGACCTACGCCGAGTGCGTGCGCCTCTCGCGGCTCGCCTGGTGCGCCCTCGCGGTCGGCACGGCCCAGGCGGTGCTCGACTACGTCACGCCCTACGTGAAGGAGCGCGAGGCGTTCGGCGAGCCCGTCGCCCACCGCCAGTCGGTCGCCTTCATGGTCGCCAACATCGCGATCGAGCTGCAGGCGATGCGGCTGGTCACCTACAAGGCGGCCTCCCGGGCCGCCGCGGGCAAGGACTTCTCCCGCGAGGTCGCCCTCGCCCGCACGCTGTGCGCCGACAAGGGCATGCAGATCGGCCTCGACGGGGTCCAGCTGCTCGGCGGCCACGGCTACGTGAAGGAGCACCCGGTGGAGCGGTGGTACCGCGACCTCCGGGCCATCGCTGTCATGGAAGGGACGGTGCTGGTCTGATGGCCATCCACCTCGACGACCCGAAGCGGCTGCGGAGGCTGCGCGACCAGGCACACCAGGTCGCGATGAACATGCTGCGCCCCGTCTCCCGCAAGTACGACCGCGCCGAGCACGAGTATCCCAAGGAGCTCGACATGCTCGCGGCGATGATCGACGGGCTGTCGGAGTCCGGCGCCGGCGAGGGCGCAGGCGCCTCCGGCGTACGCCGTGACGCGAAGCCCGCCGAGCAGGCCGGGGTCCGGAACGGCACGAACCTCGCGTCCGTGCTGTCCATCGCCGAGATGTGCTGGGGTGACGTCGGGCTGCTGCTGTCGATGCCGCGGCAGGGCCTCGGCAACTCCGCGATCGCCTCCGTCGCCGACGACGAGCAGCTGGAGCGCTTCAGGGACACCTGGGCGGCCATGGCGATCACCGAGCCCGAGGTGGGGTCGGACTCGGCCAACATCCGCACCACCGCCGTCCTCGACGGGGACCACTACGTCATCAACGGCGAGAAGATCTACGTCACCTCCGGTGAGCGCGCCGACTCGGTCGTGGTCTGGGCGACCCTCGACCGGTCGCTCGGTCGCGCCGCGATCAAGTCCTTCGTGGTCGAGAAGGGCACGCCCGGCATGAAGGTCGAGCGGCTCGAGCACAAGCTCGGCATCCGCGCCTCCGACACGGCGGCGATCACCTTCACCGACTGCCGGGTGCCGAAGGAGAACCTGCTGGGGTCGCCCGAGGTCGACGTCAAGCAGGGCTTCGCGGGCGCGATGGCCACCTTCGACAACACCCGCCCACTGGTGGCCGCCATGGCGATCGGGGTGGCGCGTGCCTCGCTCGACCTGACCCGCGACCTCCTCGCGGAGGCCGGGGTCGAGGTCGACCACGACCGGCCGGGCCAGGTCCAGCACGCGGCGGCCGCGCGGCTGCTCCAGATGGAGGCCGACTGGGAGGGCGCCCGGCTGCTGACGCTCCAGGCCGCCTGGCTGGCCGACAACCGGCAGCCCAACAGCCTCGAGGCGTCGATGGCGAAGGCCAAGGCGGGTCGCGTCGGTTCCGACATCACGCTCGGGTGCGTCGAGCTCGCGTCGTCGGTCGGCTATTCCGAGACCGAGCTGCTGGAGAAGTGGTCGCGCGACTCCAAGATCCTGGACATCTTCGAGGGCACCCAGCAGATCCAGCAGCTGATCGTCGCGCGCCGGCTGCTCGGACTCACCAGTGCCGAGCTGAAGTAGTCACCACGCTGTTCGAGGGCCCCGCACGGACCGGTGCGGGGCCCTCGTGCTGCCACGCCGTCAGGACACGGCCTTGAAGGGGTCGTGCTCGGAGAGGATCTTCTCGACCCGCGCCTGGTCGAGGCGTGCGTAGACCGACTGGTTCTCCTGGGCGTCGCGCACGCACTTGGCGAGGGTGAAGGCCGAGGTCGTCAGGTACATGATGCCCAGGCCGAGGAAGGCGCGGATCCAGACGTCGACCGGCAGGTAGAAGACCGAGAAGACCATGGTGAGCAGGGCGACGGCGAACGAGATGCCGGCCTGCAGGAAGAAGGCGTTGGTGTTCTTGGAGGAGCTCGGAGTGTCCATGCGGAGAAGCATCGATCCGGCCCGGCGGTCGGCGTACCCGCGCGACTACCTGACTCAGGCTGAGTAGTCGGGCTCAACAGCGGTCGGGCAGGATGACCGGATGGCCATCCTCGACGACCGCCGGCAGCAGATCATCGACGTCCTCGACGACGCGTTCGCGCCGCTCATGAAGGCGGACCCTGCGGCGTTCCGTGGCAAGTACCGCAAGATGGCGAGCGACCCCCACTCGTTCTACCGCGGCACCGCCTGCCTCTTCTACGCCGACGTGACCGACGAGGAGGACCCGTACGCCGACGAGCGGTCCGGGCGGATCTGGATCCACGGCGATCTCCATGTCGAGAACTTCGGCACCTACCTCAACTCCGACGGTCGCCTGGTCTTCGACATCAACGACTTCGACGAGGCCTACCTCGGCCACTTCACGTGGGACCTGCAGCGGTTCGCCGCGTCCCTTGCCCTGGTCGGCTGGCAGAAGGCCTTGCCCGAGGACGACGTACGACGCCTCGTGGGTCGCTATGTGCGCGCCTACCTGTCCCAGGTCGACGCCTACCGCAAGAGCGAGGACGACGACGACTTCGCGCTCCACCTCGACAACACTGGTGGGCCGATCCTCGACGCGCTGCGCTCCGCGCGTTCCAACCGGCGCGCCGACCTGCTCGACGGGATGACCGAGATGACCGACGACGGTCGTCGCTTCACCTCGGACGGCACCGTGCGTGAGCTGCCGAAGGCCGAGCGGGCGAAGGTGGTCAAGGCGTTCGAGCGCTACCTGTCGACGATCCCGGAGGACAAGCGCTTCGACCGCGAGCTCTTCTACGACCTGCACGACGTCGTCGGGAAGTCCGGCTTCGGCATCGGCAGCGCCGGCCTCCCGGCCTACAGCCTGCTGGTCGAGGGCTACAGCCAGGCGCTGGACAACGACGTGGTGCTGTCGATGAAGCAGGCGAACGTCCCGGCCGTGAGCCGCTTCGTCGACAGCGAGGAGGTCGAGCAGTACTTCGAGCACGAGGGCCAGCGGACGGTGGTCAGCCAGCGTGCCCTGCAGGTGCACACCGACCCGCTGCTCGGCTACACCACCCTCGACGGCGTCGGCTTCGTCGTCAGCGAGGTGTCGCCCTACGAGGTCGACCTGGACTGGTCCGACCTGACCGAGCCCGACGACATCGCCTCGGTGGTCGATCTGCTCGGTCGGGCGACGGCGAAGATCCACTGCGCCTCCGACGAGGACAGCGACCAGGACCTCGTCGACTTCCAGGTCGAGGACGCGATCGCCGACTCGGTGGAGCGGCGTCGCAAGGAGTTCACGACCTGGCTGACCGACTGGGGACTGGCCTACGCCGACCGGGTCCGCGAGGACCACGCCCACTTCGTGGAGGCCTTCCGTACCGGCGAGATCGGCGTCTCCGCGACCTGAGCCATCGCGTCAGCGCGAGCTGTTGGCCGTCCGGCCCTTCACCACGCCGACGAAGGCCTGGGTGTCCTCGGCATCGCGCTCGACCAGCCAGGCCAGCGCGACCGTCGACGGCTCGAGGTCGGTCACGGGCCGGGTCGCGACGTCCTTGCGATGGTAGAGCCGGGCCACCGACATCGGCACGAGTGCGACCCCGGAGCCCGAGGCGACGACCTCGACGGCTTCGCGCTCGGACATCGCCGGCCACTCGAGCTGGTCGACCCGGGGCGTCCAGCCCGATGCGTGCGGCCGCACGAGCTGCTCGTCGGCGAGGTCGTCGAGGGAGACCTCCGGCGCGGCCGTGACGAAGTGGTCCTTCGGCACGACCACGACCGGCACCTCGTCGTAGAGCCGCACGACGTGGAGCCCGTCGCGACCGACGGGCAGCCGGACCAGGCAGAGGTCGAGCGAGCCGTCGCGCAGCAGCGGCTCCTGGTCCTCCTCGACGACCGGCACCAGCTCGAGCGGCTCGCGTCGGCGCTCGCGCCACGCGCGCGCCCACTTGTCCGGGGTGGCGCCGGTGACGAACCCGACACGGAGGGGTGCTGCCATGGTCCGAACCTACCGTCGACACTGGACCCGTGGACTGGTCCCTCGTCGCTGCCGCGCTCGGCGGTGTGCTGGTGGTGTGGCTGCTGCTCGTGGCCGCGTTGTGGTGGTCGCGGCCCGACGACGTCACCCTGCGCGACGCGTTGCGGCTGCTGCCCGACCTGGTGCGGCTGCTGCGGCGGCTCGCGGCCGACCCGACCCTGTCGCGCGGCGTACGCGTGCGGCTCTGGCTGCTGCTGGCCTACCTCGCGCTGCCGGTCGACCTGGTGCCGGACTTCGTGCCGGTGCTCGGCTACGCCGACGACGCGGTCGCCGTGGCGCTCGTGCTGCGCTCAGTCGCCCGGTCCGCCGGGCCCGGCGCGCTCGAGAGGCACTGGCCGGGGAGCCCGGAAGGGCTGTCCGCGGTGCTGCGGCTCGCCCGGCTTCCCGCGTGACGACCGGCGATTCGGCGTCCACCGCAACTTCCCGTGGTGATAGCCACGTCCCATGGGCATGCGACTGGCGATCCTGACCGTGGTGGTGGCCCTGGTGTCCGGCGGAGCGACGGCGGCACCGGCCCTGCCGGAGGCTCCCACCGCGTCGGCGGAACGGGCGGCGCCTCGCCCGCCGAACATCGTCGTCGTGATGGCCGACGACATGCGCGTCGACGACCTCCGGTTCGCCCCGCGCCTGCGCCGGCTGGTCCAGCGCCGGGGCATCACCTTCGAGAACTCCTTCGCGCCCTACCCGTTGTGCTGTCCCGCGCGGGCGTCGTTCCTCACCGGCGTCCACGCGCATCGCCACCACGTGTGGTCGCACGAGAAGCCGTGGGGCTACCAGAGCTTCGACGACTCCCGGACCCTCGCGACCTCGCTGCGACGCGCGGGCTACCGCACCGGGTTCGTCGGCAAGTACCTCAACGGCTACGGCCCCGACGAGTCGAAGGTCTCGGGCAGGCCGTCCTACCGCTACGTCCCGCGCGGGTGGACCGACTGGCGAGCGGCCTTCGAGGATCCGGACGTGCCGGGCATCCACGGCGGCACGTACTACTACTTCGACACGCCCTACAACGTGAACGGGCGCGTCGACAACCGCTACCGCGGTCGCTACCAGACCGGTGTCATCGGCGACTTCGCGGTCGGGATGGCACGCAGGTTCGCCGGCCACACCGATCCCTTCTTCATGTACGTCAACTTCGTCGCACCCCACCACGGTGGACCGGTGGAGCCCGACGACCCGGGCTGGCTCCGCTCCCGCGACGGGCGGCGCCGGGAGATGCTGACCCCCGCGCGGCCCGACCACGTCAAGGGCCGGTTCGACGATTTCGTACGCCGTGGCGCGGGCCTGCCGCGCGGGGGCGGGCCCGCCGAGCGCGACGTCAGCGACAAGCCCGGACGGCTCGGCCGGTTCCCGGAGTTCACCCGGCGCGAGCGGGCCGCCTTGCGTGAGGCCACGCGCCAGCGGGCCGAGAGCATCTGGGTCATGGACCAGCAGGTGAGGCGGCTGGTGCACGGGCTCAAGAAGTCGGGGGAGTGGCGGCGCACCGTGTTCGTCTTCACCTCCGACAACGGCTACCTGCTCGGCGAGCACCGGATCCTCCAGGGCAAGATCTGGGGCCACGAGCCGTCGCTCCGGGTGCCGATGCTGGTGACCGGGCCCGGGATGCGCGGCGATGGCGAGGAGGGTCGACGCCGCTACGACCCGATCACCACAGTCGACCTCACGGCGACGCTGCTCGACCTCGCCGGTGCCGAGGCGCCGTACGCCGCCGATGGCGCGAGCCGGGTCTCGACCCTGCTCGAGGGAGACCGCGGGTGGGCCACGCCGGTCCTCCACGAGGCGCTGCACACGGGTGGGAAGAAGGGCGGCGACTTCGACGACGTGCGGACCGCGATCGGGATCCGCACCGCGCGCTACGCGATGCTGCGCTATCGCACCGGCGGTGAGCTCTACGACCTCGCCGACGACGCCGTGGAGAACCGCAACCGGTGGCGGTCCGAGGCCTACCGCGACGTACGGGACGACCTGATGGAGGTGTGGCGGCAGATGAAGGACTGCCGCGCCGAGGAGTGCCAGGTCGCGCTCCCGGAGTCCCTGGCGGCGGGGCCGGTGGCCAGCCGGCGGCGTACCCGCTCCTACTGGAAGCAGGTCGACCGGGTCTACGGCTGGTGAGCCTCGTCCGCCAGTGACCCGCCACGCTCGGCCAGGACCTCGCGGAGCCGGGTGATCGCCACGGGTCCTACGCCGTGCTGGGCCAGCAGGTCGGACGCGGACCAGGCGGCCACCTGCTCGAGGGTCGTCACGCCGAGGCCGCGGAGCGCCCTCGTCGCGGGCGCGCCGATCGAGCGTGGGAGCGGGGTCCCCTCGGGGCGCGGTGCCCTCTCGCGGGCCGGACCGCCGTGGTCGAGCACGGCCTCGCCCCGCGGCGAGAGGCGGTAGCCGATCGCGAGGGACTCGGTGAGTCCCTTCTCCTTGAGCTTGCGGACGTCCGCCTTCCAGGGCAGCGTCTCCCGGCCCAGCTCGGCCGCCAGCGCCGGGGCGCGGACGCCGGGCGAGCGGTCGATGATCTCGAGCGTTGCCCGGGTCCAGGGGCCGTGGCCCGACGCGGCGTCGAGCCGCTCCAGCCACGCCAGGATCGACTCGATCTCCTCGGCGGACGGGACGGTCTCGCGCAGCTGCTCGCGGGGGTCGACGCCGGCGAAGGCGAGCCCGACCCGGAAGACCGGCCGGTCGGTGCGGTGTGCGAGCGCCTCCCTGAGCGCGGCGAGGCTGGTCGCACCCGCCCGTCGGGCGTCGTCGGCGCGCAGCGACGAGAGCGCGACCTGCTCGACCGAGGTGACCTCCACCAGGCCGACGCCGGTCCGCATCCGGGTGCCGACCTTGACCCGGGGCCGGTCCCAGCGCCGGAACGCGAGGTCGATCTTCCCGGAGCGGATGGCCTGCAGCTCGGCCGGGCGGATCATCACGCCGACATCACACCATGGCGTCGCGGTGGGCCGCCGCAGCCGTCACGAGGCCCGCGACGAGGCCGACGTCGGCCGTGGTCTCGGGGTGCCACTGCACACCCACGCAGAACCAGTCCCCGGGCGCCTCCACCGCCTCGACGGTGCCGTCCTCGGCCCAGGCGACCGCCTCGAGGCCGGGGTGCGTCACCACCGACTGGTGGTGGTGACAGGTGACGTCGAGCGAGCCGCCCACCAGGGCCGACGTCCGTGAGCCCGGTGCGACCGACACGGAGACGGTGCCGAAGTCGGGGCCGCCGGGGGAGTGCTCGTCGTGGCCGACGACGTCCGGCAGGTGCTGCTGGAGGCTGCCGTGCCCGGCGACGGCCAGCAGCTGCATGCCCCGGCACACCCCCAGCAACGGGACGCCCTGCTCCCGGGCGGCGGCGACCAGGGCCAGCTCCCACGCGTCACGGTCGGGCCGCCAGCCGCTCGCCGCCGGGTGGGCCGGCTGGCCGTAGGCCGCCGGGTCGACGTCGGCGCCACCCGCGACCACGAGCCCGTCGACGCGGCCGAGCACCGTGGCGGCGTGCTCGGGGGCTGCCGGAGGCAGCAGGACGGGCGCGCCGCCGCACGCCGACACGATGTCGGCGTAGGCGGCGTGGAGCACGTCGGCGCGCTCGTCCCAGACCCCCCACCGCGCCTGCTCGCGGTAGGTCGTGATGCCGATGACGGGCGTGGTCACGGCCGGGCTCAGAGCGGCGTGACGTAGGCGGCGGAGATGCCGCCGTCGACGAGGAAGGTGGTCGCCGTCATGAAGGACGACTCGTCCGAGGCGAGGAAGAGCACGGCGTTCGCCATCTCCTCGGGTTCGCCGAACCGGCCCATCGGGACGTGGACGAGACGGCGTGCGGCACGCTCGGCGTCCTTGGCGAAGAGCTCCTGCAGCAGCGGGGTGTTGACCGGGCCCGGGCACAGCGCGTTGACGCGGATGCCCTGCCGGGCGAACTGGACGCCGAGCTCACGGGTCATCGTGAGGACGCCGCCCTTGGAGGCCGAGTAGGAGATCTGGCTGGTCGCTGCGCCCATGACCGCGACGAAGGAGGCCGTGTTGATGATCGAGCCCGACCCCTGCTCGAGCATGTGGGGCAGCGCCGCCTTGCAGCAGAGGTAGACGCTGGTGAGGTTGACCTCCTGCACGCGGCGCCAGGCGTCGAGGTCGGTGTCGAGGATCGAGTCGTCCTCCGGAGGGCTGATGCCGGCGTTGTTGAAGGCGATGTCGACCGATCCGTAGGTGTCCTTCGCCGTCTGGAAGAGGGCGTCGACCTCCTCCTTGGAGGTCACGTCGACCTTCACGAACGTGGTGAGGTCCTCGCCGCCGAGCTGGCCGACCAGCTCGTGGCCCCGCTGCTCGTCGATGTCGCCGATGACGACCTTCGCGCCCTCCTCGACGAAGCGCTGCACCGTCGCGAGGCCGATGCCGCTGCACCCGCCCGTGACGACGGCGACCTTGCCCTGGATGCGTCCTGCCACCTGTGTTCCTCCTGCTGCTCGGTGCCCCGGTCAGTGGGCGATGAAGACGTTCTTCTCCTCGGTGAACGCCTGGGGGGCGTCGGGGCCGAGCTCGCGGCCCAGGCCCGACTGCTTGTAGCCGCCGAACGGTGTCCAGTAGCGCACCGAGGCGTGACTGTTGACGCTCAGGTTGCCGCCCTCGACCGCGCGGGCCACGCGCAGTCCGCGTGACAGGTCGCTGGTGTAGATCGAGCCCGAGAGGCCGTACTCGGTATCGTTGGCGCGCGCGACCGCGTCACCCTCGTCGTCGAAGGGCATGACCGAGACGACCGGGCCGAAGACCTCCTCGCGCCAGATCCGCGTGGCGGGATCGTCGACCTCCACGACACTGGGTGCCAGCCACCAGCCGGGGCCGTCGGGGCGCGAGCCGGCGAAGGCGACCTCGACCTCGTCGAGATAGCCCTGGACCGCGTCGCGCTGGGCGGCCGAGACCATCGGGCCCATCTCCGAGGCGTCGTCAGCCGGATCGATGACCTTCAGCCCGGTCACGGCGTCGTGGAGCCGGTCGAGGAACTCGGCGTGGACCGACCGCTCGACCAGGATCCGGGAGCGGGCGCAGCAGTCCTGACCCGCGTTGTCGAACACGGCGTACGGCGCCGCAGCGGCCGCAGCGGCGATGTCGGCGTCGGCGAACACGACGTTGGAGCTCTTGCCCCCGAGCTCGAGGGTCACCCGCTTCACCTGGTCGGCGCAGCCGGCCATGATCTGCTTGCCGACCGCGGTCGAGCCGGTGAAGCAGACCTTGCGCACCAGCTCGTGGGAGACGAACCGCTGGCCGACGACCGAGCCCTTGCCCGGCAGCACCGTCAGGACGTGCTCGGGCAGCCCGGCCTCGAGGGCGAGCTCGCCGAGCCGGATGGCGGTGAGCGGGGTGAGCTCCGCCGGCTTGAGGACCACCGTGTTGCCGGCCGCGAGCGCCGGGGCGAAGCCCCAGCCGGCGATCGGCATCGGGAAGTTCCAGGGGACGATGATGCCGACGACCCCCAGCGGCTCGTGGAAGGTGACGTCGGTGCCGCCCGCGACCGGGATCTGCCGGCCGAAGAGCCGCTCGGGAGCGCCGGAGTAGTAGTTCAGGCAGTCCCGGACGTTGCCGGCCTCCCACCGGGCGTTGCCCCGGGTGTGGCCCGCGTTGCGGACCTCGAGGTCGGCGAGCTCCTCGACGTGGGCGTCGACGACGGCGGCGAACCGGCGCAGCACCGCGGCCCGGTCGCCCGGACTGACGGCGCGCCACGACGCGAAGGCCTCGTGGGACGCGGCGATGGCATCGTCGGTGACCGGGAGGTCGGCCAGCGGCACCTCGCCGATCGGCTGCTCCGTGGCCGGGTTGATGAGCGTGGTCGCGTCGGTGGTCACAGTGCCTGCTCGCTCGCTCGGTCGCTCACTCGTGCCTCGCTCGTCTCGGTCGCTCACAGTCTTTCGAAGCCTCTCTTCAGCTCCCAGTCGGTCACGGCCGCGTCGTAGGCGGCGAGCTCCACGTCGGCCATGTTGGTGTAGTGGTCGACCACCTCGTCGCCGAACGCGGCCCGGGCCAGGTCGGAGCCGTGGAAGCGGTCGCGGGCGGCGCGGAGCGTCTGCGGGACGTGGGGTGCCTCGGAGTCGTAGGCGTTGCCGACCAGCTCGTCCTCGAGCGGCAGCTGCTGCTCGATGCCGTGCAGGCCGCCGGCGAGCATCGCGGCGAGCGCGAGGTAGGGGTTGACGTCCGCCCCGGGGATCCGGTTCTCCATCCGGGCGCCCGCGCCGTGGCCGACCAGGCGGACGGCGCAGGTGCGGTTGTCGTTGCCCCAGGCGATCGCCGTGGGCGCGAAGGAGCCGGCTGCGAACCGCTTGTAGGAGTTGATGTTGGGGGCGTACATCAGCGTGAAGTCGGCCGCGGTGGCGAGCACGCCGGCCACGAAGTGGTCGTAGAGCGCGGTGCGGCCGCCCGCCTCGTCGTCCCAGAAGACGAGGTCGCCGTCCTCGCCGCGCAGCGACAGGTGGATGTGGCACGAGCTGCCCTCGCGGGCGTCGTACTTCGCCATGAACGTGATCGATCGTCCCTGCTGGGAGGCGATCTCCTTGGCCACGGTCTTGTAGACGCTGTGGTTGTCGGCGGTGGTGAGCGCGTCGGCGTAGAGGAAGCCGATCTCGTGCTGGCCGAAGTTGCACTCCCCCTTGGCGCCCTCGACGTCGAGACCGGCGTCGTACATCGTGTTGCGGATCGGCCGGAGCAGCGACTCGGCCCGGCTGGTGCCGAGGATGGAGTAGTCGACGTTGTACTGGTTGACCGGCACCAGGTCGCGGTAGCCGGAGTCGGCGGCGTCCTCGTAGGTCGTGTCGAAGGCGATGAACTCCAGCTCGGTCCCGGCGTACGCCGCCCAGCCCTGCTCGGCGCAGCGGTCGAGCTGGCGCTGGAGGATCGTGCGTGGGGATTGCACGACGGGGGCGTGGTCGAGCCAGACCAGGTCGCACTGGACCATGGCCGTGGCCGGGAGGTGGGTCAGCCGCCGGATCGTCCGGTCGTCGAGGACGAACTCCATGTCGCCGTAGCCGCGCTCCCACGAGGAGATCGCGTAGCCCGCGACGGTGTTCATGTCGACGTCGACGGCCAGCAGGTAGTTGCAGCCCTCGGTGCCGTGGTCGACGACGTGGTCGACGAAGTAGCGGCCGTGGAGGCGCTTGCCCTGGAGCCGACCCTGCATGTCGGTGAAGGCGACGACGACCGTGTCGACCTCCCCGGAGTCGACCAGGGAGACCAGCTCGGCCATCGTCAGGTGTCGGTCGTTGCGCTTGCTCATCGCGTCCCCTCGTCGTCCGGTCAGCCCACCAGCCCGCGCAGCAGCGCGGCGGTGTCGTCGCAGTGTCCCTGCATGATGGTCCGTGCCTTCTCCGCCTGGCCGCCGAGCACCGCGGCGACCAGCCGCTCGTGCTGGTCGTCGGAGTGCTTGATGTTGGCGTCGAGCACCGGGATCGCCAGCAGCATCTCGTGGAGCGCGGCCTGGACCGAGGTGACCGCCTCGACCACGCGCGGCGACCCGGTCAGCGTCGCGACGGTGAGGTGGAACCGCGAGTCGGCCTGGCGGTGGGCGGCCGGCCGGTCGGCCGCCGCGACCTCGGCATGGGCCTGCTCGAGCAGCGCGCGCGCCTCGCCGTCGAGGGTGCGTGACGCGGCGAGGGCCGCGGACCCGGGTTCGACGATGCGCCGGAAGTCGAGGACGTCGAGCCACTCGCGCCGGTGCTCGTCGGTGATCCGCGCGGCAGCGCGGGCGCTGGGGGAGGAGGGCCGCAGCGTCACGACGGTGCCGCCGGCCCGGCCCCGGGTGGTCTCGACCAGTCCGGCCTGGCGGAGCGCGGCCATCGCCTCGCGCAGGGTGGCGCGGGACACCCCGAGGTGCTGAGCCAGCTCGCGCTCGGGAGGCAGCGTCGTCCCACGGGGGTAGACCCCGAGCCGGATCGCGGTGGCGAGCTGCTCCACGCAGTGCTCGAAGGCGTGGTGGCTGCGGGCCCGGCGGAGCACGGCCGTCCGCAGCCCGGCCGTGGGGGAGGGCGGGACGGCGGTCATCGCGGCCTCCTCCGGGGGTCGTCCGGGAGCGGTCCCGGACGGGCCCGCCAATGGTCTGGAGTCATACCTCAATCTCCGGACGAACCTTTACACGTCCGCTCGCACAGGTCTACCTTCCGAGCAGGATCAGTCCGAGGCTCGTCGAGAGGAGCCCGTCGTGGCAGAGCAGAAGCGGACCGGGGGCGGGGTCACCTACTCCCACGCCGAGGAGGGCTACTTCGAGAAGCGCCAGCTGCAACGCTCGGCCGGCTTCTGGGGGCTCTGGGGCATCGGCGTCGCCGCCGTCATCTCCGGCGACTTCTCGGGCTGGAACTTCGGCATCGGCTCGGCCGGCTGGGGCGGGCTGCTGATCGCGAGCGTCGTCATCATCGTCATGTACTTCGGGATGCTGTTCTCGATCGGCGAGATGTCCGCGGCGATGCCCCACACCGGTGGGGCCTACTCCTTCGCCCGCGCCTCGATGGGGCCCTGGGGCGGCTTCGTCACCGGTCTCGCCGAGACGATCGAGTACGTCTTCACCACCGGCGTGATCGTGCTCTTCTCGGCGGGCTACGCCAACGCGGCGACCGACGAGCTGTTCGGCCTCGACCTCAGTGACAACATGTGGATCTGGTGGCTGGTCCTCTACGTCGCCTTCGTCGGCCTGAACTCCGCCGGGGCGGAGCTGTCCTTCAAGTTCGCGATCGCCGTCGCCGTCATCTCGATCGGCATCCTCGTCCTCTTCGCCGTGCTCGCCTTCGCCAACGGGGCCGTCGACTTCGGCCAGCTCAACGACATCGAGCCCGAGGCCGGCAACAGCACGTTCCTCCCGTTCGGGTGGACGGGCGTCCTCTACGCGCTGCCCTTCGCGATGTGGTTCTTCCTCGGCATCGAGGAGCTCCCGCTCGCCGCCGAGGAGGCCCACGACCCCGCCCGCGACATCCCGCGCGCAGGCATCGTCGGGATGCTCACGCTGGTCGCCTGCGGGGCCCTGGTCTTCTTCATCAACCCCGCGGTGACGGGCTCGGACGCGCTCGGCGACTCGGGCGAACCGCTGCTCGACGGCTTCCGTGCGTTCCTCCCCGCGGGCTGGGCGGCCGCGCTCTCGCTCTTCGCGCTCATCGGCCTGCTCGCCAGCCTCCAGGGCATCATGTTCGCCTACGGCCGCAACATGTACTCCCTGTCCCGCGCCGGCTACTACCCGAAGGCGTTGTCGGTCACGGGCGCCCGCAAGACGCCCTACGCCGCGCTCATCGCCGGAGCGGTCTTCGGCTTCGTGGTGCTGCTGGTCGTCGACTTCATCGCCCAGCGCAGCGACAGCCTTGCCGACACCGCCAACGCCGTCGTCCTCAACATCGCGGTCTGGGGGGCCGTGCTGGCCTACATCCTCCAGATGGTGTCCTTCGTGCTGCTGCGGCAGAAGTTCCCCAACGCGGAGCGTCCCTACAAGAGCCCGGTCGGCGTGGCCGGGGCCGTGGTGGCCGGCGCGATCGCCGCGGTCACCTTCATCGGGCTCTTCATCAACGAGGACTTCCGGGCCGCGATCATCGCGATCGCCGTCCTCTACGCCATCGCCCTGGTCGCCTTCGCCGTCTTCGGACGTCACCGCCTGGTCCTGTCGCCGGAGGAGGAGTACGCCATGAGCGGCGGCCTCCACCGCGACCCGGAGGTCGAGCACTACGGCGCCGACCTCGAGAAGGAGCTCCCGCCGGAGGACTTCACCGCCCGGTAGCGTCGGTCACCGTGCACTTCCTCCACGGTGACCGCCCCGACCACGACCTGACCTACGACGACGTCTTCATGGTGCCGCGGCGCTCCGACGTCGCCAGCCGCTACGACGTCTCGCTGGCCACCAGCGACGGCACCGGGACCACGCTGCCGTTGGTGGTGGCCAACATGACGGCGATCGCCGGCAAGCGGATGGCCGAGACGGTGGCGCGGCGCGGCGGGCTGACGGTCATCCCGCAGGACATCCCGGTCCCGGTCGTCGCCGAGGTGGTCCGCCACGTCAAGCAGCGCGACCTGGTCTTCGACACCCCGATCGAGCTCGGCCCCCACCAGACGGTCGCCGAGGCGCTGTCGCTGATCCCGAAGCGGGCCCACCGGGCGGCGGTCGTCGTCGCCGACGGCCGTCCGGTCGGGCTGGTGACCGAGCGGGACTGCGTCGAGGTCGACCGCTTCGCCCAGGTCGGCGAGGTGATGTCGCCGATCGCCGTCACCGTGGCGTCCGACGCGGGAGCGCGGGAGGTCTTCGACGCGGTCGACGCCGCGCGAGCACCGCTGGCGGTGGCGGTCGACGGTCACGGCGACCTGGTCGGCGTGCTGACCCGGACGGGCGCGCTGCGTGCCACGCTCTACGACCCCGCCGTCGACGCCCACGGCCGGCTGCGCGTCGCCGCCGCCATCGGCGTCGGCAGGGACGCTGCGTCCCGCGCCGCCGAGCTGGTCGAGGCCGGCATCGACTGCCTCGTCGTCGACACCGCCCACGGCCACCAGGACCGGATGGTCGCCGCGCTGGAGGCCGTCCGGGCACTCGACCTCCCGGTCCCGGTCGCAGCCGGCAACGTGGTGTCGGCCGAGGGGACGCGGGCGCTGGTCGAGGCGGGCGCCGACATCGTCAAGGTGGGCGTGGGTCCCGGCGCGATGTGCACCACCCGCATGATGACGGGGGTGGGCAGGCCCCAGTTCAGCGCCGTCCTCGAGTGTGCGGCTGCCGCCCGGGAGCTCGGGAAGTCGGTGTGGGCCGACGGGGGAGTGCGCCACCCGCGCGACGTCGCCCTCGCGCTCGCCGCGGGCGCCGGCTCGGTGATGATCGGGTCCTGGTTCGCGGGCACCCACGAGTCGCCCGGCGACCTGCAGGTCGACGCCGACGGCCGTGCCTACAAGGTGTCCTTCGGCATGGCCTCGGCGCGCGCCGTCGCGTCCCGCACGAGCACGGAGTCGGCGTACGACCGGGCCCGCAAGGGTCTCTACGAGGAGGGCATCTCGTCCTCGCGGATGTATCTCGACCCCGCGCGGCCCGGCGTGGAGGACCTCATCGACCAGATCTGCGCCGGCGTCCGGTCGGCGTGCACCTATGCGGGGGCGAGCGACCTGGAGACGTTCCACGAGCGCGCGGTCATCGGCGTCCAGTCCGCGGCCGGGTTCCACGAAGGACGGCCGCTGGCCACCTCCTGGTGAGCCACCGCGGTGGTCACTGGTGGACCATCACCTGGCGGCCACGCCCTTCCTCGTCAGCGGGCCTGCCGACCTCGCCGAGGTCGAAGCGCACCCGGTGGATCAGGCCCTCGTAGTGGTTGCGGACCGGGAGGTAGTCGTCGACGACCGGGGTGCCGCGGTCGACCCCGATGTTGAAGGTCTCGTCGAAGGAGAAGTAGTAGGCCGTGGTCGCCGGGACCCGGCCCGAGCCGACCGTCGCGCCGTCGACGAGCAGCGCGACGTCCGCCCCGCTGCCGGGCGGTCCCCCGTCGTAGTCGAAGCGGACCACGAGGTCGTGGCGGCCCGGCAGCATCGGCTTGCCGCCGCGCACCACGGTCAGGTCGCGCCCCACGTGGTTGTAGGCGTAGTGGGGCACGCCTCCCACGACGTAGAGCGACCACCCACCGAACCGGCCGCCCTGGGCGACGACGACCCCGTTGGTCCCGGTCACGAGCTCGAGGTCCGCGGTGATGACGTGGGAGCGGTTCTTCACGTTGGGGGCCGTCTCCTCCGTGAGCCGCCCCACCCGGGGGCCGAAGGACAGGCTGGAGCGGCCGAGGTGGAGGTCGAGCCGGCCGGCGACCTCGGGGTTCTCGCGCTCGGTGACCCGGTCGTCGAGGGGGAGGACGTGGAAGCGCTCCGCCTCCCGCAGGAAGAGCTCCTGCAGCTCGCGCAGCTTCTCGGGCTGCTCGGCCGCGAGGTCGCGGGCCTGGCTCCAGTCGAGCGAGTGGTCGTAGAGCTCCCAGACGTCCTCGTCGAAGGGCCGGCGGTGGGCGGTGACCATCTCCCACGGGACGCCGTGACGGGTCACCGCGGTCCAGCCCTCGTGGTAGATCCCGCGGTTGCCGATCATCTCGAAGTACTGCGTCGTGTGGCGGTCGACGGCGTCCGCGTCGTCGAAGGAGTAACGGAGGCTGGTGCCCTCGACCGGCTGCTGCGTCACGCCGCCGTAGGTCGCCGGCTCCTCGATGCCGGCCGCCTCGAGGATCGTGGGCAGCACGTCGATGACGTGGTGCCACTGGTGGCGGACCTCGCCCCGGGCCGTGATGCCGTTGCCCCAGCGCACGATCATGCCGTCGCGGGTCCCGCCGAGGTGGGCGACCTGCTTGGTCCACGGATAGGGCGTGTTCATGGCGAGCGCCCACCCCGCGGGGTAGATGCCGTAGGTCGTGGGGTCGCCGAGGGTGTCGAGCCGGGCGGCCATGTCGGCGGTGTCGTCCTGGATGCCGTGGCCGACGAGGTGCTCGCGGAAGGTGCCGCGCGGGCCACCCTCGCCGGAGGCGCCGTTGTCACCGAGCAGGTAGAAGACCAGGGTGTCCTCGAGCACGCCCATGTCCTGCAGGGCGTCGACGAGCCGGCCGACCTGGACGTCGGCGTGCTCCGCGAAGCCCGCGTAGGTCTCCATGAACCGGGCCGCGACGCGACGCTCGGTCTCGTCGAGCTCCTCCCAGCGGGGGACGCCGTCGGCCCATGGCGCGAGCTCGGTCGAGCCGGGCACGAGGCCGAGCTCCTTCTGGCGGGCGAGAGTCTCCTCGCGCTGGGCGTCCCAGCCCTTGTCGAAGCGCCCGGCGTACTTCTCCCGCCACTCGGGCGCGACGTGGAACGGTGCGTGGGTCGCGCCGAGGGCGACGTAGGTGAAGAACGGTCGGTCGGGGGTGATCGCCTGCTGGTTCTCGATCCAGGAGATCGCGTGCTCGACCAGGTCCTCGGTGAGGTGGTAGCCGTCCTCGGGCAGCGTGTCGGGCTCGACGGCGTAGCGGCCCTGGTAGAGCTGCGGGTACCAGTGATTCATCTCCGCGCCCATGAAGCCGTAGAAGTAGTCGAACCCCTCACCCATGGGCCACCGCGGGAAGGGGCCCGACGGACTGACCTCCACCGGCGGGGTCTGGTGCCACTTGCCGATGGCGGCGGTGCAGTAGCCGTTGCCGCTGAGGATCTGGGCGATCGTCGCCGCGCTCGCCGGCCGGTAGCCGTGGTAGCCCGGCTCCGGGGTCGACATCTCGCTGGTCACCCCCATGCCGACCGAGTGGTGGTTGCGCCCCGTCATCAGCGCCTGCCGGGTGGGCGAGCACAGCGGCGTCACGTGGAACCGGCTGTAGCGCAGCCCCTCGTCGGACAGCCGCTGGGCCGTCGGCATCTCGCACGGACCGCCGTAGGCGGAGGAGGCCCCGAAACCCATGTCGTCGATGAGCACGACGACGACGTTGGGCGACCCGGGTGCGGCCTCGACCGGCCGGATCGGGCGCGACGTGGTGTCGACGTCGAGGGGGAGCCGGGATCGGTCGACGGTCACGGGCGTTCTCCTGTGATCTCGGTGGCAGCGGCGACCGCCAGCCCACCCAGGGCGGGGAACCGGTCGTCGGTGAGGCGTTCTCCCGGGCCCCAGATGCTGACGATGGCGACGGGACGTCCCCCCGCGTCGAGGACGGGCGCCGAGACGCCCCACGCGGTGGTCTCGAACTCGCCACGGCACTCGGCGTAGCCGCGCTCGCGGGTCGCGACCAGCTCCTCCATGAGTGCCGTGCGCGAGGTGATGGTGGCGCCGGTGTAGCGCGGCAGGTCGCCGTCCCCCGGCCCGAGCAGCGCGCGGACGTCCTCCCGGGCGGAGAAGGCGAGCAACGCCTTGCCGGTCGACGTCGCGTGCAGCGGGACCGGGACGCCGGAGAGGCCGGCCGACACCACGACGGAGGCGGAGGTCGACTCCGCGACGTAGGTCAGGGCGCCCTCGCGGAGCACGGCCAGCGCAGCCGTCTCCCCGACCTCCTCGGCGAGACGGTGCAGCACCGGGGCGGCGGACCGGGCAAGGGCGGCGCCCGACGCCTGGCCGGCGAGATCGATCAGGCCGAAGCCGAGGCGGTAGGCGCCGGTCCGCTCGTCGCGCCGTACGAGGCGCTCCTGCTCCAGGGTCGCGAGGATGCGCCACGTCGTCGTGCGGTGCAGGCCCACGGTCTCCGCCAGGGCGGGGGCCGTGGTCTCGTCGTCGGCGGCTGCGGCGACCGCGCGGAGGAGCGCCGCCGCGCGCTCGACGGACTGGACCCGGGTCGAGCTCGGACGCTGTCTGGATGGTGACAGTCCGGTGACTATGCGGCCGGGTCCGTTGACCGACTCCTCCTGCTCCTTTATGTTGCGTATCTCACACCACTCGTGCGCATTGCGCAACAAGGGAGCCCGCTCGTGAACCAGAACTCACGTCGTCAGCTAGAGATCTCCCGCCGCCAGCTCCTCCGCTACACCGGGGTGAGCGCGGCGGCCATCGCCGGCAGCAGCCTCCTCGCCGCCTGCGGTGGGGACGACGGCGGCGGCGGCGGGGGGACGGGCGGCGGCGCCCAGGGGACCGGAGGGATCCTGATCCACGGTGCCACCGGCGGCGGGAGCAAGGACACGCTCGACCCGCACGCCCCGGTCACCAACCCCGACATCGCGCGGGTCAGCAACCTGTTCGAGCCGCTGTTCTTCTGGAACAGCGCCTATGAGCTCGAGCCGGCGCTGGCTGAGTCGATCGAGGGCTCCAAGGACGCCACGACCTGGACCATCCGGATGCGCCAGGGCGTCACCTTCCACAACGGCAAGACGGTGACGGCCGACGACGCCTGGAAAAGCATCCAGCGGGTCGCCAACCCCAAGGCCCCGCTCTCGGCCGGCGGCCAGCTCTCGCAGATCATCGACTTCCAGTCGACGAAGGTGGTCGACGACGCCACGCTCGAGCTCGTGCTCAACACGCCCTACGCGATCCTCGACTCGCTGCTGGCCGAGTACACCCTCGGCATCATCCCCGGCGGCGAGTTCGACCCGGCCAACCCGGTCGGCACCGGGGCCTTCGCCTACGAGTCCTTCGACCCCGGCAAGACCAGCACGTTCACCAAGTACGCCGACTACTGGGGCGACCCGGCCTTCGTCGACGAGCTCCAGATCCAGGACTTCGCCGACGACAGCGCCAAGGTCAACGCCCTGCAGGCGGGCCAGATCCAGACCGTCGACAACCTGCCCTACAACCTGATCGACACGATCAAGGGCGCCGGCGGCGGGGTGCTGGTCTCCGACACCGGTGCCTGGGTGCCGTTCACCATGCGGGTCGACGTCGCGCCGTTCAGCGACGTACGGGTCCGTCAGGCACTGCGACTGATCGTCGACCGCCAGCAGATGATCGACCAGACGCTCAGCGGCTACGGCTCGCTCGGCAACGACATGTACGCGCCGCTCGACGTCAACTACAACAGCGAGCTGCCCCAGCGGGAGCAGGACATCGACCAGGCCAAGTCGTTGCTGGCCCAGGCCGGCCAGGAGGGACTCCAGGTCGAGCTGTTCACCGGCGCCGACATCGGCTCGGTCGCGCCCGCAGCGGCCAACCTGTTCGCCGAGCAGGCCAAGGCGGCCGGCGTCGACGTGAAGGTGACGAAGAAGACGCCCTTCTACGACGACGACTACCTCTCCTACGCGTTCGCCCAGGACTTCTGGAACACCCGCAACTACATCCCCCAGGCCGTCGTCGGCACCTTCCCGCCCGACCAGGGAGGCACCTACAACGAGACCCACTGGGACAACGCCGACCACCGCAACCTCGTCAACGCAGCGGCCAAGGAGCTCGACGAGGACAAGCGCAAGGACCTGCTGTTCCAGGCCCAGGAGATCGAGTACAACGAGGGCGGCCTGATCATCTGGGGCTTCCGCCAGCAGGTCGACGGCTACGCCGCCGGCGTGCAGGGCCTCGAGCCGAGCGCCTACCTGCCACTGGGCTCCTACAAGTTCGACAAGGTGTCGGTCCAGTAGGGCCGGCGGCGGTCTCGGCATGAGTGACGTCTCCACAGCCCTGCACGACCCGCTCGAGGAGGTGGCCGCATCCCAGCGGCGGCACGGTGCCGCGGCCTGGGCGTGGTGGCTGCTGCGACGGCTGGGCCTCGCGGTCCTGACGTTGTGGCTGGTGTCCGTCCTGGTGTTCCTGGCCACCGCGACGCTGGGCGACCCGATCCGGGCGATCCTCGGTCGCGACTACAACTCCAACCCTGGCCGGGTCCAGCAGCTCGAGGAGCTGCTGGGCTCGGACCAGTCGGTGGTCTCGCGCTACCTCGACTGGGCGGGTGGGCTCCTGACCGGCGACCTCGGCACCTCGCTGGCGAGCACCCGTCCGGTCGGCGAGCTGATCTCCGGCAGCGTCACCAACTCGGCGGTGCTGGTCGCGCTGTCCGCGCTGGTGATGATCCCGCTGGCCTTCGGTGTCGCGATGATCTCGGCCCACTACCGCCGGCGCCGTCCCGACACGGTGATCCAGACGATCCTGCTGGCCATCGCCGGCCTCCCGGAGTTCGTCATCGGCGTGCTCCTCATCGCGCTGCTGGCGACGACGGTGTTCAAGGTCTTCCCGGCCGTCACCATCAGCTCGCCCACGGGCCACCCGTGGGACAACCCCGAGGCGATGGTGCTCCCGACGCTGACGCTGGTGCTGTGGGTGGCGCCCTACGTCTCCCGGATCGTGCGGGCCTCGCTGCTCGAGGTCATCGACAGCGACTACGTCGAGCTGGCCCGGCTCAAGGGGATCCCGGAGAACGTCGTGATGCGCAAGCACGCCCTGCTCAACGCCATCGTCCCCGGCATCCAGGTCGTCGCGCTCCAGCTCGCCTTCCTCGCCGGCGGCGTCGTCGTCGTCGAGACCCTCTTCTCCTACCCCGGGATCGGCCTGCAGCTCGTCGACGCCGTCCGCAACCACGACGTCCCTGTCGTCCAGGCGCTGAGCATGATCATCGCCGGCGTCTACGTCGTGGTGAACCTCGTCGCCGACCTCCTGTCCATCCTGTTGACCCCGCGCGCGAGGACGGCGATCTCGTCATGAGCACCGACGCACCGGCTCCCGCTGAGCCCTCGACCTTCCGCAAGGCGCTGCGCCAGAAGCGGTTCAGCGTGGGTCTCGCGATCACGCTGCTGCTCGTGGCGTTCGTCATCGTCGCGCCCTACGTCGCGCCGTTCGGTGAGAACGAGGTCGCCGGTCCGCCCTTCAGCAAGGACGGGACGCTCGGCACCGACTACCTCGGCCAGGACGTGCTGAGCCGCGTGATGTACGGCGGCCGGGAGATCCTCGTCATCGCCTTGTTCGGCACCCTCCTCGGGATGGTCCTCGGCATCGCGATCGGCATCGTGGCCGCCTACGCGGGCGGCTGGTGGGACGAGGTCATCATGCGCCTGAACGACGTGGTGCTCTCGTTCCCCCAGATCCTGCTGGCGCTGGTCGTCCTCACGGCGATCGAGCAGCCGTCGGCCCTGATCCTGATCGTGCTCGTCGGCGTCTCCCACGCTCCTCGCGTGGCCCGGCTGGCGCGCGGTGTCGCGCTGGGGCTGGTCTCGCGCGACTTCGTCATCGCGGCGGAGGCGCTCGGCGAGAAGCGCAGTCGCGTGATCCTGGCCGAGGTGCTGCCCAACATGAACGCGCCGCTGCTTGCCGAGGGCGGCCTCCGGCTGACCTACTCGATCGGGCTGGTGGGGTCGCTCGGCTTCCTCGGCTTCTCGACGAACCCGGGTGCGGCCAACTGGGGCCAGATGATCCAGGAGAACCGGCTCGCGCTCGCCACCCAGCCGTGGGCGGTGCTCGCCCCGGTGATCATCATCGCGATCTTCGCGATCGGCACCAACCTGATGGCCGACGGCATTGCGCAGGTCGCGCAGCGAGGGGAGAACTGATGACCGCCACGCAGGCGCCCGGGGAGGGCGGCAAGGTCGGTGGGCTGGTCGTCGAGGACCTCGGCGTGATGCTCACCGGCAAGGACGTCGACGTGGTCGACGACATCGACCTCGTGCTCCGCCCCGGTGAGGTGATCGGGCTGGTGGGGGAGTCCGGCTCGGGCAAGACCACCGTCGGCACCTCCTTGCTCGGCTACGCCCGGGCCGGCGCGGTGATCTCGTCGGGCAAGGTGCTGCTGGAGGAGCGCGACGTCCTCTCCATGCACTGGAAGGAGATGCGGCAGGTCCGCGGCGAGGAGATCGCCTACGTGCCGCAGGACCCTGCCTCGGCGCTCAACCCCAGCATCCGGATCGGCAAGCAGCTCGTCGAGCTGCTCCAGCTCCGCGGTATCGGCACGAGCGAGTCGCGGCTCCAAGGGGCGCGCGACGGGCTGGCGGAGGTCGGGCTGCCCCACGACGACGAGTTCCTCAGCCGCTACGCCCACCAGCTCTCCGGGGGGCAGGTCCAGCGGGTCGCCCTCGCGATGGCCTTCCTGCCCAAGCCCAAGGTGCTCGTCCTCGACGAGCCCACCACCGGGCTCGACGTCACCACCCAGGCGATGGTGCTCTCGACCATGGCCCAGCTGTGCCGTACGCACGGCGTCAGCGCGCTCTACGTCACCCACGACCTCGCCGTCGTGGCCAACATCGCCGACCGGGTGGCGGTGATGTATGCCGGGCAGATCGTGGAGCTCGGCCCCAAGGACGCGATGTTCAGCAACCCCTCCCACCCCTACACGAGGGCACTGCTCGACTCGATCCCACACCTGAGCCAGGCGCGGGCGCTCACCGGGATCCCCGGCCGCACGCCGGCGCCCGGAGCCCGGCCGGGCGGCTGCCGGTTCAACGACCGGTGCTCCTACGCCGTCGACGCCTGCCGGAGCGACGTCCCGCCGCTGGCTCCGGTCGCGGAGAACCACGACGTGCGCTGCATCCGCGCCGGCGAGATCGGGCGGTGGGACATCTCGCTCGGCACCGTCCCCGACGCGGATCCCGACCGCGCGCGCGACGTCATCCTGTCCGTCGACGGGCTCAGCGTGTTCTACGGGCGCAAGCAGGTCGTCCACGACGTGACCTTCGACCTCGCGAAGTCCGAGGTGGTCGCCCTGGTCGGTGAGTCCGGCAGCGGCAAGACCACGATCTCCCGCTCGGTGGGCGGGCTCCACAAGGACTGGACGGGCACCATCTCCTTCGACGGCCAGCCGCTGGCCCACGGTGCGCGCAAGCGGAGCGCGATCGACCGCAAGCGGCTCCAGTACATCTTCCAGAACCCCTACCTCTCCCTGAACCCCCGGCTGACGATCGAGCAGATCGTCAAGCGGCCGATGGAGCTCTTCGGGATCGCCAAGGGCAAGGAGGCGACCGACCGCGTGGTCGAGCTCCTCGACCAGGTCGCGCTCGGACCGCGGATGCTCCGCTACCAGGCCAGCCGGCTCTCCGGCGGCGAGCGACAGCGCGTCGCCATCGCCCGCGCGCTGGCCGCCGAGCCCGACGTGATCATCTGCGACGAGATCACCTCCGCCCTCGACGTGTCGGTCCAGGGCTCGATCGTCGAGCTGCTCGAGGGGCTGCGGACCACACGGGGCATCTCGATGCTCTTCGTGACCCACAACCTCGCGCTCGTCCGCTCCATCGCGGCCCGCGTGGAGATCCTCCAGCAGGGCCGGGTCGTCGAGTCCGGGCCGGTCGTCGACGTGATGGACCACCCCCGCGAGGACTACACCCGCACCCTCCTCGACAACAGCCCGCGGATCGACTGAGGACACCCGTGCCCGCCTCCGTCGTGAGGTCCCGGCTCTCCGCCCTCCGGTTCACCGACCCGGCGGCCGACCCGGGGTGGGCGCACGAGGTCGTGCCGGGCACGGGCGGGGCGCCGCTACCGGCGTCACCACGTCCTCTCGAAGTCCAGGTGGCCGGAGCAGGCACGGTCCGCGGCCTCGACCAGTGGGTGACGGAGACCTCCACGACGTCGCTGCTCGTCCTCGACCGCGGCACCGTCGTCCACGAGTGGTACGCCGCGGGGCTCGAGGCCACCACCCGGTTCCTCGGAGCGTCGATGACGAAGTCCGCCCTGGCGCACCTCGTCGGCCGGGCCGTGGACGAGGGGGCGCTCGACCTCGACGACCCGGTGGCCGACCACGTGCCCGAGCTGGGCGCGACCGGGTGGCGCGACGCGCGCGTCCTCGACGTGCTCACCATGACCTCGGGCGTCGACTGGGTCGAGGACCATCGCGACCCGGACACGCCCGCTTCCCGGCTGGTCGGCTCCTTCGCCGAGGGTCGCGCCTCCCGCGACGTGTTGCTCGAGGTCGGGTCGGAGGCGGCTCCGGGCACCCGATGGACCTACTGCACCGGTGACTCCCAGGTGCTCGACTGGGTCCGCGAGCGGGCCACCGACCGACCGTTCGCCGCCGATCTCGCGCTGCTCTGGGCCGACCTCGGGTGCACCGAGGACGCCCACGTCGCGGTCGACGGCGACGGGGTCGCCCTGGCGGGTGGCGGGCTGGCCGCCACCTCCCGCGACTGGTCGCGCCTCGGGCTGCACGCAGCCGCAGGCGCATGGGCCGACGCAGCCGCGCGCCCGGCGTACGGCTTCACGGCGCCGGGCCGGCTCCCGAGCACCATCACGGCCCACGTCGGGTTCGGACGGCACTGGTGGCCGCTCGACGACCACGGCGACCGGGTCGCGGCCGACGGCAGTCGTGGCCAGTTCGTCGCGGTCGACCGCCGCACCGGCGCCACGGTGGTGAAGACCTCGCTGTGGCCCTACGACGACGCGTGGGCCGACCGTCAGCACCGCGACCTCAGCTATCTCGGGCTCCACGCCCTGCTCGACCACCTCGACCCCGACCCCGAAGGAGAGCCGCGCCCGTGAACCGCAACGTCATGATCACCTGTGCCCTGACAGGGGCCGGCGACACCGTCGGCCGCTCGGAGCACGTCCCGGTCACCCCCGAGCAGATCGCCGAGTCGGGCATCGCCGCCGCCCGGGCGGGGGCGACGATCGTCCACATCCACGTCCGCGACCCCGAGACCGGACAGGGGTCGCGCAAGGTCGCCTACTACCGCGAGGTCGTGGAACGGATCCGGGCCTCCGACGTCGACGTCATCATCAACACCACCGCCGGCATGGGCGGTGACCTCGTCCTCGACCCCCACGACCCGACGACGTTCCTCGAGGGCACCGACCTGGTCAGCGGCGTCGACCGACTCCCGCACGTCGAGGAGCTGCTCCCCGACATCTGCACGCTGGACTGCGGCAGCCTCAACTTCGGCGAGGGGAGCCTGGTCTACGTCTCGACGCCCGACATGCTGCGCGAGGGGGCGAAGAAGATCCAGGAGCTCGGGGTGCGCTGCGAGATGGAGATCTTCGACACCGGGCACCTCTGGTTCGCCCAGCAGCTGGTCGCCGAGGGGCTGATCGACGAACCCGCGATGTACCAGCTCTGCATGGGCATCCCCTACGGCGCGCCCGCCGACCCCGGCACGCTCGCCGCGATGGTCAACCAGCTGCCCGAGGGGGCGGTGTGGGCGTCCTTCGCGCTGGGGCCGATGCAGATGCCGTGGGTGGCGCAGTCGATCCTGCTCGGCGGCCACGTTCGGGTCGGGCTCGAGGACAACCTCTACCTCCGCAAGGGGGTCAAGGCCACGAACGCCCAGCTGGTCGAGCAGGCGCGCACGATCGTGGAGGCCATGGGGGCACACGTCGCCACGCCCGACGAGGGTCGCGAGATCCTCCGGCTCAAGGCCCGGTCCTGACGTGCGGCCGGCCCCGGAGGACGTCCGCACCGTCGTCTGCGCCGGCACCGGCGTCATCGGCGGCGGCTGGGTCGCCTACTTCCTTGCCCGGGGGTACGACGTCGTCGCCTGGGACCCGGCGGCCGGGGCCGAGGAGCGCCTGCGTCACCTGGTCGACGCGGCCTGGCCGGCGCTGACAGAGCTCGGTCTCGCCGACGGGGCCGACCGCGCGCGCCTGGCCTACGAGCCCGACCTCGCCGCCGCGTGCGGTCGGGCGGACTTCGTCCAGGAGAGCGCTCCGGAGGACCTCGACCTCAAGCGCCGGCTGCTCGCCGACATCGATGCCGTCACCCCGGAGGGCGTGGTCGTCTCGTCGTCCACCTCGGGCTACGGCATGACGGACATGCAGACCCTCTGCACGAACCCCGGCCGCACGGTGGTGGGCCACCCCTTCAACCCGCCCTACCTGATCCCGCTGGTCGAGGTGGTGGGCGGCGAGCAGACCGACGCCGACGTGGTGTCGTGGACCGCCGACTTCTTCCGGCTGGCCGGCAAGTCGGTCATCACGATGGACCGCGAGGTGCCGGGCTTCATCGCCAACCGGCTCCAGGAAGCGTTGTGGCGCGAGGCGCTCCACATGGTGGCGGCGGGCGAGGCGACCGTCGAGCAGATCGACCTCTCGATCACCGACGGTCCCGGCCTTCGTTGGCCGGTCCACGGACCGATGCTGACCTTCCACCTGGCCGGCGGACAGGGCGGCATGGCCCACATGCTCGACCACTTCGGTCCCTCGCTCCTCTCGCCGTGGACCCGCCTGGTGGCGGCCGAGCTGACCCCGGAGCTGCGGGACGCGGTGGTCGACGGGTGCGACCGGGAGGCGGCCGGGCGCAGCATCGACGACCTCGTCGCCGAGCGCGACCGGGGCGTGATCGCGGTGCTGCGGGCGCTGGGGCGGGCATGACCGTCTCGGTGTGGCGCGAGCCTGTCCAGGACGCGTGGATCGACTACAACGGCCACCTCTCCGAGCCCTGGTACGTGATGGTCATGGGCCACGCCACCGACGCGGTGATGGACGCGGTCGGGCTGGGGCCGGCCTACCGGGAGGCCCACGACGCCTCGCTCTACACCGTCGAGGCGCACGTGCGCTACCTCGACGAGGTCGCGGCCGGGACCGACCTCGAGGTCCGCTCGTGGGTCATCGGCGTCACCGGGAAGCTGCTCTGGATCTGGCACGAGCTGTGGGCCGAGGACCGGCTCCGCGCCACCGAGGAGATCCTCGGGGTGCACGTGCAGCGAGGCTCGTCCGCGCCGTTCCCCGACGACGTACGCCACCGCGCGGACGCGGTGTGCACGGAGCCGCCGCCCGAGGCGGGGCGCCGGATCGGGCCGCTGGGGGAGAAATGACGAAGACCCGAGCCAGTGGCTCGGGTCTTCTCCTGTGTCCGAGGGGGGACTTGAACCCCCACGCCCTAATACGGGCACTAGCACCTCAAGCTAGCGCGTCTGCCAATTCCGCCACCCGGACGAGTGCGGGAGAAAACATAGCAAAGCACCGGGCCGGATCCCGCATCGGGGAGGACCTCCGGATCCGTGTCAGGATCGAGCCATGGCGCCCGACAGCGGAACCGACCAGACGACCCCGGCGTACGACCCCGCGAGCGAGGTCGTGGACCTCTGCCGCGACCTGATCCGGATCGACACCTCCAACTACGGCGACCACTCCGGGCCGGGGGAGAGGAAGGCGGCCGAGCACGTCGCGACGCTGCTCGACGAGGTCGGCATCGAGTCGACGGTGGTCGAGCGCACCGCCGGGCGCACCAGCCTGATCGCCCACTGGGGCGACCAGTCGAGCGACCGTCCGCCGCTGCTGCTCCACGGCCACCTCGACGTGGTCCCGGCGGCGGCGGACGACTGGAAGGTCGACCCCTTCTCGGGCGAGATCCAGGACGGCTACGTCTGGGGCCGCGGCGCGGTCGACATGAAGGACTTCGACGCCATGCTGCTCTCGGTGGTGCGGGCCCGCACGCAGGCGGGCGTGCTGCCGGACCGTCCGGTCGTGCTCGCCTTCACCGCCGACGAGGAGGCCGGCGGCCACCACGGCGCCCAGGTGATGGTGGAGGACCACGCGGACCACTTCGACGGGGTCACCGAGGCGGTGGGCGAGGTCGGCGGGTTCTCCGCGACCGTCCGCGGCAAGCGGATCTACCTGATCGAGGCCGCCGAGAAGGGCATGGCCTGGATGAAGCTCACGGCGCGCGGTCGCGCCGGTCACGGCTCGATGATCAACCCGGACAACGCGGTCACGCGGATCTCCCAGGCCGTGGCCCGGCTCGGGTCCCACGAGTGGCCGGTCCGGCTGACGCCCGCCATGGAGGTGCTGCTCGCCACCGTCGCCGACCTCGCCGGCACGGAGGCGACGCCCGAGAACGCCGAGGAGCTGATCGAGGAGTTCGGGAGCGCCTCCCGGATGCTCGGCGCGGTCATCCGCAACACCACCAACCCGACGATGCTGGGGGCGGGCTACAAGGCCAACGTCATCCCGACCGAGGCGACTGCCCACGTCGACGGCCGGTTCCTGCCCGGCTTCGAGGACGAGTTCTTCGACACGCTGGCCACGCTGGTGGGTGACGGGATCGAGATCGACTACCTCTCCAACCAGCGGCCTTGGGAGACGCCCTACGAGGGCGACCTGGTGGGCGCGATGGAGCGCTCGCTGCTGGCCGAGGACCCCGACGCGGTCGTGGCGCCGTACCTCATGAGCGGCGGGACCGACGCCAAGCACTTCCGCACGCTCGGCATGCGGTCCTACGGGTTCGCCCCGCTCCGGCTCCCGGCCGACCTCGACTTCACCGCTCTCTTCCACGGGGTCGACGAGCGGGTGCCGGTCGACGCGCTCGAGTTCGGCGCCCGCGTCTTCGACCGCTTCCTCGACCAGGTGTGAACGCTCGTCGGGTGGGGTAGGACCCACCCACGTCCTGAATCCACGGGGGAGACACCAGCATGACCGCACGACCCGGCCGACGCGCCGTCCTGCCCATCCTGCTCGCGACCACGGTGCTCGTCGCGGGCTGCACCGACGGAGGCGAGGAGCGGACGTCGCCCGATCCGGCGGGCGCGTCGTCGCAGGAGGCCTCCCCGGAGGCCCTCGCCTTCGGCGACCACCCGATGGCGCAGCCCTGTGCGCTGCTGACCCCGGACGAGGTGGAGCGGGTGATCGGCGGCGTCGACGGGGGGACGACGTGGACCCAGGACTACCTCGACCACTCGCTCACCCAGGCCGAGGTGGAGGAGGAGACCGACAACCTCAGCCGGGCGGTCCACCTGCGCTGCTCCTACGACCTCGGCGACTCCACGACGGTCGAGCTCGAGGTCGACGCCTATCGCAGCGCCACCGACGCCCGCGCGCGCTTCCAGCACGACCGCTACCTGCTCAGCCCCCGCTACGACGCGAAGATGCGGCGGCTCGCGGCCGACCCCGAGACCGCGTGGGTGGTCGATTTCGCCAAGGACGCCAACGAGCTCGGGGGAGAGCCGGTGCCGGGGGAGCCCGACATGCTCTACGTCCCGGGCTTCGCGCGCTTCGAGCGGCTGCAGGACAACCTGGTGCTGACCTTCACCTACCAGGAAGGGATCACGTTCGACCCCGAGCCGCTGAGCGCCAAGGACTATCGGCGGCAGCTGCCGTGGGCGACCGAGCTGCTCGCCAGCGCCGCGGACGCCGTCGGCGAGGCCTCGACCGTGCCCGTCGCGACGGTGCCGCCCGACGCCACCGGGGCCGGTCCCGACGCTCCCTTCGTCGAGCCCTGCGAGATCCTCGACCCCGAGGTCTTCGAGGCCCTCACCGGCCAGCCCGAGGACCAGGAGGTCGGCTCGGACTCGCTGCCGCTCGAACCCGCCACGGCGCTGCGCTCGTCGTGGTCGAAGACGGTGCACCAGCAGTGCACCCGGAGGAGCTATCCCGACCGGGGCCGCGACGCCAACGCCACGCTGGAGATCTGGACCGCCGCCGACCCCGCCATCGGCATCCGCACCCTCGACAAGGTCTTCGCCGTCACCTACTACGACAAGTCGGTGTGGTCCGACGTCACCGCCGGCCGCATGCAGGCCGCCGGGATCCTGCGGGGGCTCCTCGTCGACACCGGCGCCGACGTCGACTACCTCTTCACCCACCGCACCGAGGGCGAGAAGGAGAAGGACCGCCTCGAGCTGCTCTTCCTGGTGGTCGGCCCCTACGTCGTCAAGGTCTCCGCCGCCCACGACATCGACCACTACGTCTCCGAGGACGCCTACACCGAGGCCGCGACGATGATCGTCGAGCGGCTCAGGACCGCTGCCGGCGACGCCGACCTCGACCCCACCGCCTGACGTCGCGGGGCGCCGGATCGTCGCCGATTGGTCCCCAACGGCAGATTCCCCGCCGGATTTCTGCCGTTGGTGACCAAACGGCACGGACCCGGGACGGTTCAGACGGGCTGAGGATCGCCGAACCACACGGTCTGGCGCTGCCGGATGATCTTCCGGCGCAGGATCACGCGCCGAGTCCCGTCGGAGCGGATCTGGACCCGGTCGAGCTCCCAGCCCCCGTGCTCGGCCCGGTCGACGAGCAGCCGGGTCACGGCGTTGCGCGAGAACTCCCTCGAGATCGTCAGCTTCTCGAACTGCCACTCCACCCCGCGGCCGAGCGGCCGGTCGGTGGGTCTGGGGCGAGCCATCAGTAGGCCGAGACGTCGTCGAGGGCGGCGACCAGCTGCGCCGGGAGCTCGAGGTCCTCGATCGCGAGCGCCGGCTGGAGCTGGGCGGCGGTGCGGGCCCCGACGATCGGAGCCGTGACGCCGGTCCGGTCGCGCACCCACACCAGGGCCACCTGCAGCGGCGTCCACCCCAGACCGTCGGCGGCTCGGGTCACTGCCTCGACCACACCGGCCGTGCGCTCGGTCAGGTAGTGCTCGACGAAGTTCGAGAAGTGCGGGGAGGCGGCACGCGAGTCGGCCGGGGTGCCGTGCCGGTACTTGCCGGTGAGCACACCGCGGCCCAGCGGCGACCAGGGCAGCACGCCGAGGCCGAGCGCCTGCGCCGCCGGGATGATCTCCGCCTCGACGTCACGGTTCAGCAAGGAGTACTCGACCTGGGTGGACGCCAACGTCGCTCGCCCCGGCACGGCCCGCTGCCAGGTGGCGGCCTGGGCCGTCTGCCAGCCGGTGTAGTTGCTGATGCCGACGTACGACGCGCGCCCGGTCGCGACGGCGAGGTCGAGGGCGGAGAGTGTCTCCTCCAGCGGCGCGTCGTCGACCCAGGTGTGGACCTGCCAGAGATCGACGTGGTCGACCCCGAGCCGCTTCAGCGACTCGTCGAGGGTGGCGAGCAGGTGGCCGCGCGAGGCGTTGGTCACGCGCTGCCCGGTCTTGCGGGAGATCCCGGCCTTGGTCGCGATGACGACCTCGTCGCGGGCCACGACGTCCCCCACCAGCCGGCCGATCAGCTCCTCGGAGGCGCCGTCGCCGTATCCCGCCGCCGTGTCGAGCAGCGTGCCCCCGGCCTCGGCGAACGCGATCAGCTGGTCACGAGCCTCGTGCTCGTCGGTGTCGCGGCCCCACGTGAGCGTGCCCAGCCCGAGCCGGGAGACCTTCAGACCCGTGTGTCCCACGGCGCGATGCTGCATGCGGTGAAGGCTATCCGTAGGCTTGCTCGACGTGTGGGACCTCCTCAAGGCCGTCGTGCTCGGCACCCTCCAGGGCCTGACCGAGTTCCTCCCGATCTCCAGCAGCGCTCACCTGCGGATCTTTCCCGAGCTCTTCGGCTGGGGAGACCCGGGCGCCGCCTTCACCGCGGTGATCCAGATCGGGACCGAGCTCGCCGTGCTCATCTACTTCCGCAAGGACATCTGGCGGATCGCGTCGGCGTGGGTGCGCTCGCTCTACCGACCCGAGCTGCGCGGCCACCTCGACTCGCGGATGGGCTGGTTCATCATCGTCGGCTCCCTGCCGATCGTCGTCCTCGGCGTCCTGCTCAAGGACATCATCGAGCAGGACTTCCGCAACCTGTGGATCATCGGCGTCACCCTGATCGCGCTCGGCATCGTCCTCGGCATCGCCGACCGGGTCGGCGCCAACGAGAAGAAGATCAAGCAGCTCACGCTGCGCGACGCCGTCCTCATGGGGCTCGCGCAGGCGTGCGCTCTCGTCCCCGGGGTGTCCCGCTCGGGAGCCACGATCTCGATGGGTCGGTTCCTCGGCTACGAGCGGGAGGCCGCGACCCGCTATGCCTTCCTGCTCGCCATCCCGGCGGTGGTCGGCGCCGGGCTCTTCGAGCTCAAGGAGATCCCGAACGGCGAGAACACCTACGGCTGGGGCCCGACCATCGTGGCCACGGTCGTCTCGTTCGTCGTCGGGTACGCCGCGATCGCCTGGCTGCTGCGCTACGTCTCGACCCACTCCTACACGCCGTTCGTCCTCTACCGGATCGGCCTCGGCACCCTCGTCCTGGTCCTCCTCGGCGCCGGGGTCCTCGCCGCCTGACGCCGCTGGGGCGCCCGCCGAGGTCGCCGATTGGTCCCCAACGGCAGGAATTCGGCTCCAGATTCGCCGTTGGTGACCAATCGGCAACCCGCTCGAAGAGCCGCTCAGGGGTCGCCCAGGACCGGCGTGTAGTCCTCGGGCCAGCGCTGGGCGTCCAGGTCCAGGCCAGACCGCCACCCCACGTTCTCGCCGATGACGGCGCCGGTGAAGTCGTTGCCGGTGACGGCGTTGCGGCGGCCCGAAGGTGACCTGCCCTGCCACACGCAGCCGTCCATCGGCCCGGCGAAGGTGCAGTCGACCAGGTCGGCGTCGTGGTGGAAGTGGCCGTTCCAGCGGCACCGCTCGAAGGCACAGTCCTCGAACCGGGCGGCGCCGAGCGAGAAACCGCCCAGGGTCTTGAAGCGCACGCCGACGAAGCGGCAGCGCCGGTAGACGGACGGCCCGCCCGTGGCTCCGAGGCTGCCCTGCGCGGCCACGCCGCCCGTGGTCAGGACCGGGCCGCTCCGCCGCTGGCTGAAGGTGCACCCGTCGAAGCTCGCCCCGACGACGAGGAGGTGGCGCCAGTCGAGCGCGATGGTCTCATCACGGGCGCGGACTCCCCTGAGGTCGAGCTCCTGCAGGTCGGCGGGGACGGTCACAGCCAGCCGGAGCGCTTGAAGAACCACAGCAGCCCGAGTGACGTCCCGACCATCAGGCACATCGCCCATGCGTAGCCGAACTGCCAGTGCAGCTCGGGCATGACGTCGAAGTTCATCCCGTAGACGCCGGCGATGAGGGTGGGGACCACGACGAGTGCCGCGCCGGCGGAGATCTTGCGCATGTCGTCGTTCTGCTGGACCGAGATCCGGGCCAGGTGCGCTTCGAACGCGGTCGACAGCAACCCGTCGAGCTCGTCGACGGTCTCCGCGCAGCGACTGAGGTGGTCACCGACGTCGCGGAAGTACGGCGCCGCGTCGCGGTCGATCCCGTGGACCGTGCCGGTCGCGAACCGGCCCATCGGGTCGCGCAGGGGGAGGATGGCGCGGCGTACCTCCGCCAGCTCGCGCTTGAGGACGTAGATCCGCGCGGAGTCGTTGGTGCGGTCCTCGGAGAACACCGAGAGCTCGACCTCGTCGACGTCCTCGACGAGGGCGTCGCAGACCGCCTCATAGCCGTCGACGACCTGGTCGCACACGGCGTAGACCACGGACGAGGGGCCGTGGGCGAGGACGGCCTCGCGCGCCTCGAGGTCGAGCCGCGCCTGGCGCAGGGCGGCACCTTCGCCGTGGCGGACGCTCACGATGAAGTCCTGGCCGACGAAGAGGTTGATCTCACCGGTCTCGACCGCGTCCTCGGCGTCGACGTACCAGAGCGTCTTGAGCACGAGGAACAGCGAGTCGTCGTAGCGCTCGAGCTTCGGCCGCTGGTGGGCGTTGACCGCGTCCTCGACGGCGAGGGGGTGCAGGTCGAAGGCGGCGGCGACCTCGGTGAGCTCCTGCTCGGTGGGGTCGTGGAGGCCGACCCAGACGAAGTCGCCGGGGGTGCTGCTGGCCCGCATCGCCGCGAGGTCGGCGACGTCGCAGGCCACCGGGACCCGTGTCCCCTGCCGGTAGACGGCGCTGTCGACGATCACAGGCCCGAGGCTAGCCCCAGTACAGTCCCCGGCATGGCAACCGTGGTGCTGGTGCGACACGCCCGCTCGACCGCCAACGCGAGCGGCCTGCTGACGGGACGGCTCAAGGGCGTCCACCTCGACGACACCGGCCGCGGTCAGGCGGAACGAGCCGCCCGCCGACTGTCCTCGGTGCCGCTCGCAGCGATCGTCAGCAGTCCCCTCGAGCGGTGCCGCGAGACCGCGAAGGCCCTCGTGGGGGAGCAGGCAGCGCCACCGAAGGTCGTCTCCGAGCGAGGACTCGTCGAGTGCGACTACGGCGCGTGGCAGGGGCGGGCGCTGAAGGACCTGGCCAAAGAGAAGCTCTGGAAGGTGGTCCAGCAGCACCCGGCGAGCGTGACGTTCCCCGACGGTGAGTCGATGGCGGCGATGTCGTCGCGGGCCGTGGCCGCCATCCGGCGCCACGACGCGGAGGTCGAGGCGGCGCACGGGCCGAACGCGGTGTGGGCGGCCGTGACGCACGGCGACCTCGTCAAGGCCATCCTCGCCGACGCCCTCGGTCTCCACCTCGACCAGTTCCAGCGGCTCCACGTCGACCCGGCGTCGATGTCGGTGGTCCGGTACGCCGCCGGCGCGTCCTACGTGCTGACCAGCAACAGCCACGAGGGCGACCTGGGGTGGCTCGCGCCGAAGGGCGGGAAGAAGGCCCCCGCCACCGGGGTGGTCGGCGGGGGCGCGGGACCTGCTGGAAAGGGTCACTAGGGTGGTCGACGTGCCGATCGTCCACTCCTTCGACCCGCCCGAGCGCTTCGTCGCCGGGACCGTCGGTGCGCCCGGTGAGCGCACCTTCTTCCTGCAGGCTCGTGACGGCGTCCGCGTCATCTCGGTGGCGCTGGAGAAGCAGCAGGTGGTCGCGCTCGCCGAGCGGATGGACCAGCTGCTCGACGAGCTGATGCAGGCCGACACGCGCGACGTCGTACCCGCCGTCGCCCCGGTCGACCTCGAGGACTCCGCACCACTGGAGCAACCGATCGAGGAGGAGTTCCGGGCCGGCACCATGACGCTCTCGTGGGACCCCGACGACGAGCGGATCGTGGTGGAGGTCTTCCCCTTCAGCGAGGCTGCGGTCGTCAGCCCCGACCAGGTCGACGAGGACGTCGAGGAGCCGGAGCCCGACGAGCTGCTCGTCGTCCGGATGCCCGCGTCGGTCGCCCGCGCCTTCGTGGAGCGCGCCGGGAAGGTGGTCGACGCCGGTCGACCCAGCTGTCCCTTCTGCGGCAACGCGATGGACCCCGAGGGTCACCTCTGCGTGCGCGCCAACGGGTTCAAGCGCCGCGACCCGTGAGAGTTCCGGAGGGGCTCGTCGAGGGCGAGCTGGTGCTCCACGGGCGGATCATGCCCGCCTCCAACGCCACCTTCGTCGGAGAGGTCGACGGCGTCCAGGTCGTCTACAAGCCGGTCGCGGGGGAACGCCCGTTGTGGGACTTCCCCGACGGCACCCTCGCCGACCGTGAGGTGGCCGCCTACCTGGTCTCCGAGGCGACCGGCTGGGACGTCGTCCCGCCCACGGTGCGCCGTGAGGGGCCCCACGGGTCCGGGATGGTGCAGCTGTGGCGCGAGCCCGACCCGGAGCAGGAGGCGGTGACGATCGTCCCCGAGGGGACGCTGCCACCCGGATTCCGCCACGTCTTCGACGGGGTCGACCAGCGCGACGCGCCGATCTCGCTCGTCCACGAGGACAGCGACCCGCTGCGGCGGATGGCGGTCCTCGACGTCGTGATCAACAACGCCGACCGCAAGGGCGGCCACGTCCTCGAGATGGCTGGCGGCCACCGGTACGGAGTGGACCACGGCGTGACCTTCCACCACGAGCACAAGCTGCGCACCGTCCTCTGGGGCTGGGCAGGCGAACCGCTCCGCGACGAGGAGCTCGACGGCGTACGGCGGGTGCTCGACGCGCTGGAGGGCGACCTGGGGGAGGAGTTGTCCCACCTGCTCGCCGCTCACGAACGGTTGGCGCTGGAGCGTCGCTGTCGCCGATTGGTCACCAACGGCGTGCTCCCGCAGCCCCGGGGCGACTGGCCTGCGATCCCCTGGCCGCCGTTCTAGGGCGCACGGATACCCTCCTCCCATGCGAGCGTGGACCGCCCCGGACCTGCCCCGGCTGACCGAGACCGGCCCCGCGGTGAGGATCCACGACACCGCGAGTGGCGAGCTCGTCGAGGTGACCCCCGCGGACGGCCCGGCGCGGCTCTACGTCTGCGGGATCACGCCGTACGACGCGACGCACCTCGGTCATGCGGCCACCTACCTGGGCTTCGACCTGCTCAACCGCGCCTGGCGGATCGCCGGGCACGAGGTGACCTACACCCAGAACGTGACCGACGTCGACGACCCGCTGCTGGAGCGGGCCACGAAGGTGGGCACCGACTGGGTCGAGCTGGCCGAGCGCGAGACCGAGCTGTTCCGCCAGGACATGACTGCGCTGCGCGTGCTCCCGCCCGACCACTACATCGGCGCCGTCGAGTCGATCCCCCTGGTGATCGACCTCGTGCAGAAGCTCGACGAGCTCGGGTCGGTCTACCGGGTCGACGACGACCTCTACTTCTCGGTCAGTGCCGACGACACGTTCGGATCCGTCTCAGGCTGGACCCGCGACCAGATGCTGGCCGTCTTCGGCGAGCGTGGCGGCGACCCGGAGCGGTCCGGCAAGAAGGACCCCCTCGACTGCGTGCTGTGGCGCGCGGAGCGACCCGGCGAGCCGTCGTGGGAGAGCCCGTTCGGCCCCGGTCGGCCCGGCTGGCACGTGGAGTGCACGGCGATCGCGCTGGCCCACCTCGGTCATGCCTTCGACGTCCAGGGCGGCGGCAGCGACCTGGTGTTCCCGCACCACGAGATGTGTGCCTCCGAGGCGCACGTCGCCGAGCCCGCTCACCGGTTCGCGCGCACCTACGCCCACGCCGGCATGGTCGGATACGACGGCGAGAAGATGTCGAAATCGCGCGGCAACCTGGTCTTCGTGAGCGCGCTGCGCAACAGCGACGTCGACCCGATGGCGATCCGGCTGGCGCTGCTGCGCCACCACTACCGCGCCGACTGGGAGTGGACGGACGCCGAGCTCTTCGCCGCCGTCGACACCGTGGCGGAGTGGCGCCGCGCCCTCGCCCTGGGCGCAGGCGCGCCGTCGGGTCCCGTCGTCACGGCGGTCCTGGAGGCACTCGCCCACGACCTCGACGCCCCCTCGGCGCTCGCGGCGGTGCAGGCCTGGGTCGACGAGACCTTGGGGGAGTCGCACCTCGCCGACGCCAGCGACCGGGATGCCGCCGGCGTCATCCACCGCCTCCTCGACGGCGCCCTCGGCCTGTCCCTCTGACGGGCGTCGCTCGTGCGGGCGGCCCTGGGAACTGCCGATTGGTCACCAACGGCGAGATCGAGTCCCGATTCGTGCCGTTGGTGACCAAACGGCAGGCTCCCGAACCGCCCGGACGACGGCCGGAAGTCAGCCCTCGTCGGGCCGGTTGCGCTTGAGGTAGCGCTCGAACTCCCGGGCGATGGCCTCGCCGGAGGCCTCGGGGAGGTCGGTGGTGTCGCGGGTCTCCTCGAGCGCGCGAACGTAGTCGGCGACGTCCTCGTCCTCCTCGGCCAGCTCGTCGACGCCGCGTTCCCACGCGCGCGCCTCCTCCGGCAGGTCGTCGAGCGGGATGCTGGCGCCGAGCAGGTCCTCCAGCTGGCCGAGCAGCGCCAGCGTTGCCTTCGGGCACGGCGGCGACGCGACGTAGTGAGGGACCGCTGCCCAGTAGGAGACGGCCGGGATGTCGAGCTTGACGCACGCATCCTGCAGCACGCCGACGATCCCGGTGGGGCCCTCGTAGGTCGACTGCTCGAGCTTGAGCCGGTCGACGAGGTCGGGCTCGGTCGCTGTGCCGGTCACGGGGATCGGCCGGGTGTGGGGCGTGTCGGCGAGGAGGGCGCCCAGGGTCACGACCAGCTCTCCGCCGAGCTCGTCGGTCGCCGCGAGCACCTCGGCGGCGAACTGCCGCCACCGCATCGACGGCTCGATGCCGCGGATCAGGATCACGTCACGGTCAAGGTCCGGGGGCGAGGCGACCGCGATCTGCGTCGTCGGCCAGGTCAGGCGCCGGTGACCGTTGGCGTCGGTGCCGACGCTGGGCCGGTTGACCTGGAAGTCGTAGAAGTCCTCCGGGTCGACGGCCCCGACGACCCGTGCGTCCCACACCCTCATCAGGTGGTCGACGGCCGCCGAGGCGGACTCCGCGGCATCGTTCCAGCCCTCGAACGCGGCGATGACCACAGGCTCGACCAGGTCCGGGGCGTCCTCGATCTCGATCACCCGTCCACCCTAGTCACCGGGGGTGCGTGGTCCGCCGGGATTTCGTACGCCGCCACGCCGGGTGGCAGCATCGAAGCCGTGTCAGCATCCGGGAATGACGTCCACGTTGCGGACGCGATTCCTAGGCTGGAGCACGCCCACCCCGAGAGGAGAGCAGTGCCCGCACCCGAGCAGCGTCCCGACGCGACCGAGGAGCTGACCGCCGCCCTGCGCGAGCGGATCCTCGTCATCGACGGCGCCATGGGCACCATCATCCAGGGGCACCAGCTCGGCGAGGCCGACTACCGCGGCGACCCGTACGCCGATCACGACCACGACCTGCGCGGCGACTCCGACGTCCTGTCCCTGACGCAGCCGGAGATCATCCGGGACATCCACCGCGCCTACCTCGAGGCCGGCGCGGACATCGTCTGCACCAACACCTTCACCGCGTCGAGCATCTCCCAGGCCGACTACGGCCTCGAGGGCGAGTGCTACGAGCTGAACCGCGCTGCTGCCTCGCTCGCCCGTGCGGCGGCCGACGAGCTCACGACGCCCGAACGTCCCCGTTGGGTCGCGGGCTCGCTCGGGCCGACCAACAAGACGGCCTCCATCTCGCCCGACGTCAACGACCCGGGTGCCCGCAACGTCAGCTTCGACGAGCTCGTGGCCTCCTACCTCGAGGAGGCTCGGGGTCTGGTGGACGGCGGGGCCGACCTGCTGCTGGTCGAGACGATCTTCGACACGCTCAACGCCAAGGCCGCGATCTTCGCGCTCGAGACGCTCTTCGAGGAGCAGGGCCGCCGCTGGCCGGTCTGGATCTCCGGCACCATCACCGACGCCAGCGGCCGCACGCTCTCGGGCCAGACGACCGAGGCCTTCTGGAACAGCGTCCGCCACGTCCGCCCGCTCGTGGTCGGCCTCAACTGCGCCCTCGGCGCGAGCGACCTGCGCCCGTACGTCGCCGAGCTGGCCCGGGTCGCGGACTGCTTCGTCTCGGCCCACCCCAACGCTGGCCTGCCCAACGAGTTCGGCGAGTACGACGAGACGCCCGACCAGATGGCCGCGGTGCTCGGCGACTTCGCCTCCCAGGGGCTGGTCAACCTCGTGGGGGGCTGCTGCGGGACCACTCCCGAGCACATCGCCGCGATCGCCACCGCCGCCAAGGGCAGCGAGCCCCGCACCCCGGCGCGACCGCTCGGAGCAATGCGGCTCTCCGGCCTGGAGCCGTTCACGGTCGACGAGTCCAGCCTGTTCGTCAACGTGGGGGAGCGGACGAACATCACCGGTTCCGCGCGGTTCCGCCGCCTCATCAAGGACGGCGACTACGACACCGCCCTGTCGGTGGCGGGCCAGCAGGTCGATTCCGGCGCGCAGGTCATCGACGTCAACATGGACGAGGGGATGATCGACGGCGTCGCCGCCATGGACCGGTTCCTCAAGCTGGTCGCGAGCGAGCCCGACATCTCCCGAGTGCCCGTCATGGTCGACTCGTCCAAGTGGGAGGTCATCGAGGCCGGCCTCAAGTGCGTCCAGGGCAAGCCGATCGTCAACTCGATCTCGCTGAAGGAGGGCGAGGAGGCGTTCGTCGAGCACGCACGGCTGTGCCGGAAGTACGGGGCAGCGGTGGTCGTCATGGCCTTCGACGAGGACGGCCAGGCCGACAACCTCGAGCGGCGTACGGCGGTCTGCGAGCGGGCCTACCGGATCCTCACCGAGGAGGTCGGGTTCCCCGCCGAGGACATCGTCTTCGACCCCAACGTCTTCGCCGTGGCGACCGGCATCGAGGAGCACGCGACGTACGGCCGCGACTTCATCGAGGCGACGCGCTGGATCAAGGAGCACCTCCCGGGGGCACTGGTCTCCGGCGGCATCTCCAACGTCAGCTTCTCCTTCCGGGGCAACAACCCGGTGCGTGAGGCGATCCACGCGGTCTTCCTCTTCCACGCCATCGAGGCCGGGCTCGACATGGGCATCGTCAACGCCGGCGCCCTCGTCGTCTACGACCAGGTCGACGCCGAGCTGCGCGAGCGGATCGAGGACGTCGTGCTCAACCGTCGCGCGGACGCGGCCGAGCGGCTGCTCGAGATCGCGGAGCAGTTCAACCGCGCCGCCGAGGACGAGGGCCCGGCCACCGAGGAGTGGCGCGAGCTCCCCGTGTCCGAGCGGATCACCCACGCCCTGGTGAAGGGCATCGACGCCCATGTCGAGGCCGACACCGAGGAGCTGCGCGCCGAGATCGCCGAGCGGGGTGGGCGGCCGATCGAGGTCATCGAGGGACCGCTGATGGACGGCATGAACGTCGTCGGCGACCTCTTCGGCGCCGGCAAGATGTTCCTGCCGCAGGTCGTGAAGAGCGCGCGCGTGATGAAGAAGGCCGTGGCCTACCTGATCCCCTTCATCGAGGAGGAGAAGGCCAACGACCCGGCCCTGGCCACGCAGAAGGACACCAACGGCACCATCGTGATGGCGACGGTCAAGGGCGACGTCCACGACATCGGCAAGAACATCGTCGGCGTGGTCCTGCAGTGCAACAACTACGAGGTCATCGACCTCGGGGTGATGGTGCCGCCGCAGAAGATCCTGGACGCCGCCCGCGAGCACGAGGCCGACGTCATCGGCCTCTCCGGCCTGATCACGCCGTCGCTCGACGAGATGGTGACCATGGCCAGCGAGATGCAGCGCCAGGGGTTCGACATCCCGCTGCTCGTCGGGGGTGCCACGACCTCGCGTGCCCACACGGCCGTGAAGGTCGACGGCAAGTACGACGGCCCGGTGGTCTGGGTCAAGGACGCGTCGCGCTCGGTACCCACGGTCGCAGCGCTCCTCCACGAGACCCGGCGCGAGCAGCTGATGGCCGACGTCAAGGCCGACTACGACAGCCTGCGGGCACGCCACGCGGCCAAGCACGACCGTCCGATGGTGACCCTCGAGCAGGCCCGCGCGAACGCGACGCCCATCGACTGGAGCGGCTACCGGCCGCCACGGCCCCGCCTGCTGCTCCAGCAGGACCACGACGTCTCACCCGTCGTCGGTCGCCGCGGCGAGAGCCAGCACCTGCGGCTGTTCCGCGACTACGACCTGACCGATCTGCGCCGCTACATCGACTGGCAGCCGTTCTTCAACGCGTGGGAGATGAAGGGTTCGTTCCCCGACATCCTCAACAGCCCGAGCACCGGCCCCGAGGCGCGCAAGCTCTACGACGACGCCCAGGCGATGCTCGACCGGGTGGCCGAGGAGAAGTGGCTCACCGCCCACGGGACCGTCGGACTGTTCCCCGCCAACAGCGTCGGCGACGACATCCACGTCTACCTCACCGAGGAGCGAGACGAGCCGCACGCCGTGCTCGCGATGCTGCGTCAGCAGGGACAGCACCGTGACGGCGTCCCCAACCGCGCCCTCTCCGACTTCGTGGCGCCGCGCGCCACCGGGCTGCGCGACCACGTCGGGGCCTTCGCCGTCACGGCCGGGCACGGGACCGCCGCGCGGATCGCGGAGATGAAGGAGCGGCTCGACGACTACGACGCGATCATGCTCGAGGCCCTCGCCGACCGGCTGGCCGAGGCGTTCGCGGAGCGGTTGCACCAGCGGGTCCGCAAGGAGCTCTGGGGCTACGCGCGCGACGAGCAGCTCGACAGCGTCGGACTGATCAAGGAGCAGTACCGCGGCATCCGGCCAGCGCCCGGCTACCCCGCCTGCCCCGACCACACCGAGAAGCAGCAGCTCTGGCAGCTCCTCGACGTCGAGAGCGCGACCGGCATGAAGCTCACCGAGTCGATGGCGATGTGGCCGGGCGCGTCCGTGTCGGGGTGGTACTTCTCCCACCCGCAGTCGCAGTACTTCGTCGTCGGCCGCCTCGGTCGCGACCAGGTCGCCGACTACGCCGACCGCAAGGGGTGGACCCTGGCCGAGGCCGAGCGCTGGCTCTCGCCCAACCTCGGCTACGACCCCGACGAGTGACCCCACCGCATCCAGAAGGAGTGCCGATTGGTCCCCAACGGCAGTGATCTGCCCCCGAAGCGCGTCGATTGGTCCCCAACGGCAAGCCCGGCGACCTGGCCGCGCGCCGTGCTGTGGGACATGGACGGCACGCTGGTGGACACCGAGCCCTACTGGATCGCCACGGAGTTCGAGCTGGCGGAGCGGCACGGCGGGACCTGGTCGGAGGAACATGCCCTCAACCTCGTGGGGTTCGACCTCCTCGACTCGGGGCGCTACATCCGCGAGCACATGGGGATCGACCTCGAGCCGGCCGAGATCGTCGAGCAGCTGCTCGACGGGGTGGTGGCGCGGGTCGAGGAGGAGGTCCCGTGGCGGCCCGGGGCACGTGAGCTGCTGGCCGACCTCAATGCGTCCGGCGTGCCCTGCGCCCTGGTCACCATGTCCTACCGCAGGTTCGTCGCACCGGTGCTCGCAGCGCTGCCGGAGGCGACGTTCGACGTCGTCGTGACCGGCGACGCGGTGAGCCGCGGAAAGCCCCATCCCGACCCCTACCTCAGGGCGGCCGACGAGCTCCGGCTCGGCCCCGGGGAGTGCCTGGCGATCGAGGACTCGAACACCGGTGCCCGGTCGGCGGAGAGTGCCGGCGCGACGGTGCTGGTCGTGCCCAACCACGTCCCGGTGCTCGACGGGGAACGGCGGGTCTTCCGCGACTCGCTGATCGGCCTGGCGGCGTCCGACCTGGGGGTCCTGCAGATCCCGGCGAACCGCGGGAACTGAGCCTCCTGCACCCCTATCCTCGAGGCGTGCGGCTCCTGCGCAACCCGGTCGCCCAGTTCGTGGGCGTCGGGCTCCTGACCATCGTCGCCGTGCTGCTGCTCACCAGCCGGCTGGCCGCGAGCGCCGCCGAGGAGGAGGCGCTCGCCGAGGCGCAGCGCCTCAACGCCGTGCTGGCCCGGTCCGTCGCCGGTCCGGGCGTCGGACGCGGCCTGGTCGACGGCGACGCCGGGGCGATCGACCGCTTCGACCGCCGGATCAAGGCCCGCCTGCTCGTGGGCGACGTCGACCGGGTCACCATCTGGGACGCCGACGGCCGGATCCTCTACTCCAACGCGTTCCGGCTGATCGGCGTCAGGTTCCCCCTGGACGACGGCCACCAGCGGGTGCTGGCGGAGGGTGGGACGGGTCACCAGCTCTCCGACCCCGACGCGCCTGAGAACCGCGCCGCCCGGGCCGCCACGGAGACCGGCGAGCCGGTCCAGCAGGTCCGGATCTTCACCCGGATCACCGCGGACACGGACGGTGAGCGACTGCTGTTCGAGGGCTACTACACCTTCAGCGACATCGAGACCCGGCGCGAGCACATCTACCAGTCCTTCCGCTGGATCACCGTCGGCGGTCCGTTGCTCCTGCTACTGCTGGTCACCCCCATGCTCTGGGGACTGACTCGCCGCCTCACCGTCTCCGCCCACGAACGGGCACGCCTGCTGCGCTCGGCGCTCGACGCCAGCGACGCCGAACGCCGCCGGATCGCCCGCGACCTCCATGACGGCGTCGTCCAGGACCTCGCCGGCACGGCGTACTCCGTGTCGGCCCTCGCCAGGGAGTCGCAGCTGACCCACCGGCAGCGCTCGCGGCTCACCAGCGTGGCCGGCGCGCTGCGTGCGTCGCTCACCTCGTTGCGGTCGCTGCAGGCGGAGATCCACCCTCCGGACCTCAACGTCAGCGGCCTGCCCGCGGCGCTCGAGGACCTGATCGCCCCCGCCGAGTCCGCCGGGGTCCAGGCGTCGGTGAGCGTCGTCGGCGTCGACGAGGCCAGCGACGCGCGCGTCGCCCTCGTCTGGCGGGTCGCGCAGGAGGCCGTCCGCAACGCGCTGCGCCACGCACAGGCCTCGACGCTCGCGGTCACCGTGCGCGGGGACGGGCGACGGCTGCGGCTCGAGGTCGTCGATGATGGTGTCGGGTTCGACCCCACTGCGCCGCGCGACTCCGAGAGCTTCGGGCTGAGGGGACTGGAGTCCCTCGTGAAGGACTCCGGCGGCACCCTCGCCGTACGCTCCGCCGAGGGCGACGGGACGACCGTGAGGATGGAGGTGTCGGTCACGTGAACGACGTGATCCGCGTCGTGCTCGCCGACGACCACGCGCTGGTGCGAGCGGGGCTCGAGCAGCTGCTGGCCGGCTCCGGCGACATCAGCGTGGTCGGGACCGCGGCCGACGGCGAGCAGGCCGTCGACCTTGCCTGCTCCCTCCAGCCCGACGTGGTGCTCATGGACCTCCAGATGCCGGGCGTCGACGGCGTCTCCGCTACGCGGGAGATCCGGTCTCGGGCCGCCGGCGTCGACGTCCTCGTGCTGACCTCCTACTCCGACGGGGGACGCATCCTGGCCGCCCTCGACGCCGGCGCCGTGGGCTACCTCCTCAAGGACGCCGAGCCGGACGAGGTGATGGAGGGGATCCGGGCCGTACGACGGGGCGAGTCACCGCTCCACCCGAAGGCTGCCCGGCAGCTGCTGGGGGCCCGCACCGGGGAGACAGGCGTCGAACTGACCCCGCGGGAGCACGCCGTGCTCGAGCTCCTGCGCGACGGGTTCAGCCACCACGAGGTCGCACGTCGGCTCGGGCTCAGCGAGCGCACCGTGAAGGCGCACCTGATCTCGGCCTGCGCCCGGATCGGCGTCGCCGACAGCGATGCGGCCGTGGAGTGGCTGCGCCGGCAGGGGACCTGAGGCGCGGTCGGGCTAGTCGACGTCGTCAGGGGTGAGCTCGCCGGGATCCGTCACGGCACCGTCCGGCAGCGGCGGCGGCGTACCGCCCCAGGCGGGGCACAGACTCCGGTGGGCGCACCAGTCGCAGAGCCGGGAGGGCCGCGGACGCCAGTCGCCACTCTCGGTCGCGATCCGGATCGCCCGCCAGATCGCCTCGACCTTGCGCTCCGTCGCGAGCAGGTCGTTCTCGTCGGGCACGTAGCGGACCAGCTCGCCGCTGCCGAGGTAGACCAGCTGGAGCATCGCCGGAACGACCCCACGGGTCCGCCACAGGACGAGGGCGTAGAACTTCATCTGGAACAGCGCCTTGGCCTCCCAGCCCGCCGCCGGAGCCTTGCCGCTCTTGTAGTCCACGACGCGGAGGGCACCGTCGGGGGCGACGTCGAGCCGGTCGACGAAGCCACGCAGCAGTAGGCGGGAGTCGAGCACCGCCTCGACGTAGAGCTCCCGCTCGGCGGGCTCGAGCCGCCGGGGGTCCTCGAGCTGGAAGTAGCGGTCGAGGACCGTCCGGCAGCTGGCCAGCCACGCCCCGAGCTCGGGCCCCTCGTCGCCGAACATCGCGGTTAGGGCGGGGTCGGCCTCCTGCAGATCGGCCCAGGTCGGGTCGAGCAGGTCGGCGGCCCGGTCGGGCGTGCGGTCGGCGGCCGGGAGGTCGAAGAGGTCCTCGAGGACCTTGTGGACCACGGTCCCCCGGACGGCGTCGGGGCTCGGCGGTTCAGGGAGCCGGTCGATGCTGCGGAAGCGGTAGAGCAACGGGCAGGTCAGGAAGTCGCCTGCGCGGCTGGGGGACAGCGCTCCGACCACGTCGACCCCGTCGACCGGCGTCGCGGTCGGGACCCCGTCGACCGGCGAGGCCGGCGCGGTGGGGGACTGGCCGATGCTCATGGCGGCCACCCTAGGCGAGGCGGCTGACAGCGCCCGGGGACGACGGGTGCGGATGCCGGTCGGCACCGCCCGCTCGGATACCCTCGCCGCGTGCCCGACCCCGCCCCGTCCCGCCCGCGGAGTCCCGCGCCGCGACCGCCGGGGACCTTCCGGATCGGGTCGGTCGCCGGCACCGACGTCCTCATCACCTCGTCGTGGTTCCTCGTCGCGGGGCTCATCGCCGTCGTCATGGCGCCCCGGGTGGAGATGGTCGAACCCGGTCTCGGCGCCTGGCGCTATCTCGCCGGCTTCCTGTTCGCGGTCGTCCTCTACTTCTCCGTGCTGCTCCACGAGGCGTCCCACGCCCTGATGGCGAAGCGCTACGGCTTCGCCGTCTCGGCGATCACGCTCCACTTCCTCGGAGGGATGACGGCCGTCGAGGGAGAGGCCCGCCGGCCACGCGAGGAGTTCATGATCGCGGTCGTCGGACCGCTCACGTCGCTGGCGGTCGGCATCGCCGCCGTCGCGCTGTGGTTCGTGACGCCCGAGGGCCTGCTCCTGCTGGCGGTGGAGGGCCTCGCGGGCGCGAACCTGCTCGTCGGCGTCCTCAACCTCGTCCCGGGGCTCCCGCTCGACGGGGGTCGGGTCCTGCGCGCCGTCGTGTGGCGGATCAGCGGCGACATGCACACCGGGACCGTGGTGGCCGGCTGGGGCGGTCGTGTGACCGCGCTGGCGGTGATCGCCTACCCGCTGCTGATGGAGGCGGCCTTCGGCGTACGTCCCGACCTCCTCGACTTCGTCCTCGCGGGAGTCGTCGCGATGTTCCTGTGGACCGGCGCCACGGCCTCCATCAACTCGGCGCGCGTCCGCCGCAAGCTGCCCGCGCTCAAGGCCCGCGACCTCGCGCGCCGCACCATCACCGTCCCGGACGACCTGCCTGTCGCCGAGGCCGTACGCCGGGCCCACGAGGCGCAGGCCGGCAGCATCGTGACGGTCACCGGGTCCGGTCGTCCGGTCGGCCTCGTCAGCGAGGCAGCCGTGACGGCGACGCCCGAGGACCGGCGGCCGTGGGTGGCCGTCTCGACGGTGAGCCGGAGCCTCGAGGACGGCCTGATGATCCCCGCCCACCTCGCCGGCGAGCAGCTCGTCGAGGCGCTGGGACGCACCCCGGCCGCCGAGTACCTCTTGCTGGAGGACGACGGCACCATCTACGGCGTGCTGGCCACCGCCGACGTCGAACGAGCCTTCCAGGAGGTGGACCGCCGTGGCTGACGGCACCGACCAGAACCATGCGCCCGACGTCCCCGTCGAGGCCTGGTCAGGGGTCCACCGGGGCCCGCTGCGGGCGGGGGAGTGGGTGCGCCTCACCGACAACAAGGGCCGCCGCCACAACCTCTGCCTCGAGCCCGGCAAGCGGTTCTTCTCGAACAAGGGCCACCTCGAGCACGACGAGCTGATCGGGCGCGAGGAGGGGTTCAGCGTCACCTCCTCGGCAGGCGGGCAGTACCTCGTCTTCCGCCCGCTGCTCTCGGAGTTCGTCGTGTCGATGCCCCGCGGGGCCGCGGTGGTCTATCCGAAGGACGCGGCCCAGATCGTCGCGATGGCCGACATCTTCCCCGGGGCGGACGTGGTCGAGGCGGGCGTCGGATCGGGGGCCCTGACCTGCTCGCTGCTGCGTGCCGTCGGCCCGCACGGCCGCGTGTCGTCGTACGAGCGCCGCGAGGAGTTCGCCGACGTCGCGCGCCGCAACGTGACCCAGTTCTTCGACGGCGAGCACCCGGCGTGGCAGCTCAGCCTCGGCGACCTGGCCGAGGAGCTGCCGCGGTCGGGCGAGCGCGCCGACCGCGTCATCCTCGACATGCTCGCGCCGTGGGACTGCGTCGACGCGGTCGCCGACGCGCTGCGGCCGGGCGGCATCGTGTGCGGCTACGTCGCCACGACGACCCAGCTCTCCCGGTTCGTGGAGACCCTGCGCGCCCACGGCTCCTTCACCGAGCCGTCGGTGTGGGAGTCGCTCGTGCGCGACTGGCACGTGGAGGGTCTGGCCGTCCGTCCCGGGCACAAGATGATCGGCCACACGGCCTTTCTCGTCACCGCCCGCCGCATGGCTCCGGGGGAGCGGCCACCGCGCAAGACCCGTCGCCCCGCTCCCGGCGCCTACGGTCCCGACTACACCGGCCCCCGTCCCGCCGACCTCCCACCGCAGGTCCTCGAGGACACCCAGGACGACTGACCGGCAGCGCCGACCCCCGGTCGGCGCGTCGCGGGTGCGCCGTTTGGTCACCAACGACAGATTCACGGCCGGATTCGTGTCGATTGGTCCCCAACGGCAGCCACCACCGCAACGGATTGCCCGATCCCGAGTCGTGGTGTCTGCGGGTCGACGCCCCCCGGTCGCGGGTAGGGTCGACATCGGGAGGTGACGCTGATGTCGTCAACCGAAGGTCAGCCCCAGGGCGAGCGCCGCACGCCCGAGGAGCTCATGAGCCAGGTGCGCTTCCTCGAGGCCGAGGTCACCGACCTCCGCCGCCGTCTCAGTGACGCACCCGGACAGTCACGGTCCGTGGAGCTGCGTCTCGCCGACACCCAGCGGTCTCTCTCCGCGGTGACCGCACAGAACGAGCGGCTCGCGCAGACGCTCCGCGAGGCCCGCGACCAGATCACCAAGCTCAAGGAGGAGGTCGACCGGCTCGCGCAGCCGCCGGCCGGCTTCGGCACCTTCCTCTCTCGCAACGACGACGACTCGGTCGACGTGTTCACCGGCGGCCGCAAGCTGCGGGTGAGCGTCAGCCCCGCCGTCGACCTCGAGTCGCTGGTCCGCGGGCAGGAGGTCATGCTCAACGAGGCCCTCAACGTCGTCGAGGCGATGTCGTTCGAGGAGGTCGGCGAGGTGGTGATGTTCAAGGAGCTGCTCGCCGACGGCGACCGAGCCCTGGTCATCGCGAACGCGGACGAGGAGCGCGTCGTACGCCTCGCCGAGCCCCTCCGCGGCGAGACGCTGCGCGCGGGCGACTCGCTGCTGCTGGAGTCCAGGGCCGGCTACGTCTACGAGCGGGTCCCGAAGTCGGAGGTCGAGGAGCTGGTCCTCGAGGAGGTCCCCGACATCGCCTACGAGGCGATCGGCGGGCTCGGGGGCCAGATCGAGCAGATCCAGGACGCGGTCGAGCTGCCCTACCTCTACCCCGATCTCTTCAAGGAGCACGAGCTCAAGCCGCCCAAGGGGGTGCTCCTCTACGGCCCTCCCGGGTGCGGCAAGACGCTGATCGCCAAGGCGGTCGCGAACTCGCTGGCCAAGAAGGTCGCCACGAAGACCGGCCAGGAGGGGAAGTCCTACTTCCTCAACATCAAGGGCCCCGAGCTGCTGAACAAGTACGTCGGCGAGACCGAGCGGCACATCCGGCTGGTGTTCCAGCGAGCACGCGAGAAGGCGTCGTACGGCACGCCGGTCATCGTGTTCTTCGACGAGATGGACTCGCTGTTCCGCACGCGCGGCTCCGGCGTCTCCTCCGATGTCGAGAACACGATCGTTCCCCAGCTGCTCAGCGAGATCGACGGCGTCGAGCTGCTGGAGAATGTCCTGGTCATCGGTGCCTCCAACCGGCCCGACATGATCGACCCCGCCATCCTCCGGCCCGGCCGCCTGGACGTGAAGATCAAGATCGAGCGCCCCGACGCCGAGGCCGCGCGCGACATCTTCAGCAAGTACCTCACCCCGACGCTGCCCCTCCACGAGGACGACCTGCGCGAGTTCGGTGGCGACACCGGTGCCGCGGCCGCGGGCATCATCCAGCGCACGGTCGAGCGGATCTACACCGAGTCGGAGGAGAACCAGTTCCTCGAGGTCACCTACGCGAACGGTGACAAGGAGGTCCTCTACTTCAAGGACTTCAACTCCGGCGCGATGATCCAGAACATCGTCGACCGGGCGAAGAAGATGGCGATCAAGGACTTCCTGGACCACCAGCAGCGCGGCATCAGCGTGCGCCACCTCATGCAGGCGTGCGTCGACGAGTTCAAGGAGAACGAGGACCTCCCCAACACCACGAACCCCGACGACTGGGCCCAGATCGCCGGCAAGAAGGGCGAGCGGATCGTGTTCATCCGCACGCTCATCACCGGCAAGCAGGGCACCGAGCCCGGGCGGTCGATCGACACCGTGTCCAGCACGGGCCAGTACCTCTGAGCCGTGGCCGAGGAGGAGCAGCTCGACAAGGGTGAGCTCGAGGCGGTGCTCGAGACCCGCCGCGAGCTTGGCCCGACGTACGACGCCGCGCTGATCGACTCCTTCGCCGACCGCATCGAGGCGACGGTCGAGGCCCGGGTGGCCGCAGAGCTCGAGGTACGGCGCCACGCGGACCGTGCCCAGGCGTCGGCCGGGCCCCGTCAGCTCGTCCTGGGGATCGTGTCCGCCGGAGTCTCGATCCCGATCACCGCGATCAGTCTCTCGGCGGGTGAAGGTGGAGGACTGGTGGCGATGATCGTCAGCTGGGCCGGCCTGGTGGGGATCAACGTGGCGCACGCAGCGCAGTCGAGGAGCGGCCGGTAGCCGTTGCCCGGCACCCGACTCGTCGGTGCCGATTGGTCACCAACGACGCCGGCGGGGCCGGATCGGTGCCGTTGGTGACCAAACGGCGGGTCTCACCCGTCCGACGGCACGTGCGCGTGGAGCAGGTAGGTGTAGCCCCAGGGCCGGGCGAGGGCCGGACCGTCGAGGTAGAAGGTCTCGAGGTGGTCGACGGCGAATCCGGCACCCTCCACCAGGGCGGTCACGTCGCGGCTCAGGTGGCACCCACCGGCCGCGCGCCGCTGGACCGGGTCGAGGCGGTGCTGCCACCGGGCGACCGGCGGGTCGGGGGAGAGACCGTGCTCGAGCACGCAGAGGATGCCGCCCGTTCGCAGGACCCGCCGCAGCTCGGTCAGCGCGAGGACCGGGTCCGGGATGGTGCAGAGGGAGAAGGTCACCAGGGCGGCGTCGTACGACGCCTCCCGCTCGTCGAGCCGCTGGCCGTCCAGCCCACGGCGTCGGACCGGGACGTCGGTCCGCTCGCGCCGGGCGGCCGACAGTCCCCAACCCACGTCCGAGGGCTCGACCGCGGCCACCGTGCTGACCGACGGCGGGTACCAGCGCACGTTGAGGCCGCTCCCGAACCCGATCTCCACCAGGTCTCCCCGCAGGGGAGCGCACGCCTGCCGCCGCAGCTCACCGATCTCGTGACTGCGCAGGGCACGATCGGCCATGCGGGGCACCACGTGCTCGGTCCAGGCTCCCATGGGGCGAGCGTAGGGCCCTCGCCCCTGGATCCGACCCCAGTACGACGCCACCCGTCCGGGCCTGCCCGGCTGGGCTATGGACCGCTCCGGTCCGTCCCGCGAGATTGAGGCCAGTCGCTCGGGTGACTCGCTCCCGAGCACTTCGGAGGGAATCACCCATGAGCAGTCGTACCACCCGCGTCGCCGCCGCGCTCCTGACCGCCGGCGCACTCGTGCTGAGCCTCAACAGCCTCAGCTCGCCGTCCGTCGCGGCGCCCAACTTCAAGAATGCCCCCACGATCAAGCTCCAGCAGCAGGCAGGGACCGGGACCCTGCGTGCCAAGCCGCACGGGCAGGTCGTGTCGGCCCCCTACGAGTACTTCACGATGCGGGTGCCGGCCGACGGCAGCTACCACATCACGATGACCGGCGTCGTCATCCCGACGACCGACCCCGCGTCCTACCAGTGCATCGTCGCGGACAAGCAGAAGGCGCTGGCCAACGACCTCACGGGCGTCTACCTGATCAATCCGTTCAACTCCGCCACGGACGACGGCTACAACCTCGACCTGGAGATCGACGCGAACCTGAAGAAGCGTCGCGCGCTCATCATCGGCTGCTACACCGACGGGGACCTCCAGACCCCCCAGCCCATCACCTACACGTTCAAGAAGAACGGCGCCTTCAAGAACGTCAACACCACCCCGTTCGACATCGTCCGTGAGGGCGCGCGCCTCCTCCACTGACCGACCACCCTGCGCGGGCGGGTGGGGTACGGCGCGCCGTACCCCACCCGCCTGGTCCACCCGGATTCACCCCCGACGGGCTATGGACCCCGGCCGCTGCGGCGGGTCACATTGGGCCCACCTGCTCGGGTGACGGAGCCCGAGCACACCGGAGGGACCACCCATGAGCACCCCAACCACCCGCGTCGTCGTCGCGCTCCTGACGGCCGGGGCCCTCGTCCTCGGGCTCCACAGCCTGAGCGCGCCGTCCGTCGCGGCCCCGGACCTGGCGAACGCCCCGACCGCCCGGCTCGAGGCGCAGGCGGGAGGCACGACCTACCGCACCCGGCCGTTCGGGGGGAAGCTGGTCTCCGGGACGCCCGAGTACTACACGGTGAGCGTGCCGCGCTCGGGCAGCTATCGCGTGGAGATGACCGGTCTGATCACCTACGACGCCGCCCCGGCGTCGGTCCAGTGCTTCGTCGTGGACCTGAAGAAGATCCTGGCCGACGACTTCTCCGGCTACTACTTGGTCTCCACGTCCGACTCCGAGACCTTCTTCGACAACGGGCTCAACGAGGTCATCACCGTCGACCTGAAGAAGGCGCGCCGGATCCTGCTGGCGTGCAGCAGCACCGTCGACATCGAGGTGCTGAAGCCGATCACGGTCGCATTCACGCGCACAGGCCGGTTCGCCAACCTCCCCGCGAAGCGCTACGTCCCGCCTGCCCCCTCCTCGGGCGACCTGCTCGAAGGCCTGCGCTGAGCGGTCCCCGCACGGCGTACGGCCCGCGGCCGGCCCATGCGCCCCGGTCGAGCCGGCCGCGTAGGCTCGTGCCATGAGCGTGCGACGCGTGATGGGGACGGAGGTCGAGTACGGCATCTCCGTCCAGGGGCAGCCGCTGGCCAACCCGATGGTCGCGTCGTCCCAGGTCGTCAACGCCTATGCCTCGGCCACCGTGCGGGCGCGACGGGCCCGCTGGGACTTCGAGGAGGAGTCACCGCTGCGTGACGCCCGGGGATTCGACATGTCGCGCCAGGTCGCCGATCCCTCGCAGCTCACCGACGAGGACCTCGGGCTTGCCAACGTGATCCTCACCAACGGTGCACGGCTCTACGTCGACCACGCCCACCCGGAGTACTCCACCCCCGAGGTGACCTCGCCGCTGGCGATCGTCCTGTGGGACAAGGCGGGGGAGCAGGTGATGCTCGACGCCTCGCGCCGTGCAAGCCAGCTCCCGGGCGGGACACCGATCAACCTCTACAAGAACAACACCGACAACAAGGGCGCCTCCTACGGCGCCCATGAGAACTACCTGATGCGCCGCCGTACGCCGTTCGGCGACATCGTGAAGCACCTGACGCCGTTCTTCGTCTCGCGCCAGGTCGTGTGCGGTGCGGGGCGCGTGGGGATCGGCCAGGACGGGCGGCACGACGGCTTCCAGATCAGCCAGCGCGCCGACTACTTCGAGGTCGAGGTCGGGCTCGAGACGACCCTGAAACGCCCCCTGATCAACACCCGCGACGAGCCGCACGCCGACCCCGAGAAGTACCGCCGCCTCCACGTGATCCTCGGCGACGCGAACCTCGCGGAGGTCTCGACCTACCTCAAGGTGGGCACGACCGCCTTGGTGCTCTCGATGATCGAGGACGGCTTCATCGACCGCGACCTGACCGTCGACGGCTCCGTGGCGGCGCTCCGCGCGGTCTCCCACGACCCGACCCTGAAGCAGCTGATCACGCTCACCGACGGTCGCCAGCTGACCGCGGTGCAGCTCCAGCTGGAGTACCTCGACCTGGCTCGGAAGTACGTCGAGGACCGGCTCGGCAGCGACGCCGACCCGCAGACGCTCGACGTGCTGGCCCGCTGGGAGTCCGTCCTCGACCGGCTCGAGCGCGACCCGATGCTGTGCTCGCGCGAGCTCGACTGGGTCGCGAAGCTGGCGCTGCTGGAGCACTACCGCTCCCGCGACGGCCTGGACTGGTCCGACGCCAAGCTCCAGCTGATCGACGTCCAGTACTCCGACATCCGGCCCGAGAAGGGGCTCTACCACCGGCTGGTCAGCCTCGGACGGATCGAGAGGATGCTCGACGACGCGGCTGTCGAGGCGGCCATGCACGACCCGCCCGAGGACACGCGCGCCTACTTCCGGGGTCGCTGCCTGGAGAAGTACGCCGATCACGTAGCCGCGGCCTCGTGGGACTCGGTGATCTTCGACCTCCCCGGTCGCGAGTCGCTGCAGCGGATCCCGACCGTCGATCCGCTCCGTGGCAGCAAGGCCAGCGTCGGCGCCCTCATCGATCGCTGCGACACCGCCGAGGCGCTCTTCACCGCGCTCACGCGCTGATCTGCCCCCGGGCGTGGGGTCCTTGCTGATTGGTCACCAACAACACGTCTGGGGCCAGTTTCTCGTCGTTGGTGACCAATCGACGTGCCGACTCACCCGTCTTCTGGTGGCGCACTCGCCCACCGGATGCACCCGGCGGCGCTAGGGTCGACACATGGCCCAGGAGCAGAAGCAGCCGCGCAAGTCGCAGGAGGCCGAGGAGGCACCCGAGGCGACCGTCGAGTCCGACGTCTCCGAGCGCAAGGAAGCGCTCGACGACGACGTCGACGCGATCCTCGACGAGATCGACGAGGTGCTGGAGTCGAACGCCGAGGACTTCGTGAAGTCGTTCATCCAGAAGGGCGGCCAGTGACCGACCCCCGACTCCCGGCGTCGTTCCTCCGGCCCGGCACCTCCTCCTTCAGCGACTTCCTGTCCGAGGCCGCGCCCGACCTCCTTCCGTCGCGACGCACCGTGCCCCACGGTCAGGCCGCGGACCTCGCGCCCCACGCGACCACCATCGTGGCCGCCACCTACCAGGGCGGCGTCGTGATGGCCGGCGACCGTCGCGCGACGATGGGCAACATCATCGCCCAGCGCGACATCGAGAAGGTCTTCCCCGCGGACGAGTACTCCTGCGTGGGCATCGCCGGGACCGCCGGACTGGCTGTCGAGATGGTCAGGCTCTTCCAGACCGAGCTCGAGCACTACGAGAAGATCGAGGGCACGACGCTCTCGATGGACGGCAAGGCCAACCGGCTCGCGGCGCTGATCCGCGGCAACCTCGGTCTGGCGATGCAGGGCCTCGCCGTGGTGCCCCTGTTCGCGGGGTTCGACCTCGTCAGTGAGCAGGGGCGGATCTTCAGCTATGACGCGACCGGCGGTCGCTACGAGGAGACCGCGTTCCACTCGGTCGGCTCCGGGTCGCTCTTCGCCCGCGGTGCGCTCAAGAAGCTCTACCGCCCCGACCTGTCCGAGCGGGATGCCGTGACGGTGGTCGTGCAGGCGCTCTACGACGCCGCGGACGACGACTCGGCGACCGGCGGGCCCGACCTCACGCGACGCATCTTCCCCGTCGTGCAGGTCATCACCGCTGACGGCGGCCGCCGGCTCCCCGAGGCGGAGGTTGCGGACGTCGCCGACCGGATGATGGCCGGGCGGATGATCAGACCGGACGGGCCGGCCACGGCGTCGGTGACGGGAGGTGAGACGCCATGAGCATGCCGTTCTACGTCTCGCCCGAGCAGCTGATGAAGGACCGCGCCGACTTCGCGCGCAAGGGCATCGCCAAGGGTCGCTCCGTGGTCGCGGTGCAGTACGCCGACGGCGTGCTGTTCGCCTGCGAGAACCCGTCCCGCGCCCTCCACAAGGTCTCGGAGATCTACGACCGCATCGCCTTCGCGGCCGTCGGCCGGTCGAACGAGTTCGAGAACCTCCGCATCGCGGGGGTCCGGCTCGCTGACATGCGTGGCTACGCCTACGACCGCCGTGACGTCACCGCCCGCGCCCTCGCCACGGCGTACGCCCAGACGCTCGGCACGATCTTCTCCAGTGGTGGTGAGAAGCCCTACGAGGTCGAGCTCTTCGTGGCCGAGATCGGCGACTCCGCCGAGGACGACCAGATCTACCGTCTGACCTACGACGGGCAGGTCGCCGACGCCCAGGGCTACGGCGTGATGGGAGGAGCCGTCGACACGGTGGCGTCCTTCCTGGAGACCCGGTTCCACGAGGGACTCACGCTGGAGGAGGCCGTGCAGCTCGCCGTCGGTGCTCTCGGGCACAGCGACTCCGGCGACCGGGTCATCCAGGAGGCCGACCTCGAGGTCGCCGTCCTCGACCGGACGCGTCTCCAGCCGCGCAAGTTCCGCCGGCTTCGTCCCACCGACCTTCAGCGGATGCTCGGCGAACGTCAGCCGACCAGTGAGGAGCCCCCGGCCCCGCCGGACGACCCGCCACTCGCCCCGCCGACCTGACCCCAGGCATGGCGTCGATTGGTCCCCAACGGCGCACGCGGCACCGTCTTGGTGTCGTTGGTGACCAATCGGCGACGAGGTCATCCACAGGTCGCGGCGACCCCGTGGTGAACGGTTCCTCAGCGGGGAATGCTCTCCTCCATGACGAACGGAGACGGACTCGGGCCGCCGGTGCGCGGACACATCCGGCGCGCCGACCACCGCCGTGTCTCGCACGGGTTGTTCCTCCGGGTCGACCCGAGTGCTGATCCCGACTCGGACGAGGAGACCCCGCGCGACCTCCACGCCTGGCTCCTGGTCCTGCCACCGGGGGCGGCGTTCACCCACCTGACCGGCGCCTGGCTGCGCGGCTGGCAGCTGCCCACGCTGCCGGACCGCCCGCCCGTGTTCGCCGCCGTGGGGCGGACCGACGGCCGGCCACGTCGGTCGGGGCTCATCTGCTCGCGCCTCGCCCGCGACGAGCCGCTCGGCACCGCGAGGGGGTTACCTGTCGAACCCGCCACCGAGATCCTGCTGCGCGCCGCCCGTGACCTCGGGTTGCTCGACCTCGTCGTTCTCGTCGACTCGGCCCGACGCAGGCGCGACGTCAGCGACGCCGACATGCAGACCGTGTTGCTGAGCAGGCGTCCCGGCGTACGACTCCTCCGTGAGGCGTGGCGCCTCTCCAGTTCCCAGGCACACTCGGCGGGCGAAACGCTCCTGCGCCTGTTCCACGTCGCGATGGACGTCGACGTCGAGCCCCAGGCGATCCTCCACGACGAGGCCGGCCACGTCGTGGGTCACGCCGACCTGCTGGTCGTGGGCACGCGGCACCTCCACGAGTACGACGGCGCCCACCACCGGGCCAGGAAGCAGCAGCGCACGGACCTGCGCCGGAGTCGCGGGCTCTCCCAGTGGGGCTACGACCGGCGCGGCTTCACGCTCGACGACCTGGTCAACCATCCGGCCATCGCGATGCACGAGCTCGACCGTGAGCTGGACCGTGGTCACGAGCGGCAGCGGCTCGAGCGGTGGCGCCTGTGGTTGGGCCAGTCGCTCTACTGCGACACGGGTCGGCGGCGCCTCGTGAACCGGTGGCGTCGACAGATGGGAGTGGTCGAGTGGGCCGGTACGACGCGCCCGGGAGCCTGAGACACGGTGCCGTGGACGCCCGCGGCGGACCCGGGGGCCGAGATCTCCCCGCTGAGGCCACCTCCCGACATAGTCTGGTGCCATGGACCGCCGGATCTTCGGGATCGAGAACGAGTACGGGGTCACGTGCACGTTCCGCGGCCAACGACGCCTGAGCCCCGACGAGGTGGCCCGCTACCTGTTCCGGAAGGTCGTCAGCTGGGGGCGCAGCAGCAACGTGTTCCTCCGCAACGGCGCCCGGCTCTACCTCGACGTGGGCAGCCACCCCGAGTACGCGACGCCCGAGTGCGACGACATCACCGAGCTGGTGGCGCACGACAAGGCGGGGGAGCGAGTCCTCGAAGGTCTGCTCCTCGACGCCGAGCAACGTCTCCACGACGAGGGCATCGCCGGCGAGATCTACCTCTTCAAGAACAACACCGACTCCGCCGGCAACTCCTACGGCTGCCACGAGAACTACCTCGTGAGCAGGGCGGGCGAGTTCAACCGCCTCGCCGATGTCCTCATCCCGTTCCTCGTCACCCGTCAGGTGATCGTTGGTGCCGGGAAGGTGTCGCAGACCCCCCGCGGAGCGAGCTTCAGCGTGAGCCAACGGGCCGAGCACATCTGGGAGGGCGTCAGCAGCGCCACGACGCGCAGCCGTCCGATCATCAACACCCGCGACGAGCCCCACGCGGACGCCGAGCGCTACCGCCGCCTCCACGTCATCGTCGGCGACTCGAACATGAGCGAGACCACGACCTTGCTCAAGGTCGCCAGCTGCGACCTGGTGCTGCGCATGATCGAGGAGGGCGTGGTCATGCGCGACCTCACGATGGAGAACCCGATCCGGGCGATCCGGGAGATCTCCCACGACATGACCGGACGCCGGAAGGTGCGCCTCGCCAACGGGCGGGAGGCCAGCGCGCTCGACATCCAGCACGAGTACTTCTCGAAGGCCCGTGACTTCGTCGACCGTCGCGACCTCCGTACGCCGGTGATCGACCAGGCGCTGGACCTGTGGGAGCGCACGCTGAAGGCCGTCGAGTCCGACGACCTCGGGAGCGTCGATCGTGAGATCGACTGGGTCATCAAGTGGAAGCTGATCGAGAGCTACCGCGCCAAGCACGGTCTGCCACTCGGCCATCCGCGGATCGCCCAGCTCGACCTGGCCTACCACGACATCCACCGCGGCCGGGGTCTCTACTACCTGCTCGAGAAGCGCGGGCGCGTCGCGCGGGTGACCAGCGACCTGAAGATCTTCGAGGCCAAGTCGGTGCCTCCGCAGACCACCCGTGCCCGGCTCCGTGGCGAGTTCATCCGCAAGGCGCAGGAGCGGCGGCGGGACTTCACCGTCGACTGGGTCCACCTCAAGCTCAACGACCAGGCCCAGCGGACCGTCCTGTGCAAGGACCCGTTCCGGGCGTACGACGAGCGCGTCCAGCGACTGATCGACGGGATGTGACCCGCGGCTGTTGCCGTTGGGGACCAATCGACCACAGATCCGGGTGTTCGACGTCGTTGGTGACCAATCGGCACGCCTGCGTGCCACGGCACTCGGGTGGGGTCGGGGTGCTTGGGGGAGCGGGCTAGGGTGATCGGCGCTGTCCGAGTCATCCACCCCGAAGGTGCTTCCCCTGTGATCCGTCGTCCTGCTGCCCTGCTTCTGACCCTGCTGCTCGGGTCGGTCCTCGTCGCCTGCGGCGACGACTCGTCGGAGGAGGGATCGAGCGGTGGCGGTGGTGCCTCGCTCGAGAGCGTGTCGATCGAGGGTGAGGTCGGCGAGGCCCCCGAGGTGACCTGGGACGGCGAGATGAGCGCCGACGAGGTCGAGTCGAAGGTCGTCGCCGAGGGTGACGGCGCGGAGATCGGCGAGGGCGACCAGGTCTTCGCGCAGATCTGGCTGGGCAACGGCACCACGCAGGAGCAGGCCTACAGCACCTACGACGCGGACCAGCCGCAGCTGCTGACCGTCGGCAAGGACACGCTGTCCGAGCTGTTCCTCGAGGGCCTCCAGGGCCAGACCGTGGGCTCGCGGGTCGCGGTCGCGGCGTCGGCGGAGACCGCCTTCGGCGAGGCCGGCAACCCCCAGATCGGCATCGGCAACAAGGACACCGTCCTCACCGTCATCGACCTGCTCGGCACCGTCGAGGACGGTCCCCAGGGCACGGACGAGAAGGCGCCGAGCTGGGTGCCGTCGCTGGTCGGCGGCGACGAGGCGCCGACCGGTCTCGACTTCGCCGGCACCCCGAAGCCGACCGGCAAGCTCCAGACCGCCGTGCTCGTCAAGGGCGACGGCGCCGCCGTGGAGAAGGGCCAGACCATCGCGGTCGACTACCTCGGTCAGGTCTACGGCGGCAAGAAGCCGTTCGACGAGAGTTACTCCTCCCAGTCGACGTCCTTCCCGATCGGCGTCGGCCAGGTCGTGAAGGGCTGGGACCAGGCGCTGGTCGGCCAGACCGTCGGCAGCCGCGTCGTGCTCGCGATCCCGCCGGCCCTCGGCTACGGCAAGGGCGGCAACGAGCAGGCCGGCATCAAGGGCGACGACACGCTCTACTTCGTGGTGGACATCCTCGGCGCAGCCTGACCGACGCCCGGTAGCGTCGGGGCCATGGCGGCGGAGAAGAGCGAGCGGCTCCTCAACCTCCTCATCATGCTGCTGATGCAGCAGCGCTACATCGCGAAGGACCGGGTCCGCGAGATCCTCTACCCGGGCTCCTCCGACGAGGCGTTCGAGAGGATGTTCGAGCGGGACAAGGACGACCTGAGGTCGCTCGGCGTCCCGATCGAGGTCGGCCAGCTCGACGCCTACTTCGACGACGAGCCGGGCTACCGCGTGGTGCCCGACGAGCTGCAGCTCCCCGAGGTCGACCTGACGGCCGAGGAGGCCCAGGTCGTCGCCCTCGCGACCAAGGTCTGGGAGCACGCCCGCCTCGCCGAGGCGACCAGCGACGCCGCCCGCAAGCTCAGCGCCGCGGGCGTCGCGGTCGACGTCGAGGCCCTCGACCTCGTCGAGCCCCGCCTCGGCGCGGAGGAGCCGGCGTTCGACGTGTTCTGGGAGGCGGCGCGCGACCGCCAGGTCGTGGCCTTCGACTACCGGCGGCCCGGAGCCGCGGTGGCCCGACGGGTGCTCGAGCCGTGGGGGGTCGTGCGCTACTCCGGCCGCTGGTACGCCGTGGGCCGCGACCGCGACCGTGACGCCGAGCGCGTCTTCCGGCTCTCCCGCGTGCAGGGGGCCGCCGAGCGGGTCGGCGAGGCCGGTGCGTACGACGTACCGCCCGACGTCGACATCCGTGAGGTCGCCCGGCGACTCGCACCGGCTCCTGCACCGACGCTGCGCGCCACGCTCCTGGCCCGCACCGGCACCGGCCACCGGCTCCGCCGGGCAGCCGACCGCGTGGAGGCCGGCGTCGCCGGACCCGACGGCACCACCGGCTGGGACCGGCTCGGCTTCGACGCCGCCGGCCCCGACCTCGCCTCCGACGTGCTCGGCCACGGTTCCGACGTCGTCGTGGAGTCGCCGGCCGACCTCCGCGACGAGGTCGTACGCCGCCTGCGCGGCCTCGCCGGGGGTGCGGCATGAGCGGCGGGGCGCGGGAGCAGGTCGCCCGGCTGCTGACCCTGGTGCCCTATCTCCACGCGCGGGGCCAGGTCGGCGTCGACGAGGCCGCCACGCTGCTCGGGGTCGCTCCTGCCCAGGTGGTGCGCGACCTCAAGGTGCTCTTCATGTGCGGCCTGCCGGGCGGCTACCCCGACGACCTGATCGACGTCGACCTCGACTCCCTCGAGTCCGACGGCGTCATCCGCGTCTCCAACGCCGACTACCTCGCCCGCCCGCTGCGGCTCACCGCGACGGAGGCGACCGCGGTCATGGTGGCCCTGCTGGCGCTGCGCAACGGGGCGGGGGAGGAGACCCGCGAGATCGTCGACCGGGTCCTCGCCAAGCTCCAGGCGGCGACGTCGGGCAGCGTGCCGATCGACCCCGGCACCGACACGCAGCCCCCGGGGCTGCTCTCGCTGCGCTCCGAGCTCGAGCGGGCCGTCCGGGAGGGCCGGCAGGTCCGCCTCGTCTACTGGGTCCCCGCGCGCGACGAGGAGACCATCCGGGTCGTCGACCCCCGCGGGGTGGTCTCGGTGCAGGGTGCGTCCTACCTCTCGGCGTGGTGCCACAGCGCGGAGGACGACCGCATGTTCCGGCTCGACCGGATCCACGAGGCGACGGTCCTCGACGAGGCCGCGGTCCACCGAGAGCCGCCGACGGGCCTGGACGAGGACCTGTTCGGGTTCGACGACCGCGCCGAGCGGGTCACGCTCCGGTTGGACCGGGCCGCGTTCTGGGTGACCGAGTACTACCAGGTGACCGAGACGCGCGTGCTCGACGACGGCGTGGTCGAGGCGGACCTGCTGGTCGCCGACCGCCGCTGGCTGGAGCGCCTGATCATGAGGCTCGCTCCCCACGCCAGCGTGGTGTCGCCGCGCGCCTGGGCCGACGGGGTCACGGCGCGCGCACAGGCCGCCCTCAGCAACTACTAGCCCCGCGGCGTACGATGGATCACGCCGTTCCCCACCTCGACCGATGAGTGAATGAGGATCCTGATGGAAGCAATGATCGGAATGCCCCAGGGCGCCGAGTGGCTCGTGATCCTGGCGATCGTCGTGCTCGTCTTCGGCGCAGCCAAGCTGCCCGACCTCGCGCGCGGGACGGGTCAGGCGCTGCGGATCTTCAAGGCCGAGACGAAGGGGCTGCGCGACGACGAGGACGAGGAGACGCCCCCGACGAGGCCGACCGAGCTCCCGCCGTCCTCGAGCACCGACGGCGCCACCAGCCCGACGGTGCAGGACCGCTCCACCGACGACCACCGCGCCTGAGCGCGGGGGTCCGGACCGGCTCAGCTCTCCCTCACGCTGGTGATCTCACGCCTCTTCGGGCTCTTCCGCGGCAAGCCCCACCACCCGGTCGGTGACGACGGCCGGATGGCGCTCTCGGACCACCTCCGGGAGCTCCGCGCCCGCATCCTGCGGGTCGTCGCGCTGATGCTGGTGGTCCTCGTCGCGTCTTTGTTCTTCTTCGACACCCTCTTCGACCTCGTCTACGGCCCCTACATCGAGGCGCAGAAGACGCTTCCCGACGGCGCCAGCATCGCGACCACCAACGGTGCCGGTGGCGGCCTGATGCTCTACCTCAAGCTCTGCGGCTTCGCCGCGGTCATCGGGACCAGCCCCTACTGGCTCTACCAGATCTGGGCCTTCATCCTCCCGGGGCTCCACCCCCAGGAGCGGAAGTGGTCGCGCGTGTTCGCGGCGATCGCGGGCCCCTTGTTCGTGGTCGGCGTCGTGCTGGGCTACGTCACCCTGCCCAAGGGCCTGGAGATCCTCATCGGTCTCAACCCCGACGGCGTCACCAACCTCGTGGAGTTCACCGAGTACCTCCAGTTCTTCTCCCGCACCATCCTCGTGTTCGGCCTGGCGTTCGAGATCCCGTTGTTCGTGGTCCTGCTCAACCTCGCCGGCGTCGTGTCCGGCAAGCAGCTGGGCGCCCACCGGCCCTGGATCATCGTCGGCATCTTCGTGTTCGCGGCCGTCGCGACCCCGTCGGCCGACCCCTTCACCATGACCTTCATGGCCGTCCCGATGGTGCTGCTGTTCTTCGTCTCCGAGATCATCGCCCGCTACAACGACCGGCGCCGTGCGGCCAAGGGCATCAACGCCGGTCTGTCCCCCGACGAGGTGTCGCCCCTGTGACTTCCCGCCCCGAGCTCCACGACGTCGACCCGTTCGACCTGCCCGACTGGCTCAGCGCCGGACCGGTGGTGTGGGAGTCCGACGGTGGCCTGCGCGCGAGCCACCACGTGACGGGCACGGTGACGGGGGAGGGCGGTGAGCAGCTGCCCTGCTCCCTGCTCGCCGTCGACGAGGCCTATCCGGCCCCGGTCGCCGGTGACGACGTCCGGACCCGTGCCCACCAGGCGTGGCACCACCGTCAGGTGCTGCTCGTCGAGGAGGCCGGCACGCTGACCCTGGCGGTCCCCGGCCAGCGGTTCGACGCCGAGCTGGTGCTCGAGTCGCTGGCCCGGCTGGCCAAGGCCGTGGGAGCCAGTCCGGACGACTACGCGGCGCTGCTCACCATCGGGTCGGCCCGCCGCTAGGCTCGCGGCGTGCCCCGCGAGATCGCCCTCCTGACCAACCCCACGTCGGGCAAGGGCCGGGGAGCGGCGGCCCGCGCGGCGGCGCTGCCGCGGCTGCGCGACGCCGGGTTCGTGGTCCGCGACCTGGCCGGTGCGGACGCCGACGAGTCGCTAGACCTGGCCCGGGCGGCCGTCGCGGACGGAGTGTGGGCGCTGGTGGTCTGCGGCGGCGACGGGATGGTCCACCTCGGCGTCCAGGCGGTCGCCGGCACCGGCACCCATCTCGGCATCATCCCGGCCGGCACCGGCAACGACGTCGCCCGCTACGTCGACCTGCCCCGCAAGGACCCCGGGGCCGCCGCGGACCGGGTGGTGGCCTCCACACCACGCCGCCTCGACCTCGCCCGCTCCGGCAGCCGGTGGTTCGTCACCGTGCTCGCCGCCGGCTTCGACGCGATCGTCAACGAGCGCGCCAACGCCATGACCTGGCCGAAGGGCCAGATGCGCTACAACCTGGCGACCCTGGCCGAGCTGCGGACCTTCGAGCCGCTGCCCTACACCCTCGAGCTCGACGGCGAGACGCGCCAGCTCGACGCGATGCTGGTGGCGGTCGGCAACGGCCCCTCCTTCGGCGGCGGGCTGCGGATCACCGAGGGCGCCTTGCTCGACGACGGCATGCTGGACGTCGTGGTCATCAAACCGATGAGCAAGATGGGCCTGGTCCGGACCTACCCCAAGCTGTTCAAGGGCACCCACGTCACCCACCCGCAGTACGAGCACCACCGGGTGCGGTCCGTGACGGTCGCCGCCCCCGGGATCGTGGCCTACGCCGACGGGGAGCGCTTCGGCCCCCTGCCCCTGACCGTCGAGAGCGACCCTGGAGCGCTGAGCATCCTTGCCTGACCACGACCAGACCGACCACGACGCGCCGAGCCCCGCCACGGCGTACGCCGCGGACCGCGCCCGGCGACGACACCCGGTGCTCGCGGACTTCACCGGTCACTACCCGTTCCCGCTCGACGACTTCCAGCTGCGCGCGTGCCGCGAGGTCGAGGACGGACGCGGCGTGCTGGTCGCGGCGCCGACGGGCTCGGGCAAGACGATCGTCGGCGAGTTCGCGATCCACCTCGCGCTCGCGACCGGTCGCAAGGCCTTCTACACGACCCCCATCAAGGCCCTCTCCAACCAGAAGTACCACGACCTCGTCGAGCGCTACGGCGAGCGGCAGGTCGGGCTCCTGACCGGCGACAACACCGTCAACGGCGAGGCGCCGGTGGTGGTGATGACCACCGAGGTGCTGCGCAACATGCTCTACGCCGGGTCCCGGACCCTGCTCGGCCTCGGCTTCGTGGTCATGGACGAGGTCCACTACCTCGCCGACCGCGACCGGGGGGCGGTGTGGGAGGAGATCATCATCCACCTCCCCGAGTCGGTCTCGCTGGTCTCGCTGTCGGCCACCGTGTCCAACGCGGAGGAGTTCGGCGAGTGGCTCGAGACCGTCCGCGGGGGAGGCGTCACGACGATCGTCGAGGAGCGCCGACCGGTCCCGCTCTACCAGCACGTCATGGTCGGCAAACGGCTGCTCGACCTCTTCGAGGAGGCCGACGTCGACGCGGCTGCCGGGTTCGTCAAGGAGGGGACGCCGGTCAACCGCGAGCTCGAGCGCGTCGCCCGCGACGACTGGGCCAGCGGCCGGATGCGCGACCGGCGGTCGCCCCGTAACCGGTCCCAGACCCGCGGCGGGCAGGGCGGACCCAAACAGGTCGGCAACGGCCGGCGGGTCTGGATCCCCAGCCGGGTCGACGTGGTGCACCGCCTCGAGCGCGAAGGGCTGCTGCCCGCGATCGTCTTCGTCTTCAGCCGCGTGGGCTGCGACGCCGCCGTCACCCAGTGCCTCAACGCCAACGTCCGGCTCACCACGCCGGAGGAGCGTGACGAGGTCTACGAGTACGTCGAGACGGCGTGCCGTCACCTCCCCGACGAGGACCGGCACGTCCTGGGCTACCACGACTTCCTCGACGGACTCACGCGCGGCGTCGCGGCCCACCACGCCGGCATGCTGCCGACCTTCAAGGAGGTCGTCGAGCAGCTCTACGTCCGCGGCCTCTGCAAGGTCGTCTTCGCGACCGAGACCCTCGCGCTCGGCATCAACATGCCGGCGCGCACGGTGGTCATCGAGAAGCTGACGAAGTGGAACGGCGAGACCCACGCCGACCTGTCGCCGGGTGAGTACACCCAGCTGACCGGTCGCGCGGGCCGGCGGGGCCTCGACGTCGAGGGTCACGGCGTCGTGCTCTGGCAGCCGGGCCTCAACCCCCGCGAGCTGGCCGGCCTCGCCTCGACGCGGACCTATCCGCTCCGCTCGAGCTTCCGCCCGTCCTACAACATGGCCGTCAACCTGGTCCACCAGTTCGGTCGCGACCGTTCACGCGAGCTCCTCGAGCAGTCCTTCGCCCAGTTCCAGGCCGACAAGGCCGTCGTCGGACTGGCCCGCCAGCTGCGCAAGAGCGACGAGGCGCTCGCCGGCTACGCGGACGCCGCGACCTGCGACCGCGGCGACTTCATGGAGTACGCCCGCCTGCGTCGCGAGGTGTCGGACCTCGAGAAGTCGGCGTCGAGGCGGCGCAAGGCCGACCAGCGGTCCGAGGCGCTCGCGTCGCTCCACGCCCTCAAGCCGGGCGACGTCATCATGGTGCCGGCGGGCAAGTTCTCGGGCTACGCCGTGGTGCTCGACCCCGGCACCGGCGCCGGCCCCCAGGCCGAGCCTCGGCCGTTCGTGGTCACCGCGCACCGCCAGGCCAAGCGGCTGGCACCCCCTGACTTCCCCACGCCCGTGGCGGCGCTGGCCCGGCTGAAGGTGCCCAAGTCGTTCAATCCTCGCAACGCGCAGTCGCGGCGCGACCTGGCCAACGCCCTCAGGAGCCGCACCCACGACCTCGCACCCCCACCGCCGAGCCGGAGCCGCGACCGGTCGCCCGCGGCCCGCAACGACGAGGTCGACCTGCTGCGCCGGCGCCTGCGCGACCATCCCTGCCACGACTGCCCCGACCGGGAGGACCACGCACGCTGGGCGGAGCGGTGGCACAAGCTCAACCGCGACGCCTCCACCCTCCGCGGCCGCATCGAGCGGCGCACCAACACGGTCGCCCGCCAGTTCGACCGCGTCTGCGACGTCCTCAGCGCACTCGGCTACCTCGACGGTGACCGCGTGACCGACGAGGGAGCGCACCTGCGCCGGCTCTACTCCGACGCCGACCTCGTCGCTGCGGAGTCGCTGCGCCGTGGGCTCTGGGACGGCCTCGACGCCGCCGGGCTCGCCAGCGTGCTGTCGATCCTGGTCTTCGAGGCACGCCGTCCCGACGACGCCTCGGCGCCGCGCCTGCCGGGCGGGGAGGTGCGCGAGGTGATCGGTCAGATGGTCAAGGTCTGGGGCGAGCTCGACCAGCTCGAGCGCGACCACCGCCTCGACTTCCTGCGGCAGCCCGACCTCGGCTTCGCCTGGGCGGCGCAGCAGTGGGCCCGGGGCGCCGATCTCGACGACGTGCTCACCGTGACCGACCTCGCCGCCGGCGACTTCGTGCGCTGGATGAAGCAGCTGCTCGACCTCACCGGGCAGGTCGCGGACGCGGCCGGTGCGGGTCCCCTGCGCGACACGGCCCGAGAGGCGGTGAAGCTCCTCAAGCGGGGAGTCGTCGCCTACTCGTCGCTCGCCGAGTGACCGGTCTGCCAGCGGTCGGCGAGGGCGGTCAGCGCTCCGAGGACAGCGCCTCGTCGATCGCCGCGGGCACGTCCAGCTCACCGCCGACGAGGTTCCACTGCCTGCCGATGGTGCGGTCGTCGTCGAGGGCGGCCGCGACCACGGCGGCCACGTCGGCCCTGGTCACCTCGCCACGCTCCACGTCGACGCCGAGGGCGACCCGTCCGGTCGCCGGGTCGTCCGTGAGCCGGCCCGGCCGCAGGATCGTCCAGTCGAGGCCACTCTCGCGCAGCGCCAGGTCGGCGTCGCGCTTGGCCTCGACGTAGGCGCGCCACACGTCCTGCGTGTCGGCGGGCAGGGGGTCGTCGACCCCGATGGCCGAGATCTGGACGAAGCGGCGTACCCCGGCGTCGCGGGCGCCCACGATCGACTTGGTCGAGCCCTGCAGGTCCACCGTGCGCTTGCGCTCGATGTCGCCGTCGGCGCCGCCCCCGGCGGCGAAGACGACGGCCCCGCAGCCCTCGAACGCGGCCGCGAACCCGGCCTCGTCGTCCGCCTCGATGTCGAGGTGGCGCGTGGTCACCCCCTCCGCCCGGAGGGCCTCGGCCTGCTCCTCACGGCGTACGAGCGCGACCGGCTCGTGACCCGCGGCGAGCAGCTGCGGGTGGAGCAGGCGGGCGATCTGTCCATGTCCTCCGACGACGGCGATGCGAGTCATGGTCCCCACGCTACGGGCACGGTCAACGACAGCTCACCGCGAGCGCAGCGTCTCCGTCAGCCGCTCGACCGGGCCGCTGAGGTTGAACTCCTCGGCGATGGCGGCCACCAGGTCAGCGTCGCGTGGCTCGTGGGGGAGCGTCGCGTCGACGTCGCCGAGGTCGATGTCGCGGGCGACGGCGACGACCCGCGGGGCGACCGCGAGGTAGTCGGCGGCGTCACGCAGCTTGGAGCGCGGGTTGGGCCCGAGGTCGGAGTCGGGGTCGTCGACCGCGGCGAGCAGCGTCGGCATGTCGCCGAACCGACCGAGCAGGGTGGCCGCTGTCTTGTCGCCGACACCCTTCACGCCGGGGAGCCCGTCGGACGCGTCTCCTCTCAGGGTCGCGAGGTCGGCGTACTGGTGGGCGTCGACGCCGTACTTCTCGCGCACCACCTCGTTGGTGATGCGCTCGTGCTTGCTGACCCCACGGGCGATGTAGAGCACGCGGACCTCCAGCTCGTCGTCGACGAGCTGGAAGAGGTCGCGGTCACCGGTCACGACGTCGACGGGCATGCCGGCGTCGGTGGCGAGGGTGCCGATGACGTCGTCGGCCTCGTAGTGGTCGGCGCCGACGACGGTGATGCCGAAGGCATCGAGGACCGCCCGGATCAGGGGGACCTGCTGCTCGAGCGGGTCGGGCACCTCCTCGACGTCGGGTGCGTCGGCACGGGTCGCGACGACCCGGTGGGACTTGTAGGAGGGGATCAGGTCGACCCGCCATTGCGGGCGCCAGTCGTTGTCCCAGCAGCAGACCAGGTGGGTGGGGGAGTACTCGCCGACCATCCGGCTGATGAAGTCGAGCAGCCCGCGCACGGCGTTGACGGGGGTGCCGTTGTCGGCGGTGATGTCGGGGACGCCGTAGAAGGCGCGGAAGTACATCGAGGCGGTGTCGAGCAGCATCAGCCGCTGCGGTGCGGCGGTCCCGTGATGGGTCACGTCGCGCATCCTGCCACGCGCGACCCACTACGCTGACGCGCGTGACGAGCACCCCGCTGGAGACCACCGACCGCCGCATCCTCGAGCTGCTGGCGGTCGACGGCCGGATGTCCTACACCGACCTCGGCAAGCAGACCGGCCTGTCGACGTCGGCGGTCCACCAGCGCGTCAAGCGCCTGGAGCAGCGTGGCCTGATCACCGGGTATGGCGCGACCGTCAACCACGACGGCATCGGCCTCCCGCTGACCGCGTTCATCTCGATCACGCCGATCGACCCGGCGCAGCCGGACGACTACCCCGAACGCGTCCGTGGGGTCCCCGAGATCGAGTCGTGCTGGTCGGTGGCCGGCGACGAGTCCTACATCCTGAAGGTGCGCGTGCCGACCCCCGCGGCCCTCGAGGACCTGCTCGCGCGGATCAGGTCCGCCGCCAACGTCTCCACGCGCACCACCATCGTGCTCTCAACGCCCTACGAGAACCGCCCGGTGACGTAAGGCGAACGGATTCCCCGGATATCCGGGGAACCAGTCATTTCGCATGGCTGGATCCCTCTGGAAGAGCACGACTCGCTCAGGAAGTCATGCCGGTATCGGGCTTCGGCGGGAGTCGAGAATGCGCTGGATCCGCGCGGCGGTGCGCTCGGGGTGGGCGAGGTCGGCCCATTGGATGCGGATGCAGACCCATCCCGTCAGGAGACAGATCAGCTCTTCCCGCCGCTTCTCGCGCATCAGGTAGTCCTCGAGCGTCTCGCCCTTTCGTCGGTATCGCTCGTACTTGATGCGCCCGTCGAACTCGAGGAAGACGCCGTGCTGCCTCCACGCGAAATCGGCGTATGCCACGACCACGCCATTCTCGTCATGGACGGCGACCTGCGGCTCTGGGCATGGGAGGTGCTGGGCCCAGCACAGGTACCACGTCCGCGACTCCGCCACGGACGTCAGGCGGGGGTTGGCAAGCCGCTCGACCAGGGTCGTCGTCAAGGTCCCCGGCCAGTACTTGAAGTACTCGGCCGCATTCCTCAGCTGGCGCTTGTCCAGTTGGCCGTTGTGCAGGAGCTGGTTGACGAGCACGAGCGACGACTCGACGTCGCACCGCGTCGTCACCTCCACCACTGTGCGGGGAGCGACGCTGAGTGCTACCCCATTCACGACCTCGATCTCCTCATCCGTGAAGGAACCGGCGTGGTGGCGGACTCCGGCTTCGCTCCGGCCGGCCCTGCCGTCCACCCGAGTGACGTCGACGTCATCCAGCGCGACTCCCCAGATCGAGCAGCCACGTTCGACCGCTGCGGACACGTGGGTGATCACCATGCTCGGGTGGCCGCGCTTGAGCACCGCCCTGATGAGCAATCGGTGCCGGTCCTCTCGACTCAGGGACTCCCACAGCGCCGTCTGCACGTAGCTACCGTGCCGGATCCGCGTGATCTGCCGACGACGCACCAGACGCCTGATCTGCGCGTCCGTGATCCCTTCTGCCAGGTACTCACGGCGGAGCGTGACCGCCGCATTCAGAATCTCAGGCTCCACGTGCATGACCAGAACCATGGCCCGCTCAGGCAGCCGGCCGGGTCGGCGAACGCACGGCTGTGAAGACTGGTGCGAGGGATCGGTTGTGGATGGATACCGGCTCAGAACATCTTGAGCGAGTCGTGCACTTCCGGAGGGATCCAGTCACGCAATATGGCTGGTTCCCCGGAGATCCGGGGAACCAGCCATATTGAATCGGCTCAGTAGGCCTGGAGGGCGGCGAGGCGCCGCGAGGCCTCGGCGACCTCGGCCGCCTTGAGGGCGGACTCGTCGAGGCGGCCGTGCTCCTGCCACCACGCCTGGCCGGCGGCCGGGAGGGTGTGGATCGGGTCGTAGTACTGGTAGGTGCGCTCCAGCGCCGAGGCGTCGTCGGCCTCGATCGAGGTGCGGTAGTTCTTGGTCCAGTAGGAGATGCCGCGCTCGGTGTCGTAGTCGGCGAGCTGATGGACCCAGCGCTTCCCCACGAACGGCACGTCACAGACGATGCGCGGCGTCGCGAACCCGGGCAGGTAGCCCATGATGTGGTGCTGGAGACGCTGCGCGTCGGCGACCGAGACCCGCCAGTGCTCGGAGTAGGGGATCATGTCGCACATGTAGAAGTAGTAGGGCATGATCTGCGCGCCGTCGAGGAGCCGGAAGCAGAGGTCGAGCAGCGCCTCCGGGTCCGCGTTGACGCCGTTGAGCAGCACGCCCTGGTTGCGGACGTCGCGGATGCCGGTGTCGAGCATCGCCCGCGTCGCCTTCGCGACGATCGGCGTGACCGAGTTGGCGTGGTTGGTGTGGGTGTGGATCGCGATCGAGACCCCGCGCTCGCGGGCGATCGTGGCGACCCGGCCCATGCCGTCGACCACGTCGGACTGCAGCCAGTGCTGGGGAAGACCGATCAGCGCCTTGGTCGCGAGCCGGATGTCGCGGATGTTGTCGACCTCCATGACCTTGGTCAGGAAGTCCTCGAGGCGGGGCCACGGCATGTTCGCCACGTCGCCGCCGGAGACCACGACGTCGCGCACCGACGGCGTACGCCGCAGGTAGTCGAGCATGTCGCCGATCCGGTCGTTCGGCTTGCCGCCGAACTTCAGCTTCTCGATCGTCGGCGTCGAGTTGCCGACGAGGTCCATGCGGGTGCAGTGGCCGCAGTACTGCGGGCACGTCGGCAGGAGCTCGGCGAGGACCTTGGTGGGGTAGCGGTGGGTGAGTCCCTCCGTCGCCCACATGTCGTGCTCGTGGAGCGAGTCGCGCGTGGCGTGGGGGTGGGACGACCAGTCCGTCCGCCGGTCGCTGAAGACCGGGATCATGTAGTGGCGGATCGGGTCGGCGTAGAACGCGTCGGTCAGCGACCCGGCGCCGGCAGGCTCGACCGACGGCGCCATCGTGTTCATCATCTGCGGTGGCACGAGCATCGACATGGTGGCGCGCTCGGCCTGGTCGCGCTCGAGGTCGGCGTAGAACCGCTCGTCGAGGAGGTCGCCCATGAGCTCGCGCAGCTGCTTGACGCTCTTGATGCAGTGGGCGCGCTGCCACTGGACCGACTCCCACTCGGCGGCCGTGACGTCCTTCCAGCCCGGGAACCGGGTCCAGTCGGGCTCGACGAGCTCCACGCGGGAGTACGGGTAGGGCTGCCCGGTCTCCAGACCGATCGCCGTCTCGATGCTCATGACGACAGGGTAGGCGGGAATAATCCGGCCTGTCGAATGACTCGCCGAAATATCTTTCGTTACAGTGGCCCGGTGCGAGTAGAAGTTTCCAGCGACCCGACGGGTCTGCACCGAGTCCTGGACGACGCGACCGTCCTGCCGCAGGCGGCGCGACGCCTCGACACCCGCCGCGAGCTGTGGCCCGACGAGGTGCGCGTGCGGGTCGAGCGGCTCAACCTCGACGCGGCGTCCTTCCGCCAGCTCGAGCGCAAGCACGGGGGCGACGGCGCGGCCGTCCGCGACGAGGTCCTCTCGATCGTCGCCGAGCGCGGGAAGATGCAGAACCCCGAGACCGGCTCCGGCGGAATGCTCGTGGGGGTCGTCGAGGAGGTCGGCGAGGAGTCGCCGCTCGGTCTCCGGGTCGGCGACCGGGTCGCGACCCTGGTCAGCCTCACGCTCACGCCGCTGGTCGTCGAGGACGATCTCGCGCGCTGGGACGGCCGCAGCGAGCAGGTCCCGTGCGACGGCTACGCCGTGCTCTTCGGCCGGTCGATCGCTGCGGTGCTGCCCGACGACCTCGCCCCCGAGCTCAGCCTCGCCGTCATGGACGTGTGCGGCGCCCCCGCCCTCACCGCCCGCGTCGTGGGTCGGTACGACGCCCCGACGGTCGCCGTGATCGGTGGCGCCGGCAAGTCGGGCTCGTTGAGCCTCGCCGCCGCACGTGCGGCCGGCGCCGGCCGCACGATCGGCGTGATCCCCGTCGAGCGCGAGGCGGACCTCCTGACGGGCGCCGGGCTGGCCGACGAGGTGGTGCTCGCCGACGCCCGGGACCCGATCGCCCTGCGGGACGCGGTGACCGCGGCCGGCGGTCCCGCCGACGTCACCGTGGTGTGCGTCGACGTGCCGGGCTGCGAGGGCGGCGCCATCCTCTCGACAGCCGAGGGCGGCACGGTCATCTTCTTCTCCATGGCCACCTCCTTCTCCGCTGCCGCGCTCGGTGCCGAGGGTCTCGCCGCCGACGTCACGATGCTCGTCGGCAACGGCTACGTGCCGGGCCACGCGGCCTTCGCCCTCGAGCTGCTGCGCGACAACGCCGGCGTGCGCGAGCTGTTCGAGGGGCGTCTGTGAGCGCCCGGACCGTCGGCCGCCTCGAGCTGGCCGCCGCCGACGTCAAGCAGGCACGCGCCCTCGCCCGCCAGGTCGGCCGCCCGGTCGTCTCGATGGCCAGGAAGCACACCACCGTCTCGGTCGAGCGGGCCATGCTCCGCCTCGCCGGGCTCTCCGGGGCCGACCCCGACGGCACGCCGTGGGTCAACCGGCTCGTCGACGCCGTCCGCGCCGACGTCGGCCTGGAGCACGGTGTCGCGCTGCCCGTGTGGGACGCGCTGCGTCGGGGCGAGGCCGACGACCTGCTCACGCTGGCCCAGAAGTCCGGCGCGGGCTCGGTGCGGTTCGCCCTCCCCGAGGGGCGCGAGGCAACCCGGGCCGGCAGTGCGGCCCGCAAGGCCGTCGGAGCGGGCATCAAGCAGATCGACCGGCGTCGGACCGAGCGCGAGCGCCTGATCAGCAAGGTCGGCGACGCCCCGCGCAAGCCGTGGATCTATCTCATCGTCGCGACCGGCGACATCTACGAGGACATCCCGCAGGCGCAGGCGGCCGCCCGTGAGGGTGCCGACGTGATCGCGGTCATCCGCTCGACCGGCCAGTCGCTCCTCGACTTCGTCCCCGAGGGCGCGACGCGGGAGGGGTTCGCGGGCACCTACGCCACCCAGGAGAACTTCCGCCTGATGCGGGCCGCGCTCGACGAGACGAGCCGCGAGCTCGGCCGCTACGTCCGGCTGACCAACTACGCCTCCGGGCTCTGCATGCCGGAGATCGCGACGCTGGCCGGACTCGAGCGGCTCGACATGATGCTCAACGACTCGATGTACGGGATCCTCTTCCGCGACATCAATCCCGTGCGGACCTTCGTCGACCAGCGCTTCAGCCGCCAGATCCACGCCCGCGCCGGGATCATCATCAACACGGGCGAGGACAACTACCTCACGACCGCCGACGCGGTCGAGGCGGCCCACACGGTCACGACCAGCCAGCTGCTCAACGAGTACTTCGCCAAGGAGGCGGGGCTCGAGGACTGGCAGCTCGGCCTGGGCCACGCGTTCGAGATCGACCCCGACGTGCCCGACTCCTTCCGCATGGAGCTGGCCCACGCCATGCTGGCGCGCGACCTCTTCCCGAAGGCGCCGCTGAAGTGGATGCCGCCGACCCGCCACATGACCGGCGACGTGTTCCGTGGCTACCTGCTCGACGGGTTCTTCAACCTCGTCGGGGCCCTGACCGACCAGGGCATCCTGCTGGTCGGGATGATGACGGAGGCCGTGGTCACCCCGTGGCTCTCCGACCGCGACCTCGCGCTCCAGAACGTGCGCTACGTCATGAACGCCGCCGGCAACCTCCACGAGGACTTCCGGCCCGCCCCGGGCGGCTTCATCGAGACCCGTGCCCGCGAGGTCCTCGGCGACAGCATCGGGCTGCTCGAGGACATCAAGGGCCACGACCACGGCCTGCTCGACGCGATCGCCGACGGCACCTTCGGCCTGATGAAGCGGCCGGCCGACGGCGGCAAGGGCCTCGACGGCGTGGCGAAGAAGGCCCGCGACTACTACAACCCCGCGACCGAGATCCTGGAGGAGAAGTGACGAGCCCCATCCGGCCGTACGGCGACACCACCGGCGACGGCATGGTGCAGCTGTCGTTCACCTTGCCGATCGCCCACTCCAAGGTGGCCGACGGCGCAGCGCTCCAGCTCGCCAACAAGATGGGCATGGACCCCGCCCTGGTGGTGCACAGCAAGCCGATGGGGGAGGGCTTCACGTTCTTCGTCGTCTACGGCCGCGTCAACCACCTCGTCGACCCCAGCGTCGTCGAGGTCGTCGAGCGCGACTACCCGCTGCTGACCCCGAAGGAGGCCAACGCCGAGATCAAGCGGTCCCTGCGTCGCCGCCTGGTCGTCGTCGGCGCCTGCATCGGCACCGACGCCCACACCGTCGGCATCGACGCCATCTTGAACATCAAGGGCTTCGCGGGGGAGAAGGGCCTGGAGTACTACCGGGAGGTCAAGGTCGTGAACCTCGGCGCCCAGGTCTCGGTGCCCCAGCTCGTCGAGCGCTCGCTGGCCGAGAAGGCCGACGCCGTGCTCGTCTCCCAGGTCGTGACCCAGCGCGACGCCCACCTCCTCAACACGCGGGAGATGTCCGCGGCGTTCCGCGAGGCCTATCCCGAGAAGAAGCGGCCCCTCCTCGTCGTCGGCGGTCCCCGCTTCGACGAGGCGATGGCCGGCGACCTCGGGGTCGACCGGGTCTTCGCACGAGGAACCACCCCGGGCGAGGTCGCGAGCTATCTCGTCCACCGGATCCAGGACAGGAAGGCCTCATGAGCCAGAGCCGTGCCGAGGTGGGACTGCGCGTCGTCCACCGTCGCTACGTCCCCTACAGCCACGCCCACTACGCCGGCAACCTGGTGGACGGTGCCTACAGCCTCGGGCTGTTCGGCGACGTGGCCACGGAGATGTGCATCGTCACCGACGGCGACGAAGGGCTCTTCGCGTCCTACGCCGACGTCCAGTTCCGCGAGCCGGTCCGCGCCGGCGACGTCCTCGAGATCAGCTGCGAGGTCACCCGGGTCGGCACCCGGTCCCGCGACCTCACGTTCGAGGTCCGGGTCGTCGCGCGAGGGACCGCCACCGCCGAGCAGCCCGGAGCGGCCCGGGTCCTGGCCGAGCCGCTGGTGGCCACCACGGCCACCGGGACCGTCGTCGTCCCCTGAGCGACGGCGTCCCACCCGTCTGGACCGACCGCGTCGCAGGGCCGGTGTGTCGTGGCCCGACACGCCGGGCAGCCGCGATTTTTGCCGTCCCGTTGCCTTCTCCACCACCCCGCGCTGACCTGCGAGTTTGCGCGTCCCCGCAGGTCAGCGGCGGGTTGACAGAGACGGTTCGGCGAACGAGGGTGCCGCTTGTCCGCCCGTGCAGTTCGCGTCAGGCGGACCGACGTGCGAGTGGTCGCGTCCGAGGTGCCAGCCCAGCACCCGTCGGAGGCGATCCGCGCAGGTCGGTCCACCTCGTGAGGGTGGACGCGGGAGGGTCCCTGCGTTCCCTAGACAACTTCTCGATCTCGGCAGCCAGTCGGACTCGCGTCGGCCCGAAGGACCTGCGGACCCTCCCGCTCCTGCACGAACCCCGGACGTCCTCCGTGGGTTCCCCGGTGCCGGATACCGTGGCGTCGTGCTCCTCCGGTCCCTCTGCGCGCTGCTCGCCGGTGCCGTACTGGCCCAGGCGTTCGAGCCCGTCGGGCTCGCCGTGCTGCTGCCGGTCGGCGTCGCGGCCTTCGTGCTGTGCGTCGCGGACCTCCCCGCACGTCGGGCGTGGGTCCCTGGACTGGCCTTCGGCATCGGCTTCCAGTTCACCCTGCTGTTCTGGATGCGGGTGGTCGGTCCCGACGCCTGGCTGGCCCTCGCCGCCATGGAAGCGGTGTTCCTGGCGCCGCTCGGAGCCGTCACCCCCGGTCTGCTGCGGCTGCGCGGCGGCCCGGCCTGGGTGGCCGCGGCCTGGGTCGCGGTCGAGACGATCCGGTCGTCCTGGCCGTTCTCGGGGATGCCGTGGGGACGGCTCTCCTACGCGATCGGCGGCACGCCGTGGGCCGAGGGGCTTCCCTGGGTCGGGATGACGGGGGTCTCCTTCGTGCTCGCCCTCCTCGGCGTGCTGCTCGCCCGCGTGGTCGTTCCCGGGGGTGGCCGCCGGCTCCCGGCCCTGCTCGGGGTCGTCGCGGTCACGGCCGTCTCGCTCGTCCCCGCGCTGGCGCCGTACCGCGTCGACCCGGTGGGGGAGCGCACGGTGGCTGTCGTGCAGGGCGACGTCCCCGGCGACGGCAGCAACATCCTGCTCGACCCGCTCCAGGTCACGGTCAACCACGTCGACGCCACCGAGGAGCTCGCGCGTCGCGTCGAGGCGGGCGAGGCCGAACGACCGGACTTCGTGGTCTGGCCGGAGAACTCCACCGCCTCGGACCCCTTCGTCCCCGGGCCGGTCAACGCCGGGATCCTCGACGCCAGCGACGCCATCGACGTCCCGATCCTCGTGGGCGCGATGGTCGACGCGGGGGAGGAGCACGTCCTCAACCAGGGGATCGTCTGGGACCCCGAGACCGGCGCGGGCGACCGCTACACCAAGCGGCACCCCGTTCCGTTCGGCGAGTACATCCCCTGGCGGGGCCTCTTCGGCTCCAACTTCGGCAAGCTCGCCCTGATCCCGCGGGACATGATGAGCGGCACCCGCGTGCAGCCGCTGGAGGTCGCCGACACCCGGGTCGCCGCCGCGATCTGCTTCGACGTCGCCTACGACGACGGCATCCACGCGCAGGTGCTGGCCGGCGGGGAGATGGTCGTGGTGCAGACCAGCAACGCGATGTTCATCCACACCCACCAGATCGAGCAGCAGTTCGAGATCACGCGGCTGCGTGCGCTCGAGACCGGTCGCACGGTGCTGGTGGCCGCGACCAACGGCGTGTCCGGCATCATCGCACCGGACGGCACCGTGGAGCAGCGCGCCGGGACGCGCACCCAGGCCGTGCTCGAGGACCGGGTGGCGCTGACGACAGGGCTCACGCCGGCGGTCCGGATGGGGCCGTGGCCGGGGTACGCCGCGGTGGCGGTCACCGCCCTCGGGCTGGTGCTGCTCCCGTATCGTCGTCGTCGTGACGAACGACCGCGACGAGGACCCGACGAGGACGACGGTGCCCGGCCTCGGACGGGTGCTGATGGTCGTCCCGACCTACAACGAGCGTGACAACCTCGACTGGATCCTCGGGCGCCTGCTCACCGCAGAGCCGGACGTCGAGGTCCTCGTGGTCGACGACTCCTCGCCCGACGGCACCGGGGCGCTGGCCGACGACCTGGCCGCCCGCGACGCCCGGGTCCACGTGCTCCACCGCACCGCAAAGGGCGGGCTGGGAGCGGCCTACCTCGCCGGCTTCGCGTGGGCGCTGGAGGCCGGCTACGACGTGGTCGGGGAGATGGACGCCGACGGCTCCCACCAGCCCGAGCAGCTCCGGTCCCTGCTCGACGCCCTGCCGTCGGCCGACCTGGTGATCGGGTCCCGGTGGGTGCCGGGAGGCTCGGTCGTGAACTGGCCCTGGCACCGCAAGGCCCTCTCCCGGGGCGGCAACCTCTACGTCCGCGCGCTGCTCGGGATCGGCGTGCGCGACGCCACGGCGGGCTACCGGCTCTTCCACCGCGCCACCCTCGACAAGATCGACCTCGCCTCGGTGCGCTCGACCGGCTACGTCTTCCAGACCGACCTCGCCACCCGGACCGTCCGCGCCGGGTTGACGGTGCGCGAGGTGCCGATCGAGTTCGTCGAACGCGTGCGCGGCGACTCGAAGATGAGCGGGCAGGTCGCGATCGAGTCGCTGCGGCGGATCACCGCCTGGGGGCTGCGCGAGCGCCTGGCGCAGGTGGGCCGGGCCGTGCCCGGGCGCCGTCGGCCGGTGGGGGTGTCCCGATGAGGGGCCGCGGCCTCCGGCTGGCGCTGGTCGTGGCGTTCGTCGTCGTGCCGCTCGTCGAGATCTACGTGCTCGTACAGGTCGGCCAGGTGATCGGCGCCTGGTGGACGATCCTGTTGCTGGTCGTGATGAGCGTGATCGGCACGCTGCTCATCAGGCGCGAGGGGGGTCGTGCCTGGCGGGCGCTGACCGAGGCGCTGCGCACCGGCCGGATGCCGGCCCGCGAGCTGGCCGACGGCGCCCTCATCCTCATCGGCGGGACGCTGATGCTGACGCCGGGGTTCGTCACCGACGCCGTCGGGGTGCTGCTGATCCTGCCGTTCACGCGGCCAGCCGCTCGCCGGCTCCTCACGGGCGTGGTCAGTCGTCGCCTGCTGGTCACCGGCCCGGCGTACGGTCCCGGAAATGGACGACGCCCCGGCCCCACGGGTGACGTGGTCCGGGGCGAGGTCGTGGACGATCCGTAGCGGCTCAGCCGGCCTTCTTCTTCCGGGCCGAGGCGCGGTGGAGGTGGGCGGGGCCGATCTCGCCACCACGGAGCAGCTCGAGCCGCTCCTTGAGGATGTCCTCGAGCTCCTTCTCCGAGCGACGCTCGAGCAGCATGTCCCAGTGGGTCCGGGCCGGCTTCTCGGCCTTCTCCTCGGGCTTGATCCCGGAGGTCGAGAGGGACGGGGCACCGCACCGCGGGCACTCCCACGTCGCAGGGACCTCGGCCTCGACCGACATCGTGATCTCGAACTCGTGACCCCGCTCGCAGCGGTAGCCGACCTGCTGACGCGCGGCGAACTCGATCCCGCGCTCGTCCTCGAAGCTCTGGCCACCGAGTCGGGCACCACGCAACGTGCGCTCCGCCATGACCCCACCTCCTGAAAGTCTGTGTTACCCCCGTCGGACCGGCAGCGCAAGCGGCGAGTGACCGCGGCCACCGGTGACGGCGACCTGCGCCGTCGATGAGTACAACGGTACGGGGGGCCCCAAGATTCCCCCGAATCGCTCCCGTCGGCCCACGCCGCCGTGGGACGTGGGCTTGGTCACACCACGGACGGGGCCTCGTTGCCGGCCTCGCGGATACCCCGGGCGGTGTCGACCCGGGCGAGCAGGACGGCGCCGAGGACGAAGAAGACGACCAGCGCGAAGAGCGCGGGCCGGTAGGACTCGGTCGCGTTGTAGACGAGGAAGAACACGATGCTGCCGAACCACGAGGTCCCGCGGTCCATCGCGTGGTAGAGGCTGAAGTACTCCGCTTCCTTCCCACGGGGGATGAACAGCGAGAAGTAGGACCGCGCCAGCGCCTGGGTGCCGCCGAGGACCACGCCGATCGCCGCGCCGAGCGCGAGGAACGGGTAGGGCGACTTCTCGGGAAGGAACAGCGCCGTCGTGACGATCAGCATCCACACCACCAGCCCCGCCAGGATCGTGCGCTTGGCACCGATCTGCGCCGCCAGCCGCCCGAAGGCGATCGCGCCGCCGACGGCCACGAACTGCACGAGGAGGTAGGTGCCCAGGACGAACCCGGTGTCGAAGCCCAGCTCCTCCGTCCCGTAGACCGACGCCTGGCCGATCACGGTCTGGATCCCGTCGTTGAAGAACAGGTAGGCCAGGAGGAAGGTCAGCGCCACCGGGTAGTTGCGCAGGTCCTTCAGGGTGACCCACAGCTGGCCGAAGCTGCGCTGCAGCACGCCGCCCTGCACCGGCTCGACGTCGGCGGGCGGACGGTTCCGGATGCCGCGCCACGGGATGAAGGTGAACCCGGCCCACCAGATGGCCGCCGACAACAGGCTCAGCCGCACGGCCATGCCGGTGTCGAGCCCGAAGGTCTCCGGGGCGCTGACCACGACGAAGTTGATCGCCAGCAGCAGACCGCCGCCGGCGTAGCCGTAGGCCCAGCCGCGGCTGGACACCCGGTCGCGCTCCTCCTCGGTGGAGATCAGCGGCAGGATCGCGTCGTTGAAGACCGCGGAGGCGCCGAAGCACAGGTTGGCGAGGATGAACGAGACGATGCCGAGCTGCCAGTTGCTGCCCGACATGAAGAACAGCAGCGCGGTGAAGAAGGCGCCGGCCCAGCCGAAGCCGGCCAGCAGGTCCTTCTTGCGCTCCGTGCGGTCGGCCACGGCACCCAGCACGGGAAGCAGGAAGGCCGAGATCACCGTGGAGATCGGCACGACCAGGGCCGGCAGCGAGCCGGGCAGCAGGTCGAACCCGAGGAAGTTCACGCGCCCGTCGACGGCGTCGGCCTTCGCGATCTCGATCAGGTAGGGGCCGAAGAGGACGCCGGCCACGGTCGTCGAGAAGGCGCTGTTGGCCCAGTCGTAGAAGTACCACGACCGCTGCTCGCGGGCCCGTTCGAGGGGAGCGAGGTCGGCGATCCCGCCTGATCCGGCCTGAGGTCCCGTCGGTGTGCTCATGGTCGTCCCCTCCACTGCCCGCGAGCCGCGAGCACGTCCTTGAGTATGTCGGTGCGATCGGTCATCAGGCCGTCGACACCACGGTCGAGCAGCTCGATCATCTCGGCGGGGTCGTCGATGGTCCATGAGTGCACGTGCTTGTCCGCGGCGTGGGCGCGACGGACCAGGCGGCGCCCGCTCACCACGAGCGGGCCGCGACGGTGCGGCACCTGGAAGGCGGCGAACTCGCCACCCGTGACCCGCTCGGCCACCGCCACGGGGAGGGCCAGGTAGGCCGCCACCTCCACCGGGCTGGCGGAGGTGGCGACCCGGCCGCCGGTGAGGCGCCGGAAGCGTCTCAGCCGCCGGTGGGAGAACGAGCCGACCAGCAGCCGCTCGTGCACCTCGCGCTCGTCGACGAACCGGGCCAGGAGCGGGACCGCGGCGTCGGACTTGAGGTCGATGTTGAAGCGGGCCGCCGGCAGCGCGTCGAAGAGCTCCGCGAGGGTCGGGACCTGCTCGGACGGTCCGATCCGCGCGCGGCGTACGTCCGCGAGGATGAGGTCCTCGACCGAGCCGCGCTGGTCGGTGACCCGGTCCAGGACGCTGTCGTGGAAGGCGAGGAGCACCCCGTCACGGGTGGCGTGGACGTCGGTCTCGAGGTGGGTGTAGCCCAGCGCGTGGGCGTGGCGGAACGCCGTCATGGTGTTCTCCAGCCCGAGCAGGTCGGGGTGGGTCGCCCCGCCCCGGTGGGCGAAGGCCAGGGGAGGGGGGACGGCGTCGAGGTAGGCGTGTCCCGTGGGCTCCGTCACGCCCCGCAGTATCCACCGCGCGTCCCGAGGACGCGTCGAAGGTCGGGGAGTACCGTCGCCACATGGACGCGATGACCTGCCCCCGCTGCGACCAGGAGATGGACCCCAAGACCCTCGGCCACGGCCGTGCGCTGGTGTGCCCGGACGGGCACGGGGTGTTCCTCGAGCGCATCGAGCTCGGCAACCTCGTCGAGGCCGAGACCGACTGGCACCGCAACGCCGGCCAGCACACCGCGCCGTTGCCGAAGATCACTCCCGACATGACCGCCCCGCCGGCCTCGAAGGCCCCGGCGCGTGCGTGGGTGGAGACGCTCTTCCGCTGAGCTGGTCGCTGCGCTGAGTTGACTGCTCCGATTTCGACGCGCCCGTCACGACTTCCTTCGTCAGTCGCGGGGCTTGCTCAATCTGGCCGGCCCCACGCGCCGACCTCGTACCTCGATCGGCGCTGGCCGTCTCAGATGTCGCGGAACGTCTCGATCTGGGCGCCGAGCTGGTTGAGACGCTCGGCGAGGTCCTCGTAGCCGCGGTGGATGACGTAGGTCGAGCGCAGCACCGACGTGCCCTTGGCGGCGAGCATGGCCAGCAGCAGCACCACGGCCGGTCGCAGCGCCGGCGGGCACATCATCTCGGTGCCGGTGAAGCTGCTGGGGCCCTCGATCATGACCCGGTGCGGGTCGAGCAGCTTGACCTGCCCGCCGAGCTTGGTGAGGTCGGTGAGGTAGATCGCCCGGTTCTCGTAGACCCAGTCGTGGAGCAGCGTCTGGCCCTGCGCCACGGCCGCGATCACCGCGAAGAACGGCAGGTTGTCGATGTTGAGGCCCGGGAACGGCATCGGGTGGATCTTGTCGAGCGGCGCGTGGAGCACGCTCGGGTGGGTCGTGAGGTCGACCAGGCGGGTGTGGCCGTTGCGGGCGACGTACTCCTCCGAGCGCGTGTAGTGGAAGCCCATCTCCTCGAGCAGCGCGAGCTCGATCTCGAGGAACTCGATCGGCACCCGCTCGATGGTGATGGACGAGCCGGTCACGATCGCGGCCGCGAGCAGCGACATGGCCTCGATCGGGTCCTCGCTGGGCGCGTAGTCGACGTCGACGTCGATGGTGCTGCGCCCGGTCACCGTCAGCGTCGTGGTCCCGATCCCCTCGACCTCCACGCCGAGGCGCTGGAGGAAGAAGCAGAGGTCCTGGACCATGTAGTTCGACGACGCGTTGCGGATGACGGTGGTGCCCGGGTGGAGGGCCGCCGCCATCAGCGCGTTCTCGGTCACGGTGTCGCCGCGCTCGGTGAGCACGATCGGACGTCCCGGGACGATCTTCTGGTCGACCTGGGCGTGGTAGCTGCCTTCGGTGGCCTTCACCTCGAGGCCGAAGGGACGCAGCGCCGACATGTGGGGCTCGACGGTGCGGGTGCCCAGGTTGCAGCCACCGGCGTAGGGCAGCTCGAAGCGCTCGCTGCGGTGGAGCAGCGGGCCGAGGAACATGATGACCGAGCGGGTACGCCGGGCCGCCTCCTCGTCGATGGCGTCGAGGCGCAGCTCGGCCGGCGGCACGATCTCGAGGTCGTTGTCGTCGTTGAGCCAGCGGGTCTGGACACCGAGGCTGTCGAGGACCTCGAGCAGGCGGTTGACCTCCTCGATACGGGCGACCTTGCGCAGCGTCGTCCGGCCCCGGTTGAGCAGGGAGGCACACAGCAGCGCGACGCCGGCGTTCTTCGACGTCTTGACCTCGATGGTCCCCGAGAGCGTGGTCGGCCCGGTCACGCGGAGGTGGGTCGGGCCGGCGCCCAGGGCCACGATCTCGGAGTCGAGGGCGCTGCCGATGCGGGCGAGCATCTCCAGGGAGAGGTTCTGGTGCCCCTTCTCGATCCGGTTGATGGCAGACTGGCTGGTCGACAGCCGGTCCGCCAGCTGCTGCTGGGTGAGCCCACGGTGCTTGCGGGCGTCGCGGATCAGGTTGCCGATGCGGCCCTTGTAGTCCTCGCTCATGCCGACCACGCTATCTCAGATATGAGATATGGCAAGACGACGTGCTGTGGACGAGACCGACCCGGCTGCTGCAAGGATGGCGACATGCGTGCCACGACCATCCACGGACCCCGTGACATCCGGCTCTCCGAGGTCCCTGCCCCGGCCATCGCGGCTCCCACCGACGCGATCGTGAAGGTGGTCGCGGGCTGCATCTGCGGCTCCGACCTCTGGCCCTACCGCGGCGAGAACCCGATCGACGAGGGCTCGACGATCGGCCACGAGTGCATCGGCGTCGTCGTGGAGACGGGCAGCGAGGTGCGGCGCTTCCGTGAGGGCGACTTCGTCGTGGTGCCCTTCGTCCACTGCGACAACACCTGCGCCCACTGCCGCCACGGCGCCCAGTCCGCCTGCATGGAGCAGGGCTGGACCGAGAGCGGGCAGGCGGAGTACAGCCACGTCACCCACGCCGACGGCAGCCTCGTGAAGACCGACGGCCCGCCCGACGACGACCTCCTCCCGTCGCTGCTCTCGCTCGCCGACGTCATGGCCACGGGCTGGCACGCCGCGGTCTCGGCCGGCGTCGAGAAGGGCAGCACCGCGGTCGTCGTGGGTGACGGCGCCGTCGGGTTGTGCGGCGTCATCGCGGCCCAGCAGCTCGGGGCGGAGCGGATCGTCGCCATGTCGCGACACGAGAGCCGCCAGCGGCTCGCCCGCGAGTTCGGCGCGACCGACGTCGTCGCCGAGCGCGGCGAGGCGGGGGAGCAGGCCGTCCTCGAGCTGACCGGGGGCGTGGGCGCCGACGCGGTCCTCGAGTGCGTCGGCACGGGCGCGTCGATGGACACCGCGTTCGCGATCGCACGCCCGGGCTCGACCGTGGGCTTCGTGGGGGTGCCCCACGGGGTCGAGCTCCCGGTGCGCCGGATGTTCCAGAAGAACGTCGGGCTCGCCGGCGGGATCGCGCCGGTGCGCCGCTATCTGCCCGAGCTGCTCGACCTCGTCCTCGCCCGCACCATCGATCCGGGGAAGGTGTTCGACCTGACCCTGCCGCTGGAGGAGGTCGCCGACGGCTACCGGGCGATGGACGAGCGGCGCGCGATCAAGGTCATGCTCCGCCCATGAGCGCCCTCGTCCTGGGGCCGCTCCTGCGCTACGTCGACAGCGACTCGGCCACGATCTGGGTCGAGACCTCCGGTGCCGCGGAGGTGGTGGTGACCGCCGGCGAGCGCCGCGGGGCCGCCCGCACCTTCGCCGCCCACGGCCACCACTACGCCCTGGTGGAGGTGACCGGTCTCGAGCCCGGGACCCACACCCGCTACGAGGTGCACGTCGACGGCGAGCTGGTGTGGCCCGAGCCCGGCTCGGCCTACCCGCCCTCGGTGATCCCCACGATGAAGCCCGGCAAGCCGCTCCGGCTCGCCTTCGGCTCGTGCCGCGTGAGCGTGCCCCACGACGCCGAGGCGACCGAGGAGTTCGGCGTCGACGCGCTGCGCGCCTATGCGCTCCACATGGCCGGGGAGGGGGACACCCGTTGGCCGGACCTCGTCCTCTTCCTCGGCGACCAGGTCTACGCCGACGAGACGACCGACGAGGTGCGCGACTTCATCGCCTCGCGTCGCTCCCTCGACGAGCCACCGGGGGAGGAGATCAAGGACTACGAGGAGTACGCCGGCCTCTACTCCATCGCGTGGTCCGACCCCGCCAACCGCTGGCTGCTGTCGACGCTGCCGAGCGCCATGATCTTCGACGACCACGACGTCCGCGACGACTGGAACACCAGCTGGACGTGGCGGCGGCAGATGGAGGCCACCGAGTGGTGGCACGACCGCATCGTCGGGGGGCTCGGGTCCTACTGGGTCTACCAGCACCTCGGCAACCTCGACCGGTCCGAGCGCGCGGCGGACCCGTTGTGGCAGCGGATCGCCGGTCACGACGGGTCCGACGAGCTCGACCTCACCGACGAGCTCGACGCCTTCGCGGACCGGGCCGACCAGCACCCCGACTCCTACCGCTGGAGCTATGCGCGCGAGTTCGACACCCAGGCCCGCCTGGTCGTCGTCGACTCGCGCGCTGCCCGCGTGCTGGAGCCCGACCGGCGCTCGATCATCGACGACGCCGAGATGTCGTGGCTCGACGGGCAGCTCCGCGGGGACGTCGACCACCTGCTCATCGGCACCTCCCTGCCGTTCCTCATGGCGCCGGGCCTCCACCACGCCGAGTCCTTCAGCGAGGCGCTCTGCAACGGCGTCTGGGGCAGGACGGTCGCCCGGGCGGGGGAGCACCTTCGCCAGGCGATCGACCTCGAGCACTGGGGCGCCTTCCAGCAGGGCTTCCAGCGGGTCGCCCGGATGGTGCTCGACGTGGCCTCCGGTGGCCGCGGTGAGCCACCCCGCTCGGTCACGTTCCTCTCCGGCGACGTCCACCACAGCTATGTCGCGACGGCCGGGCCGAACGGGGACGTCACGGACCTGCGCACCACGAGCCGGATCGTGCAGGCGGTGTGCTCACCGATCCGCAACCCGCTCCCCGCGGCGATGCAGCGTGTGACGACCTGGGGCACCCGACCCCGGCTCGGGCGCGTCGTACGCCGGGTGGCCCGGCTGGGCAAGGTGCCGCCGCCGCCGCTGACCTGGCGGATCGACCGCGGTCCCTGGTACGACAACAACCTCGCGGTCCTCGAGGTCCAGCGCGACGGTGGCCTGGCCATGACCTGGTACGCCGGCGACGTCGAGGGACGGGACCCCGAGCGCCCGGTGCTGCGCACCGTGGCCGAGGTCGGGATCACCGCGCCGGAGGCGCGCTGAGCCTCAGCTGGCGAGGACCTGCCCGGGGAGCGCCGCGGGCTCGCAGCTGCACGTGTCGGAGCACGCGAGATAGCTGTGGGCGGCGTGGCCGCACCGCGAGCAGGGGAGGTCGTGCGTGAGGTGGACCGCGCCGGGTCGGCTGGTCTCTACGGTGTCCCACATGATGCGTACCTTCTTCTGACGGGCGTCCTCGGGGGCGGACTCCGTCCACGGTAGGAACGGTGTCGTGCCCCGCGTGGCAGACCCGCCGAAAGTTGACTCGAGGTGACTAGTCACCGATGGCCCCCTCGTACCAGACCACTAACCTCGAGGACGTGTTCCGGGTCCGCGACGCCACTCCCGACGATGCCTCGGCCTGCGCGGCGATCTACGCGCCCTACGTCGCCGGCACCACGGTGAGCTTCGAGGAGGAGCCGCCGGGGCCCGAGGAGATGGCCCACCGCATCGCCGCGTCGCAGGCCGAGCACGCGTGGCTGGTGGCCGAGGACGCCGACGGTGTCCTCGGTTATGCCTACGCCGGCACCTTCCGGTCGCGGGCGGCCTACCGGCACACCTGCGAGGTGAGCGTCTATGTCGACGCCGATCGTCGGGGCAGGGGAGTGGGGCGGGCGCTCTACACCGCCCTCCTCGACCGCATGACCGGCCTCGGGATGCGGCTCGCCGTCGGCGGCGCGACGATGCCCAACGAGGCGAGCGAGCGGCTCCACCGGGCCCTCGGGTTCGAGGTCGTGGGCACGTTCCGCGACGTGGGCTTCAAGCAGGACCGCTGGTGCGACGTCCGGTGGTTCCAGAAGCGGCTCGTCTAGTCGGACCCGAGGTGCGGCGCCAGGGCCTCGAGGCCCTCGAGCAGCCGGTCGACGTCGCCGTCGTCGGTGTAGGGCGCGAGCCCGACCCGGACCGCGCCGGTCTCGCCGAGGCCGAGCCGCCGGCACGGCTCCCAGGCGTAGCAGTGGCCCGAGGAGATGCTGACGCCGCGCTCGCCGAGGAAGGCGTGGACCTCGGCCGGAGCACGACCGGCGAGGCTGAAGTAGAGCGTCGACGTACGTCGAGCGGCCCGCGACCACAGCGTGACGTCCGGTCGTGCCAGCAGCGCCACCTCGATCCGGGCGCGCAACCGATCCTCGTGCTCCTCCACCGCGGCATAGGCACCGGTGAGCGCCGTACGCCGGTCGCTGGCCGCTGCCGGGTCGAGCGACGCGAGGACGTCGACCGCCGCCGTCACCCCGGCCATCAGCTCGTAGGGGAGGGTGCCGAGCTCGAACCGCTCCGGCACCCGGTCGGTCGAGGGCAGGAGCTTGTCGGGACGCAGCTCCTCGAGCAGGGCCGGGTCGGCCGCCACGGCACCGCAGTGGGGGCCGCCGAACTTGTAGGGGGAGCAGGCGTAGAAGTCGGCGCCGAGGGCGGCCACGTCGGGCAGCACGTGGGCGGCGTGGTGGACGCCGTCGACGTAGGTGAGCGCCCCCGCCTCGTGCGCGAGCGCGGTGAGGGCCGGGACGTCCGGCCGGGTGCCGAGGACGTTCGAGGCTGCGGTGAGCGCGACCAGGCGGGTCCGGGGCCCGAGGGCGGCGGCGAGGTGGTCGGGCTCCAGCTCGCCGCTCCCGGGGTCGAAGTCGACCCAGCGCACCACGGCGCCCACCGCCTCGGCCGCCTGCACCCACGGTCGGACGTTGGCGTCGTGGTCCAACCGCGAGACGACGACCTCGTCGCCGGCCTGCCACGTCCGCGCCAGCGTGCGGGCCACGTCGTAGGTCAGGTCGGTCATGCTGCGGCCGACCACAACGCCGGACGGGTCGGCCCCGAGCAGGTCGCCGAGGGCGGTTCGGCACGCGACCACGACCTCCTCCGCCGCCCGCTGGGGCCGCGAGTGGGGGCCGCGGTTGGAGATCGGTCCGGCGAGGGTCGCGGCGACCGCGTCCACCACCGCCGACGGGACCTGGGTCCCGCCTGGACCGTCGAAGAAGGCCTCGCCGCCGGACAGCGCGGGGTAGCGGGCCCGCACGGCCGCCACGTCGTAGGTCGTCGGCTGGATCGGGTCGAGTGCCATGGAGCATTGGTAGCACCCACGGGCACGGGACGGATGTGGGACCATCCCGGCATGCGTGAGGCCAGGGGGATCGGCACGTTCGCCGGAGCCCCGCGCGCGATGCAGGCCCACCTGCTGCTGGTGGGGGCCGCCGCGGTCCTCCTGCCGTTCCTCCTGCGCGACGTCGGCGCCCCCGTCCCGATCCGGCCGGAGCTGCTGACCGTGGTGCTGCTGCTCGGCGTCTCGGTGGTCAACGTCGAGATGTCTCGCCTGATCTCGCGGGGCGTCGCGTTCACCCAGCAGGCGCACAAGGCCCTCTCGGCCTGGGCGTTCGCCTGTGCGCTGCTCCTGCCACCGCCGTGGCTGCTGGTGGTGGTGCCGATCGCCTACGCCCACACCTGGTGGCGCGGCATGCGCGTGCCCGTGTGGAAGTGGACCGGCTCCGCGGCGTACGTCGTGCTCGCGGGCCTGGCGGCCGGCGTCACCGCCCACGCCGTGCTCGGCACCCGGCCCGACCCCGCCAACTGGATGGACGGCAACGGCGGCCACGGCCTGGTCGCGATCGCGGCCGGCGGCGTCGCCTTCCTGGCGGTGGAGACGGTGCTCTTCCACGCCAGCGCCTGGCTCAACCACGCCGAGGACGAGCGGTGGCTGCGTGCGCTGCTGCGCAGCCCGTGGTTCTACCTGACCGAGGTCGGGATGCTGATGATCGGCGGTCTGCTGAGCGCGGTGTGGACCGGTGGCGGCTGGTTCGTGCTGCTCTTCGTCCCGATCTACGTCCTCGCCCAGCGCGCCTCGCTCCACGACCTCGTGAGCGAGCGCAACGAAGGTCTCGAGCAGGCCAACCGCTTCAAGATCGACCTGATGGGGATGCTCGGGCACGAGCTCGGCAACCCGCTGACCTCGGTCATGGGGCACGCCCAGGTGGGCGCCGAGGCGCTCGACGAGGGTGACACCGAGCAGGCCGCGCGCAGCCTCGCCGTGGTCGACCGCAACGCCCACCTGATGCGCTACGTCCTGACCGACGTCCTGACGCTCGTGGCCAGCGAGTCCGGCGAGCTCGTGGCGCGGCCGGAGCCGTACGCGGTGCAGCCGGCGGTCCTCGCCGCCGTCGCGTCGTTGCCCGCCGCCGGCCGACCCCGCGTGGAGGGTGCCGGCGACGCCACGGTCCTGGTGCAGCCGCTCCACCTCGACCAGATGTTGGCCAACCTCCTCGGCAACGCCGTGAAGTACGCCGGGGGCGCCGACGTCGTGCGGATCGAGGCGGTCGGCCCGACCGTGACCATCAGCGTCACCGACCACGGGCCCGGGATCCCCGCTGACCTGCGGGACCGGCTCTTCGAACGGTTCAGCCGCGCCGACGACGCCCGCCACCGCCCCGGGACGGGTCTCGGCCTCTTCATCACGCGCGAGCTGGCGCGTGCCAACGGGGGAGAGGTGGTCCACCGCGACGCCCGTCCCCACGGCGCCGTCTTCGAGCTCAGCCTGCCCGCGGCGGAGACGACGTGACCACCCACGAGCAGCAGCTCGCCGACCTGCGCCTCCTGCGGCGGGTACGGGACCGGATCGACCGCGACTTCGCCGAGCCGCTCGACGTCGAGGCGCTCGCGCGCGGCGTCGGCATGTCGGCCGGCCACCTGTCGCGACAGTTCCGCGCGGCGTACGGCGAGCCGCCCTACGGCTACCTCATGACCCGGCGGGTCGAGCGCGCCATGGCGCTGCTGCGCCGGGGCGACCTCAGCGTCACCGACGTCTGCTTCGCCGTGGGCTTCGGGTCGCTCGGCACGTTCTCGACCCGGTTCAGCGAGCTCGTCGGCGTCTCGCCCAGCACCTACCGGCGCGAGCACGCCGGCCAGATGCTCGGCGTACCGACCTGCGAGACGAGCAAGGTCACCAGACCGGTCAGGAATCGAGAAGCGCCGGTCGGCGGCGACGCCTAGCGTGAGCGCCATGGACATCACCATCCACTCCAGCTTCCTCCCGCACGACGACCCGGAGGCGGCGCTGGCCTTCTACCGCGACACGCTCGGGTGGGAGCTGCGGCTCGACGTCGGCTACGAGGGCATGCGGTGGCTGACGGTCGGTCCGGTCGGCCAGCCCGGCACCAGCATCGTGCTCCACCCGCCGGGCGCCGACCCGGGCATCACCGCTGACGAGCGGCGCACGATCGCCGAGATGATGGCCAAGGGCACCTACGGCAGCGTGCTGCTCGCGACCTCCGACCTCGACGACACCTTCGAGCGTCTCCAGGCCGGCGACGTCGACGTCGTGCAGGAGCCGACCGAGCAGCCGTGGGGCGTGCGCGACTGCGCCGTGCGCGACCCCGCCGGCAACATGGTGCGGATCCAGGAACTCCGCTGACCGGTTGCCCGTTGAGAATCCGCCGACACCGCTGAACGAGGGAGCTCCTGCATGACCGACGCCGCTGCCCACGCCGCCGACACCCACGACCTGATCCGCGTCCACGGCGCCCGCGTCAACAACCTGCGCGACGTCAGCGTCGACATCCCCAAGCGACGCCTCACGGCGTTCACCGGGGTCTCCGGGTCCGGGAAGAGCTCCCTGGTCTTCGCGACCATCGCGGCCGAGTCGCAGCGACTCATCAACGAGACCTACAGCGCCTTCGTCCAGGGCTTCATGCCGGCGTTGGCCCGACCGGAGGTCGACCACCTCGAGGGCCTGACGACCGCGATCATCGTCGACCAGGAGCGGATGGGCGCCAACCCGCGCTCGACGGTCGGGACGGCGACCGACGCCAACGCCATGCTCCGCATCCTGTTCAGCCGGATCGGCGACCCCTACGTCGGGCCACCGACCGCCTACTCCTTCAACGTCCCGACCCGCAAGGCGAGCGGGATGATGACGACCGAGAAGGGCGGCCGTACCGAGCGCAGGGTCGCGCGGCAGGAGGTCTACCTCGGCGGCATGTGCCCGCGCTGCGAGGGCATGGGCAAGGTCAACGACATCGACCTGACCGCCCTCTACGACGACGAGAAGTCGCTCAGGGACGGCGCCCTGACCGTGCCCGGCTACTCGATGGACGGGTGGTACGGCCGACTCTTCGAGGGCATGGGCCTGCCGATGGACAAGCCGATCAAGTCCTTCACGAAGAAGCAGCTCGAGACGATGCTCTGGTCGGAGCCGACCAAGCTGAAGGTCGAGGGCGTCAACCTGACCTTCACCGGCATGATCCCCCAGATCCAGAAGTCGATCCTCTCCAAGGACCCCGAGGCGATGCAGCCCCACATCCGGCGCTTCGTCGACCGCGCGGTGACCTTCCAGACCTGTCCCGACTGCGAGGGGAGCCGGCTCACCCCCGAGGCGCGGGCGTCGAAGATCAACGGCAAGTCCATCGCCGACCTGTGCGAGATGCAGATCAGCGACCTCGCCGAGTGGATCCGCGACCTCGACGAACCGTCCGTCGCGCCGCTGCTCACCGGCCTCCAGCACCTGCTCGACTCCTTCTCCGAGATCGGCCTGGGCTACCTCTCGCTCGACCGCCCCGCCGGCACGCTCTCCGGCGGCGAGGCCCAGCGCACCAAGATGATCCGCCACCTCGGATCGTCGCTGACCGACGTCACCTACGTCTTCGACGAGCCGACGATCGGGCTGCACCCCCACGACATCGAGCGGATGAACACGCTGCTGCTCCAGCTGCGCGACAAGGGCAACACGGTGCTCGTCGTCGAGCACAAGCCTGAGACGATCCAGATCGCCGACCACGTCGTCGACATCGGGCCCGCGGCCGGCGCGGGCGGCGGCGAGATCTGCTTCGAGGGGGACGTCGACGGGCTGCGGGGGAGCGACACCATCACCGGCAGGCACCTCGACGACCGGGCGCGCCTCAAGGACACCGTCCGCGAGGCCAGCGGCACGATCGCGGTGCGGGGCGCCGGCACCCACAACCTCCGCGACGTCGACGTCGACGTCCCGTTGGGACTGCTCACCGTCGTCACCGGCGTCGCAGGCTCCGGCAAGAGCTCGCTCATCCACGGCTCGCTGGCCGGCCACGACGACGTCATCGTGATCGACCAGGGCGCGATCAAGGGGTCGCGTCGCAGCAACCCGGCGACCTACACCGGGCTCCTCGAGCCGATCCGCAAGGCGTTCGCGAAGGCCAACGGGGTCAAGCCTGCGCTCTTCAGCTCCAACTCCGAGGGGGCCTGCTCGACCTGCAACGGCGCCGGTGTGATCTTCACCGAGCTCGGTCCGATGGCGACCGTGGAGTCGCCGTGCGAGGAGTGCGAGGGCCGCCGGTTCAAGGCCGAGGTCCTCGAGCACACGCTCGGTGGCAAGGACATCGCCGAGGTCCACGAGATGTCGGTGGTCGAGGCCCAGGCCCTGTTCGGCGAGGGCGAGGCCAGGATCCCGGCTGCCATGAAGATCCTCGACCGGCTCGCCGACGTCGGCCTCGGTTATGTCACCCTGGGCCAGCCGCTGACGACGCTGTCCGGGGGTGAGCGCCAGCGCCTCAAGCTCGCCGTCCAGATGGGTGAGAAGGGTGAGGTCTACATCCTCGACGAGCCCACGACGGGCCTCCACCTCGCCGACGTCGAGAACCTGCTGGCGCTGCTCGACCGACTGGTCGACTCCGGCAAGTCGGCCATCGTGATCGAGCACCACCAGGCCGTCATGGCCCACGCCGACTGGATCATCGACCTCGGACCCGGCGCCGGCCACGACGGCGGGACGATCGTCTTCGAGGGCACGCCCGCCGACCTGGTCGCCTCACGGTCGACGCTGACCGGTCAGCACCTCGCGGCGTACGTCGGCGGCTGACGACAGTTCTCCCAGACGCATCCTCAGCGCCGCGGTGCGGCCGCGATGCGTTGCCGATTGGTCACCAACGACAGATGTGCGCCCTCAGCACTGCCGTTGGGGACCAATCGGCACGCCAGCAGGGCTGCCACCGGGTTCCCGCCACCCCGCTCGCCCTCTCGACCCATATCGCCGATAAGCGACATTATGTCAATTTACGCGAGGGGCCGCTCCCCTCAGGAGCCGCTGACCAGGGTCTCGACGGCGGTGGACCGGTCGAGGTGGTCGAGCACCTTCACCTCCGGGGACTCCAGCATCCGGTAGGCGGTGAAGAAGGCATCGAGCTCCTCGAGGAACGCCGACGGCAGGTCGGAGACGTCCGAGAGATGGTCGCTGTGGTGATCCCGCTCCGGCACGACGAGCAGCTTGGTCTCCTCGATGTCGCCCACCTGGAGCAAGTAGCCGCCGATCACCCGGACCGGGACGTGAACGCCCGGGAACGTCGGCTCGTCGATGAGCACCAGGGCGTCGAGTGCGTCGCCGTCCTCACCGTCGGCGCCGACGATGTAGCCGTACTCACCCGGGAAGCCGGCCGGACCGCCGAGGCGGCGATCGAACCAGATCGTGCCGTCGTCCGAGGCCTCGTACTTGTTGCGGCTGCCCCGCGGGATCTCCACCACGACGTCGCACCGTCCGTCACGGTGCCTGGCCATCCTGTCGTTGCTCATCCAGCGACGCTAGCGACCGGCCCTCACGCCCGTCGAACCCGCACCAGGACACCGATCTTGTCGATCCGATGCTCCGGGTTGTCGAACCGATCGGCCCAGTAGTTGCCCGCGGCATGGTCCTCGAGCGTCGCGCAGGTCGAGAGCGTCAGCATCGCCCGCGTCGGCTCGGCACCCGGACGTCCGGGGACCGCCGCCCGCTGCTCGCGCAATGACGCAGCCGAGCGGAACGACGTCTCCCGGGTCGCGACGATCCGGTAGACATAACGTGATCCCCCGCTCTCGACGTGGACCACGTCGCCCCGTGCGAGTCGCGGCAGGTAGCGGAACGGGGCCGTCGACGAGAGCCGGTGGCCGGTGACCTGGTAGTTCCCGATCCCGCCGGGGCCCGTGCCACCCCCGGGACCGTGCGGGCTCGCGAGGTCGCCACCGTTCTGGATCGCGGTTCCCCGCGCGTCGTCCGTCCGGCCGCGGTAGGCCACGACGTCGAGCTGACGCAGCCCCAGCCTCGGCACGGTCAGGGTCGCTGCTGCCGGCGTGCCCTCGGAGGGTCGGGGTCGGTCCGACCGCTCGGACGGCTCGGACGACGGGGTCGAGGACGGCGCCGACGATGGGCTCGACGACGACGGCTCGACGGAACGTGGCTGGTCCGACGGGCCCGGGCGCGGGGCCTCCCGGACCTCCGCCGGGCCTCCCCCGCACCCCGCGAGCGCCACGGAGGCGAGGGCGAGGACGAACGGCCGCAGCATGCTCACGACGGTACGTCGCCGACCCCGACCTCGTTGCCGTCGGCGTCGTGGAAGACCGCCTTGCGCACGCCGCCGTCGTACTCCTCCACCCGCGCCGGTACGACGCCACGCCCACCGGCCGCGGCGAGGAAGTCGTCGAGCGACGTCACCATGAGGGTCGCCAGTGACTGCCCCGCGCGAGGCGCGTCCTCCAGGACGTAGAGCGCCCGGTGCTCGGCGAGGATCCACACCGCCTCGCGGGAATGAGCCCAGAAGGTGGGTGCGAGGCCCAGCAGCTGCTCGTACCACGCGGCTGCGGCGTGGGCGTCCGACACCGCGATGCCGGCGAAGAGGTCGACGCCCCCGAGGTCCATCCCGCCACAATGGCACGCGTGAGTCCCGCGACGCCCTACCTCGAGGTCGACATCGGCCGGCTCGACCGCAACATCGAGCGGGTGGCGGCCGAAGCCGCCACGGCGGGTGTCGCCCTGCGGCCGCACGTGAAGACCCACAAGTCCCCCGACATCGCCCACCGCCAGCTCGCGGCCGGCGCCGTCGGTGTCACCGTCGCCACCGTCGGTGAGGCCGAGGTCTTCGTCAGGGCTGGCGTCACCGACGTGCTCGTCGCCTATCCCCTGTGGCTCACCGACGACGCCGCCGCCCGGGTGAGGGCCCTGACGGAGCAGGCGGTCCTCACCATCGGTGTCGACAGCGTGACCGGGGCTGCCCGCGCGGCCGACCTGCTCGCGGGATCGGACGTCAGGCTGCTCGTCGAGGTCGACTCCGGCCACCACCGCACCGGCGTCCCGCCCGAGCACGCGGGTGCGGTCGCGCGTGCGGCCCGCGGCAGCCTCGCTGTCGTCGGCGCCTTCACGTTCCCCGGCCACAGCTATGCACCCGGTGCCGGGGCCGACGTCGCCCGGCAGGAGGCGGCCGCGCTGACGACGGCGGCGGCCTCACTCCGAGGGGCGGGCATCGAGCCCCTGGTGCTCAGCGGGGGCTCGACCCCCAGCCTGGCCGAGGCCGACACCGACGTCGCCTCCGAGCTGCGGCCCGGCGTCTACGTCTTCGGCGACGCCCAGCAGTGGGAGCTCGGCTCCTGCTCCCCCGACGAGATCGCGCTGACCTGCCGGTCGACCGTCGTGAGCCACGCGAACGGCCGGATGGTGCTCGACGCGGGCAGCAAGGTGCTCGGCGCGGACCGCGCGGCGTACAGCTCGGGGCACGGCCGGCTCCTGGACGACCCCGACGCCCGGGTCGTGCTGCTGTCGGAGCACCACGCGGTGGTCGAGACCGAGCAGCCGCTGCCGCCCCTCGGCTCCACCGTGCGGGTCGTCCCCAACCACGTCTGCAACGCCGTGAACCTCGTCGACGAGCTGTGGGCAACCGGTCCGGCGAGTGCGCCGAGCCCGTGGCGCGTGGCGGCCCGGGGGCGCAACTCCTGAACGGGCCGCCTACGATCACGCGCATGTCGCTCCGCGCCCTCGCAGCCGTTCCCGTCCTGCTCCTCCCGCTCGGCCTGGCCGCGTGCAGCGAGGACGGCACGTCCACCGCCACCGAGCCGGCCTCCGACGTCGAGACGACGCAGTGCGAGTACGTCGAGGGTGGTGCGCCCCCGGCCAAGGAGGTCGACGCCCCGTCGGCCGATGCGCCGGCCGAGGGCGAGACGCCCGTGACGCTGGAGACCTCGGCCGGCACCTTCGAGCTGACCCTCGACGACGCGGCGACCCCGTGCACCGCTCACTCCTTCGCCTCCCTCGCCGAGCAGGGCTACTTCGACGGCACGACCTGCCACCGGCTGGTCACCAGCGGCATCCAGGTCCTCCAGTGCGGCGACCCGAGCGGCACCGGGAGCGGCGGGCCCGGCTACTCGTTCGCCGACGAGCTCTCCGGCGAAGAGACCTATCCGGCCGGGACGCTGGCGATGGCCAACGCCGGCCCGGACACCAACGGCTCGCAGTTCTTCATCGTCTACGGCGAGACCCCGCTCCCGCCGCAGTACACCGTCTTCGGCACGGTGTCCGAGGACACCGTCGCCGCGATCGAGGAGGTGGCCGCCGACGGCTCGACGCCGCCGAACGACGGCGCGCCCAACACGCCCGTCGACATCGAGTCGGCCGACGTCGGCTGACCGCGGACCTCAGTCGTCGGCGCCGTCGTAGACGACGGGTTCCCCGATCGCGACGGTGCGCGACACGGTGCACAGCCGGTCACGCGACTGGCGGATCGATCGTGCGAGGACGGCGCGGGCGGCGTCGCCCTGCTCCCCCTCGGGGAAGGTCACGTCGAAGGCCACCCTCAGGTCGACGAGGTGGTTGCCCTGCGCGTCGCGGACCTTCTCCCCGGACGCGGTGACCCGGAAGGAGTCGGCGTCGGAGCGCTTGCCCGTGATCAGCTCCACGTCGATCGCGCTGCACCCGGCGATCGCCGCCAGCAGCATCTCCACGGGCGTGAAGTCGGGGTCCTCTCCCCCGCTGCCGAAGACGACCTGTCCGCCGCGGGCGTTGGTGGCCTGGAAGCGCTGGGCGCCGATCTTGGTCAGCTCGACGGCACGGTGGCTCTCTGAGGTCATGGGCCTCAGCCTGCCACGGAGCGGCGCCGACCCGCGGGGGTCACTCCCCCGGCGCGCGCCGCCAGACGCGGAGCCGTCGCTGGCGGGGGCGGTCGAGCTCCACGGTCCGCAGCAGGGCGATCTCCCGATCCGTGTGAGTCCGTCCGTCGACGATCCCGTAGGACAGGTACTGCGTGCTCATGGTGGTCGATCCTCCTGATCAGGGTGGGGAGAAGAGTAATGACTAAGACGCCTCAGGCGCCTCTTACATTCTAGGGGTACGTCCGCGTCCGTCCGGCATCGCGACGCACGTGATCTCCCCCACCCGTACCCGCCGTACGCCGAGGGGCGGGCCGGGTGCCCGCAGGCACCCGACCCGCCCCTGCGGTGTCGCGTCTCAGGAGGCCCCGTCGGTCAGCGCCGGATCCTCACGTCGATGAACTTGCCACCGCGGACCACGAGGTCCTGCGGAGCCGACACGGCCTGGGCCGGACCGGCGTCGCCGCGGGTGACGTGGAGCAGGGCGACGACCTCGTCGTTGCGCGCCATCCCCTCGAGCGCCGCCTCCATCTCGGCCGGGGTCTCGGCGTCGTAGACGTCGCCGCTCCACATCGACGCGCCGCCCGTGACCTCGAGGAAACCGCCACGGCTGGTGCGCTTGGGCACCTCGACCACCAGCGGGACCCTCTTGCTGCCGTCGGCGTTGGCGATGGTGGCCCGCAGCTGGAGCGTGCCGCCCTGCTTGACGACCGCGGGACGTCGGCGGTTGACCGTGGTCCACGACCCGCCGCGCTTCTGCTCGACCTTCTTCATCCGGTACATCGCCGTGTCGTCGGTGACGTCCGCGGTCGCGTCGACGCTCGTGACCTGGACGTCCTGCATCGACGACATCACCCACATCACGTCGGCGATGTCCCAGATGCTCTCGAAGGAGATGTCCCACTCCGAGGTGTAGCGGTCGCCGAACTCGATGGTGAACGGCGCGCCGTCGGCGTCGGTGCCCTCGACGGTGAAGGTCGCCGCCTCGGTGCCGCCCTGGATCGCGTCGACCACGACGTCGTGGTTGGCCAGGATCTGGGAGAAGGTGATGTCGGCGTTGTAGTCCTGCACGAGCGAGGCGCTGCTGCCGGTGCGGTCACGGTTGCCGTAGACGACCGTCGAGGTCACGTCGGTCTCGTCGGGGGTCTGCCCGACGGTCCCGCTGATCCCGGTGAGGCGGTCCTGGAGGATCGTGCCGGCCGGGGTGCCCATGTTGGCGACCTTGAAGCTGGCGATCAGGTCCTTCTGGACGTAGATCGCGTCGGCCGGCATGAGCCCGAGGCTGGTCTTGCCGCCGTAGGTCATCGGGTGGCCGAAGCCGATCAGCCAGTCGTCGCAGACGCTGGTCACGGTCCCGACCCCACCGGCGGTGATGTCGCCGTAGGAGATCGCGGCACCGAGGTTGCCACCGGCCACGAGGTCGGCGGGACCCGCGTCGACGGCCGCCGACGCGGCACCGGTCGCACGCATTCCCCGCGTGTGGAGGTAGTCCGGGCCCTTCTTCTTCAGCTGCTTGACGCGCTGCTGGCTCAGGCCGGAGAAGCCCATCGACATCGGCAGCTGCGCGAAGCCCTGCTGGGCCTGGCTGCGTGAGACGTCGCTGTCGGCGGCGATGGCGCGGGCTGCCTTCGCGCCGACCTGGACCTCACGGGCCGGAGCGGCCGGGGCGTAGTCGTCCATGTCCTCGTAGGGCGTCACGCCCGCGATGGGCGACGGGCCCCACGCGAGGCCGTAGGCGACGGCGCCGAGGAGCTCGCCCGACTCCGTGTAGACCGGCGAGCCGGACATGCCGGCCCAGATCCCGTTCTCGTCGATGGCGGTGTCGCCCGCGGCCGACGAGAAGTCGACCATGATCATGTCGACGCCCGGCGCGATGCCGCCGTCGATCTTGCCGAGCACGGTGCCGACGAACTCCTTGGGCTCGGTGCCGCGCACGACGGTCTTCGTGGTGACGGTGGCGCCGTCCCCCTCCTCGAGCGAGGCGAAGTCGGCCATGTCGAACGTGGTGTCGCAGTTGCCGGGCTCGGCCGAAGCCGGGGTGGCGACGACCGACGCTGCCCCTCCGAGCAGCGTCAGGCTCGCCACGAACGCAGCCGCGCCGCGACTGCGTGAGGTGGTGATCTTCATTGGTGTCTCTCCCTCTCCGAGATGAGCCCGTGGGCCCCCGTTGTCGACCGGTAGGACGTCGGATGGAGGCAAAAGGTTGCCTGCGTCACACCGGCGGTTGATTCTGATCCCGCAACGGCGCCGGCGGATGGGTACGAGGGCCCGGATCAGGTCACGGAATGGTCACGATCCCGGACGCGGAGCGAGGGCCTAGGCTCGCAGTCGTGAGCACGGTGGAGAGGCCCGGACCGACGGCCCGCGTCGAGGTGGTCGAGCACGTCGGGGACGAGGGACGACGCCGCGAGGACCGGGTCGTCGCCGAGGAGCCGCTCGAGCTCCGGCTGGCCTGGCCCGGCACCCCGGCCCACCGCTCCTGGGTGACGATGCGTTCGCCCGGCCACGACTTCGAGCTGGCCGCGGGCTGGGTGCTCCACGAGGGACTCACCGGGAGGCACGGCGTGTCCTCCGTCGCCTACTGCACCGACGAGGACCTGACGCCGCAGCAGGAGTTCAACGTCGTGACCGTCACGCTCGCGGCAGCCCCCGCGCGGGCCCCCGGGACGCGCCACGCAGGGCACACCACGGGCTCCTCGGCGTGCGGCGTCTGCGGCAAGGACAGCATCGAGGAGGCACTCGCGGTCTTCCGCGGCACGCCGTACGCCGGGCCGGCTCTCGAGCCGGACGTCGTGCGCTCGCTCCCCGACCTGCTCCGGCTCCACCAGCGCACCTTCGAGTCGACCGGCGGTGCGCACGCGGCTGGGCTCGTCGACGGCAGCGGGTCCATGCTCGTCGTGCGGGAGGACGTCGGGCGCCACAACGCCGTCGACAAGGTGACCGGCGCCCGGCTGCTCGCCGGGCTCGACCCGGGCGCCGCCGCCCTCGTCGTCAGCGGGCGTGCCGGCTTCGAGCTGGTGCAGAAGGCGGTGGCCGCCGGCGTCGGTGCCCTGGTGGCGGTGGGCGCCCCGACCTCCTTGTCGGTGTCGCTGGCGACCCAGTCGGGCCTCGCGCTCTACGGCTTCACCGGCCGCTCACGGACGGTGCGCTACGCCTGACCCGCGGGGCCCGACTTGGCCTGCGCCGCGAGGTTTGCCACGGTGGAGGGGTCTGAGACCACCAGCACCCCACCGGAAGGCAGACATGCTCATCCTCACCGACAACGCCACGGCCGTCGTGAAGGGCTTCGCGGACCAGATCCCCGAGGCCGAGGGCCTGCGCATCACCAGCGGCACCAGCGACGAGCCGTCGCTCGCCGTGACCCCGGCGAACAGTGCCGAGCCGGGTGACTCCGTCGTGGAGCAGGACGGCGCGACGGTGTTCCTCGACGAGAGCGCCACCACCCTCCTCGACGACAAGGTGCTCGACGCCCGCGTCGACGCCGAGGGCAACGTGGAGTTCGGGCTGGGCCAGCAGGCCTGAGCCCCGCGCGGGGCGGCGTGGGGCCGCAGGCCTGTCGGCGCTGCCGCCTACCGTCGTCCCGTGCGCATCCTCCACACCTCCGACTGGCATCTCGGCCGGTCCTTCCACCGTGAGGGGATGCTGCCGGCCCAGGCCGGCTTCGTCGACCACCTGCTCGACGTCGTCGAGTCCGAGTCGGTCGACCTGGTCGTCGTGGCGGGCGACGTCTACGACCGGGCGCTCCCCGGGGTCGACGCCGTGGCGCTCGCCGACGAGACCTTCGCCCGGCTCGCCGCGTCCCGCGCCCGGGTGGTCGTGACCAGCGGCAACCACGACAGCGCCCAGCGCCTCGGCTTCGGATCGCGCCTGATGGACGCAGCCGGCGTCCACGTCCGGACCGACGCCGCCTCGGTCGGCACGCCCGTGGTCGTCGGCGCCGACGACGGCGACGTGGCCGTCTACGGCCTGCCCTACCTCGACCCCCAGCTGCTGCGCGAGCCGTGGCAGCTCCCGGCCCGCTCCCACGAGGCCGCGCTCGCCGAGGCGATGCGCCGGGTGCGCGTCGACCTCGCCGGCCGACCGTCCGGCACCCGCTCGGTGGTGCTGGCCCACGCCTTCGTCGCCGGGTGCGCGCCGAGCGACTCCGAGCGCGACATCAGCGTCGGCGGTGTCTCCATGGTCTCGGCCGACGTCTTCGAGGGGGTCGACTACGCCGCGCTCGGCCACCTCCACGGGCCGAGCACCGTGACCGACCGGGTGCGCTACAGCGGGTCACCGCTGGCCTACTCGTTCTCCGAGGCCGGCCAGCGCAAGGGCACCTGGCTGGTGGACCTCGCCGCAAGGGGGCGGGTCTCCGCCGAGTTCGTCGACGCCCCGGTCCCGCGGCCGATGGCCGTGCTCCGCGGGCACATCGACGCCCTGCTCGACGACCCGGGCCTCCAGCCCCACGAGGGCTCCTGGCTGCAGGTCACGCTCACCGACGCGCTGCGCCCGACGCAGGCAATGGCCCGGCTGCGCCGCCGCTTCCCCCACACCCTGTCGCTCCACTTCGACCCCGAGGGCGCCTCCCCCGTCTCCTCACCCGCCGCTCGCACCTCGGGTCGTAGCGACCACGAGGTGGTCCTCGACTTCGTCGGCGACCTCCGGGGCGTCCCGGCCACCGACGCGGAGGCCACCCTGCTGCGTCAGGCCGTCGAGGCCTGCTGCCTCGATCCCGAGGCGGCCTCGTGAGGATCCACCGGCTGCGGATCCAGGCCTTCGGCCCGTTCGCCGGTGAGGTGGAGGTGGACCTCGACACCCTGAGCGACGCCGGGCTCTTCCTGCTCACCGGCGCCACGGGCGCCGGCAAGACCAGCGTGCTCGACGCGATCTGCTTCGCGCTCTACGGCGCCGTGCCCGGGGACCGCCAGATCGCGAAGCGGCTGCGCTCCGACCACGCCGCACCCGGAGTGGCACCCGAGGTGACGCTCGAGCTGACCCTCGCGGGGCGTCGCCTCCGCATCGACCGGTCACCGTCCTGGCAGCGCCCGAAGAAGCGGGGCGACGGCACCACGACCGCGCAGGCGTCGGTGCTGGTGCAGGAACGGGTCGACGGGACCTGGGTGCCCCGGTCCTCCCGCCTCGACGAGGCGGGCCACCTGCTGAGTGGTCTCCTCGGCATGACGCAGACGCAGTTCTGCCAGGTGCAGATGCTTCCCCAGGGCCGCTTCCAGGCGTTCCTGCGGGCAGGGTCCGACGACCGCCAGCGACTCCTCCACCAGCTCTTCCGGACCAGCCGGTTCGAAGCGGTCGAGGCCTGGCTCCGCGACCACCGGCGGAGCCTGGGGCGCGAGGCCGCCCGCCACGAGGCCGGGGTCGCGGCCCTGGTCAACCGGACCAGCGAGGCGGCGCGGCGCGAGACACCCTCCTCCTGGACGCTCCCCCACCTGGCCGAGGTGGCCGACGAGATCTCCCCGTGGGCCGACGCGCTGAGCCGGGAGGCCGACGAGCTCCACTCCTCGACCGTGACCCGGCTCGACCAGGCGGTGGGTGCGGAGGCCGACGCGCGCGCGGCCCTCGACGACGCCCGCGCGCTCGCGGGGGTGCAGCAGCGCCACCGCGCAGCCCTGGCCGAGCTCGGCGCGCTCGACGCCGCCGCGGGCGACCTCGCCCTCGACCTCGCCCGGCTGCGAGCCGGACGACGGGCCGTCCCGGTGCTGGGCCACGTCGAGTCGGTCCACCGCGCGACCCGCCGCAGCGACGCCGCCCGGACCCTCGCCGCTCGCGACCTCGGCCGCCTCCGGGAGCTCCTCGACCAGGTCCGACCCGACGACCTCGGCGCCGTGATCGACGACACGACACGCTCGCTGGCCACCGTCCACGCTGCCCTGCCCCGCCTGGCCGAGCTCGACGACGTCCGCCTCGCCGTTGCCGGCGACCAGGAGCGCCTGCGCTCCCTCGCCGACGAGCTGGGGGCCCTCGACGACGAGCTCGCGTCGCTGCCCGCCGCGCTCGCCGACCACGCGGCGGCCGAGCTCGACGCCCAGCGTGCTGCGGACAGCCTGGCGGCGGCGGAGGACGAGGTCGGCGTCGCGCGGGAGCGGCTGGCAGCCGGGCGCGAGGTGGTCTCACTCCTGCGCCGGCGCACCGACGCCGAGACCTTGCTGCGCGCAGCCGTCGACGACGTCCACGCCCGCAAGGAGCACTGGCTCGACCTCCAGGAGCGTCGGCTCTCCGGCATGGCCGCGGAGATCGCCCTCGGCCTCGCATCGGGCCACGACTGTCCCGTGTGCGGCAGTGCCGACCATCCCCACCCGGCCCAGGCCCTCCCGGGGTCCCCCGACGCCGAGGCGGTCCGTCGGGCGCGCAGCGACGTCGACGACGCCGAGGTGGTGCGCCATGCGCGCCAGCTCGCGCTGGCCGACCTCGACGCCCGGACCACGGCGGCGCGCGAGCGGACCCGCGGCGCGACCATCCCGGTGCTCGAGCGCGAGCTGGCCGACCGCGAGGGCCGGGCCTCGCGGCTCCGCGCCCGGGCCACCCGGCTGCCCGGCCTCGCCGCTCGGCGCGAGCGGGCCGACGAGCGGCTCGCCGAGGTCCGGCTCCGGGTCCACCACCTCCACGGCGACCGGGCCAGCACCGCCTCGGCGCTGGCCCAGCGCGAGCAACGCCTCACGGTCCTGACCGACGAGCTGGACACGCTGGTCGACGGCACCGGTCACGACACCCTGCCTGCGCTCGCCGAGAGCCTCGAGCGGCGCCTGGTCGCGGCTCGGACCGCACACCGGTCCCACGAGGACGCCGTCCGGGAGGAGCAGCAGCTCGACGAGGTCTCCGCGAGGGCAGCCGCCGCCGCGACCCAGCAGGGATTCGACGACCCGGCCGCCGCCCAGGAGGCGGCGGAGGCGGCAGGTGACCTGGACGAGCTGCAGGCCCTGGTCGACCGCCACCGGCAGCGGCGGGCCGCGGCCGAGGCGACCCTGGCCGACCCCGACGTCCGTGCGGCAGCGGCAGCCGCGGAGCCGGACCTTCCCACCCTGGTCGGCGACCACGAGGCGGCACAGGCAGCACTCCGTGCCGCCCACGACGCCGAGGCCACCGCGCGTCGACGCACCGCGCGTCTCGACGGACTGGTCGCCGATCTCCACGAGCACCTCGCAGCCTGGTCGCCGGTGCGCGCCCGTCACGCCCTCGCTGATCGGCTGGCGTCACTCGCCGACGGCTCCTCACCCGACAACCGGCTCCGGATGCGGCTCTCCGGCTATGTCCTCGCCGCACGGCTGGCCCAGGTCGTCGCCGCCGCGAACGAGCGGCTGTCGGCCATGCTCGACGGCCGCTACCAGCTCGAGCACTCCGACGACCGCGGAGCGGGCGAGACGCGGGGCGGCTTGAGCCTCCGGGTGCGCGACGAGTGGTCCGGCGAGTCGCGTGACCCGGTCACGCTGTCCGGCGGCGAGACGTTCGTCGTCTCCCTCGCCCTCGCCCTCGGGCTCTCCGACGTCATCAGCCACGAGGCCGGAGGCGCAGAGCTCGACACCCTCTTCGTCGACGAGGGCTTCGGCACCCTCGACGCAGACAGCCTCGACCACGTCATGGACATGCTCGACTCGCTCCGCGACGGCGGCCGCGTCGTCGGCGTGGTCAGCCACGTCCCCGAGCTGCGCGACCGGATCCCCGCGCAGCTGCACGTCGAGAAGCGACGCGCAGGCTCCAGGACACGTCAGGCGAGCGCCCCGGCACCCATGCGTTAGCGTCGCGCCCATGACCGGAGCCGAGCTCGATCCGTCCTTCCTCGCGCTCCCCTACCGCGACCTCGGCGACGTGGCCCTCTCACGCGCCCGCGAGCTGGGGGCCAGCCATGCCGACTTCAGGTTCGAGCGGGTGCGCTACCAGCGCCTGGGCGTCCGCGACGGCGTCCTCCAGGGCGCGGCCGACTCCGAGGACCTCGGTTTCGCCGTCCGTGTGATCCATCGCGGGGCGTGGGGGTTCGCGGCCGGGGTGATCCTCACCCGCGAGGAGGCCGTCGCCGTCGCCGAGCGGGCCGTCGCGGTCGCCGGCGTGGCAGCCGAGATGACGACCACGAGCGTCGAGATCGCCGACGAGCCGGTGCACGACGACGTCACGTGGGTCTCGGCCTACGACGTCAACCCGCTGAGCGTGCCGGTGAAGGACAAGGCAGCGGTGCTGACCGGGTGGACGGACCGCCTCCGTGAGCACCCGGTCGTCGAGCACGCCACCGCCTCCCTCCAGCAGGTGCAGGAGAACAAGTACTACGCCGACCTGACCGGGACCCGTACCACCCAGCAGCGCGTGCGTCTCCAGCCGCACTTCGAGGCGATGGGCACCGACGCCACCAGCGGCACCTTCGACTCGATGGCCTCCATCGCTCCCCCGGTGGGGCGCGGATGGGAGTACGTCACCGGTGACCTGTGGGACTGGGACGCCGAGCTTGCCGAGGTGCCCGGGCTGCTGGCCGACAAGCTCGCCGCGCCCTCCGTCGAGGCCGGTACCTACGACCTCGTGGTCCACCCCTCCAACCTGTGGCTCACCATCCACGAGTCGATCGGTCACGCCACCGAGCTCGACCGTGCGCTGGGCTACGAGGCCAACTACGCCGGCACGTCCTTCGCCACCTACGACAAGCTCAACACGCTCCAGTACGGCACGACGGTCATGAACGTGACCGGCGACCGCACCGTCGAGCACGGACTCGCGACGGTCGGCTTCGACGACGAGGGTGTCGAGACGCAGTCGTGGGACATCGTGCGCGACGGGGTCCTCGTCGGCTACCAGCTCGACCGGGCCATGGGACGCATGAAGGCGGAGCTCAACGGCGGACGGTCCAACGGATGCGCCTACGCCGACTCCCCCGGCCACGTGCCGATCCAGCGGATGGCCAACGTGTCGCTCCAACCCTCGCCCGACGACGTCTCCACCGACGACCTGATCAGCCGGGTCGAGCGCGGCATCTACGTCGTCGGCGACAAGTCCTGGTCGATCGACATGCAACGCTTCAACTTCCAGTTCACCGGCCAGCGGTTCTTCCTGATCGAGGAGGGCCGGCTCGCGGGCCAGCTCCGCGACGTGGCCTACCAGGCGACCACCACCGACTTCTGGGGGTCCATGGAGGCCGTCGGGGGCCGCGACACGTGGGTCCTGGGCGGCGCGTTCAACTGCGGCAAGGCCCAACCGGGTCAGGTCGCCGCCGTCAGCCACGGCTGCCCCACCGCGCTGTTCCGCGGCGTCCGGATCCTCAACACCACCGACGAGGCAGGCGAGCGATGACCACCCACACCCCGCAGTCCCTGGTCGAGCACGCGCTCGCCACCTCGACAGCCGACGGCTGTGTCGCCATCGTGCGCGACTCGACCCACGCCAACCTGCGGTGGGCCAACAACACCCTCACCACCAACGGCGTGATGCACGGCATCGACGTCACCGTCGTCTCGGTCGTCCGCGGCGCCGACGGCACGTCCTCGGGCTCGGCGAGCGGCAGCGCGTCCACGCCTGAGCAGGTGGCGGACCTGGTCGCCGCGGCGGACGCCGGTGCGCGTGACGGATCCCCGGCCGAGGACGCCGCCGACCTGGTGACCGGGGACGCGGCACCCGACTGGGACGACGCTCCGGTCCCGACCGACATCCACGTCTTCGACACGTTCGCCCCGGCGCTCGGCGAGGCCTTCGGACGGGCCGGGGACGCCGGCCGCGTGCTCTACGGCTTCGTGAGCCACTCCCACGTCACGACCTACCTGGGGTCCTCCACGGGCCTGCGGCTGCGCCACGTGCAGCCGACGGGCCACTACGGCTGCACCGGCAAGGACACCTCCCTGACCCGCTCCGCGTGGGTGGGGGGCGCGACTCGCGACTTCGCCGACGTCGACGCGCTCGCTGTCGACGAGACCCTCGCCACACGTCTGGGCTGGGCCCAGCGACAGATCGACCTCCCCGCCGGCCGCTACGACACGATCATGCCGCCCAGTGCTGTCGCCGACGTGATGATCGACGCCTACTGGTACGCCGGCGGCCGCACGGCCCACGAGGGACAGTCGGTCTACAGCCGTCGTGGCGGCGGCACCCGCGTGGGCGAGCAGATCGCCCGGCAGGGCGTGACCCTCTTCTCCGACCCGGCCCTGCCTGGTCTGGAGTGCCAGCCGTTCGCCACCGCTGCCAGCTCCGACAACGAGCAGTCGGTCTTCGACAACGGCCTGCCCCTCGCCCGCACCGAGTGGATCGCCGACGGCACCCTGGCCTCGCTCCTCCAGACCCGGCACTCGGCCGGCCTGACCGGGCTGCCGCTGACGCCCTACGTCGACAACCTCGCCCTCACCGTCGACGGCGCGACCGGTGGCATCGAGGACCTGGTCGCCGGGATGGACGACGGGCTGCTGCTGACCTGCCTCTGGTACATCCGCGAGGTCGATCCGCAGTCCCTGCTGCTCACCGGGCTGACCCGCGACGGGGTCTATGTCGTCAAGGACGGTGAGATCGTCGGCGAGGGCAACAACTTCCGCTGGAACGAGAGCCCGGTCGACCTCCTCAACCGGTTCACCCACGCCAGCGCCACGGTGCCGAGCTTCAGCCGCGAGTGGGGCGACGACTACTTCTCCCGCACCGCCACCCCGGCGCTGCGGATCCCCGACTTCAACATGTCCAGCGTCTCGCAGGCCCGCTGACCCTCACCGGGGGTGGCCGCCGGGGATCTCCACGTCCGGGTCGTAGGGCGTCCGCGTGTAGACCCACGTCGCGCACTCGAGGTGGCTGACGCTCCCGTCCGGGCGTCTGTGCACCTGGAGCGTCTCACCCCGGTGATAGCCGGAGACACCGACGAGGTGGGACCCCACGAGCACGAAGCGGTCACGCATGGTGCCGGCGAGCGCGACCACGTCGAGCCCGTCGTTGTGCCAGCGCACCTCGTGGGCGCTGTTGCCCCAGAACCACAGGCCCGGCAGGCCCGCGGCCTCCGGGGGCACCGTCACCGTCGGCACCCACGGTGCGGGGACGTCGTCGATGAAGTCGCCGTCGATGAGGTCGAGGGCCAGCTGGTGGGTGTCGATGCCGGTGGTCGCGTTCGTGAGGACGGCCGCGCCGATACCGGACCCCGGGTCGACCACCAGCCGCGCCATGAAGCCCGGCATCGACCCGCCGTGGCCGACGAGCAGTCCCCCGGCGTTCGCCGAGACCTGGAGCCCGAGCCCGTAGTCGTCGCGCACTGGGAGCGACATCTCGTGCAGGGTGGACGGGTCGAGGAGGTCGGGCCGGCTGCCGGCCAGGAACTGTCCCCAGGTGACGAGGTCACCGATCGTCGACCACAGCTGGCCCGCGGGCGCCATGGCCCCGGTGCTCGTCAGCGGCTCGAGGCACCGCACGCCGGTGAAGTGGTCGACGCTCCAGCCCGGCTGGGCGTGGGGACGGGGCAGGTAGGACGTCTGGGCGAGCCCGAGCGGCGTGATCAGCACGTCGGTGACCAGCTGCCGCCAGGGTCGGCCGGTCACCCGGGCCACGACCTCGCCGAGGAGGCCGTAGCCGAGGTTCGAGTAGTGGAAGTAGCCACCAGGCGGCGCCACGCGGCCGCTGCCGTCGTTGGCGGCCACGAGAGCGTCGTAGTCACCACCGCGCGACCGCTCCCACCACGGCCCTGATGGCTCGCTCTGCATCCCCGACGTGTGGCTGAGCAGCTGACGTGACGTGACGTCGGAGTATCCGATGTCACCGAGGTAGCGACCGACGGGCGCATCGAGGTCGACGAGACCCGCGTCTCGGGCCTGCATCACGAGCACCGCCGTGAACGTCTTGGTGATCGAGCCGATGCGGTACTGCCCGGCCAGCCCACCGCCGCGACCGGAGGCGCCCTCCCACACCACGCCGTAGCGATCGAACACCGCGCCGACCACCGAGGTCAGGCGACCGGCGGCCTGCGCGACGTCGAGACACACCTGGCGGCGCTCCACCACGGGCTCGGTCATGGAGCGACCCTAGACCGCGGTGGCGCGTCCACCGGGCAGATCAGGCGAATGCCTCGGGCGGCGGGCAGGCACAGACCAGGTTGCGGTCGCCGTAGGCCTGGTCGATCCGCGCGACCGGCGGCCAGTACTTGTCCGGGTCGGGTCCGGTGGGGAACACCGCGAGCGCACGGTCGTAGGGACGGTCCCAGTCCTCGACGAGCACCTGCGCCGTGTGGGGTGCGTGCCGGAGGGGCGACTCCTCAGCGCTCCACTCCCCCGCCGCGACCCGGTCGATCTCGGCCTTGATGGCGATCATCGCCTCGCAGAAGCGGTCGAGCTCCTCGATGTCCTCCGACTCCGTCGGCTCGACCATCAGGGTGCCGGCCACCGGGAAGGACATCGTCGGGGCGTGGAAGCCGTAGTCGACGAGGCGCTTGGCGACGTCGTCGACGGTGACACCGGTGGCCTTGGTCATCGGGCGCAGGTCGAGGATGCACTCGTGGGCGACCAGCCCACCGTGACCGCGGTAGAGCACCGGGAAGTGCTCGTCGAGCCGCGAGGCGACGTAGTTGGCGGAGAGCACCGCGACCGAGGTCGCCGTCGTGAGCCCCGCCGCACCCATGAGCCGGACGTAGGCCCAGGAGATCGGCAGCACGCCCGCGGAACCGTAGGGCGCCGCGCTGATGGGGCCGATGCCCTCACGCTTGCCGGCCTCCGGGTGGAACGGGTGGGAGGGGAGGTAGGGCGCGAGGTGCTCGCGCACCGCGACCGGTCCGACCCCCGGACCGCCGCCACCGTGGGGGATGCAGAAGGTCTTGTGGAGGTTGAGGTGGGAGACGTCGCCGCCGAACTCGCCGGGACGCGCGTGGCCGAGCAGTGCGTTGAGGTTGGCCCCGTCGACGTAGACCTGGCCCCCGTGGTCGTGCACGACCTCGCACAGCGTGACGATCCCGTCCTCGTAGGCGCCGTGGGTCGAGGGGTAGGTGACCATGATCGCGGCGAGGTCGTCGGCGTGCGCCTTGCACTGCGCGCGGAGGTCGTCGAGGTCGACCGAGCCGTCCTCGGCCGCCTTCACCACGACGACGCGCATGCCCGCCATGACTGCCGACGCCGCGTTGGTGCCGTGGGCCGACGACGGGATCAGGCAGACGTCGCGCTGCTCCTCGCCGCGCGCCCGGTGGTAGCCACGGATCGCCAGCAGCCCGGCCAGCTCGCCCTGGGAGCCCGCGTTGGGCTGGATCGACACCCGGTCGTAGCCGGTGACCGTGGCGAGCCACGCCTCGAGCTGGGAGACCAACACCTGGTAGCCGACGGCGTCCTCGGCCGGGGCGAAGGGGTGGAGGTCGGCGAAGCCCGGCAGCGAGACCGGCTCCATCTCGGTGGTCGCGTTGAGCTTCATCGTGCACGAGCCCAGGGGGATCATGCCGCGGTCGAGCGCGTAGTCGCGGTCGGAGAGCCGCCGGAGGTAGCGCAGCATCTGGGTCTCGCTGCGATGGGTGTGGAACACGGGGTGGGTGAGGAAGTCGGTCGTGCGCGCGAGCTCGGGCGGGAGCGCGTCGAGCGGCTCGGTCGCGTGGGGCGAGACCCCGAAGGCGTCGTGCAGCGCCCGCAGCGTGTGCGGGCCGCTGACCTCGGAGAAGGACAGCCCGACGGTGTCGGCGTCGACCAGCCTCAGGTGCAGCCCGCCCTCGCGCGCGCGCTTCACGACCTCCGCGGCACGCCCGGGTGCCGACACGGTGAAGGTGTCGAAGAACCGGTGGGTGCCGACCTCGTGACCTGCCTGCTCGAGCGAGGCGGCAGCGCGGGCCGCGAGCTCGTGGGTGCGCCGGGCGATGGCCCGCAGCCCCTCGGGTCCGTGGTAGACGGCGTACATCGACGAGACCACGGCCAGCAGGACCTGCGCGGTGCAGATGTTCGAGGTCGCCTTGTCGCGGCGGATGTGCTGCTCGCGGGTCTGGAGGGCCAGCCGGTAGGCCGGGCGGCCCTCGGCGTCGACCGAGACGCCGACCAGGCGACCCGGCAGGTGGCGCTCGAGCCCGGCTGCGACGGCGATGTAGCCGGCGTGGGGACCGCCGTAGAACAGCGGGACGCCGAAGCGCTGGGACGACCCGACCACGACGTCGGCGCCGAGCTCCCCGGGCGACTCCAGGAGCGTGAGGGCGAGCAGGTCGGCGGCGACAACGGCCAGGCCCCCGCGCTCGTGCACCTGCTCGATCACCGGCCGGGGGTCCAGCACGTGCCCGCTGGCCCCGGGGTACTGGACCAGCACGCCGCACGCCGGGCCCTCCGGCAGTCCGTCCGCCAGGTCGGCGACGACCACGTCGATGCCCATGGCGTCGGCGCGGGTGCGCACGACCTCGATCGTCTGGGGCAGCGCGTCGGCGTCGACGACGAAGGGGCCCTCGGCCTTCCGGTTGGCGCGGCGTACGAGCGTCATGGCCTCGGCGGCCGCGGTCCCCTCGTCGAGCAGGGAGGCGTTGGCGGTCGGCAGGCCCGTGAGGTCACCGACGACGGTCTGGAAGTTGATCAGCGCCTCGAGCCGGCCCTGGGAGATCTCCGGCTGGTACGGGGTGTAGGCGGTGTACCAGCTGGGGTCCTCGAGCACGTTGCGGCGGATCACCGCCGGAGTCCGCGTGGGGTGGTAGCCCAGGCCGATCATCGCCTCGGCGGGCTGGTTGCGGGCCGCGAGCTCGCGCAGCTCGTGGGCGACGGTCGCCTCGTCGGCGGCCGGTGGCAGGTCGAGGGTCGCTGTGGACCTGATGGCCGGCGGGACCGCGTCGGCCATCAGCGCCTCGAGCGAGTCGTAGCCCAGCCGCTCGAGCATGGTGGCGACGTGGTCGGGACGGGGTCCGACGTGGCGATCGACGAAGGGTTCGGTCACGGGTGGCTCCTCGGAACGACAAGGGGTGGTGTCGGTCGGATCACCCTCCCCCTCTGTCGCCCGAGAGGCTCCAGAGTTGCCTGGCCCGCGCGGTCCGGGCGCCTGAGAGGTTCCGGGGAGGATTTGCCCCTTCGGCGCTCCGCGGCCCCGCGGTGGCGGGGCTCGGAGACTCTCCCGCACGGGATGAGTCAGCGGCCCCAACCTATCACTGCAGGTCGGGGCCGCCGGGACGTGCGGAGGAGACGCGGGTGGGTCAGCCCGTACGGCGGGCGGCGCGACGCGCGGCGAGCTCGTCGCCGGCGACCGGAGCCCCGTCGGAGCCGTCCGCGTCGGCGGTGCGCTCGCTGGGCAGCTCCGCCAGCGTGCCCTCGATCTCGCGCCAGACACCGCCGATGGCGATGCCGAAGACGCCCTGACCGCCCTGCAGCAGGTCGATGACCTCGTCGTTGCTGGTGCACTCGTAGACCGAGATGCCGTCACTCATGAGCGTGACCCGCGTCAGGTCGTCGGTGCCGCGCTCCCGGAGGTGGTGGACGGCGGTACGGATCTGCTGGAGCGAGATGCCGGCGTCGAGCAGCCGCTTGACGATCTTGAGGATCAGGATGTCGCGGAAGGAGTAGAGGCGCTGGGAGCCGGAGCCCGCCGCGCCGCGCACGCTCGGCTCGACCAGGCCGGTGCGGGCCCAGTAGTCGAGCTGGCGGTAGGTGATGCCGGCGGCGTTGCACGCCGTCGGACCGCGGTAGCCGGTGTCGCTCGGCAGCGGCGAGACGTCGTCGGTGAAGAGGAGCCCCTGCTCCTCCGCGCTCTCGGCAGCCTCCAGGGCTGCCTCGACGTCGGCGCCGCGTGCTTTCACCGCGTCCTGGTCGTGCTCATTTCCGGCCACGCCGTCCTCCTGGCATCTCCTCCGCTGAGCGTAACTCCCGGGGGAAGAGCCGGACCGCGTGCCCAGCTGAGCACAACGGTGGAGTTACAACGAAGACACTCACCGTAGGTCCCACCCGCGAGCGGGTCAACGAGGGCGTCGGCGTGTCGCAACCCTCAACCTCAGGTTGAGGGTGACCCAGATCAGGACTCCGGTGCCTCGAAGTCCTCGGGCGTGACCTGGTCGAGGAACTCGCGGAACCGCTCGACCTCGTCCTCCTGCTCGGCGGGCACGGCGAGGCCGACCTCGTCGAGGACCTCCTCGCTGCACACGATCCGGGCACCTGTCCGGAGCGCGAGCGCGATCGAGTCGGAGGGCCGGGCGCTCACCTCGGCTCCCGAGGACAGCACCAGGGTCGCGAAGTAGACGCCGTCCTTGACGTCGGTGATGCGCACCTCGCTCAGTCCGTCGCCGGTCGCGGCCAGCACGTCCTTGAGCAGGTCGTGCGTCAGCGGCCGCGGCGGGACCACTCCCTGCTGGGCGAAGGCGATCGCGGTGGCCTCGACGGCACCGATCCAGATCGGCACGTAGCGGTCGCCGGCGACCTCGCGCAGCAGCACGATCGGGTTGTTGGACGGCATCTCTACCCGGACACCCATCACGTCGACTTCGCGCACGCGATCACCCTACTCCCGGCGCGGGCACGGGCCACCGCCCCTCAGGAGGAGCGCAGCCCGGCCTTGACCAGCGTGGCGTGGAGCCGGACCGACAGCGCCGCGATCTCGCTCACCGTCTCCTCCGCACGCGCCTTGGCCGCGGCGTCGCGGCCCCGCTTGTGGGGCGCCACGACCTGCTCGACCAGGCCGACCTCGCGGTCGGCAGCGGTCTTGAAGGCGCGCAGGTGGCGCGGCTCGAAGCCGTAGGCCGCCAGCTCGCGCGCCGTCGTGGCGATCACCAGCGCATCGGTGTCGTAGTGCCCCGTGCCGGTGCGGGGGACGATGAGGCCGAACTGCTCGAGCTGGTCGAGCAGCGGCTCCTCGACCTCGGCGATCTTGAGCAGCTCCTTGCGGGAGAGCCGCACGTCGTCGGTGCGGCTGAAGCTCTGGGTGCTCGGCAGACCGTCGGCGGCGAGCGAGACCCGCGGGACGGTCGGCACGACCGACTCGATCGGGGGCGGCTCGAGGCCGCGGTCGATCGCGTCGAGGTGCTCGCCGATGACCTTGAGGGGGAGGTAGTGGTCGCGCTGCATCGTGAGGATGTAGCGCAGCCGGTCGACGTCGGCCCCGGTGAACTTGCGATAGCCGGCCGGCGTGCGCTCGGGCTTGATCAGCCCCTCGGCCTCGAGGAACCGGATCTTGGGGATGGTGACGCCGGGGAAGTCGGGGCGCAGGCGCTCGAGGACCTCCCCGATGTTCATCCGCGTTCCGGGGGCGTCGGCCTGGTGCACTCCTCGGGCCGGCGCCATCACTCCCCCGGGTGGCCCGAGAAGAACACCAGCCGGTACTTGCCGATCTGTACCTCGTCGCCGTCGTTGAGCTGCACCTTGTCGATGCGGTCACGGTTGACGTAGGTGCCGTTGAGGCTGCCGGCGTCGGCGACGGTGAACCGGTCCGCCTCACGCCGGAACTCGGCGTGACGGCGCGAGACCGTCACGTCGTCGAGGAAGATCTCGCTGTCGGGGTGGCGACCGGCATCGATGGCGTCGGCGTCGAGCAGGAACCGGCTGCCCGCACCCGGACCGCGCTGCACGACGAGCAGCGCGTGTCCCGGGGGCAGCGCGTCGACCGCGGCCGCGTCGACCGGGCTGAGCTGACGGTCGGAGGTGTCGGTCTTCTCCTTCGACACCCCGAAGGTGATGGTGGCCGTGGCCTCCCCCGTGGGCTCACCGCCTGCCGAGGCGTCGGCCGCGACGAGCCGCGTCCCGCACTGGGCGCAGAACTTGGCGTCGTCGGGGTTCTGACGCCCGCAGTTGGTGCAGTACGGCATCGGAGCTCCTTCCGCAGAGGCAGTGGGGGTGACCCTGTGCGTGAGGTTGAGGGTGACGGTTACCCGGTGAGCCCGAACCTATCAGCCCGGTGTCGCCGGGCAACCCGGATCCCGGACACTCCCGAGAGGCTGCGGCCCGGGTCAGGCGTCGAGCCCGGCCTGGTAGGCCGTCGCGTCGAGCAGGCCGTCGACGTCGGTCGCCTCCGACGGCGCCAGCTCGAAGAGCCAGCCACCGCCGTAGGGGTCGTTGTTCACCAGCTCGGGAGTGGCGTCGAGCGCGTCGTTGCGAGCCACGACCTCGCCGGAGACGGGGGCGAAGATGTCGCTGACCGACTTGGTGCTCTCGAGCTCGCCGCACGGCGCACCCGCGTCGACGGAGTCCCCGACCTCGGGCAGCGAGACGTAGACGATGTCGCCGAGGGCGTCCTGGGCGAACTGGGTGATGCCGATGCGGATCGAGCCCTCGCTCTCGCCGGGGACACGGACCCACTCGTGCTCGGCGGTGTACTTCAGGTCGTCGGGGTACACGGAGGCTCCTCTGCTCGTGGTGCGGGACGGAGGCAGGCTACCCAGCCCGGGTCATCCGTTGCTGCCCGGCTGCGCGAACTGCGGTCGCGCCGGCTCCACGACCGACTCGATGTCGAGGCTCTGCAGCTCCTCGACCACGACGGTCGCGCCGTCGGCACGCAGCTGATCGTTCGGGCCGTCGGGGAAGGTCATGCCACCGTGCAGGGTGGCCGGGTCGCCGATCACGTCGATGACGTAGGGGGGCTCGAGCAGCTGGCCGTCCACGTAGATCCCGCCGATCCCGTCCTCGAACGACGTGGATGCCACCACCCGGACCTGGCCGTTGACCTGCATGGCCTCGGCGAAGGCGGCACGCATCTCCTGGACCGTGTCGAGCATCGACCCGATGTCGACCTCGCCGGTCTCCTCGGTGATGGTGATCCGGATCCCCGGTCCGGTGACCGGGACGGTGCCGGCGAGCACCTCCAGGTTGTCGATCTCGGTGCGGGCCTGCTCGACCGCCGCCTGGGCGGCACTGGTGTCGCTCTGGAGGCGCGACCGCGTCTCCTCGAGCCGCTGGAGCTCGGCCTCCGCACGCTGGGTGCTGCCGGCCAGGCCGTTGAGGACGTCGATGAGCGCCTGCTCGCGGTAGCCCTCGTAGGAGTCGTTGACCTCGTAGGAGCGCATCTGGGTCACGGCCGCGAACCCCAGCGCGGCCAGCAGCACCCCGACCACGACCTGCGCACGGCTCGGCGTGCGCAGCGCGCTCAGCAGCCGCCGGCGCCCACCCTCCTGCGCCCGCTCGTCGGGGGTCGGCTCCTGCTCAGGCATGGAAGAGGTGGCGGCGGATGGCCGCGACGTTGGAGAAGATCCGGATGCCGAGGACCACGATGACGCCGGTGGAGAGCTGGCCGCCCACGCCGAGCTGGTCGCCGAGGTAGACGATCGCCGCCGCGATCACGACGTTGCTGAGGAACGACACGACGAAGACCTTGTCGTCGAAGATGCCGTCGAGGTAGGCACGCAGCCCGCCGAAGACCGCGTCGAGCGCGGCGACCACGGCGATCGGCAGGTAGGGCTCGAGACCCAGCGGGACGTCGGGCTGGAAGATCAGGCCGAGCACGATCCCGATCAGCAGTCCCAGTGCGGCGATCACGGTTGCCCCTCCTCGACCCCTCCGCCGGACCGCTGCTCCGCGGTACCGGTCTCGACGTGCTGGAGCCGGCGCTGCCGGGCGGCCGGCAACGAGAGCTCGCCCACATTGTCCACGTCGACGCCCCACCCGATCTGCTGGGCCAGCGCGAAGAACTCCGCGCCGTGCGTCGTCGCTGCCAGGTCGGCCTGCAGGGTCCGGGTGTCACCAACGGCGCGGACCGTGTAGGGCGGCGACAGCGGCACCGTGTTGACGTGGACGGCGGTGCCGACGTTGCGGATGGCGCCGAGGGGGTTCAGCCGCTGGTCGTTGATGGCGATCGCCTCGGCCCCGGCCTCCCAGAGCCCGTCGACCAGCTTGGCCAGGTCGGCGTCCTGGACCAGCTCGCGCTCACCCGCGTCGGGCTTGTCCTCCACCACGATGCGCACGCCGGGCCCGGTGACAGGGAGGTAGCCGGTCGCCACCTGGAGCCGCCGCAGCCGGCTGGTCGTCGCCTCGCGGGTGGTGGTGAGCCCGGTCAGGCGGTCGGTGAGGCCCCGGTTCTCGCGGGTGGTGTCGGCGATCGCCGCCTGGGTGTCGGAGAGCTCCTCGCGGGACTGCTCGATCTGGGCCACCAGGGTCGCCCGGCCCGCGTCCTGGATCGCGGCGTTGCGGGAGTTCTGGACCGCGGCCACACCCACGAGCAGGCCCAGCACGAGCAGCGCGGCCACGGCGAGCATCCGGGTCCGGGGCGGCTCGGCGCCGGGTCGCAGCGAGCGGCGCTGCGCGACCGAGCGGTAGTCCTCCTCGAGCGCCTGCTGGGTGATCAGCGTCAGCAGCGGCGTGGTGACGTGGTCGGGCAGCGGACGCTCACGGGTCTCAGCCATCGGGCCCGTCCGCTCGCCTCGGGGTCGCCTGCACGAAGCGGTAGACCTGGTAGGCGTAGAGGATGCCGGCCCACCAGTAGAGGCCGATCCCCCAGCCGGCGAAGGCCCAGCCGAAGACGTCGGCCAGCGTGGCCATCGTGCCCTCACCGTCACCGAGGAGCAGCAGCGGGAAGGCGTAGAGCAGGTTGAAGGTGGCGGCCTTGCCGAGGAAGTGCACGGGCAGCGCGCTGTAGCCGCGGGTGCGCAGGATGGGGACCAGGATCCAGAGGAGGGCGTCGCGCAGCGGCAGGATGACCGCGACCCACCACGGGATGATGTCGCGGAACGCCAGCCCGACGACCACGGCGAGGATGTAGAGCCGGTCGGCGACCGGGTCGAGCACCTGCCCGAACCGCGAGAACTGGTCGAGCTTCCGGGCGAGGTAGCCGTCGAGGTAGTCGGTCACGCCGGAGACGGCGAGCAGCAGCAGCGCCCAGCCGTCGGCCTCGGGACCGAGCACCAGCCACAGGAACAGCGGCACCCCGGCGAGCCGCGCCATGCTCAGCAGGTTGGGCACGGTCCACACACGCCCGTCGTCGGTGCGCGTCGTGTCGTCCGCCAACTCTCGTCCCCTGTGTTCTGCCTCGCCCAGCCGGCCCGAGCCGGGTCCGGTCGCGGCCACCCTATCCGTCGTGGTGCGCGGACCCGTCAGGCCGGTTCGTCGGCGTGTGCGGCGTCGCGGATCTCGCCGACGAGCTCCTCGATCACGTCCTCGAGGGTCGCCACCCCGCTCACCTCGCCGTCCTCCCCGACGACCACGGCCATGTGGGCCCCCCGGGCACGCAACCCGGTGAGGGCGTCGTGGAGGAGGTCGGTGTCGCGCACCGGCGCGAAGGGACGGAACCACTTGTCGTCGACGACGCGGTCACGGCGCCCCTCGTCGGTCTCGAGGACGTCCTTGATGTGGAGGTAGCCCAGCAGGTCGTCGGACTCGGAGACGACCGGGAACCGGCTGAACCCCGTGGCGGCGCACAACGCCTCGACGTCCGCCGCGGTCGACCCCCGCCGTACGGTCGTGAGGCCGTCGATGGGCATCAGCACCCCCTTCACCGTCTTCTCGGTGAAGCCGAGGGCGCCGGCCAGGCGGCCGTACTCCTCCTCCGCGAGCAGCCCCTCGCCCCGCGACTCCTCGACGAGCGCCGCGACCTCCTCGCGCGTGAACGCCGAGCTGACCTCGTCGCGCGGCTCGACCCCGATCAGGCGGAGCGTGGCGTTCGCCACGGCGTTGAGCACCCGGATGATCGGGCTCAGCACCGTGACGATGCCCATCATCGGCGGGCCGAGCAACAGGGCCGCCTGCTCGGGCCCGGCGATCGCGATGTTCTTCGGGACCATCTCGCCGAGGACCACGTGGAGGTAGACCACGATGCCGAGGGCCACGACGAACGCGACCGGGTGGAGCAGCCCGTCGGGGACACCGAGGGCGTGGAAGGCCGGCTCGAGCAGGTGGGCGACGGCGGGCTCGCCGACCGCGCCGAGCCCGAGCGAGCAGATGGTGATGCCGAGCTGGGCCCCCGCCATGACGAGGCTGACCCGCTCCATCGCACGCAGCGTCGTCCGGGCCATCCGCGACCCCTCCTGGGCGCGCGGCTCGATCTGGCTGCGCCGGGCCGAGATCAGCGCGAACTCGGCGCCGACGAAGAAGGCGTTCGCGGCCAGCAGCACGACGGCCACCAGCAGTGCGGTCAGGTCGCTCACGAGCGATCACCTGCCTGGTGCTCGGCGCCGTCGTGGAGCCGGAGGGCGAGCCGGTCGATACGCAGACCGTCCATGTGGAGGACGGTGAGGGAGGCCAGCCGCTCCCTCGGCTCGTCGGGGTCGCTGCGGTCGGGGACGTTGACCTCGGCGACGTCCCCGGAGCCCGGGACCCTGCCCAGCGCCTGGAGCACGAGGCCGGCGATGGTGTCGTAGTTCTCGTCCTCGGGGAGCTCGATGCCCGTGACGTCCTCGACCTCGTCCGGGCGCAGCAGGCCGGAGAGGATCCAGCTGCCGTCGCGGCGCTGCCGGGCGCGGGACCCGAGCCGGTCGTGCTCGTCGCTGATGTCGCCCACGATCTCCTCGACGACGTCCTCGAGGGTCACGATCCCGGCGTGCCCGCCGTACTCGTCGAGCACGACCGCCATCTGGAAGCCGTCCTGCCGCAGCAGCGCGAGCAGCGGGTCGAGCCGCATCGTGTCGGGCACGACGATCGGGCGCACCATGATGTGCTTGACCCGGGTCGTCGCGCGCTCGTGGAGCGGCAGCGCCACGGCGTGCTTGACGTGGACGGTGCCGACGACGGTGTCCTCGTCGTCGAGGACCGGGAACCTGGAGTGACCGCTCTGCCGCGCCAGCTCGATCACGGCGGCCGCGCGCTCGGAGTCCTCCAGCGTCGTCGTGCGCACGCGGGGGGTCATGATCTCCCCCGCCGTCCGGCTGCCGAACTCCACGGACCGCTCCATCAGGTCGGCGGTCTCGACGTCGAGGGTGCCCTGATCGGCCGAGCGCTGGACCAGCGACGCCAGCTCGGTCGAGCTGCGGGCCGAGCGCAGCTCCTCCTGCGGCTCGATGCCGAGTCGGCGTACGAGCGCGTTGGCGGAGCCGTTGAGCAACCGGATGAGTCCGCGGCAGGCACCGGTGAAGACCCGCATGAACCGCTGGGTGGCCCGCGCGGTGGCCATCGGCCGGGCGATGGCGACGTTCTTGGGCACCAGCTCGCCGAAGAGCATGGTGAGCACGGTGCTGAGCAGCAGTGCCAGCGCGATGCTGACCGGACGGACCAGCCCCTCCGGCGTGCCCGCGGCCTCGAGCGGGCCGTCGACGAGCCGGGCGATCGCCGGCTCGGCGAGGTAGCCGATGGCGAGGTTGGTGACGGTGATGCCGACCTGGGCGCCCGAGAGCTGGGTGGACAGGCTCCGCAGCGCGCGCTGGAGTCCTTCGGCCCCCGCGTCGCCACCAGCGGCAGCCGCCTTGTCGACCTGGCTGCGGTCGACGGTGACGAAGGCGAACTCGGCGGCGACGAACATGCCACAGGCCAGCACCAGCAGGAGCGACCCGGCGAGGAGCAACCACTCGGTCATCGGCGGCGTCCCCGGGGAGGACGGTGGTCAGGGGGCAGGCAACGACTTTGAGGGCCGTCCATGGGTACTCGCGGGATCCTTCGATCGGGGTCGGGCGGGGTCACTCTACTGAGTTGTCCCGTTCGTCCGCGAGCCGACGCCGGCGGTCCTAGGCTGGGCCCACCACGGCCACTCCCCCCGGGTCGTGGAGCCAGGAGCCCCCCATGCCTGTCGCCACCGCGTCCCCCCGCGCCCGAGCCCGCCTGCTCGGGGCCTCCGAGCGCCTGCTCGTCGGCCGGTTCTCCTACGGGATCACCCCCGAGCTCGCCCGCCAGGTGGCCGCCCGCGGGGGCGCCCGTGCCTGGTTCGAGTGGCAGCTGTCGCCCGGCAAGGTCCGTGACCCCGGCCTCCGGGGCCTCGACGACTGGTGGCCCGGCCTGCGCTTCTCCGGTGCGCAGGCCTGGAAGCGCAACGTCGACCAGGTCGAGCCCGGCTGGGTCCACACCGCGAACTACCAGCGGTGGCTGATCCAGCGCCGGTTGCGCAGTCGCCGCCAGCTGCTCGAGGTCATGACCGAGCTGTGGGAGCACCACTTCAACGTCCCGGCGAACGGCGACCCGCAGTTCGTCTACCGCAAGGCCTACGGAGACACCATCCGCAAGCGCGCGCTCGGCTCGTTCGAGGAGCTCCTCAAGGCCGTCGTCACCCACCCGTCGATGCTGATCTACCTCAGCCAGGCGGTGTCGACGAAGGAGCACCCCAACGAGAACCTCGGCCGTGAGCTGCTCGAGCTCCACACCGTCGGCCGCGGCCACCACACCGAGGACGACGTCAAGAACTGTGCCCGGGTGCTGACGGGCTACCGGATCGACCTCTGGAACACCTGGGAGGCGTCCTACCAGCGGTCCTGGCACTGGACCGGGCCGGTCACGGTGCTCGAGTTCACCGACCCGAACGCCAGCACCGACGGCCAGGCGGTCACCGGCCGGCTCCTGTCCTACCTCGCGCACCACCCGGCCACCGCGCAGCGCGTGGCCCGCAAGCTCGCGGTGAAGTTCGTCTCCGACGACCCGCCGCAGGGGCTGGTCGACCGGCTGGCCCAGGTCTACCTCGACGAGGGGACGCAGATCCGGCCGGTGCTCCGCGCGCTGGTCGACTCGGCCGAGTTCAAGGCCTCGGCCGGGCAGAAGATCCGCAACCCGGTCGAGGACGTGATCGCCAGCTGTCGCGCGCTCGGCGTACGGCACACCCGGCCCACCGAGGACGCGAGCGGTGCGAACGCGGTGCTCTGGCAGTGCACCAGCGTGGGTGTCTACCCGCACGGGTGGCCGCGTCCCGACGGGCTGCCGCAGACCAACGGTGCGTGGGCGACTCCGGCCCGGATGATGGGGTCGATGCGGTTGCACTTCACGCTGAGCGGCGGGTGGTGGCCGAAGGTCGACACCCGCTACCGCAAGCCGGCCGCGTGGGCCCCCGACTACCCGATCCGGTTCGACGACCTGGTCGACCACCTGTCGCGGCGGATCGTGCACCGGCGCGCGACGGCCGAGCTGCTCCAGGCCTGCAGCCAGGCCACCGGCCTCTCCCCGGACGAACGGATCACCCGTGACCACGGGCTCGTGAAGTGGGGCTTCCCGCGGCTCCTCGTCACCTTCCTCGACACTCCCGACTTCTTCGCCCGGTGACCGCCATGGACCAGACCTGCTGCCCCGAGTACGCCGCCATCTCCCGCCGGGGGTTCCTGACCGGAGCGGCAGCGCTCGTCGGCACCACCACGGTGTTCGGCTCCACGCTGCTCACCGTCTCGCCAGCCGCCGCAGCGACCACGGGGCCGACCCTGGTCGTGCTGTCGCTCCGCGGCGCCGCGGACGGGTTGTCGCTCGTCGTGCCGCACGGCGACCCGGTCTACTACGCCGCGCGGCCGCGCATCGCCGTACCGGCCGCCCAGCTCGTCGCGAAGGACGGGTACTTCGGCCTCCACCCCGATCTCTCACCGCTCCTGCCGCTGTGGCAGTCCGGGAAGCTCGCGGCCGTGCACGCGACCGGGCTGCCGACGCCCAACCGGTCCCACTTCGCGGCGATGGAGGAGGTCGAGGACGCCGACCCCGGCTCGGCCGCGCGGGTCGGCTGGCTCAACCGGCTGCTGGGCGAAGTGCCCGGCACCTCCCCGCTCCAGGGCTTCAGCGTGGGTGGCGGCGTGGCTCCCACCTCGCTGGTCGGACCCGAGGACTACCTCTCCGCGGGCTCCGTCGACGACCTCGAGATCGCCGGCGCCGACCAGTGGGACGAGGCAGGCGGCCGGCTGCGGTCCCTCCACACGCTGTGGGACGGCGCGTCCTCGGTCCTGTCCCCTGCCATGCGGGCGACCTTCCAGGCCACGAGCCAGTTCGAGGCGGTGAAGGCGACACCTGCCACACCCGCGAACGGGGCCGACTACGGCAGCTCCGACCTCGGCAAGGCATTGCGCACCGCGGCCCGGGTCGTCAAGGGCGAGGTCGGTACGCAGGTGATCACCCTCGACCACGGGGACTGGGACATGCACACGGACCTCGGCACCTTGGAGTGGGGCCGGATGCAGCGCCTGGCCAAGGAGCTCGGCACGTCGCTGGCCGCGTTCTTCACCGACCTCGGTGAACGCGGCGACCAGGTCACCGTCGTGGTGCTCAGCGAGTTCGGTCGTCGCGTGCAGGAGAACGCCAACCGCGGGCTCGACCACGGCTACGGCAACGTCATGCTGCTCCTCGGCGCGGGCGTGGCCGGTGGTCGTTACCACGGGCGCTGGCCCGGGCTCACCAACGAGCTGGACTCCGACGTGCTGGTGACGACCGACTACCGGTCCGTGCTCGCCGAGGTGGTGTCGACGCGCTTCGGCGTGAGCACGGCGAGCGTCTTCCCGCAGTTCCAACCCGAGGCACTCGGCGTGATGCGCGCCGTCTGACCGGCCGACCGGATCACCCGGCGGGGTGATGCACATCACAAACAGGCAGGCGCACACTCACCTGACGGGGGCCACCGAGACCGGTAGCGACGCAAGGGCGCGCCGGGGTCGATGGCCCCCGGCCACACGCTCGGGGGACGCGACGGCCGGCGACCCGACTCTCGGGGCCGGCCGTCGCGAGGCGCAACACGCCGACCCCACCGCTTGTGCCACCGACGGCGCCCCTCCCCCACATATGGTGGTCGCGCAGCTGGTTCGGCGGCCCCGCCAGGGTCGTCGAGGCAAGAGGGAACCCGGTGGGACTCCGGGACTGCCCCGCAGCGGTGAGTGGGAACGACCGCCGTCATCAGCACTGGGACCACGGGTCCCGGGAAGCGACGGCCACTAGGAACGCCGGCACGCCGGCCACGCCCACGAGTCCGAAGACCTGCCAGCGCACCGCACCCGCCGGGTGCGGTGGTCCGAGGCCGCGCGGGACGGCCGACGGCTGGCCGGGTGCTGCGCTCCGCTCCCCCGTCCCCGTCGCCCTCGCGACCCCGGACCGTCCAGGACCGATCTCGCGAGGAGAGAGAAGTGACGGTCACCCAGACGCGGACGTCGATGCACGTCCGCAAGCGCAACGGAGACACCGAGCCCGTCGACGTCAACAAGATCGTGCGGGCCGTCGACCGGGTCGGCGACGACCTCGGCGACGTCGACCCGATGCGGGTCGCCACCCGCACGATCAGCGGGCTCTACGACGGCGCCACCACCGCCGAGCTCGACCGGCTGTCGATCCAGACGGCCGCCGAGATGATCGGCGAGGAGCCGCAGTACTCCCGGCTCGCTGCGCGCTTGCTCGCGGCGTACGTCGACAAGGAGGTCCGCGGGCAGGGCGTGGCGTCCTTCAGCCAGTCGGTCGCCCTCGGCCACGCCGAGGGCCTGATCGGCGACGCCACCGCTGCCTTCGTCAAGGACAACGCGCGCAAGCTCGACGTGGCGATCGACCTCGCCGGCGACCGGCGGTTCGAGTACTTCGGGCTGCGCACGGTCTACGACCGCTACCTGCTCCGGCACCCGACGACCCGGCTCGTGCTCGAGACGCCGCAGTACTTCCTGCTGCGCGTCGCCTGCGGCCTCGCGCACAGCCCGGCCGAGGCGATCGAGTTCTACCGCCTCATGTCGTCGCTGGCCTACCTGCCCAGCAGCCCGACCCTGTTCAACTCCGGCACCCGGCACACGCAGATGTCGTCGTGCTACCTGGTCGACAGCCCGCGCGACGACCTCGACTCGATCTACAGCCGCTACGCGCAGGTCGCCAAGCTCTCGAAGTACGCCGGGGGCATCGGCCTGTCCTTCAGCCGGGTCAGGTCGCGCGGCGCCCTGATCCGCGGCACCAACGGCCAGTCCAACGGGATCGTGCCGTTCCTGCGCACCCTGGACTCGTCGGTCGCCGCGGTCAACCAGGGCGGTCGCCGCAAGGGCGCCGCGTGCGTCTACCTCGAGCCGTGGCACCCCGACGTCGAGGAGTTCCTCGAGCTGCGCGACAACACCGGGGAGGAGGCCCGCCGCACCCACAACCTCAACCTCGCCCACTGGGTGCCCGACGAGTTCATGCGTCGCGTCGAGGCTGACGAGCCGTGGTCGCTGATCGACCCGGACCAGGCGCCGGAGCTGCCCGACCTGTGGGGTGGGGCCTTCGACGAGGCCTACCGGCGTGCGGAGGCCGAGGGTCGCTACGTGCGCCGGGTCAGCGCCCGCGAGCTCTACGGCCGGATGATGCGAACCCTCGCCCAGACCGGAAACGGCTGGATGACCTTCAAGGACGCCAGCAACCGGACCTGCAACCAGACGCAGGACGCCCCGGGGGGACCGGTGGTCCACCTCTCCAACCTCTGCACCGAGATCATCGAGGTCTCCAGCGACACCGAGACGGCTGTCTGCAACCTGGGCTCGGTCAACCTCGCCCAGCACCTGGCACCCGACGGCGCCGGTCTCGACTGGGAGAAGTTGCGGGCGACGGTGCGCACGGCGCTGCCGTTGCTCGACCGGGTGGTCGACGTCAACTACTACCCGAGCGACGAGGCCGCACGGTCCAACCCCCGGTGGCGCCCGGTCGGCCTCGGGCTGATGGGCCTCCAGGACGTGTTCTTCGCCCTGGGGCTGCCGTTCGACTCCGACGAGGCGCGGGAGCTGTCGACCCGGGTGCAGGAGGAGGTCTACCTGACCGCCCTCGAGGTGTCGGCGTCACTGGCCCGGCAGCACGGCCCCCACCCGGCGTACGACGAGACGCGGGCGGCGACGGGCGTCCTCCAGCCCGACCACTGGGGCGTCACGGGTGCCCAGGCCGAGCGCTGGACCGCCCTGCGCGCGCAGGTGGCCGAGCACGGCCTCCGCAACTCGCTGCTGGTCGCCATCGCCCCCACGGCGACCATCGCCTCCATCGCCGGCTGCTACGAGTGCATCGAGCCCCAGGTGTCCAACCTCTTCAAGCGGGAGACGCTGAGCGGCGAGTTCCTCCAGGTCAACAACGCCCTGGTGCGCGAGCTGAAGTCACGAGGTCTGTGGACCGCCGAGGTCCGCGAGGCGATCAAGCGTGCCGAGGGATCGGTCCAGGGGATCGCCGTGATCCCCGAGGACGTGCGACGGCTCTTCCGGACCGCCTGGGAGCTGCCCCAGCGGGCGTTGATCGACATGGCGTCCGCCCGGGCGCCGTACGTCGACCAGAGCCAGTCGCTCAACCTCTTCATCGCCGGGCCGTCGATCGGGAAGCTCTCCTCGATGTACCTCCACGCGTGGAAGTCCGGCCTGAAGACGACCTACTACCTCCGCTCGCGACCCGCGACGCGGATCCAGCAGGCGACCACGTCGATCCAGCCCGCCGAGGCGATCACGTGCTCCCTGGAGAACCCCGAGACCTGTGAGGCGTGCGAGTGATGACCACCGGCCAGACCGACCGGATGCTGCTCGACCCCGGCATGAACCTGACGCTGCGGCCGATGCGCTACCCCCACTTCTACGACCGCTACCGCGACGCCATCAAGAACACGTGGACCGTCGAGGAGGTCGACCTCCACTCCGACCTCAAGGACCTCGCCCGGCTCACCGACGCCGAGCGCCACCTGGTCTCGCGGCTGGTCGCGTTCTTCGCCACCGGCGACACGATCGTCGCCAACAACCTGGTGCTGAACCTCTACCAGCACGTCAACAGCCCAGAGGGCCGGCTCTACCTGTCGCGGCAGCTGTTCGAGGAGGCCGTGCACGTGCAGTTCTACCTGACCCTGCTCGACACCTACGTCCCCGACGAGCGGCAACGCCACGAGGCGTTCGCCGCGATCGACAACATCCCCTCGATCAAGCACAAGGCCGACTTCTGCTTCCGGTGGATCGACTCGATCGACGAGCTCACCGCGCTGCACTCGCGTGAGGACCGACGGGCGTTCCTGCTCAACCTCATCTGCTTCGCCGCGGTGATCGAAGGCCTCTTCTTCTACGGCGCCTTCGCCTACGTCTACTTCCTCCGCTCGCGCGGCCTCCTCAACGGGCTCGCCTCCGGGACCAACTGGGTCTTCCGCGACGAGTCGATGCACATGGCGTTCGCCTTCGACGTCGTCGACACCGTCCGTGAGGAGGAGCCCGACCTGTTCGACGGTGAGATGGCCGAGCAGGTCCGGCAGATGCTGCGGGAGGGCGTGGACGCCGAGGCCCAGTTCGCGGAGGACCTCCTCGGCGGCGGCGTCGCCGGCCTCACGACCGCCGACATGCGCTCCTACCTCGAGCACGTGGCCGACCGACGGCTGCAGCGGCTCGGCCTCGAGCCGGAGTACGGCAGCCCGAACCCGCTGACGTTCATGGAGCTCCAGGACGTCCAGGAGCTCTCGAACTTCTTCGAACGCCGCGTCTCCGCCTACCAGGTCGGTGTGTCCGGCAGCGTCGGCTTCGACGAGGAGTTCTAGCCGCCGATGCGGTGCCGATTGGTCCCCAACGGCAGATTTCGGGCCGGATCACTGCCGTTGGTGACCACACGGCAACCGCGGAGTCGCCCGAAGGCGACCTGAACGACGGACGGCCGGACCCCGGGAAGGGTCCGGCCGTCCGTTGTTCGTACGGCGGGCGCCGAGATCAGCGCACGTCGTAGCGGTCGAGCATCATCACCTTGTCCCAGGCGGCCACGAAGTCGGTCACGAACTTCTCGGCGGCGTCGTCGCTGGCGTAGACCTCCGCGACGGCGCGCAGCTCGGAGTTGGAGCCGAACACCAGGTCGTTGCGGGTGCCGGTCCACCGCACGTCGCCGGTGGCCGCGTCACGGCCCTCGAAGACGTCCTGGGCGTCGGAGGTGGAGTGCCAGGTCGTGCCGACGTCGAGCAGGTTCACGAAGAAGTCGTTCGTGAGGGTGCCGGCACGCTCGGTCAGCACCCCGTGGGTCGAGCCCTCGTGGGTGGCGCCGAGCACCCGGAGGCCGCCGACCAGCACGGTCAGCTCGGGGGCGCTCAGGTCGAGGAGGTTGGCCTTGTCGACGAGCAGGTACTCCGCGGGGAGCCGGTGGCCCTTGCCGAGGAAGTTCCGGAACCCGTCGTGGCTCGGCTCGAGCCACGCGAACGACTCGACGTCGGTCTGCTCCTGGGTGGCGTCGGTGCGGCCGGGCGTGAACGGCACGGTCACCCGGTGCCCCGCGTCAGCCGCCGCCTTCTCGACGCCCGCGGTGCCCGCGAGCACCACCAGGTCCGCGAAGGACACGCGGACGTCCCCGTGGGCGCCGTTGAAGCGCTCCTGGATGTCCTCGAGGACCGAGACGACACGAGCGAGCTGGTCGGGCTGGTTGACCTCCCAGCCGGACTGCGGCTGGAGCCGGATCCGGCCGCCGTTGGCGCCGCCTCGCTTGTCGCTCACGCGGAACGACGAGGCTGCGGCCCAGGCGGTGGAGACCAGCTCGGCGACCGTGAGCCCGGACTCGAGCAGCTGCTGCTTGAGCTCGGTGACCTCGGCGTCGCCGACCAGCGCGTGGTCGACAGCCGGCACCGGGTCCTGCCAGAGCAGCTCCTCCCGCGGGACCTCCGTCCCGAGGTAGCGCTGGATCGGGCCCATGTCGCGGTGGGTCAGCTTGTACCAAGCGCGCGCGAAGGCGTCCGCGAACTCCGCGGGGTGCTCGTGGAAGCGGCGCGAGACCTGCTCGTAGGCCGGGTCCATCCGCAGCGCCAGGTCGGTCGTCAGCATGGTGGGACGGCGGGCAGGGTCGCCCTCCTCCGGACCCGGGACGGTGGCGTCGGCGTCCTTCGCCACCCACTGCCACGCTCCGGCCGGGCTCTTCTCCAGCTCCCACTCGAAGCCGAAGAGGTTGTCGAAGAACTTGTTCGACCACCGGGTGGGGGTCTGGGTCCAGGTGACCTCGAGACCGCTGGTGATCGCGTCGCGGCCCTTGCCGGAGCCGAAGGAGTTCTTCCAGCCGAAGCCCTGCTCCTCGATGCCGGCGCCCTCGGGCTCGGCTCCGACGTGCTGCTCGGGGTCGGCAGCGCCGTGGGTCTTGCCGAAGGTGTGTCCGCCGGCGATGAGGGCGACGGTCTCCTCGTCGTTCATCGCCATCCGCCGGAAGGTCTCGCGGATGTCGCGGGCCGCGGCCAGCGGGTCGGGCTCGCCGTTGGGGCCCTCGGGGTTGACGTAGATCAGGCCCATCTGGACGGCTGCCAGCGGGTTCTCGAGGTCGCGGTCCCCGGTGTAGCGCTCGTCGCCGAGCCACTCGGCCTCCGGCCCCCAGTAGACGTCCTCGTCGGGCTCCCAGACGTCGGCGCGGCCACCGGCGAAGCCGAAGGTGTCGAAGCCCATGTCCTCGAGCGCGACGTTTCCGGCGAGGACCATGAGGTCGGCCCACGAGATCGACTTGCCGTACTTCTTCTTCACCGGCCACAGCAGCCGGCGCGCCTTGTCGAGGTTGCCGTTGTCCGGCCAGGAGTTGAGGGGAGCGAAGCGCTGCATGCCGGCACCCGCGCCGCCGCGCCCGTCCTGGACGCGGTAGGTGCCAGCGGAGTGCCAGGCCATCCGGATGAACAGCGGGCCGTAGTGGCCGAAGTCGGCCGGCCACCAGTCCTGCGAGGTGGTCATGACCTCGGTGATGTCGGCCTTCACCGCCGCGAGGTCGAGGCCCTCGAAAGCCGCGGCGTAGTCGAACTCCCCGCCCATCGGGTTGGCGACGTCCGGGTGCTTGCGCAGGATCGCGAGGTTGAGCTGCTGCGGCCACCAGCCGCGGTTGGTGGCGCCACCCTCGGTCGGGTGCTTGCCCGCCGAGACCGGGCAGCCGCCGGCCTCCTCGACGTTCATGTCGCCGACCTTGGCGTCGGGCTGGTCGTGGTCAGACACGGGCACACCTTTCAGGGATGGGATCAGGACAGGCAGGCGGGGCAGGTGCCCCAGTAGACGACCTCGGCCTCGTCGATCGCGAAGCCGTGGTCGTCGGATGCGTGCAGGCACGGGGTGTCGCCGACGGCGCAGTCGACGTCGGCGATCGCCCCGCAGGAGCGGCACACCACGTGGTGGTGGTTGTCCCCCACCCGCGACTCGTAGCGCGCGACCGAGCCCGAGGGCTGGATCCGGCGCACGAGCCCGGCGGTGGTGAGCGCGCGCAGCACGTCGTAGACCGCCTGGTGGGAGACCTCCCCCAGCGCCGTGCGCGACGCGGCGATGATCGCGTCGGTGTCGGCGTGGGGGTGGGCGTGCACCGCCGCCAGGACGGCGAGCCGGGGACGCGTCACACGCAGGTCGGAACCGCGCAGCATCTCGTGCAGCTCGTCGGTGGTGGGCACGCGCCCGACCCTTCCACCCTTTCTTGAACGAGTCAAGAAAGGTCAGCCCATCGACCTCTGCCCGTCGATCGTCTCCCGGATGATGTCGGCGTGGCCCGCGTGCTGGGCCGTCTCCACGGCGATGTGGTGGAAGACCCGCCTCGCCGACCACGTGGCCCCCGACTCGAACCACGGGGCCTCGGGGAGCGGTTGCCGCGCCGCGAGGTCGACGGTCCCCACCAGCTCGTCGGTGGCAGCCGCCACGTCGTCGTACGTCGCCAGCAGGCCCTCGAGCGTCTCGCCCTCGACCATGCGGAACCCGTCGCGGTAGGCCGCGACGGCCGGCGGCGGGTCCGACCAGTCGACGTTCGCCCAGTCGATGTCGGGTCGGTCCGCCGGTCCGTGGACGACGAAGTCGGCCCAGCCCGCCTCCGTCGCCGCGACGTGCTTGACCAGGCCCGCCAGGCTCAGCTCGCTCACGGTCGGGGTGCTGGCCGCCTGGTCGTCACTGAGGCCGGTCATGGTGTGGCGGAACAGCGCGCGGTGCTTGCGCAGCAGCTCCAGCAGGTCGGCGCGTTCCTCGGGGCTTCCGGTGTCTGTGGTCATGACCGCCACGGTAGGTGGAATTCCGGCCAGTTCCTGACCTGATACCGGTGGGGTGAGGAGGCCCGGCGCGACGGGCTGCTAGCGTCGTCGGGCCGTCGGCCACCACGGCCGACCTCGTAGGGAGGGAACCCCCGTGAACACTCGCACCATCGCCATCATCGCGCTCATCCTCGTCGTCATCGTGCTCGCGCTGATCCTCTTCTGAGCACCGCCGGCACCGGCTGACCGGGCCGCCACCGCAGTCGCGGTGGCGGCCCGTCGCACGTCCGGAGCAGTCGGCCGCGCGGTCTGGACCGCTGACACCCACCATCGGGTTCTGCTGACGGCCGATCTGCGCGGGGGTAGGAAGGCAGATGGAGCTCGGGCTTCACCCCCCAAATATCCGGGCTCCCGGCCACCGGTTCCTCACCGGTGTCCGCCGTTCCCCCCGACGAGGAGCTCACATGCGCCTGCGCACCGTCATCACCAGCCTGATCGCACCCCTCGTGGCCCTCGGCCTCGTCCTGGCTTCCACGACTCCGGCCAGCGCCGGCAGGGCCGAAGGCCCCGCGGCGGCGAAGGACTGCCGGAAGGGCGGCTGGCGCGACCTCGTCCGCCACGACGGGTCCACCTTCCGGAACGCCGGCCAATGCGTCCGCTACTCCAAGCAGCAGGGCAACAGCAGTGCTGCGAAGGCCTGCCAGAAGGGCGGCTGGCGCGACCTCAAGCGCGAGGACGGCACCCGGTTCCGCAACACCGGTCACTGTGTCAGCTACGCCGCGCACGGCGGCACCCTGACCGCCTTGGCCACCGCCGTCGAGGTCAGCTTCACCCCCACCTCGGACCCTCTCTACTGCAACGTCCTGGTCGGGCTGGTCGACTTCGAGCCCGACACCACCTACGACGTCGTCATCGATGTCGTCGGCTCCTTTCCCGACGGCACGACGTTCGACCAGAACATCAGCACCGAGACGGTCACCACCGACGCCACCGGCGCGGCCACCCTCAGCCCCTACAGCTTCCTCGCTGACGGGGTCTACGGAGCCCGGTCCATCCGCGCCACGGTCGACGGCGTGACCGACCAGGAGGCCATCACCTGCAGCGACGCCGCCTGAGCGCAACCGCACAGAACCCACGAGGGCCGTCACCGCGTGTCGCGGTGACGGCCCTCGTG
>NZ_BAAAJT010000003.1:517979-552191 GCF_039527245.1 Nocardioides aestuarii
CCACGTGCCCCGCATGTCATGCCGTGGCGTCGGATGCCATGTCGTGTCTTCTGGGCGGCAACGGAGCCAATGATCCTCACTGGTGTGGTGATCCGTCCTAACGCGTATCGAGCAGTCTGCACACACCTGTGCACGCACGCCGACGGCGCACACAGAGCGCGCTGCTAGTCCTAGGAGTCGGGCTGAGGCCGCTCGAGGGCGTCGGCCGGCCACTCACCCCGTGAACACTCGCACCATCGCCATCATCGCGCTCATCCTCGTCGTGATCGTGCTCGCGCTGCTCCTCTTCTGACAAGCGACCGACCAGGGGCCGTCACCGCACACGCGGTGGCGGCCCCTGCGCATGCATCGGCAGGCAACGCGGTGGCGGCCGCGGCGGCCCGGTGCCACGATGGCAGGGAGCCGGTGCCACACGACTGCCACGGGCCTCGGGAACGGTGTGACCGGCCAGCCACACACGGCCCGAGCGGGGTGCAGCGTGATCAGGTTCCACGCACTGGGGGGACTCACCGTCACCGACGGTGAGGACGAGGTCGCCATCGGCGGTCCCCGACAGCGCCGGCTGCTCGCGATGCTGCTGATCCACCGCAACCACGTGGTCTCGGTCGACCGGCTGGCCGACGCAGTCTTCGCCGGCGACCCGACTCCTGCCGCGAGCACGACGCTGCGCAGCTATGTCGCGCGCGCACGCCGGCTGGTCGAGGTGCCCGACGGGCCGGTCGTCGTCACCCGCGCACCCGGCTACCTCCTCGAGGCGCCAGACGACATGGTCGACGTGGCACGGTTCGAGCGGGCCCTGTCCGACGGTGGCGCGTACCTGGCCCGCGACGACCCGCAGGGCGCCGTCCGCGCCCTGCGGACGGCCCTCGACCTGTGGCGCGGGGACGCCTACGCGGAGTTCGCCGACGAGGACTGGGCCCGTCCCGAGGCCGAGCGGCTCGCCGAGCTGCGGCTCGTCGCCCACGAGCGCCTAGTCGAGGCGGAGCTCGCCTGCGGCCACGCCACCGCCGTGATCGCCGAGGTCGAGTCCCTGACGCGCGAGCACCCGCTGCGCGAGGAGTTCCGGGCGCAGCTGATGCTGGCGCTCTACCGGGCCGGGCGCCACGCCGACGCGCTCAGGGTCTTCCGCGACTACCGCGAGCTGCTCGTCGAGGAGCTGGGGGTCGACCCCTCCCCTGCCCTCGCCGCGATCGAGCAGCGGGTCCTCACGCACGACCCGGGGCTGTTGCTGACCGAGCCCACGGGCCGGCCGCTGCGGGGATACCGGCTCGGCGAGCGACTGGGAACCGGTCGGGACGGCACGGTGTACGCCGCACGGTTGCCGGGGGTCGACCGGGAGCTCGCGATCAGGGTGGTGCGTGCCGAGGTCGCCGACGACCCCGCGTTCGTGCGCGCCTTCGAGTCCACAGCCCAGCAGCTCGCCGCGCTGCGTCACCCCGGGATCGTGCCGATCCACGACTACTGGCGCGAGCCGGGTGCGGCCTACGTCGTCATGCGGCGGCTCACCGGCGGCACGCTCGCCGACCGTTTGTCGTCCGGACCGCTGCCCGACTCCGACGTCGCCGACCTCGTGGCCCGGGTCGGCGGCGCTCTCTCCGCCGCGGCCGACCTCGGCCTGGTCCACGGTCGGGTCAACGCGGAGAGCGTGATCTACGACGCCGCCGGTCGGCCGTACATCACCGACTTCGCCCTGGCCCCCGGCGGCGACCGGTCCCGCGGCGACGACGTGCACGACCTCGCGGCCTTGGTCGGCAGCTGCCTATCCCGACCGTCGGGTCGGGTCGCCCGGCTGGTCGCCCGCGGCACGGCGACCGTGGACCGGCCCACGATGGCCGACCTCGTGACGCTGCTCGTCGCCGCGCTCACCGGGGACCTGGGTGACCCGAGCGCTCCACCTCCCAACCCGTACAAGGGACTGCGAGCCTTCGAGGAGTCCGATGCCGGCGACTTCTTCGGCAGGCACGACCTGGTGGACCGGGTCGTCGAGCGATTGCGAGGTGAGGGGATGCGGTCCCGCCTGGTGCTCGTCGTCGGCGGCTCGGGCAGCGGCAAGTCGAGCGTGGTGCGGGCCGGCGTGCTCCCGGCGGTGCGGCGCGGCGCCGTACCCGGGGGGTCCGGCTGGTTCGTGACCACGATGATGCCGGGGTCGTCGCCGTTCAAGGAGCTGGCCGAGTGCCTGCGCAGCGTGGCGATCACGGTGCCCGACGGCCTGGCCGAACGTCTGGCCGAGGACGAGGCCGGCATCGACCGGGCCCTGCGCCGGTTGGTGCCGGGAGGCGGAGAGCTGCTGCTCGTCGTGGACCAGCTGGAGGAGCTCTTCACGCTCGGCACCCCGGCCGACCAGCGGGCCTTCCTCAGCGGCCTGCTGCACGCGGTCACGGCTCCCGACAGCCGGCTACGTGTCGTCGCGACGCTGCGCGCCGACTTCTACGACCGCCCGCTGGCCCACCAGCCGCTCGGCTCGGTCATCGACGACGTGACCGTGACGACCAGCGCGATGCTGCCGGCCGAGCTGGAGGCGGCCATCGTCGGACCGGCCGACCGGGCGGGTGGCCACGTCGAGCCTGCCCTCGTGGCCGAGCTCGTCAGCTCCGTCGCGGATCAACCCGCAGCGCTGCCGTCGCTGCAGTACACGCTCTACGAGCTGGCCGAGCGCAGCACCAGCCGGACCCTCGACCTCGCCGGCTATCGACAGCTCGGTGGCGTGGGCGGGGCGATCGCGTCCCGGGCCGAGAGGCTGTGGTCGTCCCTCGACAACGCCGACCGCGACGTCGTGCGCCGCTTGTTCGAGCGGCTGGTCCTGCTCTCGGGCGAGGGTGAGCCGACACGTCGCCGGGCCGCGCGCACGGAGCTCGATGCGCTTGGCCGCGAGCAGGCGGTCGAGACGGTGGTGGACGGCTGGGCCCAGGCACGGCTGCTGACCCTCGACCGCGACCCCCGCACCCGGGTGCCGACGGTCGAGATCGCCCACGAGGCACTGCTGCGGGAGTGGCCGCGGTTGCGCGGGTGGATCGAGGAGGACCGCGAGTCGATCGGCGCGCTCGACCGGCTGCGCGAGGCAGCCGCCACGTGGGAGGAGCTCGGGCGGGACCCCAGCGCCCTCTATCGCGGCGCCCGGCTCGAGCTCACCGTCGACGACGCGCGGCTCGGGCCGGCGGACATGCCCCCGCTGGAACAGGAGTTCCTGGCCGCGAGCGTCGCGGCGCGCGACGAGGAGCTCCGCGCCGAGGAGGCGCGGGCAGAGCGACGCGCGCGGGACAACCGGCGTCTCCGTGTGCAGCGCGCCGCGATCGCGGGCGCACTCGTCGTGGCCGTCGTGGGTGGCTTCGTCGCCCTCGACCAGCGTCAGCAGGCCGAGGAGGAGCGGCGGGTCGCCACCGCGCGCGAGCTCGCGGCCGCCTCCGTCACCAACACGGAGAGCGATCCCGAGCGGGCGGTGCTGCTGGCCCTCGCCGCCGTCGACGAGACACGTGCACACGGCGAACCCGTGCTCCCCGAGGCGATCGAGGCCCTGCACCGCGCCGTGAGCGTATCCCGCGTCGTGATGCGGGTGTCCGGCGTGGGAGGCGGACTCGACTGGAGTCCCCGGGGCGACGTCTTCGTCACCGAGGGACCCGAGGAGTCCGGGATGGTGGACGTGCGCGACACCGAGACGGGTGAATCGGTCCGGACCTTCCGCGGACACGGCGACGACATCAACAACGTCGCCTTCAGCGAGGACGGCTCGCTGCTCGCGACCACCGGGGACGACGGGACCCTGCGGGTCTGGGACACCAGCACGGACGAGCCGGTGGTCGTCGTCACGGCCCCGGGCGTCCGGCGCCCCGTGCACGACCACGCCGTGTGGTCGCCGTCCATCAGCCCGGACGGCAAGCTCGTGGCCGCGTCGTGGCCAGAGGGGGTGCTCGTCGTCGACATCGGGACCGGCGAGGTCGTCCACCAGTTCCGCGCCGACCAGATGTCGCCGACGGCCTTCAGCCCGGACGGGAAGCGCCTCGCCTACGGCACGTGGCCGACCGTGGTCGCCGACCTGGACACGGGCGCGAGGGCGTTCACGCTCCGCAACGGTGGCGGTCTCGACGTCGGGTGGAGCCCGGACGGGCGGTGGCTGGCCACGACAGGGGCCCTCGGTGTCGCCCAGGTGTGGAACGGCAGGACGGGGCGATACCTGTTCCCGGTGACGGGCCACACCGGTGAGATCTGGAGCCTCGACTGGAGCGCCGACGGGCGGCTCGTCACCGGAGGCGACGACGGAACCGCACGCGTCACGGCGATCTCCAGAGCAGGCGGCCTGCCACTCCACACGTTCTCGGCGACCGAGACGAGCCGCGGCGGTGGCTTCATCGGTGTCAGCTTCTCCCCCGACGGCCGCCGGCTCATGGCCGGCGACCTGGGCGTCACGTCGGTCACGGTCTGGGACGCCGACCCACTCGGGGGTGGCGAGTGGCCGTCAGCCGGCCGTCCGGGCAGCCTCACGCCGGACGGCGAGTCCCTGATCGTCGGCGATCGCCGGGGGCGGGTCGTGGCGCTTGACAGCGAGACCGGATCGCAGAAGGAGGTCATCCGACCTGCGGCCGGGGTGGAGCACCAGGTCTGGGACGTCGAGGTCGACCCGAGCGGCACACACGTCGCACTGGCCGAGGGAGGGGGGATCATCGCTCTCGACCGCCAGTCGGGGCGCCGGGAGTTCGCGGTTCCCTGGCCGAGAACGAGCGTCGGCCTCATGGGAGTCACCTGGAGCCCCGAGGGCGACCGGCTGGCGGTCGGCTTCAACACCGACGATCCCCGCCGAACGCTGGTCGTCGCCTCCCGAGGCGGCGAGCCGCTGTGGCTCCCCGAGGAGCCGGGCTGGATCACCCGCTCGGTCAGCTTCAGCCCGGACGGACAGCTGCTTGCCGCCACCCGCTGGGGCACGCGCACGGTCGATCCCACCCAGATGCCGGTGCGGATCTGGGACCTGCGGTCCGCCGAGCTCGTCCACGAGCTCCACGCACAGGCCAAGCACGTCACCTTCGCGCCCTCAGGCGATCTGCTCGCCACCAGTCGGGCGGTCGAGGGGGTGGCCGAGGTGTGGCAGGCCGGGTCGTGGGAACGGGTGGCCGTGCTCACGGCGACCGCCACCGTGGAGGACCTGAGCTTCGACGCCACGGGGCGGACGCTGGCCACGGCGCACGGCGACGGCACCGTCCGGTTGTGGGACGCGCGCGAAGGCACACAGGAGCTCGTGCTCCGTGTGAGCAGCCGCGTCGTCGACCTCGTGCGGTTCTCCCGAGATGGTTCCAAGCTCCTCACACGCGACGTCGACGGAGTCACCCGGATCTGGGCACTGGACCTCGACGACCTGGTGGACCTGGCGCACGAAGGACTCACCCGGGGGCTCACCGAGGCAGAGTGCCGCCAGTACCTGCGCGTGGCCACCTGCCCGCCCGCCTGATCGGTCCGCCACAGGACTGCCACGCGGGCGTCGGCCGTCGGCCACGGACAGGGGGCACGGTCGGGTCATTCCACACCGCTGCCGAGGCAGCCAGACCCAAGGAGTCCTCATGGCTCACACCACCCATGCCCCGGCCCCGCAGGCACCGAAGCCCGCGACCTCCCCGGGGCACCACTCTCCCGCCACCATCGCGAGCTGGGCGCTCATCGCGGTCGGCATCGTCGCTGCCGGCGTCCTCGCGCTCACCGTGACGGCCGCCGACCCGCCGGCGCCACGCCCTGTCGACACGCCCAACGGATCGCTCGTCGACATCCCGCGCGACCCGGAGATCGCCGAGCGCTGGCTCGCCCATCACGCCGAGGTCCTCGGCGGCCGGCCGGGTCCGTCCGTTGCCGGGTGGCCCGACGGGGTGCACCACTCGGCCGACGCCGCCGAGCGGTGGTTCATCCGCATCCACGACGCCGGTGTGTCCGTCGACGGCTGGCCGAAGGGTGTCGCGCACAACCCCGACGCGCTCGACCGCTGGCTCGCCCAGCAGCGGTGATGCCGGAAACGGCGGAGCCCCGACGACGAAGGGCCGTCACCGCGTGTCGCGGTGACGGCCCTCGTGTCTCGGTCGGGCTGACAGGATTTGAACCTGCGACCCCTTGACCCCCAGTCAAGTGCGCTACCAAGCTGCGCCACAGCCCGAAGCTCTCCCGGGATCGCCGGTCGAGCGGTGGGAACACTACCCCAGCGGCTGCGTGGCCCCGGAATCGGGATCGACCTGCAGCGACGACGTGTCGACCGCGACGAACGCCGACGCCGGGATCTGCTTGAGGTCCTCGACCAGCCGATCGGGCCAGTGCCGGTTGCGCTCGCCCTGGAAGTACCACGCGGAGCCGTTGTCGGCGGGCACCAGGCCGTAGGTCTTCATCGCCCGGACGACCTCGCGGGCGTGGCCGCCGAGCTGGCTGGCGTCGTACGACGCCCGGAGCCGGAACCGGGCGCCCATGGGCGGGAACCGGTGGCTGTCCCGGGATCCGGCGTCGTGCCGGGCCGGCCACAGGTGCCAGCGCGACGTCACCGGCGTCGTGAAGCGGATCGCGTGGTCCACCTCGCGGTCGCGGACCTCCGACCACCGGAGCAGCCCCGGCAGGACCGGCAGACCCGCGGCGTCGGCGGAGGTCCAGCCGTCCGGCCGCAGCGCGTTGCTGTCCAACCGCCAGGTGGCGCCGGAGCCGGCCCGCCAGCGCCCGTCCTTGCGGCGGGTCGCGAAGGTCTCGTAGAGCCGGCACCGGTCGCGGTCGAGGACGATCGCGTGCCGGTCGCCCGAGGAGCGCCGCCCACCCTCGATCCGGGTGTCGCGCCCCAACGGGTAGCGCACGCGGTCGCTCTCGGAGGCGTAGGTGAAGCGCACCCGCACCCGGCGATGACCCTCCCTCACCACCGTCACCGGCATCCCGTAGCCGGGTCCGCCGCCGGAGGACGGCCCGAAGTCGGGGTGGAGGTCGACGTCGCTCGACATCCGCGACTTCCACTGCTTGTTGCGCCGGTGACGCGGCAGGTCGGAGACGTCGGCGTGCCACCAGCTCTCGGCCGGGAAGACCTCGCACCCGGCGACGGCGGCCTCCTCGGTGACCGCGGCGGGCACCGCCACCGGCCCTGCGGAGGCGACGGCGAGCGGGAGGACGACGAGCACGAGCAGCGGGACGCGCATCCCCGGACGCTAGCGCGGTCAGTCGCGCCGCAGGACCACCCAGGTGAACGGCTGGACGGCGTCCCACGGGGTGTGGTGCTCTGAGCGCCGGGACTCGACGGGAGTGAAGCCGGCGCCCAGCTCCGCGGCGAGCTGCTCGGCGCCGTAGCGCGCGACGGGCAGCCCGGAGCACTGCTCCGGACCGTCCTCGGCGAAGGTGCCGACGACCAGCAGGCCCCCGGACCGGACGGCGCTCCGCGCCTGCCTGCCGTACGCCGCCCGCTGGGCCGGCTCGACCAGGAAGTGGAACACGGCGCGGTCGTGCCACACGTCGTGGCGCTCGGCGAAGTCGTGGTCGAGCACGTCGGCGACGACCGTGGTCACCCGCGTCCCGCGCTCCTCGAGCCGCAGCTCGGTCAGCGCCAGCGCCGACACCGAGAGGTCGACGAGCGTGACGTGCTCGACCCCGGCGTCGAGCAGGGCGTCGGGCAGCATCGAGGCACCGGCACCGACGTCGACGACGTGGGTCGGCACCCCGTCGAGCAGCACCAGCTCGGTGGACGTCGTGGGAGTCTCCTCGTACCAGGAGACCTGGTCGCGGCCCTTCTCGGCGTAGACGCTCTCCCAGTGGGCGCCGCCCGCCCCGGCGGCGCCGCGCGGGTCGCGCTGATCGGTCACGAGCGCTTCCGCTTCTCGCGGGGCCGCTGCTGGAGCACGATCGGGGTGCCGGCGAAGCCGAACTCCTCGCGCAGCCGGCGCTCGATGTAGCGCTCGTAGCCGTCGTCGAGCTTGCCGCTGGTGAACAGCACGAAAGTCGGCGGGCAGGTGCTGGCCTGGGTGCCGAAGAGCACCTTGGGCTGCTTGCCGCTGCGCACGGGGTGGGGGTGCTCGGCCACGAGCCTGCCGAGGAAGGAGTTGAGCGCGCCGGTGGAGATCCGGGTCTCCCAGCCCGTCAGCGCCGTGTCGAGCGCGGGAACCAGGCGGTCGACGTGCCAGCCGGTGCGGGCGGTGATGTTGATCCGCGGCGCCCACTTCACCTGGACGAGGTCGCGCTCGATCTCCCGCGTGAGGTAGTAGCGCCGGTCCTCGTCGACGAGGTCCCACTTGTTGAACGCGATCACGAGCGCCCGGCCGGCTTCGCGGACGGTCTGCAGGATCCGGACGTCCTGCTCCGAGATCGACTGCTCGGCGTCGAGCACCAGCACCGCGACCTCGGCGCGGTCGATCGCCGTCGTCGTCCGTAGCGAGGCGTAGTACTCGTGACCCGACGCCTCCTTGACCCGCTTGCGGATGCCGGCGGTGTCGATGAAGCGCCAGGTGCGGCCGCCGAGCTCGACGAGCTCGTCGACGGGATCGACGGTGGTGCCGGCGACGTTGTCGACCACGACGCGGTCGGAGCCCGCGAGCTTGTTGAGCAGCGATGACTTGCCGACGTTCGGCTTGCCGACGATGGCGACCCGGCGCGGCCCGCCGAGCTCGGCGTCGCGCTCGGGCGGGGGCTCGGGAAGTGCGGCGAGCACGGCGTCGAGCATGTCGCCCGAGCCGCGGCCGTGCAGCGCCGAGACGGGCCACGGCTCACCGAGGCCGAGGTTCCAGAGCCCGTAGGCCTCGGACTCCGTGCGCTGGTCGTCGACCTTGTTGGCGACGAGCACGACCGGCTTGTCGGCCTTGCGGAGGATCTTGACGACCGCCTCGTCGGCGTCGGTGATGCCGACGGTCGCGTCGACGACGAACAGCACCGCGTCGGCCAGCGAGACCGCGACCTCCGCCTGGCCGGCGATGCGCTCGGCCAGGCCCCGGGCGTCGGGGTCCCAGCCGCCGGTGTCGACGACGGTGAAGGCACGACCGGCCCAGCTCGCGTCGTAGGACACGCGGTCCCGGGTCACGCCCGGGACGTCCTCGACGACCGCCTCGCGGCGGCCGATGATCCGGTTGACCAGCGTCGACTTGCCGACGTTGGGCCGGCCGACGACGGCCAGCACCGGCAGCGGGCCGGTGGGCTCGTCGGCGGCGGTGCCGTCGGGGGTCGGGTCGGTCGTGTGCTCGCTCATGTCACCTGGGTCCTTCGTCGACGAGCCCGGTCGCGGGGTCGTCCTCGGCTTGTCCTGCCGGCAGCGGGCCGGGCAGGTCGCGGCCGGTCGTGCGCCGCGCTTCCTCCAGTGTCGCCGCCAGCCGCTCCCGCAACAGCATCGACGCGTCGCGGACCATTCCCCGGGTGCGGGGCCACGACGCGGCGCCGGGGGTGACGGACTCCCCGAGCACCAGGTCGATCCGGCAGCCCCGGGCCGGGACCGAGTCGATCCCTCCCCCTGGCTCACGGCTGCCGAGGAACACGGCGGGCACGACCGGCGCCCCGGTCACGAGGGCGAGGTAGGCCGCGCCGTGGTGGAACGTGCGGAGCTCGCCGTCGCCACGGGTGCCCTCGGGGAACACGCCCACCACTCCCCCGTCACGCAGCACCCGGAGCGCGGTTCGGATCGCGCGGGGGTCGGCGGCGTACCGGTCGAGCGGGATCTGGCCGGACCGGTGGAGGAAGCGCCCGGTACGCCCCTCGAACATCTCCTGCTTGGTCAGCGCGTGCACCGGCCGGGGCGCGAAGATCGCCAGCAGCGGCCCGTCGAGCACCCCGATGTGGTTGGCCGCGAGCACCACCGGCCCGGCCGCCGGCATCCGCTCGGGGAAGTGCACCGCCACGTCCCAGCGGCGCCGGATGACCTGCCGGGCCGTCGGACGCAGCCGGGTCAGCATCGCGCGCGGCGGGTGGGCCACCGCCGAGCTGCTCGGCCGGTCGAGGTGGCTCACGCCGGTTCCTCGACCGCCTCGGCGAGGGCGACCAGACGGGCGACGACCTCCTCGAGGGTGTAGGGCGTCGTGTCGAGGTGCACCGCGCCGTCCGCCATCGTCAGCGGAGCGGTGGCGCGGCCGGAGTCGATCTGGTCACGCGCGAGCAGCGAGTCCTGGGTGCCGCTGATGTCGATGGAGCCCGTCTCGGCCGCGCGACGCTGCGCCCGGGCTGCCGGGTCGGCGGTGAGGTAGACCTTCAGCTCCGCCTGCGGCCAGACGACCGACCCGATGTCGCGGCCCTCCACCACGATGCCACCGTCACCGATGGTCGCGCGCTGGAGCGCGAGCAGCCGGCGGCGCACCTCCGGCACGGCGCTCACCGGCGACACGGCGGCGTTGACCTCGTCGGAACGGATCGCAAGCCCGACGTCGGTGCCGTCGACGTGGATCGTCGGCTCCAGCGGGTCGGTGCCGGAGGCGATGTCGGGCTCCTCGCACCGGGCGGCGACCGCGGCCGGGTCGTGGACGTCGATCCCCTCGTGGAGCAGCCACCAGGTCATGGCGCGGAACTGCGCACCGGTGTCGAGGTAGCGCAGGCCCAGCCGGTCGGCGACGCCGCGGCAGGTGCTGGACTTGCCGGACCCGGAGGTGCCGTCGACGGCGACGACGAGGCGCGAGCGCGAGGGGGTGTCAGGCACCGGGGGATCCTACCGGTGCGTGACCCAGTCCCGGGACTCGAGCGACGACAGCAGGTGCTCGGCGCGGTCCTCCGAGACGACCAGCTCGACGAGACCGACCGGTCGCCCCGGGTCGTGGTCGATGTGGACGTCCTCGATGTTGACCCCCGACTCGCCCGCGTCGGCGAAGAGCCGGGCCAGCTCCCCCGGGTGGTCGGGCACCGACACGAAGACCGACCGGGTGACGGTCGCGGGGCCACCGTGCTTGCCCGGGATCGCCCGCGTGCCCTCGACCCCGCGGGCGAGCAGGTCGCCGAGCACCGTGCGGTCGCCCGTCGTCACCGCCCGCTGGAGCACGTCGAGCTCCTCGCGCACCTCCGCGAGCAGCCCGTGCAGGGCCTCGGCGTTGAGGGTGACGATCTGCTGCCACAGCGCGGGGTCCCCCGCGGCGACCCGGGTCACGTCGCGGACCCCCTGGCCGGAGAGCGCGAGGTGGGACTCCGGTGCGTGGGCGAGTCGCCCGGCGACCAGCACGGCGAGCAGGTGGGGCAGGTGCGAGGTGCGGGCCACCGCACGGTCGTGCTCGTCGGGCTCCATCAGGACCGGGACGGCGCCGCAGACCCGCGCGAGCTCCTCGACGGCCGCCACGGCCGCGGCGTCCGAGGTCTCGTGGGGCGTGACCGCCCAGGGCCGCCCGTCGAACAGTGCTGCGCTCGCGGCCAGCGGCCCGGAGCGCTCGCTGCCCGCCATCGGGTGGCCGCCGACGTAGCGGTGCTCGAGGTCGGGGGCCTCGGCGGCCACCCGGCGGCCCGGGGCGCTCTTGATGCTGCCCACGTCGGTGACCACGCCCGGCGTACGCCGCAGCGCGTCGACGACCGTGTCGGCGAGGTGGTCGGGCGGGACCGCGACCACGACCAGGGAGGGGACGTCGCCGGCAGCGGCCACCCGGCCGGCCCCCAGCCCCGAGGCCGTGCGGAGGTGCTCCTCCGACACGTCGCGCAGCACGGTCTCGATGCCGGCACGGCGCAGTGCGAGCCCGATCGAGGTGCCGAGGAGCCCGGCCCCGACGACCTCGACCGGGCCCCGCAGGGCGTCGGTGGGGTCAGTCATGGTCGGGCACCTCGCGCGTGCGCGTGAGGTCCTTGCGCAGCGCGGCGGCGCCGTGGAGGTAGCAGTGGGTGAGGTCGGCGCGGGGCAGGTCGGTCTCGACGTGGGCCATCATCCGGACCACGCGCGGCATCGATCCCTCGATCTCGAGCTCACGGGCGCACAGCAACGGCACGTCGCCGAACCCGAGCTGGCGCGCGGCGTAGGCCGGGAACTCGGAGACCAGGTCGTTCGTCGCCGTGAAGATCACGGAGATGAAGTCGTCGACCTCCAACCCGTTGGCGCGCATCACCTCGAGCACCATCTCGGCGACGCGGTCGAGCATGTGCTCACGGTCGTCGCTCTCGAGCTGGGTGGCGCCTCGCACGGCCCGCACGGCCACTGGTTCTCCTCGGGTCTCCTGGACGTTCCTGCAGGCGAAACCCTAGTCGTCCAGCGCCTCGAGCTCGGCCAGTGACCGTTCCCAGCGCTCCCGCCGCTCCGCAGCCGTCTGCTCCCACCACGGGGTCCCCCGCTCCCCCAGACCGCGCTTCGCCAGGTCCGTACGCCGCCGCTCACCGCGGCTGCGGCCGCGCCCGAGGTGGCTCTTCAGGGTCGCCGCCACCTCCTCGGGCAGCGCCGGGTCCTGCCGACGCCACCGCCGCCCGTCGACCACGAGCCACCGCTCGTCATCGGTGGCGCCGCCGGCACCACTCACATGCTCGCCCGGTCGAGCAGTGCGCCGAGCTCGTCGTTGGTCAGCTCGCGCAGCTCACCCACCGGCAGCCGGTCGAGGACCACCGGACCGATGGCGGTGCGGGTGAGTCGGGTGACGGGGTGGCCGACGTGCTCGAGCAGCCGACGCACGATCCGGTTGCGGCCCTCGTGGATGACCAGCTCCACGATCGTGCGGCCACGGCCGGGCGCGAGCACCTTGACCGCCCGCACCTCCACCGGGCCGTCCTCGAGGGTGACGCCCGCGCGCAGCTGCTCGAGCGTGGCCTTCTGCACCTCGCCCTCGACCTCGGCGACGTAGGTCTTGTCGACCTCGTAGGAGGGGTGCGCCATCCGCTGGGCGAAGTCACCGTCGTTGGTCAGCAGCAGCAGGCCCGAGGTGTCGGTGTCGAGCCGGCCGACGTGGAAGAGCCGCTCGGGTCGCCCGGCCACGACGTCGGTGAGGGTCCGGCGGCCCTGGGGGTCGCTCATCGTGGAGACCACGCCGCGCGGCTTGTTGAGGACCAGGTAGACGTGGGGCGAGACGGGGGGCAGCCGCTTGCCCGACACCCGGACGACCGCCGTGCGCGGGTCGACCTTGGTCCCGAGCCGGGTGACGACCTCGCCGTCGACCTCGACCTCACCGTCGAGCATCAGCTCCTCGCACTTGCGCCGCGAGGCGACCCCCGACTGCGCCAGCAGCTTCTGGAGCCTGATCAGGCCCTCGTCGTCGACCTGGGGGCCGCTCACGCGGACTCCTCGGGCGCGCCGGTCGCGGCTGCCGGAGGGGCGGGCGAGGGTGCGCTCGCGACCGCCTCCGCCAGCTCGTCCTCGAGGTCGTCCATGTCGGGCAGGTAGGGGGCGAGCTCGGGGAGCTCGTCGAGCGACGTCACCCCGATCCGCTCCAGGAAGTAGGCGGTGGTGCGGTAGAGGGTGGCGCCGTGCTCGCCGTCGCGGCCGGCCTCCTCGACCAGCCCACGGGTGAGCAGCGTCCGCATGACGCCGTCGACGTTGACCCCGCGGATCGCCGACACCCGGGCACGGGAGACCGGCTGCTTGTAGGCGACGACCGCCAGCGTCTCCAGCGCCGCCTGCGTGAGCCGCGCCTGCTGGCCGTCGAGCACGAACGCCTCCACCACGGGGGCGAAGTCCTCGCGGGTGTAGTAGCGCCAGCCGCCGGCGACGTTGCGGAGCTCGAAGCCGCGCCGCTGCTCGTCGTACTCCGTGGCGAGCCCTGCCAGTGCGGAGTCGACCTCGGGCACCGGGTGGCCGGTGGCGGAGGCCAGCGTCGTGACGTCGAGCGGCTGGTCGGCGACCATCAGCAGCGCCTCGAGCGCCGGCCGGAGCTCGGCCACGGCGACGTCGAGGGTGTCGACGTCCTGCCCGGTGGTCTGCCCGGTGGTCTGCCCGGTCGTCGGCTCAGTCATCGGGGTTCTCCTGGTCTGCGTCGGGGGTCTCGGGCTCGGCCTCGGGGGCGCCCTCGAACTCGTCGATCTGGAAGTCCTCGGCGTCGTCGTCGCTGCCGCCGGTCCACCGCACGGTCAGCTCACCGAGCGGCGAGAGCTGGTCGAACCCGACGGCGCCCTCGCGGAAGAGCTCGAGCAACGACAGGAAGCGCGCGACCGTGGTGAGGGTGTCGGGCGAGTCGCCGCACAGCGACCGGAAGGTCATGGTCCCCGAGCGCCGCAACCGGTCGACCACGAGCGCGGCCTGCTCGCGCACGGAGACGGCCGGGGCGTGGATGTGGTGGAGCGCGACCTCGGGCTCCGGCTTCGGCTCGAGCGCTCGGGCGGCCAGCGACGCGAACTGGTCGAGCCCGATGCCGATCAGCACCTCGGGCAGCAGGCCGGCGAAGCGCTCCTCCAGCCCGACCGCGCGGGGATGGCGCCGGGACTCCGCCGCCAGGCGGGTCTCGAGGACGCCGGCGACCTGCTTGAAGGCCTTGTACTGGAGCAGCCGCGCGAAGAGCAGGTCACGCGCCTCGAGCAGCGCAAGGTCCTCCTCGTCCTCCACGTCGCCCTGCGGCAGCAGCCGGGCCGCCTTGAGGTCGAGCAGCGTCGCGGCGACGAGGAGGAAGGAGGAGGTCTGCTCGAGGTCCCAGGCGCGACCCATCACCTTGACGTGGGCGATGAACTCGTCGGTGACCTTCGACAGCGCCACCTCGGTGATGTCGAGCTTGTGCTTGCCGATCAGGCTCAGCAGCAGGTCGAACGGGCCCTCGAAGTTGTCCAGGCGCACCTCGAAGGGGGCCACCGCCCCGCCCGACGCCGCCTGCTGCGGGCCGGGCGCCGGCGGGTCGATCACGTCGGTCACCCCCGGATCATGCCTCGCGGAGCCTGCGGACCAGCGCACTGGTCTCGCCCTGCTCCTCGAACTCGGCGAGGACGAGGGCCACCGCCTCCCGTACGAGCCGGCCCCGGTCGACGGCGAGGCCGTGCTCGCGGCGCAGCGCGAGCCGGGTGTGCTCGAGGTCGAGCAGCTCCTCGGAGGTGACGTAGACCGTCATCTTCTCGTCGTGGCGCACCCGTCCGCTGGGCCGACGCCCCGCGGGCGGCTCGGGCTCGTCGGGGACGGCACGCACCCGCTGCGGTGCGGGCGACTGCGAGGCAGGCGTGCCGTCGCCGGTGGTGCGGAAGAGGTCGTCGGCGGTGGGGAGGCTCACCCGTCGAGGCACCGGGCCGACACCTCCTTGGCCAGGTCGCGGTAGGAGGTCGCCCCGGTCGAGTTGCTGGCATAGCTCGTGATCGGCTCACCCGCGACGGTCGAGTCGGAGAACTTGATGGTGCGCCGGATGACGGTGTGGAAGACCTTGTCGCCCCACGCCTGCACCAGCCGTTCCATGACCTCGCGGCTGTGGAGCGTGCGGCCGTCGAACATGGTGCCGAGCACCCCGTCGATCTCGAGCTTGGGGTTGAGCCGCTCGCGCACCTTGTCGATCGTGGTCTTGAGCAGCGCGACACCGCGCAACGCGAAGTACTCGCACTCCAGCGGCACGATCACGCCGTCGGAGGCCGTGAGCGCGTTGACCGTCAGCAGGCCGAGGGAGGGCTGGCAGTCGATGAGGATGACGTCGTAGTCCGCCATCGCCGGCGCCAGCACGCGCGCCAGGGTCTGCTCGCGCGCGACCTCGTGGACCAGCTGCACCTCGGCGGCGGAGAGGTCGATGTTGGAGGGGAGCAGGTCCATGCCGGGCACGCCCGAGGGGACGACGACCTCGCGGAGGTCGATGTCGCGCTCCATCAGCAGGTTGTAGACCGTCAGGTCCATCTCGTGGGGATTGAGCCCCAGGCCCACGGACAACGAGCCCTGCGGGTCGAAGTCGACCAGCAGGACCTTGCGGCCGTACTCGGCGAGGGAAGCGCCGAGGTTGATGGTGGTCGTCGTCTTGCCGACGCCACCCTTCTGGTTGCACATCGAGATCACCCGCGCCGGACCGTGCTCGGTGAGCACGCGCGGCTCGGGCAGGTCGGGCATCGGCCGCCCGGTCGGCCCCATCACGGGCTCGGGGTCGGCGGGACGCTCGAAGGGAATCGGCTGGCTCACGTGGTCGTCTGCTCCGGGGGAAGGGTCGGTCGGGGTGCGATCGGGCGGAACGGGCGCGCGGACCAGCGGTGGCATCTCGGGGACGGCGCTGCCGGCGCTGCCCCCCAGGTGGCCGAACAGTCCCGGAAAGGACCCTTCTCCGCTCATCACTCGCTCCTGTCTGGATCTGGAATTGTCGACTCAGCGACATTGCCGAGCAGTCGCGACGCTAGACCTGCGCACGTGCGCGTCTCAACCGACGCGCCGCAGCGGTGCGCGAGTTCGTCGACGTCACGTGAGACGCCGCACCGCGGCCGTCGCGAGGACCAGCTCGCCGGCCTCGTCGGAGGCGTCGCAGTCGACCACCGCCTCGACCACCCAGTCGCGGTGGTCGGCGGGGTCGGCGAGCGTCTGCACCACCCGGCGCACCCGGGCGAGCGTGCCCTCCTCGGCCCCGACCGGCTCACCACGCTCCTCCTCGCCGACCTGGAGGTAGGCCGGGCCCCGCGCGTCCGGGCCGGTGGCGATCGAGTCGTGCTCGCCGTAGTAGTCCTCGAGGGCGGCGTCCCAGACCGAGCGCCCGACCACGACCTCCCGGGGCGGGTCTGTCCGGTCGGCTGCCTCGCGCTCGAGCCGCACGAGGCCGTCGAGGTCGTCGCGGGCCGCGAGCTGCACGCGGGCGAACATCGCGTTGCGGATCATCACTGCAAAGGCCCGCTGCTGCTTCGAGATCGGACGCGGCGGTGGCGGGGGCGCGTGGTGGGCCGCACGGTCGCGCGCTGCGGCCGCCGCGTGCTCGGGATCGGTCATCGCCTCCCACTCGTCGAGCAGCGAGGAGTCCGTCTGCCGGATCGTCTCGGCGAGCCACTCGACGAGGTCGTCGAGCTCGGGGGTGCGGACCCGCTCGGGCACGGTCTGGCGCAGGGTCCGGTAGGCGTCGGTGAGGTAGCGCAGCACCAGTCCCTCGGACCGCGCCAGCTGGTAGCGCGCCACGACGTCCGTGAACCCCATCCCCTGCTCCCACATCTCGCGCAGCACCGACTTCGGCTGCAGCGCGTCGGGTGAGAGCCAGCCGTGGGTCTGGCGATAGGTGTCGAAGAGCGGCTCGAGCCAGTCGGCGAGCGGCTGCGGCCAGGTGATCTCCTCGATGATGGCCATGCGCTCGTCGTAGTCGACCCCGTCCGCCTTCAGCTCCCCGATCGCCTCCCCCCGGGCGGCGTGCTGCTGGGCCATCAGCACCTGGCGCGGCCCCTCGAGCACGGCCTCGACCACCGAGACCAGGTCGAGCGTGTAGGCCTCGGACTCCGGGTCGAGGAGGTCGAAGGCCTCGAGCGCGAAGTGGGCCAGCGGCTGGTTGAGCGCGAAGTCGGCCGGCAGGTCGACGGTCATGACGTAGCGACGGCCGTGCTCGTCGAGGTCGTCGAGACGGGTGAGGGTTCCGGAGCCGACGAGCGAGCGGGCCAGCCGGAGGGCGCGGCGGGAGAGTCGCAGCTGCTGGCGGCGGTCCTCGTGGTTGTCCGTCAGCAGCCGGCGCAGCACCGCGAAGGCGTCCTCCTCCCTCGAGACCACGTTGATCAGCATCGAGTTGTCGACCTTCATCCGCGAGCGGAGCGCCTCGGGATCGCCGTTCACGAGCTTGTCGAAGGTCTCCTCGGTCCAGACGACGGTGCCCGGCGGCGGCTTCTTCAGCTGCGCCTTGGACTTCTTGTTGCTGCTGGCCGCAGCCTTCTTCTTGGCCTTCTCGTTCTCGATGACGTGCTCGGGGGCCTGCACGACGACGTAGCCGGCGGTGTCGAAGCCCGCTCGCCCGGCCCGGCCGGCGATCTGGCGGAACTCCCGGACCCGCAGCACCCGCTGCCGGCTGCCGTCGAACTTGGCCAACCCGGTGAAGAGCACCGTGCGGATCGGGACGTTGATGCCGACGCCGAGCGTGTCGGTGCCGCAGATGACGGTCAGCAGCCCGGCCTGCGCGAGCTGCTCGACCAGCCGCCGGTACTTCGGCAGCATGCCCGCGTGGTGCACGCCGATCCCGGCGCGCAGCAGCTTCTGGAGGGTCTTGCCGAAGCCGGCGGTGAACCGCACCCCGGCGGTGTGGGCGGAGATCGCCTCCCGGTCGACGGGAGCATCGAAGCGCGCCTTCGCACCGCGCAGCAGGGACGTCGCGTGCTCGACCGCAGCCGCCTGGGTGAAGTGCACGACGTACGCCGGCGCCTGGCCCGTCGTCACCAGCTCGTCGAGGGTGTCCTCGAGCGCATCGGTCGACCAGGTGAAGCTGAGCGGCACCGGCCGCTCGGCCCGGTCCACGAGCACCGTCTCGCGGCCGTTGCGCCGGCTCAGGTCCTCCGCGATCGCCGTGGTGTCGCCCAGGGTGGCCGACATGAGCAGGAACTGGGCCTGCGGCAGCTCCAGCAGCGGCACCTGCCACGCCCACCCGCGGTCCGGCTCGCCGTAGTAGTGGAACTCGTCCATGACGACCAGCCCCACGTCGGCGTCCCGGCCCTCCCGGAGCGCGATGTTGGCCAGCACCTCGGCGGTGCAGCAGATGATGGGTGCGTCCGCGTTGACCGCGGCGTCGCCGGTGAGGAGGCCGACCTCGTCGGCGCCGAAGACCTCGCAGAGCGCGAAGAACTTCTCGCTCACCAGGGCCTTGATCGGAGCGGTGTAGAACGACACGCGGTCTGTCGCCAGGGCCGCGGAGTGGGCTGCCTCGGCCACCAGCGACTTCCCGGAGCCGGTCGGCGTCGCCAGGATGACGTTGCTCCCGGCCAGGAGCTCGATGACCGCCTCGTCCTGGTGGGGGTAGAGCTCGACCCCACGGTCGGCGGCGCGGGCGACGACCTGCTCGTAGACCTCGTCGACGACGTCGGCGCCGGTCATCCGCGCGCCCGGGGGTGGGCCGCGGCGAAGACCTCGCGCAGGTTGTCGACCGTCACGAGCGTGTAGACCTGCGTGGTGGTCACGGAGGCGTGGCCCAGGAGCTCCTGCACGACGCGGACGTCGGCGCCCCCGTCGAGGAGATGGGTCGCGAACGAGTGACGCAGGGTGTGGGGCGAGACGTCACGGGTGACCCCCGCGCGCTCGGCGGCCCGGGTCAGCACCGCCCAGGCGCTCTGCCGGGAGAGCCGGCCGCCGCGGGAGTTGAGGAACATCGCTCCCCCGGGCGTCTGGGCCGACACCAGCTCCGGGCGCGACCGCACCAGGTAGGCGTCGATCGCCTCGGCCGCGTACTGGCCGAACGGCACGAGCCGTTCCTTGCCGCCCTTGCCGTGGAGCAGCACCGTCCGGTCGACCAGGTCGACGTCGTCGACGGCCAGTCCGGTGACCTCCGAGATCCGGGCGCCGGTGCCGTAGAGCACCTCCAGCATCGCCCTGTCCCGCAGCGCCAGGGTCGTGCCCGCCGCACCGGCCGCCTCGAGGATCGCCTCCACGTCGGCCAGCGGCAGCGCCTTCGGCAGCCGCTTCGTGGGGGATGGCGGCTTCACCCCGGCGGCCGGGTCGTGGGAGGCCAGCCCGTCGGCGAGGCAGAACCGGTGGAAGCCACGGACGGCCACCACCGTGCGCGCAGCGGACGTCGCCGACAGCGCCGGATGGTCGGCGTCGCCCTCCCGGAGCGCGACGAGGAAGTCCGTCACGGTCTGTTCCGTGACGTCGTCCAGCGTGCCCACGCCCCGGGTGTCGAGGTGGGACAGATAACGCCGCAGGTCGCGACGGTAGGACGACAGGGTGTTGGCGGCCAGGCCGCGCTCGACCCCGAGGTGGTCGAGGTAGGTCCGCAGGGCCCGGACCAGCGGACCGTCAGGCAAGGGCGTCCTCGAGCGAGATCGCGTCGATCCCGACCGCCTCGCCCACGGGGGCGTTGGTGAGCCGTCCGGCGTGGGTGTTGAGGCCCAGCGCCAGGCTGCGGTCGTCGCGGCAGGCCTGCTGCCAGCCCTTGTCGGCCAGCGCCACGGTGTAGGGCAGTGTGGCGTTGGTGAGGGCGTAGGTGGAGGTGTTCGGCACCGCACCCGGCATGTTGGCCACGCAGTAGAACACCGACTTGTGGACCTCGTAGGTCGGGTCGGCGTGGGTCGTGGCGTGGGTGTCCTCGAAGCAGCCGCCCTGGTCGACCGCGATGTCGACCAGGACCGAGCCCGGCTTCATCCGCGAGACCAGGTCGTTGCTGACCAGCTTCGGAGCAGCCGCGCCGGGGATCAGCACCGCGCCGATCACCATGTCGGCCTCCATCACCTGCTGCTCGATCGCCAGCTTGGACGACGCCAGGCCGTGGACGCGGTTGTTGTAGCGCCAGAACGACATCCGCAGCTTGTCGAGGTCGGTGTCGAGCAGGGTCACGTCGGCGCCCATCCCGAGGGCGATGTTGGCCGCGTTCTGGCCCGAGACGCCGGCACCGATGATGACGACCTTGGCGTTGGCGACGCCGCCCACGCCGCCCATCAGCACGCCACGGCCGCCCTGGGCCTTCAGCAGCGCGTGAGCCCCGACCTGGGGTGCGAGGCAGCCCGCGACCTCCGACATCGGGTAGAGCAGCGGCAGCCCCCCGGAGGGCAGCTGGACGGTCTCGTAGGCGATCGCGGTCGTGCCGGCCTCGACGAGCCGCTCGGTCAGCGGCTTGTCGGCGGCGAGGTGGAGGTAGGTGAAGAGCGTCAGGTCGTCACGCAGCCGGTGGTACTCCTCCGCGACGGGCTCCTTGACCTTGAGCACCATCTCGGCCTCGGCCCACACGTCGTCGGCCTCGTCGATCATGGTCGCCCCGGCCGCGACGTACTCCTCGTCGGGGATCTGGGAGCCGGTGCCGGCGTCACGCTGCACGAACACCTGGTGGCCGTGCTGGGTCAGCTCGTGCGCACCGACGGGGGTCAGCGCCACCCGGTACTCGTGGTTCTTGACTTCCTTGGGGACGCCGATCTTCACGGACTGCTCCTTCTTCCGGTGACCAACCTCACGCGGTCGGCGTGGGGCGGCGCCGACACTACTCCCCGGCTGACCCGTCGGCAGCGCCGGTCCCGACCAGCCCGCGGGCGGCTGCCAGCAGCACGGCGAGCACCACCGGGGCGTCCTGCAGGCGCCCGTCGAGCACGGCCGCGTGGAGGTCGGCGAACGCCACCCACTCGACGGTCATGTCCGCCTCCTCGTGGCGCAGCTCGAAGCCGCCGCGGTCGACGGCACCGAGCCCGCGGGCGAGGAAGAAGTGCATCCGTTCCTCGGAGATGCCGGGCGAGGACCAGGCGGTGGTCAGGTGGGTCCACGACCGCGCCTCCAGCGCGACCTCCTCCCGGAGCTCGCGTCGCGCCACCTCCTCCGGCTCCTCGCCCTCCTGGTCGAGCAGCCCGGCGGGGAGCTCGACGAACCGACGCCCCGCCGGGTGCCGGTACTGCCGCAGGCAGCAGACCCGGTCGTCGTCGTCGACCGCCAGCACGACGACCGCGCCGGGGTGCTCCAGCACCAGCCGCCGGAACGCCTCACCCCCGTCTCCGGGCGCCCGGACGTGGTCGGCGCGCAGCGACACCACCCAGGCGTCGCGGTGGAGATAGTCCGAGGACTCCACCTCCCAGTGCTCCTCCACGTCCGTGAGCGGGTCCTGCGCCGGGGAGTGGTCCATGACACCGGACGCTACGGTGACGCCATGACCGTCGCCAGCCTGACCCGCCCGGAGGCCGAGGAGCGTGCCGCTCTCCTCGCCGTCAGCCGCTACGACATCGACGTCGACCTCACGGGGCTCCTCGACGGCGAGGTGTGGGAGGCGACCTCCACCGTGCAGTTCACCTGCCACCGGCCCGGCGCCGACACCTTCGCCGACGCCGTCGGCGAGGTCGTCTCGGCCTCCCTCAACGGGGTCGACCTCGACCCCGCCACGGTCGAGGCCGGCCGGCTCCCGCTCTCGGGCCTCGCCGCCGAGAACACCCTGGTCGTCCGGCTCCGCCAGACCGACGTGACGTCGTCGGCGGGGATCCTGCGCACCGTCGACCCGAGCGACGGGGAGGTCTACGTCTGGACGTCCCTGGAGTGCAACGACGCCCGTCGGCTCTGGGCGTGCTTCGACCAGCCCGACCTCAAGGCGCCCCACCGCTTCACGGTGCGCTCACCCGAGGCGTGGACCGTGCTGTCGAACATGCGTCCCGAGACGGTCGGCGAGCCCTCGGACGGGACGCGGCGCTGGTCCTTCCCCGACACCCCGCCGCTCTCGACCTACGTCGTGGTCGTCAACGCCGGCCCGTTCCACCGGGTCGAGGGCCGCCGCGGCGACCACGACCTGGCGCTCCACTGCCGGCAGTCCCTGCGCGGCTCGCTCGACCGCGACGCGGGGTGGCTCCTCGACCTGACCGGCAACGGGCTGGCCTTCTTCGGCGACAAGTTCGGCCAACCGTTCCCCGAGGCCCACTACGACCAGGTGTTCGTGCCCAACATGGGAGGCGCGATGGAGAACTGGGGCTGCGTCACGTGGGGTGACGGCTACCTGTTCCGCACGCCGCCCACCCACGCCCAGCGTTCCCAGACCGCGATCACGCTGCTCCACGAGATGGCCCACATGTGGTTCGGCGACCTCGTGACCATGCGCTGGTGGGACGACCTCTGGCTCAACGAGGCATTCGCCTCCTGGGCGTCGACCTGGGCCGCCGCCGAGGCGACCGACTTCCTCGACGCGTGGGCGGAGTTCCTCGTGGGGCGCAAGCTCGACGCCTACCGCACGGACATGGGCCCGGCCACCCACCCGATCCGCTCCGACGTCCTCGACGTCGAGAGTGCCCTGGCCAACTTCGACGCGATCACCTACTCCAAGGGCCAGTCGGTGCTCCACCAGCTGATGGCATTCGTCGGCGAGGACGCCTTCACCCGCGGCCTCCAGGACTACTTCGCCACCCACGCCTGGGGCAACACCCGGTTGCGCGACCTCATCGACGCGGTCTCGAACGCCTCGGGCCGCGACCTCGAGGCATGGACGATCGACTGGCTCGACCGCGCCGGCACCGACACGGTGGCCGTCGAGGTCACCACCGCCGGCGCCGTCGTCACGGTCACCTCGCCCGACGACGCCCCGCCCCGCCCCCACCGCATCGACATCGGCTCCTACGGCGCCGACGGCGCGCTGCTGCGGCGCACGCCGGTCGAGACCGTCGGGACCCGCACCCCGGTCACGGGGCTCCCCGACGGCGCGCTCCACCTGCCGAACGACACCGACCTCACCTTCGCGTCGGTCGGCGGCGGCGGGGACGTCCGGGCGCTCCTGCGCACCGCCGGCGGGCTTCCCGACGCGACAGCGCGAGCCGTCGCCGTCGCGACCTCGCTCGACCTGCTCCGCAAGGGCGAGATCGCTGCCGCCGACATGCTCGACTGCGTGCTCGGGGTCCTGGCGGTCGAGAAGAACCCCGCCCTCATCGAGCCGTTCATCGCCCAGGCGCGCGACGCCGCCGAGATGTGGACCCCGGCCGACCAGGTCGACGCCGCGCGCGCCCGGGTGGCCGACCTGGCGCTGACGCTGTCGCGTGAGGAAGAGCTGCGTCGTCCGGCGCTCCAGGTGCTCGCCTCCTGCGCCACGACGTCGGACCACGACCGCGCGCTGGCCGAGGCTGCTGCCGAGGACGTCGACCTCTCGTGGCGGTTCGCCGTACGCCGGTCCGAGCGTGGCGACCTGCCCGACGGCACGGTCGAGGAGCTGCTCGCCCGGGACCCCGATCCGGACCGCTCCGCGCGGGCCGTCGCGGTGACCGCGGCGCGCCCCGACGAGGCGGCCAAGGCGGAGGCCTGGGAGGAGCTGTTCGTCCGGCGCAGCGTCCAGGCGGGCCACCCCACGTTCGCGGTGGCCCGGGCCTTCTGGCGCCCGGGTCAGGCCGAGCTGTGCGCGCCGTGGGCCGACCGCTACCTCGAGGAGATGCGAGCGGTGCGCGGCGGGCTGCTCTCGATGCTCTCCCTGGTGCGCGGCATGTTCCCGCTGGTCGCCGACGAGGGCTTCGCCGACCGTGCCCGGGCCGCTGCGACCGAGCCCGGCCTGGACCCGACGGTGCGCAACCAGCTGCTCACGGGCGCCGACACGCTCTCGCGCATGATCCGCGCGCGGCGCGGCGGCGCCTGAGCCTCGCGGTCAGTCCTCCTCGGCCGGGGGCCGGCGCAGCCCGCTCTCGTCGAGGGGGAAGCGCTCAGCCTTCTGGCGTTCGATCGCGGCACCGACCAGGCCCTTGAACAAGGGGTGCGGGCGGGTCGGTCGCGAGCGCAGCTCGGGGTGGGCCTGGGTGGCGACGTAGTAGGGGTGGACGTCGCGCGGCAGCTCGACGAACTCGACCAGGTCGAGGTCGGGGTTGGTGCCGCTGAAGAAGAGGCCGGCCTCGGCCAGCTGGTCGCGGTAGGCGTTGTTGACCTCGTAGCGGTGCCGGTGGCGCTCCTGCACGGTGGCCGAGTCGTAGACCTCCCGCACCAGGCTGCCCTCGGCCAGCGCGGCCGGGTAGAGGCCCAGCCGCATCGTGCCACCGAGGTCCCCGGCGCCCTCCACGAAGGACTTCTGCTCCTCCATGGTCGCGATGACGGGCTCGGGCCCCTCGGGGTCGAACTCGGTGGAACCGGCCTTCTCGAGCCCGGCGACGTTGCGGGCGTACTCGATGACCATGCACTGCAGGCCGAGGCAGAGGCCGAGCGTCGGGATCCCGTGGGTACGGGCGTAGGTGAGCGCGCCGAGCTTGCCCTCGATCCCGCGGACGCCGAACCCGCCGGGGACGCAGACCGCGTCGACGTCGTGGAGGTGCCGCGCGGCGCCGTGGGGGTCCTCGCACTCGTCGGAGGGAATCCACCGCAGGTGCACCTTGGCCTCGTGGGCGAAACCTCCGGCGCGCAGGGCCTCGGCGACCGACAGGTAGGCGTCGGGGAGGTCGATGTACTTGCCGACCAGGGCGACCGTGACCTCCTCGTTCGGGTGGTGCACCCGGCGCAGCAGGTCGTCCCACGTGGTCCAGTCGACGTCACGGAAGGGCAGGTCGAGACGTCGCACGAGGTAGGCGTCGAGCCCCTCGCGGTGGAGGACCTTGGGGATGTCGTAGATCGACGGCGCGTCGGCCGCGGTGACGACGGCCTCCTGGTCGACGTCGCACATCAGCGAGATCTTCCGCTTGATGCTCTCGGGGAGCTCCCGGTCGGAGCGGCAGACCACCGCGTCCGGCTGGATGCCGATGGAGCGGAGCGCCGCGACCGAGTGCTGGGTCGGCTTCGTCTTCAGCTCGCCGGACGGACCGATGAAGGGAACGAGCGAGACGTGGATGAAGAAGCAGTTGTCGCGGCCGATCTCGTGGCGCGTCTGGCGGGCGGCCTCGAGGAAGGGCAACGACTCGATGTCCCCGACGGTGCCGCCGATCTCGGTGATGACGACGTCGACGTCCGAGCCCATCGCCAGGATCCGGTCCTTGATCTCGTTGGTGATGTGAGGGATCACCTGGACCGTGTCGCCGAGGTAGTCCCCACGACGCTCCTTGGCGATCACCGAGGAGTAGACCTGGCCGGTCGTGACGTTCGCGATCTGGCCGAGGTCGGTGTCGAGGAACCGCTCGTAGTGGCCGATGTCGAGGTCGGTCTCGGCCCCGTCGTTGGTGACGAACACCTCGCCGTGCTGGAAAGGGTTCATCGTCCCCGGGTCGACGTTGAGGTAGGGGTCGAGCTTCTGCATCGTGACGCGCAGGCCGCGCGCCTTCAGCAGGCTGCCCAGGCTGGAGGCGGTGAGCCCCTTGCCGAGGGAGGAGGCGACGCCTCCGGTCACGAACACGTGCTTCACGGGCGTCGGCTTCACGGACCTCGAGCCTACCCGAGCGGCAGGGCAGAGTCCGAACCCGACGCACCGAAGGAACCGCCGGGTTGGTCCTCGACCCGGGACAGAGCCAGCACGGCAGCCAGCCGACCGAGCTCGCCCTCGACCCCGTCGACCGTGGTGAGCCTCTCCGCGGAGGCCAGCACGTCGAGGTCCGCGGCCCCTTCGGACCCGGCCACCACCACCCCGGACGTCCGCGCGACGAGACCTGTCACGAGTCCCTCGACCACGTGGTCGTCGAGGTCGTCGCCAAGCACGACGAGCAGCAGGGGCGAGCGTCGCGGCTCGTCGCGGTCAACGCGCAGGAGGCTCGCGGCGTCCAGCGACTGACGGACCGTCAGTGCGTCCGGGCCGGCCACGGCACCCTCGGGCGTCCTGGTCGCGATCGCGGTCGCCACCAGCTGGCCCATCCGGTCGTAGGATGCCGAGTCGGCGTCGGCACCGCGACCGTCGAGCTGCTCGAGGAGCTGCTCGCCCAACGTGTCGACGAGGGTCTTCTCCCCCGGCCCCACCAGCGACCTGCCGGCTGACCAGCGTGCCGTGACGGTGCCGCCCGCGCGCTCCACGTCGTCGGCCAGCGCCGTCAGGGTGTCGCGGCCGACCCCCGGGGTGGAGAGCAGTGCGACGCCGCGGCCGGCCAGCCTGCCGCGGAGCAGTGCAGGAGCGACCTCGGCCGCGACGGCGTCCGCCTCCGGCCCGGCGACACCCTCGGGTGCGGTCGGCACCGGCGCGGCCGCGGTCGGCAGCAGCCGCTCGTGGCTCAACGGCCCGGCGCCCAGCGCGATGCCGATGGCCAGCACGAGGACGAGGGCGGCGACGAGGGTGAGGTGGCGGCGTACGGCACTCATGGCAACCACCCCTGCTCGGCGAGCACCGACCGGGCGCCGTCGACCAGCGACGTGACCCACTCCTGGCCGACCGGGGTGGTCGCGATGGCGGCCGCGAGGGCGACCACGCAGACCAGCAGCGTCAGCAGCACGTGGCGCGGCCGCACGCGGCCGGAGTAGAGGGTCGGCACCGCCGCGGCGTCGACCAGCCGCTGACCGCTGCGCAGCCGGGTGAGGTAGGCGCTGGCCAGCCCCGTCCGCTGCCGGTCGAGCAGGTCGTCCAGCGTGGCGTGGGTGCCGACCCCGACGATCACCGACGCCTCGCCGGCATCGGCCACGAGCAGCGCGACATCCTCGGTGGCCAGGGACGTCTCGACCCGGTGGTACCTGACCCCCAGCCGCTCGAGCTGGTCGACGGGGAGCCGCTCGCCACGGTCCACGCGGACCACCACGTCGTGGGCCGCGCGCAGGGCAGCGGCCGACGGCAGCTCGGCGTCGCCGCGACCGCCGCCCACGACCACCACGTCCGGGCGGTGGCCGGCACGGCGCAGGGCGTCCGCGCCGCCGTCGACGCCCACGAGCACCGGACGGCGCTCCTTGAGGAAGGGCTTGAGCTGCTTCAACCGCGCGCGCTGGTCGTGCTCACCGACGACGACCACGACGGGACGGCCACCCAGCCGGGTACCGAGCCGGGGCAGCCCTTCTCCGTGGATGAGCAGGCCCTCCTCGCGCCGGAGCAGCTCGACGCTGTTGTGGGTGAACGACTGCATCTGGGCTCCGAGCCCGCTGCGGGCCGCGCCCATCTCCGACTCGAGCACGGACAGGTCCACGCCGCGGCCCATGGCCACCGGTTCGCCGCCGACGTAGACGACCTCGTCGTGCAGGCGCACCCGCGTGCCGTCGCTGATCCGTTCCGCGCCCTCGAGCCGGTCGACGAGGAGCACGCCCGCCTCGGCCAGCACCGTCGGCCCGAGCGCCGGATAGCGTCCCGAGAGGAAGGGCGAGACGTTGAGCACGGCGGACACGCGTGCATCGACCAGTGCCTGGGCGGTGGCGCGGTCGAGGTCGAGCTGGTCGATGACAGCGACGTCGCCGGGACGGAGCCGCGGCAGCAGCACCCGGGGACGGCGCTCGACGCGCACGGTCCCGGTCAGCCCGGGCAGCGCGCTGGAACGGTTGCGAACTGGCACCGCCCCATGATTTCAGTCCGGACCGGCCCGCCGCGGCAACCGCGGGCGCTCGGCGCGTCAGCCTCCGGCGCGTGCGGGCTGGGCCGTGTCGAGCAGCTCGCGGGCGTGGGCGAGCGCCGTGTCGGACCCGGAGAGGCCGGCCATCATCCGCGACAGCTCGCGCTCCCGGGCGGCGTCGTCGAGCAGCGTCAGGCCCGAGCTGGTCACCGACCCGTCGTCGGTCTTGGCCACCACGACGTGGCGGTCGGCGAAGGCCGCCACCTGCGGGAGGTGGGTCACCACCAGGACCTGGGCGCTGCGGGCGAGCCGGGCCAGGCGGCGGCCCACCTCGACCGCGGCGGCCCCGCCCACTCCGGCGTCGACCTCGTCGAACACGAAGGTGGGGACGGTGCCGGTGGCCGCGAGCGTCACCTCCAGCGCCAGCATCACGCGTGAGAGCTCACCCCCCGAGGCGCCCTTGTGGAGCGGGCGCGCGTCCGCGCCGACGTTGGCGGCAAGCCGCAGCTCGACCTCGTCGCGACCCGACGCGCCGAGCTCCTCGCGCTCGGTCACGACGACCTCGACACGGGCGTGCGGCATCGCGAGGTCGGCAAGCTCCTCGGTCACCGCGGCCCCGAGCACCTGCGCCGCCGCCGTGCGCGCGGTGGTCAGCTGACTCGCCACGGCGCTGAGGTCGGCGTGGACCCGGTCGCGCTCGGCGCGGAGCTCCTCGATCCGCTCGTCGGTCCCGTCGAGCGCGAGCAACCGCTCGGCCGACCGCTGCTGCCAGGCGAGCACCTCGTCGACGGTCTCGCCGTACTTGCGGGTCAGCGCGGTCAGCGCGGCCCGCCGGTCGGAGACGTGGGCGAGCCGCGCCGGGTCGGTGTCGACGGCGCTGGCGTAGGCCGACACGTCGGCGCCGAGGTCGGCGAGCAGGTAGCTGAGCTCGGCCACCCGGTCCGCGAGCGCTGCCGCCTCCGCGTCGTGCTCACGCACCCCCTCGAGCGCCGTGCGGGCGGCGGCCACGGCGCCGACCGCGTCCGGCTGGTCACCGTCGCCGGACAGGGCGCTGCGCGCGGTCTCGGCCGCGAGGCGGAGCGTGTCGGCGTGGCCGAGGCGTGCCTCCTCCGCCGCGAGGTCGGAGTCCTCCCCCGGCTGCGGATCGACGGCCTCGACCTCGCCGAGGCCGAAGCGCAGCAGGTCGGCCTCCTGGGCACGGTCGCGGGCGTGGGAGGTGACGTCGTCGAGCTCGCGCTCGGTCGCGCGCAGCGCCGCGTGGAGCTCCCGGTAGCGGGTCAGGGCGGTCGCGACCGGGTCGCCGGCGAAGCGGTCGAGGGCCTCGCGCTGGGCGCGCGGCTGGAGCAGGCGGTGCTGGTCGGACTGGCCGTGGACCGCGACGAGCGGCGCGGCGATCTCGGCGAGCCTGCTCACCGGCAGCGAGGCGCCACCGACGAACGCGCGTGAGCGACCCTCCGCGCTCACCGTCCGAGCCAGGACGACGCGGCCCTCCTCGACCTCTCCCCCCGCCTCGTCGACCGCTCCGTCGAGTCCCGGGACGGCGCCGCTGAGGACGGTGCCCTCCACCCGCGCGGTGCGCGCACCCGTGCGGACCGCGCCGCTGTCAGCCCGTCCGCCGAGGAGCAGGCCGAGGGCCGTCACGATCATCGTCTTGCCTGCACCGGTCTCACCCGTGATCACGGTCAGGCCGGGCCCGAGCTCCAGCACGGAGGAGTCGATGACCCCCAGGGAGCCGATCCGGATCTCCTCGATCACCGCGGGTCCCCCTCGCGCCGTCGTCGCTCACCGGCGCCGCGCCAGCCGGCCACGGGCAGGTCGAACTTGGCGACCAGGCGATCGGTGAACGGGGCCTGGTGCAACCGGACCAGGCGCACCGGGGTCGCCCCGCTGCGGACCTCGATCCGGGCGCCGGGCGGGAGGTCGACCGTCCGCCGGCCGTCGCACCACAGGACGCCGGCGCCGTCGCTGCGCGTCAGGACCTCGATCGCCACGACGGACGTGGGCGCCACCACGAGTGGTCGCGCGAAGAGGGCGTGAGCACTGAGCGGCACCACCGTCACCGCCTCGACACCCGGCCAGACGACGGGTCCGCCGGCGCTGAAGCTGTAGGCGGTGGACCCGGTCGGGGTGGCGCAGACGACGCCGTCACACCCCCACCGGGAGAGAGGGCGGTCGTCGATCTCGAGGACGACCTCGAGCATCCGCTCGCGAGCCGCCTTCTCGACGCTCGCCTCGTTGAGGGCGAAGGACCGCCACACGACCTCGCCGTCCTGGGTGACGCGCACGTCGAGCGTGAGCCGGTCGTCGGTGGTGTAGCGCCGGTCGACGATGGCCTGGATGGTCGTGTCGACCGCGTCGACCTCGGCCTCGGCGAGGAAGCCGACGTGGCCGAGGTTGATGCCGAGCACGGGCGTGCCGCTGTCGTGGGTGATCTCGGCCGCCCGCAGGATCGTCCCGTCGCCACCGATGACGACCGCGAGCTCGCATCCGTGCCCGGCGTCGGGCTCGCCGTCGACGACCTCCACCAGCAGTCCGTCGCGGTCGGGCACGAGGTCGAGGTCAGCAGCCTCCTGGGACATGAGCCGCACGTGGACACCGTGGCCGCTGAGCGACTCGACGAAGGCGCGCGCGACCTCGCGGGCCTCCGCCCGCCCGGTGTGGGCGAGCAGCAGGACGCGACGGGTCTCCGCCGGGTCGGGAGCGTGGTCGTCGAGCTGGGTCACGAACCCACCTTCTCACCCGGCCCGGACAGGTCGTCGACGCCCGCGCGGACCACGGCGTCCCGCTCGTCGGTGGGCAGGGTGCCCTCCCCGCGGCGGAGCCAGAGGAAGAACTCGACGTTCCCGGAGGGGCCCGGCAGCGGCGACGGCGCGACGGCGCGGGTTCCCCAGCCGCGCGACCCGGCTGCCGCGGCTACGTCGGCCACGGCCTCGACCCACAGGTCGCGGTCGCGCACGACGCCGCCCTTGCCGACCCGGTCCTTGCCGACCTCGAACTGCGGCTTGACCATGAGCGCGAGGTCCCCGTCGTCGGCCGTCACACCGAGCAGGGCGTCGAGCACCAGCGTGAGCGAGATGAACGAGAGATCACCCACGACCACGTCGACCGGCCCACCGATCAGGTCCGGGGTCAGGTCACGGATGTTCGTGCGGTCGTGCACGCGCACCCGCTCGTCGCTCTGCAGCGACCACGCGAGCTGGCCGTAGCCCACGTCGACGGCCACGACCTCGCGGGCGCCGGCCCGCAGCAGCACGTCGGTGAACCCGCCGGTCGACGCCCCCGCGTCGAGGCAGCGGCGCCCGCTCACGCGCAGGCCACCGGGAGCGAACGCCGCCAGCGCTCCGGCGAGCTTGTGCCCGCCACGGGAGACGTAGTCGGGACGATCCGGATCGTCGGCCACGACGATGGCGACGTCCGTGGTCACCCCGGTCGCGGGTTTGGTCGCCCGCCCGCCGGACACCGTGACGCGGCCGGCGGCGATCAGCTCGCTGGCGTGGTCGCGGGACCGGGCCAGGCCGCGTCGGACCAGCTCCGCGTCCAGCCGCAGGCGGCGGGGTGGCACTGCGGGCTCAGGCGGAGCCGTCGAGGGCCCGGCGCAGCTGCTCGTGGGCCTGCTCGAACACCGCGGGGTGGCTCGCGACGTCGGCGGGGTCGAGGTCGGCGACGGCGCTGAGCACCTGGTCGACCTCGGCGACGCCGGTCGTCACCGGCTCGTCCTCGAAGTGGGCCTCGGTCATGGCCGCAGGCTACCCCTCCCGGGCCTGCTCCGGCGGCACCAGTCCCCCGGCGTCGACCGGCGTCCCCGCGGTGTCGAGGTGCTCCCACGCGGCGGCGGCGACGACACGCCACCAATCGGCGTCGTCGCCGTCGCCACGCACGTCCAGCCGTCCTCCGGAGACTTCGACGCCCCAGCCACCGCAGCGCCACGTCCCGTCGTCGCGGGCCGGGGACGGGTGCGCCGACAACAGCCCTGCGAGGTCGGGGGCGAGGAAGGTCGGCCGGTGGCGGGCGGGGGCAGCCACCAGCTCAGCGAGGCCGGTCACGCCGGTGAGCACGAGCAACGAGTCGACCCCGGCCTCGTGGGCCCCCTCGATGTCGGTGTCGAGCCGGTCCCCCACCATGAGCGGCCGCTCGCCGCCGACGCGCCGGACCGTCTCGTCCAGCAGCGGTCGCTGCGGCTTGCCCGCCACCACCGGTTCGACGTCGGCGAAGCGGGAGAGCAGCCCGACCAGGGCGCCGTGGCCCGGCGCGAGCCCGATGGACGACGGAAAGGTCAGGTCGGCGTTGCTGGCCACCCACGGGAGCCCACCCCGGATCCGGACGGCCGCGTGCATCACCTCGTGCCACACCACGTCCGGGCCGAAGCCCGTCACCAGCGCGACGGCAGCGTCGTCGTCGACCACGGTCGGCGCGAGCCCGGCCTCCTCGAGTGCCTCCCGCAGGCCGGCGGCGCCGAGGACGGCCACAGTGGCGCCGGCGCCGTGCTGCTCGAGCAGCAGGTGGGCCGCCGCCTGGGACGAGGTGACCACGTCACCGGGCTCGGCCGCCACCCCGAGGTCGGTGAGCTTCTCGGCGACCGCGGCGGGCGACCGCGACGCGTTGTTGGTGACGAACGCGACGTGGGCACCAGCCCGCCGCACGTCCGCGAGGTGGCCCGCGGCGCCCGGCACCGCCCGGTCGCCGACGTAGACCACGCCGTCGAGGTCGAGCATGGTGAGGTCGTAGAGGTCCACCAGGGGTCTGCCGTCGCTGTCCCGCACCTGGCCACCTCCCCGCGTCGAGCGTTGCCACGGCACCCTACGATGACCGGATGCACGCCGGCGCCTCGGGTCAACCGCCCACTGCGACCGCCGGACCGACCTCGTTCGCGCTCCGTCCGTTCCGCGGCCTCGCGCTCTCCGCGCAGCGCGTGGGTGACCCGGCCTCGGCGCGGGCCTTCGCGCGCCCCTACCGTGACGTCGCCGCGCGGCTCGAGCGCTGGGAGGCGCAGGGCCACGTGGTCCGCGACCGGGAGGCGGCGCTCTACCTCCACGAGTACACCGTGGGGGCGCTGACGGTGCGCGGCCTCGTGGGCGCCCTGGACGTGTCCCGGGCCGGAGCTGCGGAGCGCGTGGTCCTGCCCCACGAAGGCGTCCACCAGGACCAGGCTGCCGACCTCGCCGCCCGGATGGGCGAGATGGAGCTGAACCCCGCGCCGATCCTCCTCGTGCACCGGGGTCCCGGCGCCGTCCGCGACCTGATCGGCCGCATCATGACCGACAGCCCCTGGCAGGAGTACGTCGACCGCGCCGAGCGCCACAACCGGGTGTGGGCCGTCCGGGACGGCTCCCTCCTCACCGAGCTGGCCGAGCACCTGGCCTCCTCACGGCCGCTGATCGCCGACGGCCACCACCGCTACGCGGCCTACGTCGCACTTCACGAGCAGCGCCCGGGGACCGCCGCCGACCTCGGGCTCGCGATGCTCGTCGACCAGGACGACACCCCGCTCCACCTCGGCGCCATCCACCGGACGATCAGCCGGACGGACCTCGACGACCTGGCGCGAGCCGTGGGCCCGGCCGGCACCCTCACCGCCACGACCGAGGCCTCGGCGCTGGCCGCGCTGAGCCCCACCACGCTCGCGGTGACCGATGGAGCCGCGTGGGCACGCCTCGACCTCGGCGCCCTCACCGAGCGCGCCGCGGTGCAGGTCCTCCATGAGGACGTGCTGCCCCGGCTGCAGGGGCCGCACGTGGTCGGCTACCACCACTCCGTCGACGACGCCCTCGAACGGGTCGCACGCGGTCAGCAGCTGGCGGTGCTGATGCCTGCCCCCGACTTCGACCTCGTGGACCGGATCGTGTCGTCACACCGGCTGCTGCCGGAGAAGGCCACGTCGTTCCAGCCCAAGCCGAGCCTCGGCGTCCTCATGCGCTCACTGCTCGACGGATGAGTCGAGCCCTGTCGACCTCGACCTCCACCCGCGACTGCGTGGCGCCACCCGCCCGGTAGAATCGACGCCGCAACGCGCCGCTGACCTCGGCGTGGTCGCCCTCGGACCAGCACGCCACGCTCCGCCTGGTCCGGGCCGACCACGCGACGCACTCGAGCACGTCCACGGTCTGGCGACCCTGTGGTCGCGTCCGCGGCACGACGAGACGGAACGTCCAGATCTCGTCGCCGCTCGGCAACGTCCGCTGCTCCGGAGCTGCCGACAGGCGGCCCACGAGCCGGACCTCGTTGTCGGTCGCCAAGCCGCCGGCCACCGGAGCGTCTGTCACGGTCTTCTTCGTCATCACTCATCACCTCGCCCACGAGCGTGGTCCACGGGGCCGACAGCCGTGGCGCCGCGCGGCCACGCCTGTGGAGAAGCAGCCCGAGCGGGGGTGCTGTGGACGACAGCCGGCGTGAGAACGCTGCAAATGAGATCGAGGGCGACCCCCACAGGGGTCGCCCTCGATCGAAGAATTGTCCGGCGGCGTCCTACTCTCCCACAGCCTCGCGACTGCAGTACCATCGGCGCTGAACGGCTTAACTTCCGGG